>WGMX01000014.1 GCA_016124855.1 Anaerolineaceae bacterium | reverse complement strand
TCAGCCTTAGACGGTGATGCAAGAAATCAGCAAACAGGCGGTGATAGCGATACCACTGGCGTTTATCATCCAGCGGGACGACGAAGAAGTGATGCCTCTCCAGATGCTCTAGTACAGATTGGCTTTCTACAGTAGAAGTAATCGTATCACAGAGATCAGCATTTAGACGTTCAAGGATACTGGTTTGGAGCAAAAACTGCTGTATCGCTTCCGGCAGGCGGTCAAGGATTTCATCCCCCAGATAATCCAAGACATAGTGGTGATCGCCTGCGAATGTAGTGATGAACTCCGCTGGATTGCTTTTCCCTTGCAATGCCAAACCCGCCAGTTGTAGTCCGGCAATCCAACCTTCAACCCGAGTATCGAGCGCTGTTACTTCATCTGCGGTAAGGTTCAGTCTCATGACATCTGTAAAGAAGGCTGCGAATGTAAGTAATGACATTGGCAAGATCAGTGTCGTTCAGGGATGGACGGCCACCCCGCGCAGGCATCATCACACCGGTTGTGTTGAGAGGGTCAGTTACTGGGCGACCTGTTTTCAAGAACTTCAATAGTTCGGCGTCGGAATGGCTGTTGAAGAACGCGCTACCAATCAGCGGTTTGCCTAAACCTTTGATCCCCGTCGCTTTCGAGCTGTGACAGGCGGCGCAGGTCATCATGAAGGTTGTCCTGCCGGCTTTGACAGCCAAAGGGTTGAGCGCGGTCGATTTGGTAACATTCAGTGGGTGAATTTGTGTCAGTAACAAGATAAAGAGTAGGGTTGCCATGCTTGAGGTGATAATGCCGGGTATTAGGAGAGACGATTGGTTATTATTAGGCTTGGATACCATATGCATGATTTGGCAATCCTTCACAACGACTTCATCTGTCAGAGATGGTTAAGAGCGATCTTTAAACGTATATTGGGTGAATGAGGGGCGGTATTGCTCCGCCCCTATAAGTTGATTTGTTACTGAACGATGATCACACCACTCATACCGGGATGGACGTGGCAGATGTAGGCATACACACCGGGATTCTTGAAGGTCAGGGTGAAGGATTGACCGGGGAAAAGCGTTGCACTGTTGAAACTCTCGCCAGAGGCAACAGTCGCGCCATCATCCGTTGTCCCTACGAAGCCGGGGCCAGCCAGCAATGTGGGCAGGCCATTCGGATTGGTCTGCGGGATGATGTCGGCGGTTTTGACTGGATCGTAGTCAGCCGAGTTAACGAAATGGCCAGTTGGACTGTCAGCAGGAACGACCCATTGAACCTTTTCGCCAGCCTTAATGACAGCCAAAGGCGTGCTGAAGTTCAGGGACGAAGCGCGGCCTGTGCCACCTGTACCGACACCGATGGTAAAGACACCATCCTTGGCTTCCTTTGGTGCGGTGGTGACCATACCAAAGTAAGCACCGATGGCGGGATCGATTTGGTCGTCCAATTCTTTGTCAGCAGCAGCAGCCACTTCGGTTGGGGCGGGAATGGTTTCGCTGTCAGCCACGACCTCAATGACACCGGTCATACCGGGGTGAATATCACAGCGATAGCTGTAGACGCCGGGTTCAAGATCCATAATAAGAGAGTAGGTACCCTTCAATGCATCCACTGATGGCAGCCCACTGTTGGCGTCACCACCCTTGTAGGCGGAACCACTTTCCTGTGTCGGGAAGAAAACCTTTGGATTGCCAATGGGCGTGGGCTTGCCGTCGATTTGTTCGACGATAATAAACGGTTCTTCATTCTCACCAAAGCGCATATTGTGGAAGCTGGTGACATGCCACATGACGGTGTCGCCACGATGAACCTTGAGATACGATGGAGAAAAAGCAAGTACTTCAACATTGGCTTCGCCAAAGCCACCTGCCTGCACCATGTAGGTGTTGTGGGAGGCTTCTTGAGCCAATGCGCGTGAGGGGCGGTTAAGGATACCAGCGGCGAAAACGCCGACACCCAATACAACCACAGACCCTAACTTCAATAACCGTTGCTTTACTGATTGATTCATTTCCAAACTCCTCCCTAGATGATGCCACGAAATTTTAAGTACCGCGCTGGTTGTGGCGACCAGTCACATCGAACAAAACCAAAATATGTGGGGTAGTGGTCATGGTACGTGGCGACACCTTGTGGCACACATAACAATGACGCATTCTGTAGGGAAAGCTCACAGACCTTTCAGCGCGTCAAAACCGCAGGCATCACGTACTTTGCAATCACCAGCACTTTCTTGGCTCGACCCTTACCCCAAAATACTGAGGGTAAACCAAACTACAGTTTGCCCTATTTTGAAGCGAATTCTGCCCGAGTCTTATTGATTGATAGTGCCATTGCGCCGAACGAGTATTCCCAATAGCAATCCAACGAACAGGATGTGTTCAATAATTTCTTCGATGAGATAGGGTACAGCTGGAGGCGGCAGCGGCGGCGCAGCGCTGAGAGGCACTACGATTAAGTGCATTACAATCCAAACACCAAACCCATATAGGAGAGCGGTAGGGATCATGTAACGTCGCACGAGCGGAATTCGGTCGGCACTCACGACAAAAATGACAGAAATCACAAAAGATATGATCAGGTGAAAGAATATTCCAAGTAGTGCGGTACCAGTTCCGCCTTCAAATGCGGAGACGCCTACCGCGCCACTAGCCATATATTGGAGTACGGCTAAAAACGGGTTCTGTTGAAGAACAGTAGCAACTATCCATGACTGGATTACTAATTGGGCTATAAAGATGAATATCCCTCCAAGAAAAATAGAACGTAGAGATGACTTACGGGTATCAATCGACTGGCTAGTAATAGTTGACATGAAATTTCTCCTTATTTCTAATACGGTACCGTGCGAGTAGCACTCAATGTCATTACTCATTAGAATGTAAACAATTCAGGATAATTGACTGATGACTGTTGCCCGGAATGGCGCGGCTAACAGCTCGCTGAGAGGGGCATATGCACCGCTAGACATTGCCTTCTGCATGGCCGTAGCCCGCACCTCGGCCGATTCCCAATCGGCAATCTCGACAACGATGTCGGGGTTGTCGAGTACTGCATACTGTGTGCTGCCTAGATAGCCCGGTTCACTTGGCCCAAGCGTTGCCGCAACGCTTTCGAGCAAATTTTTCAGTTCAGTCCGCTTGCCCGGTTTGGCCTGTAATTCGACGATCACTTTAATTGTCATTGCGTTCTCTCCTTTTAATCTGGATTACTAAATTGATTCGCACGGCGATCACAAAGCTGGCTTTTCAAGGATTATCAAGGAATTTGGATGCCAAGTACCTGTCAGAAGTCCGATGATGACCCTTATCCAAAAACCACTTTTTTGTTCGGTGTGCTATATTCAATACAGTAGGGAGACTCCATTAATCCATCATTATCTGGGACGACTTTGGCGGAATTAGTTTTTTCTTTACTGGGTCAATTGCAGATTCAGCATCGCCGGTTGGGAGCGATCACCCTCACCAACCGCAAGGTAATCGGGTTGCTGGCCTATCTTCTAATCGAGTCGGATCACGCACATAGCCGTGAATTCCTACTAGGTTTGTTGTGGCCCGAAATGCCGACTGCTGCGGCTCAAAATAATCTCCGCGTGACTTGGGCGCAACTTCAGAAAGCTCTGGGAACGAACCCTGCCGATGAGCAGCCATATCTGATTGGCGACCGGCTTACTCTGCGTTTCAATCCACTGAGCGATCACGAACAGGATATTACGGGCTTTTGCGCACTGATCGAAGCCTGCCACCTTCATCCGCATTCGGAACTACAGGATTGCTCGGAATGTGCTAATCGGTTAAACGAGGCACTTGCTCTGATACGCGGCGATTTTCTGGCCGAATTTTCGCTGGCGAATTGTTTGGAGTTTGAAGAATGGCTGCGCACACAGCGCCAACGCTGGCATGAGCAAGTGACATGGGTACTGGAACAACTGGCCGCGTTTCACGAACGTAGCGGGCAACTGGCGGAAGCTGAACACGCCGTGCGTCGTCTGCTCGAATATGAACCGCTGAGCGAATCCGCTTACCGTCAATTGATGCGCGTGCTGGCGCGGGCGGATCGGCGCAGTGCCGCACTTGATGTTTATGAAGCGTGTCGCCGCATACTGGCTACTGAGCTTGGCGTGTCTCCGTCAGCGGAAACCGTGACCCTTGCAGAACAGATCCGCGCTCTTGCACCGGTTGTGCCGCACGGAATTGAAAACAATCTGCCGCCCATTCTGACGCGCTTTCTGGGACGTCAGCAAGAAGCAGCGCGATTAGTCGATCTTCTATCGCGCCGAACCGTCAGGCTGGTGAGCTTGATAGGACCCGGTGGTGTCGGCAAGACACGGCTGGCGACCGAGGTAGCCCGCCGCATGGAAGGCGTTTTCGCTCAGGAGATCTGTTTCGTTGAATTAGCGGGTGTCGCTGATGGAAATGGGATCGATGATGCGATTGCAGCAGCCTTGCGTTTGCCGACAAACCTCGGTCGCTCATCAACGAGCGTAATAGCAGAGTACCTGCGCGACAAGACTCTACTTTTGATGCTGGATAACTGTGAACATCTGGTGAAAGGTTGCGCGCGTCTCGTCCAAACGCTCTGCCGCGAGGCTGCGGGACTGACTGTACTGGCGACGAGCCGTATTCCACTTCACCTTGCAGAAGAGCAGGTGGTACGGCTGGAACCATTTGCCACGCCCAAAATCAATGGCGTGGAACGGCTCACGGTCGCTGAGTCGATGACATATGATTCGGTTCAACTGTTCGCCGACCGGGCTGCGCAATCGTTGCTCTCTTTCATGCTGACCGACGCGAATGTTCAGTCAATTGTTCGAATCTGCCAGCAGCTCGACGGTATTCCTCTGGCAATTGAAATTGCCGCCGCGCAAGCCCGTGCGCTGCCCGTCGAAGCCATCGCTGAACGTCTGAGCCACCGCTTCGTCTGGCTGAATAAGCGGTCTGCTGGGGCAGTGTCACGCCAGCGCACACTGCACACACTAATTGACTGGTCCTACGGACTTTTGAGCGCCCAGCAACGCTCGGTACTGCGCCGATTAGCGGTCTTTGCCGGTGGTTGGACATTGGAAGCCGCCGAGGCGATCGGCGAACCGGGTGAACCGTGCGCCGAGCTGCTCGCCGAGCTGGTTGACCACTCGCTGGTAGTCTTTGGAAATGATGTCAAACACCAGCGTTACAGCATGCACGAGACCATCCGCCAATTTGCCCAAGAGCATTTGCGCGGCAGCACTCAGGAGGCGGATGCGCTGGAACGACATGCTCACTACTATGCGCAGTTCGTCTCCCTCGCGGCAGAGAATCGTGCCGGGCAGACGCTGCCTGAACGACTGCAGGCTATACAGGATGACCACGATAACCTACAACGCGCGTTTGAATGGCTGCTTGCTAACGATCACGAGCAAGCCCTTACATTGGTCGCGCAGTTGGGCACGAATCTGAATTTCTGGGAACTGAGCGGGTTTTTCCAAGAAGGGCGTCGATGGCTCGAACGCGCATTGGAAGAAACCCAGACAACGGTTTCGCTCCAGCGGGGACATGCTTTGCTGGCTGCAGCTGACCTGTCCTCCGCAATCTCCGATTTCGACTACGGGTTGCGGTGTGCCCGGCAAGCGCAGCAGGTGTTTTATGAACTTGGCGATCAGCGGGGGATAGTAGATGCTCGGTTGATGCATTGTGATCTGTCTCGACACGCCGGCCATCTCATACTTTTGCAAAAGCAGATCGAAGAAGCGCTACAGATGGCGGAGCAAATGTCGTATACAGCGGGGATGGCGAAAGGCAAACAGTTGCTGGCGATAAATATATGGTATACGACAGGTGAAAGTGAGGCAGCAATTCAGTATGAACTTCAAAGTGTTGCGCTTTGGCGAAAATTAGCTCGTCCGTTTGAACTCGCAACTGTTCTTAACTTTCTCGGGGCAGATTTGCTGGAGATACATGACTTCGTGGCAGCGAGACGAGCATTGCTCGAATGCCGAGATTTATACCAATCAATAGGATACCAGCGTGGCGTAGCTTTAGCCACACATAATATGGGATGTGTTGCTCTGGAGATGGGTGAATATGCTAAGGCAAGGGAAGTAACCTGCGAATCACTACGTATTCGCCGCGAATTAGGTCTTCAACGAGGATACGCCTACTCATTCGAACAACTTGCCCAGCTCAACGAAATAGAAGAGCGCTATGAACAAGCTGTTGAACTATTGGCGGCTGCCGAAACCTTGCGGATTCGTATTGGTGCACCTCTCGAGCGAGTAGAGCAGATAAATCAACAGGCCGTGTTAACTAGGCTGCGAACTTGGCTTGGCGATGTCGTATTTGAATTGGAATGGGACAAAGGAACGACGTTGACGACCGAACAAGCGATCGCGCTTGCGCTGAGTTGAGTGAATTGCTCCCGATACTTTGTTCCAGATGGGGAGAGTATCTCTTGAGTTAATTCCTTTCGGAGTCTCAAAGGTACTAAACCGTACACTGTATGACTTCTGTACCATTGTGGCAACTAGATGCCACAGTTAAGAGAGAATGTGGATCGACAATAACACTTTAAAAGAATGAAAAATAGATTTGATGTACTTTCAAATACAGTACAATATAAGTGTTGCGCACAGGTCGCCGTACATATCCTAGATATTTCAAGCTCGACTTCGCTTTTAATAGAGCAAAGTACCACGCACAGCCCCGCCAAATCGATCCTACAAAGCTTAACCTTCAAGAATACGTTATTGACCTGCGTTCAGACGGATGGAGCTATCCAGCAATAGCAAAACACTTAGATATAAGTGTGGGAACCGTTTGGAATCTGGTCAATCGTAAATACGAATGATAGGTACATAGTTCTGGACTATGCTATAAAGCCATTTGACCTTCTTTGAATTAAAGTATTGTCTGTGTCAAAGCTAGAATGGATCCCGGAATCTCTAACCTCGAAAAATGATAGAATAAGGTTAGATTAATCATGGAGTATGACCATGCTAAACATGCCAGTACGTTCAGTTTTTAGTGAAATCACTGATTTTCTAGCGACAAATCCCACGCCGCAAGAGATCATTGACTATCAACTGTCGGAAGATTTGCAAGCATGTGCGCATGAGCTCTTGGAACGCAATGGCGAAGACCAACTAACGCCTGAAGAACGGGACGAGATGTTTGACTTTGTCCGCGTTGATGAAATGATGTCGCTCCTTAAAGCCAAGATGAAGCTCAAGCTTAGGAACGCCTCAGCATGACACTAGCGAAAGCAGTGCGGCAGTTTGTTCGGAATCGAGCTGAGAATTGTTGTGAATACTGTCGTCTACCGGTCGCTGCTGGCACCGTTCCTTATTCATGTCGATCATATCAACCCTGTGAAACATGGCGGTTCAGATGATGCCGATAACCTTTGTCTAGCCTGTTACAAATGTAATGCGCATAAAGGATATGATCTTGTTGGCTTTGACCCTCAAACTGGGGAATTGACCCGGTTGTATAACCTCCGCGAACAGCGCTAGGAGGATCAATTTACTATTCAAGCCGATATGCGTATTCATGGTCTTACGGCGCAAGGGTGCACAACGGTACGGGTTTTGCAAATGAATGATCAAGATCGCCTCGAGAACCGTCAGCTGCTGGCCGAAATAGGTGAATATCCCTGCGTCATGTAATTGCTTGATTGGTCACAAAACTTACACTAGACGTCACAACTAATGAACGGCTGAAGTGATATCCTTAATGATTGGTCGCTATCAAGTTTGTCGTTCAATAATCGGCAGGATCAGATGTGATGGATGATCGGCATTATGAAAAATGCGGTTGATCGCTGGGCGATACTGGCTGATAGCTTCGCTTGCAATTTCCCCGCCTGTATTGCTATTGCGGTCAAAGCGCGGGAAGTTGCTGCTCGAAACTTCTAATCGGATGCGGTGTCCTGTCAAAAAGACGTTCGCTGTTGACCATAGATCAAGGTGGAGTTCATAGACTGTATCCAGTTCAAGCAGTCTGGGCGTTGTGAATGACGAATGGTAGCGTGTTCTCAAGATACCTTCAGTTAGGATAATTGCGCGTCCATCCGGGTACACATCTACCAACTTGCCAGTAAAGTCAGTATCACATGCCGAAGATGCAACAAATAAACATAACTCAATAGGCCCAATCACTTCGACTGATTGAGTGAGTATCGGGGTACTGTATACCAGTACATCATCGCGTAGTTCAACCTCGCGTTGATCTCGTGGTCCCATCGCATTGCCACCCGGAAGAATAACCTGTCCGCCAATGGTTGGAACCGGACGCAGCGGATTGTACAGATACACATCCGGCGGCGCGTCATTAGCTGGTTCGGACGATAGTGTTCCATCTCCATGAAGAGTATTGGCCTGTCCAGCGCTGTGCAGATAATAAGGACGATACTGTGTATCCGGCAGAGGCCAAGCGCTTTCGGTACGCCATTGATCAACGACCATCACAAAGATCATCACAGGCGGCTCTTGATCTATGCCATTGTTCTCATCTTTCAGCCAGTGGTCAAACCAGCGAAGTTGAACACCCATCAGGTCAATGGCGTCGCTGCTGGCGACTGCTCCAAATTCGCGTTCAGGGAAACTACCGCTGAAGTTCCCATGTGTCCAAGGGCCGATGATTACATGTTGGTTATGGCGGGCCAGTTCAGTCTCGCCTTGGGCTTTCATGCCCATAAAGTTCTCGAAGGTGTTTTGGAGAAAAATATCGTACCAACCACTAATATGGAGCGCTGGAACATTGACCTGTTTGTAGTGCTTCTTGGGCGAAATTGCAGCCCAATACGCATCAGATGTTGGATGTCCCAGCCACTCTTTATAGAAGGGCGCAAATTTTTGTATAAGCGGGTCGTCAGCGAGGGGAAGGTGGTTCAAGACATTGAGCACGTCCAATTGGTAGTCAAAATCCGATGGTAACTTTCCCTGTTTAATTTGCCGTTGAATCTCGGCAGGAACAATATCCTGAACGACCCAGCGCAAGTCGTGAAGCACCTTCGTTCCGCCTTGATAAGCCATGCCTTCATAGGCGTCGGATACGGTGACCGACGGTGCCATCGCCCGTAAAGCTGCCGGTTGTTCACGGGTAGGTAACCACTGTGTGCAGCCGAGGTACGATCCGCCAAAGGTTCCTAAGATGCCATTCGACCAAGGCTGACGAGTGACCCATGCGAACAAATCAACACCGTCGTCAATCTCTTGGAACTGGGGATTAAAGTCTCCTTCTGAAGCGTATCGTCCACGCACATCCTGAACCACCACCACGTATCCTGTTTGGACAGCACGGATGACATTGAACCCGCCGAGAATGTTTTCCTTGTTGTAGGGTGTACGCGTCACAAGCGCTGGCATCGGTGAGGCGCTCTCGAGACGGTACATATCAGTTGCAAGCTGAACAGCATCACGCATGGGCACCATCATGTTCTTTTCGATCAGGATTGTAGACATAGACGTTCATCCTAATGGGCTGATATTGTGTGCTGACCGGCAGGATATTCTTTTGAGAGTCGCCCCGCAAAGCTCACGACTGCGGGAACAGGCGAGTCAAAGGTGAGCGTATCCGCTGTCACATCCACTGAAATTAAGCCGTGCGGACTTGGGACAGTCCCTTTCGCCCAAGTCAGACGACCAAGACGCGGCTCGATACGAACCTTCGAATAGCCCGCTTCAGCAGGCATAATCCCTAACGTGTAAAAGATCATGTCTCGAGTCGGGGTGCAGCTCCAGCCGTGGACATGCGTCCCCCAGCCCCAACACTCGCCAATCGTGTCGTAGCCACCCTCAAGAAACTGTTCCCAACGGAGATATAGATCGGGTAAGCTATCGGCCAATCCCGCTTGGGCGACCGCGTCATGCACCACATAACTGATGAAGGGCTGAGCGATAACAATCTGGTAATCAGTGTCCCAATTCGCCTCGTAGATGCCTTGCATTTGCCGCATGATTTTTTCTTGGGAGTATTCGCCGCTGTCTGAACCCGTCCAGGAACGAACCACCAGTTTTTGCGGATCGGTGACGTTTCGCACAATTCGCTGCCAGCGCTCTTGAGGAGCTAGACCGGAACAAACGGCTATCGCACCGGCAATCTGGCTCATGGGTTTTTGGGGGACACCCTCTTTGATATGGTCAATGTATGAGCCGCGCGCCTCATCCCAGAACATTTCAAATCCGGTTTGTGCTTTACGATAGAGTGCTTCCGCCCAGCGGCGGCTGGCGTTTTCTTCTAACCACGCAGCCATCTCCGCGAACTCACGCAGACCTCTTGCCCAGAGTGCAGTGACAATGGAACTGGTGTCTTCAACAAAGAGTGATCCCCAATCCACCAAATTCCATTCAGCCACATCCTTGAGTACGCCTGCCGATGTTTGATAGGGGAGATACCAGCGCAAAATACGTTCAATGGTTGGCATGAACGATTTGACTTTATCTGCATCACCGGTAAACCTGTAAAGGTTATAAACCCCATGTACCCAGTGCAAAGCCCAGTCTGGGATCGTAAAACTGCCAGAGGATTCAATATCGCCAACGACACTCATGGGCAGGATACCATCTGAGCGGGGGGAATTTGCGAGAGTCAGATAGTGCCAGGCCAAACGCCAGTCAAGGTTAGTAGCCAGATGCACCATTTGGTGGACGACGCTGTCACCAACCCAAGCCCGCTGTTCACGGGTTGGGCAGTCAATAAATGCATCGTGCGAATTGAGGTTGACGGTGCGAATGCCAGCCGCGTAAATCCGATTCAGTGTTTCATCACTGCACGAGAATGACGCGCCTGTTTGCCACGGATAAATCAGTTCGCGAACAGCAAAATGACTGATTTCGACTGTACCGACTGCGCCATGAACAAGAAGGTAGATGTAGCGAAAACCATTTGAATCAAACACTTCAAATTGATCGTAATCGCCCCGTGCGATGTAGCGGCTGCCAGCATGGACTCCCAGAAAATCCATCGGACCGGGTTTTATTGGCGCTTCAACATAACTCAGATCAAAAGTCGTTCCGGCAGGCGCTCGTACGGTGAACTGCACCAGTCCGGAAACGATTCGCCCTATATCCATCATCAAGCGCACAAAGCCACCCGCTGGAACTTTCAACTTCAGAGGTATGCTCGCTTGTGTACCGGAATGCCCCGAAATCCTTGACTGGGCAACACGGACAACCGGACTGCCGATTGTTTCGTCTACTAATCCTGATACAGTTTCAGTCGAGATGCTCTCAGGAAGAACAATTGCGCCGCCGAGCTTAGCAATTGGACGCGGATAGAGAGAGCCATATGGATCAGTTGGCGGTTGAGTATGCGCAAATCCGCCTATATGAACGGATGGAACACGCTGCGCATTACCCCAAGCGCTGTCATCGAAATTGAGATCTTTCCAGTTTGCGGGCAGCTTTCGTGCATCGAGTATCTCAATGGGTACGCCGCCGCCACCGCCCGCAAGCGGCGCTCCGTTGTGGCCTTCATCTGACCAAGCCTCACTCTTTTGTGCTTTCCACGAATCATCGCTAGTCAGCCAATTGCCGTCGCCCAAGTGAGCTTCAAAAACAAGGATACCCGATTTCCCCAAGACGGTATTCGGAGCTGCAGGCATCCAGTAGGACTTGGGTTTGCCATAATATTTTACGTACACAGCAATCACATTCTCGCCGGGTTTTAGATACGGTGCGAGGTCGAACAAATCATAATAAAGACGGCGTGGTTGGCTGCGAATAGGGCCACGAAAGACTTCTTGTCCATTCACGTAAAGAGCGTAACGGGAGTCAGCGGTAATACGTGTTGGAACGCGCTTAGGGATTGTGTCAAGAACGATTGTCTTGCGAAATAGTCCGTGTGTTTCCTGCTCTAAAGGATGATCTGCACCCGGCATTCCCATACTAAGTTGAAACTGTTCTTCGGGAACCCAAATCCAATGGCCTTTCCAACGAATTTCGGGGAAGTCTTGTGGTGTTACTGGAGTAGACATAACGACCTGTACTTTCAATTTATAGCAAGCAACGGAACTAAAATCGCAATCCCTGTTTTTGAATAAGTTCGATCCTGTAGCTTATTTACAGGTCAGCCACTGCCGGAATGATTTCCTTGGCAAAGATTTCGAGCGGTGTAATTTTGTATACATCCGGCATATTGAAGATCGCGTGTGTAAAGCCCATGGTCGAGAGTTCTTTAATCTGATTGATGATGTTCGCTACTGTATCGTCGCCAGAAAGATGCACGGTACACAGGGATGTTTTTTCGATGGTGTTGTAGTCGCGTCCCAAAGTTTCACAATGTTGCTTGAGGGTATCAATTGCCTTTTGCATATTTTCTCTGCCGACCCAATCACCGATATTGCAGGCATCTCCGTATTGTGCAACCATCCGCAGCGTTTTGTTCGGACCGATGCCGCCAATCATTAAGCGCGGATGGGGATTGGAGAGCGGGCGGGGATTGTTAGTGATGGCCGGAGCGGAGAAATGCTTACCCGCATAGGAAGTCTCATCACTGGCCCAGAGTGCTTTTGCCAGTTGGATATTTTCTTCTAGTTGCTCAAATCGCTCTGATGTTGAAGGGTAGGGGATACCATAACCTTTTGCCTCGTCCTCGTACCATGCTGCCCCAATACCGAGATACGTGCGACCCCCGGCGAGAATATCAAGCGTGTTGACCATTTTCAGTAGAACGGAGGGATGGCGATAAATTACCCCTGTTATCAGTACACCGAGGTAGGGCTTCTCAGTTAGTGCGGCAATGTATCCGAGTGTCGTGTAGGCTTCCATCATGGGATCGGTATAGGCTTCACCGAACATGCCCTTGATTTGATAGAAGTGATCCATGACCCACAAGCTGTAAAAACCGGATGCTTCAGCGGTTGTGACGATTTCTTTGAGTTTGGAGCGTATCGCCGCCGTTCCACCGGGATACTTAAAGGAAGGAATTTGTAAACCAATATGCATGATTAATCTCCTTGTCGTAACTAAAATATCTAAACTCGATCTGCTTCATGAGGTGACAGCGTGTCATTTAGGTGGTTAGGGTAAATGTTACCTCGACTTTGCCCTGTCCGAGGGTAGCTGCCAGTTCAGATACATCCTCAATCGAACCTAATCTTGTGTAACTGTGTGGCGTATTGAAACTCTTATAGAAGATCACTAAGCAATTTGAACCATACAGCATCAAGTCCCCATTGTTAATCTTCCCTACACGTTGAGCATTGACCGGCAGGTTCTTCGTCAGATCGTAGTATTTTTCATTGTTATTTAGCTCAATCATGGTTATGGTCATCGGCAGCATTGCCATCAGGGCATGTGATGAGGCATTATCCAGAAGCTTAGCTGTAAATACGCCGGTTCCAATCTGGATGTTGACGGTAGTTGTGGATTTGTTTGTTGTTGTCATGCTGTGTATCCGCCATCGACCGCAAGTGCATGTCCAATCACGAAGCTTGCGCTTGGGCTACAAAGCCAAAGAACAGCCGCAGCAATCTCTTCAGGCTTGCCTAGCCGTCCGATAGGCTGAGGAGCTACCACGCTTTCGAGAGTTGCCCATCCTTTCTCGATCAGGTTATTAAGCATTGGGGTTTCGATTGAACCCGGGCAAACGGCGTTGATGCGAATTCCTTTGGACGCATATTCGATTGCGGCACTCCGTGTTAGCCCAATCACACCATGTTTGGATGCGTAGTATATGGCTTGACCAGCGCCGCCGATTAGTCCAGCCACGGAAGAACAGTTGACGATAGCACCACTTCCTTGCTCGCGCATCTGTTGTAACTCGTACTTCATACAGTTCCATACGCCACGAAGATTGATGTTGTTCACACGATCAAATTCTTCACCACTGGCATCAGCGGTTTCAATGCTCGGGGTATTTACACCGGCGTTGTTGAAAGCCACATCCAAGTGACCAAACGTGGATACGATCTGTTTGATCATGGCCGCCACATCAGCTTCGTCGGCGACATTGCAGCGGACTGCAATCGCTTTGTGACCAGACCAGTAGCGACGAGTTCGTCAGCTACAGTGCGAACCGTGTTCTCGTTGATGTCCGCTAGCACCACCGTTGCCTCTGCTTCTGCGAACGCTTTAGCTGTTGCTAGACCGATTCCGGAACCCGCACCCGTAACCAGTGCAACTTTATTCTCGAAAGAGAGCGTTATCATTACTTTCTGCCTTTAAAGAATATTTTTACTTTTGATATTGCCGATAACTGATCTTTCCAATCCGCAGATAGGCTATATTGTTTGGCCGCCATCGATGACCATTGCATGGCCGATCATGAATGAAGGCGCATCTGAACAGAGCCATATGACCGCCGAAGCAATCTCTTCCGGACTGCCAACCCTTCCAATAGGCTCTTGGGCGATTGCGTCTAGGCGACCTTCAGGCGTACCACCAGTGAAACGTCCCATCATCGGTGTGTCAATAATGCCCGGACATACAACATTGATCCGAATGTTAGATGTCGCATAATCGAGTGCTGCGGATTTCGTTAAACCGATCACGCCGTGTTTCGCGGCCACATAGGCGGCTACTCCCTTTATGCCTCTGACCCCAGCGCCTGAAGAGACGTTGACAATTGCGCCACCCCCTTGCTTGAGCAGCAGTGGAATCTCATACTTCATGCACAAGAACACCCCACGGAGACTAACATTAACGATCCTGTCCCACTCTTCCTCCGTAATATCGGCTGTCGCAGCAGGTGTTTGTTCAGAACCAGCGTTGTTAAATGCGAAGTCGAGACGTCCAAATGTTTCGACTGTTTTATTCAGTGCCAATCGCACATCCTCAGCACTCGCCACATTGCAGGCAACGACTAAGGCTTGCCCTCCGACTTCTTCGATCATTCTGGCGGTTTCACGGTTGTTCTTTTCTGAACTGCTGGCTAGTACCACGTTTGCGCCTTCACGGGCGAAGGCAATTGCCGTTGCGCGGCCAATCCCGCTTCCAGAACCGGTTACCAAGGCAACTTTTCCTACAGACTTCTTAGCCTCTTCCATGAGCAAATTTTCTTCCTTTCAACATACAACCGGGATTTACTACAGCTTTAGCATGACCTTAAGAACCTCGTAACTACCCATAGCGCACAACCCTTTACTACTTCATTTGGTCACATAATGCGGTCAAAGATGTAACCAGCTTCGCTTCTAATAGGGACAGTGCGAAAACCACCTCTTTTACATTGTTTACCAGGGCTGTGGGGTAGGGCCAATCGTAAATTCGTTCACGTTGGTGTCTTCCGGCTGGTCAATCGCAAATTCCACAACGTTGGCTACGCGATCTGGCGAAATGCCATACCGCTCATAAAGGGCAGTCATCGCTTTAGCCGCAGCTTGGTCACTAATTGCGTTCAACAATTCAGTGTTAATCGCCGCCGGGTAAATCGTTGCTGTGCGAATGTTTGTGCCTTCCTGAACAGACTCCATGCGTAACACTTCCATGAAATCGCGTACAAACCATTTTGTGCCACCATAAACTGCACCACCCGGATAAGCTTTTAATCCCGCAACGGATGAGTTGGCGATAATATGCCCAGATTTTTGGCTGATGAAAGTTGGTAGTACAGCAGCCACACCATTCAGTACACCCTTGATGTTGATGTCCACTGTTTGGTTCCATTCATCCGTTTTCAATGCCGAAAGTGGAGCAGTTGGCATAATGCCGGCATTCAGGAAAATCACATCAAGCCCACCAAATGTTTTCTTAGCGAGTTCGACGATCTTGGTGTTATCCGATGGACTCGTCACATCCATTACTCGATAGGCCGCTTGTCCGCCTGCTTTTTGAATCTCATCAACCAGTTGTTTGAGCTGCTGTTCGCGCCGCGCACCTAACACGACTTTAGCGCCTTTGCTGGCAAGCAGCCTCGCGGTTGCTTCTCCAATCCCTGATGATGCGCCGGTGATGATCACGACTTTGTCTTTAATCATTTCATTTTCCTTTGTTGCGATTTTGATCCGATGTTATCGGTTTGATGGTCAGGATTGGTTTATATTCCATTGTCATTGTAGGAAGGTGAGTCGGGGAAAGCTTGTACGATTTTCGACAATCCTTGTACGATTCTCCAAGAATTCCTCCTAAAACGCACAGAGTAAATAGAAATTTGTATAATCCTACAAGTGCTCGAATTAAAGAAAGATAAGCCCTGATGAATACACTCAAAGGTAAAAATGACGAGCGGGACGCCATTCGTCTGCAATTGAATCGTGACGAGCTTGTTGAGCGGATCAGTCAGACCATCACCGAAGATGGTGAGATCCAAGTGCTCGAAGGGGTGTACATGGGACGCTTTTCGACACCGGGGGATAAGGTTTACAGTGTACTAAAGCCTTCACTTTGTCTCATCGCTCAAGGGAGTAAGGTGGTTTTTCTGGGCGACAGTCGGTTTCAGTACGATCCCTTTAATTACCTTCTTACAACAATTGAATTGCCAAGAATTAGTCAAGTTGTGGAAGCGTCTCGAGAACGACCTTACCTTAGCCTACGGCTGGAACTCGATCCGAATCTAGTGGGTTCTGTGATGATTGAAGCCGGATATAAGGTGCAAAAACGAAACTCGAATGCAGAATCTACCAAGGTTAGCCCTCTCAACATAGAGTTACTCGATGCGCTGGTTCGCCTCATCAAGCTTATCGAACAGCCTGAGGAGGCAAAAGTCTTGATGCCGCTTATCAAACGGGAGATTGTTTTTCACCTTCTAGCAGGGGATCAAGGCGATCAGCTCTTTCACCTCACCGTTGCGGAAGGATCAACCTCATCAATGGCGTGGGCAGTCGAACAAATACGACAGAACTTTGATCAAGCACTGCACATTGAACATCTCGCCCAAGAATTGGGTATGAGTGTTTCCAGCTTTTATCAGCACTTTAAGTCTGTCACGGCAATGACACCCTTACAATTCCAAAAACGCGTTCGTCTTCAAGAGGCAAGGCGTCTTATGCTTGGCGAAGATTTGGATGCAACGAGTGCTGCATACCGTGTTGGGTACAATGACGCGGCTTATTTCAGCCGGGAGTATAAAAGTGTCTTTGGTGTCCCACCAATGCGGGATGTGCAGCAATTGCGGGATATTGGCCCTATAGTTTAGGGCTAGTGAACTGGAAATGTGAACTTCTGAGTAAGATCATTCTAAACAAACGATTTGTGTTTGATAACCAGTACTCTAGACACTAGTCACTGTAAATTATTAGGTTTAATTTATTATTTCAAATACAGTACAATATAATTGTTGCGAACGGGTCGCCGCACGTATCCTAGATATTTCAGAGTTGAATTCGCTTTTCATCGGGCAAAATATCAAAACCAACCTCGCCCTATGGATCCCGCAAGAATAGAACTTCAAGCAGAGGTCATTGAACTTCGGTCAAGAGGGTGGAGCTTTCCAGCTATTGCAAAGCACCTAGATATTAGTGTTGGAACTGCTTGGAATCTAAGTAACACTATCATGAAATGATATATTCGCTGGTTGTTTAGCAAGTTAAGCTTTATCTGAGCCTCTTCCCTTCACACTAGATACTTTGTTCATCTTCATCAAATATTTGAACTATTTGCAGATACAACCTAGCCGATCGAAAATCTTCACTAACCATATTTTGTACACGTATCTCATTTGTTTTTCTGCTAGAAATCGTGCCACCGTTATACAGAGAATTCTATTATACGTGCTGCTCTTTTGTCTTGTGGAAATTCTGGTCAACCAATGTTGAATCGATAAGATATGCGATGTCAGGTATGTTTAGAATATTTGTCGCACCACTGTGCTTCTTTGCCAATTCATTGCTTACACTCACTCGGTAAGCTATAATCTGGAAATATTGTATTTTCTAGTAAAAATAATAAGTTAACTACTTGTTCGAATGAAAGATAGCTCAAAACCATATGGGGAAATTTTCTAAAAGAGGATCAAGGAATTCCTTACACATTTATAAGATTGTATTTCTAGTAGGGTTATCTCTGGCGACAATTTGTCTGTACGTTTGGATAGCCATATTGTTGCAAAAACCTTCCGAAGCATTGCAATCAATTCCTACCCTTGTGGTACTTATACCCCCAAATACATTGCCAGTTACAGTCGAAAATGCATCTACAATTCTTCCAAAAGAAAAGGCGACATTTGAGCAGCTTTCGACTGCATCTGCAACGTTCATACCTACTCCTTTACCAATTTTAGCGGAACTTTCGACAATGGGGCCTGGAGCCCTTCATGAAAATGGAATTAAATTCGTGATTGTTAACAGTTCTGAGCAGGCTATTTGTACAATCCAAACTACAGAATATTATGACCCTGCGGCTGGTGTTATGCCCTCCTTTGTGGATTGGTTGTCAGGTAGAAGCCCACTTCAGCCGGGAGAACAATCTGAATGGGTTCTTCCTTTACCCGATCAACTTTATCACCCGTATGGTTTCCGCTTTATCAGCTGCGATAATGTAGTGATTTTTGAAGACTATAACATTGAAATTCGCCAAGATACGACGATGATTTTTGATGGGTTCGAAGCTGTTTATACACAAACCCCGCGTTTTGATGAAGGGGAAATTAACCTGACGTTAACGAATCAAACAGGATTTGACATCTGTTCTTACTATTTTGGTGTCGATGTCCCGCCTCGATTAGTAGGGGCAGCCTTTCAAGGAGAACCAGGACGCTGGTTCAATGTGAATTTACCAAATGCCGTTTCTACAAGTTTCGTGGTCGAAAATCCGGGAGTATATGTCGTGAGTGCTTTATCGTGCAGCGACCAATTCACAACCCCTTATGACACCGGATTTGTACAGATCAATTTGGAACGTTCGGGTGAGGTTGTGTTCATGTATAACTCTTACTCTTTTACGCAGGGATCTGTGGCTGAAGGTGAGCAGGCGGTTAGCAAAACCCAACCAAACGCAGCAATATCCATACGAAACGACAAATATAGTCACCATGATCTTTGCTACGCTCAACTGCGCTCATTTAATGAGAACAATTGGACAGATGATGCTCTGGGCGACAATATTGTTGTTCGTCCGGGAGAAACAGCATCATTAGATGTTCCAACGGGATTTAACGGTTATATGTTGCTCGCGGACTGTAATTATGAATTTCTCGGTATTTCTAATCTCTCCACTGGGGGGGCTACCCAATTACTTATTTTTCCAGACAACTTTATGATTGCTGGGGCATTAACCGCACCAGATGCCAGTGGAGATATCCGTGCCTACTTAAATCACGATGGTTTCTTTAGAGATGAGTTACCACCTGGTAGCCTGTATATTAACAATTTGTCCGACCATCCCATATGCAATATCATCATCGAGTCAGCACTTCAACAAACCTACTTCGATAATGAGCCTACCTTCATTCGAACTCCACAGTATCAACTCTCACCGGAAAGCTGTATCAATCCCGGTCTAGAATTTTTTACCACTCTACCATCGGGCGTATACCAGATTCAGCTTTTTGCATGTGATGGTTCGGTATTATATGCAGATCGTAATCTTTCCGTTGGAGACGGAAACGGCCCGGCTACGACGATAGACTATAAAGGAATTGTTCAAGGCAATATTCAACCTTATTTGAGCATTAACTCGCGGACTCCCTACTGCTCTGCTATCTTCCCATTTACTGATGAGATATTGGATGGCCAATTGGGAGAGGCTGTTGAAAAAGGTATCCCTTTGCGATCAGGTGTATTTTTACTCATTCTCTCCGAAATTGATGACCTTTCTCGTTGCAAAACACTAAATCATGGTCGTGCTTTTATCATCAACATGCAAGGTAATATCAATTTCAACCTTGAAGATGCGATGAATCTATCGAGTTCAGGTGTATTGCCCACAGACGGCGGCGATATTCATGCAGCAGGGGATTTTTCACTTCTTAGCGATTATGAGGAAAGTCAAAATCGGGCGTTAGGTCGTCAGTTAAGCCAAGTGGGTGATTACTACCGCTATCAGGGATCTCTTGATGCTGCAGAAGCAACTTATAAAGCAAGTGGGCAATACTTGAGTAGTATTTTATTGCCAAGAAGTGAGTATCCCGATACAGCTTTTTATCCAGAAGCTAATACCGATACGTTGTGTTTTATAGACATCTACAACAAACTTGGAAATTTATCATTGCAACAAGGTAATTACCAAGCAGCAGAGCTTTACTTCAACCGCGCAGTTAATGCCTTCTGGAATACCGGTTTCTTTCAATCAAAACTCTCTATCCACACAAATCTGGATTACGATATTACAAATGCTAAAAACGACGAACTGATAAGTGCTTTGCTTCCAGAAGATTTCCAAGCCCTCTATATGTTAACTCTTAGTGGCTTCGGACAGTTGTACGAGATACAAGGGCGGACGACGGAGGCGTTAACCTATTACAATAGGGCCCTCTCACTGACCGCCCCTCTCCCTATACATCAAAGTGTCGATCAACTTTCTCCAACCAACTTTGCAGGCTCGATACCTGTTCTGGACAACTTTTATGTGCAAAAATCAGCCTTTTCTGACGATTATTTTGGCGTGTATACACCGAATGACCCTTTTACTAGTATGATTTTCAAAACAGATGGATCGCTGTCTATTATCTCAAGAGCGCGCCAGCGAATACTGGGAAATCTTGCGTCGCTACGGGCAAATTATTTGACCCTCAGTGCGAGTTTGGAAATGTTCCAACAAGCTCTTACTACATCAGACGGCAGTTTAGCAGTAGATGCACCTGACATGTTCGCGCAAATTGGTAGCCTTTATACGGAAAATGGTCAGTATGATACAGCGCTTCAATGGTACGGGTTATCGTTAGAACAATACCGCAGTCAGGGTAGCCGGAGTGGAGCTGCATCTGTGCTGTATCGAACTGGTCGTCTTTACTCGCTTCAACAACATTTTGACATTGCCGGAGCATATTTTGTTGCGGCTATGTCTCTCGCGCATTATTCAACCAAACAACCAAACGAAATCCAAATTCTATCACAGCTTGATTATGCAGATGCGCTGGCGCAAAGTGGTTCTTCAACCGAAGCTATACAACAATATAAATCAGGAATCCAACTTTTGGAGCAATTTATACAGACTTCTGGTAGCAGTCGGCGTTTGGTCTCCTTAGAAGAACACTTTGACACCGATGAGGTATATCACAATGCGGCCATTTTGCTGGTAAACGATGGGCAAGTTGATGAAGCATTTAGCTATCTCGAGCGAAGCCGAGCAATCGGATTGAGGAGTAATTTGGCGAGTATACAGGCTGAAGGCTGGCACATTGGCCTTAATCATGTGGACAAGCGACTGATAATTGCGCTTGAGGCAACTGAACTTAGGGTTACCAATCTGCAAAGCCAATTAGATGAACTGAAGCAGAGAAATTCGACAAGTGAAGAATTAACTACTACGAGCGATGCATTGGAGGATGTGCAGCGTGAATATCTTCAAATTCTTGAAATGATCGAATTGCAAAATGGTACCCTATTAGTCGATCTTAAAAATGTTGCGTCAGTTTATAATCTTCAATCTGTATTACAGGCTGACGAAGCTGCAATTTTTTACTCAGTCGGCGATAAAAATAGTCTCGCTATACTCGTCACACAGAACATGGTGGAACCAGTTCAACTTGCCATCACCCGCAGCCAAGTTAAGAATTACATTACTGATCCGAGGAATATAAGCGTGCTTCCTGATTTATACCGCCTGCTTTTTAATCAGATTGCCGCTGACATCCCTACCAATATTAAGCACATCATAATTTCACCCAGCGGCCCAATTTATCGTGTGCCCTTCGCTGCGTTGCAAGCGCCGGATGGCAGTTACCTCATCGACAGCTATGTTTTGAATACAATTCCCAGCGCAACCGTTTACATCCAACTTGAAAACAGCCAACCCGCACCTGCAACTAACCCTGCATTGGTGATGTCACAGGCGCATGCGGTTGGACTATCGACGCTCAACTATGCTAATAGCGAGGCAAACGACATCGCGGTGTTGTTTGGCGTTCAAGCCATCAGCGATGCCACGGAATCAGATTTGCGCGCTAATGTCACGGGAGCAAGAATTCTGCATATCAGTGGCCACGCCGAACTGAATCCATTTGTGCCTCTTTTTGGCACGATTTATCTAGGCAAGAATGATACTGATGATGGTAGACTTGAAGTGCGTGAGATTTATGCGCTTGATCTTAGCAGCACAGAATTGGTTGTTCTAAGCGGGTGTGACACGGGCAGCAGTGGTAACGGAGAAGATTTTGGTCTGTTTAATCAGGCATTTTTGTCTGCTGGCGCACAAAAAGTGATCTCAAGTTTATGGGGCGTTGATGACAAGGCGACTAGCGTACTTTTGACAGCTTTCTATCGAGCGCGAAGTAATGGTGAGCACGAAACGGACTCGCAGGCGCTGCGGTCTGCGATGCTACAGATTAAAGAGATGCCAGAATATAGCAACCCATTCTTTTGGGCCAGTTTTGTATTAACAGGTCTGTCGTAGACCATTTGTGAGAGCTAAAGGACAAAAAACTAACGAACCACACAGGGGAATGATCGTCGTCTCATTTGCTTTTTTTATGGCGTTCTCGCTTTATAATGGTTCCCTTTGCGCCCACGCCAAAGATTGAGAATCCTATGAACAAGATTTTTATGGTAATTGCCGATCCGAAGATGTTTTTATTTCGGCTATGATCAGGATTGCTAGTCTCTTAGCAGGATTTCTTTGGTAACTATTTGAGCGACAGTCGCAAAGTTAATTTGGATTTGGTTGCGTTGTCGGTTGCGACTTGGGCGAGAATTGTACTGATCGTAAAAAATTAGACGTAATGTTTGATTTATTACTAAAGTCCTTGTTTGGGTAATGTTGGACAACTGTGGATTTTGTAGGACTAGGTTAAACTAGAGTTATCTTCTCAAGATTATTGTGTCGGTGTATTCATGTTGCATGACATCCAAATAAAGTCTACCTATTGGATTCAAAGACATTTATCGTTGCTTCAAAATCTGTCTTTTATTGTGTTTTTTGTATTCGTAATTCTTTTAGGTTGGTGGGTGATTGTTTTGTTCCTCGCTGGTGAGCAGCTTATTGGATCTCTAAGTGGTCTCATTGGATTAGCCAGCGCGTTAAATCCAGTAATAAGTTTCTTTGACCCATCTGATCGAGTAGAACAATCGTCTCGGATACTTATGCGATTAATGGTTGGTCTTATCCTCGTTTTAGTAGTAATTGTCGCACGGACTTTCATTAATCCAGAGCTTGCTCGTCAGCGTGTTGAAGAAGGGGTACGCGTAACTGATATTACGGTGGCACGTCAAAATCTCGACATCGCTCAACGTTTAGGTTCAGATATTGAACCTGCTCTAAGGAACGAAATTAATCAGGTTATTGATTCTCCGATAGGTTCCGAAGGAGATCAGAGTGTTGTGCGTCTGGCCGAATTGTACCGGCTTTTCGGTAAGAAAAATGTGGACTGGTACCAAACACTGGAAACAAATATCCGAGAAGGTATACAGATGGCCAATAACGTCCGTGCCTCCCGGTCATCAATGGTATTGGCTCTTGCTGCCCCCGATAAAGCAATTGATCTGGTTAAGAACCTCAATGATGAATTTGTAAAAGCTCAGGGAAATCATGACTTTAATAAGGCTGGAGATTTCATTCAGGCAATAAGTTTCTTGGAAGGTGGGTTAGGAGATAGCCGCAGCGTTTGTTCCCGAAGCGTTACCCAGATGAACTTGGGTATTTTCTTTGATGCATCACCGGGATTTGAGGATTATCTTTCGCGTGCTCAGCAATCGTATTCTAATGCGGTTCAACTCGACGATAGCAATGTGCAGGCACATTATTTGCTAAGCTCGTTCCTACTGGTGAATTATGCTGAAGATTCGGTTCAATTGGAACGTGCAGTCGCAATTGCGCATAACGCTCGCCTGCGTTATCTGTCAGGTCAGCCATTGAATACATGTGCTTTGGAGCGTGGTGATACACCAGAATTACTAGATTGGTATCGTTTTCTGTTACTTACCACAGAAGCTGGAGCAAGACTGGCTCTAAAAGATGCACCGATTACAATTGGATCACTCCTTGAAGAAGCAATGCAACTTGCCCAAAAAAATAAACAATTTGGCCCAGGCGATTTTACGGCTGAAGCCTATCATTATTGGGCACAGTATTTAGGTGATAATGTCGATCAAAATACCTTATGTATGATTGTACGCCGTGATCCTGATCCCAATGATCCCTCACAATTGATTGGTGAAGCTGACCAGACTAATCCGCGACATATGCGGTGGGTAGCTGATGCACAGGCAGAACTGGATTCACATGGGTGGGTGTGCTTGCCCCAATAATTACGGTAAACCCGTTAATACAAAGCTGGCCCAATAATAAGGATTGCTGTAATGAGGTAGCGATTTCAACTTGAACATGGCAGCCTGCAATGCTTGGGAATCCGTTTTGTACTGACCGCTCGAACGGGCTTTGTAGAATTCAGTTAAGAGATCAGTTGTTGCGGCATCATCTATGCTCCACAAACTGGAGATAACGCGTTGAGCGCCGGCAGCAAAGAATGCACGGTTGAGTAACGCGAAGTTTTCGCCATCGCCTCCGCTGCCCGTATCACACCCACTCAGGACAACTAATTGGGCACTCCGCAAATCTAATTCATAGATTTCACGTACTTCTAGGCGACCATCATAGTCGGTGCTCGCTTTAAGATAGATAGCATTAAATAATAGGGCTGAGGGATCGAGTTCTGCATGTGCGCTGATGTGGACTACAGCAGCGCCAGAAACATTGTCTCGCAAATCAGCTTCTGTAGCATCAGAAATGGGTTTGACGCCTAACGCACGAGCAGCTGATTGAGCTTCCGTCCCTGCATTTGGTAGGATCGGCAAGCCAGTTGCAACCGGTTGAACAAGGACAAGACCGGGTTTTGTAGCAACTTGGGGTTTCCGACCTTCTAATATCGTAAGGATCGTACCGCTTGGGATCATACTGATACTGTAGTGATCTATGAGATATTTCCCATCAGGGAAGGGCAGAGCCGCAAACGGAACGTAGTTGAGGAGGCCATCTGGCGCAATGATAAGATGAGTGGTATGAGATGGAATGTGTTTAACAACGTCTGTAAAAACCAACTCGTAAATTTCTTGGAGTAATCCCGTTTGGCTCTTCGGGTCGGCGATATATGTTTTTACCAATTGTTGTACACTTTGGGAGTTGAAACTTAATGAAATGGGTTTGATGTCTCTATTAGTGACTACGAAAGCGGTACTCGGATTATCAAACACTCCCATGCCACTCGGATTGATAGCACCAAATTTATATACGATTAGAGCTGTATTCGGTGGTACTGACTTCTCTACAGCAGAAGTTTCGGCAACATCCCGACTGACTTCACGCTCTAAATAGCCGCCTTCAAGCTGCATTTGTTGGATATGATTCAGGTATGCAATTTGTGCAGCTTCTAATTTGTTTTTCGCAGCCGTAAGTTGTTCTTGTGTTGCCTCTTTGAGTACTCCTAGATTATCGACTGCGACTTGTGCATCACGAAGCTGTTGTCGGAGCGCGCGTTCCTGCTCTAATAGAGTAGAATTCGACAGTTTATGGTAATCGATGGCATCACTCAAAAGTTGCGTGCGCGTCAGGACTGCACGGCCTCGTTCAGTATAGTTTAATGCCGCTGCTGTATCTTTGTTAGCAACCATCAAGGCTGTCATCCGCTGGTAAGGTGGCGTATAGGCAAGTAACGTGGCTAAGTTGGAAATAGTGCTATCGAGTACAACTCGGTTCAACCCATTTTCGACTAAGGTAATCGATTGTTGATAGTCCTTGATTGCATCGGAAGTACGCTTCATACTCTCAAATAGTAGGCCACGGTTCGCATATGCAATGACCAATGGATCTCCACCGCCACCTGACGAGAGCGTTTCGATGGCGGTGTTGTAAGCGGTTAACGCTTCGTCATTGCGTTTTTCTAGGAAGTATGAAAAACCAACCAGCGTGAGCACGGTCCCTTCGAAGCTGGAATCCCCGAGAACTTGCGCAATACCTAATACCTCTTCAAACTTTGCTCTGGCTGAGTCGTAGTTTTTGGCCTCAAGATCAAGGATTGCAAGATTGTACTGTGCAGCCGCTTCCAACGCTGGATTACCACCACGCAAAATACTCAAGAACAACTTAGCATTTCGTTGATTCTCTGGAGTGCCCATCTTCGATAGCGTTTCAAAGATAGGGAGAATTGACTCAATATCAAATGAGGATTTGCCTCCCAATTGCGTCTCGTTGGACAGCAATCCTGCGCCTCCCAGCGATCCTAACAAGCCGCCGCTACCATTAGAATGCAGCAGATCAAGAGCGGCCATATATTCGCTTCGCGCTCTATCGAGAAAGACTTGACTGACATCCAATTTGGTCTGAGAATCGGCTTGCAGATGATAGGATAGACCTGTATCCAGATGGTTAATTGCCATCCAGATGTTGTTATCCTTGAATTGTTTGTCTTCTAATGCACGTGCGTAATACTCTTGCGCTTCAACAAATCGCCCTTGATAAGTATAGATTAACCCGATATTAGTGATTGGGACTCCACGATATTCGGGCATTGCTTTGATGAGATCAAGTGATTGTTGAAAGTGGAGTAGTGCTGAATCATATTCCCCTTTGCCTAAGTAGGCTGCTCCCATATCGTTGAGAATCATGGCCTCAGCTACACTTAAGCCATCCTTCTGATATAGCTTCATGGCACGGTCATAAAGTGCGATAGCACGATCATACTGCCGCTGCATAAAACAAAATTGAGCACCGAAGGGAAGCAGCATTTTCTCAATCGTCTTACTGTCGAACTGACCCGAATTACCGAAGCCACCTACCAGCGATAGCGTTGATAGACTTGTAAATATAGTGTCAAAATTTTCGCATGAGAGGTTTTCACCTAGTCCATTAAAAATGACGCCCGGACTATTTCCGCTCTGAGATGGATCAGTTATGCAATTGCCGAAGAAATCCGTTTGGTTAGAAGGACAGTTTTGCTGATCGGTTATACAGTTGCCGAAGAAATCCCTTTGGTTGAATGGACAATCCTGCTGAGAACCGAAAAAACCTCCACCTTGATCGGTTATACAATTGCCGTAGAAATCCCTTTGTGAAAAGTCACAATCTTGGGCAACTACTGGCCGAACTAGCTGCGTATTGGATGGTGCGAATATTATTATTATTAGACCTATGAAAATGACCATCAATTGGCGAGTGAGATACACAAGTATGTGTCCTTAGTTATTAAATAACTCGATGATATTGTATTCCGGATCTGGCGACAAAAATCACGAAAGATGGGTTTGTGCTAAGGATTAATGGATGTGCATAAATCCCCAATAACGTCACATAGTGCCTGTCGTTCACTCGAGTAAGTTGTTTCGTTCATATAAAACTTAAATTGAGCCAATGCTTGGTTATAGAGTGTTACAGTTTGAGATGCGTCAGGGGTTGTGCGTGCTAATCCAATGGCTGCGAGTGCTGCCGTCTCATTTGGTATATTCGATAATGGACCTGAAGTCGCTAAGTTGAGTGCCTGTGTAAAATATTTAGCAGCTGTGCGTGGCAATTGAATATTTCGGTATAATTCGCCGAGTTCATAATAGAGCCTTGGGGATTTAGCTAGTTCACTGGTTGGATATTTGGAGAGTACCTCCTCAAGGGCATCAATCGCCTCTGAATAATATCCAATAGGTTCACTAGCCGACAGTGAAGAGATAGATTCCTTGAGTAGTGCAGAATATGCATAAAGGTATTCTGGGGAATTTGTCCCTAATGATTGAGCGAAGTTTGCAGCAAAGGGGAGAATGCTGGAAGCTGGAACATAGTAAAATGCTAGTCCAGACCCTGTACTCCACCCTGGATCTGTTGTGCAACCACTTTTCAGATTGGCGAATAACACACAGATCTCAACCGTATATATGGTCTGTTCTTTAAGTGAAACTGGCAGTACTACTCGTCCCGTATCTCCCTCGACAACTTGCTCGGGTTTTAAGGCTCCACTTTCCCAAATAACATCAGCGCCAGCTTGCACAGTGATGGTATAGTGTTCCACATCTCCTACGTGGTTCCACACAAGTTCGACTTTGTCTGTAGTCATAGCTGTGGCACGTGGTGAAATCAAATATGGAATTAGGGGATCTTGACGTCCGCCACGTTGTATTTTGATGCTTGTTAGTCCTGCATTGCCAATGATTGGTAAGGTCTGCGTACTTTTGACACAGGGAATCGGTTGATTGGCATTAAGTTGATTCACCGAAAAGGTGGCAATCGTTCCATCAGAACACAAGACCGTCAGGACAATCCCCACTTTTGCCGAAGGGAAATTTGGATAGATATAATCGCCGGAGTTTAGTACATCTCCGGCTCGCAAGGGTTGAGGTGCAGTCCAACCAGCACGCGCATAATGAACATAATTTGGGTCGACATTTAGTATGATGATCGCTGGATTGCTGCTGGGTTGGGCATGGATTTGCCAGACCTTGCCTAGTAATCCAATCAATAAAAAAAGAGCTAGCAACTTCAATCGTATTTTCATTAAAGTACTCCACTCAAATATAAGTCACTAAGTTGTATTATGGATTTCTCTACAACACAGAACAACAGCAAAATGCAAAATAAACCTCAGTCGGTATATTTCATTATTCTGACAGCATTTAAATAGACAGCAGACTATCGACTATTTTCATAATGTTAATCTATGGTAATCCTGTTAATTGAAACGATGCCCAATAATAAGGTTCCGGAAATTGTTTTCGAGTCTTTATCATTGCCATCCTTAATGCATCAGCATAGTCAGTCTGGTTATTTAGTTGTTGTACAAAGGTTGTCAAAAGGGTTGCTGTTGCTTCATCATCTACGCTCCACAAGCTGGCAATAATTCTTTTTGCACCAGCTGCCATAAAAGCGCGGTTGAGTTGCCCAAAACTTTCATACATGTTTGCAGATCCTGTATCGCAACCACTAAGTACTACTAAGTCAGTACCTTTAGATAAATCAAGTTCATATATTTCCCTTATTTCGAGTACACCATCATCTGTTCCCGATGGAGCTAAATGTATTACTGATGCAAATGGATCTAAAGGGTCGAGTTCGGTATGGGCAGCAATGTATAGCGCAGCAGTTCCAGTTACCTTTGAACGAATGTCCGTCTCACTTGCGTTAAGGACAGGTTGAGTTCCAAATATACGAGCAACTTCTGTTGCTTCAGCGGTAGCAAATCTCAAAAGTGGTAGGTTAGGAGCACTTGGCTGTGCGAGAACTAATGCAGCTTTTGATGGTTGAGGGCTTACAGAACGATTATGTAGTAAGGATAACACTGTGGCGCTTGGAGCTAAACTAATTGAGTATTTGTCAACGAGATAGTTACTTCCATCGTTGAGCGCGGTGAAAGGAATGAAATTGAGGGATCTATTGGGAACTATTATGATTCTAAACGTTCGCAATTTGTCCGCGATTGGAGCAATTACAGAAAAATACAAATTTGTTAATGCTTCCACATTTGCTACTCGAGAACTTATAAAAGCGTGAACTTCTTTATCAATCTCATGTGCATCAACGTCAAGGATAATTGCATCAAATGTGGTATTGGTAATGATAAACACTACACTGTCTGGATCCGTAACCTGAGAATAACCTATGGAATATTCAATAAGCGTTGTATTCGGAGGCAAAGCTGCTTGAATATCTGGAATAGTTGAGATGCTGAACGCAAGCTCCCGCGCCAGATAGCCACCTTCAAGCTGCATACGCTCTAGGAGTTGTTGATAATTAGTTTGAGCTTCTGACACGGCATATTCAGCTGCTTTAATATCTTGGTCTGTCGCTCCTGATTTCCTTAATTGATCAAGGTTAGCTTGTGCATCTCTTCGTAACTTTGCAAATTCTCTTTCGGAATTAAGAAGATTTTGATCTACATTCGCGCGATAATCGATTTGCCCCTTAATCAGTTCGGATCGGGTTAAAATTGCGCGACCACGCTCGACATATTCAAATGCCGTAATGGGGTCCCCTCGCTGTGTCAGGAGGACTGCAAGTCGTTCGTAAGGCCAGAAATTCTGAGTTTCTGTTATGAGATGCGTTACTGCTTGGTCAAGAACTGCATCATTTAATATCTTTTCAATAATCTCTACTGATGCACGATAATCAGTAATGGCTTCTACAAAATTTGAATTAAGCTCGTATGCTAAGCCACGATCATTATAACTAAATATCTCGCCAACCCGGTCGCTCGCGGATCTCCAATAAGGAATCGCACGATCAAAATAACCAATAGCGACACTGTAGTTTCCGTCCCGGCGATAGAGTAATCCGAGTGTATGGTAAATAGTTCCAAGTAACTCGGGATCATTGAACTCTTCTGCAATAGGTAATGCATCTAAGTAATACTTGCGGGCCATCTCTTGATTACCTTCTTCCCAATATGACGACCCGATGGCGTTAAGCGTCACTACTGTGTTATATGTGAACTGCGTCTCGTGATCAATAGTAAGTGCCTTCTCCCAATATGAACGAGCTAGGGCATACTCGCGCATAGAAAAATAAATACTACCTAGTTGAAATAAGCAATCACTGATAAGGTTTCGATCCCCAAGACTCTCTGCGATATTTAATCGTTCGATTCCAACCTTTAGAGCCTCCGAATATCGACCAATTTGGGTATATACAAACGTTAAGCCAGCTAGTGTCTGAACTCTTACAGAGACATATTCGGACGAAGTAGATAAAAGGGCAAATGCCTTTTCGTAATTGTTTAATGCAAGCGCATAATTACCTGTTCGTTCATAAATTGAACCAAAACTAATAAATACCTCAATCTCATCCAATTGATTATTCGTCAATTCAGCCAGTCGAAGAGCATCTTGCAATGATTGCACAGCTCCAATACTGTCACCTGTCGATAGGAGGCTATCAGCTTGGACACGTAAATTGCATACATCATCGCAGGACGAAACACTGCTAGACCAACTGAATGTAGTCGTGTAATCTTGCTCTGTTAAATCAATTACAGTAGTATCACTAAAATCTCTTCCATCACAACTAATAAATCGTATTCTATAATACCCCGCTTCCAAACTCCACGTATATGTCTCATTGTTTTCAAGGCGCTTATTTGCGGGTAGACGGTTGATACCCCAGTAGGGATTACTAACTGGGCGGATGTAGATCTCACAGATAGGAGTATTGAGGGAGTTAGTCATTGAAAGGGAGTGTGTTATATCTTGACCAAGAACCGATATAAATGATTTTTCAGAAATTAAGATCAAGATAGTTATTAGTACATATCTCACTAATTTGAATAGAAATGAATAATCCCTAATATGTATATTGGAAATCACATTGTTCCCCATTCTTATTATTTAATAGAGTAACTGCTATCCAAGTTGAACGTCGTTGCAACTATATTAGTCACTATAGGCTATGGTGACTAAGTTTAGAATTGAACCCAAAGACACTTTCAAATCCCTTAAGTATCATGTCCAAAAGTATCCGACAATATATCCCAAAAGTATTCACCAAGATTTCCCACCGCATTATTTATAGGCTTATTCTTCTCTTGCGTACCTTAGCCATGAAGGAATTGAACATCGATACTTATTCCTCGACTCTATCAAACCAAATCACCTACAATTACAAGTAAGCTGTCTAAGAATATATCCCATAATAGATTTGATATAAAAGGGGTATAATTAATCAGTTACCTTACTTTAATATGTGAGAAGGTAGCACTACGACTGCGGAGCTACAATGAATGTGAGGTTTGATATCAGACTGGTTAGTGAATACCGTTGACTATGAAAGTATGTCTATTGATTAAGGGTAATAAATGTCAATAAATCGATATGTTTTCATAATAGTAGGTTGTTTCATACTAGCGTTGAGTACGTCTGCTCAAGCACGGCAAAACCAACAGTCAGCAGCAGAGTTGAATCAACTTGGCAATGACTTATATATATCAGGAAATTATAAAGACGCTCTTACTTCTTTTGAAAAAGCTCTAAGTATTGCTCGATCAACTAAAGATCATGCAATTGAAGACGACATTTTAATTGGTATTGGAAAAGTATACGCTTCTCAGGGAATATATAAGGTTGCACTCGATAATTACCAACAAGCTTTCGCAATTGCACAGAATACAAATGATCAAGACGGGGAGGCCAAAGCAACTGAAGGAATCGGATCAGTATATTGGTCCCAAGGAAATTACGAGACTGCACTAGACTATTATGAACAGTCTTTATCCCTTGTCGCTAAGGATAAAAATCGATACGTTGAGGCTCAAGCGCTCAGTGATATAGGGAATGTTTACGCAGCACAAGGAGACTACGAGACCGCTCAAGATTATTACAATCGCGCATTAAATATAAGGCGAGCTATAGGTGATAAAGATGGGGAAGCAGAGACATTAAATAATATTGGAGCCTTATACGTTTATATCACAAAATATGATGAGGCTCTGAATAATTTTAATCAGGCATTGACAATGATGCGAGCCGTAGGGGATAGAGCAGGCGAAGCGGAGGCCCTAAATAACCTCGGTTTTCTCAACATGACATTAGGTAATTATCAAAAAGCACGGGATTATTACCAAATGGCTCTGGTGATTACTCAAGAACTGAACATTCGACCAAGTGAAGCAAATGTACTAAATAATTGGGCCACACTGTATGACAGGCAAGGAAAGTATGACGAAGCTTTGAATTATTATCGGCAATCTCTTGTGATTGTTCAAGAATTTGGTAATCGTGCTTTGGAGAGTGCCTGTCTCAACAATATTGGTTTTGTAAATGCAGAACAGGGACACTATGACGAGGCTTTGAGTTATTATCAGCAATCTCTTGTAATCGTTCAGGAAATTGGTAATCGTGCTTGGCAAGGCTCAGCATTGAACAATATAGGTTCTCTCTACGATTCAATTGGTCAGTACGATAAGGCTTTAGATTATTATCATCAGGCGTTGGCAATATCTCACGAAATCGGGGATCAAGTAACAGAAAGTTATATAATTAATAACATAGGATTTGTTGATGAAGAGAGAGGACGTTATGGAGAAGCGCTAAATAATTATCAACAGGCTCTGAAAATATCGCGTGAGATCGATGATCTAGTTGGTCAAAGTTCGCCACTAAATAACATTGGATTGATTTACCGTCGAGAAGGTCGGTTAATAGAAGCTTTGGATTATTATGAACAGTCCCTAAAGATTGAAAAGAAAATTGGTGATCCCATTGGAGAAAGTGACGCACTTAACAACATAGGTTCTGTATATGATGAACAGGGAGAGTTTGAACAAGCATTGAACTATTATGAGGAGGCGCTTGATATAGCCCGCACTAATGGAGATCGGCAAGGTGAAGCAATAACACTACAGAACATAGGGCTTGTTTATCATAGTAAAGAACAATATGACGAGGCGCAAGAGTATTACGACCAATCGTTGCTCATATCACGCGAAATTGGTGACCTGAGAGAAGAGAGTAACACACTTCATAATAAAGGACGAACGTATTTCTCTCAAGGAAGAGAGGTGGATGCCCTAGAATATTTTAAGCAGGCTCTTGATATCGCACGATCAATCGGTGATCGACAAGGAGAGAGCGTTACTCTGTTTGATCTAGGTCTCATAAATGAAAAACTGAATAAACCAACAATTGCCATGTCATATTATAAAGCAGCAACTGAGGTTGTTGAAGGAATACTTAATTCGGCAGTGCTTGACAACTCTATTGTAACACTTCTTCGTAAACCTGAAAACTTTTGGCCTTTCCAACGGCTTGCTGTACTCAAGACGTTAGATGATGACTTAGAAACTGCATTGTCCTATGCTGAGCGTGGACGGGCAGTACTCACTCGTAGCGAATTAGCGGGTGGTATCATTGATTTTCGTCGAAATGATGATAGTGAGTTACTAGCCACAGAACAAAAATTACGTCTCAAGGTTGTGGAAGCCCAAAATCGTCTCGACAACTTGCAAAAGGACAGCACTATTACTCAGGCAAGGATATCTAGCGCATCAGAAACACTGCGGCTAGCGCAACAGGCATATGAACAGCAAATTGAACTTATGCAGCTAAGAGGGGGGTATTTGTCACGACAAGTTGTTCGTGAAGTTGCTTCGCTCGTGCAAATCCAAGCAGCATTACCGCAAGATACCACTTTGCTCGTTTACTCTATTCTGTCAGGAAATAATACTTCGGGAACAATCATTCCTAACCATGGTGTGGTATTCATTATTACCAAAACGGCGATCAGTGCAAAGTTCCTGAATGTGCCGGAAGATAATTTTAATAACCTTGTTCGGTCTTTTAGCATCGACCGTAAGGAGAATGCTTCATTTACACTACGGCAATTATACGACATATTGATCTTACCAATTGCTGACCGACTTATGACATCTCGAATTATCGTTGTTCCAGATGGATCACTCAACTATATTCCGTTCGCGGCTTTACAAGCTGCTGATGGTAGCTATCTAATCGACAAGTATGCGGTTAGTAGTATCCCTAGCGCTACGGTTTTGACTTTACTTAATAACCGCAAACTCTTGCCCGCAAAAAAAGAAGCACTTATATTGGCTCAACCAGATGCTCCCAGTTTTCCTGAACTTGAATACGCTCGTGCCGAGGCTCTCAATATCGCCAAATCTCTTGGTACTGAAGCTAATATACAAGCGACTGAAGCTGATCTGCGAACAGATGTCCAAGGCAGTCGTGTTTTAACCATAAGTGCTCATGCTCAACTCGATCCGTTTGCTCCACTTTTCAGTGCTATATATTTAGGTAATGGTCAAGGACACGATGGACGGGTAGAAGTAGAGGAAATTTATGAGCTAGACTTAAGGAGTACAAAATTAGTTGTATTGAGTGGATGCGATACTGGGAGCGGAGGGAACGGTGAAGACTTTGGAGCTTTATCTAAGGCGTTCATGGCCGCTGGTGCCCAGCAAGTCGTTGCGAGTCTGTGGAGCGTGGACGATAATGCAACATCTAATTTAATTGCGACGTTTATGCGTGAATGGAAAACGGAGACCAATGGGGCGGATGCACTCCGATCTGCCATACTTGAAACCAAAGTAAAATATCCAGAACCCTATTATTGGGCTAGTTTTGTATTGATAGGAATACCATGAACTCTAGCCAAATAGCCAGTTGGTTATAGATGTTCGTTTGCAAATATCATCCGAGTGGGACGCTGAGAATTAGTACAATCAAGATAGAGGATAATTTTGCATAGAATTGAATTATGTGACCCAATTGTAAGTCGTCAAAAGATTTCGGACAGAAAAGAGGTTTGAGGAAGAGAGACTTTACTCCGGAATAGCACGAATAATTGTTAAAGTGAAATTGCCCCGATAATGTGGAGCGATGATGAACCGCTGTATGAGTTCAAAATATTTGAAGCTCTACGTCGTAAACTAACGAGATATACTCTATAGTCTTTAGAAGAATGAGATGTATTTACTGTACTTTCAAATACAGTACAACATAATTGTTCGAACGGGACTCGAACCCGTGATATTGACACTCAGTTATGCAGTCAGAAATCATCTAGTGAAATACTACAAAAGCAGTTTCAGCTTATAAGAGATGACTTACGAACCCGGTTAATAGCCGGGTTTTTTATTCCTCAACTATTTCGTCCTAATCCTCTGATTGCTGATAATGTTACTGATCGTAGTACCTGAATGTCGGTCACTGTGACTAGGTAAATAAAAAAGACTTCCAGCCGAAGAAACTGGAAGTCCATAATAAACTGTTAGTCGGTCTTAAAGAGCTAACAGGTTTATTCAATTATTCGAGCGCCGGGGCAGGAGTTACCCAAGCACTCATCGCATCACGCACTCACTATATGTTATTTTACCATAATACATGGATTGTGTCAAGTATTGGAAAATGGTGAACCATCATACCACGCTTTTATGTAACATGACGGTTATAAGTTGGTTATAATACTGTTATAAACTGTAGACAGAATGATAAAAATATGAGATAATTATATATAGTGATAAAACATAAGGAGGTGAAAATGACTACCCCACTAAAGACTATCAATACACGCGCCGCACAAACCAAGTATCGACTTAAGAAACTACTTGCGTCTGGTACTGGAACGGCTAAAGAAGTCGCTCATTTGAAGTCTTTGTACGAACAGCAGCGGCGCGAATATCTCGCTCTCAAACGTCAGTCACAACTTGACGACATGATTTAGGCGCTAACACCATGACCACACGTTCGCGCCAACAATTCAGCGCGGACGATCTAGTTAGCACTCTGATTGAAAATTCAGAGTTAGACCACTTCGACACGCTGGCAATACTCACAGCGATCAATACCCAAACGGTTGTACTAAACCAAATCCTAGTACACCTTCAAACATCCCCAACTCAAACATTACCACAACAGAATATCCCTCAACCAAGTGTTCAAAATACTTATATTGAACAGTCTGGTAGGGAAAAACTCAGTAAGAAGCTGTTATCTACTGCCGATTGGATAACTACTAATGACCCCGAATTGAAACTCTCAGTTCGTCAGGTAGCAGCATTAGCAAAAGTGTCCATAGGTACAGCACAAGCAGCTATCAAGCTAATCACTGACGAACGTTCAAAATAAGGTAACTGCTTATATTGAACAGTTCTGAGGGAAGAAATCTAAGTAACTGGGTGTTCAAAATACTATATTGAACACTACTAATGCCACATTGATTAGTGGCGGAAAGAACAAACTCAAATGACAACGTACATCGCACCAACAAACTTCAACCCCAACGAATTCAAGGCCGCGTTGGTTGCCTTATTCGACGGTCAAACCGAACCGGGGAATAGTCGTAGTGACTGGGCAGAAGATGATAAAGCCGCTTATGCGTTCAAGTCTCTAATCCCCGGTCAAACGATCAATATCAACGGACAAATCTATACAGTTCATATCCCCAATTCAATCGTTAGCTTCAACCCAGTCATCGAATATCGTCAATTCGTATTAGCTTAACCAGTAGAGGACACAAATCACATGACAAACAATGATCGGTTCGCCAAAGGTAACGCACTTCTCCTACAAAATCGTATCGAGCGTGAAGGCGCGTATGGTGAAAAACGCCGTAGTGACATGGCAGCAATTCAGAAGCAAATCAATGAACTTGAGAACTCGCCTGTATCAAGCGCGAAACAAGCACAAGATCAAATGGCGAGAGCTAAGGCGCTGCGGGAACAATTGGACGGCATGGCTAACTTCAATGAGTTGGAAGCGCAGCAGTTCAATAGCTCTCTCCAACAAAAACAGGCTGATGTGTTCTCACAGATGCAGCAATCAAATCTTGAGGCCGAAGCCAGCGCAACACTCGCCATTGACAGCGCTTGGGATAAGGTGGTTTTCAATCCGACAATTGGCGTACCCCGTGAGATGTTAAGTCGCCAGCTTGGACGGTTAATCAACGGAGAAGGGGTTACAGACGCAAATGGCAACCGTTCGGTTAGCTTTCAGTATGGTAAATCCTCAACGGTATATAACGCCGTACAAGCGCCTGATGGTAGCATCGGCTTCGTTATGCAATCGCGTGGTTCTGATGCTTCACAAACTGGTGTGGGTAGTGTTGGTGGTGGTGAATGAACTACAGCGCAGGGAGTTTTAGGGCGATTGGTGGTGTGGTACTCAGTACCACACACCAGTACCACCGACACATGACTTTCAGCAAGATTGCGGAGTTGTTGGCGAAAGCCAGCGATAAAGGCATTACCGATAGTGAGGGGGTGACACATTACCAGTACACCGCGCATAGTCGGCACACTAACCCGTACCGTACACTGCGGGGCAAAATCCACAATACCCCCGGTCAATGGTTGGAGATACATGACTTCCCGGCAGGTGGTCATACGGGATTAGTTGAAGTGAAGTATGCCAACCCGTATCTTAACTACAGTGGTGATAACGAGGAACTTCACTACAACAAAGAACTGGGCGTATGGTTCAGTTCAAGCAAGCCTAGAGGTTGGTAGCTCCAACCTCACATTATTTGAAAAGTAGTTATTACAAAATGAAACATCACATCACATTCACACCACCGAAGAAAGTTTACCCAGTCCTTGAACCGTTAGATAACCAATGGGGCAGTGTTCATATTCCTAATGACATGGCGCGGGTTAAGGAACTGAGTAGAGAGAACGATATTAAACGGATTACCCGTAACAAAACGGCAAAGTCAAAGACTAGATAGTTCCCAAATAAATCAGTAACTAAATTTTTACCTTAATCAGCTAGTGCCTACATCTCGTAACGAGGTGTCAGGTTCTAGTTGTTTTCACGCGCATACTCACAGGAGCATTACAGATGACTACAGCACAAATTGAACTGACATTCAAGGAATTCGTCGGCAAACCCAACGAAGATCAGCAAGGCGAGGCCAATGGCGGCAAGTACGAACCCGTAATCCGCAGTCTCAAAGATGTCATCATGCACAACGCCCACATGGGTAAAATGATTGCACCGGGGGCATTTGATGAGACACGTTTCCAGACCGACAAACAAGCGGGGATAGCCACAAGTAAAACCGCACGATCATATGGATACTTCAAATCTATGCAACTCGTATTCCTTGACGTAGATGAGATTGTCAGTCTCAATCAAGGGGTACAAGCGGACATTGAGAACATCCTTGACCACTACAATCTGAGGGATGTGGTGTCAGCTATTTATCCATCCTCGAACTATGGCAAGAACGGCCTTGCCAAGATGCACCTGTTATTCGTACTGGACAAACCAATAACCGAGGCGCTTGATGTGCGCTCTCATTTACTTGCGCTTGCCAAGCATCTAGGGATGGACATTTCGGGAGCATTAGCAGATGCAAACGCCATGAAAGCGACACAACCGCTTTATGGAACTGTATTCACTGAGTCTAGTCCTTTACACGGTCAATTCGTGTCTAAGGACATGGTGTACTACGATGCCAGCGCCACTATCTCGCTTGACTGGTTGGCAAAACTGCCTCGCGCCGAAGATGATACGAGTAGTAAGGTCAAGAGCAAGAAACTCAAACGTAGAAATCTGCCAAGAGAACAATATGCCGAAACTGTCGATTATGACAGTCGGCAAGAGGTGTACGTTCTCAAGATGTTGCAGTTCTGGTTTGACTACCACATGAACAATAACATCCCATCAGAGGGGTTGCACAATGAGTTCATGCGGGTTGTATGGGCAGCGTTATCAAGGCAAGCCCAAATAAGGTCATTGACCTAATAACCGAACATCCTATATGGGCTACAGTTTGGAGGGGTTCTAACAAGCTGGCAAAAGTTGAGGGGTTCGTAAACCAATGGCAGCAAGGATACTCGTACCATACCGTCAAGCATCTTGAGTTGATCGTCAAGACGTTGGGTTGGTCGCCAGCAAATGAGCCGCCGAGTGGTTTAGTTGGTCAAGCTGAAATCGCCCTACATGAGCCTGATATTGAAGCCGGGAACGTTGACCGGGGGATTAAGACCGTTCACCTAATTGCACCAACGGGTAGCGGGAAGTCCGGTTATGCAAAGGCGCTTATGAAGGGATACACCAACAAACGCTTGCACATCCTTGTTGTGCCAAGACGTACCTTAATCGCTCAAATGGTTGCGGAGTTGCGAACTGAGTTTGCCAACGTATTCCACTATTCGGACAATAAGGCCGAACTGAGAGCGCAAGCGGAGAAGATGCGAGGCAACGTTAGCGGTATTCTTGTCACCACACCAAACAGCTTGCATCATTTCGCTAACGAGATCAAAGCGGCAAAGTTGGGAGTTGTAAGCCTTGAGGAATATGGGCAAGGGGTAGGCATGTGGGCAAGCATGGCGATAAATCCGGTTGAGGGGTTTGGTCTACTCGAACATGCCATCCAAAATGCTGAGTACGTTATCGTTCCAGACGGTACAGAACCGGATTATGTTCAACGCTGGATAGATGATCTACGAGGTCATAAGGGTAAGATCATCACCATTACACCCAAACACCTCAAGAACGGTGTTCAAATCTCACAGGGCAGTGAGAAAGAGGCGCTAGGCTTAGTGTACGCTACGATCATTAAGAGCGTGGGTAAGGTTGCAGTCGCTTTCGACAATAAGCGGCAATTACACACAGTTCTCAAAAAGCTGCGTGAATACAACTCTGACCATGTGGCATTGAGCAAGACTGATGAACCGCCCATACGCTATGTTGTAGTGGCTGAAACGTCCAAACATCGCAACGTCAAAAATGACCTGTGGCTAGATGAAAGCGAACTAGCAGCACAAGCGAGAATGACAGTAGACCCAAACGAAGCGGCAAAGGAATTCGATGTCTACTTGTACACAACCAAGATGGGTACGGGAGTGTCCATCACAAGTGTTGAGATTGACGATGCTTTCCTAGTCACAGGGAACACACTAGGAACGGTTGACTACATCCAAATGCTTAACCGTTTCCGCAAGCGTAAGCGTAACCGTGTTCTCTGGACACAAGGCGAGAGCAACATACATCCAAATGCTGACGTGGGGAAGCAGCATATTGTCAGGACACAGGGATTAGCGGCATTGTGGAATGACTTCATGCGTGTGGTTGCGAATACTGCCCAACTACGCCTTGCACACCATACTGAGCAACATACTCTCTGGACTGCGTACCAGCACGAACACGCACTATCCTTGCTTGTGACCATGCTTGAGCGAGATGGAATGATTGTAGAACCCATCATGCCGATTATGGGAGTAGAACCGCTAGAGAGTTCGATAACGGTACTAACACCCGAAGAAATGGACACGCTGATAGCGAGACTGGAAACGGTTACTGCATTATCTCCTAACGTCAATGATCGTCCTGACTTATGGCGCAAGATGTCGTTGGAAGATGTTGAGTTAGGCGTTCTCAAGTGGAAACTGTACAAACGGTTCTCAGCGAACATCGTCAACAAAGACTTGCGTTGGGCAGTCGAGAACTACCACAAACCGGAGAATAGCGAGGCAGCACTTCGGAACATGGGCGTAATCTACGGCGTTGACAAGCGGTTCGATGATCGGATGCTTGCCGAGCGTGAAATGAAGATGTCAAGAGAACGGGCAGCAGCAGCGATGCAAGGTGTTGATCGTGTACAGCTTGGTAGTTACGTCTTGGCAGTTTTGTCACCAAGCGAGATGGAACAAAATCGTAGGGGTGAATTCTGGATGTCTGCGGACGTTTGGGAGGTGAGAGCGCAAGAGTTTTGGGCGTGGATTAATGAACCTGAACATGCTGCGATGTACAATCGTGCCGTTTCTCGTCATGAGTACCGCCTTGAACGATACGCAGATAAACCCATACTAGATGCGTCCTATAGCGCCATTCGGCAGATTGCAGACCTGAACGGTTTTGTCATCAGCAAGAAACAGGTGATGCGTGACAGTCAACGTATGTACGTGCCGTTTCTTATCGGTCTGGACTTCCGTTGGGAAATGGTGCAAGGTCGCGTTGTAGGTTGGAAGGATACAAGCGAGGCGCTCAAACAGGGTATCGTGCCTAAAGAGGTTGCCGTTCCTGCGCGGGATGTTGATTGGGACACTCTCAAAACTGAACTGTGGATGCAAATCGACGCAGTACGGGAAGCAGTCAATCAGAAGGTAGATAAAGCAGTGAAAGCAGCACGAACGGACGAACGGTTAAAGACTCTACACGAGTATAAAAGACTGCGTAAACATCTGAGCGAAGATGAGGCGCTTGAACTTCTCGTAAGGTCTGACCCTGAATTACAGGCCGTGTACGCTGCGGAAGTGCTAGAACCGGACATCTAGGAACAAAGTGTCAGTCAATGGGGCGGTCTTACGACTGCCCCTATGTTTTGTGTTTTTGTGCGCCCCGGCCTCGCCGCCCCGACATTCAGTTAAGACAATTAGGAGCAACAATAAGGGCAGGGGTAGGAACGATCTTGAGTGTAGTCACAAATTGTCTTGAAAACTGTACTAGATAGATAAATCTATTTACTACAGAAATCGAGACAAATTACTTGTTTTTTGTACTGGATAGATAAATCTATTTACTACAGAAATCGAGTAATCACACTCAGATCATGCGGGGTAAAAGTGGATGAAAAGTATAAATCCTTATGTCGGTCACTGAGTGTACGTACCTAAATATCCTGCTACTACCTTAGTCCGGCGCGTCACGCTCCATAGGGCTACATCATTCAAATTAATTAAAATGGTCGAAATTTATCAAATATCGCTTAGTAACTTACATTTAAAAATTTATAACTATATAATATATTGTTCTATTCGTTCTGTCCGTAGCCCATATGAATATCTGTTCTTTTATGACTATTTGTTCTAATTCTTCGGCTAAAAGTTATTTTTCCATTAATACATTATACTTAGATAAATATGCACAGATTATACATGCGTTCACTGCCCTAGTACCTAATGTCACCCTACAACGTGTCAAGGCTTATCGAGGTTTGCTACAGAGAGTCAGGGCAGAACACCTATGAACCAACCTGCCGAAAACATCAAAACTCGTTAAATGGCCTTATACGCAGGAATTAAGGCACATAGCAAGGTGTCATCAATTGACTGTCATTCACTGATCGTTCGTTACTGAGTGTTATCTGTCGTCAGAACGTCTTTTAACGCTCTTTTGACTGCTTACGCTGCTACATTGACCGGGGCACGGCTTAGGACGCGCTAGGATTAGGCGTAGGGACATCTAGCACCTACAATCAGACACGATACATCAGGAATGATTAGCAGGGCAGTTATTGAGACAGATGTGATAATTCGACAAATCAATCAAGAGAGGTCATAAAAGGTCAAGAATTAGACTCGATAATCAATCGCAGATTTAGTAATCGTCATTATCACCCACCCAAACGTAGCGATATTCTAGCGCTCCATTGGGACGGACATTTGTTGTTCTGGCAAGCTGTCCCTTGTCAACACACCACTCAATTTGAGTGAGAATATAAGGGTTTTTGCTGCGTCCTAAATGGCGTGAAATTTCAAGCCGTGTGCAGTTTGGATGCTCCATAACAAACTGACAAATCATTACTATCCCCTCTTGAAATGACCGTTTTTCCTGCCGTGCGGGTTTTTGAGAGGGTGTTGATACGGTTCTAAGACCATATTCCGAACGTATCGCCTCATCTCGCAAATCTAAAGTTCTCATCAGGTCGATTTTCCTCCACAAAAATTTGATTAAAGCGAGTAAGTCCCAGCCATCGACCGGGTGTAAAATTTGTGCTAATTCCGGGTTATCTGCCACTAAAAAGCGAATGGTATAATCCGGCTCGGCGCGTGGGCTTGGGAAGTGATGTACTGTGACCATCAACCGGGTTGTTGAGATCAACAAATGCCCCTGTGGTAATCGCACTTTCAGGTTGCGCTGAAAGGGCAGGGGTTCCGGCTGCGGCCTGCGGTACACGACTAAAACGGCTCAAAATCTTCGTCGCGCCACTCGCCACGTTTCCAGTAGGGGTCAGTGTCATCTGATTCGCCTTCGTCCGCCTCATCAAGAATTTCATTGACCCATGCGGCGTGACTGTCATCATCTGGGTGCATAAGCTGCTCCCACCATTCGTCCTCCAAATCCAACCACAGCGGCATGTTAATATCGCTCATCGCTTTTTCTCTCCCATTTTTAGGTTTTGGATAATCCAGCCCGTAGGCTTCTTAATGACGATTTTCTTGCTGCGCTCTTTGTAGGACATGACCGCGGCAGTAAATTGTTCCTCGCCATAGCGGACGATCAAATCAGCAGCCGTGTCATGCGACATGTCGCTGATCTGCCGCTTGATTGCGGAAACTGCCATACTTTCTTGCCATGTGAGCGGACGCGTAAGGGGGGGCGCGGCGGAACCGGGGGGGATTCTGCCTTGCGGGGCGCTGTTTGGGCGATTCTCGCCTGCTTGGGTGCTTTTCGCGCCGTCCGTCGGCAAGAGGGTTCGTGTAGCCATAGGGGTATTGGTATTGGTTTTTGGCAGCATCGCAGCGCCATCGAAGCTGTGATTCTGCTTGGCTGATTCTGGTTCCCCTGATTCTGCTTCTGTGATTCTGTCTGCTTGTACGGATTTGACCGGAAAAGTTGACTCAGGAATGTAAGCATTCCTGAGTCTATTTTGGATCCAAAGCGACATGTCAGAAACCAGCAAAATTTCAGGGTTGACGATGTAGACATCGGGCATCATGCGCCCGGTGTACATGTCCCGTTCAGATTTGCGCAGCGTCAGCACCAAACCTTTGGCCTCCAGATCACTCAGAAGATCAGAAACCACCTTTTCGGGGAAAGTGGTCACGTCGCTTAGTTCACGTATACCGGGATAGCATTTTCCCTGTTCATCGGTGTATGAGGCTACAGCGACAAATAGCTTCGTTTCCTGACCTGATAGGCACGGCAAAATCCCGCGCAAGGCTTTGGAGTAAAACCCTGTGAACGGCTCAATTGCTGGCATGTTTGGATTGCTCCCAAATGGATACCAGCAGCTTTAAGCGACCGATCTTGATGTTCAGTTGTTCAAGCTGCTTCACATCTTCGGGGAACCAAATGGGCTTTTGCAGCACTTTGTTGTATTGGCGCTTCGCGTCCTGAAGGGGCAGGGCGTAGGGGTTGTATTTAATTTGCATTTTGCACCGCCTTTTTAAGACCAAGAACTTTGCGACTTTCCCACTGGCGAATCATCTCGAAGCCCTGATTATCCAGCCAACGCGAAAGCGTGGATGGATGGCATTCTAAGGCTTCGGCGGTAGCCTCTAAACCGTCCCTGTTGACACGCGCAACAAGGTTATAAACTTCCATCGGTTCTTTCAGGACAATTTTCTTTGCGGACATCAATTACACCTCCTGATGTCATTAGTGACCACTTACCGGGTAAAAAAATAGTGGTCACTTCTGACCACAGCGTAGCACTAATGACACTGCAACGCAATTGCATTGCAGTTACAATACGGTTAGGATTTAGTGAGGATTTGTGAAAAATGCGTAGGGATAGATTGAAGGCTTACCGGGTAAAACGTGACCACACTCAGGAGTCATTAGCCCTCGAATTAGGTACTGACAAGAAGGCTGTTTCTCGGTGGGAAAGTGGTCAGTATTCGCCCAACTTAGAAACATTGATAGAAATTTCACGAATTTTGAACGTCAGTGCCGACTATCTATTAGGGTTGTCAGACAATCCCACGCCACAAACTCGTGTTGATAATTTAACCGAGGAAGAATTAGAGGTCATAAATGCCCTACGACAAGGTGAGCATATGGAGGCTATAAAGATCATTGCAAATCACCAGAAAGCCGTCTAATCCAGTTTGTCGTCTTTTTTGCCAAAAACGCTAGAAACAGCCTTCTCGTTCGATTTTGAGGTACTCCCAACAGGGAATCCAAGTCGATCCTCAAGCAAAATCACCCGCGTCCGCAAATCCGCCAGATTTTTCTCGTAATTGATCTTCAGATCATCCACACGGGCATTTTGAGCCGCGATTAACGCTTTCCAAAGCTGAATCACGGCAATCAACAAAATGGCTTGCAGCGGCAGCGATGCCAGAATTTGAATTGCTTGCATTTGTTCGGGTGACATTCAAGACTCCTTTGTTTTCTACCATTTTAATCTTTTTGAATGTTTTAATTCGTTCAAATTAGGTTCGAAAATTCCAACATATGCTTGACTAGACATATATTTCAATATTAACTTGACAGTATCGTTATGCTTGCGGCGTATACGCCGATGAAAGGTACTGAAATGCCTGAAAAATTGTCCTTGCAAGAACAGATTGAGGCAGCGGTTGAGATGCTTCCGCCAGCCGGGGAAACCATCCTTTTCGATGAGTTTAAAGCCAAGCTGTACGCCGCGAATCCCAACGGTGGGCGCGATGCATTCGCCTTCATGCTGAAAAACGGTCTGGCGAAGACGACCGTCCAACGTCAGCCGGACAAGTCCATGAAAACGTTCTTGCAGCGTCCTTCCTAACCTCAAGGATTGAGGAAAGTACAAATCCGCGAGCTGGCAGCCAGCTCTATTCTCAATTTTCAGTTAATGCCCAAAGGAGGGCAAAACCATGCCTACGACTATTTTCTATACCATCGCTGATGCCGATAACGACCAGAGTGTTATTAGCATCCCGGTCAATTTCTTAGACACGCTTGAGGGCGCGTCGCTGGCTTTTGCCGTTGAGTACGGCTGGGACATCATCAATCCGCTGATTAACGGCACACTGGTCAACTGCGGAATCACCATCCAAGTCGATATTGCCGACTTCACCAACTCCGCAGCCGCAGCTATCAGCGATGTGCAGGAAAAGGCCGAATTCGTCTATCGCGCCGTCGGTGGCTTCATCAAGCGCATCACCCTGCCCACGTTCATCGAAACCTTCTTTACCGGGAGCGGCGCGGGTAAAGAAGTGGATGTCACCCAGAGCGAAGTAGCCGCTTTCAATACCCTTATGGTTGACGGATTCCATGAGGCGCTCGTTTCTACCGAACCGCTCAACCCGGTCACTGACCACAACGAGGACATCACCAGCTTCGTCGAGGGTCATCAGGCTTGGGGCAAGAATCGGCGCTAAGCACAGTGAGGTAAAAATGAGCGAGTATTATTCGGAAATAAGGCACGGATTACCTGCCCCGAAATATGCGCCCAGACCCAAACCAACCGTAATCCCAACAGCGGCGTGGAACGAAGCGCCGCTGTTTTGTTTACAGGTTAACGATCAATGGGTTTCGCACATTTTGGGCGTTTTAACGGCTCTTGACCAACCCGACACTTGGATTGGGACAGAAGAGGAAATTTTCTTAGCACGTCAGCAGGTCAATGAGATCATGCTGGCGCTCATGTCACAATGCCCTCCGACGCGCTACAGCTTATGGGATGATTCCACCGTACCGGACACGGTCGATTCGGGCGACAACGACCCGGTCAATTTGTGGACGAGCTTTCACACCTCAGTCGCCGGGAACATTCACGGCATTCGCTTTTACAAGTCAGCAGCCAACACCGGGGAGCATACCGGGTATTTATATCAGGTTGATGAAACACTTCTCGGCAGCCTGACCTTTGCCGACGAATCAGCGGACGGCTGGCAAACCGCTTATTTTGCTGAACCCATCGCCATTAATGCTTGTGATGTGTACTACGTGGGTTATTATGCGCCCAATGGACGCTATTCTTACAGCCGGCCATTTTTTACCGCTGAATTTCCTGTACCGCCTCTCTATGCTGACAACGGGCTTTATTCCTACGGCACACCGGGTTATTTCCCCTTCGACAGTTACGAGGCCAGCAATTACTTTGTGGACGTGATTTTCGAGCCAACGGGAGCGGATTATCTTGCCGAATGATCCACTTAACCAAATTGAACTCATTTCCACGCTTTCGGTTCCACGCTACGCGCCGCGCCTCAAACCGACACCCATTCCGGGGGCAAATTGGAACGACGCGCCGCTCTTTTGCCTGAAGCTCAACGATGAATGGGTTTCACACGTCTTAGGCGTTTTGACGGCGCTCGATCAGCCGGATACGTGGCTGGGAACACCGGAGCAAATTTACGCCGCACGTCAGCAAGTTAATGAAATTATGGTGGCCTTTATGACAGCCTGCAGCGATTGTGAAGTACAATTTCGAATAGAAGATTGTCATTTGCAATGGAGAGAAACCGATGCCGATGAATGGATCGACCTTGGTAATGTTTGTGGCGCTGATGGGAGTGATGGCGTTGATGGCGCGCCGGGACAAGACGGCGAAGATGGTAACGATGGGCCTCCCGGCCCTCCGGGTCCTGCGGGCGCTGATGGCAGTGATTGTGATTGCACTGATTATAATCACATTCCTACTCCTGATAACCCGCCCGGTTCAAGCGACGACGACACTGCCTGTAATATTGCCGCTGGTATAGCCGACTGGATTCGTGACAAAGAGCGTCTTGCTCAACAGCAGGCAAATAGCGCAGCTTCCATCGCTTTGGCAATTGGTGGGTTGGCTGCAGCGATTGCCGCTGCTGTTGTGACTGGCGGCACGGCATGGCCTCTAATAGTTTCCGCTGCTACCGTCCTAATTAATATTGTCCTCGCGGCGGACGGCGCAGAACGTGATGCCATGTTCGCAGACGATTCTTTTTGGGCAGAAATGGCCTGTAGTATTTACTGTGTCATCAAACCCAACAAAGATATTGACGCAGCACGTCAGGCCGCCATTGGCGCAGCGATCCGCGCCACAACCTACACATCTGGCAGTTATGACGCGCCGTTCTGGTACGATGTCGCTGCTGATTTCTTGGAAGCATTGCCAAACGAAATTGTCCGGGCAAATGTCGCTATTGGGGCGCTTGTCTCTTACGACTGTTCCGACTGCGATTGTCCGTCCGAATGTGACGTTTACAATTGGGATATTTTCGATGGTTCCGAAGCCTACGGAACGATTGTTGAGCGCGGCGCGGATTACATTACTGCTGATCTAAGTTTCGCACCGGCGACCGTCGGCTTTTATTTCCTGCGCATGAAATCCAGCGGCATTAATGTCTGCTGCTCAATTACCAACATCGAAGTTATTTCGGGCGGCACAATCAACATCGCTTCGACTGCCTCGTGTGGTGTGACTCAGGACGGTGTTTGTCCGCACGCTATCGGCGGCGCTTATCCAAGCGAATCGACAAACTGCTTTGTCATCGGTGCGACTGGCGCGACGCGCGTAAAGATCAGCTTCGCATGAAAGTCTATTATCTCGCGGCGTTCATGCTGATATTGCTCGTGCTGGCGATTTGCATGTGGATTTGGTGCATGAGCTTGCCGTTACCCATTTTTTAGAATTGGCTATTCGGATTTTAGTGTAGATAGCAACAGAGAAAGTGATTAGCGATATGCAATTACTACCAGCACCTAGCTTCAAACCGTACAGGGTTTTTAGCTCAGGGTGGGGAACACAGTCAGTAGCAGTAATGGTGCTGCAATCGCAAGGAAAGCTGGCTGTCCCCTACGATGAATTTGTTTGGGCAAACGTTGGGGAAGATAGCGAGAACCCAGATACCATCAGTTACTACAAGGATGTGGTAATTCCCTTTGCCACCAAGCATCGGATTAAGTTGACCGAGCGTCAGAAGTTGCGCTTTGGTCAGCCGGATACGGTTTATCAAGCGACGCTGCGAGATAATAAAAGCATCCCTATTCCTATTGTGTTCCCTGATAAGGGCTTTGGAAACCGCACTTGCACAAGTGACTTTAAGATCAACGTTGTACATAAATACGCTGTTGAAACAGGCCATTCTCATATCGTAATGGGTATTGGTTTCTCAACTGACGAGCGCCAGCGTGCAGCCAAGCGTTGGAAAGGCTGGCATAACGTTATTTGGACACGGGATAAAAAGGGCAATTGGCATCACGGCAAGAGTATTGGCTTCTGGCAACTCTACGAATTCCCTCTACTTGACCTTAGCCTGTCACGTATGGCCTGCACCAACATTATTGAACAAGCTGGTTTACCACCTGCTCCGAAGTCAGCATGTTGGTTTTGCCCATTTACCAGTCGTTCAGTATGGGTTGATCGTAAAGCGCAGGAAAGCCCGATTTTCCCTAAAGCTGTTGAGTTTCAGGGAGCAGTTAACACCAAATATCAGCGGATACGCGGTAGTCACCCTAAAGCATCATCATTTGTTGCCATTCACAAAGACGGGATTTCTCTGGAAAGTGTCCCGTTGCAAAAGAGTTTGTGGGATACCTATCGGGATACAGATGACGGGTGTACTGAGGTGTGTGGACTATGAAAATCCCGTCATTATCAAAATCGGATTGTGGTGTGTACATCAACATCAAAATCCGAATAGCCTTAGAATTTAGAATCAGAAAGCCCGGTGGATAAGACCGGGCTTACTCGCCGAGTGTGACTACCTGCCCGTCACACCTCGATGTGGATCGCGCTTTGGTGTGACACTACCGGTGACACACTTAGATGTGCATTTTGCGCTGCATGAGCATTGCATTTCGCTCCACAGAATCTATATCGCCCGCCAGCAAAAGCAGGTCGTTGATCTCTGCCTTCAATCGATTTAAATCGGCTATAAAGTCCGGTACGCGCTCTTTGCGCTTGATGCTCTCGCGTATCTTGCCTAGCTCGTACATGGCAAGTGGCAGCGCAAGGCGGGCTTGTTCTTGCCGCCGCTGGCGTTTTTTACGGCAGGCAGGAGAGCAGGTGATTTGTCCTCGTCGAACTTGGCGAGTTTTACACTCGCTGCAATAGCGCTCTGGAATTCGACGAATTTGAAAATCGTGACTGGTCATCGTCACACCTCATAAGGTTTTCTAGGGACGGAACATTTCCAGTTCTGGCGTTCAATTTCCGGTTGTTTACCGGGCATGATCTTCACGTCATGCACCGCGCCACACAGATGACAAAAAAGGCGTATTTTACAGCCGTATTGATTCGACCATAAATAGGTTTTGCCCAAATCCCACGTGATCTCTGTGCGTGGTCTTCCGCATGCTTCACATTTCAGCTTGTAACCATCGATTTCTATGACCATTTGCAAATCTCCTAAATGACTAAACGAAAATTACTCATGATAATATAGTTTATCACGGAGTAATGTTTAACACAGGTTAAATTGTCGGCTGTTTAATGGCCTACTCTATTGAGTTTATTAGTCGTGATAATCAGAGATCAGAAGTAATTGAGGCTTAGTGACTGACAATCAGTGAATGAGTGTGATGTGATGACAGTTAGTTCGTGTCATGCTGCTGTTGAGACTGATGTTAATAGTCTGTTTATTATTTAATTTAATATTAGTGTTTCGCTTGATGTTGTTTCTTAGTTGTGTTATACAGATGTGGGAATTGAATGTCGTACCTTTGTGTGGGTAGCTGAGTTAATGCCTGAAACCCCCGCTAGGTACTTGAACACCTGTCGCCCTGACAGTGTACAAAATTGGTAGAGCCAAAAAATTTAGAACAGTAGCCTCAAAATATGGGGTATTTAATGGGAAATTCGGCTTAGTATAGATCAATATTCGCTAGGGGGATGAAATCCATTGATACGCAAGATTTTGCTAATTTTAATCCTCGTAATTATCACCCTTATACTTTTTCTTTTCCTCAGAGACATAGTGAACCTCGCTTACCTCGCATCGCAAAATACAAAAGCATCAGTACCAAGTATCACTGATTGGTACAATATCGGGCTTTTGTTGGTTCAGACCGTAGGTGCTGTAGTTGCTGCCGCATTTGCTTGGGTAGCGTATCGGCAGACTCAGAGAATAAGCAGTGAACAGATCAAGCAGACCGAAAAAATACATCAAGAGCAAACCACATTTGCCCAAAATCAGGCTTTCATTAGCCTGTACGAGTATTGGAAAGACCTTCGAGAAATACCCCCCGAAGTTATTGATTGGGATGACGTTATTAAGATGGCTAACCTAATTGAAGTAATGGGGGTAATGCGTGCAAAAAAGGTTGTTGATGAAGAATTGCTATTCGTCGTTTATGGTAAGTTGATTGTCAAAATATATGAGCAAATACAAGTCGTAAGAGACATGAATACGAAAGAGCAAAAAGGCAACGATATATTGAAGCAAGCTGTTGGGGCTATTGCAATATATGACCGATGGAAAAAGCGAATTGAAGATGAAAAGCAAGCACGTTTAACAAAAGGGCAAGGGAAATCAAATGTCACAAACCCATAAAGAGCGTATGGATGAGTTAGCTCAAGAGATGATTATTGAATATGCACATATACCTGATGTCGTCTATAACTACTCACTTAATTTTCCTTCGACTGAAAACGGGATAATCGTTATGGTTTTTCTTTCATACGGGGGGTTCCCCGCGCAAAAAGCAGCAGGACTTACCGCAAGGGTAGAAGTACCAAGTTGCCCATGCTGTCACAGAAAGTTTTGATTGAACTACTTGAATAGCAAGATTGCAAAAGAATGGGGGAAGGCAAATGGCACAAAACCGTAAAGAACGTATGGACGATTTGGCGCAAAAACTAGCGGCTGAATATGTTCAAGGTGGTGAAGAACCCTATGAATTCTATTCTACAGAATTATTCTTGAAGCAAAGCGGTGAACTTACGGGTGAGTATGCGGTAGTTGCGGTTTATACGGTGAAGAAGATAGTAAGGGCGGAAAAACAGGCCGGATTGACACCCCGAATGCAAGTCAAAAAATGCCCGACCTGTGGCAAACCGATGTAGTATCAAGGCGCGAGGATAGAATGGCACAAAACCATGACGAACGAATGAAGGATTTATCTTCTGAGTTGATAGTTGAGTATCTGAAACATTCTCATGCAGCTTATGAACGTGTTGAGAATTTATTCGAGAGGTTTGGCGGTGAGTTGGTGGATATAGACGAATACGTAGTTGTGACTGTCTATAGGGTGAAAAAGACTAACGAAGTAACTGTACGAGAAGCGGCAGGATTGACAGCCCGTTCGTCTGTAAATCGCTGTCCGAAGTGCGGCAAGCCGTTATAGGGCGATTGACAACAAATCACATCAGGATTAATCTCAATAAAAGCGAACGCCGAAGTGCTGATTACACTCCGGCGCTCTGAGTTTATGCACTACCTTAACTAGCGCACAACCTACGGCAGACTCTATCATGTCGGGATGGGTTCGTGCTATCCCGAAAGGAATAGTCTGTCATGCCTCGTAAGAGTTCTCTTTCCGTTCCCCGTAATACTGCTTTGTGCTATGTTCGCAAATCTTGGACAAAAGACGAAACGGACGCAATTAGCCCCGAAAGACAACGCTCTCACATTCAGGCCGTTTGTGAGGCTAATGGCTGGACACCAGAATGGTACGAAGATACCGAAGGCCATAAGTCAGGTATGCACGAGAAGAACCGCCCCGGCTGGCTGGCGCTTAAAGCCCGAATGGGTGAGCCTGATGTAGTAGCGATAGTTGCTAATGACCTTGCCCGTTTACATCGTAAGGGATGGCGTATTGGTGACTTACTGGACTTCGTTGACCAAAAAGGTGTCAAACTCGTTTTAGCCGACCCTGCAAGACATATTGATTTTTCCTCTCCGCATGGTCGTATTTTTGCTCAACTCTCCGCTATTTTTGACGAATGGTATGCTGCGGACATTTCCGCCCGTTGGAAGTCATCAATCTCGTATCGTAAGTCTAAGGGTATCACCGTAGGACTTCCGCCATTTGGCACAAGACGAAACAAAAAGACGAAGTTTCTTGAACCGACTGACGAAGGGGTTTGGTTACTGCCTGATGGCACATGGGTAGCGGGAAAGCTGACTGATGTAATACCCGTAGAAGGGGCAAAATGGAGAGGTTATTTTGACCTTGCCAAGCTGATTTTGGAGATGTATTCCCGTCGCGTAGCAGGACGAACCCGCATAACTGAGATGCTACAAGCTGACGGTTGGGCGTGGCGTGATCGTTCAGGTAATCCCGTTTCACTCGAAACTGAGGATATACGCAGAGTCACAAATAATTGGCCTGAGTATGGTGGGGTTGTTATTGGTAAGAAGGCGAGAGATAGAAGTCCAGATGATTTAGACCCTGAAACAATCAAGCTAATCCCCGAACATGCTGTATTTGATGTTGATATGCTGCGAGAGGTTGGCAGAGTCCAACGGGAACGAACTGTCAAGAAAATAAACAGTGGTCGCCCTCCTACACATCCGTACCCATTGGCAGGAATTATGTATTGCGCTCACTGTGAGGAATTGGCGTTAAGACAGAATAACCCTAAGCTGCGATCAAAACTGAGTGGAAAGTCCCAAAGACGCTACCGACACATGCCGGGAATACCGTGTGGCTGTACAAATAAATCTGTCTTGCGTGAGACTCTTGAAACCGACTTCATAGGACTCGTTAAGTCACTGACAGTCACACCCGACACCATCAACCACATTAAATTCCTCGCTCTCAGTTCAGGCAAGGCAAAAGACGAACAGGAATTAATGCAACAAAGAGAAGATGGAATAGCGAGAGCTAAACGGAGAATAGAAGCTGCCCGACACCTTTACACTGATGGCGAGATGTCAAAAAATGAATACCTACAACGTAAGATGGACGCTGATAGAGAGATTGCTCAATGGGAAATGATGGACATAGATACAGAGCGACAACTAGCAGAGCTAACGATGGCTATAGATGTCGTGGGCAAAATTAACAGACTGTGGGATTTGAGTAGTGATGAGGATAAACAGGGTTTAGCAAAGATGTTGTTTGAGAGAGTCGTCTACGACCTTGATAAAATGCAGATCGTAGACTTTTCGCTCAAGAGTTGGGCTGAACAGTTTTTCACCATACTTGTTACCGTAGAAGAACAAGAAGTGAGAGAAAAACTAGAGGGTAATATAGTAGTCCCAACGGGACTCGAACCCGTGTCTTCACCTTGAAAGGGTGACATCCTAGGCCGCTAGACGATGGGACCAACGGGGAGAAGTTTACCAATCGCTATTGCCTAAGTCAAGGTAGAAACTCAGTGAGATGCAAGTTGCATGAGTTGTTCTCGTTCATGTGGACGTAATAATCCTAAACGCTCTCGAGTCGCAATTAACTTTTCAACTTGTTCCGCGCTTAATTGCGTTTTTACGCCACCTAATTGATGTACCATGTGAATAATTTTTGCACTGTGTTCTACTGTTTCGAGTCTAAGATAGGCATCCCAAACGCTTTTTGCTAACGTCAATGAGCCATGATAGGCGATCATCATGGCATCATGATTTTTAACGATATCGCGAATAAGTTTTTGGTTTTCATCACTTGCTGGATTAGCGTAGGGTAGAATTGGAATTGTCCCCAGTGTGAAGACGACTTCTGGCAATACACATTCGGAAAACGAATGTCCGCTAATTGTCAAAGCAATAGCTGTCGGCGGATGTGCGTGGACAACCCCATGAATATCCGACCGCTGACGATAACACTCTAAATGCATTGGCAATTCGGAGGTTGGACGCAATTTCTTATTCGACTCATTTGGGGTATCCACTCGTTCGCCATATTGATTGACGATAATAAGTTGCTCGGGATGCATAAATCCCTTCGCAAGACCGCTAGGAGTCGTCAATATACGCTCACTATCCAGTCGGGCGCTGATATTGCCACTTGCCCCGTCAATATACCCGTTCTGGTGCATCATCTGCCCGATAAGACACATTTGCTCTCGGAGTTCCGTCTCATTCATTTGGGCGCTTACCCCCGAAAACCGCCAGTTCAAATATCTTTAAATAACAGCTCACTTGTTCATAGCCGATGTCGCGCAGCCATTCGAGTTGAAGTTCTAACGGTGCGAGTCTATTGGCATGTTGGTCCTCGCGTTCGCGAAATCTTCGTTCGGTTTCTTCAGGACCAATTTCGGGTTGATATTGCTGATTGTGAATAATGAGCGAATCAATGAACAATTGGCTAAAGAGCTCTTCGTTCCACCGACTGTCGGGTGCAACATGTTCAATGTTAATGAACACGCCACCAGGTTTCAACAGATCATAAATTTCGAAATATATACCTTGTTTGCGCGCATCTGCTTGATGATGGATGGAAAATCCGGATACAATCGCGTCAAAAGGGGCATAGCTACGAACTGCATTTACCCAATCGTCTTTTCCATAGTCTTGGTTAAGAAACTGAAGCTGAACACGGTTTGCAACTAATTTATGTCGTGCCGCCTCAAGCATTGGTTCAGAAAAGTCGATTAAGATGCCTTGTGCATCAGGATAGTGCGCCAGAATGGTATGTCCCAAGATTCCATCACCACAGCCAATATCAAGAAAGCATTTCAGTTCAGGGCAAGCCGATCTTATGATGCGCATCATGACATCAAGCTGTACTGTCGCAAGTGGAATTGCGCCCCGCATCCCTTCTAAATATCCGTGTGCGACCTCTGCCGATTGCCATACCCGATCTGTCTGATTATTCATGACGTTACTTACTCCGTCGAAGTCCAACCGACTTGTGAGCCAAATCGTGTATGTGCTTGAATTAATTTGGCCATATCCTCATGCAATTGTGAAATCACAACCTGTTTGACAAGTTGTCCGGGTTGCAGTGCGGCACAACTAAGTTCAATAGCAGCTTCAATATTGGAAACCTGACCAGTGAAAAATACTAACCCTTTGCCGTTCAGCCCATCCGCTAATCGGATTTCGACCAAACTAACTTCTGCGCCTTTGATTCCTTTGTCGGCAGCGTGAATTGCTGCTGGAACCGTGTTTGTCTCAACGATACCAATTGCATCGTTAGTTTCTGGTACCCGTTTTCCTCCTAAAGCCAAAACGACATCGCGATGTACACCCGGCAAAAAAATAGTGTCTATTAAAGAGTTAAGAGCGTTTTCTTTTCCAGCTTTGAGCGCTTCTTCAACTTCTGCGACGCTCCCGCCTGCGAGTACCAGAAACTTACCCGGATGGACAGTTCCAGCATAGATAACATCAAGCTGTGCCTGCTTAACCATCGCGTCGCCAGCGTATACACCAGCCGCGACACTACTGAATTCTAAAAGCGCCAGCGCGGGCTCAATCAGTAAAGGTTTAGCAGGGTTTTGTACATCTGCCATGAGGCAATTTTACCAATCTGCAACAGACCCATCTTTATGTCGTAACTGTGGGGTATCCCATGTGCCATCATTGATTTGTTCGGCCAGCGCTTCGTCGTCTAGCTCGATTCCAAGCCCCGACTTTGTTGGCAAATCAATATACCCATCTACAATTTTAAACGGCTCTTTCAAGTAGCCGACACCGGTTGTGACGTGTTCTTGCACCAAAAAGTTAGGGATACAAGCGTCAAGCTGCAAACACGACGCTAAAGCAATTGGCCCAAGTGGACAGTGCGGGGCAATCGCGCTGTAATAAGTTTCTGCCATTGCAGCGATTTTCTTACATTCCAGAATGCCACCTGCGTGCGAAATATCAGGTTGTAGAATAACAGCCGCTTGTTTTTCGACGACTTCGCGGAATCCCCATTTAGCAAAAAGGCGTTCGCCGGTCGCGATAGGAATAGTCGTGCTTCGCGCAACCGTAACCATCGCATCTACATTTTCCGGGAGTACAGGTTCTTCAATGAACATTGGATAATAGGGTTCGAGCGCTTTTGCCAACCGTACAGCCATAGCCGGACTAACGCGACCATGAAAGTCGATACCAATGTCAACCTTCGGCCCGACGGCTGCTCTCAAATCAGCGAAGCGTCGGACGCAATCATCTAAGACTTCTTGTGTATCCACAATATTCATTGCACCAAATAGGCCAACTTTGAGCGCTGTAAATCCTGCCTCAGCCGACACTTTGGCACTATTAATGTAATCACCATAAGTTTCCCCTCCAACCCAACCGTACATGCGAATGCGGTCGCGGGTGGCCCCACCAAGTAGTTGGTAGACAGGCTGTCCTAACCACTTGCCCATAATATCCCATAGAGCTTGCTCGATACCTGAGATGGCGCTGCAAAATACCGGCCCACCTCGATAAAATTGTCCCCGGTAAATTGCTTGCCAATGATGCTCGATACGACGAGGATCTTCCCCGATTAAGTAGCGGCCAATTTCATGGACGGCTGTTGCTACCGTTTGTACACGTCCTTCGACAATCGGTTCACCTAATCCGATAATCCCTTCATCAGTATGAACCTTGAGAAACAGCCAGCGTGGCTTAACAAATATCGTTTCTAACTTTGTTATCTTCATTTTTGACTCATTAAACAATACGGAAGCTATCTTTAAGTGTGCATCGACGTAAACGGCTGAAGCTGCGGCAGGTTGTCATACCTTCACCTGTCGGGCTGGCAATTGTAAAAGATGTATAGCCTTCGCCACCCCATCCTAGACCCGCTAAACTCGGCGCATTTTTGACAAAAATTGAACTGTCTATTGCGCGTGCCATCTCCGTGAGATGATCGATGTTTTTGCTGTGCATGACAGCAGTATGGCGGAATCCATGTTCCGAGCGAACGGCTAGATCAATGGCTGAATGAACATCAGGTATCGGTACAACAGGCATAATCGGCATCATTTGCTCTGACCAAACCAATTGATGGTCGGGTTCGACAACAGCAACGATTTGCCGAACTTCGCCGCCAACATTGACACCAATTTCTTTGAGTAAAACGCTCGCATTTTGTCCGATAAATGATTTATTCATGAGGGCTGGCTTACCCGGCCCATGATCTTCGTCAAAAATCGATTTCATCAAACGTCTGAGTTGCCACGAAGTGATTAAATAACCGCCATGTCGCGTCATCGATTCGACTAATCCGTCCACGATGCTTTCAACGGCGATGCAAGTTTTTTCAGTCACACACACAAGATTATTGTCGAAACTACCACCCCGTACTACATCGCGCCCCGCTTGTTCAAGATCAGCACTGTCGTCAACCACAACCGGCGGATTGCCCGGCCCGGCGCATACAGCGCGTTTACCACTTTTCATCGCCTGCCTGACCACGCCGATGCCACCTGTAACCGCAATTAAACGCACTTGTTTGTGAACCATCAGCGCTTGTGCCGACTCAATTGTTGGCTCCACAACACAAGTCAGTAAATTCGCCGGCCCACCTACACTTTGAATGGCTTGATTCAACAATTGAATGGTATAGGCACTACACTGCTTAGCACTTGGATGAGCATTGAATGTAATTGCGTTTCCTGCGCTAACCATACTAATACTGTTGTTGATAATTGTGCTTGTCGGATTGGTGGTCGGTGTGATAGCTGCGATTACGCCATAAGGTGCATATTCGGTCAGCGTCAAGCCGTCGTCGCCAGTCCATGCATGAGAATCGAGAAATTCAGGGCCGGGGGTTTTATTTGCAGTTAGTAAATTTTTTTGAACTTTGTCCTCAAAACGTCCCATACCTGTTTCTTCAACGGCAAATTGTGCCAAAACCTCAGCATGTTCGCGTGCTGTTCCACGCATGGCAGCAACCATTTGTTTACGCAGCTCAAGCGGCATGTCGCCTAATTGTTCATAGGCTGCATAGGCTGCTGATACTGCGCTATCCGGATCAGGGAATAAGCCATCACCATGGGCAGGGTGTAATGCTATGGGTTTGCTCGCTTTGGCCGGGGCAGGGGCAGAAAAGGTCGGCTCGCTTAGTTCACGCATTACATTATTAATGATGTGGTTGATTTGAGTATCGTCGATTGGGTGTTGGTCAGCCATCGGATTTTACCTTCAATTGGATTCAATCACCGGTAATGTTAACTTGAATTGTGTGAATCCGGTAGCAGTATCACTATGAGCAAAAAATTTCCCACCGTGAGCCTTAATAACAGCGTTCGCAAAGGGAATACCCATACCAACACTTGATCGGCTCCCTGCTTGCCGATTTTCCCATTGGGGTGCGCGTTCAACAAGTGATTGCTCGAATTCGGCGAAGATCGGACGGCCTGTATCCATAAACACAATTTCAATGGTGTCACCGACCCGTTTAACGCTGATTTTTAGAACATCATCTCTAACCGTAAATTTAATGGTGTTATCGATGAGTGCACTGAATACGCGTCCGATTAGTTCAATATCAACATCTGTAACTAGAGCTTGATCTTTGGGAATATCAGTTTCAATTTGAATTTTCTTGATTTCGATGCTGTAAGCGTCGTCTTCCAGACTTTGAAGTAAAAGTGCTCCCATGTCAGCAGGTTCACGCTGTAACTGGTATTGCTTTAATTCAAACCGCGCTAAGTCCAGAAGATCACATACCATGTTATACTCACGGCGGGCGGCTACCAGCGCCCCTTTGAGTAATCGCACCGTATGCACCATATCATCGTCATCTTCATGCAGAGCGATGACCATTTCCAAGGTACTTATAATGATAGCTGTGGGACTTTTTAAATCATGACCAAGTAACCATGTCGTACCCGTTATATCGTTCTCGTTTCCTCCCAGTAAGTTGCCCGTCGCCGATGTGGTGTCGTCAGTCATCGATGTTCCGTTCTTACTCATGAAACCAGTCCAAGAGCTTCGTATATCATCACCGGTTCACTACGATTTTTTACACTTCGAGTTCCAATGACATTTGATTGAAGTTGATTGTGAAGTTGGTCGTAGGTTGCTTGGCTTAATAAAATCTGGGCATTACTGCTCAACGCTTGCAGTCGTGACGCAAGATTGACTGTGTCGCCAACAGCCGTAAAATTCATACATTGTGGCGTTCCAACATTCCCAACCACAGCCGTCCCTGTATGTATGCCAAAATTTATTTTCATTCGATAGGGCGGGTCAAACTGCTGTGAAAACTTAACTAGTTCATCCCGAATGCTAAGTGCGGTACGCACTGCGCGCAGTGCGTGGTCGGCTTGTATTAAAGGAGTATTGTACAGTGCCATCACGCCATCGCCAATAAATTTGTCAACCGTCCCACCTTCACGTTGAATGATACTGACGACCAGCTCGTGATAACGGTTCAAAATGCCTAGCAGCATTTCTGGTTCAGTCTTTTCTGAAACACCTGTAAAGCCTTCTAAGTCGCTGAAAAGCACAGTTACTTCTTGTAGTTGACCACCCAACTTTATGTCTGACGGATTCTGAAGTAATCTTTCGACTACGCTCGGTGATACATAACGCTCAAAGGTTTGCCGTACCATTTCTTGCGTGCGACGTAAGGTATCACTTTCGCTCTTAGCCCGTATTCTCGCGGACACCCGCGCTGCTAATTCACGAGGACTGTAAGGTTTGGCGATGTAATCTTCAGCACCCAATCCCAAACCAGCTACGCGGCTCTCCACATCAGTCTGCGCGGTCAACATTAATATGGGAATATGGTTAAGTTTCGGATCAGCCTTGATGATTTTACAAACTTCAAAGCCGCTCATGCCCGGCATATTGACGTCAAGAATGATGAGGTCAGGAATTTGTGATTGGGCTGCTGCCAATGCGCTCGGACCATCAATTGCAAGGATGGATTCGTAGCCAATACTTTCTAGTATGTCATGTACGAGTTGACGCGCGTTAGGGTTGTCTTCAGCGACTAAAATTTTGGACATTATTTATTTGCCGCAAGTAATGTAGTGATTTTGACGAGTAAATCAGGGACGTTTATAGGCTTGGACACGTAGTCGTCACAACCCGCCTCTATAGCACGCTCACGGTCACCGGACATCGCGTGTGCAGTCAGTGCGATAATGGGTATCTGTTTGAGGTTCGCATTCTTTTTTATTTCGGCTGCAGCCGTCCAACCGTCCATCAGTGGCAAGGACAAATCCATTAATATGAGATTTGGGTGCTCGGACTCCGCCATAAGCACACCTTGCTGACCGTCGTATGCTGAAATGACAGTATAGTTTAGCGACTCTAAAATATCGGTGATTAAAGTCATATTGTCCCGATTATCTTCAACGACAAGAATGCGACCATTTTCCATCGCTCAACCCTGTTTCTGCGAGATTGACAACTACTTACCAATCATAACATTAATTACCGACACCTGCTCGTAAGAACTGCTGAAGATTTGGCCATACAGGCAAAAATTGATGGTAGATAAATTATTCAGTTGTGAAATGGAATAGGCAAACAAGATCAGCCTGTAGCAATAGATTGGGAACTCTTATCGTATATAATGCGGTTACCAATCTGCCACGTATCAATGATTGCCATGATAATGGCGTCAATCGGTTTGTTATCTGTTGCTGTCGTCTGCCGAGCCGTGCTGCCGCTTGCGACAATAACATACTCATTAGTTGCGGCGCCTAAGGCATCGACTGCTACCACATAACTGTCTGAAAGCTCTCCTTCGGGGGTTATACGACGAACGACGCGCAGCGCCAACCCATCCATATTCGCGGTTTTCTGGCTGGCAACAACTGAACCGGTGACAATTCCAATAACCATAAACGGTTATTCCTTGCGACCGCTGCTGGGTTCGCGGCCCACCACACCTTCAATAGCTGCCAAGGCCGCGCCATAACCAGCCATGATGTCTTGTTCTGTGCCCCCTAAATAAACACGCCCAAAACTACCAAAAGCTTGTACTTCAAGAATGTTAATATTGGCTGCCTTTTCGGCTTCGTTAGCCGCTAAAGCCGCGTAAGCCGCAGGCTCGACTTCAAGCACATACATTGTCTGTCCGGCAAGGATCATCTGACCATGCCGAAGTCGATTAATAAGCTGCGTTTGATAGGCATCAATATTGCGAATAATCTGGCTGGAGACAATGCGAGGTTTGATGCGGTCTTGCTCACGGACACCGAGGGCTTCTAGAATAGCTTCGCCGGCAGCCCGTGTTTCGGCTTGGCTGTCTGAATGGACTTCAAGTAAACCATATAGGCGTTCTACAATTTGCATACCCGGTTTGACGCTAGTCGCCTTTAAAGCCACATCGGTAATGCGGTTAATCTCGATACCCGGCGAAATCTCTATCCAAAGAGAAGCATCGCCCGGTACAGGCAGAAATCCGCGCGCCACTGTTCCCAAAAATGCCGCGTGTTGCGATTGTAATGTATCTAAAAAAACATAACTTCTTAAATCAACGGTCACGGTTTAACCCTCCGGGCAGTTGTGGATTCTGGTGTTTCGAGCGAAGTAATTTTGGGCGTGTTCCGCAGCGACTCTAGTGGCGAGTCCTGTATCCCTAGCAGCGTTTCTAAACGCAAAATGGTTTGATGTTCGAATTCTTGATACTGGCAAATGTCGCACTGCCATACCGCCGTGTTCGGAACACTCACCAGCATATTGTTATAGATGGTTAGATAGGTGGTACGTTTAGGTTGGCAAAGTCCAATTTGGCAGTTCGGGCAGGGGAAGGCTGATGTGTCTGTCATGATCGCTCTTTTCGGGTAAAACTCAAGGTGATGAAGCGCCCGTCTCACCATAATTATACGATAAAATCCCCCACTTCGCAGGAGGCCACCACCGTATGATAGCTCGTCCAACAATTTGCTTACGCTTGATCGCTCCAAAGGCTCGCGAATCGCGACTGTGATTGCGATTGTCGCCCATAAAGAAATATTCATCATTACCCAGAGTCCAACTTTTGTCCGGGCAATATGCTTGATCGCAGGGTTCGTTTAGATAGGGTTCGCTAATTTGTTTCCCGTTAATATAAACGGATTGATGGCGAAATTCAATCTTTTCACCGGGTAGGCCGATCAGACGCTTAATGAGTCGGTCTTCATCCGGGGCATAACCGTTGGGCTCAAACACAACAATTTCGCCGCGCTGGGGCTTGCTGAACATATAACTGACGCGGCTGATAAGTAGACGCTGCCCTTCAATCAAGTTGGGTTGCATACTAATTGATAGGACGACCGAACGTGGGGCGGCCATTTCTAACAATGCGTAGACGGCCACCAGAAAGAACAGCAAATTAAGCAGTTCTCGTAATCGGTGTTTCCGCCGTAACACAGGGCGCGGAAAAGCTCTCCCGTCTGTAACTCGGGTCATTACTGGACGAATGGGTTATCGGGATAGCGCGTTGTTCCCACGATTCCCCAAACTTGTGGAGGCCAATACCGCACTAATGCTTCCCCGATCACACGTTCTAGCTTTACAACACCAAAGGCTCGCGAATCGCTGCTGTGGTTACGGTTGTCGCCCATAAAGAAATACTCATCATTTCCGAGTTGCCATGTGCGGTTAGGGCAGCGACCTGCTTCGCAAGGCTCGTTAATATAAGGTTCATTCAATTCTTTGCCGTTGATATACACTTTCGTATCACGAATTTCAACGGTTTCACCCGGAAGTCCTATTACGCGCTTAATGTAAGGTGGTTCATCGGGTGGGTTGCCGGGCGCATTAAACACGATAATTTGTCCACGCTGGGGTGTGCTGAATAAATAATTGACACGGCTAATCATCAGTACCTGTCCGGTATGAAAGGTTGGTTCCATACTAGGACCTTCGACGATAAACCGCACCGTAGCCAGATTAACCAGCGCATAGATAGCCGCAATTAAAATAATTGTCTCAAGGATTTCGCGTCCATATCCGCGTTGGTGTAGGGTAGGTCTGGTCACTGAAAGAGGTGCTTCGATTGGCGCAGTTGAATTGGGTACAGTTTCCAATGTAATGTTCTCGATTTATGTGTATGCCAAAATAAGTCGTCACCAAAAGTTAGAGTATCGTGAAATTGATGATACCTCATCCCTTTTGTTTGCTAAGTTGCAATTATAATCCTGTGTCACCTAGGCTGACAATCCTGCACCACTTCTCTAATCCTTTACTTCCTTTATTGGTACTTAAGTGTAGAAATTCGTCGTATGTACTATACTGTGTGTAGAATATTCTGTCTGTCTAGAATAATGGATAGGGATCGCGAGGCATATTTTGGCAGGTGAAAGCATTCTCATTGTTGATGATGGTCGCGAGAATCGCGATTTTATCGTTGAATACGTTATTCAACCAAACGGATATGTTCCCTTAATTGCGCGTGATGGTCAAGAAGGTCTGCAAATAGCGCTTCAAGAGCGTCCTGATCTAATACTTCTTGACTTGCAAATGCCCCGAATGAATGGCATCGAAGTGCTTGAACATTTGTCTGCGGCTGAAGCAGGAATCCCGGTCATTTTGATGACATTTCATGGTTCTGAAGAAATCGCGATTGAGGTTTATCGCTTGGGCGTGCGCGATTACGTTAAAAAACCTTATACAGTTGAAGAAATGACTGCTGCAATCGAGCGCAGCCTGACCGAAGTGCGTCTCAGAAAAGAAAAGGAGGCGCTGACAGAACGCCTTCTCCAAGCCAATCGCGACTTACAGGTACGTTTGAAGGAACTCGACGTTCTCTATACCGTCGGCAAAAGCGTGACGGAACTCACCAACATGAATGAATTGCTTCCTCGTATTGTGGATGCCGCCTCACATATTGCGCAGGCCGAGGAAAGCTACATTTATTTGCTGGAGGGCGAGCGCTTAATGTGTCGGGCACATAAACGCCACAATACGGGACGTGCACGTCCTGCGGATTTCGAGCCAATAGATCCGGTAGCTGTACAAGTTGTCAAACAGGGTAAACCAATCTTGCTCGGCCCCGAACAGTTGGCCCAACATCCTCAAAAACCCTACGCTATGGCTTATGCCCCTATGACATTACGCAATCAGGTGATGGGTGTTTTGGGTGTAACCAATATCACCCCTGAGTCACACATTTTTACTAAGCATGACGCTGCCTTACTCAGTACGCTTACCGACTACGCCGCAATAGCTATCGAAAATGCCCGTAACTTTGCGGCACTTCGTGAAACTAAAGACCGTGAACATGATGAGTTGAGAGGCACATTCGAACGCTTTGTGCCGCCCTCTGTGGTTGATCGTGTCTTATCCAATCCCGAGAATTTGAAGTTAGGCGGTACACGGCAAGAGATCAGCGTATTATTCGCTGATATTCGCGGCTACACTTCGTGGAGTGAAAATTCCCCGCCCGAAAAAGTAATCGAAATGTTGAATGATTATCTTAGTCTGGCCGCTGAAATTATTCTCGCTTGGAACGGCACGCTCGATAAGTTCTTTGGTGATGGTCTTATGGCGATTTTTAATGCGCCAAATGAGCAGTATGACCACATTCACCGGGCTGCTGATGCGGCTATCGCCCTGATGAAAGCTGGCGAAGAAATGCGCGCCCGTCGTGGGGATGATCTTTCATACAGCATCGGCGTAAATGTCGGGGAAGCAGTCGTTGGTTTTATTGGAACGGATCGTGCCGTCAATTACACTGCGATTGGTGATGTGGTTAATACGGCTAAGCGCCTTCAGGAACTTGCTCCGGCAGGCAAAATTTGGGTCGAATCGGCTGTCGTCGAACGGCTCTCAGGCATGATTCAAGCACAGCCATTAGGTGAAATAAAGATGCGGGGTCGTAAAAAACCCGCCTTTGCCTATGATTTGATTGGCCTAAACGCCGATACCTCTGTTCAGCCTTAACTTCATTACTCCTTATAAGAAATGAGCGCTTTTTAACGATTCAGAGCGCTCGTTTATTTGCCCCTACTATGAACAATGGCCAAATACAAACGAGTCAAACGTTAGTAAAGGTAAACCAATTCCGCTTTACAACATAAGAACTTGTGTGCTAAAATTGCGTCTGGTGATAGAGAGTTATTTAGGGAGAAACCGTATGCCGCTAACTACTGTTCAATGCTTTCCTCAAGGTTAGCAGTTACAGCAGCGGAACACGCTATTGCGAAGCGGTGGCAACAGCCGAATATCCCGCCGGATTAGCGCCATTTCGGCGGCATTGCTTGATCCACCCGCTGCACAAAAATGACGATTTCGCGGTATCGGGTGAGACTTTCGCCTGACAATTCAGCGGAAGTATTGCAGTTTTTGCTGCAAAAACTGCAATACTTAAGGAAATCAACATTTGAAGTTTATTCAGCTCACATGCCGATACGTCTTGGCTTCTTCGTATCTTCTAACATGCCATCGCGCGGGCGGAAACTCAACCGGATTGGCGTTCCTTCGAAGGGGAATTCCGCCCGTATCTGGTTTTCGAGGAACCGTTTATAGGTAAAATGCACCAGCCGCGTATCATTTACGTGGAATAAAAACACAGGTGGATTGACCGCGACCTGAGTGAGGTACAGCAATTTAAGTCGTTTGGTTCCCTTAGTTGGTGGTGGATGCTTCTGTACCGCAGCCCGCAGGAGTCGGTTCAATTCTGACGTCTGTATGCGTTGGAAACGTGCTTGCCACACACGGTTGGCTGTTTCTAATACTTGATGCACCCGTTGACCTGTCAACGCACTGATGAATATGACCGGCGGTTCTGACAAGAAATCGAACTTGGTTCGAATCTCATCAGCAAACACATTCATAGTGTGCTCATCTTTTTCAACAGCGTCCCACTTGTTGACAATCAGCACCACACTCTTAAATGCGTCTTTAATATATCCCGCGATATGTTGATCTTGCTCGGTAATTCCTTCAACCGCGTCGATTAATAGTAATGCAACGTCGGAGCGTTCGAGCGCTTGCATGGTTCGAACAACACTGTGCTTTTCCACACCCGGCTCGATTTTGCCACGCCGGCGGATACCTGCTGTATCAATGAGTATGACGGTTTCACCATGCCAACTAATTTCAGTGTCAATCGCGTCGCGTGTCGTTCCTGCCTTTGGGCTAACGATGACGCGCTCCTCACCAATCAATAAATTGAGGAGGCTGCTCTTGCCAACATTGGGCCGGCCAACAATAGCGATTCGCATGATGTCGTCATCATCGTCATCTTCCATGTTTGGCAGCTGTTTGAAGGTCTCAACGACCGCGTCTAGCAGGTCGCCCACGCCTAGTCCGTGATATGCACTGATGGCATATACTTCCCCAAGTCCAAGCGCGTAAAACTCAAACGCATCATCAGTGCGCGAAAGATTATCTGCTTTATTCGCAGCTACGAATACAGGTTTACCCTCATTCCTGCGCAATATTTGGGCGATTTCCTCGTCCGCCGCAGTGATGCCATGCGTCGAATCGACAACTAAAATCACCACATCGGCTTCTTGTACCGCTAACAAGGCCTGTGCTTTAATTTGCGGAACAAAGTCGATACTGCCTTCAGCTAAAGGCGCCGTGTCGCGTGTTCCTTTTGGTTGGTAAACTTCAATACCACCGGTGTCAACAACATTGAAGGTCATCCCGTTCCAGTCAGACTCGGATACGATGCGGTCACGTGTTGTTCCCGGAATTGGGTCGGTAACTGCCATCCGTTCGCCTACGAGTCTGTTAAATAACGTGCTTTTGCCCACGTTAGGGCGGCCCACCAGCGCGACCAAAGGTCTCCGCGCCATATTGAATTGCCTTTCATCCAGATACGAACAGGGTATGCCTCAGACATACCCTATAATTTATTCTAGCAGATGGTTACGAGAATTCGAAGGTTGAGCAACAAACTTAAGGCAGCGTAGCAGTCTCTTCTGGGGTTGGGACTGTGCTATCAATAATCTGTATGTCGACCTCTCCCGGAAGTACAGACACCCCCTCATTCGGGATTTGACCTTGTCCCACAGATACATTTAAAGGGAGCGTGTAATTACCCGGTGCAAGACCGTTTAAATCGACTACCACTTTTACATCGTCGTTCGTGAGTTGATTAATTGCTTCTTGCGGTCCATTGACCAACACGGAAACTGTGTTAGGCGCAATCTTGACGGCGAAGTTGCTGGTGCTGTCGATACCCAATATTTTAACTGGAATATCATCAAATTGTCGGCTTGTTGTAACAGGCTTAATCTCGATAGATACCGTGATATTTTGCCCCGACAAAAGTAATAAATCAGGATTAGGAAGAATCACCGGTACGGATACTTCAAAATTGGTAGTATGGTTACTTAAGTCAATGGCCTGCGTCGAAAGGGTATCTTCGAGTGCAGCAAGCAGACGTGGCGCGCCGCTAACTAACACTGTTTGTGGAGCATAACTCAATGTGTTAAGCACATAACCATCCGGGAGTGTTCCTTGAACATTAGGGCGTACACTAACTTCGCGTACATCCTCGCGGCGTCGAATATTGACATTTACGCGAACAACCTGTGGATCAAGGGTTACATCACTTACCGGATTACCGTCGGCATCCACAGGCGTCAGGCGTAAATCGACTTCTAGTGGATTGCGCTGTTGTCGTAAGTCAAGCTCAACTTGTGCTGCAACCACCCCATTAACCTTGGTGGACGCGCCACTGGCTAATACTTGATTGAGGTTGACATTAAAAACGGGTTCTCCTCGTGAATATCCTGCTGGAGGCTCCCCGGTTACTAACGCCCTTAACGGAACCTGTCGCTGCGCTGCTTCTTCAAGTACAACACGCATTTGATGCGGTGAAATGTCGACTACTGTAGTTTGCTGTCGTGCTAAATTGGCTTTCAGTTCAACTGTGTGATCTCCTGCTGTCAAACCGCTGAGATCAGCGCTGACAACAATTTCATCGCTTGTTAGGAGGTCAAGAACCGAGCTGGGTGCGCGAATAACGACACTTGCCTGCCGATTTGCCGTTGCAGGATATGTAATGAGCAGCCCTGTATCCGCGCTCATATGGACGGGCACGCGTTCTCGAAAACGTTGCTGTTGAATCGGATCCGATTGCAGTGTTGCAATCATCCAAATAAAAAATGCTAGCGTCATGGACCCGACGAACCAGACTACATTATTCACGATCAATTTGCGATTATTGTTTGCTGTCCCTTGCATTACACTTGGTTCCGTCGAGTTGTGAGGGCAGCTACCAATTCCTGTCCACGTTCGATGAGTTGAGAGAGGGTATTAGAAGATTTGTCACGATTGTCCCCATAAAAAGCGCCCAGTATGGTCCGCAGCCGTTTGCCATCTAATTTTGCAATCATTCGTCCAGCATTTGTAATAGAAATGCGACCAGTTTCCTCGGATACAACCACACAAATGGCATCACTAACTTCGCTGATGCCCAGCGCAGCGCGGTGTCGGGTTCCAAGTTTTGGGTCAGGTAGGTTGCGGCTTGCGGTCAGAGGGAGCACCGATGCGGCAGAAGCCATTCGCGCATTTTCGTCAATTATGGCTGCTCCATCGTGCAATTCAGTTTTCGGCCAGAACACTGTCAGCAGCAGTTGGGATGTTACGTCACTGTTTAAACTGATGCCAGTTTTGATATATTCTTCAAGACTACTTTGCCGCTGCAAAACAATTAGCGCACCATGGCGACGTTCCGACAGCTTTTCAGCAGCAATGCTTATTTCTTCTATGACCCGCGCGCGAACAGTTTCCGGCGCTTGTCTATTGAGTAAAGTCCCTGCACGCCCTAAACGTTCTAATGCCCGTCTCAACTCCGGCTGAAAAATCACAGGAATAGCCAGACCCATGACAACCAGTAAGTTTTGGGTGAGCCAACGCAGCGCTTGCAAGTCTAGTACGCTGGAAACTACTAGCAAACTGATAAGCAGCAGTAATAAACCTCGGAGTAGGGCAATTGCTTGGGTTCCACGAAAGAAAAAACTTGCGCCGAAAAAAACCAACCCCACTAAAAATATGTCAAGCAGAGCTTTCCATGTTAAATTATCGAGCGCCCAAAACAGTTCCACGCCTTAACCACCTAATTGCATTAACAGTTTGCGATAATCCTCAATTCCATCAGGATTTAAAGCAATAATCTGGCGTATAGTATTTGTCGCATCTTGATGCGCGCCGGCCTCAAGTTGTAGCTCTCCCAGAGCATCCAATTGCCGAATGGCATCATTTTTGCGTTTAAGCTGCGTGTAAATTGCCGCTAGCCGTGAACGCAAACCCGTATCATTCGGATACGTTGTCACTAATTCTTCTAGTAATTGTGTTATCCGGTTGGGCTGCTTATTTTTTGCGTAAATACGTAGCAGAGCATCCAACTTCTTAATGGCTTCGGTTGGGCTACCTTGCCTGTAGTGTAAATCAACTAGCATCCGGTGCGCACGTTCGTCGTCAGGAACAAGCTGGATAATTTCGTCGTAAGTTTTCTGCGCCTTGCGAATATCCAAACGCATTTGGTCAATATCGGCAACGCGGTGTTTAATCCGCACAATCTTATCCGGCGCTGCACCGACACGGTTAGCTAGTCGCTCCGCTGCACCAAATATATCGCGGGACATATCAAAGTTACCTAATTGGTGATGTGTGTCTGCTAGATCAACATATTGGTCAAGCGCTTCGTCCCAGCGCTGTTCACTTTCCAGCAGTTCAATGAGGCTTTCTCGCACCGAAATATCTAAGGGAGCCATTTCGAGGACTTCACTTAAAATCGAAGCAGCACGGTCATTTTCACCGCGCACAAGATAGGTCTTAGCAATCACATTATATTTATTAATCGCTTGTCGAACACGTCCTTCTTTCATCATAATCTCTGCCATTCGGACGTGAACGGGCAGGTAAAATGCCGAAAATTCTACCGCGCGATGAGCCTCATCCATTGCCAGTGTATACAATCCTTGCCGAGTATAACGGTCAATGCGCGATACCGCTTCAGTAAGTTCATTGCTGCGGTTAGCAATTAGAATATCAACGACACCTTGTTCACCTTGGCTGCGTAATGTGTCTTCGAGCTGTCGCCTTGTTTCGCCGATACGCTGTTTCCATTCCTTACCCGTCATTAAGTCGTTGAAACGTTTGTTGATAGCCGAGAGTGTTTCAACGGGACGGTTTTGCAACACTTCTAGTAAGTGTTCATAAGAATCGGCAATCTGCATGTCGGTTTCGCTAGACATAGCATGTGCCGAGTCAACAGCCTGTGCCGCTTGCAGTAGGTAATTAATAGCTTGTTTGTGCTTATTTAGCGCCAGATAAGCTTTACCCAGTCCATGAAACGCACCCGGCGCAAGCTGCGGATGCATTGCTGCTTCCCCTAAATGTTTAATCGCCTCATCATTTCGATCCGATAAGACTAGCAGCCCGCCGAGGTTCATCTTGAGCGCAGGGTGATTTAGCCGAGTTTCAGCACGTTGATACGCTTGTATTGCTTGGTCATTAACCCCTTGTCGCTGCAACTCCAATGCCTGCAATGCGTCAGCACCGGACGCATCTAATGCTCCGCCTTCCATGACAAAGGTCGCCAGCATTGCCATGGCATATGTCATCGTTTCGCCCATTGGTCCCAATGGATCTGCGTCTGCTACTGGCTGAATTTTAGTTGTACTGCTAGCAGAATCGGCCCTATTATTTGAGCCTCCAGTTTCTTTTTCAGCAGCAGGCAAACTGATGTCCGAGCCACTTTCTAACGCCCGCAGCGCATTCAATATGGTTATATTTTTAGTGTCAAGTTTGAGCGCCCGTTGTGCGGCTCGCATCGCCTTGTCATTTTCGCCTAGTCGCTGGAAGTTCTGTGCCAACACTAAATATTCTCGGATCGATTTGGCTTTTTGTCCTAATCGCTCATAAGCCTGTGCCAGCTTGGCATGGATTGAGACCATGCCCGGAGTTAATCGTGTTGCCTGCTGCCAATTGAATATCGCTTTATCTAGGTCACGCTGTCCTAAATAAATTTCAGCAACGTTAATATATTGTTGTGCTGCTTCTTTTAGCCGCCCAACTTTCTCAAGTACATCAGCACTTTTTTCCAGCGGGATTGGATCATTTGGATTAATTTGATGTGCACGGGTATATACCCGCAGCGCATCGTCCAAACGCCCAACTTCTAATAATGCCAATCCTAAATTGATATGTGCTTCATGGTCATCAGGAAACTCCTGAATGGCCTGCCCATAAGCCGCAATTGCCTGAGACCAATCCTTGTCCCAAGCGGCATTGTAACCCATACTCATCGCACGTTCGTAAAGTTCACGGTTTGCTGGCATAGCTCTATCCAGAATTTATCTACTAACCCATCAGTTCGACCAGAATTGCTTTTTGCATATGCAAACGGTTTTCGGCTTGTGGAAAAATGACCGAGTAGCTGCCGTCTGCGACCTCATCTGTAATTTCTTGTCCACGGTGCGCTGGCAAACAGTGCATCACAATTGCGTACTTGCCCGCTTTATCAATAAGCGTCTTATTCACTTGGTACGGTTGGAGCATTTCTGTCCGTTGCGTCGTTTCTTGTTCCTGTCCCATACTTACCCATGTGTCAGTGTAAATTATATCTGCACTTTCAACTGCTTTGACCGGGTCATTAAATACTTCGATTTTACCGCCATTTCGCTCTGCAATTGGTGCGGCCATTTCCAACGCTTCTTCAGACAGCATATAGCCATCAGGTGAGGCGATGGTGAAATGCATTCCAAAATGAGCTGCTGCCAACACCAGTGAAGCAGCAACATTATTTCCATCACCGATGTAGGCAATTTTGAGCCGTTCCAGTCTGCCAAAATGCTCGTATATAGTCAGCATATCACCCATTGCTTGGCAGGGATGATGAGAATCGCTGAGGCCGTTAATGACTGGAACATCCGCCCATTTAGCCAGTTCGAGGATGTATTCATGATCGAATACCCGTGCCATTATTCCTTGTGTATATACGGCCAATACCCGTGCAACATCGGCCACACTCTCGCGTTTGCCAAGTCCAACTTCATCTGGGCCAATTCTTATAGCATCTCCACCTAACTGCTTCATTGCTACTTCAAATGAAACTCGTGTCCTTAAGGATGGTTTCTCGAATACCATTGCGAGTGTTTTTCCGTGCATGACCGGACGATTTCCGCCCGATTTCCACTCAAATTTTAGATGAACTGCAAGATCAATCAGTCCCCACAATTCTTTGGTAGACCAATCCGATAGAGTGATGAAGTCTTTCATGTTGTTCCGCGTTATTGAGAAAGTAAAACCAATACACACCTTGTTATGTGGCGAGTATAGCATAGATATAATGCTGGCGAAACGTAATTGCTAGATGTTTTCTAGAGTCTTATATGAAGAAGAGGGGTCATACGCTGGTCATGTCACGCCAGTTGTCTCCAAAATTTGCGTTGGCACGTAGGGGCGCATCCAGCTTATAAGCGTCTTCCATGACGCGGACAACCATTTTGCTGGTTTCAGCCACCTCTGACTCCGGGACGTCTAAGACCAATTCGTCATGTACCTGCAAAATCATCTTGCCGCTTAATTGACTGTTTTGCAGCTCATGATACAGATTGATCATAGCTTTCTTCATGATGTCGGCAGCGGTGCCCTGAATCGGCATATTAATGGCAACCCGTTCTTCGGCCTGTATCGCTACCTTGTTACTCCCTTCCGTTGCATTTCGGAGCAGAGCGAAATCTCGCCGTCGCCCGAGCAGTGTCTTGAGCGGTTCTTTACGCGCATTCTGTTTGGTGTCTTCGAGATATTTCTCGACTCCCGGTAAACGCTCAAAATACGTTTTAATGAAGGCACGTGCTTCTGCTAACGTCAGTTCACTGTCACGCGCCAAGCGAAAAGCGCCCATGCCATAAATTAAGCCAAAGTTCACACGTTTGGCGAAACTGCGCTGCTCTTTGGTGATATCTTCTAGAGGAATACCATAAACGGCGGCGGCTGTTGCAGCATGAATGTCTTGACCTTGCTCGAAAGCTTCTAAGAGAGTCTTGTCTTGACTGATGTGCGCTAAAATGCGTAGTTCCACTTGGCTGTAATCGACTGAGAGTAATTTATTGCCTTCAGACGCGATAAACGCTCGCCGTACCTCACGTCCCAGTTCGGTGCGAATCGGAATGTTTTGCAAATTGGGATTGCTGCTGCTGAGGCGACCAGTGCTTGAACCTGCTTGATTGTAGCTGGTGTGGACACGCCCCGTTTGCGGATTTATCAGCAAGGGCAGGGCATCAACGTAAGTGCCTTTCAATTTCGAAACTTCTCGATAATCCAAAATTTTGTCGACAATGATGTGCTGCCCGCTCAGAGAATCGAGTACCGAAGCGTCGGTCGAATACCCGTGTGTAGTCTTCTTTATACCGTCTGTAGGAAGTTGGAGCTTTTCAAAGAGGACCTCATTTAGCTGCTTCGGACTGTTAATATTGAATTTGCCATAACCACTTACGGTGTAAATCTCATCTTCCAATTGAGCTAACATATTGGTGAGCTTAACACTAAGGTCACTCAAATAATGTGTATCAAGCACAACGCCCACACGTTCGATGGCTGAAATCACGGGAATAAGTGGTATTTCCAATTCGTTGTACAGATTAATTAAATCAAGTTCTTCCAGCTTCGGCTTTAGATGATCCATCAAGCGATACGTAATTGCAGCATCAGCCGCAGCATAAGGAGCTGCTCGTTCGATAGAAACTTCATCCATCGTGACCTGTTTTTTGCCTGTGCCAATCAGACTGCTGATTTCGGTCATTTCGATTTTAAGTTCTTGCCGGGCGAGGTTTTTCAAACCGAGGAATTTGCTGTCAGGACTACGCAGCCACTCAGCAATCATGGTGTCGAAAGTTACGGGTGTAACGTCAATTCCATAGCGCTCCAGCATTAACAAATCATAATCGGCGTTATGACCCACCTTGCCAATTTTGATATTGGAAAGTGGTTCGCGCAGCGCATCAGCAACTGTCTTAAGTGGAAGTTGTTCGCCCGATTTATGCCCCACCGGAATATAAAAACCACGTTCTCCATCTACCGCTAGCGAAATTCCGACCAATTCTGCGCTCATTGGATCTGTTCCGGTGGTTTCAGTATCCCAGCTAATGATCTTCGCACGGTTAAGTGTATCGACTAGTGATTTTAGACTGGCCTCATCATGTACGATGACTGTCTCTACTACTGGCGGGCGTTCTGCTTCTTCGGCTGGAACATCACTAATCACACCTGTATCAAATAGGCTAAGTTGTGCGCCAGCTTTTGGCAAACGATCACGCAGTGAGCGGAATTCCAGCACCCCGAAAAGCTCATCAACCTTGCGAGCATCATAATCGTGTGTGTGACAGGCTTCCAAGCTAAGCTTAATCGGTACATCACGTTTGATTGTTGCTAGGGTTTGGCTCAAAAATGCCGATTCTTTTCCATCAAGCAGTTTTTTCTGGTTTGCCCCTTTTATTTCATCAATATGTTCGTAAATATTGGCGACCGTTTGGTAATCTTGGAGCAGTTTAGTTGCCGTCTTGTCGCCGATTCCTTTTACACCGGGAATATTATCAGACGTATCACCAACTAAGCCCTTCCACTCAACCAATTGCCACGGCTCAAGCTGATAGTCTTCACGGAATTTTTCTACATCAAAAACCATATCAGCTTCACCCTTTTTGGGAAGCTGCACTGTTACATGGTCGGTCAACAGTTGGAGGATGTCTCTGTCGCCTGTCACTATTCGAACATCTATACCAAGGGCTTCGGCTTGGGGGGCAATCGTGCCAATGACATCATCTGCCTCAAAGCCATCCATTGCAAGCAAGGGCATGTTGAATGCTTCGACCAACTGCGAAATGCGTTCTAATTGCTGCCGTAATTCACCCGGCATCTTCTCGCGTGTACCTTTGTATTCGCTGTAAAGCTCTTCACGACCACTCAGACCTCGGTCAAAACTCACCGCAATGTACTCTGGCTTATTCTTCTGCATTATGTCCATGAGGGTACGCGCGAAACCGAACACTGCGTTGGTCGGTTCTCCGGTGCGTGTGGTAAAGCTGTTTAGGGGCAGGGCAAAGAACTGGCGATATGCCAGTGCATAACCGTCGATGATATAAAACATGGGACGCGAGGCCATAGCACATCCTTAGAATAAGATGTTGTTGAACATTTGGGCTAATTGTAATCGGTTTCGAGAGTAACGGCAATGATAGTACTGAAAGGGAAGTTGATTCACTTCCCTAATTGAATTGGACGATGACTTACATCATCCGTTGAAAATCGACAAACTCTTGGATTTCATCGGGAGCCAGTTCACGTCCCGGTGACAAGACGAGATAACTGTCTGCCCACAAATCCTGATTTTCTAGATTGCTATCTTGTTTTTGTGCGATAGTTGCTGCCCGTTGTTTCAGCTCACGAATTACCGCGTATGAAGGTGTTTCACTGGGAACATTAGCCAGCAGATAAATGTATTCTTCTTGCACTTTCAACTGCTCAATTTTCCAATTCATTTCGTTTAGCTGAGTCATCAATCCTGCATTTATGGAATGGGCTACCGCGTCGCTGAGTCGTTGTTCCGGATCACGCACCAACCACACATAAGCATTTGGTTCAAGCGACTCTTCAATTGATGACTGTATCTCACGTCGTGGAGTGGAAACTATTGCTGGTGCAGGTTGGGTTTCAGGTACTTCACCAAGTGCCTTAACCAACCGCTGCCCTTGCTGGCGAATGATCCGCAGCGGCGTTGTTCCTGCAAAAATCATCGACAGAATCAGATCATCTTCCGTTCCTGTCGAATACAACATATATTCTTTATTACTGCTTGGCAGCGTAATAAAGCGAAGTCGTCCCCCATCACCGCCTGTACCCCAGTCGTTATGGATCGTATTTTGAAGTTCGATGATATCTTCTTGAGAAAGATGCCCTGCCAGTGCAATAATTTGATTCTGTCGTGTTAGAATCGTACCTTCTGCGCTAGTTTCGAGAGAAACTTGCGTCAAGTTAAGCGCTAACTGGGCAATACGCGCCTCCTCAGTCAACGCTGCTGCATGAGTTTCGACAGGCGGAATGGGTTCTGCTTCCGCAGGTGCGGGTAAATCCCACGCGTCACTTACGCTTTCGACGGTTAAGTCATTTGCAGCAGTAAAATCACTTGCTTCCCATTTGTTATCGTCATATACAGCATTTTCTGCACGAATATCCTCATCACGATTGAATGAGTCAATATCTTCAATATGAGGTGCAGTTTGGGGTTCGTCCTGTTGTAAGTTCCAATCATCAACTGCTGGCGGTTCGATACCTTCTTCTGTCTCTAGAGCGCCAAAACTATCGTCAATAGATGCGGACTCTACAGTAACTTCAGGTTCGTTCCAATCAAATGCAAATTGATTTTCGGATGACTCCGCTTGGTCATCATACCGTGGTTGATCATCAATAGCCGCCGAGTCTTCCAAAATGCCTGAGAACAAATCTGAATCAATAGTCGCAGGTTCACCGGCCAATGTTTCATCAAAATAACCCGGTTCAATCCTTGTTTCGCCGTCAGTGTCGACCGTTTCAATTTGCTCAAGGCTCGGTTCGGATGCTTGTGTGGTCCAAACTTCAGCGACCTCAGCGTCCGTTTCCATCTGTGGTAATTCGCGCGGAATAATCTCGTCAGGAGGGAACATTTCTGGCAGAAAACTGGGTTCACCGGGCATACGTTTACTACCGGGACTGGAGGTAGTATTTGGGTTATCCTCCGCATCAGTAACCGCAGCGTGAAAGGCCGTGGTATCCATATCCCAAGAAGGGAGAGGGCGTACTTTCAACTTATGGGTTGTCAACCGATTATTGATGTCTGACATCAACTGATCAAGTGAGAATTCTCCCGGAGTTAAAGTGTTTTCTTGGGTTGACTTCAGGACGACACCTGCTACGGTTGCCCCATCATCCTCATCATAATCAAAGTTGAAGTCGTAATTTTCTCTTGTCGTTGCTGGCGTGCGAGTGACGGGCACTGAATCAGAGTCCGGATTCGTTGACTGTAAAAAGTCCTCAAAGTACCCGGTATCGGATTGCTTATCTGATGATTGTGCTGACGGTTTACTCTGGGGGCGTGATTGTTGGCTGTCTCCTCCCTCATTGAGCAGCGCAAGCACGTCACGGAAATTGCTATCAGAGATGCCTACCAACAGATCGCTTACAGTTCCATTTTCCTCAAGCGTTGGAAGTGGTGGTTCTTCCTCAGCCAGTTTGCGGAAACTAGATTGTGCTCCAGATCGTTTGGGAGTTGGTGACCTTGGTGGCTCGTTTGGTGGTGTGTTTTGTACTTTCGGAAGAAGTCCTGTTTTTGTTTTCTCAATCTCTTTGAGTACTGAGTCCATTCCTGAAGTCAGTACAAAATCTAATAATTGCTGCTGCTGTCTATCGGGCAGACGGTTCTGCGGCTCATCACGCTGCATCGACTTGACGAGTCCTTCAAAATCGACCTGCCGCTGTTTTTTCGGAGCATCCTCTATATCGGGTTCAATTGCACCCAAAACATCGTCAAAAGATTCTGCATCAAATTCGCCGCTGTTTGTAGCAATAAATTGTCGTAGTGCGTCCGAGTCCTTTGTGGGTACCGCTGGTGTATCCATATCATCAGCCGGCGGTTCTTCCATTCCAAAGCTTTGAAGTACCTGATCTAGCGACGAAAATTCTGGTGGGATAGGGGGCGTCGGCGCTTCACCTATCGGTCGAGTTCCAAATGGGTCATTACCTGCATGCTGCCCACCCAAATCCCGCGTTTGTGGGCCGTCTTCCTCGTAGGACTGATTATTTTCGAGGCGACGTGTCGTCAATGAGTCAATTTCGGGAATTGAAGGCGAATCAGGCAGAATACGCGTATCGACTTTAGGTTCACTATCCTCGTCATCATCCAAAATGCGGGTTTGAAACCGGTTAGTATTAGGCGTGTCAGATGGAGCCTCATCTCCAAGTGGCTTAGTTTTCGGGGGACGTAAATCGTTAAGATCCATTTCGTCTAGATTGCGTGTCTGGAATGGATCAACTTTCCCCGTATTTGGAGCAATTGGGGGCGAGTCATCAGTTAATGGTTGCGTTGTGGGTTTGTTAGTCCCGCTCTCTAGATCCGAATCTTGAACAGCCTTACGATGGCGCTTTAATGGATTGTCCGTTAGTTCCTTAGTCTGTGGCTTTTCATCTTCGTTTACATCTGGCGTAATCAGAATGTTCGTTTGGGATGGCTCATTAGTCTGTGCGGGAGCACTATCACCTAAGTTCTGCGTCGTTCCCATCTGCTGGCGCTTGATCCGCTTTTGCTCGCCTAAATTACTGGTGGTCATTTGCCCACCCATGGGAGGCTGTGCGGAAGTTGCCAAGTTATCAGAAGGTGCTTCATCCAGCACGTTTTGTAGAAGAGGCAGTAGATCGCGCGCCGTAAACGGTGAATTCAGCGAGGCTTGAACTCCGAAATTCCGCATATCGCCATCAGAAAGCTGTGGCGTGACGATTACAACTATGTCGGGTTGTAAGGTTCGTAACTGTTGAATAACTCTAATACCAGAACGCCCCGGCAAATTGAAGTCAAGGAGTGCTATATCTTGTGGATGGTCTCGTAGGAAATCAAATGCTGCTTCCGCCTTTGTGAACGGATGCACCGCAAATCCACCCGTCTGCTCAAGAGCCTGCTTAAGCGTAACGGCGAATACCAATTGCTTGTGAATAATGAGTAATCGAGTTGCCATAGTTGCATTCTATAAGCGCTTAGACATTGAGTCAATTTAGCCGAGAAAATTCACGCTATTCGTATCGTTTCAACACTAAAGTCGAGATTCTAAGTTAAGCAGGAAGGAGATATTAATCCATCCTGCATAGTGATGTCGCATTTTTACTTACGACACAGTCACCAATAAGGTGGCTGTGTTATTCACTTCACTAACCTCGTTAATCTGACTGGCGCTGTCTACTGTCGCAATCAATGTGTATGATGTCGCTGCAGTAAATGGAATATCTATGTTTAACGAAATGCTTTCGCCTGCGTTCAGGTTTGAAACCACACCCAAATTGGCATCGCTGCCATTAGGTAATTTGACCGTGTTAGAGAAGCTGCCCGATGGCCCACTGCCTGTATTGGTAATCGTGATCGAATACGTCACTGGACTTGCCGCAACCGTCGTGCTAGTCGGGCCCGCGATGCTTGAAATGACCAGATCAGCTTTGCCGGGCGTTAGTGTAATTGTAGGCTGAGGCGTCGGGGTCTTAGTAATTGTAGGCTGAGGCGTCGGAGTGCTGCCTGTAGGTGTTGGTGTTGGTGGAGCGGCGATCACCGGCACAGATGAGCAGATTCCGTATATGGAAGTATATTGTCCGCTTACCCAACCGACATTGATTCCGTAACGTATCTGCCACCATGAGTTGTCTCCAACACGACCAATAATTGGCACCACTGCGCCGCCTGCGACCAATCCTACACGGTCGTAAACTGTGCCGGGGCCACTTCGCAGATTCAACCCTGTGTTCGTGAGTGCTCGACATGTAGGATCGTTGGGATCAATAGCTGGAACATTATCGACTGGTTGCAATGTTGGCTCGATTTGTACCGCCGTAGACTTAACTTTAATGTCGACCGCTGCCGGATCACTGGCAAGTGCGCCGCGGTAAGCAACCACTTTCAGGTTTACATCGCCCTCAGCCCGCGGTGTGTAATCAAGTATCACTTGAAAATTTCGCTGTCCAGAAGATGATTCCGAAGAAACTGTTTTGACAATTTGGTCATTTGCGAGAAGCTGCATTCGGGTGACACCGACAGCATCTGTTGCTGTAGCGGTAACAAATACCTGTGTTCCCACCGTCACCTCCGCACCATCATTGGGCGAGGCGATAGAGACTACAGGTCGTCCTCCGGCCTCAGTAGTGGGCACATCAAGAGGTTCTGACGTAGGTGGCTGGGATGATAAATTGCAACCGCCGACGGCAAGTACCATCAATACAACTAAAAAACGCCCATAACGCATCATAAGTTTCCCCGATTTCGAGCCTATTGTTTTCTATATTCCACTTTGCATTCTATCACCGCATCTCACCCCTCGCAACGCGGCTTCCCAACGTTTGCCCCGTTCTTGTTCTGTGCTCTGAAATGGTCATTTGCCCGTCTATGAGTAGATAGGTAAAATCTTCACAAACTTAAAATGCAGCACATATATACATCTGTGTTATTGCTGTTTATATTGATTCTGAGTGAGGGTTTATGTCTGTTCCAATTGGGCTTCAACTTTATACGTTGCGCGATGCACTTGCTGTGGATTTTGAAGGGGTAATTCGTCAGGTGGCAGCACAAGGCTATGTAGGAGTCGAGTCGGCAAATGCGGCTTATGTGAGTACAACACCAAAGGCTGCTGCGAAGTTATTTCAAGAACTAGGGCTGCAAGTTCCAAGTGCCCATAGCGATTTGCCACTTGATGCGAAAAAGAACGAAGTGTTGGATACGATGCAAATCTTGGGCTGTAAAGATTTGGTTTGCCCGTATATCCCAGCAGAAGAATTTGTATCTGAAGATCGCATTAAGTTTCATTCCGAGCGGCTCAATCGTGCAGATGAAATTGCACGCGCCAATGGAATGCGTCTTTCTTACCATAATCATTGGTGGGAATATCGCCAGCAGGTTAACGGTCGTCCTGCCTATAAAATCATGCTGGAACACGTTGCGCCAACCGTTAATTTTGAAGTAGATACCTATTGGGTAAAAACCGGTGGCTATGATCCTGCCGATATTATTCGTGAATATGGAGACCGCGCCCCGCTGCTTCATATTAAGGACGGTTCAACTGACGAAAAAGACCCGATGGTTGCTGTTGGGGATGGCGTTATGGATTGGGCATCGATTATCACTGCTGGTAAACCTGAATGGCTCATTGTTGAATTAGATCGCTGCGCTACCGATATGCTGGAAGCTGTTGGGCGTAGTTATACTTACTTAACTTCGAAAGGCTACGCTCATGGTCGATAAGGTAAAAGTTGGCTTTATTGGTGTCGGCAATATTTTTCCGCAATATATCAAATGGACACGCACCTTTGAAATTCTAGATGTCGTTGCCGTTGCCGACATGGATTTCAGTCGTGCAGAGGCGCGTGCTAAGGAATTTAATATTCCTCACGCTTATACGGTTGCGGAACTTCTTGCTGATCCCACAATCGAAATTGTGATTAATCTCACCGTGCCGCAGGCTCACGCCGAAGTCAGCCTCGCTATTTTGAACGCCGGTAAACATGCTTACGCCGAAAAGCCGTTTGGCCTTTCTCGCCAAGAAGGTGAGAAAATTCTCGCGCTTGCTGCCGAAAAGCATTTACTTGTCGGTTGTGCGCCGGATACGTTCCTCGGTGGTGGTATTCAAACAGCCCGTAAAGTCATCGACGATGGTCTCATCGGTCGCCCGGTCGCGGCTACTGCCTTTATGTTGAGTCATGGCCCTGAAAGTTGGCATCCGAATCCTGAGTTCTACTACAAACTTGGTGGTGGCCCGATGTTTGACATGGGACCGTACTATCTCACGGCTTTGATCAATTTGCTTGGCCCGGTAAAGCGTGTAACCGCTTCTGCACAGATTTCTTTCCCCGAACGTATTGCGACCAGTAAAGAAAAGAATGGTCTAAAAATTACAGTGGATGTACCAACTCACGTGGCAGGTCTCATGGATTTTGCCTCTGGTGCTGTGGGAACCATTATTACCAGCTTTGATGTGTGGGCGCATCATGTCCCGCTCATTGAAATTCACGGATCAGAAGGTTCGCTGAATGTACCTGACCCTAATAACTTTGGTGGGAAAGTATTGCTTCGTCGTTGGGACGAAAAAGAATGGCGTGAAATCGAGCACTCCCACAGTGATGAGGTTGGACGTGGAATTGGGGTAGCTGATATGGCCTACGCAATACGCAGTGGTCGAGCCAATCGCGCCAGTGGTCAACTGGCCTTCCACGTTTTAGACCTTATGCAAAGCTTCCATGAAGCTTCTGCACAAGGGAAGCATATTGATGTCGGCAGTTCCGTCAAACAGCCTCCCGCGCTGCCAGTAGGTCTTGCAAAAGGCACCTTGGATACGTAAGTCATAATCGTAGTTGGTCAAATCACGTCTTGTTTGATTGTAGGGAAAAGGTATACCTTTTCCCTTTTGTTTTATGTCAGTGGGGTAGGTGATTGAGATTTCACTTCTGTAGTCGGTAATGTGGAAGGCTTTGCAATCACCTTTTTGCGATTAAATAAGCTGCTAGCCACCTTGAGTAATATTCGGGGCTGAAACAAAGCGGTTGGTGAGGTAATCAGGTTCATAACCTGTACGAAGGTGTCGGCGATTTCGGGGTAAAGGGGCATAGCATCAATAAACCGTTCAATATATTTTTGTACCAGTCGATCTTGCCAACTTGTTTTACCGCCCTCTGTTCCGGGGTAACGCAAATCCTCACCTGTCGCCATTAGCCATGGTGTTTCAATCACTTTTGCCAGCCGACTCTGGAAACTTTTTGTCATCCCTGTGCTGTTTTTGCCAGTATATTCCGTAAGGACCTTATTTAGTTCCAATGCTTCCAATGCGCCTGTTGTCATCCCTTGTCCATAAACAGGGTTGAATGCGCAAGCTGCATCACCTAAAACTACAAATCCGTCAGGCCATTGTGTTAGACGCTCATAATGTCGCCAGCGGTTTTCAGTTCGCTGGTATCCATATATGTTCGAAATCGGTTCAGCGTCGCGGATAATGTCGTAGATCGCGGGTGAGAGTAAATTGCGAGCAAATTCGAGGAATCCGTCTTCATCCGTCGGTGGATAATTTTTATTCACCCCGGCTAATGTCACAACACACTCATCGTTTTCAATTTCCATGATTACGCCACCGCGCGGAATGTTTGGCGGCAGCGACTGTATGGTAATCATCTTTTTGTCTTTAGGAAATGTTTCAGGGCGTTTATAACTACGGGTGGCGTATCCAAGGAATGAATTGATGACACTTTCCTCAACTTGACCATATCCCATGTTAACCAGCCATTCAGGCGTATGTGTTGTTCGTCCAGTTGCATCTACAACCAAATCAGCCTTAAGCGCGCTAGTTTCAGTGTTTTCGCCCTTTGCCTGTATCTGTACGCCGATTACGCGTTGATTATTTTCTGCTGTCACAAGGTGTTTAACTTTTGTTCGTTCGAGCGTTTGGATGCGCGGATTCACCCGTATTCGCTCTCGAACACACCATTCCAACAGCATTCGGCTAATCCCAAGTGTTTGTATCGCACTGTCAAAAGCGGGCATCCAGCCATATTTCATGTAAACTGTTGTATCTTGTCCCCATATTAGGGTGACCGCTCCTTTTGCAGACATTTCCGCTTTAATGCCCGGGAACAAGTCTTCGACTATTTGCAGTCCCTTAGCCAAAAGCACGTGCAAATGTCGAGCTTGTGGGGTGCCATCCCGTAGTTCAGCTACTTCGGGCAGATGGTCTCGGTCAATAATGGTTACGTGTTCAAAATGGTCGCTGAGTACCCGTGCTGCAAGCATTCCTGTCATGCTGCCACCGAGTACAATTGCCCGTTTTCTATTCGCGTCCATACACAACGCCCTCGATGTCTATTAATATAGCGTTGGTAATCAGTTTATCATAAAATTGGAGTGCATAGGGGTTTTGTCACTCGTTGACAACCGCTAGTCGGGTGGTGTAACGCTCAGCCCACCGCACCGCAGCTATCCATCCAACTAAGGGTATCAAACTGAGTACACCCGTCACCAACGCGATTTCTGGGGCATGCATACTTCCAACGGCATCTAACACCCGTCCCGTAACAAGGGTGCTTACAGTAACTGCGAAATAATAGGCAGCCCAATCGAGGGAGAATATTCTGCCAAGATATGCGTTTTCGGTGCTCATCTGAATCACGGTTGAACTATATGTCCAAGTTGTTGAACCGCCCATTGCTCGAACGACTAACGCTAGGGCAGCGAACCATAAACTCGGTGCAAGGCCAAGTAAAAACCATCCAAGTGTGACCCACGCGAACCCAATAATCATCAACCGTCGCATTGTCATAACTTGACCGTTGCTATATCGGTTGAGGAGAGCCGGCCCTAACAGCGCACCTAATCCAAACGCCGCATATAGTAATCCCAAAGAACCGGTACCATTTTTTCCCACAACAAACAATGCTGTGCCATAAGCAATCATCAGTGTATCAACATTACCAACACTGAGGCCAAATTTGACCAACAGTACAATGCCAATTTGGGGGTGCTTACGCACATAGGTCAATCCGTCCTTGAAACCCGTTTGGTGAGCTGATTTATGTAACGTTGGTTTAGTGTGTTCGATATTTCGGTTTACACGTACACTCATCAAAATTAACGCCGAAACACCAAAGCTCGCTGCATCGACAATCAGCGCGGTCGTTGTTCCAAAGATTGCCGTAATAATGCCACCGATCATCGCGCCAATGGCTAACATGACCGACCATGTCACGTTGCTGAGTGTGTTGGCCTTAATAAGCTGCTCCCTTGGTAGCAGGGCCGGCAGCAGTGCGGAACGCGCAGGTTCAAATATGGCCGAAAAAACAAACTGGAATATTGTTGCTCCATAGATTATCCACAGCCGATCAGCTGATGTTGCCAACATCAGTGATAAACCAACCATGGTCCGGAGTACGTCGCTGATAATCAGGAGACGCTTCCTGTCAAATCGGTCGACCAAAACTCCAGCAAAGGGACTGATGAGGAACGGTGGTAATACCCTCGCGAGCAGGAGTCCGCTTACAGCTAGGCCGGACTGATTCGTATATTGTGCTACCAGCGCCGAAAGGGCAATGATATTAAACCAATCGCCGAACAGGCTAATTATTTGGGCAACCCAAACACGCGTGAAGTCTGAGTTTTCACGAAGAAATGGAATATAAGTGCGCAATCGATAACCTCATCGAAGTAAAATTCCCGCTGCCAAGCCTACCACATCGCCCCCATGCCACTTAAATCCACAGAATCGTAAGTATTTCTTCTACGATACAATTATGAGAATTAGGATATTGGCTAAACCCATGTTATGCGGTTTTTAGGCCGAGTCTGTAATCTCACCGTTGCGAATTATGCATTGATGGCTGATAGGCCACTAGTAGGAGTCCTCGTCATGCTCGAACTCATCAAAGTCATTATTCTCGGAATTGTCGAAGGGCTAACGGAATTTTTGCCCATTTCTTCTACTGGACACTTAATCGTGTTTGCCGCCTTGCTTGATTTTAAGAATGCCAACGGCAGCACCTTTGAAATTTTTATACAAATCGGCGCTGTAGTCGCCGTAATTGTTTTCTTTCGCGCTGAATTACTTAAGCAGGTTGCAACTGTAACATCGGATAAAGAAGTTCAGCGTTTGTGGCTGAACATAGCTATAGCTTTCCTCCCAGCTGCGATTATCGGCTTCATTTTTGCCGATAAAATTGATGAATTGCTGTTTCGTCCTGTTGTCGTTGCTGCATCGCTGATCGTTGGGGGTATTATTTTTCTTGTTGTCGAGCGTCGACCCAACACATCGCCTCTAACCACATCTCTGGCATCAATTACGCCGCGTCAAGCATTAGCCGTAGGCGTTGCCCAAATTTCAGCGCTCATACCCGGCGTATCGCGCTCAGGGTCAACCATTATTGGAGGTATGCTGTTTGGCTTGGATCGAGCAGTTGCCACGAAGTTTTCGTTCTACTTGGCTATTCCTACCTTAGGCATTGCCACACTTTATAGCCTTATCAAGAGTCTAAAGACGATACAGGGAAATGATCTGGTAAACCTTATATTGGGCGCGATTGTCGCCGGAATTGTCGCGTGGATAGCAGTTCGTTGGCTCCTAAATTATGTTGCCCGTAATAGTTTCGTCGCTTTTGGATACTATCGGATGCTCGCTGGCATCATCATTATTATTCTCATAATAATGAATGTCTTACCAGCTTAAATATCTCAACACTCCACACTAATTTCCCAGTTTACAATTATTGAGAATAGGGAGTATGGGATGAATCGACTTGTTACATCCTACTTGAAAGATTGACACAAGCGTCTGGTGTGTAGTTTGAGGATTTGAAATGGATAACACTCCAACCAGAATTCTGGTGATTGAAGATGCCGATGCCCTTCGCAAAGACATCATTGAGATGTTGACATTCGAAGGTTTTGAAGTAACTGGTGCTCCTGACGGATTGGAAGGGGTGAGGAGTGCCCGTGCCAAGCGTCCAGACCTCATTATTTGTGACATTATGATGCCGCAAATGGATGGATTTGGCGTTTTAGCAGAGTTACGCAAAGATGGCGCCGGTATCACTATTCCATTCATATTTTTGACTGCCTTATCGGATAAGAATGAAATCCGCTTTGGAATGAATTCCGGCGCGGATGATTATCTGACCAAACCGTTCACAGCTGTTGAACTTGTGAGCTGTGTTCGCCAGCGTCTTGAAACCAAAATTGAACGTGAAAATTTGACCAAGGAACGGCTAAATGAATTGCGCGAAAATATCATTCTTGCGCTTCCGCATGAACTTCGTACACCTCTAACAGGTATCTTGGGCTTTTCTGATATCTTGCTTATGGATGCAAATGTAATGTCTTCTGATAAAGTCGCGGAGATGGCACAACACATTCATAGTGCCGCCCAAAGGCTTTATCGTTTGACAGAAAATTATGTGGTTTATACGCAGCTTGAGGTTCTCAAAACCGACTCGGCTCGCGTCGAAGCCATGCGCAGCTTTGCTACCGTCAATCCGCGCTCACTAATCGAAGATATCGCGTATCAGCGTGCACAATATTATCATCGGGAAGCAGATTTGGAATTATCGGTAAATGACGATGTTGCTATTCAGATGATCGAAGATAATCTGAAAAAACTGATCGAAGAATTAACTGATAATGCCTTTAAGTTTTCTCAGCCCGGTACATCGGTGCAATTGGCGGGCGTTCTCTATGATGATTACTATCAATTGACCATTACCGACTATGGGCGCGGAATGTCACAATCGGAAATCGAGCATATTGGGGCATTTATGCAGTTTGGCCGTAAATATTTCGAACAGCAAGGCTCAGGCTTCGGATTGGCAATCGTTACGCGCTCCGTTCAGTTGCACAACGGCAAATTCCAAATTGAAAGTGTTCCCGACCAATACACTAGGGTTACAATTCAGTTGCCCGCTGTTCCCGCGTGGGAATACGACCGCGACAATGTGAACAGTTGAAGCGCAATATTAATTCCCTATATGCTTGCTGAGAATTCGCTTGAATGGTAGACTGACATCATTTCACAAGTCTAATTTGTTTAGACTTCAAGGAGGGCGACATTCATGCGACCATACTGGAAAAAGAGTCTTCGTCTTCTTGGTTTTGCTGCCCTTCTAATACCACTTGCGGGCTGTTTTCAATCAGCTGGTGGTGATGTCGGTGGAATCTCGGTGGCACAGAACGCTGGCCCTACCTTTACCCCATTTCCTACTGATCCTCCAATTGTGCAAGAAGTGATCGTTACTGCAACGCAGGATCCGAATGCTATCGTGCAGATGTTTCCAACGCAGGATCCGAATTTGATTGGCAATACCATACCAACTACGGACCCAAATGCCGGTTTCACCATTCAACAGTCAGACGCTGCGCTAGACCCGTTAGAAATGACAGCGACTTTTATTGTTGGGCAGGCAACTGAACAGGCCGGTATCGAGCTGACACAAACAGCACAGGCGATTTTTGGCATTCCCACTGCTACGGAAGGCGCGATTTTTGCGACTGCTACACTCGCCGGGAATGGGACTGTTATTAATGGCTCCGATTGTATTCATGAAGTCAGTGCGACCGATAGTAACCTCTACCGCATCTCACTCCAGTATGGAGTCACCCCACAAGAAATTGCGACTGCCAGCGGTTTGGCAAACATGAACCTGATTTATGTCGGTCAAAAACTCACCATACCCGGCTGTGGCACAACCGGCGTTACGCCCCCTGCAACCACGATTCCAGATGGTACTGGTGGTACCGGTGGTCCTGTCGGTCAAACCTATGTTGTCGTACAGGGTGATACGCTCTTCAAGATTTCACAACGTTTTGGTGTTCCGGTGACTTCAATCGCGAATGCCAATGGCATCTCAAACATCAACTTGATTGTTATCAATCAACAATTAGTTATCCCTCCAGCATAAGCACTTATAAATTATGGGGTGGGGCGGCAATGTGCCGCTCTTCCTCGATAATTTGTCGCCTTAATTGAGCTCCTTTTGAAAGTGTCATCATATGAATGAGAAAATTTTGTCCTCCAAACGGATCTATTCAGGTCGCATTGTTACACTTGACCTCAATGAGGTTGAGCTGCCTGATGGTCAACATCAAATGCGCGAGATTATTGTCCATCCCGGTGCGACAGCTTTGATCGCCCTTGACAATCAAAATCGTATATTATTGGTACGTCAATTTCGGAGTGCTGCGGCTGTGGTGATGAGTGAAATTCCAGCAGGGGTTTTAAACGCGGGTGAGGATCCGATGGAAGCGGCAGTTCGTGAACTACAAGAAGAAACAGGTTATAAACCCGGAAAAATTGAGCGCCTTGGCGGTTTCTATACTGCTCCCGGATATACCACTGAATACATTCATCTTTACATTGCGCGCGAATTGGCTGAATCTCGTTTGCCCGCTGATGAGGATGAATTCATTGAAGTCGAACGCGTAAGTTTGGAAAATGCCATGAACATGATTGAGCAGGGCAAAATTACGGATGCCAAAACCATTATTGCCTTATTGATGTATGCCCGTCATCAACCTGCTATTTAGTCGAACAGCTATTGCATTACTGCAATCACTTGGTCATACAACAGACCACCAACCAAGTGATTAAAATCTGCGCTGGCATGTGCGTCGCGCTCCGACACAACACGCTCATTTAAAGGCATGGCTGCCGCTGCATCAAAAAGCTTCACGATGTATTGAGGTTGAATTCCCTTTGCTTCAAATGCTTGTGCCACTCGGTCAACATAGGCCACACTGCGATAAGGATCGAGCATGTTGGGGAATAAGACGACAATCAACTGTGCGCCTTTTTGTGTTGCCGCATCCACGAAGTCATCGAGCTGCTTTTGATGAATTTTCCACACTGTTGAGTTGTCGTACATCGAATAAAGCCAATCCCAGTAAGTTTGCGTACCTTCTTTTGCGGGCTGAAATCGATCAACCATCCGCCAGTATACAAAGTTTGCCAGATAAGATTCGTTCGCCCATGCGGGCATGCCCTTAGTCGGATCTAATTTAGGGTCAAGACCGATGCTCAATGCTGCGTTTTCTATATCGTTTAAATAATATTGCAAGATCACTACGTCCACGGTTTTTAGGGGATACGTTTTCAGATTATCTGTTTCTTCAATAGTGCTAGCGCCCGGTTTACCAATATTAATTACTACATATTCATTACCTAAACGTTTGCCGAGTACATTACCGAATCGATCATCAGGCGATGCAATTCCCCAACCTGCCGCAAATGAATCGCCGTCAATTAGTATTGTTTTTTTGTCAGCTAATTTTTCTATATCCAAATCTGGATCACGATAGCCCAGTGCATTAGTATGCCAATATCGTGCCAGCCAATTTTTAGAAGCTAAAGTGGGTAAGCCATCGGACTCGGCATAAACAAATCGAAAATAACCCTCACCAGCCAGCAGCAGCAAGAGAATTGTGAAGTAGGTGACAAGTAGGCCTTGTGCAGGGCCGCGCAATCGACTAAATCGTTTTTGAACGGCTGCTAAAATCAGCAACACACCCAGTAGCAGATAAATAATCGCAAAGATCAGCATAAAGCCTGAGCCCCGACAATAACCAAAATTAGTATCAGCCTACGGTGCGAGAGGTTCACTGTCAACGGCATATTCTTACCCGCCGTATTTAATCTGTTTGCTTGTTCCAAAAGTTTGCATATTCGAACGCTAATGGTAGTGGTCACATGGTACGTGATGACATTTTCGATGTTTGAAGGTCATAAAGATTATTTACTGTAAATGTGCCCAATCTTTGCCTGAAAACTAGACCTACAAACCGAATTTATTTAGTTACTGGGATTTTTTGATTGGATGCCATCACTTACTTGGCAACCACTACCAATAATTCTAGCCTTTACTCGGTACTTAGAATTGTTCCCTTGAACCACTACCCCCCGACTGCTATAATAACTTTATTAGAATAGAACTGAGTTGCGCCTGTAGGCGCATTTTGTTCGGAAGGACGAAACCGCATGAACGAGTTATTAAACTCACTACAGGCCAAAGCCCCGGAACACCCGGAACTTGCGCCCGGTGACAATGTTAAGGTGCATGTTCGCATTGTTGAAGGTGACCGCGAACGTATTCAGGTGTTCCAAGGAATCGTTATCCGCCTTCGTGGTGGTGGAAACAATCTGAATTTTACCGTTCGTCGCATCGCCAGCAATGGTATCGGTGTTGAACGTACATTCTTGTTCCACAGCCCCCGTATCGAAAAAATCGAAATCACCCGTCGTTCTAAAGTGCGTCGTGCCCAGCTTTATTACCTCCGCGACTTGCGGGGTAAGGCTGCCCGCTTGAAGGAACGCCGGGGTTAGTTTCGTGAAGCCCTTAATTGGGGTTACGACTGCCAGCTTTACTACTGATAGCGGGTGGGAATATAACCGTGCCTACGTTGCAATTATTCAAGCCGTAGAAGCAGCTGGTGGATTACCTGTTCTCGTGCCTATAAGCATTGGAGATGAGGCGCTCCGTGATATTTACGAGCGCCTTGATGGTGTATTGTTACCCGGTGGGGGAGATATGCGCCCCAATATTTATGGCGCAGAGACGAATCCGCTAACGGATAACATTGACGATGCCCGTGACCATGTTGAAGTCAATTTGACACGTTGGGCCTTTGACGATGATATACCTGTTTTTGGAATTTGTCGTGGACATCAAGTGGTCAATGTGGCGCTTGGTGGAACGCTTATCCAAGATGTGCCGTCCGAAATTGGAACCGACATCTCTCATAATGTGACCGTTCCCCGTAACTCGCGTCCACATGAGGTCAATATCGATCCGGGTAGCCGCCTTGCAAATATTCTCGGTACAACTCAAATTGCAGTTAACAGCCTCCATCATCAATCAGTTGGTGTGGCTGCACCCGATGCGTGCGTTACTGCATATTCACCCGATGGCGTGGTCGAAGCCATTGAAATTCCCCACAAGAAATTTGTCCTCAGTGTCCAATGGCATCCCGAAGACCTGTATCGTGATGACCCGGCGATGAAGCGTTTGTTCAAGGCATTTGTTGAGGCTGCTGCTGGTGGTACTCCCGCCTAAAATCGGCGTTTTCGACTCCGGTATCGGTGGCCTTTCCGTCCTCCGTGAAATCCATCGGTTGCTTCCAAATCATCCTACAGTTTATGTTGCCGACCAAGCAAATCTCCCCTATGGCACACGACCAGTTACTGAGATTCAAGCTTTTTCAGATCGCATCACCCGCTTCCTAATCGATCAGGGCGCGGTTGTTATTGTCATTGCTTGCAACACCGCTAGCGCTGCCAGCCTCGAATATCTACGAGCCAAGTATCCTGATACGCCTTTTGTGGGCATGGAACCCGCGGTAAAACCCGCCTTGGAAGCTTCTAAAACAGGGGTGGTCGGTGTACTTTCCACTCGCGCGACTGCCGAGGGTTCGCTCTACAAACGTTTGCTGAAACGGTATGCTGAGGATAAGCGCGTGATTACGCAAGTCGCGCCTGATCTTGTGCGTATCGCCGAGGAACAAAGCCAACGTACGCTCGCCAGCCAAAACACCATTAAAAATTATATCTGCCCGATGATTGATGCGGGCGCTGATCACATTGTTTTGGCCTGCACGCACTTTCCATTTTTAGCTGAAACAATCCAAGAAATTGCAGGGCAGGCCATCCACTTGGTTGATCCGAGTCCTGCCGTTGCACGACAAGCCTCTCGTTTGTGGCCTGCTGATTTAGAGCCTGAACCGGAACTCAATGCCTATTACACTTCCGGCGATACTGCTAACTTCAAACAGTTGCTTAGAGTGCTGATTGATGTTGAGGCATCAGTTACTCATTTTCTATAATCTGTTATAAAGGCTCTTTAATCCCATTTGAATATCCTGAGTTGACATTCCTTGTTTAAGTTCGCAACCCGGATCAGCCCATTCGTAGAGAAAGAGTGGCTGGTCATTTGAGATAATACTTCGATACCAAACTGCAAACTCCAGAATGGCCTTTTGGTTACCTGCCAGAACAATCCCATATTGATCGCGATGCAAACCACCCATTAAATTTTGTCGTCCTATTTTAATTTTCCAATCAAGTAAATATGTTTTAGGTTTTGGATTACGAACATCGATTTCGACATTTGGCCATTGTTCTAATAGCTTTTCTTTTAGCCAAGTTGGATCAATTTTTAGATTGATAGTTGGTATTGGGAGATTTCCGTAAAACCCATCTTGATTGTATGTCCGATATTCTTGAACAAATGTGTAATACTCAGGAGCAGGACTGATTAAGTACATAGGGGGATGAGGCCAATACCGTCTACGTTGGAAAAATTTCCGCCAATAAATTCCCTCAAGAGCCATGAGTGCTTCGCGGTCAATATGCCATCCCCATGTCTTTGGAATTTCATGATCAAATGCTGCTATCTCATCAAGTACACTCAGGGCTTTTGATATATTTCTGTGTTCCAGTGATAAACGATAGGCTGCCCAAAATCGCAAATCATGTGATGGATGCTGAAGGAGTTGAATGAAGTCACCAATTGGATTGACTTCGGGTGTGTAATAGAGCCATTCGAGCGCTTCACTTCGGCTACGTATATCGTCCGTTTCGTCAAAGACAATAGCTCGTAAACGGGAGAAATATTCAGGATGTCGCGAATAGGTCAATCCCTGAAGTGCCTGTAAGCGAATGTTAAAATCTTCCTGTTTATCGCAGGCCCGATTAACCAAATAATCAATTGCTTGTTGATTTTTAAGATTAGAAAGAGAATGAATTGCTGACATTTGTATCTTATGATGCGGAGATTTGACTGCCTGCATTAGCGGTTTTAGGATATATCGCTTATCAAGTGCTTCGTGAACATTCGAAATAGTCCAGCAAGCAGTAGCACGAATATCAATAGCTACGTCCGGGTTATTAATAACCTTGATGAGCTTAGAGTAGGTTGTAATTCCTGCATCAGCCAATTCTTTTATAGTGGTTAGAAAATGAGGCGCTTGAAGGTTTGGATGTTGCAAGAGTTCTTCGTCAAGGTATCCCTTACGTGTAACTCTCATTGGGCTTTTTCCATCGCCACCCGTCGCACTGTTTCGGGCGATTTAAGTGGAAGCAGAATATAGAAGGTACTGCCTAGGAAATTTTCTTCATCATGACCGAGGCTTTCCGCCCAGATTTTTCCACCATGTCCCTCAATTACACCCTTAGCAATTGTTAACCCCAACCCCGGCCCTGCGCCCATAAATTTATAAGTTCCGGTGGAATGTAAACCCGGATCATATCCTCGGAAAAATTTTTGAAAAATCAGGTCGATGTTTTCTGGACTGATGCCCACTCCTGTATCGGTGATGGCTACCATAATCGCCGGGGGTTCATTATGTGTTTCAGGAGTGTGCAAACTGGCAGTAACTTCGATGCGTCCTTTGTCCGGGGTGAATTTAATCGCGTTTACCACCACATTTCGGAAAGCTTGTACCAATCGTTGTAGATCAGCTTCAATGACTGGTAATCCCTTCAATCCTCGAGCAGAGAGAGTCAATTTTCGTTGTTTGATGGCATCAGTTAGCGGCTCGACTGCCATCCTAACGACAGTTTCAATCGTGGTCTGAGCAAAACGCAAATCCATTGCGTTAACATCAAGTTGGCTCACGTCGAGCATTGCAGAGATTAGTTCTTCCATGCGTTCGGTCGCTTTTCGCATGTTATCAATCATGCCACTCGTTTTGTCGATATCCAACATTCCTTGCCCATTTAACGCGTCCATGATGTCGGTATAGCCGCGCATCTGTGCTAGTGGGGTTCGTAATTCATGGCTGGCAATTGTTACGAAATCAGTTTTAACGGCATCCAGCTTGCCCATTTGTTGGTTAGCACTTGCTAGTCCGCTGTTGAGCAGGGCAGTATCATCGTTGAGCTTACGCAAATCGGCCACGAGATGGGCATTTCGTAGTGCGACACCTGTCTGATTTGCTAACGTTGCTAACAGTGCTAAATCATGAGGATAAAAGGGAGAGTCATTGAGCTTTGAGCCACACGCAAGTATGCCAGTCAATTCCCCTTCGACGATGATAGGAGCGTAAGCGCTGGTATGCAAACTTTGGAAAAAGTCCCGTTCGATTTCCAACATCTCTTGATATTTCGGGTTGAATTCCATCTCAAACTGGGAAACAGGCGCTTGGGCGGTAGCGAATTGCTGATAAAGCGGACTTTTTTTGTAGAGGACTCGTTTTATATTATTGAGTTCAGGAAAACTCCCTTGCATGGGTTGTACTTCAACTTTGCCTTCGCCCGTGTCAATGACCATCAGTAAGCCAGATTTTCTTACCTTCATGGTCTTGTTTAAGGTGGAGATGACGGTAGTAACCAACTTTTCTAATTCGACTGATTGCGAGATTTGTTGGCTGAATTGTCTTGTTACAAATCCAGCATCAGTGAAATTGGCTCTAAATATAGGATTTATGAGCATTTCTACCAATTTGCGCGCAGGCACATAGATGCTGCCGACTGCGATGGCAATAGCTGCCAGCAGAACATTACTCTCTGCATTGTGCGGGAAATTCAATCGATTAGTGATATACAACGCAACAAAAACGATTAGAGCGGTAAGCCCTACGAGAAGCGTTGTACGGATGGCACGATTGGTTGCATTGCGAATGTCAAATACTTGATATGAAACACTTCCGTAGATCGCACCTGCACACGCAACCAGCAGCGTAACAACCCCGAGGAGTACAAGGATTGTTGTTCCGCTAATGAGCAAGAGGGAAGCCAAAAGCATGGTAAAGCAATTTACCATCCAAAAGAGTACCCTGTTAGCTGTTTCAGGAAGGCTGGCCCTAAAAAAAGCCCAGAACGCAGTAACAAGCAGTATGAGGCTGCAAAGTACAAAACCCACAAGCAATATCCACGCCGGGGCAGTCGGAGATTTGATGGCCAGAATGACCCAGTCACCTTCTCCAACATCTGTCATTGACGTCGTGAATTCGGATGCTACGAAACCAATTAACCAAATCGCACTCGCGACCAGCCACAATCTTGGTAATCGGTCACCTTCAGCCGATATGTCCGTGAGGACGACGTAGCCATAGACAGCCAATGTGCTGATTATCAAGGCTGAGAGGCCAAATCCACGCGTAAACAATTGGTCATAGGGTGAAAATTGGGGAACAAGAATGAGGTCAATTAGCGCGGCAAACACAAGTATTGCCGAAAGCCATATGCGGCCTACGCGAAGCTGCCGTCGTTTGATTTGTACATAAATCAATAGGCAGGCATATAGACCGCTGCTTGTGGCAATCGCTGCATTGAAAACTGTATCCATAACGATCTGAACCTTGTACTACAAAGAGTACGTCAATTGGTTTTGTATATAGCTTAACTTACTTGAGGATATAGTAAGTGCCTTTCTTTGACCCAACTTTTAGTAAAATGCCCTGCGTAACCATATCGGCAAGATCTAAACGCAAGGTTTCGGCAGAAACCCCTTGGCAGAGTGACCGATATTCTCGGTTTGTGATTGAGCCGTGATCTCGGATGTATTGCAGCGCTCTAGCTTGACGGTGATTGGTATTTCTTGCCCATTCCGGCGCCTTTTGTTTTTCGCGCTCATTATAAAGTGTGACGGCAAAACTATAGGGACGGGCATCAAAGTAGGGTGGTTTGTGGCCTTCTTGCTGCATGACTTCCATCATGCGGTCAATACCTAAGCCAAGTTCTTCGATGTATCCCCACTGAAACAGGCCATTGACGATTCGTGGATTGCGGCTGAAGTGCTCTTCTACGATGTTCTCTACCGTAATGAATCCCGGCAGCCCACCGGGTGAGATAACCTCAAGCCGATCCGAGTACATCCGAATTTCGATACGCCTGCCTTTCAGACGATAATCTCGATGGCAGACAGCGTTTACGATTGCTTCACGGACAGCAAATTGTGGGTATTCATATGTTTCTTCGCGTTCAAGGCCCTTAACGACTGCGCTAACTGCCATCTCGCTCCAAATCAGGTTCCATGCATTCTCGATCAAACGAGGCAGCGGGCCAGTGAGTTCTTCACGTCGTGTATAACCCGCTAACCCATTTTCGCCACGTGGTGTTTTGCCAACAAATTTGGCAAACACTACACTGCTCTGGGGAATCCAATGCTGCGGGTATTCGCTGAACATCAGAATGCCGTTAACTGTTGCCTTACCATCATTGTCGGTTGCACCGATTTCTTTCAGTAAGTCGGCAACTTTGCCGTTGTAGGGGCGCTTGGTGCGTTCGGCACGTTTGGCGAGATATTCAGTAATCATTTTGTTACTGAAATCGTCAATGGATGCACCTGGAACGGTTTCAGTTTCAAAGTCACCGGTATTCTTTGCGCTGGCAAGCTTGAGAATTTCTTGCCCACCTAATGGCCGATTTTTGATTCCACTTCGAATGAGGACGCGCCCATCTGAAAGGGCATGGAGTTCGATGCTGCGAGGTACACGTAAGGTGAAGACTGTCCCTTTTTCGCTTTCGACTTCTTCCCAGTTACCGACCACTACAGGGGGGTTACAGGCCGAGTCAGCGTCTCGCAACGCTTTTTCCAAAGCTTTCGTTTCAATCTTCTTAGGCGCAATTTCACCATCATCTTTCAGTCCGAAAATGATGGTGCCGCCTTCGGTGTTGGCGAATGCGACAAGCGTTTCCGCAATCATATTCACCTCTGCTTTTTCAATAAAAGCGAGGCGCGGACCTTGCTCGGATTTTATCAGGTCGAGATTTGGCATATTCATTAGTTGATTTTTTGGGCCAACGCAGCCCGCACGGATGTTTTATAGTGATTCATTTTAACATAGTTTGGTATCAGAGATAGTCTGCGTTGATGGGACATTAGGGGTATACTCCAATCCATGAAACCCAAATATCTACTTAACCTCGTTGGTGATCGCCTACATACATTACCCCTTGTTGTACTTTATCTCACTGATGGATGCAACAGCCGCTGTGTAACCTGTGATATTTGGCGTAACCCACGACGCAATATGAAGATGGAACTGGTAGAGGAAATTGCCTCTACTTTTCAAGATTTACAGGTTCGCTGGGTGCTTCTGAGCGGTGGAGAGGCGATGCAGCACCCGAAGTGGCCTGAAATCGGAGGCCGTTTTAAGTCGGAAGGCACGCATGTGATGCTTTTGACGAATGGTCTGCTTTTACGTAAACAGGCTGATGAATTGGTCGGCTGTGTTGATGAAGTTATTGTTAGCCTTGATGGGGGAACAGCGTCTACGTATGACGCTATACGCGGGGTCGATGCGTTTGACCTGATATTGGATGGCATACGCGAAGTTCGCGCACGTGGTATTCCAGTTTCGACCCGCACGACCCTTCAACGTGCCAACTTCCGTGAAGTTCCTCAAATCATTGAGGCAGCAAAATCAGTTGATGTCAACCGAGTTAGTTTTTTAACCGTTGACATTAGTAATCAATACGCTTTTGGCTCACGGTTTGCGGCTGATCCCTCGTTACAGTTGGTCGCAAATATGGGCGGGGGCGCACCGCCAGAACATGGCCCCGCCGCAACAGCCCTCACGCCGCAAGATGTAGCCGAATTTGAGGGAATAATAGAGGCTGCAATCACGCGGTTCGCACCTGATTTTGAAAGTGGATTGATAAGCGAATCGCCTTCAAAATTACGCAGTATGGTGAAGTATTTTTCTGCTTTAAGTGGAGAAACCCCGTTTCCGCGAGTACGTTGTAATTCTCCGCACGTCTCAACGGTGATTGAAGTGGATGGGAAGCTGCGCCCATGTTATTTTTTGCCGACTTATGGGCAAGTCTCAGCCGCTTTACCATTGAACGAAGCTATTAATTCATCGGCAGCCCAAGCGCTCCGTGAAGCTTACCGAACTGGCAAGCGTGAAGAATGTGAACGGTGTGTTTGCCCCCTATATAAAGGGCCGCGTGCATTGCTTAGGATGTAAGTGTATGACCATTCTCATATTGGTCGGTTTTACGGCTGCAAGTATACTTTTTTTGGTGCGCTCAACCTTAATTTTGCTAGGTTATTTTAAGGAACCGATCATTCGGGTTTTCTCAGAATATGGCCCTCATGAAAAATTGTATATGGTCGGACTAGGGGTACTGGCATGGGGAGGGGTACTTAGTTTTTGTGGTGGGTTGTGGGCAGCATCGTATCCTAAACTTTCGGTAACATTAACTATGTTGGGAATCGTGATGCTTCTGACGGTGGGTTTAGGGTATACCTATAATGAACAGGCTGAGAAACTACACCTGAAGATTTTGAGATACCCACGCTGGTACCATGAATTACGAGAAAGAACTACTCGTTATGAGCGACGGCGCATCGGCTACATGTGGCTGCATCTGCCGCTGCGGGCACGTCTGTCTTATAACAGCAGTGACACTATGTTTATGCTTTGGGCCGATTTTGTGATTATGGGAACGATTCGGGAAGAAGAAATGGATCCCCGTCAGGAAGAACATTTTTATACAGGCCACTAAATATGTTGAAAACAGTCTGGAGGCGATTACGTTCGAACAGGTCTCGAACGATATTGTCCAGTTTGGCCGCCTATGAACACTGGGCGAATCAATATCCACCTCATGCCCATAACGCTGTTATGAAGGCTGAAGAAGCTACGATGAGGGCATTATTTCCTCCTTTGAGTGGAAAGAAAGTGTTAGATTTAGCCTGCGGGAGTGGACGGTATGGCCTGATTGCGTCGGCGCAGGGAGCAGCATTTTCGATAGGTTTAGATAATAGTGTTCCGATGCTTCGCCAAAACCCAATGGAACTGCGGGCGGTATCGACTTCTGAAAAACTCCCGTTGGCTTCAAGTTCGATAGATGTTGTGCTGTGTGGATTGGCACTTGGACATCTGCGGGAGCTTGATGCTTCAATGAGCGAAATTAGCCGTGTTATGAAACCAAATGCATGTGCGCTGGTGAGTGATTTTCATCCGTTCATCTTTTTGAATGGACAGCAGCGCACATTTACTACAACCGATGGTCAAACTTTTGCTGTTGAGCATTATGTCCATTTATATGCTGATTATCATCAAGCTGGCAGAAAAGCAGGATTACGCATTGATGCGGTACTAGAACCACGCTTGGGTCAACTACAAGAAGTCCAGTTTGCTGATGCCGATACACGCACAGGAACCCCGATTATTATTGCTTATCGCTTTGTAAAAGATGTTTAAACCGCTAGGCCTTAGGTTTTCTGACTAAGATATAGACCCCCATGATGCCTGCGATAACTGCCGGAGGAATGCATAATGACGCAAATAAGCGCGGCATCGCATCCAATTTGAATGAACCCAGTACAACCCACAATACAATAAAAAGGACGATACCTAGAACCGCTAAAACAGCACCGGCGATACCGGCCCGTGTTAAATTGCGCCCATTCAATGGTGAGGGGGAATTCGACATATTTTCTCCAAATAATCCCCATTATATCTAAAGAGGTTGATGGGGAATAGCTTTTAGCAGATAGCGATTGGCTTTTGGTTGGTACAAGTCATCAGCTATCAGTCGCCAGTCATCAGCCCAATGCATTACCTATAGCGGTGCTCAATATCAAATAAGCGAAACATGCGGCGAAAGCAGCAAAAGCGGCGAATTTGCCTGATTAGTTGTGCTGGTTGGGCGTGAATTATGATGTTAAGCTGCGTTGGTCGGATGCGAATTTGCCGACGGTAAATCGTTACAAAGGCTTTTTATGGCGGCACTACGACATAACCTCATTTTTATGCCGGAAACATCCGCGGAAGGTTACGCACCCACAGTCGTCAATATCGGAGTGATAATCAGCACAAAATGTCGAAAATGTTGCAGTTGTTGCAAATGTTGTTGTTGAGAATCCATGTTTTTTGTCACATTTACAACGATTGGTGATTATTAAGGTGCGTTAGTCCGCGAAGGATTTGTCAGTGGCAAATCCCTATGATTCGGCCTGTTGATTATTGTACGACGAGTCGAGGTGGAAAGGGTTACATTTTGGAAGAACATTTTGTAACTGTTTCGCGAGGTTAGCACTAACTTAGTAGGCGAGAGAGATGTGATGTAGGTTGAGCTATGGTTAGTAAATGGTATGCCGACAAACCTAAAATAAACTTAGTTGATAAGAAGGGGTGAAATCAGGCTTTCGCTCGTTTGGGTTTACGGGTTTTTATGAGGCGTACAATCCACGCCAGACCAAAAAACAACGTACACATTAGTACGATGGCTGCGCCGGACGAGACATTCTGATAAAAGGAAATATAAAGTCCGGCTACACCTGAAGCAATGGCTATGATGGAGGCGATGAACATCATACGGGGCAAGCGGTTGGTGACAAGGGCAGCGGCAGCGGCAGGGGTGACGAGCATGGCACTGGTTAAGACAACACCCACTACTTGAATGCTGGTGACCACAGTCAACGACAGCAGGATAAGCAGCAAGTAGCGCAGTCGATCCGCACGTAGACCAATCACTTCGGCATGTGTTGGATCAAAGGATGTGAGTTCTAGCTCTTTGTGGAAAGCAATCAGAGCCAAGAGCGTAATAAAAGTTACTCCACCGATTAGCAGTAAATCGGCGGGTGTTACGCCTAAAATGTTGCCAAAAAGGATATGGGTGAGGTCACGGAAGGAACGGGTGGTGCTAATCAGTAAGATGCCTAGCGCAAACATGCCGGTGAACAAAATGCCAATAGCGGTATCTTCCCGAACTTCTTCGCGCCGCGAGAGCCAACCAATGCCTAAAGCGGTGAGCAAACCAGCTACAACCGCGCCACCGAATAAACTCCAACCATTTAAGTAAGCGACCACCAAACCGGGTAGGGCAGTGTGGGCGAGAGCATCGCCAATGAAGGCCATGCGGCGCAAAACGACATAGACACCAATCGTGGCACAAGTGATACCCACAAGAATGGCGGCTAGCAGAGCAGTTAACATAAAGCTGTAGCGCAGTGGTTCGAGCAACCAACTCATAACTTAGCCTACTTTCTGCGCGACATGTTTATGACACGACAGTTTTGGTGAATTAAGAAAAGATCGGAAGGCTCTTAGAGCCTTCCCTACGAGAAGATTATTCATTAGCGTGTAAAAGTGTCGCCTTGTGGAGCGCTACATGAAAAGGTGATTTGGAGGTTATGTGTCTTGAATGAGTTGTGCCCACAAATGAGCCGGGAGGCGGTGGTACTTCATGACCATCTGCTAAATAGAGCGCGCTGTCATAATCACTTTCAAGACGACCAAGATCATGTGTGGCGGCAATAATGGTTTTGCCTTCACTTTGCAGCAAGTCGAGAACATCGGAAATGATGGCACGGGTGTCGGCATCCACAGCGTTGAGCGGTTCATCAAGCAAGATTAAATCTGCTTCTTGGGCGAGGGCGCGTGCCAGTAAGGCTCGCTGCTGCTGCCCACCGGAAAGCTGTCCAATTTGACGGGCCGCTAAAGAAGTGAGGCCGAGTCTGGCGATCATTTCATCTGCAACGGCCCAATCTTTGGTGCGAGGTTGTTTGAACCAGCCCAAGTGCACATAACGCCCAGACAGTACCAATTTGCGCAAACTGATTGGAAAACGCCAATCAATATCACCACGCTGTGGTAAGTAGGCGACGCGCTGACGACAATCGGCGATGGGCTGTCCAAATATTTGTATGTCACCACTGAGGACCGGTAGTAAGCCGACGATGGCCTTGAGGAGGGTTGATTTACCCGCACCGTTAGGGCCAACGAGCGCAACCCGCTGGCCTTTTGGAACACATAGAGTGATATTATCTAGTGCGCGATTCTGCCCAGTGGTGCGATAACCAACGCTCAGGTCGTGTATTTCGAGCGCCGGTAATCCTTCGTCGGTTGGTATTTGCCGCTGCTGGCTATAGGGCAAATGAAAAGTTCTGATCATGAATACGCGAGTCTCCAACAGATGACAAATGGCTAGACGGAAATTTGTATTCGAAAATAATTGCCAATTAATAGGCTGTGTCTGTTAATGATACATTGTATCATATAGAAAGCATATCAGATTTGTTTTTGAGAGACAAGGGTAGGGCGATAGCAATATGGGTTGGCAAAGCGGGCACACCGCCGTGTGCCCCTACAGTGAGACAGAGATTTAAGGTTATTGATAAAGCCTTCAAATTGGGAACAGACCAAAATGTTCCTGTATCTTGATGTATTTTGTGCTTGAATCCTTACATTAAGGCCATTTTGATTACCATTCAGCGAGTGAACCATCGTCATCATAGAAGAGGCGAGGTGTTCCCCATGAGCCATCATCGGTCATTGACATCAGTGCTTCTTCATCTAACTCGATGCCCAACCCGGGAGCGGTTGGCAGCTCGATGAAGCCGTTAGTTTGGACAAAAGGCTGTTTGAGATAACCTTCGCCCAACGTAATTTGCTCCTGACAAAGGAAATTGGGTATGCAGGCATCAACCTGAATGGCGGATGCGAGTGAAATCGGGCCGAGCGGATTATGAGGGGCGACAGCAGCGTAATAGGTTTCAGCCATATTCGCTATTTTGCGAACCTCACCGATGCCACCGGCGTGACATAAATCAGGCTGCACAATGGCAGCAGCTTGTTTTTCCAATACTTCGCGGAAACCCCAACGGGTAAACAGACGCTCACCTGTGGCAATTGGAATGGTGGTGGAACGAGCGACTGTGACCAGCGCATCGACACTGTGAGGAAGTACGGGTTCCTCGATAAACATTAAGTTGTAAGGTTCGAAGGCTTTAGCCAGTTGAATGGACATGGCCGGGCTGGAACGCCCGTGAAAATCGACCGCAAGATCAACGGTATCGGGGATGGCTTCGCGGATCATCTCGATACGTTTTACCTGACCTTTAATATAGGCTTTGGTATCAATCAAACGGACGGGGGCATCAATTGCTGTTTTGAGGGCCGTGAAGCCTTCAGCGACGAGTTCTTTTGCCCGCGCGGCTACAGCTTCGGCTGTGTCACCATGACACTGCGAGTAAATACGGATGCGGTCGCGGCAAGCCCCTCCCAATAATTTATAAACAGGGACACCTAACGATTTGCCCAGAATATCCCACATAGCTTGCTCAATACCGCTGATGGCACTAACAAGGACGGGGCCGCCGCGATAGAAGGTGCTACGGTACATAACCTGCCAATGATGCTCAATGCGGCGTGGGTCTTGACCAATGAGGTATTCCTCAAATTCATGTACGGCGGCGGCAACTGTTCGGGCGCGGCCTTCAACAATGGGTTCGCCCAAGCCGACTATGCCTTCGTCAGTATGCATTTTCAAAAACATCCAACGCGGTTTTACAAAAATGGTTTCTAGTTTTGTGATTTTCATGTGAAGTTCAATTTCTATTGAATAGACCATTCGGGTGAGCGGGCTAACATGCCACCGTCAACCAGAAGGGATGTACCAGTAATAAATTCGGCTTGATCTGAAGCCAGATAGGCAACCGCTTTGGCAACATCTTGCGGTGAGCCAATGCGCGGGATGGAATTGCGCTGGGCATAAGCTTTCAAAAGTTCAGGATTGCTCCAATCGGGCAATGTTCCATCGGTTTGACGTTCCAGTGTTAGGCCGGGAATCACGGCGTTGGCGCGAATGCCTGATGAGCCGAAATCAGCCGCGATTTGTCGAGTGAGGGCGATAAGGCCAGCTTTAGCGGCATCGTAGGCGGGTGTTGCCGGATATGCAACTAAGGCATGTACTGAGGCGATATTGATGATGACACCGCCGCCATTGGCAATCATTTTCGGAATAGCGTATTTTGCGCTGAGGTAAGGGGCTTTCAGATCGACATTGAGCACTTCGTCCCATTCTTCGGGTTCAAGTTCGGTCACGCGTTTGCCAAAGTAGGTTTGTCTTGACTGAGCATTGTTGACCCAAATATCTAATTTCCCAAATGTATTCACCGTTTTGTCGACAAGCGCCGATACAGCTGACGGCACCGTAATATCGGTGATCTCGTAAATCGCATTCTGTGAGTTTGTCTTTAAAAAAGCTGCTATGGCTTCGTGGGTTGGTTCAACAATATCACACAACACCAGCGATGCGCCTTGTTGGGCTAGATAGGTCAGCATCCCACGACCGATCTGACCGGCTGCACCGGTAATAACCATAACTTTGCCATGTAATAGTGGTGTCAAATGATGTTCCTTTTTGGGGTGTAAATGAGTTTGGACAATTTTATGAGCAGTCATGTAAATGTACAAATCCATCTCCAAACCATTTGTTACAGGGGACAAATGCGGTGGGTCAGGTTAGCGATACTACTATTCAATAAGTGAAGTCTGGTTGTGAGGATTTTTATGCTTTAACAAATGGCTGAGTTGGACAGGTTTGAGGGAATATTCATTCTAAACGTAGAGGTGACATTATTTGTCACCTCTACCAATGTTTACGCGGGGTTGTGTTTATTCGTTAAATCCCCTCATTTAGTTAGACTGTGTTGGAAAGTAGGAGAAATTTCCTCAAAAAATACTTTACAGGCTGGCTGTTAAATCACACCTGTCATTACTTTAAGAGTCGTCACGATGAAGTTGTCGAGCTTCTTAACCTCGATTCGTTCTCATATCTCAGAATTGAGAAATTGGCGGCAATGGAAAGATTAAGCAGCCGAATGCGGTAAATTCCTAATTTTGAAGGCTCAACAGGCGTATCAAGGGGTTCAAGGAATCGTTGGGGAAATAATCAACTAATTCTGGAAGAACTTCGTCAGGAATGAAGTTAATTGAAAAACTGCTTTCTCTACGTCCAGTGAAAGGCTCTCGCCAATGGTTAAGGTTTCAGGCTGTATGCCAATGAGCAAAACCTGACAGGAGAGTTCGGCATGCAAATAGTGTGCCAAGATATGGAGGGGCAGGGTATGAGTTGAGGCACTTAGGCCAGTGATTTGTTCCCATGATAAGCACTTAATGAAGCCGGGAGGTTGGCCCATTTCGGCGGCATCAACCAACAGTACTATGTCAGGGGCAAAGCGTCGTATAACGGCTGTGTGATTTTCGGGGGCTGAACCACCTTCGATGACTAGAATTTGAGGTTTGTTTGCCAGACTTCGTTTAAGCACGCGCGCCATCTTTACGCCCGCAGCATCATCACTGCGCAGTTCATGCCCGATGCCCAAAATGGTAATTCGCTGATTAGACTTCTTCAGCGCTGTTTTCAGCACGTTTGACCAAGAAGGATTCGACATCGGCATCATCCCCATAGTAAAAAGTAAATGCCTGCTTGTCCGTGTTGGCCAGCTCCCAATCATTTGAGGATAGGTGCAAGGCATGTTGAGGACAAGACAACACACACTGGGCACAATAGGTACAGCGATCCGCGTGGTAGCGTACAATAAAGCGCTTATTTGCTTTATTGACGGTTAGCACTTCAATCGCATTCGCCGGACAATCTTTGCTGCACAAACAACAGCCGGTACATTTTTCGGCGTCCCAATAAAGTTTGCCGCGTAAGTGTTCCGGTGGTGGTGTGCGCTCAAATGGATATTTTCGGGTCGCAGTACGCCGGAACAATGCCCGAAACACATCGCTAAACATCGCGCCCAATTTCATCGCGGTATCCCTCCAGTGAGCATGAGCAGCAGCCACTGTGCTAGTACCAGCAGCGCTCCGTAACGCCACCATAAACCGACGGTTTGATCAATCCGCAGCCGTGCCATCAGTGATTGAAGCGCCGACAGCCCCAACAGCAGAACAAAAGTCTTGACAAAAAATCCAAGAGGTGTGGAAATCCCACCGAAATAAAACGTGGCAACTAAGGTTAGCCCAAGAAATAATTCCACGTTTCTGCCCAAGCGAAACAGCGCTAATCCACGCCCACTATACTCGGTCAATGCTCCGGCGACGATTTCGGTTTCAGCTTCAGGGGCATCAAATGGGGATAGTTCTAATTTTCCCATTAACCCGATCAGGGCAACGATAAATCCGATGGGTTGGGTGATGATGAGCCAATGGCTTTGTGCATAGGTGTTGATGGTGTCAATTTGCCAAGTGCCAGCCGCTAAGCCTGCGCCCAATAACGCCATAAGAAACGGCGCTTCGTAGGAGAATAACTGGGTTAATGTGCGCGTCGCTCCGATCAACGAAAAGCGATCACTCGTGTTTGCCCCAGCAAGTCCTGTGCAAAGCGTGAGCAGGCTGAGTAGATACAGCGTAACGATGAGGTCACCGGGAAAATTGTAAATCGGGTTCATGCCAAGCAGCGGTATGTAAAGGGCGGCAGTTAAGGCTCCGGCTAATGCTGTAATCGGGAGTGCTAGAAACAAAAATGTATTGACGTGCGCGGGAATGACTTCTTCTTTTGCCAACAGTTTGATGGTATCGGCCAGCGGTTGAAACCAGCGCGGACCTACGCGATTTTGCAACCGAGCGACGAGTTTATGGTCCGCCCATTCGTAAGCCATCCCAGCAAGCAACACGAACAATCCGCCGGGAAAAACTGCCAGCGAAAAAAGTTCACTCATGAATGCCTCCTGTAGAATTCGATTCCGTACTGTCTAAGTTGTTCCCACGTCATGCATCCCTGTTGATTGATGACGACGCTGCGGTCATTGCATGAAAAACAGGGGTCAACGCCGATCAGGATCATGGGTATGTCTGCTAATTGATGGCCGATTGCCAGAGTGAGCACCGAGGCAATATTACACATGGTTGGTGTACGGATTTTGATACGTTCTGGAACTGTGCCGCCGCTGCTTTTAATGAAGTAAAACAATTCACCGCGCGGCGCTTCTACCCGGCTGATGGTTTCACCTTGTTTGATACGGCGCGGAATTCGGGTGGTTAATGCGCTCTGTGGCAGGTGATCTAAAATGTGCCGGATGATCCGATAACACTCAAATAATTCATTGAGGCGAACCACAAAACGTGCTTCGAGATCGCCTGAAGTATCCATCACCATCTGGATCGGAAAATCGGTATACGCCGAATAGGGGGCATCTACCCGAATATCGCGTGCTACACCGGAAGCCCTTGCGGTAGGGCCGACCAACCCTAATATGCCGGCTTGTTCTGCGGTTGTGACTCCAATGCCGCGTATCCGTTGTAATAAAATGGCATCGGTGCGTATGATTTCAAGATAATGTCGGGTGCGCTCTTCTAAAAAATCCAATCCGCGAAGGATGGTATCGTGCTGCGCGCTGCTGATATCAATTTTGACTCCGCCTAAAATATTGGCGGAATAATTCACGCGATTTCCAGTCAGCTCTTCGAGAATATCCATGACTGTTTCACGGTCACGCCAACTGTACATAAAGAGCGTGTCGAAGCCCGCTTCGTGTGCTGCCACACCCAGCCAGAGCAAATGGCTGTGTATCCGTTCTAGTTCCGCTACTAATGTCCGAATCGCCTGTGCGCGAGGCGGCACGGTAACATCGGCTAATCGCTCAACGCCCAGACAATATGCAAGGGAATGAATATGAGAGCATATTCCGCAGACGCGCTCAAGCAGATACAGATTTTGCACCCAGCTTCGTGACTCAGTCGCTTTTTCAATGCCACGATGCACATACCCGAGGCGGACTGTTGCGCTGGTTACAATTTCGCCATCAACGGTGAATTCGAAGTGTCCCGGTTCCTTCAAAGCCGGGTGTTGTGGTCCAATCGGAATAACAAATTTTTCCATGTCCGTTAATCCTTGCGCAAAGGATATACATCCTTCGTCCAATCATCAGGTAAAAATAGATAGCTTGGGTCGGGTAATCCATTAACTGTTACGCCAAACATCTCGTGCAGCTCACGCTCGTAAAAGCTGGCTGAAGGCAAAATCCCGAGCAAGGTTGGAACGGACGCGGATTGACGCGACAGGCGAACCCGAAGCGTGACGACTGCTGCCCCTTCGCAAAAGTGATACAGAACCTCTATCACCCCTAATTCCTTGCCTAAATCAAGCCCAGTAATAGCCGACAAATATCCCCAATCACTTAGTACACGCGCCGCTAGAACCAAGTCCGAGTCTTTTACCACGACTTCCAAGCGATTTGGTTCAGGATTGGTGGTTTCAATCGTCCAGTGGTCGAGCCGTTGGCGTGCGGTTTTCAATGCGGTTTCGGTATTCATGCGATGTCTGCCTGTTTTAGCTTTTCTAACAACTTTATCAACCCATCTATGATGGCTTCGGGTCTAGGTGGACATCCGGGAACATACACATCCACCGGCAGCACCTCGTCAATGTGTCCCACCACGTTATAGCAATTCTGAAAAACGCCACCGGAAATTGCACACGAGCCAACGGCGATCACAAATTTAGGTTCCGGCATCTGCTCGTATGTGAGTAATAAGCGTTCGCGTGCTTGTCGAGTGACAGGTCCGGTGCAGATCAAGACATCGGCATGACGGGGACTGCCTTGCAGCTTGACACCCAACCGTTCCACATCATAACGAGGTGTCAGCGTCGCCAGAATTTCGATGTCGCAGCCATTACAGGAACCGCTGTTGAAGTGAATTGCCCAAGGCGAGTTCACCCGTGCCCATGTTTTAATTTGATCCAGAAGGTTTATCATATTAAATCCGTTTCACTGTAGAACTAAGGCAACTAAGGCAAAAATCAAGCCCAGCAGGTAAACACCTGCCATTGGTGATGATCCTCCTGTGCCAAGCACAACCGCACCCAGATGTAGAATGGCGAAAAATAGGGCTACTCGAAAGAAGGGGCTGTAGCCGGGTACAGCTGAAGTCATTAGCCCTTTTTCACCGCTGGCATAGGGGCTTGATTTCTCAACAGATGGGTTTGAACGCCCGGCCAACAGTCGTCCCAGACCCCATAACAACGTGACTAGCAAGAGATAAATCAGAAAAGCAAACGGCGGTGTCAGCATAAGGTCAACCTCCGAATAAATGCAGCAGGTTTTCGCTGGCAGGCATGATTAGACCATTCAACAACCCCGGAAGAATCCCTAACATCAATATCTCTGCAATCAGAATTAGGAGCGGCAAGCGCATTGTCCGGGGAGGATGCCCGATTGAGACATTATTTGGCTGGAATAGAACGTTGATTATTGGGAGAAAATAGGCAAGCGAAAAAACACTATTGAGTGCCGCAAAGATGATCAACAACATTATAGTTGGATTGCGGGATTCTAGGCCTGCTGCGAATATCTGTAATTTGGACATGAAGCCTGCCAGCGGTGGAATGCCGGCCAGACTTAAGCAGGCGATCACTAAGGCGAATGCCGTCAGTGGGTCGCGCGCGGCCAACCCTTTGAGGTCGTTTACGTACAGGGTTGATTTGCGTAGATTAAAGATCACCGTGCCGACTGCGAAAAATGCAAGGGCTTTCATGGCGGCATGGTTAAAGAGGTGGAGCATCCCGCTATAAAAACCCGTATACTGGCGCGTATACAACCCGATCCCGACCGCGAGCAGAATAAACCCGATGTGACTGAGGCTGGAATAAGCGAAAATTCGCTTGACTTCGTCTTGCCGGAGTGCGAGTAAGTTCCCAACGAGAATATTGACTGTGCCAAAACCAATCAACACTGCACCCCATTCAATCGTTAAGCCGTTCAAGATGCTGAGCACCCGCAGCAGCGCGACGAGGGCTGAAATGGTGATGATGCTGGAGAGCATTGCACTGATTCCTGTTGGCGCTTGGGCATAAGCGTCTGGCAGCCAACTATGGGTTGGAACAAGGGCAAGCTTAACTCCGAAGCCTAGAATAAACAGCACTCCGGCAACGATCATCAACGGTGTAATTGGCAGGTGCATGGATGTAAATTCCAGTGACCCGGATTGCGCAAAGATAAGGGCGATGGCAAACAGTACAATAATTGAACCCGATGCTGTTTGAATGAGGTATTTAGCGCAAGCGGCTAAGGCATTTTTGCGTTCGTGATAAAAAGCGACCAATAAGTATGAGGATACGGCTGTCACTTCGAACCAAATCCAGAGATTGAAAAGATCGTGGGCGGATACTAATCCGATAACTGCTCCGGTCATCAGGATGAGCATGGCATAATATTTTTCTTCGCCCTGCGTGCCGCGCATATCCGATCTTGAATAGAGCGTAACTAAGGTCGCGAAAAACAGTAGTGTCGCAATGATAAACCGACTGAGGCCGTCGAAAGTGCTGATCGCAAAAATGAAATACAGCCAAAGCCCAGCTACTGCCGCCAGAGCGATATCGCGTGCCGCAGTTATTCGGCCTGATAAGTAAATCAGAGGCGAGAAAAACAGGGGAATTACCACAAATGGGGGCATCTTTATCCCTCCAAGTGCATTACCTCATCTACATTCAAAGTTCCAAAGCGCTGCTGGATTTTCACCGCCAGCGCTAACCCGATAATAGCGACCATCGTATCTGCTGTGATAATGGCCACGGCGATACTTTGCCCCAGATTGAGCTGACCGTTCAGTCCACCCGCAACCACAAACGCAATGAGCGCCCCTTTTACCATGATCTGAAGCGCAATTACGACCTTGATCATATTGCGGATCACAAGAAGTCCATACAGGCCGATCCCCAGCAAAATTATCGCGCTTGCCAGTAAAAGCTGCATTGCCATCAGACTCGCTCCCATTCTTGCTCAAACTCCTTGGCTGAAGTTTCGTCTTTCGGGGAAACCGATTCTGAGATTACTTTTGTTGGTGGCGTATCTTTGGATCGAACCTCGACCAGCAATCCGAGCACGCCTAAGACACCGGTGAAAATTAGTGCAATCTGGGCTAGTACATCGGACTGTCGTACATTCCAGAAGATGGTCGCGAAAGAGGATTCAGGGATGTTTGTCTGCGTAACCAAGATTGGCATTGTCAAGCCAATGACCAATGCCAACATCAGCAGTACCAAGGGCACGTTCAATAGCCTTGAAACGGGTTGATTGGGAGAATCGGCACCAGCCATGCTGATGGCAAACACCAGTAGAATCGTAATTAAGCCCACACTGAGGCTGAGTTCAATGACCGCGATCCACACGGCACCAATCAGGTAAAGGAGAATCGCCGTTGAAATACTTACGCCCGCCAACCACAAGGCTGATGACAACAAGCGCTTTGCACGCACAGCATATATTGCGCAACTGAGCATGACAATAATCAGCAGAACGTAGAGCATAAGTACCTCCTCTACCTTCATGCTAAGTCATTGGGACGAAATGATGTAGTAACGAACTGCGCGATTCGATATGATTTTTGACTAACTACAGGACTCGGTAATCCATGTCAGCCATGGCTCTAAGCCTTCCGCAGTTCGACATGAAAGCGGGAATGTCAACAGTCCGGGATTGAGGATTTCGACACCGCGCTGGAAATTCTCCATATCGAAAGGAACGTAAGGGAGCAAATCAATTTTGTTGATTACCAGCGTATCGACGCCGCGATAAATACCCGGATATTTATAGGGTTTGTCATCTCCTTCAGGAATTGAGGCAATAAGAACACTTTTGTGCGTTCCAAGTCGGAAATTGGCAGGGCAAATTAGATTGCCCACGTTTTCGACAATCAGGAGGTCAATATCGTTGAGGGAAAAACTCGCAAGAGCACTGTGCAGCATGACCGCGTCCAGATGACAATCGCCACCGGTATTGATCTGCATCGAAACAGCACCGGCTGCAGCAGCACGTTCTGCGTCTAGGCTTGTTGCGATGTCGCCATCAATTACCCCGATGCGCAAACGGTTGGAGAGGTGTTTTACGGTTTGTTCGATCAAAGAAGTTTTGCCAGCTCCCGGTGATGCCATCAAATTGAGGGCAAAAACGCCTGCTGCATCCAACATTGCGCGATTTTCGTCAGCGATTCGGTCATTGGCACTGAGTATTTTTTCGACTACTTGAATTTGGGTCATGGTGTGTTTTGCTTTTCGCTATTCTCTTCAACATCAATCGCTTGCAAGTAAAATTCATCGCCGGAAATCAAGCGAACACTGCTGCTGCGGCAGTAGGGGCAGGTGAAGTCATCGCCACCCAACTGATATTCTTGGTGGCAGTCCACACACTGCATATTAGCCGGAATACGCCGGAAATGTAATTGTGCTCCCTGTGCGGCTGTGCCTTCGCTGATGATGTCCCAATAGAACTGTACTGATTCATCGATCATTGAGGACAGCTTCCCGACTACTAAATAAAGGGCTGTAATTTTCTGCCCACCAGATACCTGTTTAAGTGCGATGTCAAGGACATTTTGGGTGACCATCAGTTCATGCATTGGCATCTTCCATAGAAATGGTCTGACGATGCACCTGTAGATCGATGGTCACCAAGGACTCCAAAACGGAAATTGCATGGGATTCGGTTTTCCCAAACACGATATGTGCGCCAAACCGCGAGCGATGTGAGGGAGATGGTATGATTTCAGAGAACACGGCAACAGCGGTGTTGGTTGTGATGGTCTTGTAAATCCTGTTCATAATCCATCCCTCTGATACTTTCTTACCACTAATTTCCCGTATAACAAACTGTCAAAGGTCAGCAGTGTCGTGTGATGTTTGGCGGATAATAGAAATCACTTGAGATTCGGCGCTAGCAAAGTGCTTGATCAACAGATACGGGGAAGCTGCTCACCGCTGATCATATCGACAATGCGGGTCGCGCCAATTAGACTACGGAGTGTTACCTGCCCACGTGACTGATGATTTTGAACCTGCCCAATTACTCGCGCACTGTCGCCAAGTAGAGCAACAGTACGTGCGGCCTGTTCCTGTGGGACAAAGACGATCATCCGTCCCTCATTGGCGACATACATCGGGTCTAAGCCTAATATCTCACATGCGCCGCGCACATCTTCGCGAACCGGGATTGCACTTTCATTAATCTGAAGGTGCAGTTGTGCGGTCTGCGCAATTTCAACTAGCGCACTCGCCAATCCACCGCGAGTTAAATCCCGCAGGCAGTGAATATCGATTCCAGCATCAATCAAACGCAGCACATCGGCGTTTAGTGGGGCACAGTCGCTTTCGATTTCACTTTCGAAGGACAGCCCTTCACGGGCCATCATAATTGCCATGCCGTGCCGACCTAAATCGCCGTTGACGATCATCGCGTCACCGATTGCGACCGTTGATGGCGCGATTCTCAGCTCATGCTCGATAACCCCGACCCCTGCTGTATTGATATAAATGCCATCCCCTTTGCCACGATCCACCACTTTTGTATCTCCAGTCACAATCTGGATATTAGCCTGAATAGCTGTGGTGCGCATTGACTGGACAATCTGCCAAAGGGTTTCCATTGGCAACCCTTCTTCAAGGATAAATCCTGCGCTCAAATATAAGGGGCGCGCTCCGCACATTGCCAGATCGTTTACGGTGCCATTTATGGCTAATGTGCCGATATCTCCGCCGGGGAAACTCCAAGGATGCACTACATATGAATCAGTCGTGAATGCCATTCTGCCAGCGCGAACCGGGAACACTGCACCATCATGCTGCTCACTTAACAGATAATTTTCAAAAGCCGAGGTAAACATTTTTGTGATGAGGCTATGCATCAGACGGCCTCCGCCGCCATGTGCCAACATCACCGTCGGATAATCCGAAATCGGAATCGGGCAGGATACATTAAAATCAGTCATTAAGTTCTCCCTGTAATCCACAGCCGGATTCAATCAAGTTTGCAAGACGTTTGCCAAAGCGGGCGACATGCGCAGGCTCTAATGGGTACGATAACGATAATAGGCGGCACATGCCCCTTCGTTTGATACCATCGTTGCGCCCAAAGGATGTTCTGGCGTACAGACTGTGCCAAATAGGGGACACTCAAATGGTTTTTTTTCGCCCTGCAAAATTAATCCGCTAATACACTCCGTGTTTTCTTCAGCGGAATAATCCGTTAAACCGAAGCGCTGTTCAGCATCAAAGTGTGAAAATTCAGTGCGCAGTCCGAGACCACTATGTGGGATTTGCCCGATACCGCGCCATTTGCGGGGGACAACCGTAAATACTTCGCGCACTAAATTCTGAGCGGATCGATTGCCTTCACGCTGGACACACCGTGCATATTGATTTTCGACTTCGGTTCGCCCCTCCTCTAACTGCTGAACACACATGTAAACGCCCTGCAATATATCCAGTGGCTCAAATCCAGTGACGACAAAGGGCACTTGATATTTTTTAGCCAAGGGTTCGTATTCTTCGTAACCTACCACAGCGCAGACATGCCCCGCAGCCAGAAATCCCTGCACACGATTGGTATCCGACGACAAGATTGCTTCAATCGCCGGGGGGACAAGTACGTGAGACACCAGAATTGAGAAATTTCGGATCTGACGTTTCGCTGCCTGAAAAACTGTCATCGCGTTGGCGGGTGCTGTCGTCTCGAAACCTACCGCAAAGAACACCACCTGCTTATCGGGGTTGGCAGTGGCGATCTTGAGCGCATCTAGTGGCGAATAGACCATTCGGACGTCACCACCCTGTGCTTTGGCACTAAATAAGTCGCCATGTGTCCCCGGCACGCGGAGCATATCACCAAACGATGTAAAGATTACGCCGGGCTGCCGTGCAATTTCGACCGCTTTATCAATGAGTTCTACTGGTGTAACACATACCGGGCAGCCCGGACCATGCAGCAAAGTGATTTGTGGCGGAAGGAGTTCATCTATCCCAAATTTGACAATGGCATGGGTTTGTCCGCCGCAGACTTCCATCAATGTCCAAGGTTGGGTCACCCGATGGGCTATCGCTTCTGCAAAACGCTGAACCGACTCTGCATCACGGTACTCGTCAATGTATTTCATGGCGTCACACCATCGACCTTAAAATGACGAAATATTGTTTAGTCATCATGGAGTTCCGCCAATTCGCCCATCTGGGCAAGGTAGTCAAAAACACTCTTTGCCTCTTTTTCATCAACGAGATTGAGCGCGAATCCGACATGGACGATGACATAATCGCCGACCTTTGCTTCGGGGACGTAAGCGAGGTTAACGTCTTTGATTATCCCTCCAAAGCTTACTTTACCGGAACGTTCAAGAGGCGTTTCGACTGTAATATCAAGAATTTTGCCCGGAACTGCGAGACACATTCCTGCCTCCCATCTCTACTGCGATGATTTGACCCACTGAAAGTCCACCATCATTTGGGGGAATCAACCTGTGATGGTAGGGGTGAAATCCGACAGACGATAATATGCTGAGGAGTGTTCTGTTCTGGAAGCATCCTCCGGTAAGTGCTACCTTCTTCACTGCGATAGATCGGGCCATATCAACGATCATATTTGCCAGCGTATTGTGAAATTTTAAGGCGATGTCAGTGATGGCAGAGCGATCTTCCAGGAGCGACGACACCATCGGTTTAGTCTCGAGCATATGTCCAGTGCCCCATTGTTCGTCAGTGATTTCTGTAATCAAATACGGGTAGCATTCGTCGGTGCTGCTCTGCACTGCCGCTGCTTCTAGGGCAATGGCGGCTTGTCCTTCAAAAGAGGCGAAAGGACAAATGCCGAGAAGGGCTGCTATTGCGTCAAATAATCGTCCAGCACTGGTGGTGAGCGGGCTGTTGATGCGTTTTTTTAGCATGGTTTGCATTAGGCTCAATTCACTTCCATTGAACATGGTCTGGATGTGTTCATGTTCGAAGGCGGCATCTCCATACAGCGCGTACAACAATCCTAAGGCTGAGCGACGTGGCTCGCGAACAGCTTGTTCACCTCCGGGTAAATAAAATGGGCGTAGATGTCCGACGCGGCGAAAACCATGTTCTTCAACAAGCAAAAATTCTCCCCCCCATATTGTTCCATCGGTGCCATAACCTGTGCCGTCCCAAGCGACACCTAGAACCGGTGGTTTCAACTGATTTTCTGCCATACACGCTAACACATGGGCGTAGTGATGCTGGACTTTCATGATGGGCAGGCCGATGGCTTCAGCACAGCGTGTGGTGTGATAATCTGGATGGAGATCGCAGGCAATCACGTGCGGCTGAAAATCGTAGAGGGTTTGCAAGTCCTGAATGGTATTTTTGAAGGCGGTTTCTGTTTCGACTGAGTCCATATCGCCGATGTGCTGGCTCAGAACACCGTTAGACAAGGCAATGGTGTTTTTCTGTTGTCCACCAACCGCCAGTACATTGATTTCGTTTATGGTTCCACAGTTTAGCGGGAAGCCCCGTGCCCGTCGCAGTACCGTGATGTCATCATTAACGACCTGTACCACCGAATCGTCAATCGGGCGGGTAATCGGGCGGTCATGGATCAGCCACAAGTCGGCAATGTCATGTAGTTTGGTTAGGGCCTGTTGATTATCAATACAAATCGGTTCACCGGAGATGTTGCCGCTGGTTGCCACGATTGGAAAATCTAGTTCACGCATTAGTAAATGGTGCAAAGGAGTATATGGCAGCATCACACCGAGATAGGCGTTATCAGGCGCAATAGGATCGTCACGACTTATTAATTTTTTACGCAGCAGAACAATCGGTGCTTCGGATGCGGTTAGCCAACCTGTTTCAAGGGGGCAGATCTCACAGACTTGTTGAATCTGTTCAAGCCTTGGGAACATTAGCGCAAACGGTTTATGGGCACGGTTTTTGCGCTGGCGTAAACGCATGACGGCTTGGGGATTTGCGGCATCGCACAGGAGTTGGAAGCCACCCAGACCTTTTAGTGCTACGATTTTCCCTTGACGGATTGCCCCGGCTGCAAGCAACAACGCAGCGTGGCGCACAGCCAACGCCTGCCGATTGGTGTCCCACAAGGTTAGCTGTGGTCCGCATTTTGGACATGCAATCGGCTGTGCGTGGAAACGCCGATTCAAAGGGTTTTCGTATTCGGCGCGACAGTCCTCGCACATCTCAAAGCTCGCCATGGTGGTCGCCGGACGATCATATGGCAGTCCAGTGATAATGCTGTAACGCGGCCCACAATGAGTACAGTTGATGAAAGGATATAAATAACGGCGGTCGTTAGGGTCGAATAACTCACGGAGACAATCTGCGCAAACGGCATAATCGGGCAATATGACAGCAGATTTTGTGCCGGCGTGGTCACTGGGGTGGATTTCAAAATCGCGACTGCCGTGCGGGGGTAGATTAAGCACACTGAGATGATTGATTTGAGCGTGTGGTGGTTTTTGTTCACGGAGTGCCGTGACAAAGGCGCGTAAAACATCGGGAGATGCTTCGGCCTCAATCGTTACACCTTGGGGCGAATTATTTACCCATCCCGTGACACCCAAGTCGTGCGCCAAGCGATAGACAAAGGGGCGAAAGCCTACTCCCTGAACAGCACCTTGTATGGTGATGCAAATGCGTTCACACACGCTTCCTCTCCGCTGATCTACTTCTCGTAATTTGAGGTCATACGTTTTATTCACCGCGTGAGCCTCGCCAAGTTCCAGACAACCGATCCTATGCCCAATTGTTTAACGTTGTAATAACTGCCTGATGCCCATATCAACTGGTGGTTTCTGATTTGCGCGGTACTCCCTCAGCCGTCTAATACATTGATATTATCTATAGCCGACTGAATCAGATTGACGACACTAGCTACCGCTGATTCCACTTGTGGCGACAGCACTTCGCCATAGTCGAAATCCACACCCATTATGGTGATCAGATATGCCTGAGGCTGATGACCATAGAGGTTGTGCGCGGCTGCCAGCAGCGACATCGGTGTGACATCATGGGTAAAGGCCCCCGCATCAGCTTCGGGTTCAATGTGTTCTACGTTTATGTTGCCGGGAATTAACCCCAAACAAGCATCGATATATATGACATAATCCGCTTGGGCAATCGGGAACACCAGTTCGGGGGTTAGCTGATGACAAGTGATTATCTCCACTTCAAGAGATTCTTGCATCAAAGCTTGGGCGACATACTGACCCGCACCGTCATCACCGCGTAAGGTGTTGCCATATCCGATAATTAAAAAGTGGGACATGGCTCTTTTTTACCGCTTCAGTTCGTCTACTACTTCTCCGCCGGCAGACATCAATTGGATTTGCATCGGCATTTTGCCTATTGCATGAGTCGAACAGCTTAAACAGGGATCAAATGTGCGGATTACGGCTTCGACGCGGTTTAGCATACCGTCCGTGAGCTTTGCCCCTTTTACAAAGTGCTGTGCGGTTTGTAAAACACCCCGGTTCATCGCCAGATTATTGTGCCCGGTGGCGATAATTAGGCTGGCACGGGTCATTAAGCCATTTTCGTCAATCTGATAGTGGTGCATTAGTGTGCCACGCGGCGCTTCACTTACCCCAAATCCTTCAAAGTTATTGGGCGCGGCATGAGCGCGAACGTGTTTGTTGAGTATGTCTGGTTCGTTCAACAATTGTTGAATCATCTCGAAGCAGTACAAAATTTCGATCAAGCGGGCATAATGATAATGGAAGGAACTGCTGCGGTTGAGCCACTTGAACCCGGCGAATTCCGCGTCTGCGAGTGGTGTCCCGATACGATCTACGATATTTAAACGTGCCAATGGGCCGACGCGGTAGATGCCCTGCGGGTATCCCAACGGTTTATAATAGGGTGACTTGAGGTAGCTGTAGGGTTCAACTGATTCGGCGATATAGTCCCGATATTGCTCGGATGGAAAATCATCGTGAACCTGATGACCTTCAGCGTCGACAATGCGAATATTTCCATCGTAGGTTTCTAGCGCGCCGTGTTCATCTACTAGCCCCATAAACAACGTGGGGAAGTTGGCGAAGGTCTCGATCTCTGGTTTGTATCCTTCTAATACAGTCTTAAACCAATCCAGCGTCCGATGAATAATTGTAATTCCGTCCGGCATCATCGCTAGAATTTGGTCGCGTTTTTCCGGCGTTAGGGGTTCGCTGACTCCTCCGGGAACTACCCATGCTGGATGTATTCGCTTGTCACCTAACAATTCGATGATGCTTTGACCGATCTGGCGCAGACGTACACCGTCTTTGGCAAGCTGTGGTTTCGCCTGTGCTACACCAAACAGGTTGCGCTGTTTGGGATCGGCATCCATGCCGAGCAGTAAATCCGGCGAAGACAGATAGAAGAAACTGAGCGCATGGGACTGCGCGATTTGTGCCAGATTCAAAATGCGGCGCAAATTTGCCGCTGTCGGTGGGATGCGAACTGCAAGCAGCGCATCACAGGCTTTGGCAGACGCAATGAGGTGACTTACCGGACAAATTCCGCAGATACGCGCCATCAGCGAGGGCATTTCGTAAAAAGGACGTCCTTCGCAGAATTTTTCGAACCCACGAATCTGGGTAACATGAAATTGAGCATCCGTTACGGTTCCTGTATCATCCAGTTGGAGCGTAATACGCGCATGACCTTCGATACGGGTGACGGGATCAATTGTAATTTGTTGTGCCATGAAATACTCCGTCTCTATACTACGCGCCAAACCGGGTAAGCTGCTGCAGTGATGGTGTGCGTCCATTGAGAAGTTCCGTAAGGGTGAACAGAATCACCTTGGCGGAAGGAGGGCAACCTGTCAGATACACATCGACATTTACCGCGGTATGTACAGGGCGGGCTTGTGGCAACAGTCTGGGTAAATGACTGGTTGGAATTTGTGGGTTCCGATTTTCCTCTTCCAGATATGCCCGATGCAGTACTGCATCCACACCGAACGGATTACGCATTGAAGGCACATTTGCTGTAACTGCACAATCCCCCATGGCGATAAGCACTTTTGTATGCTGCCGAATATGTTTGATTTTCTCCAAGTCTTCTTCGGAACTGATTGCACCTTCGACCAGCGTTATATCGACCTCATCGGGGAAGACTTTGTTATCAACCAAGGGGCTATAGACCAGTTCAATGAGGTCAGCGAGTTCCAACAGGCGTTCGTCTATATCTAGAAATGACATGTGGCAGCCAGAACATCCATCTAACCAGACTGTCGCCAGTTTTTTCTTAGTCATTTCCATTTTCCTTGCGCATCACTGTTAGATAAGGCAAAAATTCGCGGCGTTTGGTCATTTCTGCAACAGATTTTCCTTTTTCGATTAATGCTCCTGTCGGGCAAACGTGCACACACTTACCGCAACTGGTACAGGTGTCGGATTCACCCCAAGGCGTATTCAGATCACTGATAATTCGAGATTCTCTGCCGCGTCCGTAGACATCCCACGTATGCGATCCTTCGACTTCATCACAGACGCGCACGCAGCGTGTACACAATACGCAGCGGTTATGGTCCAGAATGAAGCGCTGATGGGAAGCATCCACTTCGCGTTTAGGGTACTGGTACATCAGCCGAACGTGGTCAACTTCCAGCTTCTGTGCGAGGTTTTGCAGTTCGCAATGTCCATTGGAGACACACACCGAACAGACGTGATTACCTTCGACAAACAACATCTCGATAATCATGCGACGGTATTTGGTGAGGCGTTCAGATTCGGTAAAGACTTCCATCCCCTCGTTAACGTGTGCGGTACAGGCAGACACAAGCTTAGGACTGCCTTTGATCTCTACCAGACACAAACGGCACGCTCCGATTTCACTTAAGCCTTCCAGAAAACATAAGGTCGGAATTTCTATGTTGTTATCGCGGGCGACTTGTAGTATTGATTCGTCATCCCGTCCGGTGACATCATGATCGTTAATTTTGAGTGTGACAACCTTCATAGCGGCACCACCTCTTCGTGTTTACAGACTCCGGCAGGGCAGGTGTGATCGACAATGTGCGCCAAGTATTCATCGCGGAAGAAGCGGAGTGTACTTTTTACGGGATTAGGTGCAGCGTGGCCCAGACCGCACAAACTGGTCTGACTAACCATCTCGCAAAGGGCTTCGAGCTGTTCTAGATCGGCCAACGTGGCTTCGTACCGCGTAATTTTGTCCAGAATCTGGTGCATTTGTGCGGTTCCAACCCGGCAAGGGATACATTTGCCGCATGACTCGGTCATACAGAATTTCATGAAGTATTTAGCGACATCTACCATACAGGTCGATTCGTCCATTACGATCATGCCGCCCGAACCGATGATTGAACCGATGCTGGCTAACGATTCATAATCCACGGGCATATCGAGATACTGCGCCGGAATGCAACCGCCGGAGGGGCCGCCTGTCTGTACTGCTTTAAAGGTTTTGCCATCCGGGATACCACCGCCGATCTGGTAGATTATCTCGCGTAGTGTTATGCCCATCGGAACTTCGATTAAGCCGCTATGACTGATATTGCCCGTCAGCGCGAAAACCTTCGTGCCTTTGCTCTTTTCTGTTCCAATGCCAGCGAACCATTCGGCACCATTGCGGATAATCGAGGCGATATTGGCATAAGTCTCGACATTATTGATGAGTGTGGGCTTACCCCACAACCCGGAGGTCGCAGGATATGGCGGGCGTGGTCTTGGATGCCCGCGCTTGCCTTCAATTGAAGCGATTAAGGCGGTTTCTTCGCCACAAACGAACGCACCCGCGCCAACCCGAACCTCAACATCGAAACTGAAAGAAGTTCCGCAAATATTATTGCCGAGCATGTTAAAGCGCTTCATCTGCCGAATAGCATTCTGTACACGTTTGACCGACAGCGGATATTCGGCGCGGATGTAGACATAGCCATAACTGGCGCCTACTGCATAGGCTGCAATTGCGATGCCTTCGAGCAGGCGGAAAGGATAATCATCCATGACACTGCGATCCATAAATGCGCCGGGATCGCCTTCATCACCGTTGCAGATGACGTATTTGGGTGATCCATCGGCTTTGGCGACCGTGCGCCATTTCAAGCCTGTGGGATAACCTGCGCCACCCCGTCCACGTAGACCACTGCGCGTGATCTCGTCGATGATCTGATCGGGGGTCATATCGGTGACGGCCTTCATAAGCGAGGTAAATCCGCGGTTAGCGATGTAATCTTCGATGCGTTCAGGATTCAGCTTACCTGCTAATTCCAGCACCACCCGCTGCTGCCGCATAAAAAACGGCGTATTGGAGGGACGTTGTAACCGTTCAACAGGTTTTCTGGCATCCAAACTTTTGATGATGTCCGGCGCATCCTCTGGCTTGACTTCGCCATACAGGACATCGTCGGGTGTGATGGTCACTGTAGGTCCTGCAACACACAAACCGCGACAACCCCCACCGATCACGCGACAATGGTTATCGGGCGCAAGATGGGATTCGAGACTTGCCTTCACTTCGGCACTGCCAGCGGTTAGGCAGGCGGCTCCCATGCAGACATAGATATGATGCTGGTACTGCTGTTTTTCGGCACGTTCCTGCTCATCGACTTGCTGCAATTCATCTTCTGGCAATAAATGGTCAGGTAACATGACGTTTCCACTCCTGAATTTTTTCGAGTGCGTTGGTTTCGGTCATTTGCTCAATCACTTGTTCATCACCGAGAACCACCGGGGCTAGCCAGCACATCCCAACACAGTGGGCAATAGATAAGGAGATTTGTCCATCAGGTGTTGTCTGCTGCGGCTGGATACCTAAACCAGTTTGAATTCGTTCTAAAATAGTGGGGGAATCTTTGATGTAACACGCAGTACCTAAACAGACCACACATGAGTGCAATCCTTGAGGTTTCAGCCTGAAATAATTATAAAAAGTGGCAACACCATAAGCGCGACTCAGAGGAACATGCAGATTTGCGGAGATATAATGTAGTGTCGTTTCGTCCAAATAGCCAAAAGCTTCTTGGGCGTCGTGCAGAGTTTCGATTAACGCGCCGGGTTTATAACCATGACGACGCATGGTTGCATTGATAATCCGCCAGCGTTTATCATCGTTTGGGGGCGACGCCATGCGTACTCCTCCCTTATTAAGGTTAATTTAAACAGGGATAAAATCCCACATAGTCAAAGAATAATCTGCCTCATTGACTCTTAGTAATGCTTTCCTTCAGTAAAGGGTAATGATCTTTGTCTTGATATGGCTCAGTATTAGGCGGGCTAACTTTCTGGTATATCTCTTAGCGGGGACGCTGCCACCATAAGCACTGTCAGGCTTTAGGCTTCTGATGGTTGTCATGCTGCCATCTCGCTGCGCCTTTTGAACGTGGATTGGAAGCGGACATCACTCAGGCTCAAGAATCAAAAATCGGCAGAACGATGCCGATTTTGTGTTTAGGACTGGGGGACCTGGATTCGAACCAAGATTAACAGGTTCAGAGCCTGCGGTTCTGCCGTTGAACTATCCCCCACCGTTGAGTGAGGGACATCTTATCATGCAGTTGACCTCATTTCAAGAGTTGACTAAACTGCTGGCTGTTGGGAATTATCCAAACTGTTGATCGCCAGATGAATACGTTTCAACGACTCCTCTTTACCGAGAATCTCCATTGTCTCGAACAAAGGGGGCGAAATTTGCTGACCCGTTACTGCCACACGCAGCGTCCCGAAAAGCTGACCGTTGTTTAAACCCATTTCTTCAGTAAGTGCCGCGATGGCATCATGAAGGGGATTGAAAGTGAAGTCGGTCACCTTTTCTAGAGCGGACTCGGATGTTTTGAGTGCTTTGAGTGTTTGGGCAACATCCATCTTCTTCTGCGGGAGTTTATCAGGCGCAGGGGGGATAAATTCCTCATGGAAGAAAAAGCCAGCTAACTCAACCACTTCGCTCAAGGTTTTGATCCGTGTTTGGACAATTGGCGTGATTTTCAGCAACACTTCGGTATTCACTTCCAAATCCGCTTTTTCGAGAAATGGTTTTAATCGTTGCGCTAAATCCTCGACTGTTAGCCGACGTATATGTTCGCCATTGAGCCAATCTAATTTTTCCGGTGGAAAGGCGCTATTGGCGGGATTAATTCGGCTTAAATCAAAGCGTTCAATGGCCTCAGACATAGTGAAGATTTCACGTTCATCGCCAAAGCTCCAACCGATATTGGTTAGGAAATTGTCCAACGCTTCTGGTAAATAACCACGATTGATATAGTCGTGTACCATCACCGGAATGACGTTGCCGAACTTATCTACGGGAGGATTACGCTTGCTCATTTTGCCTTTGCCGTTAGGATTGAGCATCACGGGTAAATGAGCATATATTGGCGGTTCCCAACCAAAGGCTAACCACAACTGCCAATGTACAGGCAAAGAGGGTAACCATTCGACTGCCCGCAAGACATGGGAAATCTCCATAAAATGATCATCAACGACATGGGCAAGGTGATATGTCGGGAATCCATCAGCCTTTAGCAGCACTGTGTCTTGCTGTTTGTCGTTGTCAAAGCGTACTTCGCCACGTATGGCATCCGGTACAACGGTTTCGCCATCCAATGGCATTTTAAAGCGAATGACAGAGGACCGTCCTTCAGCCTCAAACTTCGCCTGCTGCTCAGGAGTCAGATCACGATGCTGGCGGTTATAACCTGACGATAATTTGCGCGCTTTCATTTCTTCGCGCATTTTGTCGAGTTCTTCAGGGGTTTCGTAAGCTTTGTAGGCTTTATCGTTATCGAGCAGCCATTTCGCCCATTCTTGATAAAGGGCAAGCCGTTCAGACTGAACGTACGGCCCATGAGAACCGCCTACTTCCGGTCCTTCATCCCAGTCTAATTTTGCCCAGCGAAGCGCTTCGGTAAGGGTCTGTAATGCTGTCGGGTCGAGGCGTGTTTGATCAGTATCCTCTATACGCAAAATGAACTTACCATTATTGTGACGGGCAAACAGCCAATTAAATAATGCTGTTCGAAGCCCACCAATATGGAGTGATCCGGTAGGGCTGGGCGCAAAGCGCACCCGAACGGGGCGAGTTGTTGAGTCAGTCACGAAATACTCCTGATCAGAGCGGAAGCGGCCCAGCATTTTACAATAGTTGAGGGGCTATTTGTAGGGTGTGAGAAATGCCTAGATCTTGCGGCTGCGGATGATGACGCTCTCAGCCAAACCAATACCCGCTAGAATTGATAGGAGGGATGTTCCACCAGAACTGATAAAGGGCAATGTTAACCCTGTAACGGGCAGCATGTTGAGGTTCATACCTATTGACACTACTGTCTGGAAAAAGATAATGGCGGCAACCCCATAGCAAATCAAACTGCCGAGTGGATCAACGGCTTGGCGTGCCCCACGTAATATACGTAAGATCACGATTCCAATTAGAACCATGACGGCGGCTCCACCGACGAAGCCGAATTCTTCGGCAATGACGCTAAAAATAAAGTCAGTATGACGGACGCGCAAAAACCGTAGTTGGCTTTGTGTGCCGTTTGCATAGCCTTTTCCACCAAATCCGCCTGAACCAATGCTGATACGTGCTTGCAGAATGTTGTAAAAGGCCGCAGGGTCACTTTCGGGACTTAAGAAGGTGGTGATACGTGACTTTTGATAAGGTTTCATCTGTGTCCAAATAATTGGCGCAACGATGAGGATAATAGCAATGAAAAATCCAATATGTCGAAGTCGCAAGCCGGCTGCCCAAACCATCGCAAACCAGATCACCATAAAGACAATCGTAGTACCCAGATTGGGCTGTATAAATATGAGAGCGGTCGGAATGGACATATGCATCAACGACATAAATACCGCGCGCAGGCTGCTTAACTTCTCGAAGTTCAAACTCAGGTGATGCCCTAGTGTAATGATAATAATTATTTTACCGATTTCAGACGGTTGAATACGGATGCCAAAGTTAATCCATCGCTGCGAACCGGCATCTCCGACTACGCCCAAAAACTGAACCAAGATTAAAAGAGCGACCATGATGATATAGAGCCAAATGTGCATGCCGCCCAAAAGTCGATAGTCGACCGCCGCAAGCACAAATACCAATACAAGGCCAATAATTGCATAGCGAATTTGGTCCGGAACGCGGCTAATCAGTTCGGTATCAATTGCACCGATGGTCGCGCTGCGGATCATTAATATGCCGAAGAGGATAAGGATGACAGTGGTGCCTAACAGGACAAAATCGAAATTGCGCCAAAAACTATTGGTTCTATTCATACCCGCTTCTTGAAGGCTATTGAACTACGTCACGATTATAGCAAAACATTTTTGCGTAGTGAATGAGCTAGCCATCATCAACGATTTCATCATTTGGTGAAGAGGGATGGGCCAACCGATTTCGTGCTTCATCTTTCTCGTTCACGCCCGTAAACGGAATCTCAGCTTTGATGAGACTGTTCCGGTCGCGCTGTTCGAGAAAAATGTCCACGTCCTCACTGTCGACCGAGACATATTTGGAAATGACCTCAAGTATCTCCGCCTTCATAGCTTGCAGCCGTTCTGGCGGCAGATTAATACGGTCATGCACCAGAATGAACTGCAAACGTTCTTTAGCGGTTGTTCCGCTGCCTTTTGTGTTGGTTCGCCCGAGCAAGCGCTCAAAAAATCCAGACATGAGATACGTCCTTCTCTGTTATTCGGACTGACCGCCTGAAAATAATCGGGCAATACGCTGGAAGATGCCACCTGTTTCACTGAGCTGCATGAAGGGTACATCTTCGCCGTTGAGCCGCCGTGCAATATTACGGAAAGCTTGCCCAGCGCGTGAGTTCTCGTTTTGGCTAATCGGGTTACCACTATTCGATGACGGAATAACACCTTCATCTTCGGGAACAATACCGATCAATTTGATGGCAAGGATGTCAGTAACATCATCGGCTGACATCATCTCGCCTTTTTCAACCATTTTGGCTTTGACGCGGTTGAGAATGAGTTTGCCGGGGCCTTTGTTATTGGCTTCAAGTAGACCAATAATGCGATCCGCATCTCTTACCGCTGAGACTTCAGGATTGGTGACTATTAGTACTTCATCCGCTGGCGCGATTGCATTACGGAAACCGCGTTCGATACCGGCAGGAGAGTCGATTAGAATAAAGTCGAATTCAGGGCGCAGTTTGTCCGTCGTTTGAATCATATCTGTGGGACTAACAGCCGTTTTGTCGCGCGTTTGTGCGGCTGGAATGAGGAACAAGTCTGGAAACTGCTTGTGCTTAATCATAGCTTGGCGCAGTTGGCAGCGGCCTTCGATAACATCGACCATGTCGTAGACGATACGATTTTCCAGCCCCATCACAATATCGAGATTTCTCAGACCGATATCCGCATCTATCAGCACGACTTTTTTGCCCATTCGCGCTAATGCTACGCCAAGATTAGCGGTAGTAGTGGTTTTGCCAACCCCGCCTTTGCCTGACGTAACCGTTATGACTTTAGCCCCCATAAGGATTCATGTTCCTTTCAATATGTCCATGGTTCTACAATAATTTGTTCTTTACGCACCGAAGCAATCTCCGGTTTAGGCTGGCGACGTTTATCTTGAGGTGAGGTGGTAATATATCCGGCGATGCGAAGCTGCATCGGGGTCATATCTAGTGCACATACCACTGCTTCCTCATCGCCATCTGCCCCTGCATGAACAATGCCCCGTAATCTGCCCCAAACAATGATGTCTCCAGCCGCAATGATTTTTGCGCCCGGATTAACATCCCCCAATACCACGACATGACCCGGACTATTTACAGTTCGTCCAGAACGTAGTGTGCGCTTAATCATTACCCCAACTGTTCCGTCTTCTTCCGGATCAAATTCTGATTCCTCGTCATCTTCATGACCGGGAATAGGGGTAGAAATATTTGTGCGAAGGTCAAGCGCTTGTGCCGCGTCAACTGTTGTTTTACTCTCGCTCAATACTGCCCATAACGAGAGACTACGCCGTTCTAAAAGAGCTTTTAACGAACTCAGTTCATGTTTTGGAACAGGTCTTGCACCCAAATCGACCGTAATTCGTGCGCCCGCAAAGAACGCACTTTGCTGATCAATTCGTGCGGCAAGGTCAGCTGTAATTGCCTGCCATTCTTCTGATGGGCTCAGGGCAATTAATAAACCATCTTTTATCCCCTTAATTGCGACGTTTTGTTCTTGCATGAATGTCACCATGATAAAGGGTTAAGGAAGTGCTGAGGTAGATGTTAACCTCCGTTTGTAAAGAATTTTGGTGTCTCTTAATCATTAACTATACCTTATATTTTTATGCGCGCTATAACACGCCCGCAATCCGTGCCAATAGTAACAGCGGGAGAAGGGTAAAAGCGCCTGTCGCTAACCAAGCGGTTTGACCGCGTTTAACGAAACTGTTTTGCATCCACTGACCAAGAGCATAAATGGCATACGTCATCCATATTACGTGAATGACGATCATGGGTAAGAGAAGGACAGTGCTATCCTTGCCGAAATAAATTAGCCCGAACAGGGCATAGGAACCATAAGCGACCAAAGTGGTTGTGCCTAAGGGCGGATACCAGCGTGATAAACGCGCCAAACCTAATATCGCGAGCAAAATTCCGACATCCGTAAACTGATTTCTAACCAGATTAATAAGATACAGCCAACGTGAAGCTTCGCGCCAGCCATCTCTGACGAAATAGGGGACTTGAGTACCATTCGCCTGAAGTAATGCCGATGATTTTAGCCACCAATCGTCCGACACGTATTGAATGGTTAATCCTCGAATACCGATGACGACTACAACAAGGATAATCGCCCAATACCACCAAGGAAGCTGTACTTTTGATAAATACAATCCAACCAATAACGCTGGCGCAAGCAAGACAAACAGAGGGTCATTGAGTACGCCGATTAGCACTAAGACGAGTAATCCTAAAGTATGGTGCTGACCGGGAAGTGGCATTCGTGGAGAATCAGGGCGCGGGTTAGTACTCATGACGACATCAATCAAGATGTAGAGAAGCCAAGTATTGAGTAGGGTAGTCACGCGTAGGCTGCGGGGCGTACCGACCAACGCCCAGAAGAGTACCGCAAAAACAACTACTCCAGCGACCAAACCTCGCTCGGTAACACGACCGATCCATATGAACAGGCCAGTAACAATCAGTGCGGCTAACAGCGTGAGCGCGACTAACACCACGAGTTTCGTGTCTTCCCCACCGGTTTGCGACCAGAAAGCAGGGCTGAAAGCTAAGGCAAAACCACCGATGACGGCTAACATCGTTCCAAAGCGCTGCAATATGAGGGTTACAGCGGTCACACATGCTGCCATGCCTAAAGCACGCATCGATGGCGTGTGACCGAGAACCATAAATACGATTAGACTTGCTATACCTACCAGCATTGCGGATGCCCATTGTGTTTTGAAGCGGCGTAGGTCAAATACCTTTAGCAAGTTAGCCTCCTGTAGGCGTGTTGGTGGGTACAGGTGTTGCGGGCGCAGCAATGGCTGCGGCAGCGGGCGGAGGGGCAATACCGGCTCGCTGGTTTTTGAGACGATAGTAAGCCTCTAATACTTCACGTACCATGGGCAATGCCCAAAGTGATCCTTCAGTACCGTTATAGATGAATCCTGCTACGACGATTTCGGGATTTTCGTAAGGCGCGAAGGCCACAAACCACGCATGAGCCGGCCAACTACCAAACTTGCATAACCCTAAGCCATTGGCAATATTATCGCAATATTGGGCTGTTCCCGTTTTGCCGGCAACATCGACATATGGTAAATTTGCTTTAGTGGCCGTTCCAACGGTTACAGCCGCGCGCATGCCCTGACGTACAATGTCGATGTTTTGTTGACTCACAAACGCTGGACGATATTTGTCGTTGAAACGCAAATCAGTGCACATGCCCGCGTTGAAAGTGTAATTTTGTGGAATATAGACTTCATATTCCCGAATATCACTTCCATCCTGATTAACGCTGAGATCGACCGTATTGCGATAGGTAGAAGGATTACAGCGTACCCCATTGTAATAAGGGCTGTCCGATTCGCAGATACAATCCAAACTATTCGGACCCTTCATAATCATGTCCTCAACCAGCAGCAGTCTTAGCGTTCCAGTCATATTGGATAGATTTACGTTCCGCAGCACGTGGGGGGTAAACGGCTGAATTACTTTACCTTCGGGGTCCAGAAAGCTGTCAATGATGGTCGGTTGATACAAGGTTCCGCCATTGGCAACTGTAGCTGCCATACTAACGAGTTGGAGCGGCGTAACATTTACATATCCCTGTCCCAAGGCGGCGTTGTAAGTATCACCTGTTGACCAGTTTTCTCCATATAAGACGCGTTTCCAAGTTCGATCTGGCATACGCCCACGATTCTCGGCGGGGAGTTCAACACCTAATTCACTTCCGATGCCGTAGGCTGTGGCGTAGCGGAACAAATCTTCAATACCCAAACCGCCATCACGTAAAGTTACACTTGGGACATCAGGATTGCCTCCCCCAACTTGATAGAAGTAAACGTTACAACTATTGGCAATCGCCCCGATCATATTGATTAAGCCGTGTCCGTCACGCTTCCAGCACACGAAGGTTTGGGATGCGGCAGGGTCGTTCGGCGCATATTTATTTTCGACAACGAGCCGACCGGGATCATCTAATACACTGTTGGGTGAAATCACGTTCTCTTGAAGCGCACCCGAAGCGGTAATCAACTTCCAAGTTGAGCCGGGAGGATACAGAGAGCGAATTGCGTTATTGATGAGTGGCTTCAACGGATCGTTGGCGACCTGCTGGTAGTAGGTCACATCAATATTACGAGCAAATTTTGTGTTGTCATAGCCGGGGTAACTGACCATCGCCAGAATTTGTCCATTTTGGGGATTCATAGCGACGATAACACCTTGTTGACTGACTACTTTTTTGTAGGTCGAATTTAGCAAGGCAATTTGATTTTTGAGAGCATCTTCGGCGGTTTTTTGCAAGTCGACATCGATGGTCAAACGCACATTTTGGCCGGGAACAGGATCAACTTGTTCTAACTGTCGGATGGTTGCACCTGCGACATCAACCTCACGGAGTTCCGTGCCTCGTTTGCCTGCCAATTCATTATTCAGGTAATACTCGATGCCGTCCACGCCGATACGATCAAATGCAGGGTCATACCCTTGCTTAATGAGTGCTTCGGCATCTTCCGGTGGTATGGGAGCCATGTAGCCGACAATATGTGCCGTCAATTCGCCGGTCGGATATTCGCGTACTGGTTTTGCTTGTACATCTACGCCGGGTAAAGATTGACGTTCTTCGCGGATTTGCAGTGCAACATGAAAGTCAACATCGCGTGCAATTGTCACTTCACGGAATGGTGCGATACCTTCGCCTTCCAGCACGAGTTCTTCGATACTGCGTATCTTTTGCCCCGTTGTTTGAGCGCTGGCAGCCGCAATGTCAGCCGTAGGCGGGACGTTCACAAGCGCAGATAAGCGGTTAAAAATTTGAAGTGTAGCGGTACGATCACCGGGCAAAAGGGCAGGGATAATGGTGACATTGAAGGCCGGTACGTTTCGGGCAAGGGGAATGCCGTTGCGATCAAAAATTACACCCCGGTCAGCAGGTATTGGAAGACGGCTTAAGCGGTTTTCGTCGGCGGCTGCTTCATAGGTTTGGTAACTTGCAATTTGCAAATCATACATACGTAACGAGAATAGAATGAATACGGCGAACATCACGGCTTGGAATAATGTCAGTCGCCACCCCTGAAAGGGAAGTAAACGTCTGTTCATTGATTTGGTTCTCCTGCCTAAAACTCATTGATGTTTTATGGACTATGGCGTTGTCTGGAGTTTTCGTGCGGCACTTCTGGTTCCACGTCATATCCCATGGAAAGGGTTGAAAAATGTGGTCATCGGGTCAATCGGAGATTGGTTCCTACCGCGCGTTGAATGATACGCGTCATGATATAAATGGGAATAATGCCAACGAGATTATAAACGATAGTTGGCACAATGAATAATCGAAACTGGTTGAGCATGACACCGTAGCCAAGTTCATTGGCAAAGTAAGGTTGAAAGCCACTGAACAACAATATAATAAAAATACAAACTTCCTGAATGATTGTTCCAAGCAGACTTACCCATATCAATGTAAAAATGCCTACACTGAACAACTGCTGCCTGACAAGATGAATTCCAAAAATGATCAGAATGAGACCAACAATTGATGTACCAATAGGGGCAGCCGAGAGTAAATCTTTACAAATTCCGCCGACGAAGGCCCATAAAACACCTTGTTCAAGGGTCGAATTCAATGCCCACGATACGACAACCAATAATACGAGGTCTGGCCGACCACCCCAAAAACTAATTTGAGGCATTACGGTAACTTGCAAGGCGGCAACCAGTATCATAATCGGTAGACTGAGGAAACTCCCCATGATTTAGCTTCCCGGTGCCGTTTGGGTACTTTGTTCGAATACTGAAAGGTCAACAGGTTGGAAGTTGGTGATGACCAAGACGGTTTCAAGCGTGGCGAAATTGTTCAAGCTGCGTACAACCGCATTCTGGAAAAGCTCAAATTCGCGCTGTTGCACGCTTGTAACCTGTCCAATGACAATCCCGGCTGGAAGGTTACCACCCAAACCAGATGTGATGACAATATCGCCTTCTTGCACTTTGGCGTTTAAGGGGATGAATTCCATGCGTAAATCGTTGCTAGCTTGACCAACTATGCTCCCTTCATCACGGGTAGTTTGAAGGCGTCCACTAATGGCGCTTGAAACATCCGTAATGAGTAGAACACGCGATGCATTGGCTGTAACATCCAACACGCGACCAATCAAGCCCAACTGTGAAACGACGGGCATTCCAATGGTGATTCCGTCACGTGTGCCTTTGTTAATCGAAATTGTCTGAAGTGGGGCATTTGAGTCGGCGTTGCTAATTACATCTGCCGCTAGAAATTCTTGATTTTGTGTCTGTGCTGTGTAATTGACCAGTTCAGATAATCGCTGGTAGTCGTTGGCGACTTCGCGGAGTTCCACCAATTCAGATTGATAACGCGCTAAAGCTTCTTCGAGATCAGCAACCCGTTTTTGCAGCGTCGGTACATCAGATGACATGTCGGCTATCTTGACGGTGTCCAATGTTGATTTGTTGAATAATCCGGTTACAAAATTGAGGGGTGCCACAATGATACTTTTTATCGGTGCTAGAAATCCGGCCTGACTTGTGCCGATTAAAGTCAAAGCAATGGCGAGGCACACACCTAAGAAAAGAATGCGATTTGAGCGCCAATTACGCACGGGTTAATGCCTCAGCTTAGCTACAATAACCTGCATTATATCAAACTTGTCTGAGATCGTTCGCTGATGCTGACTTGGGCAGAGGTGGATTTGAGGGATGAATGCAAGCATTGTCAATCTTAAAGCGTGAATTAGTGGCGGGTACTGCCGCGCTCGAGACCCACTAATAGTCGGCGGAGGTTGTTGTAGTCTTCGAGTACACGTCCCGCGCCGCGTGCGACACAAGTCATTGGATCTTCTGCTAGCCAAGCACGGATATTCACTTCGTCGGTAATGCGGTCGGTAAGTCCTTTTAGCTGGCTGCTGCCACCTGCCATACAAATGCCGCTTTCCATTAAATCTGCGACTAATTCTGGCGGCGTATCGTCCAGAGCATCTTTTACGGTATCGACGATGATGTCTACAGAGCCGGAAACAGCTTCGCGGATTTCAATAGAACTGACTTCGACTGAAGTCGGAAGCCCGGTCATTAGGTTACGACCTTTGACCATGAATGTACGTTCTTGAGGGAGCGGATAGGCTGAGCCGATTTCTTCTTTTACTTTTTGGGCTGTAGGTTCGCCGATGAGCAGATTGTGCTTGGTACGCATATACTGCACAATATCTTCATCCATTTCATCACCAGCCACGCGGATAGACCGGCTGATGACGATGCCACCGAGCGAGAAAATAGCGACTTCGGTAGTTCCACCACCGATATCTATGACCATACTGCCGCGTGTTTCTTGAACGGGTAAGCCGGCACCGATGGCGGCTGCAACAGGCTCTTCAATCAAGTATGCTTCGCGGGCACCTGCGCTGATAGTGGCATCGAATACGGCGCGTTTTTCAACTTCAGTCACACCACTAGGAATACCAACAACAACACGGGGACGCGGAAGTGGAACCCATGTCTGTTCGTGTGCCTTATTTATGAGGTGGTTGAGCATAGCCTCAGTGACTTCAAACTCACTGATGACACCATCTCTTAAGGGACGGACGACAATAATATCTTTAGGGTTTTTATTCCACATCTCTTTTGCGCGAGCGCCAACCTCAATAGGGCGACGTGTCTTTTTATCAAGCGCTACGAAAGATGGTTCATTAATAACAATGCCCTTACCGCGTACACTGACGAGTGTGTTGGCGGTACCAAGATCTATGCCGATGTCCAGAGAAAATATGCCGAGCAAAAAATCGAACGGACTCTGCACGTAGTAGCTCCTCACGGAAAAGGAAAGCGCGCGGCATTATAACACGCTCCCTCCCGAATACAAAGATACCTAACCCTGCGCCAACCATACTATAATGATTAAGTGCATTGGTCGTATGAATGAGTCGATGCCGAGATATGAATTGTTGCGTATTTCAGCCTTACAAAAAGGCTTCACCAAACTCATTAAAATGCTATGTTAGAACGCGTTCGCCAAACCATTCAGAAATTTCAGCTTATCACAACGGGTCAAACCTTAGTTGTGGGTGTTTCAGGCGGAACGGATTCGTTAGCACTGCTTCACATCCTCAACCAACTTGGACGGTCAATAGGCTTTACTATTCACGCTGCGACGCTTGACCATCAACTGCGTGGGGAAGAAAGTGCGGGTGACGTGCGCTTTGTGGAGCAAATATGCCGTGAATGGGGTATCGCTGTTACGACGGGGCAAGCTGACGTTAGTCGTTTAGCCCGACAGCAGCAAATTGGCATCGAAACGGCTGCTCGGTTGGCTCGCTACGATTTTTTGGCGGCGACCGCTTATCGTGTCGGCGCGAGCAATGTCGCAGTGGCGCATCATGTGGACGATCAAGCTGAGACGGTCCTTATGCATATTCTGCGCGGGGCGGGTATTCATGGATTGGCGGGCATGGCGATGCGTTCAACAGTACCGAACCATGATGATTTGCTCCTTATTCGACCGCTGCTTGAAGTAACACGCGCCGAAATTGAAGAATATTGCCAACAGAATTATCTTATTCCGCGCGTGGATTCAACTAATGTTGATACATCAATTTTAAGGAATGCGATTCGGCTAGAGGTGCTGCCGTTTCTGGAAGGTTATGCTCCACAAACCAGGCCAGCCTTAGCACGGTTGGCTGAAATCGCAGCAATTGAAAATGATTACATCCAGCAGCAAATTAATTCTTTTACACGGTTGGCAACTCTAACGATTTCAGCAGGGCGAATTGCGATAAACCGTGATGCATTCAATGGACTACATCCTGCTTTGCAACGTCGTGTGCTGTTGTGGGGGATGGGAAAATTGGGATTAGTTGATCATGCGTCAGCTCACCTGATTATGGAAGCGATTGAGATTGCGAAGCGCGGTCGGCACGGGGCGATTGCACTTTTGGGCGGGGGTGGAAGTTTACGAGTTGACTACCTCATGCTGTTTATTGAGACTGAGGATAGTAGGTATAAATATATACGGTCGCCGATACCGTTACTACCAGCCAACTTTACTCGTGCAATTACTATTCCCTCTCTGAACACGGTGCAAGAATGGTTGCTTCAGGTGAGGCTTGAGCAACCACCTAATGATAAGTCATATTGTAAACTGGAGATCCCAAATGGTTCTCAAGCGATCCTGAGAACCCGTCATGATGGAGATGTATTCTCTCCATTAGGTATGAACGGGCATACTCAAAAGGTTAGCCGGTGGATGGTAAACCGCAAAATCCCAAGAGAAATACGGGATCAAATCCCCCTACTGGTTGTCAACGATATGATTGCGGCGATTGTCGTAAATGATGAATGGTTTGTTAGTGAATTATTCGCAGTGAGAAATAGCGAATCGCCAATTATTTATTTTCAATTTCTGGAAAATTCATGAATTTGTCCAAATTTCGAGCAATAAACAACTATGTAAGAGGCTTTGTTGGTTGCGTAAGTAGACTAAGTTGACTATCATTAAGACAAAATATGGGAATAGTAAACACTAGATATAGGTTGGCGCTATGGATACAATGATCGATACTGCCCACGTTCTCGTCGTTGATGATGAGGGGGCGATCCGTTACTCGGTAAGCAAGACCTTGCAACGCATAGGCTATCAGGTTGATGAAGCGGCTAGTGGCGAAGAAGCGTTAGAGATGATTGCCCGCCACGAGTATGAAGTGATACTCACTGATATTCGTATGCCCGGACTTTCGGGAGTCGATTTGCTCAAACGGATTAAGGATATTTCGCCTGACGGTATCGTCATTCTGATGACGGGTTATGCGAGTTTGGGTACAGCGGTTGAAAGCCTACGTTTGGGTGCGCATGATTATCTAATTAAACCCAGTTCAAGCCAAGATATCCGCCAAAGTGTTGCCCGAGGCGTGGAACGTGCGCGTAACCTCAAGCGTAGACGGGCGCTGCTGGATGCTATCCGCAGTAATGTTTTTGAGCTGACGCGCGCCGACGTTGAAGCGATTGCCGCGGTTTATGAGGACGATGAGTCGCCTGCGATTGCTCCTGAACCGCGCTACGAAAGCAACAGCGCACCGGTCGAGCCAATGAATGCCAACATGACGCTTGGGCCGCTGACTATTTACCCCGGACGATACCAAATTTCGGTGGGAGACCAGCCGATAGATTTGACGCCGACTGAATTTGATCTCCTGCTGTATTTGGCGGCACATCGTGGACGTGTTGTATCATGTCATGAGTTGGTGCGAGAAGTGCGGGGTTATGCAGTTGATGAAGCCGAAGCCCGCGAAGTGATACGCCCGCATGTGAGTAACTTGCGCCGTAAGCTGAAGCAGACGGGCAAGGATGCTGATCTGATTGTGAATGTGCGCGGTATTGGTTACCGCCTAAGTGAAACTGGTCAGTAATCAAGTTTGATCGAATGCCCCGCTTAGATTTACATTTAGCAATTATCCGAACACAGAGACGCTTAGCGATAAGCCTCTGTGTTTTTTTGCTACTTGGGTTAGAGATTGACCGGTTGACTTTTGCACAACCTGATCTGTTAGCTCGTCTCTCGCTTGAACAGCGAGTCGCCCAGATGTTCATCGTCAATTTATATGGCAGCCAACTCACAGAAGCGGGTGGAGCGTTTCTAACCGAGCAGCAACCGGGTGGGCTGGTGTTACTGCCTGAAAATGTTAAGTCCCCGACTGAAGTTACCGAACTCATTAATCGTTATCAGCAAGTGATTACAGGCAGTGGTGGATTGCCACTGTTCATCGCGGTTGATCAAGAGGGCGGTACGATTTCCCACCTGAATGACGGGTTTACAACTTTCCCCGTGATGGCGTTACTAACGGCGACGGGCGATGTGGATTTAGCCGAGCGGGTAGGGCAGGCAATGGGGAAGGAAATGCTGGCTGTGGGCGTGAACATGGACCTCGCGCCGGTGGCTGACCTTGAAACGAACCCCAACAATCCGATTATTAAGCGCCGAGCGTTTGGGAATGACCCAACGATGACCAGCCCGATATTGGCGGGGTTTATCAAAGGGATGCAAGGCGCAAATGTGCTGGCAACGGCTAAACATTTCCCCGGTCATGGTGACAGCAGTACCGACTCGCATACCGGATTACCTGTGATTTCGCTGGATCGAGAGCGATTGGAAACGGTGGAACTGGCTCCTTTCAGGGCAGCAATTGAGGCTGGGGTGAGTACCGTGATGGTGGCGCATATTTGGTATCCGGCACTGGAACCGGAGAAAAATTTACCGGCTTCGATGTCGCGTCATGTCGTTACGGGACTTTTACGCGAGGAAATGGGGTATCAAGGTTTAATAGTCACTGATGCGCTGGATATGGACGCGATTGATACAGTTTACAGCTACCCAAAGGCGGCGTTAACTGCGATTAAGGCGGGTATTGATCTGGTGATCGCGGCGCATGTTAGTTTGGAAGCGCAGGCTGCCGGTATTCAGACAGTGGTTGATGCGGTGCGGTCGGGTGAGATACCGGAAGAACGCATTAACGAGTCTGTGAGACGGATTTTGGCAGCCAAGGAACGATACGGTTTGCTCGGTTGGCAGGCGCTTGACCCAAACACGGTAACGGAACGATTGAATTTGACTGAACATGCCAAATTGGTTGATGAGTTATTCCAAAAAGGTGTGACTGTCGCGCTGGATAAAAACCATGTTCTTCCCCTACAAGCGGGTAAAAGTGTAGCGCTGATTTACCCGGGCACACGTATCCAAATCCCAGAATATTGCAAGGCGGATGGGGTGACGGTTCGACTATTATCGGTGCAAGCCTCTCCTTCGGTAGAGGATATTGAGAGCGCCAAAACGCAAACGATTTTGAGTGATTTGGCGGTGGTGTTTACCCAGAATGCGGATGCTGACACGAACGAGAAGGCATTGGTGAAGGCTTTACCCCCTGATAAGACGATTGCGGTGGCGCTGGCTTCAGTTTATGACTTTACGGTTTACCCGAAGGTTTCTGGTTATGTAGTGACATACAGCCCGTTACCGCAGGCGATTCCGGCGGTATGCAGGGTGTTGTTTGGAAAGATTCCGGCGAACGGGAAGCTATCGATTAAGATGGTGGGATTGCCTTGAAAGTCGCCAGCTATCAGTCTCCAGTACTAATATGCGGAATATGCAGCAAAAGCGGCAGTTTCGGCAATTCCAATAAGCTATTTTTGTGAAGAATTTACCATACGACGAGCCAAAAGATTCGAAATGTTCAAAATGTTGCAGTTGATGTTGTTGTTACAACATGGTTTTTACGGCGGATTTGAGCGAGCAGACCGCTGAATGTTCGTAAAATTCTTCAGATTCTTCAATTTCACGAGTGAAGTTTGTCGAATCGAGTGAAGAATTTTGGGTTGGTGATAGCGATTTTGATGTTAAACAGGACATAACATAACATGTTATGCCCTACATTAAATCCAAATTCATTTTAGAACAAATGAGCGTGGAAAGCAAGCAGTTTTGGTTCGAGTTTTCAAAGAAGCCGTTTGAAAAGTCGTATTGGCTAAAACGTACATTCGAAACATACAAATGATTTTCTGTAGGGGCGGTGTCTCTGACCCGCCCTGTATGGAATGAATCACCCTTTTCAAATGGCCTCAAACCAATCGCTCCTGTTTTTATTCGTTATCGGATTTTGACATTTCTACCGCGTAAGCATGCATTGTAGCTAATAAACGATCAATAATACGGGAACTGGCTAGATTTACCTCTAGGAAGAATTTCGCGGTAATTTCTTGGTTATTAAGTTGGTAGACTTGAGCATTAAATTCCGGGATTTTTGCCATAATTTCCGACCAATTCCGAATGGATACATTTTGCTGTTTAATTTCAAGCAACGTAATACCGATAAACTCTAGCGGTGAATACTTCAGCCATTGGGATACATCATCTGGATTGAAAATTTGATTTAGTTCGGCTTCCCGATCCCAATTCTCATCGTTTGTCATACAACCTCACTTGAAAATTACTGAAAACTGCCTTGAGTGTTGAACATGAAGGCAAAGAAGTTGGCTTGTTCGTCGGGTGTCATAGGACGCGGACGGGCAAGGTCGTCAATGATTCCGGTAAAGAGATCGATGTTGAGCAAGCGACCGTTGTAGATATAGAGTTCGTCCATGAAGAAGCGGCTGTTACCCCAAAATGGCTGATCGAAAAATAGATTACCGAGGCCGTAATGGAGGAACGATTCATTTCCGGTACGCGCGCCGTAAAAAGTGAGTGTTTGGGGTTTATGGGCCTGTGTGCCGATAACGACATCCGCGCCTAAATCGGCTACACCTTGAAAGTCAGAGATTTGTTTGGCAGAGGGTTTATAGTCCTCAATTTCTAGATACTGTACTGAGACAACCACGAAATTTCCCTCGGCTTTAAGCTGCGGAATGACAGCACGAAGCCAATTCCAATCACAAAAGGCCGCGCCGGGGGCCTTATCAGTTGCAAGGGCATAATACGGGCCAACCCAATTGCAGGCCAGCATAGCGATTTTATTGCTGTGATGATCGATTAAGAGCGGCTGGCGAGCATCTTCGAGAGTGGCTCCGCCGCCAATAGTGCGGATGCCATGCCATTGATACCACTCCAGCGTTCTAAGGTAATTATCGGTGCCGAAGTCGTTGTTGTGGTTGCCTGTGAGCTCGACGATATCTAGGCCAAGCTTGGTAAGTAGATCGAAGTGCGATTCTTTGGAACAAAATTCACCGAGCGGTGGCGTGGTCTCCCAATCGGGGCAGGTCGGCGAAAAGGAGACTTCGTTACTGGTGTGAAAAAAATCAGCGTGATTGACGGTATCTAAGATGCCAGATGCAGCCCAATCTGTGCCTTCTTTATCGAGTGCGGTGCGGGTCAAACGGGTGAGGGCGGTAACACCGGACATCAATATGCGCGTTAATTTCTGCGGCTCGAAATTAGGATGATCGCCGGAAAAGGCAAAAGGATAGGTGTTTAGATCGGTATCGAGCGGGTGCTGACCGTTGATATGCAGAACGCGATAATGTGTGGTGAGACGGTCGAAGGCGAGCAGCGTATAAAGTTTTCGACTGCGCCACAAGCTGTTTTGTAGTGCGTTATCGGGTACCACTGCGGTTTCGGGAGAGAGGTTGATGCCGTAACTTTGCAGTGCCTGAGAAGTGGTTTCATCAATGACCAACTGCGAATCTGGCTGACCGATTCGGAGTGTTTGAAGGCGTACGAGGTCGATATTCCCGGCGAGGCTGGGAAATGCTACGGCGGGGAGGAATACTGTCCAGCTCGCTTGATTGGTTTGTGCTGCTGGAGTTGCAGTCGATGGTGCAGTTGGTAGATTGGGTGTGTTGGTGGCAAATATCATGGGCGGCTGTGTAGGAGCTGGTACAGCGATTTGTGTTTTCCACGGCTCAGCATAATAGGCTAAATAGTCGGCAACATGCATCTGCCAATGGGCGTTGTTATGCTGGCCTTCAGGGTAAACAGTGTAGAAATGATTGATGCCGCGTTGGTCTAGATACTGGTGCATCAGGTCAAGACCGGGGGCAGCGTAATCCGCATTACCGCGATCTAATTCGATGCGAAGGGTATCCAGATTAGGTGCGTTTTTTGCCATTTTCAGCGGGTCGAAATCGACAGGTGCTTGCCCTTCAGAGAAAAAGGCGCTGTGTCCAGCTACTGAACTGAACAGATCAGGATGACGGAAGGCGATTTCAAATGCCCAAAAACCGCCGCGCGATATACCACCGATGGCGCGAGTTTCGCGGCGGGCATCAATGCGATATTGGCCTTCGACCAGCGGCATCAATTCATTGAGGAAAACATTTTCCCACGAGACCGTATCAAATTGATTTTTGTTGGCAAGCCATTCGCCAAAGGGCATGACGACGATCATGGGTGGGAGTGTGCTATTGGCGATGCCGGTGTCAAGCGCCGATTGAATGCCTAAGCGTCCCCATTGACCGTCGTCATCATTTGAGCCGTGCATGAGATAGATAACCGGGTAGCCGGTGGTTGACGCATCGTAGCAAGGCGGTGTGTAGACCGAGTAGTAGAAGGTGGTTTGGGCAGGATCGCTGCGGAAGCTACTACGGGTTATGGTTCCGTTTAGTGAGCCGCAGGTTTGGGCAGACCTTATTTCGGCATGAGCCAGAAAGGTAAGGCTCAAAGCAAGGATTGCTATCAGCCATTGCGTATAACGTAAAGTGGTTTTGGTGATTTGTTGCATTTAGTCAATCCTGAACCCGATCTTGAATTGGTTGTATAATGCCGTGCGCTGTCTGAAAGACGATTAATGCAATCAAAGTAATCGACGGGGTGTGCCGCATCAGGCTAATGGTCATTTCCAAATTAGTGTGGTAATTAGGTAACGGACGGCATGATGATGTTTAACAAATTGGAACGGAGAAAAAATCATACCCCTAACCCCAGCCTTTTTCCCGTAGTAACAAGGCAAGGGAGAAATACGGGAGCACACATAGGTGCTCCCCTACGCCGGGTACTCCGTATTAAAAAGTTAAATGTCATTATGCCGTCCGTACGAAAATACGCGTGGTTAAAGTACTAAAAATTGACCATCATTTTCCACATTAAATGTAAACAGCTATAAGCCACGATGCTACGAGACAGGAAAAACATGCCAATACCTCGTATGTCTGATTACTATTTCATTCGTTAATTGGCGCACAAGACAATATTACCGATTGAAATTTTCCTTCTGAGGCGTTGTTGATGGTTTCTCAGTCCGTAAGTCTCAAATCCAATACGGTTGGTAAACGTGCATATTATCCTACCAGAATTTTCTGGTGGATGATTTTACTGCTGATGGTTGTGACGTGGCTAGGTATAAGCGGCCTTAATCAAGATGCCATGTGGTATGACGAGATTTATTCATATATTTATGCGGGAGGGCAGCAGTACGGGCCAATCAGCGCGGGAGAGGTGATTTCACGTGTGGCGGCACAGCTCCAGCATGAGAAAAATCCGCCGGGGTATTACCTCGCGCTGCATTTCTGGCTGACGGCGGCAGGTTCATCGGCATTGGCAGGGCGGATGTTCGCGCTGCTGTTTGGTTTGCTGTCGGTGGCGCTGACGTACAGGTTAGGGCGAGATTTTGCGGCGAGTGTCCAAATTCCATCGGCAGAATTGGTGGGATTGGGGGCGGCAGTTGCGGTTGGCGCATCGGCATATTATATCTATTACCTGCATGAACTTCGGGTTTATACGGTTATCGTGGCGTGCAGTGCGTTTGAGATTTGGGCGTATTTGAGGCTGATCCAATCAAGCGAAAAACGGAGTTGGGCGCTGAGAATCGGGTTTGTGCTGGTCGCTGCTGCTTCGCTTTATCTGCATTATCAACTATTTTTTGTGGTGGGGGTTATCAGCTTATATCACCTGATACTGGTGCGAAAAAATCGGCAGTGGTGGGAAATAGCGCTGTTGTTAGCGGGGGCAGCGGCACTTTATCTGCCATGGGTGGCGGTCGTTATCCAATTTTCGGAAGGGGCGAAAATTAATGCAGTTGTCGGGATGAGTTTAGGCAAGGTTGTGCCTGCGCTGCTGCTGACATTTAGCAATAACAGTGTGGCGCTGCTGGCGGCGTTGGTGATTTTTGGCGTTTACCGGAATGCTTGGTCGCTGCGGTTCATCATTTTTGTGGTGGTGGCAGGTGTCATTGTTACGCTGGCGGTGAATGTCTATTATCCGTTCATCAACCAAATTCGTTACATCATTTTTTTGTGGCCGCTGCTGGCGGTGCTGGTCGGATTGGGCGTCGAGCGACTGAGCCGATTGAATGTCTCGCCTGTGGTGATGCTGTCGATTTGGGTGCTGGCTGGATTTTGGACAATTGCTAATAATGATTTTAGCGGTTATCTCTATGGCGTTATTCCATCGTGGCGAGAATTTCGTGCGGTACTTGAACAACAGGCCAAACCCGGAGACATGGTGGCTTACCACGCGGGGAACTATGATTGGATTCGGTCGCTGGAACTCGATCATTATTTATATGGACTGCCGATAAAACATCAGATGATGGAATATATTCCGGGCAAACTGGAGAACGATGATTACTACAATCATGCTAAGGCGTTCGTTGATCAATCACAGAATATATGGTTGGCTGTTTCGCATGTTGATGCGCCGAACTTCCGGTTAGGGGAATTTCAACGGGCGTTGACGAGCGAACAATTTATTGAATGTTATACGGCATTGAATGATATTTCGGTCACATTAACACTCTACACACGCCTAACAAATCCCGTTGATATGCCGCTGCAATTTGGTGATGGTATCCATATGCAGATGGTGGAAGCGGCTGATGTCAGCCAAAATGGACAAGTGACGGTGGTACTAGGTTCGACGAAAGCCAAGACTATACCGAATGATCTGTATTCGGTGGCGCTGCATGTTGAGGATGCGTCTGGAAATTTGGTGGCACAAGCGGATTACGGGCTTCCTAATGACGAGAAGGCGTGTCATGAAACCACGTTAAATGTTCCAGCAGGCGCATACAGTTTACGCGCGGCAGTGTATAATTGGCAAACAGGCGAACGTTTAATGGGGGTCGATACGGCGACGGGTGAGCAAGCCGACCGTTTGCAGGTGGCAACGTTTACCGTCAGGTGAATCGATTCCGGCGTTTTCCAATACCATATTCCATCTTAGCGGCGTGTGTTTCTCGTCCGGTTGATAGGCGATGATGGCCTTCATACTCTTTTACATTGCTCCTTCATCACGTAATCATTGGCTTACGGGTCGAAACGCTTTAAACATAGAAAGCAAAGGTTAAATGGGAACACTAAACCCGGATTTGCTCTCCAAAGACCTTGATACGGTCATCAATGACGCGGTTGCGTTAAAAGATCAGTATCGCAAACCGACTCTCCAACCCGAACTTATTCTATTGGCATTACTGCGACATCCTGATACGGCGGCTTCCCGTTTGTTGGATGTATTCAAAAGTACGCGCGCGGTTGATCTTGAAAAGCTGGATCGCCAAGTACATCTGGCTGTAGAAGGGCGCGGTGACCCTAATGGTAATTTGGATTTCCTAGCAAAAGGTAATCGGCAAGTACCGTTATCCAAGCTTTCGATTATTCTGATTGATGATGCGCTCAGTCTAGCTAATTCCCAAGATGAGGTACGCGTCGACACTGACCATCTATTAAGCATTATGGCGGAACCGTCGATGTCAACAAGCGGTTTGCTGCGGGCGCAGGGGATTACGCCGAAAGCAATTGCTGATATTCGAATGGATAATTCGCAGGTGCGGTTAAAACCGGATGGAACAACTCAGGATGTGGTGGCACAGGCCAAGGCCGGTAAGCTGCGGGCCGTTTACTTCCGTGAAGAACTGCTGCGGGACATGGTCAATATTCTGTCGCAGTCGGTCAAACGCCATATCATTTTAATCGGGCCGGATGGCGTGGGGAAACGAACTTTAGCCTACAGTCTTGGCTTGTTAATGTCCGAGGGTAAAGGGCCAGTCGGACTGAAGAACTTTGTTCAGATCGATGAAACGGCTCTGTTGGACAATGACCAGAAAACAGTTCGTGCCGGATTAAGCCAAGCCGCGAATGGCATTTTGTTCATACCACATTTGCACCGTTTTTTTGGTGGGCCGATAAAGGCGGAGTTCGGTAAGGCTACTCCGCTCATTCAGAAGGCGTTTTTGGCGGATGATCCGGTGATTATCGGCACATCTACGGAAGTGGATTATAAGGAACGGCTGGCTTCGGTCAGCGCGATTTCGGAGAACAGCCAGATTATCCGTGTGCCGGAGCCGTCTCTGGATGAAACACTGGAAATACTCAAGATTTTGAAATCACATTTGGAAGCGGATTATAAGCTCACTGTGACGGATGATGCGCTGTCGTTGGCTGTGCGGTTGGCAAAACGGTATTTCAACACATCACCACTGCCAAGGAGTGCCGAACAACTCTTGCACCGGACGGCGGCAATGGTCAGCATGAGCCAGCAGAGCCAACTGCCGTTCAAGACTGATCGGGCAGGGGATAATACGCTGGATGCAGAAGACATTACGCTGACAGCGAGCCAAATGACAGGCATTCCGGTCAATAAGCTGGGCGAGGATGAACGGCTGCGCTATGCCAGTATGGTTGAGCATCTGAAAGAGCGGCTGATCGGCGAAGACGAGGCCGTTCTCACTGTGAGCCGTGCTATCAAAACGGCACGGGTGGGCTTGAAAGACCCGAAGCGTCCGATTGGTGCGTTCCTGTTTCTTGGTCCAACCGGTGTCGGTAAGACCGAACTGGCGAAGGCGCTGGCGGAGTTCATGTTCGGCAGCGAGGATGCTATGCTGCCACTCGACATGAGCGAATTTAAGGACGAGAGCAGTCTTAACCGGTTGATCGGTTCACCGAGCGGGTATGTGGACAGCGAGGCTGGCGGTCAACTCACCGAGCGCGTTCGGCAGCAACCTTATATCATCGTGCTGTTTGATGAAGTGGAAAAAGCCCATCCGCGCATTATGGATATCCTTTTGCAAGTCATTGAAGAGGGACGCTTGACCGACGGGCGCGGTAATACCACGCAGTTTAGTGAGTCGGTCATTATCTTGACGAGCAATCTCGGTTCGGAAGAACTGGCTGTTCCGGTGGTGACTGATGAAGTCCGTGAGACTGCCATGGAAGAAGTGCGGACATGGTTCCGGCCTGAATTCCTAAACCGCCTTGATGAAATCATTATGTTTCACGCCCTTGCGACTGAAGATTTGCACAATATATTGCTGCTGCAACTGAAGGGTGAGAAGCGGATGGCAGGCGATAGAGGATTGCAACTTGATTTTACGGATGCGGCAGTCGAATGGATGCTGGCCCAAAATGATGAACCTGAATATGGGGCACGTCCGCTGAAACGCATTATCCGGCGATTTGTGCGCGAGCCATTGGCTGATTTCTTGTTAAAGGTTAATCCACCACCGGGGACGCAAGTGAAAGTTGATGCTGACTCGACCAAGTTGAAGTTCGCTGCTTTGGTCGATGGTAAAGAAGTAACTGTAGGGAGTTAGTTTTGCGTCGATTTATTACGGTTAGCTTTGGCCTTTTATCTGCCGTGGCAGGACTGCTGCTCATCAAGAGAGATGATCACGAAGCTTTGCGTCCGGCGCAGATTGTGGTCAATGAAACGTCGTGGTTTCCGGCTCTGCTAGGGGCAATCGCCATGTTGTGGGCGTTAGCAGGAAAGCCGCGTATTTGGTTGGGTTTGCTGGCCGGCGGGATAGGTACTGCACTGTCGTTGAAGCCATTTATGGAATATTGGGCGACACTGGATGATGCGGAAACGGCGATGCGGGTTGGATTGGGTAAGCATTATGAGGCGCGTATTCCAGTTGATGTCAAGAAGCGGCTACTGACCGCGCCGCTGACGCTGCCCAATATATTTGGTGAATATATCCGTGATGCACGGGCGCGCGTTTGGCGGGATGTAGTGTATGCGACACCGAAAGGTGTTCCTCTGAAATTGGATATCTACGAACCAATGACGAAGCCGGTTGGTGGTGATATGTATCCAGCGATAATCGTCATTCATGGTGGTGGTTGGCAAAATGGCGATAAGGGGCAGTATTTTGAGCCAAGCAACCGTTATTTGGCCAATCTCGGTTTTGTGGTTTTCGATATTCAGTACCGGTTGTCGGGGAAGTTTAAGTGGCCCGCACAACTGGAAGACGCGCAAACTGCGCTCCAATGGGTGCGAGACCATGCGAGCGAATACAAGGTTGATCCCAAACAAATCGCGTTGTTAGGGCGTTCGGCAGGAGCACATATCGCCCTCATGACAGGATTGAGGACTGACGCGACAAATCCTGTGCAAGCGATTATCGCGTTTTATGCGCCAGCCGACTTAAAATTTGCTGGATTGACACCCGCGTCACAAATCTACAATTTGATTGGCGGGTCTTTGGAAGATTTGCCGGAAGTTTATCACGACGCTACACCTTTGGATTGGGTGCGCGATAATCTGCCGCCGATTTTCTTTGTTGAGGGAATGCAGGATACGATAGTGCCGGCACATCATGGCGACAAATTGAGTAAGAAGTTGTTGATGACCAACACGCCGTATGTTCAGATCCGTTTGCCTTGGGCGCGGCATGGGTTTGACGCGGTGACATTTGGATTGGGCGCACAATTGGTGCAATATCATCTCGACCGCTTTTTGGCCTGTACATTTTTTTCGGAGTAACAGTGATGCCTGCTACGCTGAATGCTCGACCAATGCCCCAAAGACCTGCAAATGGGTTGTTAGCATGGGAAGCTACGATTGGTTATCTGCGGTTGCAATATCGACTGGATGCCCGGTTAACGCTGCAAGCGGCAGCCGATGCGGGTGTGGTGACGTGGAGTGCATACGCAGTTTGGGGTCAAAATGCCGAACAAGTTACATCGAAGGCTTCGCTGGCTTCTACGCTGCGTGACTTATGGGCGGAGATTGACCACAAGCATGTGATATTTGAATCACGCGAGGCGATGTTGCGCCGGCCAGCAAATTACAAGGACGATGAATGGTTAGATCGGTCAACGCAACTCTTGTTTGATCAAATGCTGGATGTGTTTCATATTGCTTTTTCGAATGCATGGACGCTGACGATTATCTACGAACCAGTTGAGATGGCGGATTTGCGTTTTCAAGCGCGGGTCGGTGCTGAGAAAGGGGAGCTGAGCTTGTTGGGGCAAGGGGCGACTCTGCAAGCTGCCTGCCGTGACGTGCTTCGGGTAACAGCGCAAACGCATATCCAAAGGCGGACACGCAAAGTAGATAAGCCAGCAAGTTAGTGGACGATGTTGGATTAACCGGTAAAATGGTTGGCTAAATTCTAATTTTAATCAATAAAGGAGTTGAATTATGACGCAGGTTGATACCTCGATTTTCCGTAAGTATGATATTCGTGGCACAGTCAGCGGAGATAAACCGCAGATTACACCTGATCTGGCACGATTGGTCGGGAAGGCTCTGGGAACTTACCTGCCGCAGCAGTTCCAAATAGATCGTGTATTTGTGGGGTGTGATAACCGCACCAGTTCACCGGGTATCAAGCAAGCGATGGCTGAGGGTTTAGCCTCTACCGGTATGAATGTCACCGACATTGGCGCGGTACTAACCCCAACATTGTATTTCGCCTCTGCCAGTTATTCAGGTAAAGGCGCAGGTGTGATGATTACGGGCAGTCACTTGGATACCCGATACAACGGTATCAAAATGGCTTACGGTGCGCTGGCGTTAGCGGATGACCAAATCCAAGCCCTGCTCAAGCTCATTCAAACGGATGCATTTGCAACTGGACAAGGTGAGATTACATCTGATCCGCAAATGATTTATAAGCACATGGATACGATTGGCTCTAAGGTTAAAATCAATCGCCCGTTGAAGGTGGTGTTGGACGCTGGTAACGGTTTGAGCGGAACCTATATTCCGGCTGTGCTCAAGAAGTTGGGTGTCGAGGTAGTAGGGTTGTATCTCGAATCCGATGGGACGTATCCAAACCATTTGCCGAATCCTGAAGACCCCGAAACCACAAAGGATTTGGAAGCCAAAGTGGTCGAAGTCAAGGCTGATCTGGGTTTGGGTTTTGACGGGGATTCGGATCGCTGCGGGTTCATTGACGATCATGGACATCATATTGCGGCTGACCGTTTGTTGGCGCTGCTAGCTCGTGATCTGCTAAGCCGGCATCCGGGGGCATCGATTGTGTTTGATGTAAAGGCCTCGCAAGCGCTGCCAGATGAGATTAAGAAATACGGCGGCGTACCGGTGATGTGGAAGACTGGTCACAGCTTGATGAAGAAGAAAATGCACGAAATTGGTTCGCCTCTTGGTGGCGAGGTCAGCGGGCATTTGTTCGTCGGTGAGAATTATTACGGGTTTGACGATGCGCCGCTGGTTGCATTGAAAACACTCGAAATTATCTCAAATTCAGATAAGACCATTTCTGAAATTTTTGACGAGATTCCGAAGTTGGTGGCGACCCCCGAAATTATTTTGAATGCGCCTGATGCGACCAAGTTCCAGATCATTCAGGAAATCTCGGACACGTTAGCGAAACAATATGATGTGATTACGTTGGACGGCGTTCGTGCATCATTTAGCGGCGGTTGGGGTATGGTACGCGCCAGCAATACACAACCGGCGATTACGCTGCGGTTTGAGGCTTATACCAAAGAGCAGATCGTGGAATATATGAAGATTTTCACAGCGCTGCTGGATAAATATCCTGATGTTGACCAGACCAAGCTGCTGGATCAGGTGAAGGCGTTTAGTTAGGTAAAAATTCACCCCTCACCCCTCTTCAAAGTTTTGGAGAGGGGAGAATAATGCGGGCGCACAGCCGTGCGCCCCTACACAAGTCACCGGATTAAATCAAATTTCATTAGTTGGATAGAATAAATTGTGGTGGGTTGTATACCATCCGGAAAATGTGGTTCGTTAATAAGAGTTATCATTTATAAATTAGACTTTTGCTGAGCGCTGAATTGAGGTGGAACTCTGCAAAATTCTTTTCCATTGCTGCCTCAAAGGATTATTTCAATGACTAAGCTTCGTTTTCGCCAAGTTCACCTTGATTTTCATACGTCTGAATGGTGTGAAAATGTTGGTGGTGATTTTAACGCGGATGAATTCGCCGCGACTTTAGATGACGCGCGAGTCAATTCGATTAATATTTTTGCCAAGTGCCATCATGGTTACTCTTATTATCCGACCAAGGTGGGAACGCCGCATCCGAATTTGAAGTGTGATCTGCTCGGGGAACAAATCGAAGCGCTGCACAAACGAGATATTAAATGTCCGGTGTATGTGTCGATTATGTGGGATGAATTGGCGGGTAAAACGCACCCTGAGTGGGTGATGGTGGATAAAGAAGGGAAGGCTATTACGCGCCCTCCGCTGTCGAACATTTGGGGTTGGACGACGATGGACGTTTCGTCGGGTTATGCGGACTACGTCCAAGCACAAGTCGAAGAATTGATGAGTTTGTATACGTTGGATGGCCTGTGGTTTGACATTTGTTTCCCACTGCCGAACTATTCGATGTGGGCGAAGGAACAAATGCGGCTGGCAAATGTTCATGTTGAAGATGATGGGGCGGTATGGGCATTTTCTCGCAAAAAGCAGACCGATTTTTTTAAGCGCCTGACCAAAGTTGTTCATGATCGTTCGCCGGAAGCGACGATTTATTACAACGGGACGATCCAAGCGGACATGCGGCGGGTTGCACCGTATATGACTCATCTGGAAGTGGAGAGCTTGCCGACAACGACTGGTTGGGGTTATTTGCATTATCCGATTGCCGCGCGACAAGCCCGTACCTACGGATTAGATTTCTTGGGGATGAACGGACGCTTTCATGGCTCATGGGGCGATTTTGGAGGACTCAAGACTCACGATCAACTAGATTATGAATGCGGGACGATTTTAGCGGCGGGTGGCAAAATTTGTGTCGGCGATCAACTGCATCCGAGCGGGAAGTTGGATGCGGCAGTTTATCGGTTAATCGGGCATACGTTTAAACGGGTGGAAGCGCTTGAGCCGTGGCTTGAGGATGCCAAATTTACAGCCGAGATTGCCCTGATTGTCGCAAACGGGTTGGATAAACGGCGTGTTGGGAATGCGGAATATCCAACGGATTTGGAAGGGGCAGCACAGGCATTGCTCGAAATGGGTTGTCAGTTTGATATCGTGGATGCTGAGGCGGAACTAAGCGGTTATCAGGCTGTTATGCTGCCGGATGGTGCTGTTTTGGATGAGGCGCTGGTTAGCAAATTGAATGGGTATCTGGCGAATGGCGGACGGTTGATCTTGAGCGGAACGGCTGGACTGGATGCCTCGACTGGTCAATTCCAATTGGCGCAAATTCCTGTGCGTTACGTTGAAGCAGCGCCGACGGTTCCGAGCTATTTGCGTCCAACAGCTGAGATGATCGGATCAAGCGAGTTGGCAGATGATTACGATTATGCGTTTTATGTTCAAGCGCATGTGGTACAGGCTGTTGATGGGGCAGTATCACACGGGGTATTGAGTCGGGCGTTGTTCAACCGGACGTGGGAACATTTCATGGGGCATCAACATGCACCGGTTGGCGAGTCCTTGAATGCGCCGATTGCGGTGAGTAATGATCAGGTTTTGTATTTCGCTGCGCCGTTGTTCAGCGGCTTCAAGCAGGCGGATTATTGGTCCTATCGAGAGATGGCGCGTAATTTGTTGGACGCATTTTTGCCCGCGCGACTCATCAAGCCGCAAGGGCCGGGTTGGACAGAGTTTGCACTGACCCGACAGGCTCAAGCTGATGGACGACCTGAACGGAGCGTAGTGCATGTCATATGCTATCACCCGCGCCGGTCATTGCAGGCGATTCCACACGTCGATCAATCGTGGTCAACAGCGGGTTTGGCTTTTTCGCTAAAGGCGGAAACTGCACCGAGGCGCGTATATCTGGCACCAGAAGGCGAGGATGTGGCGTTCACATTCAATGATGGTTATGTTCATGTCACGCTGCCGTCTGTGGGTTCGCATACGGTTGTGGTAGTTGAATAGGGAGGCATTATGCCTGACCACTTTCAGACGATTTATGCCAGCAAAGCTGATCAGTATGAGGCACTGGTTCGGCGAGAAGATTACGAGGGAAATATCCTCAAGACGCTGCAAGGGATTCGCCCGTTGGCAGGGATTGACGCAGTGGAATTTGGGGCGGGTACAGGCCGATTGACGCTGATGCTTGCGCCGCTGGTCAAGAGTTTGCGGGTATTTGAAGGTTCGCAGCATATGTTGGATGTGGCGATTGGTAAACTGAAGGCAAGTGGATTGACCAACTGGCAGGCGCAGGTGGCGGATAATCGTGATATTCCAGCGGAGTCGGCTTCGGCTGATCTGGCGATTCAAGGTTGGAGCTTTGGGCATTTCTGCGGGTGGTATCGGGATAGTTGGCGCATCGAGGCGGGGAAAGCGATTGCTGAAATGCAGCGTCTTCTACGTCCCGGCGGAACGATTATCATGTTGGAGACAATGGGTACGGGACGCGAGACACCGTTTCCACCGACGGCTGATCTGGCGGAATTTTACGCGTGGCTGGAAGGCACACATGGTTTCCAAAATGTGAACATTCGCACGGATTACAAGTTTGATTTGTTAACAGAGGCCGAACAGCTTACGCGGTTTTTCTTCGGCGATGCACTGGCGGATGAGGTGGTTCGTAAGAATTGGGTGATCCTGCCAGAGTGTACGGGCGTATGGTGGAAAACGGTTTAGTGTTTTGATGCGATGAGTTCCTCATAAAGAGTACGAAACTGCCGCACCGTTTTCTGAATCATAAAGTGATCTTCAACGAGTTTTCGAGCGGATTGGCCGAGGTCAATCCGTTTTTGTTTATCTGCAAGTAGGGTGCTGATAGCGTGGGCTAGGGCGTTATGGTCGCCCACAGGTACGCTGATACCCAAGTTCGGATAGTCAGGGAGGAGGCCAACGGCTGTGCTGACGGTTGGGATGCCGCAGGCGGCGGCTTCCAGTGTGACCATGCCTAAGCCTTCATGTCGCGAACAGAGGATGTTGAGCGCGGCCTGTTGATAATGGGCAGGTAAATCCAGATGGTGGACTTTGCCAAGAAAATGGACCCGGTGGCTGATGCCGAGTTGGTAAGCTAAGTCGCGTAAGTGGGATTCTTCGGGGCCAGTGCCAATAATGTCGAGGGAGATGTTATCGGGAAGCTGTGCGAGTGCGCGTAAGAGTGTGGCTTGATCTTTGACAGCAACTAAGGATGCCGCATGAATCAGTTTGGTTTCGGATAGGGTCTGGTTGGATTTTGGTGGGATGAAGATGTCGGTATCGACACCGAGCGTAATCGTTCGGATTTTATCCTGTGGAATATCGTAGCCGACTTTAGGGATGAGATCACGGGTATAAGTGCAGGCAGCGACCACACAATTTGCTCCATTGAGTGCTTGCCCGACAATCCAATGGCTGAAGGCTCCGCGCTGTAAACCGTAATGGAGATCATGAAAACCGACGAGTTCACCGCCTGCGATGGACACGACAACCGGAATACCAAGCCAATGCCCCGCCCATGCCCCGATCACTCCGGTTTCATCTGCCCACATGGCATGGAGCACATCAAATGGTTGTTCACGGTGCAAGCGCCTCAAGTTCAGGAGCGTATCCAACCACAATCGCAGACGACCTAATCCACGTATTTGCCCCACGCCGAGTGAATAAACGGCTGCGCCATAAATCGAATAACGGTCACGACGATGTGGATAACGGAGTGTTAAGACACGCACTTCGTCATGTCTTGCCAATTCCCGTACTAGATTAAGCTGTACTGGAATCGCCCAATCATTTTCGTCACTGCTGAAACCGGGCAGAATAATGCCGACGCGCATTAGTGATCACGTTGGATGCTGGTTGGGTGACGAATGGTGTTCAGTACAGGGCAACTTGTCTCAACGGCAGCATGTAATTGCTCAATAGTTGCGGCATCCGCCGGACTTTCGACCTGTGCTTGATAGTGAATGTCATAGATGGCGGGACGGTTAGGCGTTGGTATCCCGATGACGGGTTTGTAGTCGAGTATGCCGCTGATCTCAACTGAGACATCATCAAGCGGGATATTCATCAGGGTAGCGTGAATGAGATACGTATGGACGAGGCAGCTTGCCAACGCGCCGAGCAGCATTTCGGGCGAAGTCGGGCCGAGGGAATGACCTGCTAGAGCGGGGGCGGAGTCACTTACAATGGTGTGGCTGCCCATCGTGGTCGGGCGTGTGCCAGTGATGCCTGCCACCTTTGAAGAGGCTTTGATGATTGCAACTGCTTTTTCGGGGTTGGTTGTCCAATCGGATTTACGATCTGCCAGCGCAACCGCTTTGCGTTCCAGATAATTATCGAGTTTTGCCATGATTACCCCCGTATTTTAAATAAGGTGTAGTTACCGAACTTGCCAAGTTGTTCCAAGCCACGCTGGTCGCGCAGCCAATGATAATCAAGCTGTGGATCACGTCCAACCCATTGGTTTTCGATATTCCAGAGATTTAGAACCAGATATTCGTCTTTTCCACGCTGCCATTTTCCCGCCAAGGTTTGAGGTGTTTCATAATAGAGTTCGTAGACCTTAAACGCCGTGTAGTGTTGGAGCGTGAGTGTCAAGCCAAAAGTATACACGGTTGAACCCGCTGGAACATTCTCTCCAACCCATGCCGCTGCGAGTTTGTCACGCTGCTGGTTGTTGATAAATGTGGTAACAAGTGTGTTGGCATTCCCCCACATTTGCCACAGACCAAGCAGCAAAATAATGACGATGAAGCCCTGAAGGTAGATTAGTCTGAACTGTTTGACGCGTGTCGTTCGCAGCCAATTGATAACGGCATCGAATCCGCGGCCAATTAATAGGGCGACCGCCGGAACGACAATCAATGGAAAGCGGATATTTTGATAGGGAATGCCTGCTAAGAATAGATAAGGCAGGAGTATCCAACTGCCGAGTAATATCAGCAGCCATAACTTTTGTCGCGCAAGTGTCCATAAGCCAATGATGATGAAAATTGAGAACAAAGGCGAGAGGTAATTGGGATCGTAGTAGGGTTGAGCATAATAAACGGCATTGATTTTCTCATAGTCAAAGCGACCATCAGGGTTGGTAAAACTCCGTTGAAGGGCATTAGCTGGCGACCAGCCTTCGACCCATTCATGATTGAGCGCAGGGAAGGGATTGGTACGGCTGTAGAGAATTTGTGGTAAAAGTATCAAAGCTATGACGACGAGGGTCAACAGTGTGGCACGCCAGCGAATACGTCCATGCCAAGACAACACAACAGCCAGCGCGAAGGGCAGTCCCAACACGAGATAAATCCAGCGTGTGAGCGAAGCCAAAACCAAATTGACAGCGGCTAAGATTAACCATCTGGTTTTGTAATCGGACTCGTAGGTATGCAAAGGTGCGCTAGGCGTGAGATAACGCAGGAGAAACATGAGGCTGACTGTCGCCCAAAATAAGGCGGGTATGTCGCTCATGACAACCGTACTCGACTGTAAGGCTTGACCGCAAAACGTCATGATGGCTGCTGCGGCAATACTCCCAAAGTGACCGACTCCAATTTGCCGAGCGATAATGTAAACCAATGAGGTTAATGCTGCGCCCATTAATAAACTGACGGCTTGGGCAATTGACGGATTTGTGCCGCTTGAGCTGAAAGTAATCGCTAACAAGGTGGGATAGCCCAGAGGCCAAAAGAAAGGCTTTAGCGGTGTGCCTGATTGTACGGTATCTCTAATGTTTTGCGCGTAGTCATAATAAGCATAGGCATCTTGACCGTATAGACCATCGAAGTTTGTCGGTAAAACAAGCGCGAGGCGAAGTAATAAACTTAGCGCAAAAAGTCCACAAATGAGCGAGAGTTCGATCCGAATCAGTCGAATTTTATTGTCGCTCATTGTTGGTGTTCCACAGTAATGGAAGCAAAAGCAAGCTGAATCCGATGATTTCGCTGATGAGAATGGCGAGTGCTGCACCGTAAGCCTGTTGAGCGGGTATAAGCCATAAGCTGAATCCAACTTGGACGATCAACATCACTACTATAATGCGATTGACCAATTGTTCGCGACCTTGAGCGTACCAGTAGAGAGTCAATCCGGCACGGAGTAGGGAAGGGACAAGCCCCCACATGGCGGCTTGTAGAGTGCTGCTTGCCGCGAGGAAATCTGATCCATAGGTCAGCCGCAAAATCAACGGTGCTAGAAGGGTTGTGCCAATCGCTAATACGCCACTGAATGCGCCTAATCCGAGCATGACTTTTTGGAAGGTTCGGCGCATTTGCTCCGGCTGTGCAACTAAGGTTGCTAGTAAGGGAAAAAGCGCGCCAAAGAGCGCATTGGGAACAGTGCGTCCGGCTTCGACAAAACGGCTGGCAGCAGCGTAATAACCTACGCCACCGGTATCAGTGAGTTTTTCCAGCATGATTGGCGCTAAGCGGGCTTGGACGGCAGCTAATATCCCCGCGACAGCGAAGGGCCATGCTTGCATCAAAACCGAGCGGATTTGCAATGAGACTTGATTGGGTGTTTGGGAGTCGAGGAACCAGCGTCGCCATATCCACCACGCGGCGACAAGCTGTCCGGCGGAGGTGAGTGTGTTGACGATTAGCGCGGTTAGTATGCTTCCACCCGCCGTGAACACGATAAAGGTGAGGGCAACTTGTATGGTGAGCATACCCAAGTTCAGCCACGGGATAGGCCACATTTGCTGCCGCGCACGAAAGATGGCGGTGTAATTGCCAAATAAAGGGGTAATCAGGATGAGTGGTGCGGAGATGCGTAAGCCGTCAATGACACGGCTATCGCTGGTAAGAAGTGGTGCGGTAAGGATAAGCGCGAACATTAATCCGCCGCCAAACCATAGGCGCGAGACGGTTGCCAGCCGCATGTAATCTGCTTCCAACGCGCGATCACGAGCGGCCTCACGTGTCATCAGAGTACTGATGCCGAAATCGGCGATGAGTGACAATGGAAAAACCCACGCTAAGGCTGCCGCGTAGATGCCGAGTCCATCTTTGCCGAGTACGCGCCCGATTAACACTGAAAGCACGAATGATAAAAGGGCGCTGCCGGCGTTGCTGAGGAGGAGTGTGCCTGTGTTTCGTGATAGACTTCTCAACGGATTTGCTCAATGTCGGGTTATTGTGCGATAACGTTCCAGAACGGTTACAATCAAACGACCAGTCGAAGCATTTTTACAGAGAGTATTATGACAGACAGCCATTCAGAAGCACAATCGGAAGCGGTGGGAACCTCAGCAGAGGCGTTTAATAAGATTGGAGCGCGATATGACGTCGAGTTCACCAATACCGAGTTGAGCCTGTGGTTTCGGGCGCGGGTTTGGGAGCGATTGGGAACCCTATTCCATGCCGGTGATCGCGTTCTGGAGTTAGGCTGCGGAACCGGTGAGGATGCAGTTTGGTTGGCGAAACGGGGAGTTTCTGTGTTGGCGACCGATGGCAGCCAAGCGATGATTGACGAAACCCGACGCAAAGCGCAGTCAGCGGGTGTGGGTGATCGAGTCGATGTGAAGCTGATGGATTTTGCTGAAGCGGCTCACTGGCAGTTGGAAGGGCAGTTTGACGGAGCCTATTCGAATTATGGGGCGTTGAACTGTGTGGGTGACTGGACAGCCATTGGAACCCAATTGACGAATCATGTTCGTGTCGGCGGGAAAATTGGGTTGGGGATTATCGGGCCGTGGTGTCCGTGGGAAGTGTTTTGGTTCACCATCCATGCCGATTTCAAAAATGCTTCCCGCCGCTTAAGAGGCAGCACCATCGCTCATCTCGATGGTAAGTATTTCCCCGTTTACTACCCAACAGTGGGACGGATGCAGCATGATTTAGGGCAGGGTTTCCACCGTTCGCTGCTGTGGGGATTAGGCGTGTTTCTGCCACCGAGTGATCTTTATAAGCCAGTTGGCGAACGGCAGTGGTTAGCACGTCCATTATTGACGTTAGAAAAGTTGACCGCTCCTTATTGGCCGTTCAAGTATCTTGGCGATCATTACTGGCTTGAGATGGAGCGGGTATAGCTGATTTATGACCGCTGAGTGTTCTGCTGGGCTTCCTCTTTTAAGGCATCGGCGCTTTCTGCCATCCATGCGGTATTTATTTTACCTGTTCCGTTGGTTTTACCATTTCCATTAAGGTGCGAAGGTTTGACGGTGCTGGCTTTGATATAACAGTGGCAGTAGTCGGACTCTGGATGTTTATAGATTTCACTGGTATGTACGACATGTACCATTTGTTGTATGCGCAGTAATTGACTTTGGAGATGACGACGATTGCGCCCGTGTATTGTTATCTCAACGTCCCATCCCGATGGCTGCATGGACTCTAGAATTTTTTGCAAGCGTTCAACATGCTGCTTTTGGTGCTGCTGCGATGCTTCTTCAACTTCCTTTTCTAGTTTTTTGACATACTTATCCATTGCCCTGTTTTTTCGTTCTTCTTTCTCTTTCTTGGTGGCATCTTCGCGATCTTTTTCGCGGCCTTCGCGTTTGTGAACTAGTTCTTCGAGCAGAATGGCAACCAAGAATGCTCCCCAAATATTACTTGCCATACCCAGATAGTAGCTTCGCAGTGATGGGTTTTTTATGCGGAAAATTAGGAGTTCCCCTAGGATGACCACAATTGACAGAATGCTTAGCGACCAGAACGATGGCAGCATCCATTTGCCCAAGATGACTAAGGCAATGGCGGCACCAAATAACTCGGTACTTAAGCCGCTGAAAAACTCTTTGTTTATATTGTCGTTGATGGTTGTGGAGGCGAAATACAGTACACCTCCAAGGAGAATGAGGAAGGCATAACGCGCCCATTCTTGCCTTAAGGCTGAAACAATGATGGTATAAACCAAGACAATGCTGGATAAGAGAATGAGCGTTAGTGGAGCATTGTTATTCATCACGCTTCGGACAAAGTGGATGATAAAGTCCAGCGTCATGGTATTCCCTATGTTTGAATATGGTTTAAAACGTTTGAAAATTCAAACATGCAGTATAACAATATCTGAACTGATATGCACAAATTTCTAATTCATTACTACATTACTGACCCGTGTGGGCTGATGGGGTAGTTTGGCGAGTTCATCTAGTTTGGTAATGGCAGCAGGAAGGGTGAGGCGGTGATAGATCATGGCGGCGGTTTGTTTGAGCATCGATGGGCGCATATTGGCTGGATTATGGATCAGCGATTTAATTTCACCCCATGTTTTACGTGACCGGTAATCCTTATGCACAACTGTGTGCAGTTGGCGATAGAATTCGGTGGCGAAAGGCCCTTTATAGAGCATGGCGAGGTCGGCGCTATCGAGCCAATTGACGCGCTCGCCGAGTTCGTGTTTGACGTTCTCATAGAAAGGCGTTCCGGGCAATGGATAGCTTACGCTGATGCCAATGTCGTCCGGCATAAGGTCACGCACCATTTTGAGCGTCAGTTCAATGTCTTCACGGGTTTCACCGGGATAGCCGAATTGGAGGAAAAAGGCGACTTTTACCCCGTGTGCATGAAGCTGTTTGGTGGCTTCGTAGATTTGCGTAACCTGTGTACCTTTATCCATTGCGTCCAAAATCTTTTGTGAACCGCTTTCTGCGCCGACCCAAACGATTTTTGCACCGGCACGGGCTAATGCAGGAATTGTTTTGCCACGTAAGAGCAAATCGACACGGTTGAGGCTCTTGAAGGGGATGTGCAGCTTTCGGGCTTCGAGGAGGTCAGCAAATTCTTCAATCCAGCGATCTTGGATGCCCATGATGTCGTCCATAAACCAGATGTGGTCAGGATTGAAGTTTTCTTTGAGCCATGCCATTTCATTAACGACACTGGCGGCACTGCGAACGTTATATTTTTGCCCCCAGATGGGTTTGGCGCACCAATTACAGTGGAAGGGGCAGCCGCGCGTGGTGACGAGATTCATCGAGTAATAACCATGATGCTCCATCCACACGTTTCGATATTTTTCACGGTCAACTAAGTCCCATGCAGGGAAGGGCAGGCTGTTCAAATCGCGGATGACGGGTCGGGCAGGTGTTTTGACCATGCGTCCATCGTGGCGATAGGCGATGCCCTGAATTTTGTAGAGTTCAGCCTCATCCGCCGTTTGAATTTTCGCCAGATAATCAATTAGCTCGCCGAGAGTTTCATCTCCTTCGCCAACCAGCACGTAATCCGCGTTGTGCTCCAGATATTTATCGGCGTGATCGGTCATATCCGCGCCGGTGACGATGACGGTACAACCCTGTGCCTTTGCCATCTCTATCATCTCGAAGGCGGCTTCACGCATCCGCAGCAGGCTCATTTTGCTGAGATAATTAAAGTTGTCCTCGAACAGCACGGCGTATTTCGGTTGATATTGTTTGAGTGAGGCTGCCCATTCCTGTGTGCTTTCGGCGAGCATCGCGTCGAACAACGCGACCGAGTAACCGCGTTGGCGCATGTAGGCAGCAGCATACAGCGTTCCTTGCGGCGGGTAAGGTTGTATGGCTTCCCAGAGCTTGGGGTCAAAACGCAAATAGTAGGATTGTCCAAACAGAATGTCAGTCATGGTGTTTATATCTCCTACTTTATTTATCGTTCAAATGAAGGTAAATAGTTTTCGCTTCGGTATAGCTTCGACTTCTAAGCCGGGTTCTTTGAGCGCATTGGCATGGATACGTTTGGCGAGGTCAATGTGGATTGCTTTCGGTTTGCCGTCGAGAGTTGCAGCAACGGTTTTGATGTTGGTGAACTTTGCCATTAATTCTGTATCGCCAATTTGTGGTATGCCACCTTTAACTACGAGAGCAAGGTCGGCGCGGGATGAGTTGCACAGTTTTACCGCATCATTTTCAGTGCTTTGAATCACAACCATATCGGCATATTTTTGCCCGAACATCCAATCTTGAATTGATTTGCGAAACAGTATGAAGCCCCCATCCCAAAATACCAAATTTATGACGTAAGAAGCCCAATTGGGATTATTGCCGAAACACTCGTAAGCTGCTTTTAATTCGGACAGTAAATCGCCTTCTCCTGTGAGTCGAGAGTCACTTCCTAATCCGAGCGCATTGACTGCTGGCGTATATTTTCGATTATCTTCATCTACTAATGTTTTGCCCAGTAGATAGAGATTTGTTGTTGGACACCAAACTGCGCCTAACACATAGGGCGCTACAAAATCAGTTTCAATGTAGGGTACACCGGGATATTCCTGACCTTGTTTTCTCATACCAACACAATGAATCAACACAGTTTTTGGCCCATCAATACATCCTAGTTCGTCGAGTCGTTGATATTCTCCTGCTGCAACCTCATCGGTCCCTTCAGCAAGATGAATGAACCACGGCCAGTCATCTGGTGTATTTTTGTAGGAACGCTGAATTTCTTCATCGGTTGATAGATAAAAGGAATGTGACCAACCATAGTTTTTCAAGACCCGCACAGGAAAATCTTTGCGCCACAAGTCTTTGTGGGGCGGATTGTGATGGGCGACGGTGATTGCGCCACAGAGAAGATTCTTAAGGCCGCCGATGAACAACTTATCCCACAGCGGATAGGCTCGCAGCGATTTGTACGGCTCGTCATTCAGACGGACATTCATATCCTCATGCCACTGGCGGGCATTGTCGTAGCGTTCGCGGAATTTGCTGCGCGGATAATGGTTCAGTTCAAGGTGATCATGAGCGTTGATCAAGCCGGGGAAAATGGTGTAGCCTTCAATGTCAATCACTTGAGCGCCGTTGACAGGAGCGGTAGTAATGCGTTTGCCATTGGTGTAGAGGTCGCGTTTTACAGTTTCCCGTCCATCCCAAACATGTGCGCCACGAATATGCAGCGGTCGAACCATTGTCAGCCTCGACTAAACTATGATTTGATGATTATAGTCTGCTCTGGCCGGCTGTACCAACGGCCTTATGTCCTATATTGGTGGATAGTAGGGCTTGGCGACGAACTGCTCGTGAACAGGTATTGGCGTTTCGGCATTCGGGTAATCTCTCGCGATGACTTCTTTGACTGCTCTTGCGCCGAGTGCCAAAGATTCATTACTGACCCGCCATGTGCGCGACCACATCCGATTTTCAAGTTGATGGAGAAATGATTCCGGAGTGCGTGTGTAGATATGGTCGAAAGTTTGTGCTTCGCCTACACGCCAGCCTAATGACTCTAATGTCGACTCATTTTTGTCCCAACTCAAGCCGACGTCGGTGGCTTCAGTATCAGGAACGACTGAACGCCACGCACTCCACAAAGCCTTGAAAATAGTATCGTTCGATGCCCAACCTTGAATGAAGGGCGCGTTCGGTTTCAGGACACGAATTAACTCTATAAGCACACCCTGCCAGTTGGGAATCAGATGAAGGATATGTACGCCTACAACAGCATCAAAACTGTGATCGGCATAAGGCAAACGTGTGGCATCACCTTGTACCAGATAGATTGGTTCGTGCGACTGTTTAGCGCGCAGGCGAAGCATCATGGCGGGCGAAAGATCAATTCCGTGAATTGCGCTGACGTGCTTTGCAAGTGGTAATGCGATGCGACCGGTTCCAATGCCGACTTCAAGGATGCGGCTGGTCTGATTAAGATTACCCGCTTGTACAATTGTTTTTGCAGCGTTTTGTTCAATTCCCGGTGGAAAGCCTCGTGTGTCATCGTAGTATTCGGCGGCACGATCAAAGGCGATAGATTGAGCCATTGACACTATTCCGATCCGCCGAGGGTCGGGGCGTTCTTCCGCACGAAATCCTCGCCGAGTTTGTCGACCAACTTTTTGCGGAGCTTGGGCGTTTCTTCCGCCCATTTATCTTGGAGCTGTTCTTTGCTTGCACCGCGACTGTCACCCGCGTTGGTCATAATGCCTCCCGCTATCGCAGGTGCAGTGGTAATCAATCGTTTAACTGAGGCATTCCCACAATGTGGACAAACGGGCGCGGGATCATTGAAACCTAGTCGTATCTCAAAAGGCTGCCCACAAGCCTCACAACGATAATCATAGAGTGGCATATTAATCGTCTCCACTTAGATAACATTTCAATCTTATTATATCGCGCTAGGCGCTGCGGCTTGATATGAGTTTTACTCCAGCCGTATACGCGGATTGAGAATGGCATAAATGACATCGGCTGCAAGATTGGCAAGCGCGAAGAAGAAAATCGTCACCATGATAATGGCTTGCAGCAGGAATAAGTTTTTCTGCTTGACGGCATCGACGAGCAGCGCACCCAAACCCGGATAATTATAGACATTTTCAATGACGACCAAGCCCCCAATCAGCCAGCCAAAGCTGATGGCGATTACGGTGATGGTCGGGAGTAGGGCGTTCCGCAACACATGCTTAAAGATTACGGTGCGTTGGGGTAATCCTTTAAGTGTAGCAGTTCGAACATAAGGTTTTTTCAGTTCATCCAATACTCCGGCACGTGTCAATCGTGCTACATAACCGAGCAGCACAAAAGTCGCCGTAATCGAGGGGAGGATAAGTTGGTGTATCCAATCACCGACGGTGTTATCGGGCACAGCGGAGGTTGCAGGTAAATTGAGCGCTTTTACGCCTAATGCCAGCCCGTTAATCAGTACTAAGCCGGTCACGAATTCAGGTAATCCAACAACTGAAAGGGATAATAACGAAACGGCACTATCAATCCACGTGTTCTCGTTGAGCGCGGCAATCACACCTAAAAAGATCGATAAAGGCACACTAATGAGCATCGTCATCAGGGCTAAGCGCATCGAGTTGCCCAAGCGTTCGGTTACTAATGGGCGAACATCCTGCCTAGCGCCCGTAATCGAGCGTCCCCAATCACCGACTACAAAACCGCCTAACCAGCGAACATACTGCTCCGGAGCAGGGTCGTTAAGGCCAAATTCCTCGCGCAGCGCCTGTAAAGACTCTGATGAGGCATCACGTCCCAAAATCAGGCGGGCCACATCACCGGGAACAAGCTGTGTTAACCCGAAAACAATTGCCGATGTTATGAATAATGTGACGATGAGCAAAAGGGAACGGCGTACAATAAATCGCAGCATGAGGTTACACGCGCCTTTCTGAAGGATTGAGCGTTTCGGCGTTGGTGGTTTGTTCAGTAAGCGCGGCGCTTTGCAATTCGGACAATTCATCAAGGGGAATGTGGCAGCGAATGCGATGTCCATCGCCTGCATCGCGCCAAGGCGGCTCCTGTTGTTCGCATATCGCGCCAATTTTGCGTGGGCAGCGGGTATGAAAGCGGCATCCTGTCGGCAGGTTGGCGGCACTCGGTATATCGCCATCCAGGCGAATGCGGCCTTGTTTGACGTTCGGATCAGGCACAGGAATAGATGATATGAGCGCTTCGGTATAAGGATGTGATGGGGGATTGTAAACATTATTCGTTGTACCTTGCTCCACTATTTGCCCCAGATACATTACGATTAACCAGTCTGCGAGATAGGTTACAGCGCGCAGATCGTGTGAAATGAACAGGTAAGACGCGCCTTCTTTCGCGCGTAGGTCTTTTAGCAAATTAAGAACAACGGCTTGCACCGATACATCTAGTGCTGAGGTGGGTTCATCTGCTACGACGAGCGCCGGATTAGCGGCAAAAGCCCGCGCAATTGCAACGCGCTGCTTTTCGCCTCCGCTCAATTCCGCCGGATATCGGTTGGCAAAATCAGTAGGTAAACGAACTAAGGTCAACAATTCATTGATACGACTTTGAACCTGCTCCGAACTTAATCTGTCGGTGTTCAGCAAGCGAATAGTCCGTTCAAGCGCACGCCCAACCGTTTGATACGGATTTAACGTGTCGTTGGGATTTTGGAAGACCATCTGTAAATCACGCTTGATGGTTTGGGGGCGTTCGGTGAGATTGCGTGATAGTGGAACGTCGATAAGGGTCAATTCACCTTGATCGGCGGTTTCTAATCCGACGATACAACGAGCAAGTGTTGTCTTGCCACTGCCACTTTCACCGACTAGGCCTAATGTTGCCCGCGCACGAACCGAAATTGAAACGTCGTCAACCGCATGAACAATGCGGTTGGTGCGGCCCGTAAGACGGTCTAAGAAAGACTGAGCGCCATACTGTTTATATAAGTCGTTCGTTTTTAATACATATTCAGTGTCAACGGGCGGCAATCCTTCGATAGGGATTTCTTGAGGCAGGGTATTGATTGAAACTTCACCATTCACGATTTCACGCCAACGGTGACATTTCACCGTGCGTCCTTCAGCAATGATTTCGGTTGCTGGCTTTTCGGCTCGGCATTTGTCAATAGCAAGTGGGCAGCGCGGCGCGAATACACATCCTAGAGGACGTTCTGCCAAAGTAGGGGCGATGCCCTCCATTGTGGGGAGCCGGGTCTCAACCCCTTCTACGGCTCGTGGAATGCTGGCTAATAAGCCAATGGTGTATGGATGAACAGGATTATTGAAGATGTTGCTTACATCGGTACTGGCCATGACCTCACCACCGTATAATACGGTTACACGGTCGCACATCTGGGCGATGACCCCTAGATTGTGGGAAACGTAAAGGGCTGCCGCCTGATTATCACGTATTAGGTCGCGAAACAGGTCAAGTATTGTCGCTTCGGTCGTGACATCCAGCGCTGTTGTAGGTTCATCCAGCACGAGCAAGCGTGGACGGGTGCTCAGTGCCATCGCAATCGTCACCCGCTGCTGCATCCCGCCGCTGAGCTGGTGCGGATATTTCTTCGCGACTTGCGCGGCATCGGCAATCCGAACTTTTTCGAGCATCTCGACGGCTTTGTTCCACGCTTGTCGGCGGGTCAGATTGTCGTGCAGTATTCCGATTTCGGCGATTTGATTGCCGACCGTATATGAAGGATTTAATGCGGCTAGCGGGTCTTGTGGCACAAGGCTGATATGACGTCCCCAAATTCGTCGCATATCGGCATCCGATTTCGTCAGCAGGCTTTCACCATCCAGTAGAATATCGCCGGATGTGACACGAGCATTCTTCGCCATATAACGCATCAGAGCCATTGCTAAGGTGGATTTGCCGCTGCCACTTTCTCCTACCAGACCGTGAATCTCAAAGGCTTCGATCTGTAAGGACACATCACGAATGACATTAATCCACTGGTTTCCCAGCCGATAGTCGATGTTGAGGTGTTGTGCTTCAATTACCTTTGAGTCGGCCATGATATTTGTGTTCCATTGAGATAAAGTAAATTAGGGAAAAATTAATACTTTTAGCTTGACACACAATTGATATTGCTTTAACGTTATTTATAAGGGTTTGACATAATCAATTTATCAATCGTCAACCCATATCATATATCTAGGAGAACTCATAATGTTGTACATGCCCCGTGAAGAAGGCCAAGGTTTAGTTGAATACGCTCTGATTTTGGTTTTGGTCGCTGTTGTCGTTATCGTTATTCTGGCACTGCTTGGCCCGGCTATCGGTAACATTTTCTCGAACCTCGTCAAGAACCTTTAATTCTGACCACTACTCTCAAGGGGTAATAACATGATCTATATGCCCCGTGAAGAAGGTCAGGGCTTGGTCGAATATGCGTTAATATTGGCCCTGGTTGCAGTCGTTGTTATCGCCTTAGTTGCTCTTTTTGGACCAGCCGTTGGAAACTTGTTTTCCAACATCGTTAAGGCAGTTTAATTCGCATACGACCTTCTAAATCACAAAAGGGTGACTGCACAGTCGCCCTTTTTGTTTGCTAACTGCCTTCATAGCGGAAAATCCGCCGCAAACCGTCTGCTAGCAAATTAACCCCAATTACCAGCACCGCAATGGCAGCTGCCGGATACCACAATGCCCAAGATGTTCTTTCGTAACTTTCGCGCGCTTCGTTGACCATCCGACCCCAGTCCGGTGAAGGCGGTTGTACACCTAGCCCCAAAAACCCTAATGACGCTGTCAAAAAGATGGCATATGAAAAACGGAGCGCCGCTTCCACCGTTAAGGCAGGCAAGACGCTGGGCAAAATCTCACGGAATAAAATATACCAGTTCGCTTCGCCCCTCAGTTTTGCCGCCTCGATAAATCCGCTGCTGCGTACATTGAGCGTCGCGCTGCGAATGACACGCGTCACAATTGGCACGTAGAGCAGCACAATCACAATGACAATTCCAATCGGCGAAGGGCCGATTACGCCAAGCATCACCAAAGCGAGGAGTAAGGCAGGGATTGCCAGCAAACTGTCAAGTAGTCGCGAAACGACCTCGTCGAGCAAACCGCCAAAATAAGCTGTTGCCATACCGATAATTGCACCAATTATCACTGCAATCGTGGTCGCAATGCCGGGTATGGTGATGACTTCACGCGCACCCCAAAGAACACGGCTAAACACATCCCGTCCTAATTTGTCTGTTCCAAACAGATATTCAGCCGAAGGGGCTTGCCGTGCTGCACCTTTTATGAGCGCATCAAACTTATAAGGGGCAACAGTTGAACCAAATACCGCCATCAGAATGAAAAGCGCAACGACAATTAATCCAATCAACGATAAGGGACGTGAAGCTAACTGTCGCAAAACATTAAATAGGGATGATAATAATCGTTTTATTCGGGACGAATTCGGTTGGGTGGCGGCTTCTGAAGTGATGCTGGACATGGATTGTTTAGTCTTACCCATCAGAATAAGATGCCCCTTCGCCAGTACTGACAAAGGGGCAACAGAAGAAAGGAACTAGCTGACCGATACCCCGCGTAAGTCGGTCAGGCCGGGGAAAGGTGCAACATTGATTCCTGTGACATTCGACCGCGCTGCCGAGAAAACGGGCGCGAACCACGGAATAATAATGGGACCGCTTTCATTGAAGATTTCCGAAATCTTGTGATAGATTGCTGCGCGCGCAGCTTCGTCGGTGGTGACGCTGGCTTCCTGAATCAGCTTGTCCAAATCAGGATCAGACCAATGGGTTTCGTTATAGGCTGCGCCAGTGGTATAAGCCTGTGCCAGATAACCTTGCGGCGCTGGACGGTCGCCCCAACCAGTGATACCCAAGTCGGCTTTCAGCCAGTTGTTGGGGTTGCTGTCGTCATAGTAGAAGCCCTCTTCGTTCACCTGAATGTCGGCAGTGATGCCGGCTTTTGCCCACTGCTGTTGTAGTACCGTGGCAAGCGTGTCATAACCCAAGACGTTAATGGTTTGGAGCGTGATTGTCAGGCCATCGGCGTAACCGGCTTCTGCCAAGAGTGATTTTGCCTTTTCAGGGTCATATTCCTGAACCTTGATGTCCTTATCAAAGAATGCGGCATAACCCGGCCCAATCGGATCGTTGTTGCCCACTGTGCCACGACCCTCTAGAACAAGTTGGTTCAATTCTTCACGGTCAGTGGCATATTTGAAAGCCTGACGAACCTTAACATCCTTGCCCGGACCCTCGTCTGTTCTCAGACGGATAACAGGATGTTGATTGGTTGTGGTTTGAATAAGGGTGATACCTTCGGCGCCATCGAGTCCACTTACTTGATCGGGGCTAACCTTGAAGATAAAGTCCACGTCACCACTTTTAAGCGCGTTGACCTGTGTGACGGGATCATTGATGAACTTGAATTCAACGCTATCTAATGTGGGCTGACCGGACTTCCAATATGTCGGATTTTTGGTCAAGGTAGCGCTTTCGCCATCCTTGTACTCGGTCAGCATGAACGGGCCTGTACCATTGAAGTTCGCATAAGGTTTATCACCGGTTGCGAGTTCATTCGGTTTTTCAGTACCGTCCTTGATTATCAACGACAACTGGTTACCAATGCCGTACAAGAAATCGGCATTCGGTGCTTTGAGGGTAAAAACGACCGTCTTAGCGTCTGGTGCACTGACTTCATATTCACCCAAAAGGTTGGTCGCAGGTGATTTGACGGCCACTAAACGCTGGAAAGTGAAAACCACGTCAGCCGAGCTAAAGTCCGAACCATCATGGAACTTGACGCCCTCTTGGAGCGTGAAGGTATAAGTCAAACCATCATCACTGACCTTCCATTCTGTCGCCAAATTGGGTGCAATCGTGCGATCTGGCAGGACATCTACCAAGTAATCATAAATACTGCGGTTCAATAATACTTCGGGATCGTTTGATCCTAAGGCTGGATCCAGTACTTTGGGTGCGACCATACCGACTCTAAGTGTGCCGCCCGCCGCGCGAACGCCAAAAACGCTGCCAGTAATCATCAGCAGCATTGCCACGAGGACGATGATACGTCCCTTACGAATATTAAGTCTCTGCATTATTGCCTCCCGATACGTTGGAGTTTGGAAATAAGAGTACTACGTGAGATTAGACTAAGATGATTGCGGAGATGTTACAGCGACAGCCAAGATTGGAGAGCTTCTTGACCCCTATTAGTGGTTAAGATAGTTTTGAATTTGGCTTCCCCGTAAGACATCATACGCAGAACGGGCGTTCTTTTCAAGTTATAATCGTTATTTCTAATGCAATGTTATTATTTTGTAATCACCGCAAAGAAACGAAACAAACTCTCGAATGTGTACGACTCAAATGAAGTATTTCGCTCTCACTTCGCCTTATTGTAAATGTGTCGGCCTTTTCGAAGTAACAGGACTCGATACTCAGGATTTTACTTTGTCCAATTCGCCGGTCGTTTTTCCAAGAAGGCTTTCATTCCTTCCTGACCGTCTTCGCTCTGCCGGAGTTGGCTTAACAAGTTGCTACGATAATCAACCGTTGAGGCCGTTGACTTATCTTTTACAGCGAAGATTAACTGCTTGCAGGCGGCAAGGGCATGAGGACTACAGAGCTTAATCTCGTCCAAAATCACATTGAGCCGCTGTTCAAGTTCTTCTGGTACAACTGTCTCATGGACGATGCCATAATCACAGGCAGTCAATCCGTCGAATCGCCGTCCGGTGAGCATCAGTTCCCGCGCTCGTGTTAAGCCCACACGCGCGATGACATAAGGCGATATTAGTGCCGGAACAATTCCCAAGCGCACTTCGGGTAAGCCCATTTTGGCTTCGGTGCTGGCAATTGCAATATCTGACACGCACACAATGCCAAATCCGCCGCCCATCGCCGCGCCTTCCACTTTGGCAATGACCACCTGTGGCGCTTCATTGATGGTTCGCAGCATTTTATCGAGTGTGCCGGAAAAGTTATCGGTTGCGCCGCTCTGAAGTGCTTGCATGTCTTTGAGATCACCGCCCGCACAGAACGTACCTTCCGCGCCACTGAGGATAATGGCGCGCACTTCACGATTATCTTTCAAACCTTCGAACGCTGCGATGATGTCCAACACCATCTGGTTGTTCATCGCGTTCTTTACAGCGGGACGATTTAAAGTGATATAGGCGAAGGAATGGGAGGTTGTGACTAGAAGGGTTTCAAAGTTCATGCCAATTTCCATTAATAATTTTTCCTGATTTTAGGATTTTGCTTCCTCTTTCCAAAGTGGCAACTCTACTTGAAAAATTATCCAATTGCCACTGAATTTGATCGAAAAATTACAGTTATAGATGTGGTAAATGTGCTTGGCTATAGATAAGCTGTTTGGATAATTAGTCACACGAACAAAGTCATCCTCATTTTTTATATCGTTGACACACTCGCGCATGACATCTAATAACCATTTATTCTGGTTGAATTGAGTCCGTAAGATAATTTTCTTGCCCGGATTGAAGATAATATTTTCGTTAATGAGTCCGACGGTAGTCATGACAAAATAGAAATCAATATTTAAGTCGGGAATTTCATCACTATTAATGAATTCAGTATGTATTTCACAATCATTTGATTTTAGCTCATCATTTATCCTAGATATGAAATCGGCAAAAGTTACTTTTTCGCCACCATGTAGACCGTCACTAATAAATGCAAAGCGTGACCAATGCTGCAATGACAAAAGCAAACTTATGGTTTGTTTTGCGTTAGTGGCACTTTGACCAGAAAGCTTAATCAATCGGTCTTTGTCCAAAATATCAGGATTGGTTGATGCAATTTCTCCAAACCCAATCACATATGACAAGTAACCTGCTGTATCAAACCGTGCCATTCCGATGCTTTCAGTTAGATTTCCAATAGCAAATCGTTGTGCTTCGACTACATCATCTATAGTTAAACCTTCATATGAATCGATTACTTCATTAACAGATTTCCCACCTTGAATGGCTTTCACGACCTCGCTCACCGTAATGCTCGTGTCGCGAATACAAGGCAAGCCGTTTGCGACGTTAGGATCAATCTTAATGCGTTCAAACGCTCTCACTGTTATTCTTCCCATTCGATATAAAGCACCGCGCCAGCCAGCGATTTCCCCAATTGGTCAATTCGGAGAGAGCGCGTCGCCCCACCATCTAATGCTTGATAGCACACGAAGTTCAATGCTTCGATGTTATCGACTTCATAGCGGATAACGTCGCCTTTTACCAAATCACCGAGATGGGCTTTGACTCGTTCGGCGGTCAGTTTAGACTTAATTTCAGTGTAAGCCTCACTGTTACGGGCAATCACGCTGATATTGGCGATATTGCCTTTATCGCCGGAACGTCCGTAGGCTAAGTCGTAGAGTCGCTTGGTCATGATAAATTCACCTAATTCATAAAATCGTGTGTTTCTTATCGTCCGCATATAAAATGGCAACTGCCGTACCAACCGCTGGCAATTCTTGTCCATCAGGTAAATGCGATTTGTATTTTGCTGGGATCAAAGTGCTACCGGATAAACTTACGCCCGAAGGAGAAATGAACCCATATTTCAGTCGAGGTACGGTCTTGTAACCTGAGATACTGAGACTTTGGCGACTGTCATATCCGGTAACCTCCCCTGACAAAACTTCTCCTTTAGTCTCTAAGGTATGTCGTGTTTTATAACCCATATATGCCATATAACAACTAATCAAGATCATGAAAATGGCTTCAAACAAAAGAAAATCTAAGAATGCACCCTGTCCCAAAAGCGAAAATACAAGGGCTATTAAAACTGCGATTGGTAAAGCCAGTGTAAAATAGAACAAGGCTATGAACTTGACTAGATATCGTGCAGTGCTAGCGCCACCTAACTTCCTATTGCTTCCATCAATGAACCCATAATTCTTTGGATTGATGATAATGAAGTTATGGGGCAATTTGCTTTTCGATTCCACGTTTGCTTGTCTTCCCTTCGTTGATTATGGCAATACGACGGATTAAACACCTAACCGTGAACATTCAACATTCTTCATAGCCGATTACAGCTTTTATTTTGTCTCTTCTCACCAACGTCGGCCACAAACCGAGGATCACATGTGGATTGCCACCGACCGATGCGCCGCTGACGCTCATGCCTGCGGGGCCGCTTAAGCCCATCGCATTGATTTGCCGGACGACTTGTTTCAGTTTGTCGGTGTCTTGCGCGGTGAAAATCACTCGTACGATCACTTCCATCGGATCGGGCGGGAGTTTCGCCAGCGAACCGTATAAACTGTTCGCGCCCAAATAGCTGTATTCCCAGCGTTCAATCGCTTCGTTGCGACGGAAAATTTCGTCGAGCGCGGCCTTCAGTTGATTGACTTTTAGCCACGCTTCAGGCCAACCGATGTTAAAGATCAACTCGCGGCTGTAACCTTCCAAGCGTCCTAAATTGAGTTTATAAGTTGAGGTACGCGGCTTACCTGTCACGTTGGTTACTCGCACACGGTCACGTCCCACATCTTCCAAGTGGAGAGTTGTCAGGTTAGCGACCACATCCGGTGTGATGTAATTGGCGGGATCGTGGATTTCGTACAGCAGTTGTTCTTTGACGGTTTCGATCGATACACATCCCGCGCTGTTGGGTATTTTAGTCAGCACAAAACTGCCATCGGCCTCGACTTCGGCTATCGGGTAACCTAAATAGGGTAGGGCTGACGCGTCGGTATCATGAATAAGTGCGAGGCTGTTGCCGCCGACCACTTGTCCTGTACATTCTAAGAGGTGTCCAGCAACAATCCCGCTGGCAAGCCGGTTCCAGTCATCCCACGCCCAGCCGTAATGTGCCACCATCGCTGCCAAATATAAACAAGGATCAGCCACCCGTCCGGTAATCACCATATCCGCGCCAGATTTGAGTGCTTCGACTAACGGCTGGGCTCCCAAATAGACATTGGCGGTGATGAAATTCTGGTTTTCCGTATCTGCCAATTTTTCGCCTGTTTCCATATTCATCAGCGATTCGCCTGCTGCTTGCAGTGCATCTAGCCGTGTCAGCACATTATCGCCTGTTATGGTCGCGATTTTGAGGCCAGTTAGGCCGATACTTGCTGCGGTTTTGCGCACCATCTCGGCGGCGGATAGCGGATTCAAACCACCGCCGTTGGTAATTAACGGAATTTTGCGCTTGAAAGCCTCCGGCAAAATCTTCTCAGCGATGATTTTGACATCAAAGGTATAACCGCGTTTAGGATCAGCTAGCTTATTCTTTTGTAAAATTGCCAGCGTCAGTTCACTCAGCGCCTCGAAGCACACGATGTCTACGTGACCTCCCGTAATCATCGGCAGCGCTCGTGTTACATCATCTCCATAAAAACCTTGTCCCGACCCAATTCGGTATGCCATCAATAAATCTCTTTCAAACTAATTTACTTTTATTCCGCGATTCACTCCTCATTTCATTGGAATAGTTTTCTTTTCATTACTATTTTAAACCCAAATAAAATAAAAACCGGAGCGTGTAACCGATGCTCCGGCTGAAAAATTATCCTATATGCGGTTAGATTAAGATTGAGCGATAGGTAGTGCGAGATAGAAAGTTGTGCCTTCACCCAACTTGCTCTCGACCGTGATTTGCCCGCCATGTGCCTCAACCAAGCTCTTAACAATAGCTAAGCCCAAACCGGTTCCTTCAATATTATCGGTTTCCGGTCGTCGTACCCGATAAAAACGCTCGAAAACATGGATTTGATCTTCGGGGCTGATACCCATACCGTTATCTTGGATCGCAATTCGGAGAGTGTTTGACTTAATTTCAGACCCAATTTTCACCCAGCCTTCAGTACCTGTGTACTTCACACCGTTGCCAATCAAGTTGATGAGAATCTGCCTCATGCGAGAACGATCAGCCATGATCGCTGGAAGAGTTTCGGTAATATTGTTTATAACCGTGATGGCTTTATTTTGGGCGGCTGGCTTCACTTGCTCGATGCAGTCTTGAATGATCTGTTCAATCTGAACAGCTTCCAAATTGAGTTTAATTCCCGACTCGATTTTGGCGAGGTCGAGCAAATCATCAATCAATTGGCGCATGTTTTGCATGGCCTTGCGGATCATGTGCACCGAGTTCAAGCCCTGTTGGGTCACACTCTGCTGCATAATCATCAGCTCAATGTAGCCGTTCATCACACTCAATGGCTGCTTGAGATCATGGGAAACGGTCGCAATCAGTTCGCCTTTTAGTTTGTCCATTTCCTTGTAAGGGGTGACATCATGCATAACTACAATCCAGCCGATACCTTCAAACCGGCGCAAGTTTGCGTGGAAAATCCGCTCGTTGGGCATCATCACTTCTTCGATGATGTTTTCGCCGCTGTTCTTCGCGCGTTGGAATGTTGCCCAAAGTGCGGTGTGCTCAAAGGTTTCGCTCGCCAGCCGTCGTGTATAGTCTTGATTGGTGTAGAGCTGCATGGCGTTTAAGGCTGCCTGGTTAATCAAGATGATGCGCTCGTCATTGCCAATCACCATCACCATATCTGCTGTGTTATTGAGAATATGGGAGAGTTTTTCGCGCTCACGGATGGCTTCTTCGTATAGACGGGCATTGTCAATGGCAACACCTGCCCGGGTTGCTAATTTTTGTACAAAATCGAGGTGTGCATCCGTGAATCCGTTGAGTTTTTTGCTATCAAGCGTGATAACGGCTACAACGCGGTCTTCACGCATAACTGGAACAGCCATTTGTGAACGGGTATTGGTTGCCATCCGCACAAAATCGGGATCCATGCTGACATCGGGTACAACCTCGGCGTAACCTGAATTTGCAACTCGTGCGGTAATGCCTGAGCCGTACTCTTGCCGAATAATATCGAGTTGTTCTTGGGGAACGTCGTAGCCATATTCAAATAAGAAATGTAATGTGTTGGATTCCTGGTCGAATAAGGCTAACGATGTTGATTGTGCGTTACTGAAACGAAGTGCCCAATCGAGTGTCATTTCGAAGACATGATTGATGTTAATCGTATCGCTGAGTTCACGGTCAATCTGGCGCAAAATATACATCTCACGCATACTGTCAGCCAGTTCTCGAACCGTTTTGTGGTGCAAACGCGCGTTTTGCAGCGCCATCGCCCCGCTTGGACTAATAGTTTCCAACCAATATTGATGCTCTTTTTCGATGGGTTTTCCGCTGGTGCTGTTGTCAATAATAATTGCGCCGATGAGATTGTTTTCTGATCGTAATGGTGTTCCAAAAAACGAGTCGGTCTTTAGATAGGTGGACAGCCATTTAATCGACAGGTTGTCCTCGTTTGTTTGAGGCTTGGCCCAGACGCTGTTTCCGTTACTCCATGTATCGACAATTGAGCCGGGCTCTGGTTGGAAAGTTCCAATACGCAAGCCTTCGAGGTTACTTTGTTGGTCGCCCGGAAGTTTAAAATTACTCGCACCATATTGGAGAATGGTCTCCTGATCATCTTGCACCAATATCAAAACGTGGTCGCATTTGACTATGTCTTGAATTGCAACAATAAACTGATCTAGAAATTCCTCGAATTCAAGTGAGGTGCCAAGTATGTGGGCGATCTTATTTATAGCTGAAAGCTCAGCGACTTTCTCTTGCAAAACAATGTTTTCACTGTTGAGCTGTTCAATTGTTCTTGATTCCATAGCGACCATTGACTATCTCTTTTGAAATGTAATCAACTAGTTTCATTTTAATCTAATAATGTTCATTATACTCTTGATCTCCCCACAAATACCGCTCGAAACGTTAATTCATCTTCTAGTATCCTGTGCTACGATGAAATAGTAAACGGAATGGTTCGGTTTGCTCGTGTATCTTGATGGGACTATAATCGCCACATAATAACAATGCAAATCGGCTCTCCGGAGGAACAGATGGATTTCAAGAATGTTTCGGCTCGCCTCAAATCTAAGGGTAACGCACAATCGGGCGAAGGGGCACAACCCAAAGCGCATGATTTTGCTGAATCATACCGCATTCGTGCCCGTATGATTGGAGTCCTCATTCATGATGCACGTCTGAACGCTGAGCGCAGTATAGAGGACTGTGCAAATTTGCTTCGCATCACGCCAGAAGAGATGCAGGCTTGGGAGTATGGCGATTCGGCTCCGAGTTTGCCTCAGATCGAACTGCTTGCGTTCTATCTTGGTGTTCCGGTAAGCCACTTTTGGGGTACGGATACGTTGGAGGCTAAAGTTGGTCGCCATTCCGATATCCAATCCGAGTACGTAGCGCTGCGGACTCGAATGATCGGTGCAATGATGCGTCAGGCGCGTGAGGAACTTGGCCTTAGCCTTGAAACAATCAGTGAAGAAAGTGCTATACCGTCGGATTTGTTGGCTCAGTACGAAATAGGTGAGCTGCCTGTCCCGATGCACGAATTGAGTGTTCTTTCCAGCATCTTGAAAAAGAATACGAGTTATTTTCTTGAAACCAGCGGATACATTGGCGAATGGTTACAAATGCGCGAAGAGTGGAAACACTTCCTTGAACTGCCAGACGAAAAACGACAGTTTGCGGCTAACCCGCGCAACATTGGCTTTATCGAAATTGCCATTATGTTCAGCAAGATGCCTGTTGAAGATTTAAGGCAGGTCGGGGCCAGCATTCTCGATATTACTAGATAGACAAATAGACAATGAGGTGAGGGAAATGGCGACAGCACAGGAATTGCAGGATCAAGGCGTTAAACTCTTTCAACAGAAAGATTATGAAGCTGCATCAAAAATATTCCATCAAGCAAGTGATGCCTACGAAGTCGAAGGCAAGCGCGATATGGTGGCCGAAATGCAGACTAATATCGGACTTGTGCATCGGGTGCTGGGCGAGCACCAGCAGGCACTTGACATGATGCAAAACGCGCTTTCGATTTTCCAAGAACTGCAAGACTCCATGCGTGTTGCCAAGGTCTTAGGCAATATGGGCGGGGTGTATGCGGCGCTCGGCGACAAAGAACAGGCATACAACTGCTATCGTCAAGCCGCTGATATCTTTGAGGAACAGGGCGAGAAGAAACTTTACGGCGAAACCCTGATTGCGATGGGCGACTTACAGGTTCGTGATGGAAAGCTCATGGTGGGCGCTGCTACATATGAAGCCGGTCTTGAACAGCTTGATAAACTTAACACTAGCCAGAAAGTGATCAAAGGTTTGCTTGGTGTTCGCAACAAACTGATTGGTAACGGCTAATTCCTTTCGACGTTTCTATCCTTTTTGAAATCAGATAAACTCAAGGCGGTGATCGGCTTATCCGGTTGCCGCTTTTTTGTTTGTACTGCGAAACGTTTGGGGAGTGTGCATGGCGGTTGAAGTCGCAAAAGGTGAGCAGCGTTGGTTGATCGTATTCCCGTTAGTCGGGATACTTCTTGGAGTATACGCGTTCACTTACAGTGGCCGCATTGAAAGTGGTGATACACTCACCCTGTTTAATGCTACTGCAAGCATCGTTGACTTTGGTGATGTGTTTCTCGATAAAACGTCGGCTGACAGTCCTCCGTTTACGACAACCCCCCCGAGTTTTTATCCCTTATCTGCGGCGGAAGTTGAGCCACTGCAACTGATTCTGACGGCTCCAATTTATTGGTTGGCGGAGCATATTCCGGGTATCGGGTTGGTTCACGCAGTTTGGTTTTTCAATATCTTTATCTGCGCAGGCATCGCAGTGGTGCTTTATTTCTACACTGTAACGCTCGGTTATCGTCCGATTGTTGGCGTTACTGCGGCGTTGATGTTAGGTGTAGGCACGATATTATGGCCTTACAGCAAGACATTTTTTCGCGAACCTCTGGCTTGTTTATTTATTTTGCTATCAGCTTTGAGCATGGAACGATGGCGCAGGCAGCGTTACCGTTCGGTGGTCTATATTCTTGCTAGTGTAGGGGCTTTGGCTGCCGCGTTTTTGACGAAAGAAGCGGTTATCTTTGCTTTACCCTCACTCGTGATTATCCTCGCTCCCGCGATAAAGTTCCCAAAACGATTGCAGATGATTTTACTAATCTTATTTCTAGCGTTTATTGCCGTTCTGATTTTATCGACAGTTTTTGCAGCTTCGATTCCCTATACCGCGATCTATGAACGATTGGCGGCTATACTTCATCGGTCACCTCAGCAGATTGCTACTGCTCATCAGGCTTTTCATACTTATCTCCTGAGCATAGGTGGCAGTGTGTGGGGTACATCTCCTGTTTTACTATTGGCTATCCTCGGCATAGTGATGCTTTATCGGGAAGGGGGGTATCGTTACCCCGTTTCGATTGTGGCTATGGTATTTGCTTTTGCTTTAGGATATGCCGTGCTGAGAGGTGATCACTGGTTTGGTGGGTTATCGTGGCCTCCACGATTTCTGATTCCTGTACTTCCGTTTGTGATGTTGGGGATACTGCCCGTATTTGATAAGGTGATGCGTTTAGGAGTACGGTGGTGGGTTCGTTTTGGAGTGATTTTGATTTGTGCTTATAGTTTGTGGGCGCAAATCAGTGCGGTTTCATATGACTGGGGGGTGTATATCAACTTACTTCCGCCTGATGCTAATGGTTTAGGCGAGTGGGGTGGAGGGCTAAATGTAATCCGCTATTTGCGTTGGGTTCTCATTCCAACACAGTGGGGCCATTCGCCGCCTGATTTTGACTTTGCTTGGGTGCGTGTCGGCGTTTCTTGGTGGCCCATTGTATGTGTGATTGTTGTACTGATTTGTGCTACATGGCTTTATAACCTTTTTCGGTTTCAACCACAGCAAAAATCTTTAACGCTCCAAAGAAGATCGATATTTGTCTTAGCCTTATTTCCATTTTTGGCATTCTTGCTCATCGGGTTAGGCTTACGTTCGATTAATGATGACATTATTTATTCGGGGTCAAATCCTTCGCTGCGGTCTGTTTTGCCATTGATCCAATCGAATACCCATACAGGTGATGTACTTTTACTGGCAGACAATGAGTATGAATATTTTTTCTTGAATCATGGAAAATTGGCTTATCCACGTGTCATTTCTTTACCTGATGCGCCCGGTGAGCAGCCTAGCCCTGAACAGCCGCCTGTGATTCGTTCAACCAATGTTGATGTGCTTCTCCTGAAAACGTCGGTTCCACTTATTTATAATCTGGCACAATTTCACCCGACATTGTGGTTACTGGCTGACTTTGGCCCGTGGCACCCTTGGGCAATTCGTCCCGTTGAACGCTTTATGGTGACGCACTACTATCCGATTCGAGAGTTGGAGCCTGACCCTCCCGATCCCCGCATTCGCCTGATTGAATACAGTACGGCAAAAGCACCTGATCCATTTGTGTTTCGTGGGCCGGATTATTTGTCGGATTTGCGCTTTGGCGATGCTATTCAGTTGACCGGATTTACGCTGCCTGCTGGCTCAACATATAAATCTGGATCGGTTATTCCGATTTCGCTCTATTGGCAGGCGGACAAAGCGTTGGAACATGATTATACGGTGGCCTATTTTGTTGCGGATGCTAGTGGAAGCGTGGTGGCGCAGGGTCAAGACGCACAGCCTTCTTGGGGGTTCGCGCCGACGAGCAGTTGGAAGCCCAATGTTCCCCAATTGGATAATCGAGCTTTAAGGCTGCCTGCCACCTTAACCGCAGGTACTTATCAAATATGGATTCGCTTGTATCAGTCAACTAACGACAGTATACAACTTGCTGTAACTGGTGCGGCGGTACACGATTCGACCCTAGGTATACTGCCAGTTCAAATCACAATTACAAACTAGACCTTCACTTGGTTGGGCAAAGATTTCCCCGCAACACCCGCAATTAAGTTCTCGGCGGCCATCACTGCCATTTTGTTACGCGTTCGAAGGCTGGCACTGCCAATATGTGGGACAATGGTTATATTGGGCAGTGATAAAAGTGGATCATCAGGCGACATCGGTTCGGGGTTCGTGACATCTAACGCTGCACCGCCGATGATGCCAGATTTCACAGCTTCGTAAAGTGCTTGTTGATCGACAATTGGACCCCGCGCGGTGTTGATTAGGATCGCCGTGGGTTTCATCTTTTGAAGAGCTTGGGCGTTAATGAGATTGCGAGTCTGTGCGTTTAGCGGCACATGAATTGAAACGAAATCCGACTCTTGTAGAAGTTGATCGAACGAAAGGAGTTCAATCCCGATTTTGGCAACGGTTTCCTTGCTTTTATTGGGGCTGTAGGCGACTATACGCATGTCAAAACCTTTGGCACGGCGGGCAACAGCTTCCCCAATGCGTCCTAGCCCGATAATGCCGAGAGTCGCTCCGCTTAAATCACCACCGAGTAGGGCCAGTGGTTCCCACGTACGCCATTTGCCATTGCGTATATATTCGACACCTTCAACGATGCGTCGGGACGCAGCCAAGAGAAGCGCAAAGGCTAAGTCTGCTGTTGCATCAGTCAGTACACCCGGTGTATTGCCAATTGGAATATTCCTTGCTTGGGCAGCATTGACATCAATATTGTCATAACCAACTGACATCTGGCTTATTACTTTAAGATTCTCGCCGCATGAAGCAATTAAGTTAGCATCTATGCGATCATTCAGTGTGGATAGAAGTCCATCGATTGTTTTTACTTTTTCAAGTAGCAAATCATATGGGGGAGGCATGACTTCCGGCCAGACTTCGGCGTCACATGCTTCACGAATCAAATTCAATCCGGCTTCAGGTATAATCCGGCTCACAAAAACCTTTGGTCGCATATGTTCTCCTGAATGATTGGCATCGTTCAACGTAATTCAATGACTTTAGCCACGAATTGCGTTTTTAACAATGAGGCTGTTTGCATGGTACAGGTTTCAAAACGGGGTTGGCTTCTTGGATTGTTGTGTGTTTTTCTCGTCGCGGCGTTTCATATCAGCAGCATTCAAAATCGATATATGCGAGACGACGAGGAGATAGCCTTTCGGACGACCAGCCGAGATTTAAGTTACACGATTTGGTATCAAGCGACACAGGACGTGCATGCGCCCGTTTGGTTTTCCTCATTTTGGATCTGGCAGCAGTTTATCGGTGGCAGTGAATTCATGGGGCGAGTTTACAGCGTATTTGCAACGCTTCTGACACTGGCACTGGTTTATCAAATTGGGCGGACATGGTTCAACTCGGCAAGGGTTGGGGTGTTTGCGATTGCGATTTTAGGGGCAAATTCCTACTTCTTTACTTACGGGCTGGAGATTCGACCCTATTCGGTAAATATGTTAGTGGCGACACTTTGCATGTGGTGCTTTTATCGTTGGCTGAAGCGTCGAACTTTGTTTACGGCATTGTTATATGGACTGATCGTGGCGTTGATGTTCTATCAACATTATTTCCTCGTGTTTTTGGTCATGTCACAGGCAGTTTATTTGCTTATATTCGCTCGCCCGACACGGCAAATGTTGGTTCAGATTGTCGGGGCGTGGTTGTTGGCTTTTCTGTTATGGTCTCCGTGGTTTCCTGTGGCCATTCATCAAGTCGAAACGCTCATTTCTATCGAGTCGGGCTTCGGGAATGCGCGCGGCGTAGCAGGGATTGGAAGCACAACAGAGCCGACGACGGTGAATGGTATCGTCAGCCTCGTCAATTTGGCGACAAGTGGACAACCTGTTCTTTACCTATTGGTGCTGGTCATTGGGATTGTATACAGCTGGCGGAAAAAGAGTTATTGGTTGCTGGTATTATGGGCATTTGGAGTTCCGCTTGCAGCATTGTTGGTTAATCTGGTGTTTTCGGTTTACACCCCGCGCTATATTACTTATCTTTCGGTTGGGATTGGGCTGATTACGGCGGTTGGAATTGCGTCTTTGCCACGCAGAATAAGTTGGCTACTTGTAGGGGTATTTGTAGGGATTAGCTGGTGGTCAATCCCAACGCAGTTTTCGCCTCGGATTGTCAAATACCGCGATTTTTATCAACAGATGGCGAAGGATGCCCAACCCGGCGATGTGCTTTATGTTGAACCCATGAATAGTGCGGATAATGTGGTTTGGTGGCAGATGAGTCATTATCTGCCCGATGCTTTATTTAGGTCATTTACCACCGATATTATCCAAACCAAGAACTCGCGGCGGATTTGGTTTGTGACTAATGATTGGTTTAATTCTGATGTTCGGGCGAATTTTGCAAAACTCGAACCGGATTATCCAGTGCAGCAGGTCATCGGCGACTGCAATCCCCTGTGGTGTTACCTTATTCAGTTGATGGAAGCTCCCCCATTAAAAACGCCTCAAATTTTCGGAACAGAGATGCCATTTTGGGGTGCAGATATTACTTCGGTCAGTCATTCATCGGTTGATGTTCATTTGTGGTGGAAGGTGGATAAGACACCGACCACAAGTTTCTCGATTGGATTACAGTTGTTGGACGCGTCGGGAAAATTGGTGGCACAGTCGGACGGGCCGATTAATCACTACGGCAAGGAGACAATTGACACAAATGCAATGCAAGGTGGAAAGATTTATATAGATTTTCGCAGCCTATCTTTGCCTGTTGATACTGTGGCTGGAACCTATCAACTTGGGTTGATTGTTTATGATTGGCAGACCGGGAAACGTCTCTTGTTGGCGGATGGCAGCGACTATTTATCGCTTGAGTCGATCACCGTTCCTTAGTTATTGGTCAATGGTTTATAGTCGTTCAAATATGTAGTTGCAATACTTAGTGCCGATTATGCAGTAAATCCGCTTCATTGAATACTTTGATGCTCCCATGTCGCTGCTGACGTGCCAACTTTGTCCGGTGACAAACCCGCTTCGGCCACTGAAACGGCACGAGTGGAATGGATTGCCCGGTTGTTGCCATCGATGCGGAGGTGCTTTGCTGCCGCTGTCGTTGCAAATAGACAGTCAACACTGAGGAGGAGCAAAAACCTATAGAAATAATGAGCGGGTGTAATTGTGTCACTTACTTTGCCATCAAGGTAGATAAGACTGATTTCTAAACCTTTCATAAGAATCGTGGATTATAGGGCGAATTTTGCATCAATTTGATGTTTTGTGAGCGTAGAGGGGACTTTTATACAGCAAATATGGACAAATTGGCATTATATCGCCGTAAACATCTGTGCTAGGATTAGACTGTGTTTTAGCTTTACTAACACCCTTTACAACGCGTTTTCGTACCCATTTCAATAATTTCATCGAAAAATCAATTCAGAAATTGCTGGTTAACTATGTCTGCTGAATTTATCGCACACGTTCCGTTTAAAACTAATCATTCCAATCCACTGCGGTTTATTCTTTCACATATCGTTCGACATCCACTGGTAGGTATTCTGATGGTTGTCGGTGCATTCAGTAACGCGGCGTTTGCTGCTGCCGTTCCCTATTTTATCGGGGTCGCATTTAACGCGGTTATCGCGGGAAACCAAGCGGATGTAATCGTTCATGCAACGCTGGGTGTGGTTATATCGCAGTTCATGCGTGGCTGTTTACAACTGATGCGTAATTTCTGCGCGGAAACTTTTTCGCAACGGATTGAGCGCGATGTGCGTGACGAGTTATACGCCAGTTTGTTGGGCAAGAGTATGGATTTCCATGATCGACAACCGGTCGGTGAAATCATGGCGCGTGTGACGAACGATGTGCGCGAAATGAATTTAATGATGAATCCCGGTTTAAATATGATTATTGGATCAGGGTTTTTCTTGATTGTGCCGTTGATTACTGCGCCGACAATATACCCATCGTTTATCATTTTACCCACGATTTTTCTCGTACTGTACTTCATGGCGCAATATCGATTTATACAAACTCTGAATCCGATTGCCCAGCGTGTACGTTCGGCATTCGGGGATATGAATGCCAAATTGGCGGAAACGCTAGATGGGCTACAGGTTGTGAAAGGGGCAGCGCGAGAACAAAAAGAGATTGACTCGTTCGACAAAGCAGTCAATGAAGTACGTGGTTATTTTGTGAAGCAGGGGTACATCGAAGCACGATATATCGCGTTCTTACTGCTGTCAATGTTGACTATCGGCGGATTAATCCAAGCGATTTATTTGTATGAACTCGGACTGATTGACGCGGGAAAAATTGTGGCCTTCCTCGGTGTGTTGTTTTTGTACCAGTTCCCCGTTTATTCATCATTGCGATCACTATCACAGGTGGCGTTGGGGTATGCGAGCGCCCGACGCATTTTGATGATCATTAATGAAAAAACCGACCTTGACCAAAATAATGCAGGACGGACAGCACCGATACAAGGACGGATCGTGTTTGATCATGTGAGCTTTGGCTATACCGACAGCAATCAATCGCTGCAAGACATTTCGTTCACTATTGAACCGGGACAGACAGTCGCAATCGTCGGGCAAACAGGTTCGGGTAAGAGTACGATTACAAAGTTGATCAACCGCAGTTATGATGTCGATACGGGCAAAGTATTGATCGACGGTGTGGACGTGCGTGATTGGAATTTAGCGTCACTGCGATCACAAATCAGCATCATTGAGCAAGATATTTTTCTGTTTAGCCGTTCTATAACCGATAATATACGGTTTGGTAAACAGGCAGCGACGCAAGAAGATGTTGAAGCGGTTGCTCAAAAGGCGCAGGCTCACGAGTTTATCACAAGTTTCCCTGAAGGTTACAACACGATTGTGGGACAGCGTGGGGTTACATTAAGCGGAGGACAGCGACAGCGGTTGGCAATTGCCCGCGCGTTCCTGACTGATCCTCCAATTTTAATCTTGGATGACAGCACCAGCGCAATAGACAGCGCGACGGAAGACCGAATCCAGCAGGCCATTTGGGCGGCATCAAAAGGGCGTACGACGATTTTGATTACCCATCGACTGTCTCAAATCCGGTGGGCGGATCATATTGTGGTGCTGCGACAGGGGAAGGTTGTGGCACAAGGGAAACATGAAGATTTATTGGTGTCATCCGAATCTTACAGCAGAATTTTTGCGCGATATGAGGAGAGTGCGCAGCCACAAGCGGATGCTGCGCGAGGCTAATTATGGGTATGTTTGACTCACTTAACCAAGATTCGTATGACCGTCTGTATTCAGACAGTTATCTTTTTAAGCGGATTGGCAGTTACTTTGCCAGTCAAAAACGCGTGCTGTGGACGATTGCGGGATTGCTGATTTTTTACTCAATATTGGGGACGGTGTTCCCGGTTTTGATTTCTAGCGCGATTCAGTTGTTGGATGATCAACAAAATCGACCACTGCTGATCCTTTTATTAGGCGGGTTGTTCATCGCTGCCATCATCGATTATCTATGTAATTGGTGGCGTGGACGGATGATTACACGCCTGATTGGTGACGGAATTAGCAAAATGCGGAGCGATGCATTTGCGGCGGCTGTGAACCGTGATCTTGGTTTTTATGATGATAATAAATCGGGCAAGATTGTCAGCCGCATTACGAGCGATACCCAAGAGTTCGGCAATATTCTGGTTATTTTCAGCGACATTTTTGTGCAGATCGTGCAGATTATGTTGCTGGGTGGTGTATTAGTTAGTCGCTCGGTTCAACTGTCTCTGCTGGTGTTGTTATGGCTGCCCATTTTTGTTGCTTTGTCGCTGCTGTTCCGATATTTGTCGCGGGTTGTGGGGCGACAAGGTTCACGGGCGATGGCAGCAGTAAATGACAATATTCAGGAAAGTGTATCTGGAATCAGCATTGCAAAGAACTTCCGGCGAGAAAATTTGATTTATGAAGAATTTGTGGGCGTTAATAACCAGTCGTATGCTATCAATCTACGTCGCGGATTTGTTCTGGCTTTGATATTTCCGGTCTTGAATGTTTTGTCTGGATTTGGAAGCGCGTCGATATTGTATTTTGGGGCGCAAGCAGTGGTCAGCGGCGCGATAAATGTGGGTTCGTGGTACCTGTTCATTCAAAGTGTGGAGCGTTTCTGGTTCCCGATTATCAATCTGGCGAGTTTTTGGGGGCAACTGCAACAAGGTTTGAGTGCGGCTGAACGGATTTTTGCACTGATTGACTCGACGAATAAAGTGAACCAGATTGGTGATGTGCATCTGGATAAATTGTCAGGCAAGGTTGAATTTAAAGATGTGGTATTTGAGTACAAAGAGGGTATATCGGTCCTTGACCACTTTTCGCTGACCATACAACCGGGAGAAAGCATTGCGTTCGTGGGGCACACAGGGGCGGGTAAAAGTACGATAGCTAAACTGATTGCACGGTTCTATGAGTTTCAAGGTGGCGAACTGTTGATTGACGGACACGATATTCGGGTGCTGAACGTTCAGGGATTCCGAAGTCGGTTGGGTATGGTGCAGCAATCACCATTTTTATTCAGCGGGACAATAGCGGAAAACATTCGATATTCTAAACCAGAAGCGAGCGATGCTGAAGTTGAAGCCGTTGCTCGAAGTATTGGGAATGGAGAGTGGTTAGAAACATTACCGGATGGTTTGCAAACCGATGTGGGTGAGCGCGGCGCCCACTTGAGCATGGGTCAGCGGCAGTTGGTGAGTTTGCTGCGTGTCTTATTGCAGCGTCCGCCGATTTTTATCCTTGATGAAGCGACCGCTAGTATTGATCCGTTTACGGAAACTCAAATTCAAGAGGCATTGGATAAAATTCTGGCACAATCGACTTCAGTCTTGATCGCTCACCGTCTCAGTACGGTACGTAGCGCTGATCGCATCATTGTGCTGCGCGAGGGTAAGATTATCGAGCAGGGCAATCACGATTCATTGATGGAACAGGGAGGGCATTACGCAGAGTTGTATAATACCTATTTCCGTCACCAATCGTTAAGCTATATAGAGAATTCGCGTGAGATGTTGGCGCAGAATAGTTGAAATTTGAAATGCATGATTGAACCACTGAGACGTAGAGGAAGCGGAGTCATCGATAATGCATTGCTTAAAGACGTTCTTTACCTCGCATATTTGGCGATAACCTAAACATTCTCAAACTTGTGCAGCCGCACATCGATGTCTAGAATGTACTGTTATGAATTTTCTAGATGAACGCGCACGGCGAAAAGATTTTTTACCCCTTGTAGTAATACTCGGGGTTTTTGCTATTTTGTGCCTAATTTACACATGGGCCACGCCGCCACTTGAAGCGTCGGATGAATTATGGCACTTCGGGATGATTAACACGATTGCCGATAATGGGCAACTTCCGGTGCAGCATCCCGGTATTAAGACCGCCTACGAACAGGAGGGAAGCCAGCCGCCACTGTATTATTTGATTGCTGCAATTCTCGTAAAGGGGATTGATCGCAGCGATTTTGATGTTGTGCGACAGCCTAATCCTCATGCTGTCGCAGGGGTTCCGGGCAATGTGGGGAATAAGAACTTGGTGCTGCATGATTTGGCACATCCACCAATAGAACGCACCGTTTTGGCGGTTTATTTTACTCGACTTTTCAGCATCATTTTGGGATGTGTCACTGTTAATTCGATTTACATGGCGGCACGAGCGCTTGGGTTTGGTCAACCAGCGCTGCCGATTCTGGCTGCGTCGTTGACAGCTTTTAACCCAATGTTTTTGTTCATCACGGCATCCGTAAATAACGATAATTTGGTTACGGCACTAAACAGCTTGATTATCTGGCAGATGATTGTTTTGATTAGGCGCTCGCGTTTTTCTACTCAACAGACGATTTTTATTGCGGTGCTGGTCGCGTTGGCATCGCTGAGTAAGTTAAGCGGTTTGGTGCTGCTACCGTTTGCGCTTTTAGGCGCTGGTTGGGTATTTGTACGTCCGAGGATGGCACGATATTTTGGTGGACAACCTGCTCCGACTCAATTGAATTGGCGGGGGTTTGTAGGCTTTATTGGGATTGTTTGTGGAGTATGGATAGCTGTTGCGGGTTGGTGGTATGTGCGAAATATCACGCTGTATCATGAGCTTTTTGGCACAAGTATGATGGTCGCAGTAGCCGGGCCGCGGGTCGGCAGCTTCGGATTGCAAACCTTAATCGACGAGTTTCAGGGATTTCGTTTCGCCTACTGGGGGCTTTTCGGGGCTGTGAATATCATGACCTACCGCTGGTTTTATGATGTGATGGACATCGCCAGCGTTTTGATGATATTGGGGTTGGCGACTGCGTTTATTGCTGGTGCTGAATCATGGGTGAAATCCAAGACTCTCGATAATCAACGACTTGACAAGTGTGTGGTTGGTGTGTGGTTGGCGCTGATTGTTGCGGCTGGAACAGTCAGTTTGATCGGCTGGACAGCTCAAACCTATGCTTCACAGGGGAGGCTGCTGTTTCCATTTAATGCCGCGATTTCGATTTTGGGAGCCGCGGGTATTGTCAATCTGGGACGTTTCTGGATTAGGCCGCTTGTGTCAAGATTTATTGAATGGCGTAAGGTGACATCAAGTTATTTGACTCTCCCCGTTGGATTTGCCATTTTTGCTACGATTGTTCCATTTGCAAGTATTGCGCCCGAATATACAACTCCGCTTGATTTAGGAAACGTGCCTGACAGTGCACGTTCCGTTTATGCACGGTTTGGTGATGTTGCTTTAGTGGCGTATGAAGTGACAGATCAACGGTATTTTCCCGGCGATAATTTGTCCATTACAGTTTATTGGAAGGTAATTAGGCGCTCGACATCCGATAATAGTCTGTATCTTCATGCGACGGTTAATGATGGGATCGATGTAGGTAAGGTCGATAGTTTTCCGGGTGCAGGACGTTTGAGAACATCAACATGGCAAGTAGGGGCGATTTATGAGGATCGATATTCGATTTCGCTGGATCAAGCGAGTGAGGCCGTTTCGACGCTGCGCATCCAAGTAGGATGGTGGAATTATGTAGATAAACGGCTGGTGAATGCGGTTGATCAAGACGGACGGCCTCTGGACAGTGTGATGCTCGATGTAGGCGGATTTGCGCCCAAGAATACAGTACAGCGCACCACCGGTGTTATGCCTATTGAGCGTGTTGCCTTTGGGGACGCGGTTCGTCTGGTGGAGTATCAACTGACTGGGAACGTGCTTACCTTGGTTTGGCAAGCGACTGCGCCATTGGCTGCTAATTACACTGTATTTGTACAGGCGCTGGATGCAAATAATCAAGTCGTGGGACAGGGCGATGCACCACCAACACTGCCAACAAAATATTGGCTAGTGGGGGAGCAGTTCGTGACACGACATACGATTGGCGGATCTGCGCCAATCGGCGCAGGATCATATCGCGTCATCCTCGGTTGGTATAATTCAGTTGCCGGGACGCGATTGTCGATTGCCTATCCGGATAATGCGTATACGCTGCCTGTGAATTTTGATGTTCCAGAGAAGTGAGAGTTCTGTAATCTTCTTGTAATTGGCTAGTCTTATAATCGCGCTATTATGAAAACACAAACCATTTGCATTATTGATGATGAAGCGACGCTGCGGGATGTCGTTCGTCGGTATTTGGAACTAGACGGTTTCGCGGTAATTGAGGCCGATACTGGCGCGAACGCGTTGGCTTTGCTGCAAGAGAAACATGCTGATTTGATTCTGTTGGATATTATGCTTCCCGGCGGGATAGATGGCTTTTCGATTGCCCGGTCGATTCGCAATTCGCCGGAATACGCCGGTGACCAAAGTCATGTGCCGATCATTATGCTAACCTCTCGCGGGAATGAGGTCGACCGGCTGTCCGGTTTTGAGCTTGGTGTCGATGATTATGTGGTGAAGCCGTTCAGCCCGCGCGAATTGGTGGCGCGAGTTAAGGCTGTGCTGCGCCGCGCAGGCAGCGACTCACAGATCACCGAAAAACCAGTAGAATTTAAGCATCTCCAGATTGATCCACTGCGACGTTCTGTTTCAGTTCGGGGACAAGCGGTTGTCCTGACGGCGCGGGAATTCGATTTGTTATGGTTGTTTGCACGGCATCCTCAGCAGGTATTTACGCGGGAACAACTGCTTAATCAAGTATGGGGGTATGAGTTCTATGGTGACGAAAGTACAGTAACCGTCCATATTAGACGATTGCGAGAAAAGATCGAGCCGGATTCCGCGCAGCCAACCTATATTCAAACGGTGTGGGGCGTAGGCTATAAGTTTGAGCCGGATGTATGAAACTTCCATTATTTATTCAACTTGTGGTTGCGGTACTAGTCGCTTTTTTGCTGGCTATGCTAGTTATTGTTCCCGCACTAAACCCTCCCGCAGAAGACGTTCAAAACCTGTTTTTCTATATGGGCAGCAGCGGATTAGTAACCGTTGGCCTGACCTATCTACTGTATCAACAACGTATGCTCCAGCGTTTTCTGAGTTTACGAGGCGCGCTATTTGCCATCATCGTATTGACTGTCGTTTTGATTTTCATTAATGTCTGGATCACAGCGCGGCTTATGTTCATTAAAGAGCATGATCTGGTTTTGACGACAGGGCTGCTCATATTTGCAGGTGTCATCGCTGCGGTTTCAACCTTTTTTATCGCGCGGACATTACGTGAGCGAATATCTGAATTGTCAAAAGGTGTTCAGGCATTGGCACGTTCGGACTGGAAAGTTCGGTTGCCAGTTGTCGGTAATGATGATTTGAGCGAACTGGCTATGATGTTTAATAAGATGGCAACGGATCTGGAGGAAGTTGAGGAACAAAAGCGGCAGGTTGAACAAATGCGACGTGATTTGATTGCATGGGCATCCCACGATTTGCGCACACCTCTAGCCGCGATTCGTGCGATGAACGAAGCGATGATGGATGGTGTTGTAAGTGATCCTGACACAGTGAAGCGTTATCAACAGAATATGCAGAATGAAATTACCCATATGGGGCAGTTGATTAATGACCTTTTCGATTTGGCTCAATTGGATACGGGACATATTCCACTGCGGCGACAGACCACTTCGCTGCATGACTTGGTATCCGATACGTTAAGTAATATGAATGCAAGGGCAAAAGCGCATTCGGTGAAGCTTTCGGCGCACGTTGATCCAACGGTCGATATGTTATACGTGGCGCCGGATAAGGTGCAGCGGATTCTATATAATTTGATCGACAATGCACTTGAATATACGCCGAGCGGTGGGGAAGTCAGCCTGAACGCACGAGGAAAAAATCAGCAGGCCGAAATTAGTATTCACAACAGCGGATCTTATATCCCTGAAGCTGATTTGCCAAATGTATTTAAGAGTTTTTATCGCGGTGAACAATCACGTGCACAAACGAGTGACGGTCGAAGAGGAACCGGATTGGGACTCGCAATTGTGCGTGGATTTGTGGAAGCTCATGGAGGAACCATCCGCGTTGAAAGCCAGCCTGATAAAGGGACAACATTCGTGTTTACGCTGCCCAAAGTCGAAGCTGGCGCGATCAGAATGGGTGGTTGAGATTCCTACTCGATTTCGACCGCCAAAGCGACAGCCTCACCACCGCCGAGGCATAAGGCAGCGACCCCTCGTTTTAGTGAACGACTCTTTAATGCGTGGATAAGCGTGATGAGAACACGAGCACCACTAGCGCCTAACGGGTGACCTAACGCAATTGCTCCGCCATTTACGTTCAATTTTTCAACCGGCAGTTCATAACCGCCACGTTTTAGACCTTCAATATCCGCGAGTACTTGAGCCGCGAATGCCTCGTTAATCTCAAATAGATCGACATCAGTCATCTGCCATCCAGCGCGCTGCAAGGCTAATGGAATGGCTTTGACAGGCGCATAAAAAATGGACTTGGGTTCAACCGCTGCTTGAGCGTAACCGACTACACGTGCGATGGGTTGATGTTGATTTCGCTCAGCATAGGCGCGACTGCTGACAACGAGCGCTGCTGCACCGTCATTCATGCCGGGGGCATTGCCTGCCGTGACACTGCCGTCTGACTTGAAAGCCGGAGGGAGTTTGGCAAGGGCTTCAAGGGTTGTGTCCCGACGGATGCCTTCATCTTGGGTGATGACGGTTTCGCCTTTGCGTGATTTGATGGAAATAGGAATGATCTCGCTCTGAAAATTGCCCTCATCGGTGGCTTTTGCGGCAAGTTCGTGACTGCGTAATGCGAATTGATCCATTTCTTCGCGGCTGATTTCGAATTGTTCGCCGATATACTCGGCGGCGCTGCCCATGCTCCAGTCACATAAAGCGCACCACAGGCCATCCGTTTGGAGTGAGTCACGGAGTTGAACCGCTCCGTATTTGTTTCCTAGCCGGATAGAGTCGTTTAAATAAGGCGCACGGCTCATGCTTTCTGTTCCGCCGGCAATATAGAGACTGCCGTCTTGAGACTTAATGGCATTGGATGCAAGCATGACCGTTTTGAGGCTGCTGCCGCAGACTTTATTGACTACACTGCCCCCGACATGATCAGGAATTCCGGCTGCGATGCTGATCTGACGGGGGAGTGCTTGGCCCACACCAGCGCTGACAACATTGCCGATGATGACTTCGTTAATTTGATTGGCATCAATGCCACTGCGTTCGACGGCAGCTTTGACAGCAATTTGACCGAGTTCGGCAGCGGAAAGCGACGACAGGCTGCCGAGAAATTTACCTTGCGGTGTGCGGGCGCTTCCTAATATGACCGGATCGAGAGCGGTTTTATTTTGACTCATTTATCAGCTTCCTGTGGAAATAACTCCTGCCATGCGGCCTTGAGTTCAGTGTAGATATTGTCAAGTGTATCCGGTATGACACGTGTGTTGCCTATGACACCCATAAAGTTAGAGTCTCCCGGCCAACGTGGGACGATGTGAAAGTGGAAATGTTCGGCGATGCCTGCGCCAGCTGCAGAACCAATGTTTGCGCCGATGTTAAAGGCGGAGGGATTGTAGTTTTTTCGCAGTACCGCCAAGGCTCGATTGGTGTTGAGCATCAAGTCGCTGAGGACATCGGGCGACAATGCTTCTAGACTAGGAACATGTTCATAGGGAATGATCATCAGGTGACCATTGTTGTAGGGATATTTGTTAAGCGTCACAAAGACATATTTCGAATAGGCAATGACCTGCTTGTTATCGTCTTTTGCCGCAGCTAATTGGCAAAAGACGCAACCTTCGACGGGATTTTTTTCTCCACGAATATAGGCCATGCGCCAAGGAGTATACAGATGATCCATCGTTTGGCTTCCATAAAATCTGATTGTTAATGACGAATTTGCAAATGAAAGTATAGCAATCTTCCCAGCGTGTTGATAGTTCTACAGCCCAATTAAAGATGCTACAATCAGCAGGTTAAAAGAGGATTGTATCGCGATGACATTGACTGAAAAGAAGATTGGTGACCGCCTTTATCCACGCCCCGTACGATTTTTTAAGCAAATCGGTAGTACAAATGACGTAACGTCTGAATGGTTAAAGCATGGAGGGGAAAGCGGATCAATCGTTGTGGCTGACGAACAGGTTAGTGGTAGAGGACGTTTAGGGCGCGTTTGGCATACGCCAGCCGGAACCGCGTTAATTGTGTCGGTGATTTTGCGTCCTCGAAGTGAAGATTTATCGCAAATTACGATGCTCGGTGCATTGGCTATTTCTGATACGATTCGGAATTGGGGAATTCAACACGTCGGCATTAAGTGGCCGAATGACGTACAAATCAACGGACTAAAAGTTTCCGGCATTTTGCCAGAAGTGGTTTGGGAGAATGAGCAACTTGTTGGGGTGGTGTTGGGAATGGGAATCAACGTGCGAATTGATTTTACCGGCACTGAATTAATGAATAGTGCGGTTAGCATCGAACCAGTACTGGGACGTCCCATTGACCGGCTCGATTTGCTAGAGGACGTACTGAAACGGATTGATTATTGGTTCGCCCGACTGGGTCAGGATGAATTATTTGACGCATGGAAAAAACAATTGGTCACTATTGGTCAGCATGTCCGGTTGCAATCAGCCGGTTATGAAGTGGCAGGTCTGGCTCAAGCAGTAGACAAAGATGGAGCGCTTCTAATACGCCGGGCAGATGGTTTAGTTGAGCGCGTAATCGCTGGTGATATAGCGTTAGGATAGGCGCATGGGCTTACGTTACGATTGGGAAATTGAAGCTGAGAAAACACAGGTTCAACGTGGCAGCGAGGGCAGATCTTTTGCTCGTAAACGGCGAGCGGCTCGTCTACGCTTTCTGATTTTTGTATTGATTGTGATTACGATCTTCGCGAGTCTTGGTGCGTTTGTGGTGCTGCGCCTAGATGCTGTTGAAAAGGAAATTGAGCAGTCGTTACGCAGCACTGTAGAGGCTGAAGTGACAGCATTACGCCTAGGAGATTTTGCGAGTTATTCGGCAATTCAACGCAGCGCATCAGCCGATTGGCTGCGTGTCCAGCAACAAATTTTTAACCAATATCAAGACCTCAAAATGCAGCAAGGGGTACAACTCACGGGAGAGATTTCGGCATTGCAGGTTGACCGGACGCGGGCGCGAGTTAATGTGCAAGAGATTGTTAATGGTGTGCCTTATACGAGGGTATGGTTTTACTGGCACTATGAGGATGGTTGGCATCACGTTCCACCGGATTATACCTTCTGGGGTGAGCTTGAAGTGCGGAAGGTGAATAATGTCACTGTTCGTTACCAGATGGTCGATAACGTATTTGGGCAGGCGGTGGTTGAGCGCATCGCAGCGTGGTTTGAAACCGCTTGCTCGTCATTGAACTGTGGCGGCTTGCCTGATGTGACAGTCGAAATTATTCCGGATGAAAGTCTGCGTACCTCATGGGCAGCGGGAAATGATTGGCGTTTACAGATTCCATCACCTTATGTCCGGCGTGCACGTACCGACATGCCATTTGATACTAGTTTGCAGCTTGAAGTAGCCCTGAAAATTGCGGACCGGTTAGTGGGGCAAGCAAGCAATAATATTCAGCCAGTTTATCCAACTGACGCGACCTATTTGCGACAAGCGATCAGTTCATGGTTGGTAGGTCAATTGGTCCAAGTAAGTACCAATTCTTATTTAATGGATAGTTTGGCAACGAATTATGGTCCAAAAACTGTAGGACAACTAGCATCGGCCTTAAAACCGGATTCCAGTATCAATATGTTGGTAACGATTACCGGAAAATCACTTGAAGAAACAGGATTGGATTGGCGTGATTATTTGACATGGCATCTTTTGGTTGAGGATGATTTGATCCAGAAGCGCGATGAGACGAATTTCTTGGGTCTTTACGATACACGCGATACGGTAGCTCGTGAGTTGGCTTATTCGCGATTTAATGCTGCATTATCTACTGGTAAACAAGTCGTCACTTCGGTACAAACTGAAGTGGGAACCGATGGGAGTGTCCAACTTCGGGCGGTAGTTGAGGTTGGTGAAGGAAGTAATGTGCAACAGACCAACGCAGTTTTTCGATTGGCGGATGGGGTATGGAAACGCATAAATTGACAGTGGTGATTTTCTCGGCTATTCTACGAATATATCAACAGGTTGGAACGTTGGGGGTAGTGAGATGCTAGACGAACTCCGTAATACGACAGAAGACGATGAAAGCCTTGATTTTGATACTGATATAGGATTAGAAATTGCTGATGACAATGAAGTCAAAGTCCAGAAACTATTTTTGGGCATGACGGCTGTAGAGCGCATGTTCATATCGATATTTTTGTTTATGAACGTCGCGATTTTGGGGTTAGCATTCTTATTAGCAACCCATCGAATTGTATTTTAGTAAGCGTGTTGATGATTACTATTACCGCTTGTTATAGTAGGGTGCTGGAACTGCCACGTTCCAGTTATACGCTGTGCTTGCTTTCCCTCGCAGATAAATGACTTTCGATAACTGAACAATTGCATACCGGGGAATGACTGCTAACGGTCATTCCTTTTGTTTTCTATTCCAGTCTATTTGGATGAGAGGATAGGATTGAGCTATGGAACCTTTGAAATTCGATGTATTGAATGTGCCGCTGGATTTAAATACCTTCAAGCCGACTGAACATTTGGCGCGGGCGGAGACGTTACCGGCGGAATGGTACACCGATTCGCGAATGTTGGAATTGGAAAAGGAACGGATTTTTTACAAGACGTGGCAGCCTGTTGGACGTGTTGATCAGGTTCGGCGGGTAGGTGATTATTTCGTGTGTGAAGTGGTTGGGCAACCATTAGTTATTACGCGAGGTCTAGATGAAAAGCTGCGTGGTTTCTACAACGTATGCATGCATCGGGCGGGTCCAGTCGCGTTGGGACAAGGTAATCGCAAAAGTTTACAGTGCAGGTATCATGGTTGGACTTATGATCTCGAAGGCAAGCTGATCCGTGCACCGGAATTTGAAGGCGTAGAGAACTGGTCGAAAGAGGATGTGTGTTTATCACCAATTATGGTGGAAGAATGGGGGCCGTGGGTATTTGTCAACCTTGATCCGGATGCTTCGCCAATGAGTGATATATACGGCCCTATTCAGGCGGAAATTTTGAGCAAGGGTTTTGACTTGAGCAAAATGAGCTTGATTGAACGTCGGGACTATGTGATCGACTGTAATTGGAAAGTGTATGTCGACAATTATCTTGAAGGTTATCACTTGCCAATTGCACATCCGGGATTATTCAAGGAACTTGATTACGACCAGTATCGGGTCGATACGTACCGATATTACTCTTCACAGTATGCGCCTATTCGTCCGGTGGATGGTGAAGTGCGCGACAGACGATACGTTAGGACAGATGCGGAAGCAGAGGCGCTCTATTATTGGGTATTCCCCAATGTCATGCTGAATGTTTATATGGACAACACGTCTATTAATATTATTCTGCCGTTGGGACATGATAAAACGCTGACCATTTTTGAGTGGTATTTTCAGCAACCGGGAACAGGCGAAGGTTGGGAAAGTATGCAGCAGATAATCGCCTTTAGCGACCAGATTCAGCAGGAAGACATTGAAATTTGCGAGAATGTCCAAAAAGGGCTGAAATCCAACGCTTATAACCAAGGAAGGTTTTCAGTGCTGCGGGAGAATGGCGTGCATCATTTCCAATCATTGGTACATGAGTTTTTGACGAAGTAGGAAGATTTTTGAGTCTATGTGTAGTGGGTGCACAACCGTGCACCCTACGATTCGCTTTTAATTGGGGGTGAGTATCAGGTCGTTAACTTTGGCTTTATCGACTTGATCGCGCGTCCAAAGCTGAGGATGGTAGATAATATTGCGCCATGATTCGATCATGTCGTCATAATGGGGGCTGAAAGGATGACCGCTTTGTCCGGTGGTGTGCATGGTTTGGCTCTGCGAAAGATCACTGAGGTCAATAATCATGCGCATCGAGGGTAGTGAGACGACTTTAAAGCCATCTTCGCCGTAATCCCATCCGGTGGCGTTTACAATATCGGGGCCACCAGCGGTTTGAACCGGGCCCCGGTTGACCAAACTTTCGATAAGATCGATGCCACTTTGACCGAGTGGGTTGCTGACAAAAGTCGCTGTATGAAATTTGCCCCATGCCCAGTTAGCACGATCTGAGCCGCGATCTTTGCTAATCTGGTCATAGGCTTCCTCGAAGGCGCGGACCAGAATATCATCGCGAGTTTCTTTTTTATCGGTCGTCGTGACGTCATCCCACCAAGCATCATCGGGTTTTTTGAGGAGCAGGTTGACTGTCCACATGCCTTGATCGCCCTCATCCGGGCCGACAAGATCACCGGTTTGATCACGGAAAATGTCTTCACCCAAGCGCCACCAGAAGTAGCCATAAAGCCCTGCTTGCTGGCTGTCCATTTTCATCTGGTAATCCCAATTGAGCATCCAGTCGCGGGCTTCGGTGTATGTCGAGTCGGCGAAAGTGACGGCTTTGAGTGATGGCGCGATTTCTTCAGCACCAATGTTTTTATCATCCCCTTGAATGGCTTTTATCGTATCGGCAGTATGTGGGCCGGTGGTTTGAATGAGTTCGTTGATACGCTGGGCGCGGTAGCCATATGCCCATTCTTCGCTAATGATGTAGTTGCTGTTTTCACCGAATTGGCTGCCGAGTTTCTGTTTGAGTTGGTCATAATAAGCAAGTGGAACAACCGCTTGGTTAGCGGTGGCGATATAACCACGCGGCGGGTTGTAAATACGCGGAAGATCATCGAAGGGGATATAACCTTTCCACTCGTATTTGTCAGTTGTGCCATCTACAGGGAGTAAGCCACTGTGACCTTCGGCACGGATAGGAATACGACCGGGGGTTTGATAGCCGATATTGCCATCGACATCGGCATATATGATGTTTTGTGCAGGGACATCCCAGAAACTAGAAGCAGTGCGGAAGTCCGTCCAATTACTGGCTTTGTTGAGGAGCAGGACGGCTTTAAGAATTGTTCCGGGCTCAGCTGTGGCAGTCCAATGAAAGGCCATGGGATTGTCATTGTTGAAGCCTTTGGGTTTTCCGCTTTCATCTAGTTGATTGTCATTGATAATAGGGCCAAGATGGGTTTCGCGAACGGTAATGGTGGTAGTGTCTTGGCTATCACCATAGTGGATGATTTCATCGTGTGTGGTCATGTCGCGCCATGAACCATTCCATTCGTATTGAAGCGGGTTATCCGGATTGATTTTGAGCGTGTAGAGGTCTTGGGTGTCCGGGCCGACATTGGTTACACCCCAAGCGATACGGGTGTTGTGACCGATGACTACGCCGGGAGTCGCGGGAAGAGCGAAGCCCGTTACTTCGAAGGGACATGCATCCCCAATTGGTTGGCAGTGCAGACCGATTTCGTACCAAATCGAAGGCATTTGGATGCTGAGATGTGGATCATTTGCGAGAAGGGGTTTGCCGGATTTGGTCAGCTTGCCGCTGATGACCCAGTTATTACTACCGATACTCGGTTCTTGGTGAAACAATGGACTATTGAGGCCGATGCTACCCGCTAACTGTGTACCCGCACCGATTACGCCGGCGGTATCCACTGACTGCGCTTTCAAGCTGGTGTCACTTATGGGCAAGTCTTCGGCTTGAAGAATAGTTGGTTTATCGGGATTGTCGTAAGGGTAGGGCGGTATAAACTCATCCGTCATTTCTTTACCGAGCTTCTTATATAGCTCGGAGCGCAACAATTCGGCGCTGCGATTTCCACTGAGATTCCAAGCCATTACTTTTGCCCAGACGAGCGAGTCAACGGGTGTCCAAGGTTCGATGGTGATGTTGACCCCAGTTACGCCGAGCAAATTATATTCGAAGGCAAGCTGTCCTGCGGAGCGGTTGAGGATATAGGCATTTACACCGTCGGAGAAGGCTTGTAAGACTGCTTTGCTTTCATCATCATAGATGGTGAAATCTTTTTCGGCAGCACGTCGCCAGCCGGCAGTGCGGATGAAGACATCCTGCCCCATCACTTCTTTATTTTTGCCTGTCAGTTCTTGAATAGAACCATTACCAATGTGGCGGGAAAATTCCATCTGCCACCAACGATCTTGGGCTTGGGTATACCCCTGTGCGAAGATGAGGTCGTGGGTGTTGGAGGCATAAATCTGAGGGATGCCCCAGTTATCTCGAATGATTTCCACTTTATCCGAAAGTCCGGAAATGCTAACCGCTTGTGCACCGACAGTGGTGTTTTGGGAGGTGATGGTGATTTGACCGTCTTGTTGAGGGAGAGGGCCGCGTGTCCAGCGATTATAAACAACGACAGCTCCTATCAGTGCGAGAACAATAATCATCAAAAGAACGAGGAAAATATTGCGTAGTAATTTCATAAAAGACTCCGATGTGGCGTGAAAACTATTTTGAGTATGGTTGTACCGCATTTGAGAGGGAAGTGCTATTGGCAGTCGTTAGTCAAAAGCTGCCAGTCATTTGTCTAGGCAGGATACCGTCTTGAGGTACTTGATTCGCAAGTTTCGCAGATTTCGCATATTTTCCGCCGAAATGACTGGCAGAAGGCTCTCTCGGTACCGCTGAATCGACAATTTTGCACGGCGGGATGCCCGCCAGATGGCGCTGAAACGGCACAATTGCAGCGGATGCCTCGTCTATGACCGCCGCTGCACAATTGGCACTGCCGCTGCAGCGGATTTACGGGAGGCTGCCGCGCGATGTGCTGCGTAAATCCAGTCGCGAAGGGTTCTTTCTGGCACTTCGGTATAGCGGGACGTTGCCACGACATCGCCTTTGAAGGCTTCTTTGTAGAGGCGGAGGACGAGTTTTTTGTGAGAAGGGTTGTAGCGCATTGGAGTTGATAATCCTTGATTTATGTCGGTAGTTGGCAGTTAGCTTATAGCTGAACACAAATATAGGAATATCGTAGCACAAATGTTTTGTGAATGGGTTACCAAAATGTAACTCTTTCGGGACGAGTTTACCAACCAAATGAGGGAGAATTTGGTGGTTTTGGTTGACAGATGGTTCGGAAATGGTTTGAGGTAATTTTTAGGGGACAACATCAGGAGGATTTATCATGCAAATTTAGGCTTGCCAGCGGCAAGCCCGTACATTAAGGCGGCGATTAGTAACGGTGGATTAGTGTATATAAAGTTAATTGTTAAGGGCGTTCATTTGGGTTTGGATATCGGTGGCGTAGCGTGTGGCTTCGGTGGCGTGTTCGCCATCGGGAGCGAGTTCTAGATAGCGTTGGAAGTCGGCAAGGGCGTCGGTATACATGGCTTGTCCGGTTTGGAGAATGGAGTAGTAGAGGACTCCGCGATAGAAATAGGCATCGGCATAGCTTGGATCGAGTTCGAGGGCTTTGTTGTAGTCGGCGGCGACTTTGTCCCATTCGTAGAGGAGCAGGTAAGTCTGTCCGCGCAGGGTGTAAAGAGCAGGATCGGTAGGGGAGAGTTCGAGAGCAGTCGTAAGGTCTGTTATTGCGTTGTCGTAATGGAAAGTCAGATTGTAGAGTTGAGCGCGAACGGCAAGTAATGTTTCTGGTGCTTCATTTGTTTGTTTGGCTGTTTCGATGGCTGAACTCATAAGATCGAAAGCCTTATTTACTTGTGCGGTTTGCAGATAAAGCCAAGCTAAATTGATGCCGAGAAATTTAGGCGTTTCCATATACAAATGATTTTGGTAAATGTCGATACTTTTTTGATAGTTTTCTTCGAGTAGGTAGCAAGTCGCCAAGTTGTAATCTGCTGTATCGCTTATGTCGCTATTATCAACTTTTGGGTCGGTAAATATAGGAATAGCAAGATTACACTGATCAACTGCTAGTAGAAGCATGGCGTAAGCAGTATCAACAGCAGTATGTGATGAGAGGGACACTGTGATACCTACCTCGTTTCTCAATATTGGGGATATTTCTTTGAGCTTTTGGGGATCGGCAGAAATACTTACAACATAGTCTTGAATGATTCTCTCGTTATCAAATATAGGATCGAAGCTAAGACGTGCGACTGTATTTCGCGCAGAAGGCAAAAATGGGTTTTGAACAGAGGTAAATTCTAGGTTCACATTTGACTGCGTCAGACGTGGTTTAAGCGCCATCATAAATTCTTCCGCTTTTAAACCGGTTATATCGGATATTCTGTCGACATATACATAAACTTCGGGCAAATTTGTCGAATTTTCTAGCCCAATAGCTGGCTTAAACCCACTGAAAAATAAGATGATTAGGACGACTAAAATTTTTAAGCCACGAAGCATAAGATAGTCCTCAAACTGATTTCCAACATTTTACAACATGAGCGAACACTAATGTGGGATTTCCCAAGCAAATTGGGATAAAAGTATTAGCGTTTGGGATACTGTTTTTGGGATACGCTGGCTTTTAGTGCCAATTTAACGTATAATTTAGAGGTTGTATAAGATCATTTGTCAGCCTCGAAATTGGGATAAGCGAGCAAGTGATTGGGATAAATCAAAGTCTTCAATTTGGGAAATAAGGGCGAAGCATATACTTCGCCCAATTAGTTTCAGGGAATAGAAGCCGCTATGGATATTGGTCAAGTTCGTGCAGTCAACATCAACGAAGAGATGCGTGGAAGTTACCTCGATTATGCGATGAGCGTGATCGTGGCGCGTGCGCTGCCGGATGCACGTGATGGGTTAAAGCCCGTGCACCGGCGTATTCTGTTTTCGATGTTTGCGCAGGGTATCCGCAGCACCACTGCGTACAAGAAAAGCGCTCGTATCGTCGGGGATGTGCTGGGTAAGTATCATCCGCATGGCGATACTGCCGTGTATGACTCAATGGCGCGTATGGCTCAAGATTTCTCGCTGCGGTATCCGTTGGTGGATGGGCAGGGGAATTTCGGCAGTGTTGACGGTGATCGTCCGGCGGCGATGCGTTATACCGAAGCACGGTTGGCAAAAATGGCAGAAGAGCTATTGACCGACCTGAATATGGATACGGTCGATTTTGTTGACAATTATGATGGTACTGAACAAGAGCCGAATGTATTACCGGCGCGGCTGCCGAATCTACTGTTAAACGGTACAAGTGGTATCGCAGTGGGTATGGCTACCAGTATTCCGCCCCATAATCTGCGGGAACTGACGCAGGCGATCACCCATGTGATTGATAATTATGGTCGGATGGACGACATCACAGTTGATGAGTTGATGCAGTTTGTGCATGGGCCGGATTTCCCAACTGGCGCTCAGATTGTGGTGGGGGATGAACTGAAAGAAGCCTACGCCACCGGTAAAGGGCGCGTGATTATGCGGGCGGGCGCGGAAGTCGAGGAAATGAAGGGCGACCGTTTTCGCATCGTGTTCAACTCAATTCCTTATCAGGTGGGCAAGACACTGATTTTGGAGCGGATTGTCGAACTGGTGCGTGAGGGTAAGCTGCCGCATGTTTCCGACTTGCGCGACGAGTCTGACCGACGGGGTATGCGGATTGTCGTCGAATTGAAGTTTGGGGCACAGCCCAAGACGGTTCTCAACCAGCTTTATAAGTACACCGGATTGCAAAGCTCGTTTAGTATCCAGATGTTGGCGCTGGTCAATAATGAGCCGCGTACACTCGGTTTGAAGCGCTGCTTACAAATTTACATTGATCATCGTTATGAGGTGATTGTCCGGCGGTCACAATTTGAACTGCGGAAGCTGCAAGCGCGGGCACATATTCTGGAAGGTTTGTTGAAGGCGCTTTCGAGCCTCGACGCGGTTATTCAAACGATTCGTTCGGCGGATGATGTGGATGACGCGCGAAGTAAATTGATGAGCCGATTTGAGCTGAGCGAGGCTCAAGCAAGCGCAATCCTTGAAATGCAACTACGACGGTTAGCTGCATTGGAGCGCCAGAAGATTCAAGATGAATTCAATGAGGTGATGGCGCGAATCGCTTATCTCGAAGATTTGTTGGCTTCGCCGGAGAAGATTTTGGCATTGATCCGTGAAGACGTACAGTTGATGGCTGAAGAATATGGCGATGACCGAAAGACTGAAATTCTTTATGGTGTATCGACTGATTTCAATGAGTCGGATCTGGTACGTGAAGAAGAAGTTGTCATTTCGATGACTGGACGTGGCTACATCAAGCGCGTTCCGGCATCGGCTTATCGCGCGCAGCGGCGAGGCGGTAAGGGGGTGACGGGAATGCAGACGAAAGAAGAAGATGCGCTGCTGGACATTTTCGCCTGCAATAGTCTGGCGCATCTGCTGTTCTTCAGCGACAAGGGAAAGGTGTACGCCGAGCGGGCCTTCCATATTCCTGAGACGGGACGTGCCAATAAGGGGACGCTGATCCACACGATTTTGAATCTGGAAGCCGATGAGCGGATTACGGCTGTGCTGCCGGTCGACTCATTTGAGCTGGATGGGCATTTCGTGATGGCGACCAAGCGCGGGAAGATCAAGCGTGTGACGTTGGATGAATTCGCGGCAGTTCGTCCCAGCGGTTTAATTGCAATGGGACTCGAACCCGATGATTATTTGGGCTGGGTCAAGTACTCGGATGGCGATCAAGATGTGATTATGGTCACTGAACAAGGGCAGAGTATTCGCTTCCATGAGTCGGAAGTACGGGTAATGGGACGGCCTGCCAGCGGTGTCCATGCGATTAAGCTGGATTTTGATGATGCGGTGGCGGGGATGGATGTGGTTGATGAGAACCACACGCATATGCTGGTGGTGACTAAGAACGGCTTTGGCAAACGCACCGAGTTGAGCGAATATCGCCAGCAAGGGCGTTATGGTCAAGGTGTACGCACATTGGCACGAAACGAAAAGACCGGGCCAATTGTCGATTTCCGCTGCATCAACGAAAATGACGATATTATGCTGATTACGATGTATGGCGTTGTGCTTCGCACGCGACTCAGTCAAATCCGTGAAACGGGGCGTAGTACGCAAGGCGTTACCTTGATGGATTTGTATGACGGAGACGAGGTGGTTGGTGTGGCTATTATGAGTGCCGAAGTTGCTGACGAACCTAGCGACGAACAGGATGGCTCGGTTAGCAGCAACGGTGTGGCCGAGTAATCAACGGTGTTTTAGGACAATCTGATTGTGAAGGGTGGCGCGCCAGCCACCTTTTTTGTTGAATACACGATAAGCGTATTTGAGAAATAAAAAACGGGACATACTAATGTCCCGTTTGAAGCCAAATTGGAGAATGATTAGCCTTCTTCTTCCTCGTCAGCCTTACCCTTCTTAATGATTTCAACTTCACCAGCGGCTTCTGCTTCTTCAGCGGCTGCATCTTCTTCAGAGCGGGCTGCTGCTGGCTGTGAAATACGGGCAATCATTTCGTCGACATCGTTGATGACGATTACTTCTTTGTCCAACTTCAAGTCACGGACATGAATAGAGTCGCCAACCTCGTTGAGGCCAGAGATGTCAATTTCGATTTGATTGAGCAAATGGCTGGGCAGTGTTTCGATCGTGATGGTCGTGGGGCCGGTAACTAGAATACCCTTCTTGGTGGCAACGGCAGGACTTTCCCCTACGAAGTGCAAGGGAACATCAATGCGAATTTTGGCAGTCATGTCAACGGCAAAGAAATCAACATGCAAGATGTCGTTCCGCAGGATGTCGCGCTGAACTTCACGGGCAAGCACTGGTGTCGTGTTACCACCTACATTGATTTCGATAAGATTGGTACCACCAGCCTTCAGCAATGCCAATTGAAGAGGGCGGTAGGGAACTTGAAGATTAACCGGCTGCGCCTTTGGCCCGTAAACCGTCACAGGAACAATTCCCTGACGGCGTAACTGGCTCACTTTTTTGCCGACAATTTCGCGCGATTGCGCTTCGATAACGTACTTTTCGGCCATAATTGAACTCCTTGGTTTGCTGTCTGCCATCAGCGTTCAGGAATTCGGCCCATGCGCTTAACGGGGAAATGACAGCTTATTATTGCAATTATTGAATGAGAGCATTTTAATGGGGCAGGGTGGGTTCGTCAATGCCAAGTCATATTGAGTACGAGTGGGAAGCTCGTTCGACACGTGAATATGTTCGACCTTGATCGAGGCGAAAAAAGCCCGCTTGTCGCGGCGGGCTTTTCGTTCCTAACCATATAGATGGCAATTTGCGGTTTTCGTCGGTTACTTGGGATTATCGAAGGATTGATACATTACGAGGCCAATAAAGAATTCGACTGCTCCGATAATGCCAACCATTCGATATGAGGTTTGATTGGGATAGCCGATGAGGAAAATAAGTCCGATCACAAGCAGCATCACACCGCCCATGACTAATCTACGACCTGTTTCCTTGGAAAGGATGCGTTGTTGGAGGTTAGCTAAAACCGGTCTTTCGTTGTTCAAGTTATAAATCCCTCGGTCACTAACTGTCGATAGAGTACTTTTATCGTAAAAGTAAAGAGCCTTTTGGATTCATAAAGGTTTTACTTTTCCTATTTTATTCATAAACGCGGAATAAAGGCCATGGCAAAAATAGAGAAGTAAGTCCTAAAAGGTCTTGGGCAAAATGCTCTATATTGCATGTCCGTGGAGAAAAAAAGAGGATTGGATAAAGTATACGAAATGCGGCAATTTTCCTTGACAACTCATGCTGAATATGTTTGAATTCGAATAACAGTTTACGTATTCATAGACAAAAATAGCCTTATTTATGTCCCGAAATAACAAAGTTACCCAAGGTACGCGTCCAATCACGATGCGCGATGTGGCACAATTAGCTGGCGTGTCTCAAACGACAGTTTCACGAGTATTAAGTCAAGCGGCGTCACCGATTGCGATTAGCGAGGAAACGTACAAAAAAGTTCAAGACGCAGTCGAACAACTTGGTTATTATCCCAATATTGCCGCGCGCAGTTTGCGTGGTCAATCAGCCGAGATGATTGCGGTGATGATTGCGGATATTTCAAATCCGTTCTACCACTCGATTGTGCAAAATGTTCAGGCTGTTTCGCGACAGCATAATTTTGATGTGGTCATCGCGAATACAGATCATGTTTATGAAAATGAGATTCATTTCTGCGAAGCGATGATGCGCCGTCCGGTGGATGGGATCATCATGGTTCCTTATCATTTGTCTGATGAGAATATAGATCAACTCATTCAACGAACGGGCGTAGAAGTAGTGGTTCTCGGCGAACATATTCATCATCCGACGGTTGATGTTTTCCATGCCGACGACGAGAACGCGACGTTTGATACCACCGAGTGGCTTATACAAAAGAAAGGTCATAAAAGGATCGGATTCATTGCCGTTCAGAATACACCGCCCGGTGACCGACGTATAAGAGGGCATTTACGCGCTTTAGAGAATAACGGCATATCGGCAGACCAAGCGCTTATTGTCCAAGGGGATTGGTCGGTTGACAGTGGATATAGAGCGACACAGCGCCTTCTTGGACTCAATAAACGCCCAAGTGTAATCTTTGCATGTAACGATCATATGGCGATTGGTGCGCTGAACTGTATTTTGGACTGCGGCTTACGGATTCCAGATGATATTGCGATTGTGGGATTCGACAATATCCCCACGACGACACAAGTACGACCCAAGCTTACTACCATTGCGCAATTTCCGGTTGAAATCGGACACCTATTGGCGCAAGCGTTATTTGAAAGAATTGAAAAATCTTACACGGGGCCTCGACGCGTCTTTGCGAGAAAGATGCAACTTATTGAGCGTGATTCGACGTAATCGAAATTAATAGGGCAGGTTTCAGCATCGAAGAAATATTGTTTATTGGGAGTAAAACATCTTGTTAGATTTTAATGATAATTCACAAGTATTTCCGCGTACGTTTGAGGCCATGCCAATGAGTGATGGACTTGTTCCACTGGTTGAGTCCCGTGCATACTGGGATAACCAAACTGTCGAGGTGAAGTTACAGGCGACCCACGACACTGGTACGGATTGGACGAAAAATAAATTACAGTGGGAATTCAGCGGTGTTGTGGGTGTGGAACGCATCATTCCGATTAAAAACTATGTTGGTGCAGCTCAACTAGGATCCATACGCATTCCGATGTCTCGGGTGCAAGGAACGCGGCTCCTACCGTTAAAACTGACTCTTATCAACGAGTTAGAGTGTGAAATAACGTGTAATCAAGCTGATTTACTGGTACTGCCATCAAGAGCGGCGCTGGCTCGTTACGTAGGATGCGTATGTGTTTTGACTCCTAACGGAAATGAAGCAGCGATTATTAGCCAATTGAATTATGATGTCGAAACTCATTTGAGTCCCAACACTAATTTGCTCGTGACTAATTGTCCGGATTCTGTTGCGCTGCAATGGGTACGCGACGGAGGCAAGATGTTATTTATCAGTGAGGATGAATACACTCCGTTTTGGGAACGCGGACGCGGAGGGGCTTCTGATGGTAATTGGATAAAAAGTTTTAGTTGGATGCGTCCTGAAGTGTTTCCAAATTTGAAAATAGAGAATCCGCTTAATCTGCCGCTGCGACGGGTGATGCCGACGGGTAGTATTCTGGGGTTGGCTTGCGAGAACCCAATAGATAATGAGGATATTCTAGCAGGACAAATCTCGGGCTGGGTACAGCGGCCCGCTATTCATATGGTTCAATTTCGGTATGGGCGAGGGATCGTCATTATGACGACTTATTCTCTGTTGGAGTCACTGCGATTCGGCAATGTTGATCCGGTTGGAGTGGTCATGATCAATGACTTAGTTGAGTACTTGGGTTCGGATCGGTGTCAGCCGAAATTGACTTTAAACTTCTGAAATTTTGATGGCTAGCACTTAAAAGAAAACAGCGAGATGTGGTTAATGCATCTCGCTGTTTTTGAGAATCTGGGGCGAAATTAGTTCTCGCTTAGCTTGTTGATACTGTCCAATACACTGCTGCTTCCTTCTTTTGCAGCGACCGGAATATTGAAGCTGTAGCGGAAACGATTTTTGCCATCGTACTTAGCCTTTAGTACCTGAAGGCGTTGGTAGGTTTCGGCGGAGAAAGCACGCTTGGTTTGTTCCCACTTTTCTTCCCCAACTAAGAAGTTGATATAAACGCCACCCGTGGTGTAAGGTTGGAGATCGTGTTTAAAGGCTGTAACGGTTGTACGAGCAGCTTGCATGGCTTCAGGACCGGGTACAAAAGCGAGCATATGCAAAATGTGATTGGCATCGCGATTGCCATAGGCATTTGTGCCGGGTTTGACCCGAGCAATTGCACCACCCGCATGACGAACTTCTACGATGGTGAGAGCCGATGGCATGGTAGTATATTTAATCATGAGGTCAAAAACATCCTCATTGATTTCGCGAAGCCATACGGCGCTGCTGTGATCGGGTACAGGATCGACCGGGTCATTGCTAATCACGTCAGCCATTGTGAATGGGATGGCCTTAAAGTCATCAATGACAGGAGCTTGCCATTCTCTCCACCATTTGAGAAGTTCCTCACCTTTTTCAATCGTTCCCGAATAGCAACCTCGAACGATGGCGAATGACTTACCACGCAAGAATTCAGGAACTGCAGGTACCGGTGGAAAATTCATGATTGAAATGGATGAGGTCAATTCATCCGGAGCATTGGCAATCCATTCCTTGTAATGAACGAACACTTCTTTTGCGATTTGAGCTGGATACAGAAGGTTGCCGGCATACACCGTGTCTACTGCATAGAGTTTAATTTCCATACCCGTGATAACACCAAAGCTGCCACCACCACCACAGAGTGCCCAGAACAGATCGCTATTTTCGCTCTGGCTGACGTGCAAAATCCGACCGTCCGCGGTGACCATTTCGAAGAAGTTTACGCTGTCAGCAGACAGACCGTACTTGCGTGCTAACCAGCCCATGCCGCCACCGAGTGTGTAGCCGACTACACCGACATCTGTGGTCGAACCGAGTAAGGGTGCTAAGCCAAACACCTGAGCTTTTTCTAGGACAGAACCCCATTTGACACCGGCTTCGACCCACGCAGATTTAGTTACAGGATCAATACGGACGGCTTGCATAGGTGAGGTATTGATGAGAACAGCATTATCGGCTGCCAGTGAAACACCATGTCCGGTAGCTAGGATGGCGACTCCGAAATCATTATCATCAGCGAAATGAATGGCTTCTGCGACATCTTTGGCATTTTTTGCCATCACGACAACTGCCGGATGTTGGCTGTGGCTAAGATTCCACGGTTGACTTGCTTTTGCATAATCTGCATCGCCCGGAATTAAAACGGATCCCTTAATACGTGATTGTAAGGTTTCAACGGACGATAAAATTTGAGATGAATTCACCATTTCCATTTTATGTACTCCCTCAGTTGTTCAGCCAGTGGCTGTGAATGCGTTACTGACATAACAATAAGCTGGAACCGATTTCGCATCCTCTAGCCAAGTGCTTAATTTTGATCTCTGTATTTAGGGATGTGCTGTGTCAGTCCAGCGGGCTACGAGATTTAGGACTTTAGGCGGAGACGGAAGCGTATACGAACTGCAGATCGTTTATGCATTACCAACGTGTTCAAAGATAAGACTCATCGTCAAGTCATTTTTGGGACAGGGATTCCATTGTGAAAAAGCGTATCAAAGAACGCAGCGCGTGTGTTAAGCTATTTAAAACCCAACAGCATGTCAAGCAATGGGCAGCTTCCTTATATGAGAATATGAGGTGTACATTGCAACCATTTCAGTTAGCGGAGATTCCTACACAGAAAGGCTGAAAGCAATCCGCCAAAAGGCTGATTTTTGGTGACATAACCCGGGTAATGGCTAATAATCTGAACACAATAAGGAAGATGAGAATGAACAATGACCATTCGAATTTTGATCGCTGATGACCACGCTGTAGTACGACAAGGTTTGAAGATGTTTTTGAGCCTTGATCCGGAACTTAATATTATTGGTGAGGCGGATAATGGCCGCAAGGCTATTGAAATGGCTCACCAACTTCAGCCTGATATTGTGCTTATGGATTTGCTGATGCCGGTGTTGGGTGGTGTCGAGGCAACAACCATTATTCGGCGTGAACTGCCGGATGTTGAGGTGATTGCGCTGACAAGCGTCCTTGAAGATAAATCGGTTGTAGATGCCGTGCGGGCAGGTGCTATTGGCTATTTACTCAAAGATACTGAATCAGATGAATTGATCCGGTCGATTAAGGCGGCAGCCGCCGGACAGGTACAACTTTCGCCCAAAGCTGCGGCACGGTTGATGCGCGAAGTACGCACTCCCGATAACCCTGAAACATTGACCGACCGTGAAACTGATGTGCTGCGACTGCTGGCTATGGGACAGGCCAATAAGGAGATTGCTCAAACGCTTAGTATTGGCGAGAAAACGGTTAAGACGCATGTAAGCAATGTACTGGCTAAGTTGAATGTTTCCAGCCGCACGCAGGCTGCATTGTACGCGGTGCGCATCGGGTTGGTTGAAGCACCGCCGGAATAGAAGCATGACTGTATTCAACGATGAAATCAATACCTTATATATTGCGTCAAATAAGCTGACTCAAGCTTTTACTCCAGCCGAACAACTTGAGGCAATTAGTGACTATGCCCGAAGCAATTACGCGTCTTGGGGCATTTTGATTTATCTAGATGACAGTAACCGTACTGAAGAAGTTGTGGCAGAGTGGACGACAGGGCAGGCAGTTCCGCTGGGTATTGGGGCAAAGTTTCAAGTCATAGAACAGGATACCGCAAATGATCATACGTTAGCGCACTATCAGCTAATATTTGTTCAGGATACGCTTAAAGCGGAGCGCGTTAGTCCACATATTTTGTCAGTGGCAAAGCTGCACCAGATGCGTTCAGCAGTCATTCTGCCACTCTTCAATAAAGGTCGCTGGATTGCGGAAATTCTATTTGGATGGAATACGCCCTGCGATTTTGATGAACGTGATCAGCGCGTTTACACGGCACTTCAACAGCAAGCGGCTGCGGCCATTGACTCGGTTCGATTGTTTGAGCAAACGCAAAGACGGGCTCTAGAATTGGAAGCAGCCAAGCAAGAAATTGATTTGCTGCATGATGCATTGCAACGATTAACGCGCGCATCGACGCGAAAAGATTTGTTGATGGCAGTGAGTGCTTATCCACGTCAAATTGGCGCATTCAACGGCCAGTTATTTTATTTTGACCAACCGTATATTGATCATGTTGAGACAGTGGCTACATGGGGTACGGTACCAGAGATTGAAACGCCAGTGGGTCTGGTCATCGACCTAACCAGTCGGGGATTTTGCCAATATTGGCTTTCCAGACCTCATAGTCCGACATTTTTTACTGACATTCTGACTGATGAACATGTTGATGCCGCAAGCCGTGTAATCTTTAATGAGATTCATGCAAGGGCGATGGCGGTGCTGCCATTACATACTAATGGACGGTGGGTCGGGGTCATTACTTTTTATTGGGACAAACCTTACTTTTTCGATGATCGTGACCGACGGATTTTCACCAGTTTGCATCAGCAACTCACCCCTGTAATTGAGTCGATACGTTTATTTGAACAAAGCGAACAACGAGCTAGTGAACTCGAAACTGCTAAGCGTGAAATGGACATTTTGTATACAGCGCTGCGGCAACTGATGCAGGCGGCAACACCTGATGAACAACTTGAAGCTGTCAGTGATTATGCGCGTAGCACGGGAGCCGCATCCGGTGCGCTGTCTTATTTTATCGACAATGAACATGATGAAGAAGTGGTCGCTGAATGGTGTACTGGGCAGGTGTTACCTGCCGGCGTTGGTACACATTTTTATACCAAGGAAGGTGAATCTGAGCAAATATGGCTGCACGTGCCGGGTTTGCCCACATTGATTTCAGATGCGACAAACGATCCACGTATTGTGCCTGAAATCTTAGAGATTGCTCGTGCTAATAAGACGCGGGCTATGGCGCTGCTACCACTATATAACAAAGGGCGTTGGATTGGACTGCTGGTGTTCCGATGGTCAATGCCACGCGAGTTCAGCGAACGGGATTACCGTGTTTACGGGGCATTACAGCAGCAGGCTGCACCGGTCGTTGACTCGATTCGCCTATTTGAACAATCGCGTAAATTAGCCGCCTTTGAGGAGCGCAGCCGTCTTGCCCGCGAGCTGCACGACTCAGTTTCTCAAGCGCTTTATGGCATAGGACTGGGCGCGCGAACAGCAAAATCTCTACAGAAAATTGACCCGGCGCGACTGAATGAACCGCTTGATTATATTTTGTCATTGGCGGACGCCGGGATGACGGAAATGCGCGCCCTCATTTTCGAGCTGCGGCCTGAGTCAATCGAGCAGGAAGGGCTGGTTATAGCGCTGGGCAAACAGGCAGCGTCAATTCAAGCACGACATGCCATCCGCGTTATGACCGAGTTTTGTGAAGAGCCTGCGCTTCCCGTGGAAACGAAAGAAGGGCTTTACCGAATCGCGCGCGAGGCATTGCATAATTCAGTTAAACATGCGGAAGCCACACAAATGAACTTGTCATTTTTGCATATCGAAAATGGCTATGTGCTTCAAATGGTTGATAATGGAAAAGGATTTGATGTGTCTGAGTCCTTTCCGGGACACCTTGGTTTAAAGTCTATGCGGGAGCGAACGGCCTCACTGGGAGGAAATTTTCAAATTGAAAGCGCGCTGGGACTAGGAACTCGTATTCTGGTTACGATATCTGCTGAATAATCACTTCCGAACTGATATTTCACCTCATTCGTTTCAACATGAAGAATTGATATATGTCGAAAGCTCATTTTATAGATGCGCACGTAGATATGTATTTCGTAGGGAAATCGTTGTTTTCTATATCTTTTATTTCAGGATATTACGCAAATTTTGTGTATAATGACAAACCACATTACAGATAGATTGCAGTGGGTTCTAAGATCCTATTTGTAATGCTCTCGACAATATGCGAAAGGAAAATATATGCAATTCCGTCGTATTTTTACCCTTTTGATTATATCGGTCGCTCTGATAATCGTTGCGGTTACCCCCTTACATGGCCAAGGTGAAAACATCGTCACAATCGGCGTTCCCAGTTGGATGAGCGATGTTTTTCGGGACGAGTTGTTTGATACTTTTGAAAGCCAACATCCGGGCGTTAAAGTGGTCGTTGTCCCGCTTGGGAATGACACCTATTTTCAATCTGCCGGATATGATCTTGATAAGCATTTGGAAGGGGCGCAAAAGTACGCCAGTTATGCGGATGTTATTTATGCGGCAAATTACAATGTGTCGGTTGAGGCTACCCGCGCCGGATACTTTTTAGACCTGTCGCCGCTTATTAACAGCGATTCTTCTTTTAATACCGATGATTTTCTGCCGAAAGTTTGGCAGTCTGTGCAATGGGATGGTGGCGTTTGGTTTGTTCCGGCGTCGGCGTCGGTGCAATTGTTGATTTATGATGTGAAGGCTTTTGATAAGGCAGGACTTGGTTATCCGAGTGAAAAATGGACGTTCGATGATCTTGCAAATGCCGCCCGGACACTCACTACACGTGATAAAGACGGAAATGTCGAGCTTCCCGGAATGCAGGTCTACAACTCTGCCTTGTTTTACTATGGTTTGACCGGTAAGAGCTTGTATGATTCAAGCGTGGTTCCGAGTGTTCCAAAATTTGATGACCCTGATTTAGTGACGTTTTTAGAAGAGTGGACAAGCCTGCAAAAGGAGATGTCAGTCACGGGTAATTTTGATTACAACAAAGTTCCCATGACATTGAATCAACCGTGGCAGTTGACGAATCCTAATCCTGATAACGAACAGCAGTGGGCGGCCTCTTTGTTACCCGGTGGTGTTGCCGGATTAGATGTGCAAGGTTTTGCGGTTAGTGGGGGAACGCTCAACCCGGAGTTGGCTTATGCTCTGGCAAATTTTGCGGGCAGCAGCCCTGAGGTCGTTAACCGCTTTTACGGTAATTCGCCGGCGCGGCGCAGCTTAGTTGGTGTCAAAGCTGAGGATAGCAACTTTGTGATGCCCGCCGTTCCAAAAGATGTTCAGGCCATTATTGACCAAGCGTTTGAAAATGCTGTGCCGACTTCCGAACTTCGCTATCAGGATTATCTTGATATGGCGGTTAATGGCGGGGCGGATAACGGAACAGCAGTTGATATAAAGTCGGCTGTACAAGAGGCGCAAGCGAAAGCGATCAAGGCACTTGATACGGCGGCGGAACGGCGAAGTACGGTTGCCGTATATGTGTCAACCCCTGTTCCAACGCCCTCGTTTAGCGAGAACCAAATTGTTCTACGCTTCGGGTTGGGCAGCGACATTTCGAATAACCGTGATCAATGGAACCAAGAAGTTAGCGACTTCTTAGCAGCAAATCCAGCGGTGGGCAATATTGATATTCAAAACCAGTTCTACGATCAAAGTGATCTGGACAAAATCGATTGTTATTACCAGCCTTATAATGCGGTATCTTCGATGAATCTAGATGACTTTTTGAGTTTTGATCCATTTGTAGATGCGGATGCGGCATTTGATCGCAACGATTTCATCGGAACAGTTCTCGATCAAGTCTCGAGGGACAGTCACATGTGGGCTTATCCAATGGTTATTCAGCCTTCGGTGTTGTGGTACAACCAAGAAATGTTTACCAAAGCAGGTATTCCATCACCTGATCAAGGATGGACAGTTGATGGATTTAAGGACGCGCTGCAAACACTCAAAGGTACACTCCCAAATGAAACTGATCCTGTATTTACGCCCGGAACTTACGGCAACACTTATCTCCTAATGCTGATCGCGGCATACGGTGGTGTACCGTATGATTACCGCACCACGCCACCAACAATTAATTTCACCGATTCAACCAATGTTGATGCTATTCGTCAGGTACTTGACTTAGCAAAAGATGGCTACATCGGTTATCAAAAACTCTCTGGAAACGGTGGTATGTTTGGGGGCAGTAATTCACCGATTACCGATGATACCTTATCGACCTACAGTTGGCGGATGCAAAATCGTTCCAATCCGGATTTTCAAGACCCTTCACGATTAGCTAACTTCCCGCGCGGCAGCCAATTTACGCCTGTGGCCTATGGAATTGGCGCAGCATATATCCAGAGTCATGCTCAAAACCCTGAGGCTTGCTACAAATGGATCTCACAAATCGCTAAGCGTCCGGATTTGTTGGGCGGAATGCCAGTTCGGCTTTCACAGATTAATGATCCAACCATCGGCGCTGCACAGGGCGAAGATGTAACGGCTTTATATCAGGGATTTGCTGAAACATTCCAAGCACCGAATGCGCTTACATTTCCCGGTCAATTTGGTGGCAGCGGTAATTTCAGCACCTATGTAGAACCCCTGTGGTTAAATAAGGCATTTGATAACTATGTATTGGAAAATGGGGATTTAGACTCGGCTCTGGCTGAGGCGCAAATGCTGGCTACTGCCTATCGAGAGTGTGCGAGTGTCATTCCAGAAATGAATCCACAGCAGCTTACAACACCTGAGGAGTCAAAGGCGTACTATAAGCAATATGTTGATTGCGCCGTCAAAATTGACCCCAGCATGAAGGCTCAATTTAGTTATTTCTATGAAGAGAGCCAATGAGCGAGAGATTAAGCCGGAAAGTTTGTCTGTTAGGCTGGTGAATTCCAATGAGAGCATCGTAGATAATTGTTATCTACGATGCTCTTTTTGTAAGCTGGACTTGCTGAAACCGATATTCAGGCGCGTTATAATGACTTCGAATTCCTTACTGGATTATCGAGGAAATTAGAGGAAACATGACGTTTCTGGCTATTGATATTGGAAGTTCTTCGACCCGTGCTGTTTTGTTTGATCAAGACGCAAATTTGATTGAAGGCAGTGCGGTATCTCGCAAATACCATTTTGACCTAACATCTGATGGTGGTTCGTCAATTGACGCTGATTATTTGAAAATGCTGGTGGAGCAGTGCATAGACGAGGCACTTACTCATCCCTCGGCAAAGCGTATTCGGGCAGTGGGTATGGCGACCTTTGTCAGTAATATGATGGGCGTTGATCGAGCAAGCAAGGCACTTACCCCTGTTTATACCTATGGCGATACGCGGAACAGCGAAGATGTTGAAATCCTTTCGAAAACTGTTGACATGGAGGATGTTCATCAGCGCACAGGCTGCCGGTTGCACACGGCTTATCATCCGGCGAGATTGCATTGGCTGAGGCGGACTCAGGCTCATGTTTTTTCGATGGTTGATCGCTGGGTAGATTTTGGAAGTTATTTATATGCTGATTGGTTTGGAGAAGCGGCGTGCAGTTTTTCGGTTGCATCGTGGAGTGGTTTACTCAACCGGCAAGCATTGGATTGGGATAGGGAATGGTTAGCGGTTTTGGGTTTAACACAGAACTATTTCCCTCCACTTGAGGATTTTACGAACGCGCAATCCGGTTTAGTGCCAGCCTATGCCTCACGGTGGCCCGCATTGCGAGAGGTTCCATTTTATCTAGCGGTGGGTGATGGGGCTGTAGCGAACGTGGGTATGGGAGCGTCCACACCGGATGCGCTTGCAGTGACGATTGGTACTACTGCGGCGTTACGCATTTTATATCCTGCCTCCGAGCAGGTGCTGGTGGTTCCAAAAGGGTTGTGGGCTTATCGGCTTGATAAGGATCATCATTTGATGGGGGGAGCGACCAGCGAAGGCGGGAATGTTTTCCAGTGGATCAAGACGACATTCCCATCTTTGGATTTTGAGCGTGCCCAAGAAGAAATTATGGGGCGAGGCGCTGATTCACATGGTTTGACCTGCCTGCCTCTTTTTAATGGTGAACGAAGTCCGGGTTGGAACAGCGGTGCCAGTGGAACTTTACATGGGTTGCGCCTTTCTACAACGCCTACGGATATTTTACAGTCAGCTTTGGAAGGTGTGGCTCTCCGGCTGGCGTTGATTGCGCGACAATTGCCCAGTATTCCTGACACAATCTATGTCGGGGGTGGGGGGGCAGTGTCGTCACCTGTGTGGACGCAGATGATCTGTAACGCCATTAATCGTCATGTAAAACTTGTTAAAGAATCTGAACCGACGGCGCATGGAGTCGCATTGTTATTGGCTCAGGTGGTTTATCAGATGCCTCTCGGTGAGTATGTACCGGTATCAGCGCGTACCTTTACCCCTGAGCCAGAAAATGTATTACGAATGAGTGCAGCGGGCGAACGACAGGCTAATTTGTATCGACGGTTATACGATGTTGATTTAGATTGATAGACGAGCAATGAGATTCTTTTGGTGACCCCAGCAGATTTTGCATATTGCGCTGAATGGACAGAGTGGCAAGGCGGTTGGCTCGGCTGATACCGCTGTGTGCAGCGGATTGGTCGGGTGTGTCCGCCGCGTCGTCGGTGTTGTACTGTTGCGGTGGTTGCGAGGGAGCAATCTGCCGAAACTGCAAAGTAAAAAGCAACACGGTTTAACACACAGACTCAAAGACACAGTGACACACAGATAACTACATAATAGCAGAATACAGGAGGGAAGGGTGACCAAAATGTAACTGTTTCGTGACGAGTTTATCAATGATATTGAAAGATTAATTGAGCGGTTCAGGATGATGGATGGTTAGAAAGCGGTTTGATGTGATGGGTATTATTGGCATTTATTTGGGATACATTTCTTCTTCATGATAACCCGAGCTTAAGCTCTGCTCCTAAGGTATCATACGAGCTCTAAAGACGATAAGGTGGGGAGTGTGATGATGCGTTTACTGATGCCGCTCATGATATTATTTTGCTTTACGGTAGGCAGCGCAGAGTCAGCATGGAATGTACGCGAAACAGCCATAATTCCACGTGAAGAATATCCGCGACCGGATTTCCAACGCGAGGACTGGTTGAATTTGAATGGGACATGGGCTTTCGCATTTGATCCTGATCAGTTGGGACTCGAACAGAAATGGTTTGATCTTCATAGTGAGGCTTTGCAACAGTCGATTCTTGTCCCGTTTGCATGGCAAAGCGCGCTTTCAGGGATTACCGAATCTGCTCAGTACAGTGTGGCGTGGTATCGCCAGACGTTTATTATTCCAGAGACGTGGGCCAATCAGCGCGTTGTGCTGCACTTTGGCGCTGTCGATTATCAGGCACAGGTTTGGATCAATGGTCAGCTCGCCGGTGAGCATGAAGGTGGGTATACACCGTTTGAGTTCGACATCACAGATCAGTTGATTACGGGAGAAAATCAGGTTGTGGTGAGAGTTGAAGACCCCGCTGATCTTTCGGAAATTCCGCACGGCAAACAAAGCAGCAATCCACCCAATCCGTGGGATGACGTGGATTTCACGACGGTTAGTGGCATATGGCAGACAGTCTGGTTAGAAGCACGACCCGCCGCTTATATCACTCAGGTACACATCACCCCGGATGTGCCGAACTCAAGAGCGATGATGGCGGTCACGGTTGAATCGCCGCTGTCCGAAAACGTAGACCTTCAAATCACAGTTCAATCCCCTGATGAACGCAGCGTTTCACACAGTCAACAGCTTGTGATTGACAAAACGAATACGCGGCAAACCTTTACCATAACTTTCGACCTCAGCAGACCCTTATTATGGGAACCCGAAACCCCAAATCTTTATACTGTTGAGTTGAAGTTGACCGCAGCCGGACAATCTCCGGATGTCGTCCATACCTATTTCGGTATGCGCAGGATCGAAGTGAGTGGGGAAAATATCCTTCTCAATGGGCATCCGATCTATCTCAGGTCGGCGCTGGTACAGGGCTATTGGTCTGATGGACTTTATACCGCACCGAGCGATGAAGCACTCAAGGCTGACATCACATTAGCCAAGCAAATGGGCTTTAACGGCCTGCGTATGCATCTCAAGATTGAAGATCCACGCTGGGCTTATTGGGCGGATCGGCTGGGTATGCTTTTATGGAATGATGTTCCCTGTCCGGTGAAATTTACGACTGTTGCCCGTGAACGACTGATGCATGATTTGCAAGCTATGATCGAGCGTGACTACAATCATCCTTCAATTGTTATTTGGAGTCCTTATAACGAATCGTGGGGATTGGAATTTCGTAGCGATACGGATGTGCAACAATATCTGAGCGACCTTTATCAGCAAATCAAAGCTTGGGATTCCACACGCCTAATCGTGGACAATTCTGGCTGGCGACATGTGACAACCGACATCGCCGATTCTCATAAATATACCGACAATACTTATGAGTGGAACGATTACCTATCCCAGTTGGAAACCGCACCGATGGACGTGACTGTATTGGGTCATCCTTTCTTCGCCCAAGGGCAGCGGTACAGTCGGCAGCCGCTCATGGTGAGCGAATATGGAACGGGTTGGGGCGAAGAACGTCCGGTTGACTTTCAGTGGCAGACAACGGAAATCCGCCGTCATGGGGGATTAATCGGCTACACCTATACAGAGCTGTACGATATTGAACACGAATTGGCTGGCCTAGCCCGCTATGATCGCACAGTCAAAAAAATCACTTATGACTTCGCGACCATCAACACCCCCGATTTTATTGGTCTAGATTATCATGGTAAGCCGTTTGTAAAAAGCGGACAGGTCATTGATGTGCCGATTTTCATTAGTGCGTATGGTCAGCCCGCATTATCAACCGCCGTAGTCGATTGGCGGCTGGAGAGCATCAGTGGAGAACCAAAGACGCTGCTCAGTGGCAGTTATGGCACACTGACCTTGACACCTTATAGCGTTACCAATCTAGTTCCGCTCTCATTCACCATGCCGGACTATCGTGGGGCAGCGCGTTTGACAGTTGAGGTTCGAGCGTCAGACGGCACACTGAGAGCTTCTAACTCATTAAACTTGAGGGCTACTTAGAGCATCTGCGGGACTCCCAAAAAACCGAGATGGACTAAGAAATTCGTTTTGCAGTTATGGCAAATTTTGCACATTGACCGCCGAAATGAGAGGCGGGATGCTCGCGTATATCCGCTGAATTGACGCAGTTGCGAGGTGGCTGGCTCGGCTGATGCCGCTGAGTGCAGCGGATTGTTCGGGTATGGCCGCCGCGTCGTCAGTGTCCTGCTGTTGCAGGGGCTGCGAGGGAGCGATCCGCCGAAACTGCAAAGACAAATGCAAATACGAAAGACTCAACGCAAAGTCGCAAGGAGGCAAGGGTGCAAAGTGAAAAGCAATACAATTTAATCCAAAGACTCCAAGACACTGTGACACAGAGATTAATTATTGTAGCACGAATGTTATTGGAATGGGTTACCAAAATGTAACTCTTTGCAGATGAGTTTACTAACCATTTTGAGGGAGAAAATTGATAAGCAACGTTGATAAATCATTTGGAAACTGTTTAGAGTGATTTTGAGAGGAACATAAATATAGTTCTACTTCATGTGGATAGGAAATGATGGACGAGAATAATATTTTAATAAGCTTATACTATTGTAAACGTACATTTTCTTCAGCTATCTCTATTGTTGATGTACTATCGCAAACCTTTAAATTGCTTATATGGATGATGATAAATTTGATAATTCATTCATCCATAATAAATCCGTCATTTTTCTCATTACTCTTATAATCACTATCTTCGAGATTTTGCTTGAAAATTAAACTTATCTCACTAGGATCTAATGGGACGTTTGAGTCAAGCAGTCTGTACACGTATCGTTCAATATCTGGACTGAGTTGACCTTTTCTAGATTCGATTTCATGCCTAAGTATTTGACGTGCTTTATCACTCCACACATTTTCCGATAGCGGTGTGTTCGCAAAGAATGCCGCAGGATTGTCAACATATGAGCGTGATGTGTTCCGTTCTATTTGTCGAAGATGCAAATTCATTCTTGTGATCTGATCCTGTAATTGATACATCATTTGTTCGATTGGCTGGTCACTGTGTTCAAAGGCTTGGAAGGTAGCGACTTGCGAAATTGGGTTGGTAAGTTTTTTTGAGTCCTCCTTAATCGCTTTTATTTGTTCAATAATTTGGCGTTTACAGTGATTGGCACTTGTCAAGCTTTTATGATTGAAATGAATTGTTCGGACAGTTTGGAGGTCAAAAGGTGTGTCTGTTTCCTCGCTTATCAAAATGACTGGTTTATTAAAGGAGTGTCTAACACCTATCTCGTAATAGACATTTGGATTATGTTCAGTCAGATCAGCAATAACTAGCGGTGCTTCTAGCAGATGATTTATCATGTCGGTGGTAATAACCCCGGGTTCAACAATGGCATCTGCTCGAATACCTTTATATCCTGTTTCTTCAAGAGCTGGTCTAATGATAAATTCCAGAACTTCGTCCGCGCGAAGTCGCGTTGGAGACTCAGACTTTCCGATAGGGGAAACGATAAAACAGATTTCAGGTGACTTTGTGACCTTCGACATTTAATTTCCCTTATTTGATATCTTAGGCAAAGTAGTTGCTCTTAGGACTTATTATTGTGAATTTGTTCCCACTTGTTGGTGCTAAGTCCGAAGGAGATGATATACAACATCAGCCAATAGTTCTAAAACTCGTGCAGCTATATATGTAAAAAAACATTCACAGCTATCGACATCAGCGTTCCAAAATTAACTGTAAGTCCAACTATTGTGCCGGTGGCACTGCCATTTAAAACTACCCCGATAGGTAAGAGCAAGCTACCAACGAAGGTTATTAATCCGAGAATGATATTAATTACCATAATGACTTTCAGAACACCAGCAGCCCAGCGAATGTATTTTATATTGTCAGCGATAATTTCCCTCACGGACTTCCTTTAGTAGGACCTATACCTAAGCCTTGCTTACGAGCAGCAACCTGTTGAGCTGGATTCGGTACCTGCGTTTGTGGAGTAGAAACAGAGGGAGCGGTGGGAGCAGTTGGTGGATTCACAACTGGTGTATGAGATGCAGATCTACGTCCAAAAACAAAGGCTATGACAACCAAGCTAACAATTGCCCCGAACAGGAAGAAATTATTCACCCAATTGGGAAGTGTGTCTAGAACTGCAAATCTTGGCGAGCTGGAGACGTTAAAGGCGATAATTATGCCAACCATAAAAAATATTGCATAAACAACAGCAGCTACATACCAATAAAAACGATAATGAATCCACAGAATGATGCGGTGCAAAAACATCAACCCAAAGAATATTACGACGAATGTAAGCCCACCAGCTACAACCGTTGGAATTGACCCCATCTGACCTGATTTTACGACTGCCAGTACAGGTATGACCACAAATAGGACAATGAGCGAGGAGATAATTATTTTTAATGGTGTTGGTGGAATATTGGTTGGACTATCATTCATAACGCATCCCCTATAAGAAGTATTTCAATCAATACTACGATTGAATGAAATTTCATTCAATACTTCTTTGGAAGATTCAGTTATTTTTCAGTTTTGGATTGAGTAAGAAGCTTTTGGGGATAATTTAGCTGGATGATTGATTTGAAGTAGAAATGATTGAAGGTGAAGAAGATGGGATAAATCTGAAAAGCGGGTAACGGGACTCGAACCCGTGACATTTTGCTTGGGAAGCAAACGCTCTACCAACTGAGCTACACCCGCGAATACGTGGAATTATAGGGTGTTGGGGGAGTGATGTCAAGAACAGGCACATGCAAGTGGAGTTGAGTCTCGGCAGGGGTTTACGGAGGATAGTATAATGCCTTTCTTGTGTAGGTTGTCAAGGAAAGGCACTGAAACGCTTGAAACGCTGGCGCGTCGGTTTACTAGGGCTAATAGTCAGCCTAGCAGCACTTTACTTTATTGCATCGCAGGTCAATCTGAGCCAACTTAAAGATGCAGTTGTGAGCGCTAGATATATCTACGTGCTGCCCACAATCGTGTTTCTTGTGTTGGGTTTGGTCACGCGTGCCTTTCGCTGGCAAGTGTTGCTGAGTGGTGGTTTGCCATTTCAGCGCACCTTCAGCATTATGAATGTAGCTTATCTGGTAAACGGGGTGTTACCGCTGCGTATTGGCGAGGTGGCCCGAATCTATCTGGCTACAAGAGCGACTCCACCCGTGCCAGCCATGAAAACCGCGAGTACGATTATCGTCGAGCGCTTGTTGGATCTGCTGGGCGTAGTGATGATGGTGGTGCTGGCGTTGATATTGGCGGGTGGCACTGTGCCTGACCTTATTCGCGGGTCAGCAGTATTTAGTGGTGTGATCGCGCTGGTAGGGTTTAGCGTGTTGGTGGTGCTGGCGAGACAGCGCGTTTGGGCGCGGAGATTGTTCGGACAAGGATTACAGCGCTTAGGTCAACGCGGTGAGACATCCGTAGGTGCGCGAATAACAACGTGGTTCGAGCATTTTCTAGACGGATTACAACCGCTCACCCAATCACGGGCCTTAGTTGCTGCTCTCGCTTGGACAATTGCCAGTTGGGGTTTTTCGGCAGTTGCCGGGTATATATTGATGTTTACTTTCTATACACAGGCTAGTTGGGCGGCCACGCTGTTGTATATTGCGGCGGCGGCTTTCGCGATTGCTGTGCCAGCTGTGCCGGGTAATTTGGGGCCGTACGAAGGTTCAATTTACTTAGCTATCAGTGCGTTCGGTTATGCTAATCCGGCTGGAACTGCCGTCGCATTTGCAGTATTGGTTCACGCACTAAATCTGGCGGTTCACGCCAGCACAGGTGTTGTTGGATTTATTCAGGAAGGCATCTCGCTAGAACAACTTTCGCGCGGCGTACAGGAAATGCGCCAGTCATGAAAGGGGAAACGGGGCAAAGTATGTCAGTTGCCGAACAAGTAATACAACATCGTGACCATGCGGTCAATGAGCATACCACGCTATCCAACGGTGAAGGTAAGCTCAAAATTCTGATGTGCTTGCTGTATTATGTGCCGCATCGGACAGGTCTGACTATTCATGTGCAGCGTGTAGCAGAAGAATTGGCGCGGCGTGGTCATGAAGTGACGGTTTTGACAGCGCGGTATAAGTTAGATTTGCCGCGTGATGACGAAATGCATAATGGTGTGCGTGTTGTTCGTTTGGCTACACCACCGATCCCAATCAGCCGGGGATTGATTATGCCGGCATATCCTTGGGCAGCACTAGGTTTGATGCTGCAAAACGATATCGTATTTGTAAACACACCCATGTTGGAAACAGCATTGATTAGCGTGCTGGCAGGTTTGACCGGGCGTAAAGTCGTTGCAACACATCATGGTGATCTGATTTTACCGGCGGGGCTAAGCAACCGATTTATCCAGAACACAATGTTCGCGATGTTTAAATACATGGCTAAGCGAGCTGCACGACTAATTGCGTATAGTCAAGATTATGCTGATAACTCGTACTACCTGAAGGACTTTAAGGATAAGGTCACGCCTATATACCCGCCGATTCATATGCCACCGCCGAATATGGAACATGCTAAGGCACTTCGGGCAGAGTGGTCGAGAGATGGTGGGCCAGTAATCGGCTATTCAGGGCGGTTCGTGCAAGAGAAACGCCCCGATTTGCTAATTAAAGCCTTAGAAGAGATTAACAAAACGTATCCCAATGCACGGATTGTATTTTGCGGTGAATATGAAATTGCCTATGAAGACACGTGGGAAAGGCATCGAGATTTGGTGGCGAAGTACCGTGATCAGTTAATCTTCCTTGGTCTGCAAAATGACATGCAATACATGGCCGATTTCTATGCTGCCTGTGATGTGCTGGCACTAACCAGTGACAGCGAATGTTTTGCGCTGGTGCAGGTCGAGGCGATGTTGAGCGGTACTCCTGTGGTGATGACCAATACTCCCGGTGGCCGAGTTCCAGTGACTGTTACTGAAATGGGCAAGCTAGCTAATGTAGGTGATTGGCAATCGATTGGTGAACAGTTGGTTGAGGTTATTCGCAACCGTGACCAATTTGTGAAACCGCGTGCAGCGATTGAGGATATTTTCTCGTTTCAACGTACGGTTGACCAATACGAAGCCGTTTTTCGGCAGTACGCGCGCCACAAGCAAGGCAATTCCTAAGCAGTTTATTCGCTTTACCATAGAGGCAAAGAGTATAAGTGGTTGATTTAGCGACGATTGAGCATATGACGCGGAATGAGGCCGACATGGCCTTCAAGAAGCGAGTCCGGACGATTTTTGAATGGATAGAGCCACGCGACGACTCGGTGATTTTGGATTGCGCCTGTGGACGCGGGTTTTACCTCAACATGTTTCGCTATGTCAGCCAGTGCAAATTGGTTGGTTTGGAACTGGATTGGCCTGTGATCGAAAAGGCGAAAAAGAACGTTGGCAATTTGCCAAATCTGCTGCTGACGAACGCGAATATCTATAAGCTGCCTTATCCGGATAACACGTTCGACGGTGTCATCCTCTCAGAAATTCTGGAACATATCGACCATGATGTTGATGGGTTGAAAGAAGTTTACCGCGTACTGAAGCCGAGCGGCGTGGTAGCAATTACCGTGCCGAATGCCAATTATCCCTTTTGGTGGGATCCCATTAATAAGACACTGGAAACGCTTTTCAAAACGCATATCGGTAAAGGTCCACTAGCGGGAATCTGGGCTAATCATGTTCGTTTATACACGGCAGATCATTTGCGGCAGAGCGTGCTTGCTGCCGGATTTGAAGTCGAAGAAGAAAGAGCATTCACTCATTCGAGTTTTCCATTTATCCATAATCTGGTTTACGGATTGGGTAAACCGCTTCTTGAAGCGGGAGCGCTGCCCAAATCAATGGCAAATGCGGCTGACCGTACCACATTTGACAAAAATGATGGTAGCTTATTAAACCCAATGAATCTGGTGCTTGGTGTGCTGAATTTTTTTGACCGACCTAATGCAATGAGTGAACCGCCCGGACGTTCGACTGTCAATTTGTGTATTAAAGGGCGCAAGAAATAGCAGTCTAGCAAGAAATGATGTAGTGTATCAAAGGTACGGCGCATAAATTCTTGCTTATGGGTCGCTGTACAGATTAACTTACACGAAACTTACCACTCTATTACAAAAGCAAAGCGCTTGAAAATGTCTTTATCTTTCGACCACGATGACCAGCAGCTACCGCCTGAACATCAAGATTCATTTGACGCGGGTGCGGATGAACTGCCTATGTCACTTGATGCAGACGATACTTTGCAGAAGGTGGATAACCCCGAACTTATACCCTCTGTGGCAATTGAGGATTTAACACTGGCTGAGATGCTGGGCCAACTGTTACGAGCGCCTATCCAGACTTTGCGAGGGTTGGGGCAGGTGATCACCACCCCGTTAGGACGGGATTCTGCTAAACAAAAGGTTAGTAACTTTTCAACGTGGCAACCGAAAATTAGAATTCCAAAACCAGCCGAGGCACTTTCGCCCGAAGAACGCGCGGCTCGTCAGCACGATGTTTTCCTCCTGAGTACCCGGGTGGTTGCCTTCTTTGTTGCGGTCTATGGCAATTGGATGATGGCTACCGAGCGAACGGAAGCGACGGGATTGGCAGGAGGTTTTCCGCTGCTGCTTGCGGCTTTTCTCATTTGGATCGCAGGTGACGTTTTTAGTACATGGACGCTGAGACGGACGCGCACGGCTGATTCCGTTGAAGAAATAGATGTATTGCCCGAAATGGTCTTCAATCCTTTGAAATGGGATTATGATTTTTTGCCGCTGGCGCTGCGGTTTTTAGGTGTCGCACTGGCACTGACAATGAGTACCATTACGCTGTCTGCGACATCAGGCAATCGTTTTACGACATTGGGAGTCATAACGTGGATTGCCAGTGTCGTGCTCTGGGTGATCGTTTTTGCTCCACGTGAATGGAGTGTGTCCTCGTTCGTTACAGCCGTTCGCGGAATACGTCTGCCGCAAGGTTGGACACTGCTAGCGTTAGTCGCCATTATGTTTGTGGCAATACTTTTCCGTTTCACGAATTTGAACGGCATTCCATCCGAAATGACCAGCGACCATGTCGAGAAAATTCTAGATTCGCAGCGTATTTTAGATGGTAATCCACAGGTATTTTTCCCTAATAACGGAGGTCGTGAAGCGATCCAATTTTATCTGATGGCATTGATCTCTCAGATTCCTAGCTTGGGGATGAACTTTTATACACTCAAGTTTTTGACTGTCATCGAAGGCTTAATTTGTATTCCTGTCTTGTGGTGGATGGGACGTGAAATCATTGGGGAAGATGAGCCACAACTTGGTAATGTGGTAGGGCTGCTATTGGCTGCTCTGGTCGCCGTCAGCTATTGGCATACGATGTTGAGCCGTTTGGGGCTGCGGATTGTGTTAACAGTGATTGTAACCGGCCTGCTGATCATTTTCTTGAGCCGGGCCATGCGATATAACCGTCGTGGTGATTTTATTAAAGCCGGTTTGGTTCTTGGTATCGGCGTTTATGCCTATCAAGCGGTGCGGATGCTGCCAGTGGTTGTCATTGCTGGTATTGGTATGGCAATCCTGTTTAGTTTATTTAGGGCGGGCCGCCGCGAACAAATTGTGCGTTACATTATGAATACGTTGGTGCTTGTCGTTATATCAGTGGCGATATTTGTCCCTTTGGCAGGGTTCGCGCGTGATTATCCGGAGGATTTTTGGCGGCGAACATCGGGGCGCTTATTGGGTGATGATACGGTGCAAGTCACTGATGAAAACGGCCAACTTGTCACTCGAAATGCGACCATTGAGGAGCGGATGTCCGCCTTCCAACAGAACATTGGTATCCTTGTAAACAATATTCGCAATGCCCTTTTAATGTACAACTGGAAGGGTGATGTGGCATGGATTACAGCCGTGCCAAACCGCCCTGAAATGGATGTGTTTACCGGATCGTTGTTGATCGTTGGGTTGGGTGCATGGGGTGTTCGAATGGTCAAACGGCGCGACGCGGCAGTTTGGTTAATGCCGGTGGCGCTATTTATTATGCTGCTTCCTTCTGCACTTTCAATTGCGTACCCAATCGAAAACCCGAGCGCGACGCGTACAAGCGGTAGTTTGCCAGAAGCCTATTTGTTTGCCGCGCTGCCGCTGGCGCTGGTATGGTTAGGGATTCAACGACTGCTTCCTAGTTGGAGGGGTAAAGCGGTTGGCAGCGCTGTCGTTGGAGCTGTATTACTCGCTGCGGCGAGTGCAAATTGGAATACCTATTTTGTGGATTTTAGCGAGTCTTACACAAGGTCGTCGCCAGCGCCATACACTGAGGCGGGGCGATTCTTGCGCGGATTTGCTGACAGCGGCGGCAGCTTAGGCAATGCCTTTATGATAGGCTATCCCTATTGGTGGGATTATAGGGCATTGGGCATTGAGGCTGGTGTTACGGATTATCCAAACGGCATTATCAGCCGTACTGATATACCCGAATTCATTAAGACTGCAGCAGAGCGTACTGATAAATATCGGCTTGATCCTGACAAAGATTTGTTATTTTTCTATCATCCAGCGGATACCGATTCTGAGGCTGACTTACAGAAATTGTTTCCTGCGGGAACCAAGCAGCTCATCCACAGTTATAAGCCGGGTGATGATTTTATGGTGTATCGTGTGCCGAAGTTAGGCGAACAAGGTCTGGCGGATTTTGTAGGTAAAGTCCCATGACAGCTAATAAGGTGAGGAATTGGACATTAGGCGGTGTATACAACACCGTTCTTGGTCGCTAATCGATTCACAAAATTTAAGCTTACCAAACGCAGCATATGCGTTGCTAAAAGGGTAAATATGGTAGAAGCAGTTGCGAGTCCAGAAAATAAACGCACATGGGGGCTGGGAATCAGCCGCAGTGATGTTTTAGTTGGGGTACTTCTTGCACTTGTTTTGTTGGGTGGGGGATATTTCCGCTTCATCGGGCAAAATTGGGATGAGTACACCATCTGGCATCCAGACGAACGTTTCTTCACCAATATGACTTCCGAACTCAATGGGCCGCAGCGCTTTACTGACGATAGCATTGATCCGATTGCCCAGCAAACGGCGACTTGTCTCGCTCGTTATCCCGGTACTGGCGGTGTTGGTGGTTATTTCGATGCCCAATGTTCGACCATGAACCCCAACAATGTGGGCGAAGGTTTGATGGCCTACGGCACGCTTCCAGCTTTCTTGACTCGGTGGACAGCGGATGCAATGGCTCAACTCAAAGGTGATCCGACAATTGCGGGATATTATGGCGCTCGTGGAGTTGGGCGCATCATATCAGCTTTATCGGAAATGTTGGTTATTCTGGCGACGTTTTTCATCGGCTTACGACTTCATGGTAAGTGGGTAGGATTACTCGCGGCGCTGCTCTATTCGTGTACTGTATTTTCAATTCAGCAGTCGCATTTTTACACTGCAGATGCCGTTGCGGATTTGATGGTCGTACTCGCGATTCTCGGTGCGGTTTGGGTACAGACAGACGGTAAACTAACTTCTTATATTTTCTGTGGCATATTCTGTGGTTTGTCCCTTGCCAGTCGTGTCAATACTGCTCCTGTGATGGGACTTTTATTTTTAGCTACGATTTTACGCGGAATGCCTTTACTGGACGGGCGCTTGTCTTGGAATGAGCGCGGTCGCATATTTGCAACCTGTTTTATAGGTGTGATGGCCGCGGTCTTTCTAGCGCTGTTGATGTTTCGTATTTTCAATCCTTATGCTTTTACCGGGCCGGGTTTTTTTGGTCTTCAACCTAATTTCCGCTGGTTGCAAGACGTTGGGGAAGCTCAACATCTGGTCAGTGGTGATGCCGAGTCGCCCCCGAATTGGCAATGGGCTGGCCGCACGTCGTATCTGTTCCCATTCACGAATATGGTGCTGTGGGGCATGGGTATCGGCTTAGGGTTGGCTGGTTGGGCTGGTTGGTTGTGGAGCGGTTGGCGGCTGCTGCGTGGCAAAGCGGGCGCGGTTCTGAACATACTGCCATTTGTGTGGGTACTGGTCTATTTTGGGTGGTTAGGACGCATATGGGTCATGACCATGCGTTACTACTTTCCACTATATGCTTCGATTGCGGTACTGGCAGCGTGGTTTTTAGTAGAGCTTGTGCGGCGGGCAGATCGGGCGAATGTCGCATGGCGTAAGCTCTCCACACGGGTATTACTCGCGATAGTTGCGGGATTTACGGTGTTGTGGGCAGCCATGTTCACCAATATCTACCGTCATATGTTTGCGCCTGCCCAATCCACGAATTGGGTGACCGAAAACTTGTCGGCAGATTTTACCATGAAGTACGATGATGTAACCGCGCCGCTAATCAATATCCCGGTTTATAACCGGCCAGCGAGCGACGATACACCGGTTGAACAGATTGCTTCACGATACGAAGATGGTCAGATTTTCTTGCAGAATTTTGTGGCACCGGAAGACGGTACAATCACAAAAGTTTCGTCACTCCATTTGGGTGATCCGAATGACGCACCGGGTACAAAAACGTTAACCGTCAAAATTGCCATACCGGATAGTAACAACGTTCTCGCAGAAGGCGTTTTAACCTCAGAATTTAAGCGTGACAACAATGCGTTAGGGGATGCTTATGACATTCCCTTGAGTGAGCCAGTGCAATTGAAAGCCGGCCAGAGTTATACCTTTTCCGTGCTGGTTACAGGTGGGACGTTAATTAGTTCGGGGCCAGTCATGGCATGGGAAGGGCAGTGGGATGAGGTTTCGCTGCCAAAGGTATGTGCCATGCCGCCGGGATTCTCGATAGGCGACGAAATGGCTCCCAGTAATCTTAATGTGAGCGATTGTACCGCACGAGATGTATGGGCAGGCCAATTAATCCCACAACCGCTGCAAATATATTGGGAAGATGATGCCGGTAAGCGTGCCATCATGCAGCGCGGATTGGACAATTCTGATTATCTGGTGATTTCCACCAACCGCCGTTATGACTCACAGTCGCGTATTCCGTATCGTTGGCCCATGACCATGCGCTTTTATGATGCGTTGTTTAACGGTTCGCTGGGCTTTGAAGTCATCAAAACCTTTCAGGAGACGTACCAACTGGGGCCGCTGCGCGTTTCTGACCAATATTTGCCGACTTACACCGGCCCCAAATGGCTGAACGAGTTTGAGGCAGAGGAAGCCTTCCATGTTTATGACCATCCAGCAGTATTCATCTTTAAAAAGACCAGTGCTTATAGCAAAGAAAATACAGAACGTATTTTGAACAGTGCGCCTTTGAGTCAAGTCAATACTGCTCAGACACGTATGGCGTGTCCTGAGATTTCGCCGACATCTCCGATTGACTATTATTGTGATCCTCAATTGGTTGGTGTCATGCCTTTGTATTCGGTTCCCGCCAGCAAAATACCAACAGGATTGCAGCTTCCTCCTGATCTGGCAAAGATGCAGTACGACAATGGTACATGGTCCGACCGCTTTCACAGTGAAAGTGTGATCAATACGCAGCCAGTAGTCAGCATCGTCACTTGGTGGGTAGTTGTTATCTTGTTTGGTTGGGCGGTATGGCCTTTGCTGTTCACCCTTCTGCCTGGTTTAACTGACCGTGGTTACGCTTTTGCAAAAGCCGCAGGGCTGCTCTTGGTGGGATGGTTAGCATGGTTTGTCTCCAGCGCACATATTCCTATGTGGTCACAAGGTGGAATTTTAGTTGTTCTGCTCTGTGTGGCTGGGTTGAGTTTGGTGATGAGCTGGCGCAAACGTGGCGACCTGATGGCTTATATCCGTGAAAACCGAAAGCGCTTGCTGTGGATTGAAGTCATAACGCTGCTTACGTTCATTTTGTTTTTGATTGTGCGTTTGACCAATCCAGATTTGTGGCACCCCTATATGGGCGGCGAAAAGCCGATGGACTTTGCCTATTTTAACGGCGTACTGCGAAGTACGGTTTTCCCGCCGATTGATCCGTGGCACGCGGGTGGGTATATCAATTATTACTATTTCGGTTATGTGATTGTCGGTTCTCCGGTGCTGTTGTTAGGCATGATGCCTTCGATTGCCTACAACCTGATTATTCCTACATTGGCGGCACTGACCGGTATGGGTGCATTTTCGGTGGCGTTTAACGTGGTGAGCCGTTGGCACAAGAAGGTGAAAGTTGTCAAACATCAGCTTGCGCCAACTCCTGAACCGGAAGCACAGCCAGTTCGTGAAGTATTTGATGAACAACTGGGAATGATGGTTCCTGTTCCAGTAGAAGTACCGTCAGCAACGGTTGAATCTGAGCCGGTAAAGGTTATTGAACGGGTACGAATAGGTAATCCTTGGGTCGCGGGAGTTGTGGCTTTGATGCTGGCGGTAGTGCTGGGAAACCTCGGTACGCCGCGTGTTTTCCTTAATGAAGGCATTCTCAAAGCGGGTGGCTATCAGCAACCGGGTGTCATCCAACAACAGTTGATGTTGGAGTATCGGACACGGACAGGTACAGATGCGACTGGAGATGATCTCAATAAGATTATTCTACAGGCCGCCGATGAGTCTAATTCGTTTGTTTCCAGCTTGATACGCGGCATAAACAGTGGTGTAAACAATGCGATGGCGCAGATTGCTCCTAACCGCTGGTACTGGGCAGCAACGCGTATTCTGCAAGAAACACCTGATGGTGGTGGCGGTGCGATAGCCGAGTTCCCATTCTTTACCTTCCTCTATGGTGACTTACACGCGCATATGATCGCGATGCCACTGCTGTTTATTGTGATGGCTTTTGTGCTGAATGAAGTTTTATCAGCAGGTGATGATAAGCGCGGAAATTGGGCTTTATTCTTGGCGTTGGCCTTCGGTGGTTTGACGGTTGGAATGCTCAAGGCAACCAACACATGGGATTGGGTAACGTTCTTGCTATTAGGCGTTCTTGGTATCGGGTTCGCGTGGTGGATTAGTACCCCTCTTGCGACCCAACGTTCACCGCGTCGGGTGACGAGTATAGACGATTGGGTGACTTTCTTCTTTTTGGGTGGTGTTTGGATTGTCGTTTTTTCTTGGTTGACTGGTAATATACGGATAACCCGACGTTCTTTGATTTCACTTGGCCTAAGACTTGCTGTTTTCGTCGGAGTGAGTATTCTGGCAGTGCTGCCTTATAGCACATGGTATGCATCAGTTTATAACCGCGCTCTCGTTTCGGAACAGCCTCGTTCAGAAGTTTGGCGCTATTTAACTATCTATGGTCTGTTCTTGTTTTTGATTGTGTCGATGCTTATTTGGGACACTGTGCGCTGGTTGAAAAGTGTCTATGTCCGGTCGCTTCGCGGTCAGCTTCCGCTGTTGCTGGCAGGATTATTGTTAGTTGTCGCTGTGCTGTTGATTGCAGTTATACTGTCATCGTTCCCAATTCCATTGAACGTTACGCAGAGTGGTTTGCCTATTCAACCTGCACCGGTCGCTATTGTCACGATACCGATAATCTTGTGGATAGCATTATTGTTTGTACGGCAGGGTCAGTCACGCGAGATGCGCTATGTGCTGGCATTGGCTGGATTGTCCATCGTACTGACGCTTGCTGTCGAATTGGTTGTGCTTGATGGCGATGTCGGGCGACAGAACACCGTCTTTAAGTTTTATATTCAGGCGTGGTTGATGCTTAGTGCTGTGGGGGGTGTCGCAGCCGCTTGCTTAATCAAGAGTTCGGATAATTGGCCTGCCTTTAGCCGTTGGGTTTGGTATCCGGTAGGTGCGATACTTGTGGCGGTAGCGGCGATGTATCCCCTAATGGCGACGCGGGGTAGAGCGCAGGACAGAATGCCGCCTTCCGGTGCACAGACGATGGCGGATGTGCCACTGACATTAGATGGTATGGCCTATATGACATATGCCTCGCAATATGAGGGCGACCCCGATGTATTGCAGGCAAGCCCGACGTTAGCGCCATTTCCGTTGGACGGCGACTACAAAATGGTTCGTTGGTTAGAGGAAAACGTTAAAGGTACACCGACCATTATGGAAGGTCGCTCCAGTGGAGAATATCACTGGGAAGGTCGTATATCTATTTTGACGGGTTTTCCCTCGGTGAACGGTTGGAACTTCCATCAACGCCAGCAGCGAACTTTTGATCCGCTGCCGAGAGTGGTCGAGCAGCGCGTGGCTAACATCAATGCTTTTTATGTCACCAACGATATTTCGACAGCGTGGAGCATCTTGCAACGCTACAATGTGGCATATGTAATTGTTGGTGGGCTAGAACACGCTTACTATCCAGCTTCAAGCTTGGCTAAGCTGGATACGATGGTGACGCAGGGACTGATGGAAGTGGTTTTTGAAGAAGGCACGAACAAAATCTATAAAGTGAAACAAGACAGTTTGTTCCCGTTGGAAGAGAGTGTGCCCGGTGGTATTTGATTGGCTTGCCCATGAGGGCTGGATGGTATTAAGTTGGTGGGCGCTGATTACACTAGCGGGATTGGCGGCGCTGCCACTGTGTACACGGTTGTTGGGTGCGCTTCCGGATAAAGGCTATACGCTGGCGCGGGCGGCGGGCTTGCTGCTTACCGGTTATGTGTTTTGGATTCTGGGAAGCTTGGGGTTTCTGCGGAATACGAGCGGAAGCATTATTTTCTCTTGGCTAGTGGTATTGATATTGGGGCTAGTCGTTTATTTCCGCTCTAGCGAACGCTTTGATTGGCGTGCGTGGTGGCGCGAGAACCGAACGGTGGTTATCGTTGGTGAACTGCTATTTGTTGTTCTGTTTTTTGGTTGGGCAATTATTAGGGCTTACCAACCGGAACTGCACTCGACCGAAAAGCCGATGGACTTGATGTTCATTAGCAGCATCATGCGAAGCCCGACTTTTCCACCCAACGACGGTTGGATGTCGGGTTACTCGATTAGCTACTATTACTTCGGTTACTTTATTTCTGCGATGTTGGCGACAGCCAGCGGTATTGCCAACACCATTGCTTTCAACCTGACGATTTCGATGGTATTTGCACTCACCGGACTGACCGCTTTCGGTGTGGCTTATAACTTAGTACGCTCACGACAGGTTGAGCGGATGGTTTCGTCAGCATGGGCAGCGATAATAACTGGCGTATTGGCGATGATTATGGTTGTGCTGATGGGCAATCTGCACACGGCACTGATTAATATTCCCTATGCGACGGGCAGCATCTCCGATAGTTACTTAAAATTTTGGGATGTACAGCGTTTTGAAACGGCGCTGCCTGCTCCAAACCCCAATTATAACGGCACCATTGAATGGTTTTGGCCGAGCCGTATCCTCAAAGATTATGACTTGGATGGGAAGGCGATACCTGTCCAACCAATTGACGAATTCCCACAATTTAGTTTCTTACTTGCTGATAATCATCCGCATGTGATGGGATTGCCATATGTGCTGTTGGTTTTGGGCTTAGCAATTAATTTGGTGCTGCGGAAACGTAGGCCATCTGCGGGTGAGATTGTCTTTTATGGGTTGTGTGCAGGGGCTTTGGTATTCCTCAACACGTGGGACGGTCCGATTTACATGCTGGCTTTGGTCGGCGCAGACGGATTGCGGCGAATTATCAACCGGCAGGGACGATTAGCACAATCTGATTTGTTTGGCATGGCTGGTTTAGGTGCGGTTTTACTGCTACTGACTGGCATTTTTTACCTGCCGTTTTTGATCAGTTTTCGCTCCCAAGCCTCGGGTTTTTTGCCGAATATCATTACGCCGACTTACTTCCCGCAGTTCTTTTTGATGTTTGGGCCGTTCCTCGTGATTTTGGCCTTTTTCTTGGGGAATGAAATTCGCATAGGGCGACATCGGATGAATTGGCTGTTGGCGGCGCAAACAGTAATCGCCTTGTTTGTTGTGCTGCTGGCAGTCGTGCTGGTGTTGATTGTAGTCGCGCTGCGTGTACCGGATGTTTATAACAGTGTGATGCAGTTCGGGGCGCGGTTTGGCGGACTTGATCAAGTTCTGCCGTTGATTGCCCAACGTCGTTGGGTGACGCTACCGACGACACTGGTCTTATTGGTTATGCTGCTTGTTGTGGTCGCGCGTATTTTCCCTCGCCGACAAAAATATCCCGAAGGTGAAGTCGAGCAGGAAGAACGACAGGTGGTTACCTATTCACCAAGTACCGGTATGGCACTGGTGATGGTAGCACTGGCTGTTGGTTTAACGCTTGTGCCGGAATTTTTCTACCTGCGTGATAATTTTGGCGTGCGAATTAACACCATTTTTAAGTTTTATTATCAGGCTTGGATTTTGTTCAGTATTGCGAGCGCTTTCGCAGTTTATGTGCTGGTGTTCGATACCCAAATGCGACTACCAGTCGTTATACGTGCTGCATTCGGCGTAGTGACCTTTGTTTTGGTCGGAGCCGGTTTACTTTATCCCATCTTGGGCAACTATACCCATTCGATTGTCGATACACAGCGCGCTGACGGTAATCTTGGCTCGGCTCTGACGTTAGATGGTGGCTATACGCTGACTAACGGCAATGATTATGAGTCAATTATGTGCTGGCAGAAGCAGATTGGTGATCAACAAACGGTAGTCGCCGAAGCGTTGGGTGGCGCATATGATCCAAACTTTGGGCGAGTCGCGGCTCTGACAGGCGAACCTCTGGTACTCGGTTGGGAAAACCACGAAAGCCAGTGGCGCGGTTCAACCTATCCGACGGTAGCAGGCTCACGTGGTACGGATATTCCTAATTTGTATACAGATGTGCGCTGGGAGACTGCTCAGGCCATCATTAAAAAATATGGCATTGGCTACATCTTCTATGGATCAAGCGAACGCATTAAGTACGGTACTGCCGGTGAAGAGAAGTTTATTGATCATTTGCAGCCTGTGTGTTCAGTCGTCGATGGCAGCGGGCAAACCGCCAGCGTTTTCTATCGGGTTGACAGCGCTGCGCTTGTCAGCCAAGAGTAAAAACACCGGATAATCAAGGGATAGCATAGTTATGGATTCCATTCAGTCATTTGGGGATGTGCCTATCGGAAACCGGCTCCTGCCCCGACAAGTCGTCATAAGGGGTGAACTTCTCGTCTACATAGCGGTGGTTGCCGTATGCCTTGTCCTGCGAATAGCCCAGTTGGATGTTGTGCCGCTTAGTACTCGTGAAGCACGACAAGCACTTTCGGCATGGCGCACCGTTTATCCCGAGGCCGCTGGAACACCGATTGTCGTGGAAAGCCCACTGCTATTTGCCATCCACAGCTTATCGTTTAGCGTATTAGGGTCGAGTGAGTTTTCTGCACGGATAATGACCGTGATAGCAAGTGTATTGCTGATCCTATCGCCGCTGCTGTTCAGTCAACTACTCGGCAAAACACGTACTTTGATTTTCGTTTTGTTGTTGGCCTTTTCGCCCACTTTGGTCGCTAATGGACGTGCGGATAGCCCTGTCGTTTGGACAATGCTGGCAGCAATGGTGGGATTGTGGAGTTTGTGGCGCTACCGGACGACAGGACATAGCCGGTACGCCTTGCAAACTACCCTTTGCGCTGCCGCTATGATTTTTCTAACCGATCCAGCCGGATTATTTGTTTTATTAACCCTCGTTTTAGCAGGGGTGTTTGTTTTCTGGTATCGCAGAAATAACGTCGATGAAGATACTGAAATTCGAGAACCTATTCCAGAAGGTCGATTCAGCGCTTGGCCTTGGGCAGCCGCCGTTCCGCTGGCAGTGCTGATTGTTTTTTTGATCAGCACTTCATTCATGCTTTATCCAGCGGGCGTTAGTAATATAGGCGAATTACTGGGTTCAGGTTTGCGAGGGCTAACAACGCCACAGCCTTACTTCCCACCGTTTTTTGCTCTTTTAGCGACTTTTTTTTATGAGCCACTCTTGGTTCTGGTCGGAGTTGTCGCTGTATTCAGTATCTTGACGGCTGTTGATGTCTCGCTTGAAGACCGGTTCTTGCTCGGTTGGTTGATTTTTGCTGTGCTAATGTCGATTTTGTACGCTGGGACAGGGCCGGAACATACGCTGTGGTTGGTTTTACCGTTAGCGGGTTTGTCCAGTCGGATCATTGCAGAACTTGTCGCGGGTGGAGGACGTTATTTTGCGCCCAGATGGAGTCGCTGGTTTATTGCTGTCGTCGTGGCGATGTTGATGGCAATGATTAGCGTTCATGCCCAGTCGATTGCACGGTCGTTAATGACCACTCCTGATGCCACATTACAGCAAATTAATCTTAATCCTCAAAATCTCATTGGTATAGTGATAGCTGTGCTGCTTATCATGATTGGTTACTTTTTGGCTTCAAGTGAATGGGGCGAAGGTACAGCAATTCGTGGGGGGGCGCTGGGGGTACTGGCTTTTGTGATGATTACCAGCCTTGGCAGTGGTTGGCACATCTCAGTCGATAATGCCGACAATGCCGTCGAGTTTTGGAACCGTAATCCAACCAGTTACCAGACGGCACAACTCCGGCAAACATTAATCGAGCTGTCGAAGCGCCAAACATCGGGCTTTCCAGAATTAGCGGTCAGTGCCTTAGCCGCTGATGATGGAGTTGTAGCGTGGCTGCTGCGTGATTTTCCAAACACGACATTTATTATTGATGCTACTGCTGCTAAAGGGCAGGGCGTTGTCTTGCTGCCATCGTCTATTGAAAAGCCAGATTTGGGAGGCGCTTACGTTGGACACACGACGGCCATTAGTAACGGTTGGGATTTTCGCAATATTTCACTGCTTAATTTCCCTGCGTGGTGGTTGCAGCGACGCACCCTAACAGGCGATTTGCCAACAGATTCTATAACAATCTGGCTGCGACAGGATATTTATAATGGTACAAAGCCGGTTGTTCCACAGTAAGGAATGGTTAATCTTCTTGTGTATAAATTGTGGAATGAGCAGCAGTTAGGGGATGGGATGGTTCATGAATCAGCAATCAGATGAAATAGCAGCGGTGATAAACCAATGTTTGGCCGGCGACCAAGCAGGTTTTGAGGCGTTATATGCCCTGTGTGCGCCGAGTATTTATCGCCTGTGCTATGGTTTGCTGATGAATAAGCAGGATGCTGAAGACATCATGCAAGAAGCGTTTGTATATGGCTTTAAAAATCTACATCGCTATGACGAATCACGCGCTTCGTTTAAGACGTGGTTGTATACTATCGCCTTAAGCCGCTGCCGCAATTTATATCGACGTGGTCGCTGGTGGAATATTGCAGGACTCCTCTCGTTGGATTTACCCGCGCCTCATTCAGATGCACCGGAAGCTCGTTTAGCAGACCGTGACGCGAAAGCCGCTATTGAGCAGGCACTTTCAGCGCTGTCACCGCGATTGCGCGAAGCCGTGGTGCTGCGTTATGGACATAACTTAACGTTTCGTGAGATGGCAGAAGTTATTGGGTGTCCACAAAAGACAGCCGAAAGCCGGGTGCGGTTGGCTCATGAACAGCTCAGAAGTGTGCTTCAACCTGCGAGTGAGAATCTGTTAGATGCCTTACTAGGTGTTGAATTATCATCATGATTTCTTGCAAACACTGTCAAAAGCATTTGATAACGTATTTACATCGTGATCTGCCGCCAAATCAACAGCGTAAAATTGGTGAACATCTCGATCGCTGCCAAACGTGTTATACACTTTATTTAGAGCATAAACGCATATCAAGTGAATTGGGCAGAACAATTCCTATTATAAACAGTGGACGACCACCAACGTTTGACCGGGTTTGGGCGGCTGCCCGGCTTGATGCGGTACGTCGTACATCGAATTATTATCCGCTGCGCTACGGAATGGCGATGGTCGCGATTACGATATTGCTTTTAATACCGTTTGCGCTCGGACGAAGCAATCAAGTGCTGGCAGAACCCCCAACACAGCCCGCCCCTTTGCTACGTGTTACGCCTAATGGCACTGTTGCCACCGAACAAGGTGTATCGGTTGCATTTGAAATCAGCCAGACGCCTGCACCTGCGAAATTACCTGTAACTTTACACCTAGATGTCATCAGTACACCCTAATTTGAGGACGTAATGGACTTATCAAGACAACCAGAAAATGCGCTATTTGCAGAACCCAAAACTGCCTCTGCTGAGGGATGGTTAACAAAATCGTTCCATATAAATTGGGAAACAACGGTTTACATCGTCATCTTGCTGCTGGCGATTTTTACGCGGTTCTACAGCCTTGGCACAAGGACAATGAGTCATGATGAGAGCTTGCACACCAAGTTTTCGTGGGACTTATACAAAACGGGTGTTTTCGCTCATACGCCGCTGATGCACGGACCGATTCTGTTTCATATGACGGCGCTGGACTATTTCCTATTTGGTGATAACGACTTCACGGCTCGTATTTATCCGGCTGTGTTAGGCATTCTGATGGTGATGTTCCCTCTGCTCTTCAGACGCTGGATAGGGCGGTGGGGGGCTATTTTAGCATCTGTGATGTTCCTAATATCGCCCTTGATATTGTATTACAACCGCTATATACGAGAGGATACACCATCCATTTTCTTCACGTTGATTATGGTGTACTGCGTATTGATGTATTTAAACGGGCCGCCAAACCTGAGGCGTAAGGCCCGCTGGTTATACATTTTTTCGGGCGCGATGCTGTGCAGTATGGCGACTAAAGAAGTCGCGTTCATGTACATCATCATTTTCTTCGCGATCTTATTTTTATATTGGCTGGTGCGGGTTGGACAGCAGTATTTTCGGCTGCCCGGTAGGAGTTTATTCTACTTTCTGTCACTGACAGTTTTGCTAGGTGGCGTTGCCGCGTTGGCGTTCTATGTCATCGTCAGTGTGATTCCCTTGACACCAGCACCAGAACCGGGGACAACTGATTTCGCAAGTTTAATCAAATGGTCGGCAGCCGCGATATTTGCCATGCTGCTGATTGTCACCGGGCCAATGTTGTGGATTTCGCGGCGGGGGAAGGGACGTACACCGTGGATGGATGTGCTGCCTATGGTGGCCTTAATTGTCGTTGTAACTAGTGTGTTGTTGATTGTTGAAGAAGCTTCAAAAATCCCCAAAGACGCGGCAATACCACCCTATGCATCGCTGCCACTATATGCCGAGTGGGCGCTGGCCATTGTCGTCATTGCCGTACTCATTTATATGTGGCGATCTGGCATTTGGGCGAAGCTGCGCCGCTTCCCGGAAGTCGATTTAATGGTGATTATGGTCACGTTGGTCTTGCCATGGGCAACACCATTTATCATGAAAGCCATGCATCCGAAAGATGTCACTTCGTTATTGGAAGTTGCCAATGCAGTACAGGCGGCTGTCCCATTACAATTTGATCTGACGCAAACAGGGGGACAAATCGCTGTAGTTTCCTTGACTGTCTGGCCCGCGATATTGATTTCCGTAACTATCGGGCTAATCTGGAATCCAAAACGCTGGTTAATTTGTGTTGCCATCTTCCATGCCCTGTTCCTATTCTTTTTCACAACTGTATTTACCAACTTGTACGGCATCGGAACGGGCATGTTCGGAAGCCTCGGTTATTGGCTCCAACAGCAAAGTGAACGTCGTGGCAGCCAGCCCCAGTATTACTACTTGGGGCTAATCATGCCATTCTATGAATTTTTGCCTGTGATTGGCAGCATACTTGCCATGTTGAGTGGCATGGCGATATTCTGGCGCTTCCGCCAAGAGCGAGCGGCGACCCGTGACAAAAACCAGCTGGAAGCGTCGCTAGCTTATTCGGGCGATGAACTGCCCGACATGAATTTTGTAGCAACTGAGGATGCCGTCCTACCGGTTGAACCACTTCCAGTATTGAGGCGTAGAGGTAATGCTGACCCTGACGAATGGTTGGGGCGGATGCCTGTGTTGATCTTCATTTCATGGTGGGCGATATTTATTCTGATCGCGTTCACGCTCGCAGGCGAAAAGATGCCGTGGCTGGGAACGCATCTCACCACGCCGATGATCTTTCTTGCTGGCTGGTACTTCGGGCGTTTCTTCGAACGGATTGACCTTCAAGCGTTTGTGAAACGTAACTGGATGTATCTGCTTTTGCTACCGCTGTTATTTGTGGCGCTGGCTCAGCTAGCTGCTCCATTTGTATTTGGTGGCGTTGGCGGTTTGGAGCAGGCTCAGCTAACCAAGATGTTCCAGTGGATTGCAGGCATCGCGGTTGGAGCAGGCGTGATCTACGCTATTGTTCGATTAGTCATGCAGACAGGTTTTGCCCAACTACGCGTGATGATTGGTGTTGTGGTTTTCATATCGCTGGCTTTTCTCACGTTTCGTTCGGCGTGGATGGCATCTTTTATTAACTACGATTTAGCGACCGAGTTTTTGGTGTACGCCCATGGTGCGCCTGCCAATAAGGCTGTCGAAGAACAAATCGAGGATTTAAGCAAACGTATAAGCGGCGGTATGGATTTGAAGTTTGGTTACGACTTCAAAATCTCGTGGCCGGGGGCATGGTATTTCCGCAATTTCCCGACGGCAACTGCGCGTTTCTTGGGCGAGAATCCAAGTCCAAAAGACATGCAAGACCAAATGGTTGTCATTGTTGGCGACGAAAATAAGTCTAAAGCTGTCGACGCGCTGTCAGATAATTACTATCAATTTGATTATCCACGTATGTGGTGGCCGATGCAGGACTATTTCAACATGACAGCGGATCGGGTGATCAATACATTTGATTTTACCAATCCAAATTCGGCGGCTATTCGTCAGGGGATGTGGGATATTTGGTGGCGGCGTGATTATACGGCTTATGGGCAGGCCCTTCAGAAGGATTTTAGCTTGACCAAGTGGCCCGTCGCCGACCGGATGTATGTCTTTATCCGCAAAGATATTGCGGCGCAAGTTTGGAATTTAGGTGTTGGTGATGGCCAAGCTGTAGCGGCCAATACTTTGCAGACTAACCAATGCACCGCTAATTGGCAGCCACTACAGGCCAGCCAAGTATACGAAGCAGCAGGACAAAATGCACTGGCGATGAACCATCCGCGCCAAATTGCCGTCAATAAAGATGGTCAGATTTACGCGGCTGAAGAGTTTAACCATCGCATATCAATTTTTAATGCGGATGGAACGTTTGCGACCAGCTTTGGCCAATTTGGACAGCTTTATGTAGAAGGTGATCCTTACTACAATAAGTTTAACGGAGCTGACAGCGGTGGTGTGTTTAACCGTCCAAGCGGTATCGCTATTGGCCCAAGTGGAAACATTTATGTGGCTGATACATGGAATTATCGAATTCAGGTGTTTACCCCTGATGGCAAGTTCCTCAATAGTTGGGGGCAGCGTGGTGAGTTTGGTGACAAAGCACAGGCTGAACCGGTTGATGGTTTCTGGGGGCCGCGTGGCATTGCTGTTGACAGCCAAGAGAATGTCTATGTAGCCGATACGGGCAACAAACGCATTCGTGTCTATACAAGCAGCGGTGAATATTTGCGTGATATTGGTTCGGCAGGCAGCGACGTTGGCCAGTTGGATGAACCCAGTAGCGTGACAATTGGTGCTGACGGTTTGTTGTATGTTGCTGATTACTGGAACAAACGAATCTCGGTCTTTACGCTCGATGGCGCTCCATCTACGACCTATCGAGATGCAAATGGTATAACCATCAACAGCTTTAAGGTGCGTGGATGGCAAGAAGATCAAGGGAATAGACCTTATTTGGCTATAGATGCCTCACGTAAGCTGGTCTATATTACCGATCCCGATGCTGGACGTGTACTGGTATATGGCACAGACGGTAATTGTGTTGGTTCTTTCGGGGAACTCAATCGCGACACGGCGGGACTCAATCCGGGTCAACTGAATAGCGTTGGTGGCGTGACGCTAGATGTTCAAGGAAACGTTTATGTTGCAGACGCGGGAGCAGGACGAATACTGCGTTTCACTCCATTCCCTGCACCAGCGGTTGTTCAGCCTCCTGTACAGCAGCAGTCTGGAGCCGAGTCAACGGTTGAAGTGGTAGCGCCTGCTGGCAATGTTATCGAAATTACACCGGAGGCCACGGTCGAAGTCGGTGTGTCTGCGGAGAATACTTCGGAAGCCACGGCGGAAGCGACAGCAGCCGGTTAATACGCGTTTACTGAGCGAAGAGTCTTGTCATTTGCTTAGTAATGTGATAACATATTTGCGTGTGAGAAAAGTGGGCAACCCCCACTTTTCGTCATTATTGTGCAAGTTGCATCGGTAGTTGTCTGCCCTCTTTCGTCTATTTCGTGTATGATTAGCACAAATTATGAGGCATTTATCCCTTGCGAGGGGGATATGGTCAGGGGTATATGAAAAGCGAGTTTGAAATCGCGTTTGGTGAAATTACAGAACTTCGGTCACTTCCGCGTGATGTCGTGATGGAGGCATTGCAGAATGCCCTTGTTTCGGCTTATCGGCGTGATGTGGGTGCGAGTGCGGCACAGGCGGTTGATGTCAAAATTGATCCCAATACTGGTCGCGCACGTATTTTTGTCGAAAAAGAAGTCGTCGAAGAAGTGATGGACGACCATACTGAAGTGACTCTTGAAAAAGCCCGTTACTTCGAGCCGGAATGTAACCTCGGTGATACCGTGATGGTTCAGCTTGAGGGAACGACCAAGAAATTTGGTCGTATTGCGGCGCAGACTGCTAAACAAGTTATTCTGCAAAAAATACGTGAAGCCGAACGTCAGTCCCTTTATGACGAGTATATTGACCGTGAAGGTGATTTGATTACAGGCACAGTCCAGAGTGTTAACGCTGCGGTTATTACCTTGAGTTTGGGACGTGCGGAAGCAATGATGCCGCGGAACCAGCAAATTCCGGGTGAGCGCTATAAGCCGCACGATAAGGTTCGCGCTTATCTGTTTGAAGTTAAGAACAGCAATCGCGGGCCGCAAATCATAGTCAGCCGCAGCCACCGCAATATGCTGCGCCGCTTGCTAGAGTACGAAGTTCCCGAAATCTATAACGGGCAAGTTGAAATCAAGAATATTGCGCGTGAAGCCGGCTACCGCTCCAAGGTTGCTGTCGCAGCCCTTCAGGAAGGTATTGATCCGGTAGGCGCTTGTGTAGGAATGCGCGGCATCCGTATTCAGAATATCGTCAAAGAACTGCATGACGAGAAAATCGACGTCATTGAGTGGAATCTTAACCAAGAGCAGTTTATAGCGAAGGCCCTCAGCCCATCACGTGTGAGCGGTGTTTATCTTGAAGACGATCCTGATGCTGGCCGTACAGCCGTTGTTATTGTGCCTGACGACCAGTTGTCATTGGCGATAGGTCGTGAGGGACAGAATGCGCGATTGGCCGCGAAACTCACAGGCTGGCGCATTGACATCAAGAGCGTGACCGAGGCAGTAGCTGATGCTTTGAACAACCTTGATAATCCGACGCTAAGCGATTTGAAGACAACGAATGCTGCCATGATTGAAGATGTGCAGCGGATTATCGACAAAAAGAATGCAAACAAGACAGTTATGCCAGAGGAATACAATACGCTGGCACGGTTCGCAGATGTTGTGGAACGGCGTTTGCTGGCACGGCGAGATGCAGCACGTCAAGCGCGTGTTGCAGAAATCAACGCAGTCAAAGCTACCTTACCACAGCGTGCATTTACGCTGCCAATCACTTCGCTTGAACTGCCGGATAGCATTATCGAAGTTCTACAGCCGCTGGAAAATGTCGGTGAAATTATGTGGCGCTTCTTAATCGATGAAGATCGGCTGCGCTTCCTGCTCAAGGATTTGCCTGAGGACTCGCTTATGCGGGTACAGGCGGCCCTCGATAAGATTGTTATTCCTGAGGGCGAAGAAGAGGCTCCAGTAGAAGAAGCTGCTGCGGAAGTGGAAGCGGCTATCGCTGCTGCACCGGTCGAAGAAGAAGTTGCTGCCGAAGTTGAGGAAGACGCCGTACCTGCCGGGGCATTTGGTGATGAAGATATGCCAGTCGAGGTGCCTAAACCGGTTAAGCCCACAACTTGGAAGGAAAAGCCGGTCGTAGCGGCCGCCCCGGTAGATGACTACGAGGAAGAGTTTGAGGACAGCAAACAATCTTCAGGAAAGAAAAAGAGCGAGAAGAAGAAGGAGCGTTTGCAGCGTCGTCAGCTTATTTTTGACGAGGAAATCGGTCAAGTTATTGCCAAGCGTCGCCGCAAAGGTGGACGTGGCAGCGACGAGTGGGACGACGAATAAGTTCGGTTATCATGACTGAACAACAGCGAGTCAAGCATATTCCTGTGCGGACGTGTGTCGTTTGTCGGCAAAAGGCTGGTAAACGAACGCTCGTCCGCATTGTCCGTACTGCGGATGGTATTCAAGTGGATGTAACTGGTAAAATGAATGGGCGCGGTGCATATCTTTGTGACCGCGAAAGTTGTTGGGAGAGGGTGGTGCAATCAGATGTACTGGCTCAGGCGCTGCGGATGCAATTAACTCATGAAGATCGTGAACGCCTACAACTGGCCAAGCCCAAAGCATGATGGGCAAGAATCATGAATCGACGATGGCAAACATCGCCAAACATCTATTAAACGCGATAGGTCTATGCTAAGCTCCTAATTGCTTTTCTGGCCTGTCGCTCCTTAATTTGGAGGTCAAAGATATGGCACAAGAAAAGCAAGCAATTCTGCTTCCCGAATTTGTAACAGTCCGTGAACTAGCTGACATCATCGGCGCAAGTCCGATTGAGGTGATGAAGCGCTTGATTGCCAATGGCATCATGGCTTCAATCAACCAGCAAGTGGATTTTGATACTGCGGCGATTGTGGCTGAAGAAATGGGCTTTGAAGCTCAGTCTGCCGCTGCTATCGCTGTTGAAGAAGAAAAACAAAAAGCGGTCGAGGCGCAGACATGGCGTAAGAAATATGCCGACGAAAAACCCGAAAGTCTCGTTCGCCGCCCGCCGATTGTGACTATATTAGGTCACGTTGACCATGGCAAGACGACTCTACTCGATACCATTCGCAAGTCGACCGTCGCTGCTGGTGAAGCAGGTGGTATAACCCAACACATCGGCGCTTACCGTGTTATTCATAATGGCAATCAGATCACATTTTTAGATACGCCCGGTCACGAAGCGTTTACGGCTATGCGGGCTCGCGGAGCGCAGGGTGCGGACGTCGCTATTCTGGTCGTCGCGGCGGACGATGGCGTCATGCAGACGACCCGCGAGGCGTTGACCCATGCCCAAGCGGCAAATGTGCCGGTAGTGGTTGCGATTACCAAGACGGATAAGCGCAATGCCAACGTTGAAAATGTCAAAAAAATGCTCGCCGACATTGGATTGACGCCCGACGAATGGGGCGGGGATACATTGGTGGTACCGGTCTCTGCCCAGCAGGGAACAGGGTTGGATGATTTGCTTGAAGCGGTACTGCTGACCGCAGAGGATAAAGAGATCGTTGCCAATCCAAAGGGAGAACCATCAGGAATCACGCTAGAAGCCGAATTAAGTTCACATCAAGGTACGATGGCGACACTTCTCGTGCTGAATGGCACATTGAAGCGTGGCGACATCGTTGTTGCGGGGCAAGCCTATGGTCGGGTTAAGGCCATGTTTGACGAGAACGGTAAGAAGTTAGAAGAAGCGGGCCCGTCTACGCCGGTGCGTGTGCTGGGTCTAAGTGAACCCCCTCAACCCGGCGACACTTTCGAAACAGTTCGGAATGACAAAGCTGCACGGCTGCTTGCCGAAGAACGCAGAGATGCGAACGCGGCTGGAGCATTACGCTTTGAACGTTCATTTACGCTTGAGGATGTGTTTGCCCAATTTGAGTCTGGAAAAACTAAAGAACTGGCACTGGTTCTGAAGGTTGATGTTCAGGGTTCGCTTCAACCGATTGTCGACGGATTGAAGAATATCAGCGGCAACAATAAGGATGGGATTACCATCCGAATTCTATCTGCTGATGTTGGCAATATCAGCGAAAATGATGTGAATCTCGCCAGTGCATCGGGCGCAATCATTGTTGGTTTCTCGGTCAATGTTGATAACGCTGCTCATCGTACCGCCGACTCGATGGGTGTAGAAATTCGCTTATATAACATCATATACAAGCTGTTTGAAGACATTGAACTGGCACTACAAGGTATGCTAGAACCGGTTTATGCCGACAAAAATATCGGTACAGCCGAAGTGCGCCAAATCTTCAAAATACCGAAGGCGGGTACGGTTGCCGGTAGTTATGTGCGCGATGGAGAACTCCGGCGCAATGCAAAGGTGCGCGTCAAGCGTGCCAACAAGATCATTGCCGAGAATCTAACTGTCGCTTCACTCAAGCGTGAAAAAGAAGATGTGCGTGAAGTGCGTTCTGGCTTTGAATGCGGCGTGAGTTTGAACAACTTTGATAGTTTTGTCGTCGGTGACATGCTGGAATTCTATGTCAGCGAACGTGTGAACTAATCGCATTCCCTTGAGGTCGTAACAGATATTGTAGAATGAGGGGTGTGTAATACCCCGGCGATAAGGGGCATTTGCCCCTTGTTTGTTGTAATGGGCGGGTTGTAAAAGGAGAATAACATGTCTATTAAACAAGATCGGATGTCAGAACGAATTCAAGGCATCCTGAGCGAGTTACTGCTGCGCGAAGTATCCGACCCGCGTCTACAACATATCACGGTGACCGAAGTAAAGCTTGATCCAGAATTGATGTATGCCACAATCTACGTAAATGCTTTAGGTGACGAGAGCCGTGAAGAACAAGTGATGGCTGGCTTACAGCGTGCCAAGGGTTATCTACGACGTGAGGTAGGTAAACGTATTCAACTTCGCAATTCGCCGGACTTGGTTTTTCATTGGGACAAAACATTGGCGCGGGGCGAACGGATACATCACTTGATTAAATCTCTGGATATTCCTGCTGCGCCTCCTGAACCTGATGCGAAAGAAACGGATGCTGAAGATGAATTGGACTGAAGCGGCTGCCGCTGTAAATCAGGCAGGTTCGATATTAGTGGTAACTCATGTAAAGCCTGACGGGGATGCCATCGGTTCGATGTTGGGTTTGGCAATCGCCTTGCGCGAGATGGGTAAGAAAGTGGATGCTGCAGTAGACGGCGGCGTACCAGATTACCTACAATTCATCCCTCAGCAGGAAACCGTTCTTGGCGAACTCAACCAAGGCCAGTGGGATCTCATGATTTCGGTGGATGCCAGCGACGAACCTCGCAGTGGCGATGCAGGCGGGTATGGCCGTGAACACAGCACGGTGGTCATCAACCTTGACCATCACGCCACCAATACCATGTTCGGCAACATCCACTTGGTCATCCCCGAAGCAGTCGCCGCCAGTGAAATCGTCTACGATTTTTTGGTGAAGATGGGTAAACCTATTTCGAAGTCGGTGGCAACCGCTCTTTTAACCGGAATGGTGACGGATACGATGGGATTCCGTACTAATCATGTTGTGCCACGCACCTTAGAAGTCGTACATCAGTTGATGTTGGCAGGTGGACCTTTAGTAGATGTCATTAATCGGACGTTGGTCAGCAAGCCACTCAGCGATATTATGTTGTGGAAAGAAGTTTTTCCATCAGTCGAATATAAAGATGGCATTATTTCGGCAGTAATTACGCCTGAAAATCTTCAAACGGTAGAACTTCGTGATATGACAGATGCCGGTCTGGTCAGCACACTGGTTACAGCAGATGAAGTTATGATCGCTGTTGTGTTCAAGGTGCAGCCGGATAGCAAAGTTGAACTAAGTTTGCGAAGTAAAATTGGCTACGATGTGGGGGAGGTTGCTTTCAAATTAGGCGGCGGCGGACATAAGGCAGCGGCTGGCGCGACCGTGGACGGAACTCTAGATGAAGTAAAAGCAAAGGTCATGCCCATGTTAGCAGCGGTTGTCAAACAAGGGAATTTGATTAGTGGCTGACCTTTCCGGCTTTCTAAATATTAACAAGCCCTTGCACATGACCAGTCATGATGTGGTTGCTAAAATCAGACGCGGGCTAAAACTCAAAAAAGTGGGACATGCGGGTACACTTGACCCTCTCGCCAGTGGAGTCTTAGTCATTTGCGTCGGACATGCCACCCGTTTCAGCGAATATGTCATGAACAGCACCAAACGCTATTTGGCTAATGTGCATTTAGGTGTGACCACCGAAACTTATGATGCTGAAGGGGCTATTTTGTTAGAACGAGATGTGTCTCACATTCAGCGCGCAGACGTTGAAGTTCATCTCGATAAGTTTCTAGGCAACGTTGAACAAATCCCACCTATGTACAGTGCGATCAAGCAGGGCGGGCGTAAGCTCTATGATCTGGCACGTAGTGGAAAAATCGTCGAACGGGAAGCTCGAGCCGTACGCATTGACTCGCTCACTATAACCAAATGGTCACCGCCAGAATTTACACTTGATGTGGCGTGCAGCGCCGGAACTTATATTCGCAGCCTCGCTTACGATCTCGGCGAAGCGTTAGGTGTTGGCGCATATCTCAGTGGGTTATCGCGGGTTTCCAGCGGCCTGTTCCAGCTTGAAGATGCGGTTGCACTTGATGAATTACTCGCTGCTGAGAATTGGTCGCGCTATTTAATCTCACCACAGACGGCTTTGGCGGATTGGCCGGCCATCAATCTTTCTGAGGAAGAAGCTGATCATGTTCGGCACGGACGCTCGATTGCGGCGGATGTGAACGAAAATAAACTGGCATTGGGTTATGCGGCAGATGGTCAATTAATAGGCATATTGCGGGCGGATGGTGGTTCATGGCGACCACATAAGGTATTCTCTGACTAAACAAACATTGCCCTGATAAAATACTCTAACTTAGCCTAGTCTACACTTTATGGAACAGCTATGAAGCATGTGTATAGTCTCGCCGAAGCCAATTTATCACAGTCGTCAATTGTTACCATTGGTGTATTCGATGGCGTACATAAAGGTCATCAATACCTTATTCAGCGTTTGGTCGAAGAAGCTCATGAAAATGGGCGTTTGGCTGTGGCCCTAACATTTTTCCCACATCCCGACATTGTACTGCGCGGTTTACAGGGGCGTTACTATCTGACGACACCCGAACAAAAGGCCGAATTGTTGACTGAGTTGGGTGTTGATTGTGTGGTGACTCACCCTTTCAATGATGCGGTTCGCCAAGTACGAGCAGCGGATTTTGTCGACGAACTGGTGAGTCATTTGCGTATGAGTGCGCTATGGGTCGGTTCGGATTTCGCGATGGGTTATAAGCGTGAAGGCAATGTCCCTTTCTTGCGCGATCAAGGGACACAAAAAGGTTTTACTGTTCACGAGATTGACCTGATTGAAGCACAGGGTGGCATCATTAGCAGCACCCATATTCGAGAAGCTGTTCAAAACGGCGAGATGGAGCAGGCCAAGTCGTGGCTTAATCGACCTTATTCGGTAATCGGTGAAGTTGTTCATGGCGAGAAACGGGGTCGCCAGATTGGTTTTCCCACAGCCAATACTGCCGTTTGGGATGAACAAGTCTTACCCGCTAATGGCATTTATGCAGGTTGGGCGCGGCTTGGCAATGAGCGTTTTATGGCAATGACCAACGTGGGTGTACGTCCGACCTTCGATGGCAAGAACATCACGGTGGAACCGTACTTGCTTGATTTTAACCGTGATATTTATGGTCAACAGCTTGAAGTGTCGTTCGAGAAGCGCCTACGACCTGAAGCCAAGTTCACTAATCTACAGGACTTAATCGACCAAATTGGACGTGATGTTGTAGAAGGCCGCACTTACTTGGAACGACTTAGCTAAGCGAATCAATAATGTCTCCTATATTTCAGCCTGATCCTGAAAATCTCTATAAGTTGATGGCAATTCACAAGGCGCTGATGTTGGCTAAGTGGGCTGATCCGCCCCTTGCTCCAGAAATTGCTGGTAGTCCTTTTATTGCCGAAGCCCTCGTAGAAATTCAGCAGATAATTGACAAGTTAGAGACTGAACGCGGCAAGCCAGAACGTGCAAATTGGTCAGGTAATAAGATGACAACGCATAGCGCTCGTTGGGACGCAACAATTAACTTAGTCACGCGCTCATCTTTGTCACGGGAAACTTGGCTAAATGCGACGGATGAAGAACGAGTAGTTTATGCTCGCACTTATATGAGTCCGTTTGAACCAGACCAAGAACAGCTTCGCCTATTTATTGATGAAGTTATGCGCCATTTCCAAGCTGAATAACGGACTAATCTTCCTTCTTCGGCAGACGATAACCCAAGCGGCGCATCAAATCTTCGTCCATTCGCCAGTTTTTGAGGACTTTGACGCGGAGTTCGATGTAAACCTGTGTGCCAAGCATATCGGCTAATTCGGTTCGGGCTTCTGAACCGATGCGCTTAATCATCTCGCCACCTTTACCGATGAGAATGCCTTTTTGCGAGTCACGCTCGATATAAATCGTGGCACTAATATAAGTCATTGTGTCGGAGCGTTCTTTATACTCCTCAACTTCGACCGCAACCGAGTAGGGGATCTCTTGCTCGGTGTTGAGAATAATTTTTTCGCGGATAACCTCGGCGGCGATGAAGCGCATATTGACTTCACTTACTTGGTCAACCGGATAGTAACGCGGCCCAAGTGGCATTGATTCGCGTAGATAATCGACCAGTTCGGTGACACCATCTCCATTTACCGCGCTCACCAAAATTGCTGCGTCCTGATCGACCAACTCACCGTACAGGTCGAGATGTGCCTCACGCTTTTTAGCATCGACCAAATCAACTTTATTGAGTGCCAGCACTACTGGCGTGTTCCCGCGAGACTTATTCACCAGTTCGGCGATTTGTCGGTCTTCTTTGGTTGGCTCAACTGAAATATCGAGTACCCAAAGGATCACGTCACCATCTTTGAGGGCTTCCTCAGCCACGCCGACCATATACTCACCCAATTTATGATGTGGTGTGTGTAAACCCGGAGTATCCATGAATAAGATTTGAGCTTTTGCTTCGGTATAAATGCCAAGCTGCTGGCGGCGTGTGGTTTGGGGTTTGGGACTGACAATCGCGATTTTTTGCCCAAGAATACGATTAATTAGCGTTGATTTGCCGACGTTTGGACGACCTACGACAGCTACTACACCGGAGCGATGGTCAGACGGCAGCACATCATCAAATACAGTATCGAGGTCGCTCATGTTTTCATTTCTGCTTGCCATTCTGCAAGCGAAGAATAACGGGGTAAATAGCTGAGTAGGCGTTCTGATAGGCCGCTGGTATTCGTTGAGATAAGAGCCGTGGGCTGAGCGATTGGCTTAATCGAAGCGTTATCGGCATAAACCAACACTTCAGGCGAGAGAGCCATATCCAAATTTCGGATAAGCATCATTTCATCAACGCCATCATTTTTGTAACCAAAGACTTCCGAGCGTGGATAGATATTGCTGTGCTTCAATAAAAATTCCCACGCCTCTTCACCGGTCATCATCTCGCCGCGATCCAAAACAAGCAACCCCGGCACAATCGAGATATGTGGCTTTCCAAGAAACCGTAGTCCATAACGGATGAGAAATGTTCCGGTGGCGATAACGGCTTCGGTTAAAGGCTCAAGAGTTATCAATGCTTGTGAGCCACCAACCTGAATGATTGCGCCTGTAAAGCTATCCCCAATGGGCTGGCGTTCAGGAATTGTACCAACCACGATTTAGTGATGAACCGTGGGATGTGACTCTGGTGCCGGGACAATAGCATGTTCGTCGTGTGTCTCAGCATGTCCGTGACTGCCGTCATCCAATGGTTGATTGATATCATCAAAATGCTTTTGCGGCTGCGTAAGACCAAACCAGCCGACTGCACCGAGAACAAACAGTGCAATACCACTGATAAAAGCGATCCCAATCGAGTTGCTGTCTGCGGCAGCGCCTTGGACAACGCCCACTGCAAGGGCAATCACAATCAGAATGACACCAAGACCGGCAATCATTGACATCCCAAGTACAGCCGGACTATGATTCCAGCTTATCTTTTCGGAGACTTTCACAGTACGTTTCTCCCTAGCGCGCCTTTTTGGGGCGGTAACATGATGTAAGTTGTTGTTTGTGTTTGGATTATACCGCACTTAACACGATTTTTCTCATTTTGCCGTTAGAATGGGGGAACGTCAAGCCATATTCATATTGGACGCAATCATTTGAATTGAAAGGATCGTAATGTCTAGGATTGAACGAATACTACTTATACGGCACGGGCAAACCGATTGGAATATAGAAGGACGTTGGCAAGGATCCTTGCCAGTGGGCCTTAATGATGTCGGTCGTGAACAGGCTAAAGCCTTGGCCTCTTATTTATCAGAACGGAAAATTGGGTCGATATATTGTAGTGATTTGCCCCGTGCTCTCGATACGGCACTGGCAATTAGTGATGTTGTAGGTATCACTCCCCAGATTGATACGCGGCTGCGAGAATTTAATCTAGGTGTATTTCAGGGCTTAACACGTGAACAAATAAAAGAAAGATATCCGCAGGAACATCAAGACTTTGAGGCCGATTATTGGAATTTCGCTGTTACCAACGGGGAATCGCGGCGGGCGCTTCAGTCCCGTGCCTATGAGGCATTTCAAGATATCGTTTCGCGTGCCGTTGGTCCTGAAGTTGCTATCGTATCTCATGGCGGGACTATTCGGATGTTACTGCTTCGACTGTTTGATGGTGCTCCCCAATTAAACCACTTTCATGTTGAAAACACCTCTATGACTACCCTGATTCCAGAGGACGATCATTGGCACTTGGACGAATTGGCAGTCATTCCGCATTTATAGCGACTTTGCTTGTGACAATGATCACATATAAACGGGAAGGTTTGTCGTGTAAATAAAGTGCTTCGTTCCTTTAGACTTATCTCTGTAGACGATATAGACTAGAGGAGAGAAATTGATGACAGTGCGAACCTTTGAACGGCCCACCTTTGACCAACAATCGACCCCCGATTATGTGAAGCACGATCGTTTGCGTAATTGGGTGACCGACATGGCAGCCCACTTACAACCAGACAGTATATACTGGTGTGACGGATCGCAAGAAGAATACGATGCGATGTGCAATAAGCTCGTCGAATCAGGCACGTTTATTCGTCTGAATCAAGAAAAGCGCCCTAACAGCTTCCTCTCCCGCTCTGATACCAGTGACGTGGCTCGTGTTGAAGATCGTACCTTTGTGTGCAGCGTAAGCAAAACAGATGCTGGCCCCACCAACAATTGGATGGAACCAGCGGCTATGCATAATATCCTCGACGGGTTGTTTGAGGGTAGTATGCGTGGGCGCACCATGTACGTCATCCCCTTCAGCATGGGACCGCTCGGCTCACCAATTGCCTATATCGGCGTACAGTTGACCGACTCGCCCTATGTTGTCGCAAACATGCGTATTATGACCCGTATGGGAAAGAAGGTTCTGGATGTCCTCGGGTCAGATGGCGTGTATATCCCGTGTGTGCATTCTGTTGGTGCTCCTCTAGAACCCGGACAAGAAGATGTTCCGTGGCCGTGCAACCATGAAAACAAGTACATTGTGCACTTCCCTGAGGAACGCGCGATCTGGTCTTATGGCAGCGGCTATGGCGGAAACGCACTGCTCGGCAAGAAGTGCTTGGCGCTGCGTATCGCTTCTAGTATTGCCCGCGATGAAGGCTGGTTGGCCGAACACATGCTGATTATGGGTGTTGAATCGCCCGAAGGCGAAAAGACGTATGTGGCAGCTGCTTTCCCAAGCGCTTGCGGAAAGACCAACTTTGCCATGCTTATTCCGCCTAAAGCCCTTGATGGTTGGAAAGTTACAACCGTTGGTGATGACATTGCGTGGATTAAGCCCGGTGCAGATGGACAAGTCTACGCCATTAACCCCGAAAGCGGTTACTTTGGTGTTGCGCCCGGTACGTCCTACAAGTCTAACGCCAACGCGATGGAATCGTGCAGTCGTAATACCATCTTTACAAACGTCGCGCTTACTGACGATGGCGATGTCTGGTGGGAGGGTATGACTGACGAAACACCTGCACACCTGATCGACTGGACTGGTCAGGATTGGACACCTGACAGTGGACGCAAAGCAGCTCATCCAAATGCACGTTTTACTGCTCCTGCAAGCCAGAACCCGGTGATTGATCCGGAATGGGAAAATCCTGCTGGTGTGCCGATTAAGGCATTCATTTTCGGCGGACGCCGTAACAGTGTTGTGCCTCTGGTTTATCAAGCATTTAACTGGGCATTTGGTGTCTATCTGGCCGCGACTTTGGGTTCAGAAATGACAGCCGCTGCGGCGGGAAAGATTGGTGAAGTTCGCCGTGATCCATTTGCTATGCTGCCGTTCTGCGGTTACCACATGGCTGGTTACTTTAACCACTGGCTTCAATTTGGACGTGAAATCGCCAATCCGCCCCGTATCTTTGGCGTGAACTGGTTCCGTAAAGATGCTGATGGCAAGTTTGTGTGGCCCGGCTTTGGCGAAAATATGCGTGTTTTGAAGTGGATTGTCGAACGCGCACATGGTCACGCCATTGGTGTCGAAAGCCCACTCGGTCGTATGCCACGTTACGAGGACTTGGACTGGACGGGACTGGATTTCACCCGTGAACAATTTAACAACGTGATGTCAGTTGACCGTGACCTGTGGTTGCAGGAAGTGCTTTCGCACGAAGAACTGTTCATTAAGTTGTATGATCGTCTGCCGAAGGAGCTGGTTGCTATTCGTGAACTGCTTTTGTCTGGACTTTGGCGATCTCCTGCACACTGGGAAATTAGCCGCGAATAACCAACCAAGCGTAATACAGACGGATGAAAATCGTCTAAGGAACAGTAGGGCGGCCTCACAGGTCGCCCTTTGTTTATGTTATAATCGACCCGTGAAATATACCCAATTGGAGAAATTAGAATGGCTCGCAGCAAAGTTACTATTGTCGGGGCAGGGAATGTTGGCGCGACTTGCGCTCATTGGATTGCCACCCGTGAATTAGCCGATGTCGTCTTGGTCGATATTGTGAAGGGTGTTCCGCAAGGTAAGGCGTTGGACTTACTCGAATCAAGCCCCGTAATGAAATTTGACCTTAATATTACCGGCAGCAATTCTTACGAGGCTACTGCCAATTCAGATGTCGTAGTCATTACAGCTGGTGTTCCTCGTAAGAAGGATCCAGTTACCGGTCAGTTCCCCAGCCGTGACGAATTGGTTAAGACTAACCAGAAAATCGTTGGCGAAGTGACGCGTGAGGTTGTTAAATATTCGCCCAACTGCGTTATTATCGTCGTATCGAATCCTTTGGATGCGATGTGCCATGTTGTACTGCAAGAAAGTGGTTTCCCTGCAGAACGTGTCATTGGTCAAGCTGGTTCGTTGGACACCGCCCGTTATAAGACTTTTATTGCACAAGAATTGGGTGTCAGCATCCGCGATATTCATGGCATGGTATTGGGTGGACATGGCGACACAATGGTTCCGCTGCCGCGTCATACATCGGTTGCAGGTATTCCAGTTCGGGAACTGCTGGCCGAAGACAAGCTGCAAGAAATCATCAAGCGTACACGCAACGGTGGCGGCGAAATCGTTGGCTTAATCGGTGTCAGTGCATGGTATGCACCCGCAGCCGGTACTGTTGAAATGGTCGAGGCCGTGGTGCGCGATCAAAAGCGTGTAATCCCGTCTGCCGTATTGTTAAATGGTCAGTACGGATATAATGGATTGTATATTGGCGTACCCGCAGTTTTGGGTGCCAAGGGTGTTGAAAAGATCATCGAGATGGACTTGAATGACGAAGAGAAGGGGATGCTGGAAGTCAGCGCCAAAGCCGTTCAAGATGTCGTGGGTGTTCTGGGATACTAGACCTGCGCTAAATTGTAATTTAATATAGGGGCGGGCATGATATTCTCGCCCCCATTTGTAGTCAGTCTTTAGCGAAGAGGTGATATGTCCCGGATCATTGATTTGAATAGTGGTAAGGCAATGGTCGTCACCGATTTACACGGTGCTTGGGACGCGTATCATAAACTGCGTGACTTGTTTTTGGCTCGCCACGCAAAAGGTGAGGTTGATCACTTTGTGCTGTGTGGTGACCTCATCCACAATGAAGGTATGGAAGAGGTGGATGCCAGCCTCGATATGCTTTTAGATGTGATGGCCTTACAGGCTGAGCTTGGCAAAGACAAAGTGATTATGCTGTTAGGAAACCACGAGCTTCCCCACATTTATGGACTGACCTTGGCAAAAGGTTCTGTAGAATTTACACCTCGTTTTGAAGGCGCACTCACCCGACTCGATCAGCGTTATAAAGCCACGGTTAAAAGGAAGGAAATCCGCGCGTTTTTGGCGAGTTTGCCATTTTTTGCCCGTACTAAAGGTGGCGTACTCATCACTCATGCCGGTGCTGCTTCTGATGTTTCCTCAACCAAACATGTCGAGCGTTTGTTGAATTTGGAACATGATGATCTAATCAAACTCGCTGACGGCGAATTGAAGAAATTCGATATTGGCAGTTTGCAGCGCGGTTATTCGCATTTTACCGGTATCACTTACGACGAGCAAGCCAAGCATTATCTGGCAGTCAGCGGAGCGGAAGACCCCCGTTATAATGAGTTACTTCGCGTTCTGTTTTTAAGCGGTCAGAATACCGATTTTGATCTGATGTGGAACACTTTGTTTTCCCAGAACGAATTGGATGTCGGAGAATCCGCTTATCTGAAAACGCTCAAGAATTTCCTGAATTACTTCAGCACCGTAAGTAAGACCGAGCTGCGTGTATTAGTATCAGGGCATATAAGCGTCAAAAATGGATATGCTGAAGTTGGCAAGCAGCAGCTTCGTTTAGCAAGCTGCACACATGCCTTCCCACGCAAATCTGCCCGCTATTTGATGCTGGACTGTGAAAAAACCATCAATTCCTCTGAAGAACTTGTACCCTGTTTGTACTATGTTTTCGAGGGTGGTGATCAAGATAACACGAATGTTGCAGCCGTAAAATCGGCTTGACCCTTAACGAATTCTTCTACTTTCATTGCTTTGCGTCCGGCTAATTGTATAGTGCCTAATTTGAGTAAGCCCGCTCCGGTGCCAACTGCGATGCTGTCTCGCAGTTTGACGACTTTTCCGGGATCCGCCGAGCCTGTTAAGACGCTTCCGTTAAGGATTTTAAGCTGCTGCCCCTTAAAAAAGGTAAAAGTTCCCGGCCACGGTGTAAAAGCACGGATAAGATGTTCAATGACCACCGCGTCTTGCGACCAATCAATATTGCCTTCTTCTTTCTTGACTTGCGGTGCAAACGTGATCCCGGTTTCTGGCTGCGGTTGTGGCAATATTGTTCCGTCTAGATAACCCGGTAGTGTCTCCATCAAGAGTTCTGCGCCTAACAGCGATAACTTATCATGTAACGATGCGCCGGTTTCATCCGGGGCAATCGGAATAGCTCGCTTCTTGAGCATCGGCCCCGTATCCAAACCTGCGTCCATTTTCATGATTGTGACACCTGTTTCGGCATCGCCTGCACGAATCACGGCTTGGATTGGGGCTGCGCCTCGCCATCGCGGCAGCAGTGATGCATGAACATTAATCGAGCCGTACACCGGAATGTCAAGCACGCTTTGCGGCAAAATTTGACCAAATGCCGCCACCACATATACATCCGGTTGCCATTGTTTTAACTCGGCAATTGCCTCAGGTCGGCGCAACTTTTCAGGCTGTAAAACCGGTATATTGTGTTGAAGTGCCAATTGTTTTATCGGCGACATCTGCATTTGCTGTTTGCGACCCGCAGGACGGTCAGGTTGTGTAACCACACCGATCACCGTGTATTGTTCAATTAGGCCTTGGAGAATAGGGACAGAAAATTCCGGCGTTCCCATGAAAACGATGCTGGTCATATGAATGCTCCGTAGTACCGAGTTGTGGCACTGCTTGTGAGATGCTACACTGTGATTTCTCAATGAGCAGAGTTGCATAAAATCTGCTTAATCGCCCTTATTCTAATTGTTGGATGAATGTGTGTCTACATTATCAAAACGTTGGGTGATAGCTTCGCCCGCCGCACCAGAAATTCTCAGCCGTTATCCGAATATGGGAATTGTCTTGGCTCAAGTTCTTTACAATCGCGGTTTTACGAATTTTGCGGAAGCAGAGCGCTTCCTTGAATCCTCTGACGACCTTTCCAATCCGTTTCAAATGAAGGGCATTAATCAAGCAGTAACCCGCATTCGACAGGCCATTAAGCTGCGTGAACCGATCATCGTCTATGGTGATTTTGATGCAGACGGCGTGACATCGACGACTTTATTAGTGCAGGTGCTCACTGCGTTAGGTGCGGTTGTCAAACCCTATATCCCGCATCGGGTTGATGAAGGTTATGGGCTGAACAGCGAAGCGCTGCTGCGCTTGGCTCGTGAAGGCGTGAAGCTTGTCATTACCGTCGATTGTGGTATTCGCTCGGTTGACGAGGTTGAAGATGGAAAGGCTGCACAGCTTGATATTATCGTCACCGATCATCACACGATTGGCCCGGAAATCCCTAAAGCGCTCGCCGTTATCAACCCCAAACAGGAAGACTGCAAATACCCAGAGGACATGTTAGCTGGCGTTGGGGTTGCCTATAAATTGGCGGACGCACTCTTACGGGTGGCTAAGCAGAACAAACAGCAGATTAACTTAGAGGTGACCGATTTACTTGATCTGGTAGCTATTGGCACGGTGGCCGACCTTGCCCCGTTGAACCGAACTGAAAATCGTGCGCTCGTGCGGCGTGGTTTGGAAATCATCAATAAGGCCAACCGTCCCGGCGTCCGTGCGCTGCTCGATGTATCCGGTGTCAAACCCGGCGCTGTCACGGCCATGAGTATCGGTTTTTCGCTTGGTCCACGTATTAATGCGGCGGGTCGGCTTGAAAGTGCGATGATTGCCTATCATCTGCTCTCTGCTGAAGATTACTCTACGGCCTTACGTTTAGCCGAGCAGTTGCAAAAACTAAATGTGGAACGTCAGGATTTGACACGTGCCGCACAGGACGAAGTCCGAGAATGGCTGGAACGCCAAAAAACGGATGCTCCTCTCATTTTTGCCTCTGGTGATTTTAGAGCGGGCATAGTCGGGTTAGTAGCAGGCCGCTTAACCGAAGAATACTCTCGTCCGACAATTATCATGGAAGTAGGCCAAACTGAAAGCCGCGCTTCTTGCCGCAGCATTCCGCAGTTTGATATTACCCATGCGTTGGATCAATGTGCCGACTTATTAGTGCGGCATGGTGGTCATGCTCAAGCAGCAGGCTTCACCGTTGCTAACAACAACATTCCCGCCCTCAAAGCCAAACTGATGCAGTTAGCTGATGACAGCCTTTCAGGGCAAGATTTGCGTCCGATTCTCGAAATTGATGTGGAAGTGGATGCCCGCACCCTCTCTGAAAAATTAGTGTATGAGCTTTCCCGTTTGGAACCCACTGGATATCACAGTTCGGCGCCTGTTTTGATGACCCCTAATCTGCGAGTGCTTGAGTCACGTACTGTGGGTAAAGAAGGGAATCACCTCAAACTTAAATTGGCAAGGGCAGGGCAGCCACCGTTGGATGCAATTGGCTTCGGCTTGGGCGGTTGGATAGAGCAGATGCCTGAGCGGATTGATGCTGCCTACCAGCTAGAGATCAACGAATGGAACGGAAGCCGCAGTCTCCAACTGAATCTACAGGATATTCGCCCGGCAGGTAGTCAATGATGAAGCCGTGGTGCCATGCCTTAGCCATTTCACGTTTTGCCCTTTGTTTGACCCTGTGTGTATTGCTATTCAGTTTTCGACTTAACGCACAGGATAATAATCCAGCTAATCCGTTTGGCGTAGTTGAAGGATTTTGGCTCCCGGATACCGTATGTGAACTCGGCGCAGGTTGGGAACGTATTATTTTTGATTGGTCACAACACCAGCCAAATGGCCCCGACGACTGGTATACCCTAAACGTTGATGATCGTTGGCTCAAATCAGCGAAAGATTGTAATCGAGAAGTTGTCGCCATCTTCAAGCATACTCCCGCATGGGCAACCGATGGTACACCGGGCGCAGGCGTACCGCGTGGCTTATATTTACCGGTTGATGATCCTAACAATTTATGGGCACATTTTGTCCGAATGAGTGCTGAATATTATGCACCTCGTGGCGTAAAACGCTTCATTATCTGGAATGAGCCGGATATTACCCGCGATACCTATGGCTTTGAGTTTGAAGGTTCGCTTGACGATTATTATCAGATGCTGAAGGTTGCTTACTTGGCTTTGAAAGAAGGCAATCCCGATGCTGAAGTTTTGCTCGCAGGCACAACTTATTGGCATGATGTCAATGCTGGCAGACGCTTGTACCTTGACCGGTTGCTTGAGCGCATCATGGCTGATCCCGAAGCCGCCGCGCACAATTACTATTTTGACATAGCCAGCCTGCATATTTATTTCCGTACTGAAACGGTCTATGATATTGTCAAACAAACACGCCAGTTGCTCGATAAATATGGCCTAAAAGATAAGCGCATTTGGGTGAATGAAACCAATGCTGGCCCAACCGATGATCCACTTTGGCCTGTGGTGCGTCCGCAGTATCAAATTAATCTGGATCAGCAAGCCGCCTTTATCGTTCAAGCGACGGCGCTTGAATTAGCGGCTGGCGCCGAACGCGTCGCAGTTTACAAATTCTATGACTGGAATTTGCCGCCGGGTGATGAAACTTTCGGGCTGATACGCGCGGATGGTTCAAAACGTCCCGCTTTTGACGCATGGAAGATGGTCATTCAGCAGTTTAAGGGCGTGAAGCAGGGTAAAATTTCCCAGACTGTAGATACTGAAGCGGTGCAGTTAACGTTGGCTGATGAGAGTTTCCTATATGTCTTATGGGCACGTACTGCCGCTGATGTAAATCTAACAGCCAGCGTGTCTAATAATCAGCTAACATTGATGGATCAATATGGGCATGATTTAGCGCCTATTTTGAATGCACAAAATCAAATCGCGCTCACTTTAAAAGGTGCGCGTTGTGATAAAAAGGATGGATGTGCTGTAGGGGGCAATGTACAGATTATTCATGCCTCACAGGCTCAACTACAGGAAATAACGTCGAACGGGACGCTCGAAATTAAGTTTGAGTAACTATAAAAGAGGTCGTAATGTCATCAAATGGTCATAGTGCGCCGGGCAGCAGTGGCAAGGCTTCGGCAGGTGTAAATGAACACGGCGAGTTGAAGTTCTCCTACGGAGGGCAGGCAGTTATTGAGGGTGTGATGATGCGTGGCGCACATAACGCCGCTATTGCTGTCCGTGATCCTAAAGGCCAAATCGTTGTTCATGAACAGGCTTTGAATGCCACACTCTATCGCGGTCGTATTGCCCGAACGCCTTTTGTGCGCGGTATCGTTGGTTTGTGGGATGCCTTAGGTTTAGGCACACGCGCATTGATGTGGGCAGCGGATGTGGCAATTGGTGAAGAAGAGGAAGTTAACTTTAACGGCCCGATTGGTTGGGCGACAATTGCTTTTTCGTTGGTTTTAGGTGTGGGCTTGTTCTTCTTATTGCCCACCACACTGGCAACCGGCCTTTCTCGCCTTTTGGGCTTATCACATGATGGTACTGCCGCCGTTGGCTTGAACGCTTTTCTCATTAACCTCATCGAAGGTGGGGTTCAGCTAACCTTACTCATCAGCTATATCTGGGCAATCGGTCGCATTCCAGATGTCAAACGGTTGTTTGGCTATCATGGCGCAGAGCATAAGACCATTAACGCCTATGAAGCAGGCGCAGAACTAACCCCTGAGATTGTTGCCAAATATCCGATTGAACATCCTCGCTGCGGTACGGCCTTCTTGCTCACGGTAGTTTTTGTTAGTGTGTTTGTCTTTTCGTTGCTCGGTCGTCCGCCGTTCTTGCTGCTCATTCTCTCGCGCATCATCTTCATTCCAGTGATTGCTGGCATCGCCTACGAATTGTTGCGTTTCACAGCTCGCAATATCAACAATCCCATCATTCGCATCATCGTCAAGCCTAATTTGGCGTTGCAACATCTGACCACCCGCCAGCCCGATTTGCATATGATTGAGGTCGCCATTGTTTCATTCAATCATGTGTTGGCTTCAGAAGGTTTGCTTACCCGTGAAGAATTGGTTATTCCCGAACCGCGGCCTGAGGCAGTTTCACCCACTTTAGCGGCTGCCGCTGTCAAAAACTGATTTTTGCTGCTTGCTGCAATGAACAAAAACGGAGACTTTATGTCTCCGTTTTCATTTTCCTATGCTTCTAAAGGCTATCGACTACTGATTATTCTTAGTACTACTTTATCCCTGCTGAATCACCGCATCCGTCATCCAACAATCGCGATAGGGTTCTTCGTCCTGTTTAGAAAGTACAAAGGCGAATATCGCGCTTTCGCCGTTCGTATGGATAATTCGCACTGCCTGCTGTGCTGTTCGTCCCTTGACGCTCACCATGCTAAATTCCGCGCGTTCAAAGCCGATGAGAGTTCTGTACGCAGGCGTTTTAATCAGTTGAATGAACTTCTCGATCGGCCCTGTAATGATCTTGTTTCCCGGTGACGCAAAGTTAAAACAGATGCGAATGCCGAGATTATCATCGGTTAAATCATTGTTCTGCAAACCTTCTAGTTGGATTTTGACCACTTGATCGGGCGTTATGTCTGGGCTTGGTTGAATCGCCGCCAGTTGTTGATAATGATAATCCATTTGCTTGCTTTTACACCTTTCTGGCCGACACCACATACAGCGGGTCAGCCCGCAAGGGATACCCATCCGCTGGATTGGTTTTTTGAGCGGCTAAGTCTTTCCAGTTACTTGACATTTGAAAGTATTGACCAACCAATGCGATATGCTGTTCATCACTCGTTGACATCCAAATCGCGACTGCCTTATTAGGGAAACATCGGTTGGAGAACGAGACAATAAATACGCCATTCGCCTTCAATACACGATTGACTTCCTCAAAAACGGCAATCGGGTTAGTCAAATATTGAACTGAAACCGCGCAAGTCACCGCATCGAATAGATTACTTTCGTAGGGCAAATGAGGGTTCTGGTTGAGGTTATGAACCAGATATTTATCAAGCTGAGGATTGTCACGAAGTTCTTCCTTATTCATGCCCAACCCGATTACCCGCGTCACTTGCAAGTCGGGTGGATAATGGGAACGCCAACTGCTCATTAGGTCAAGGCATGTACCACCTGCTGGCAGAAGTTCTCGGTAAACCTCCGTCAATGCACCAATAGCATTTTCGTCAATGTGAACCACTTTACGCGGCGTACTGTAAAAGAAACTGTCGTCGCTCATATCCTGCCGTTCGAAAAAATCAGCAGGAAAACTATTCGTCGTCATAACCGTCTTGCCCCAAAGTCTAAATAAATCCACTTCATTGTAGACTATTGATTTAAAGAGCAGATGAGTCAATTGTCTTACTTTTCTGCCGCCATTCGCTTAAGTTCATAGAGTTTGGTCAGCGCTTCTAGAGGACTGAGGTTATCAACTTCTATCTTTCGCAGCGCTTCCAAAGCTGGACTGGTCGGTTCGCCGAACATTTTAAGTTGACCGGCTTCTTCTCGTGCTTTTTGCTTGGCTGATGGGGCAGGGGATGGAACAGTCGTCGGTAGCTTGAAATCGCTTCCTTGTGATTCAAGGTGATGAAGCAGTTCTTTAGCCCGTTCCACTACAGGACGGGGCATTCCCGCTAATTGTGCCACATGCACACCGTAGCTGCGGTCAGCGCCACCGGCAATAACTTTGTGTAAAAAGACAATATTCTCGCCTTCTTCGCTCACTGCAACGTTGAAATTCCGTGTTCGCGGCAGAATGTTCGGCATCTCAGTCAGTTCGTGGTAATGCGTAGCAAACAAGGTTCGACAGTTCAATCGTGGATTATTGTGGATGTGTTCAACCACCGCCCGCGCGATGGCTAGTCCATCATAAGTGGATGTACCCCGCCCAACCTCATCCAAAATAAGCAGGCTGCGGTGACTGCTTCCCGATAGTAATCGAGCTGTTTCTACCATCTCGACCATAAAGGTACTTTGTCCGGCATGAATTTCGTCTTGTGCGCCGATACGGGCGAAAATTCGATCAACAAGCCCGATAGTCGCTTCATCTGCTGGAACAAAGCTGCCGATTTGTGCCAGCAAAGTAATAATGGCGACTTGCCGAATATAGGTGGATTTACCTGACATATTCGGGCCGGTGATGATGTGAATACGTGACATACTGTCAAAGTGCGTGTCGTTGGGTACGTAACGGATGCCCTCATCCAATAGTTTTTCAACTACCGGATGTCGCCCATCTTTAATAACAAGTAAATCATCATCAGTGAGTGTTGGACGGATATAACCTTCGCGAACAGCCACTTCCGCTAACGAGAGCAGGGCATCCAAATGGGCAACCGCACGCGCGGTTTGGAGCAGTCGTGGTGCAGATTGGGCAATTTCCTTGCACAATTCCTCAAAAAGCTGACGTTCAACTTTGAGGATTTCTTCCTCAGCGTTCAGCACCAGTGTCTCGTATTCCTTGAGCTCCGGCGTGATATACCGTTCGGCGTTCACCAGCGTTTGCTTGCGGATATAGTCCGATGGCACTTTATCGGTATTGGCGTTACTAACCTCGATATAGTAGCCGAACACTTTGTTGAAGCCGACTTTAATACTGGCGATACCGGTACGCCGCCGTTCTTGGGGCTCGAGGTTAGCGATCCATTCTCGTGCTTCGCTGGTGGCATTCAGAATATCATCAAGTTCTTGAGCGTAACCCGGTCGAATCGCACCAATCGTGTTCAATACGGCTGGCGGCTCATCACTAATCGCACGGTTAACATGATCGCTCACATCGTCACAAGCGTGCATTGTCTTTATCAGTGACGCCAACGAGGGAGTTGGTTCAATCAACTTTTGGATATGCGGCACAATATCGAGGCTAGCTTTCAAACCGAGTAAGTCACGCGGGCCGGAACGTCCTACCAGCAGACGATTAGTCAGCCGTTCAATATCCGAGATGCCTTTGAGCGCCGTGCGGAGTTCAGTTCTTAAAACTTCATTGCCTGCCAGTGCTTCGACTGCGTCCAATCGGGCATTTAATCGGTTCAGTTCGAGCAGCGGTTGGTTAATCCATGTACGCAAAAGGCGCGCGCCCATCGCGGTTACGGTACGGTCAAGTGTACTGAGTAAGCTGCCTTCAACTTTGCGGCTGCGGATGGTTTCTGTGAGTTCAAGATTACGCCGTGTGAATGGGTCAAGCACCATGAAAGTCGCGGTGGAATAAGCCCGAATACTCGTGAGCTGTGCTAGTGTGCTGCGTTGGGTATCACGCACATATTGTAGAACAGCGCCTGCTGCCCGTACTGCGGCAGGCATCTCGCCCAGTCCGTAACCATCTACTGAGCGTGTGCGGAAGTGCTGTGTCAGCGCGCTTTCCGCAGTGCCTTTCTCAAAACGCCAATCGGCAACAGAACTAAGGTGAATACCTTGCGGCAGCGATACGCCACGCTCGGCCCATGACTCTGGCATGATGACTTCGCGTGGTGCAAGCCGCGCAAGTTCTTCTAAAACCAACACGCCGGCGTTATCCCCTTCAAGTTGGGTTGCCGCGAATTCACCGGTTGAAATATCGACATAGGCCAACCCGGCGCGTGTCCATTTTCCGCTTTCGACATCGCCCACCGGCATAATGCCCATTAAGTAATTAGCTTGATCCTCCACCAGCAATTCAGGTTCAATCACAGTGCCGGGGGTAATCACCCGCGTGACTTCACGTTCAACGATGCCGCGACCATCTGGTTCGCTCATCTGCTCACAAACTGCGACGTGATAACCTTTCTCGATGAGCCGTGCGACATAACCCTCAAGTGCGTGGTGGGGAACACCCGCCATCGGTACACGTTCTTCTTTGCTTACCGGTCTTCCTGTGAGTACCAGATCGAGTTCACGGGCGGCAACTTCCGCGTCAGCATCAAATGTTTCGTAAAAATCGCCTAGTCGGAAAAATAGGATACAATCGGGATATTGTTTTTTGATGTCGAGATATTGTTGGCGTAGCGGCGTGACACGCGCCATAAAGATAGTCCCTGTGTTGTGATGATTCTGAATGAAATTACGCTCTAATTTTAACGAATCTTGAACATCCGTTCAACCGCAATCGCTGATCATACTCTTTAAATCGTATTCAGGAGCAGAACTGTATATGTCCGAAGCCATTATTGCGGTGGATTTAGGCGGCACCCGCATCAGAGCCGCACGTCTAAATCAGCGCCTTGACATTGTAACACGTGAAGAAACACTTACAGAAACAGAACGTGGGTTAGATTATACTCTCGAACGCTTTAAAGCGATGGTTCAGGCCGTTTGGCCGACCGATGGCACAACGGTAACCGGTATCGGAGTCTCTTCTCCCGGCCCACTTAATCCCATGACCGGTGTGATTGTCGCGCCGCCCAATCTTAGAGGGTGGCATAATGTTCCGCTTGGCGACATTTTGCGTGAAACGTTCGGTGTTCCCGTTTATGTAGGGAATGATGCCAATGTAGCTGCTTTAGCCGAAACGGTGATGGGCGCGGCGCAAGGTTGCCGCCACGTTATTTACATCACCGTTAGTACTGGTATCGGAAGCGGCATGTTGATTGACGGTAAGATGTTGTTAGGGAAAAACGGACTTGGTGCGGAAGCAGGTCACATTATCATACAAGCAACACCTGAACAGGTTCGCCTTGAACTGGAAACGGCTGGCCCGGCGCTCGCCCTTAAAGCCAAGTCGCGCATCGAAGCCGGCGAACAGACAATGATGAAAGAGTTGGTTAATGGTGATTTGAGCCAAATCACCGGCGCGACTGTGGGCAAAGCAGCTAACGTAGGTGATCGTATCGCTTTGGAAATCGTGCGTGAAGCAGGTCGTATTTTGGGCTTGGGTATGGTGAGTCTGCTCCACCTATTTAATCCAGAAATCTTGGTATTTGGTGGTGGTGTCAGTGACAATCTTGGTGAGTTATTGTTTGCACCGATGCGCGACTCGATCCAAAAATACTGTATCGACGATTCCTATTGGCGTGATCTGCGCATTGAATCGGCTGCCCTCGGTGAAAATGTGAGCATTTTTGGTGCGGCTGCGCTTGTCGTAACCAAAGGTGGATTAACCGACGTGAATGAAGCAATTTCCCACCTCAAAATGGACTGAAATCTGTTTCGCAAGAAATGTAATAGAAATATCTGCGCATACTATTATTTGCATACGAAGTAGTGCTACAATCGCTCCATGTTAATGCTACCTGACTTCCGCGTAAGACAGCGTGATTTCCTCTTGGAAATTTCTCGCGCCATGACGGCTCAGCTTGATTTGGCTGAGGTGCTGCGCTTGGTATTGCACGCTTCCACCGTAATGTTGGCAGGTAAAGTCGGTCTGGTTGCGCTGCGTGAACCAACTGACCATTATGTCATTCATGCAACCTTGGGTGTCGAGTCAGATCATCTAGACGAACTGAACCAGCATTTAGATGAAATGGTAGGCAGCACCAATTGGGGTTACGACCGCGAGTTTATCAATACTAAACTGAATCAGATGGCGATTTCGCTGGATCGTACGCTTCGTCAGTCGTTATTTTTGCCCCTCGTAATCGGTGAGGAACCGGTCGGACTGTTGATTATTTTCCGTTCTTATTGGGTACAGCCAACCGAAAATGATCAACAAATACTTCAGAGCTTTGCTGATCAGGCAGCGATTGCCGTTCACAATGCCCAGTTGTATGCCAGTATCAACCACGAGCGCAAGCAGCTTGGAGCCATTCTTGACTACAGTGCCGACGGCGTGATGATGCTTGACCCTCAGTTGAGAATATTGGGTTTCAATCAGGCTCTGGCACGCATGACTGGTTGGACGGTGCAAGATGCAATGGCACAAAATCACGACAATGTGATTAAGTGGAAACGGCTTGAACGAGGGGATTTGCAGCAAGCGCTGGATGATGGCTGGCCATTTCGAATGCCCAAAGATGCGCCATTGGAAACACTTTATGTGGAAGGCGATTTATTGCGTCTAGATGGCATGACTCTCAGCGTAGGCATCACTTATGCACCGCTTCTTGCGGATGATGGCACCTTGATGAATATCGTCGCCAATGTGCGCGACATTACCAATTTTCGGCGCGCCCAAGAGATGCAAAATGTTTTTATCTCAACCGTTTCCCATGAGTTGAAAACACCTGTTGCTCTCATTAAAGGTTATGCGGGTACGCTCCGGCGCGAGGATGCGAAATGGGATCCTCAAGTTGTTCGCGACAGTTTAGAAGTCATTGAGGATGAAGCGGATCGTCTGACGGCACTGATTGAAAATTTGCTTGCTGCCAGCAAGTTACAGGCTGAACGGATGCGGCTTGATATTGGTGATGTTCATATCGACCAGCTTGCCGCAAGTGTGGTTGAAAGATTTAAAACCCAAACTACGAAACATAAATTTGAACTCAATTTTCCTTCCGAATTTCCGGTTATTCGGGGTGACGAAGTACGCCTACGTCAGGTACTAGATAATCTTGTCAGCAACGCAATCAAGTACTCGCCGGACGGTGGTACAATCACACTTGGTGGGGAAGTCGATGATCGTTACGCGACAATTTATGTGCGCGATCAGGGTGCGGGAATCCCTGATAGAGATCAGGAACAAGTTTTTGAACGTTTCTATCGGGTTGATGGGCCGTTAAGCAAAAAAACCAAGGGAACCGGTCTTGGTTTATATCTTGCTAAAGCAGTTGTTGAAGCACACGGCGGTAGTATACGTGTCAAAAGTAAGCTTGGTAATGGCTCAACTTTTTACTTTACTATTCCCCTAATAATCGAATAACTTTTTCGGAGTTCTAATGTCAAAGACCATTCAAACCACTATCCAGTGTATTAACTGTCGCCAGCCTATTCGAGCGACTATACAAAGTGTGATTGATCCCGCCCAAAATCCACAAGCCAAGATTGCCTTGCTGGGCGGCAATGTCAATATGGTGCAGTGTCCAAACTGTGGTACACCGAATAGTGTACTTGCACCCATCCTTTACCATGACGGCTCGAAAGAGCTGCTCATTTCCTACGTGCCAATGGAATTAGGTTTGACCAAAGATGCGCAGGAAAAAGCGATTGGTGAGATGATGCGCGAGGTAACTTCCAGTTTGCCTCAAGGCGCCTTTAAAGCCTATTTGCTCCAACCACGACAAGCACTGACGATGCAAGGGCTTATTGAGCAGGTCTTGCAGGCAGATGGGGTAACTCCTGAGATGATGCAAGAGCAGCGTGACCGCGTGAAGTTGGTGGAAACGTTCATGCAGTCGCCGCCGAATTTGCTCCCTCAATTAGTGGAGCAGAATGATGCCAAAATCGATGCACAGTTTATTCAGACCATGACAATGGTCATTCAGCAGTTGCTTGGTGAAGGTCGCGAGCAAATAGCCGAGCAGGTAGCCTATATTCAAAACCAGATTATTGAACTTTCGACATTCGGCAAACAGCTTTTAGAGCAAAATCAGGCGCAGGAAGCCGTTATAACCGAAGTGGCGGATGCCGTCAATGATCTTGGTGCTCAAGCCCAGCGTGCGGATTTTCTTCAACTAGCCATCAAGTACATGGGTGACGAACAACGGTTGCAGGCGTTGGTCGGACTTGTTCGGCCTGTATTCGACTACGGCTTTTTCGAGGAGATGACGGCTTACATTAGTAAAGCGCCGGCTGAGGAACGAACCGCGCTCGAAGGTCTGCGTGATATGCTGGTGCAATTAACTGCGCTCATAGATCAACAAGCTCAAGCAGCCCTACAAGAAGCGGTGGGATTGCTGCGGGTTATAGTGAGCAGTCCAAATCCTGATGAGGTCATTGAAGCCAATTTGCCGATGATTGACCAGACATTCCTCCAAGTCTTATCGGCTAACATTCAAGAAGTGACGCGACGTGGCGACGTTAACGCCAGCGCTAAACTTAAAGACATCTACAATCGTATTGTGGCAGCGCTTCAAGCCAGTATGCCGCCGGAGTTACAGTTCATCAACCAACTCTTGAACGCGCCCAATGATGATGAAGTCAAAACCATGATTACACAACATGCCGGTGAATTTGGTCCTTCACTATTAGGGGCGATTGATGCTGTCGAGCAGCAGCTTGCGGGGCAGGGTGATCCGGCTGTTATGCAGCGCTTTGAACTTGTTCGCCGCGAAGCTGCACAAGCCCTCGCTTAAATTCACGTTTTGGCAAAGATAAGGAAACGTCAGCTTTCCTTATCTCTCATTTTTGTTCTGCTTCAACAACCCCTCCCGTAAATCTGGCCGAATGCCCAACGATTGCCCCACGGCTTGCCTCCGTTTTGATTTTAATAGATAATCGGCTTCTCCAAATCCCCTACTAGCATTGCCTGTGATTTGGTACAATCTGCGGTCTGAAGAGTTTGTCTCATAACAACTGGTTCAGATTTGTAGATTTGATAATCTGGAGAATATGACTAATGCAACGATTTTCTCGCTATTTTGTAGGAGCAGCCAGTGTGCTAGTTATGGCACTGTCTGTCGTCCTCATTTCGCTCCCAACCAATGCGGTTGCGCTGGCACAGACTGCACCTACCGCCACACCAAATGATCCGATATGGCGCGGTTTTTCGGCTTCACGTGATGCCATCCAGAAAGCGCGTAAGGTCGATCTGACGTTGGTAAGCAAGTGGGAATTTGAAGAAAGCAGTTGGGATGGGACAGGCGGCATTGACAATTGTGTTGACCTTCCTGATATTACCCAAGCGCGCAAAATCTATTATGGCTGGACATATACACTCACCAGCATGAATGGAACCGTATATCAAGCACACATTAGCTACGATCTGAAAGAAATTGCAGTTTGTGACAAAGTGGTTTCCGCTGCTGCGCCGACTGCGGCGGCTGGCACGCCCAACCCCGCTTTACCGCCTCCGGTTGCTGGTTCAGCAGCAGTGGGTGGCTTTGAACTTGGTGGACAGGCACAAGACATGAGCTTGAACACCTTTGGCCTTATGCGCCGCGCCGGCATGACATGGGTCAAGCAGCAGGTGAATTACGCACAGGGTGAAAATGGCAGCAAAGTCAGCGGTTTGGTCAGTGTTGCCCACTCGAATGGTTTCAAGATTTTATTGAGCATTAAGGGCGATAAGACTGCTCTCGGCGCCAATTTTGATGGCTACTTGGCTGGTTACGCGGGTTTCCTTGGTCAAGCCGCAGCCGCAGGTGCCGACGCAATCGAAGTCTGGAATGAACCGAATATTGACCGCGAATGGCCCAATGGTCAGGTTAACGGTGGAACCTACACCAAGATGTTGGCTTCGTCATATAACGCCATTAAGTCCAGCAATGCCGCTACAATTGTTGTAAGCGCGGCTCCCGCACCAACAGGTTATTTTGGAACTGCCGGTTGTACTGCACAGGGATGTAACGACGATACCTTTATGAGCCAAATGGCATCGGCTGGTGCTGCTAGCTACATGGATTGTGTCGGCCTGCACTATAACGAAGGCGTTATTCCTCCGGGGCAAGCGAGCGGTGATCCTCGTGGTGGATACCCCACCTATTACTTTGGTTCAATGCTAGCTCGTGGTTATAACCCCTTTGGCGGTAAGCCCGTCTGCTTTACTGAACTTGGCTATCTGTCACCAGAAGGTTATAGCCAACCTTTACCCGCGGGCTTTGCATGGGGACAAAATACAACAGTGGCTCAACAATCTGCTTGGTTGGCACAGGCTGCTACCCTCTCTGCGCAGAGTGGACATGTACGCTTGATGATTGTTTTCAACGTTGAGTTCCCGCTGTACACGGGCGATGATCCTCAAGGGGGTTATGCTATGCTGCGTCCCGGCGGAGGTTGCCCCGCCTGTGATACGCTCGGCGCGGTGATGAAGAAGTAACTTCAAGACGCTAATGATACAAAAGACGCCCAATTGGATGGGCGTCTTTTTGTTTAAGGATTCCTTTGTCAGCGCATGATAGGCTGAAGGAGATGTTCAAAAAACGGTTACAGAAACGCGTTGATGCTTACCGTTTCGCCTTTGATACCGATAAATTCAATATCCCGCAGTTTGGCGTCTGATCCTAAATCGGGTTCTAAAGTGAGTCTGAGTGTGAGGTTTTCGAGCATGAAGTGGACGGTTGTTTCGTCAACAGAGGTATGTTGAATGCCCGTCATTTGATAATATTCTTGGATGGCGATAACCAGATTAGGCACACCTATGCTTAGCGCAGAAATACGCCGAATGCCATTCGGCTGCGTCGTTGTTGATTCGTCATTAGGCACCCGTAGGCTGCGCGGAGTTTCATCTTGTAAAAAAAATGGAGTCATGCTGCCGTTGGCACGGGTAGCCGTACGCCAGCGTAGTTCTTGACCATCAGGGCGCGCACGTCCATTGATAGGTTTGAGTACAACCTCCAATCCGCGCTCTTTCATCGCCTCCACATCGGCTGCAAGGTTGTCCGAGTATAGGGCATAACCACCCAAACCTTCACCATCGGAGAGCAAGAAAAGAAAATTGCTGTGATCGTTCGGATCGAGATTGTTGAGCAGTTCAGGGGTGGTTGGCGCAAGTAATTCGAGATATGTACCATCCGCTAACACAATTAAGGCGTTATGCGTTTTGCCACCAGCATGTACACCACCAAAAAAGGGATTAAAGCCCGCTTTTTCATAATGAGCAATGGCCTTATATAAGTCATTAACGAGAATGATTGCGTGGTCGAAACGCAGTGTCATAGGTTATGCCTTAAAGTGAGGTTCTCACACGCCACAGCTCAGGAAAAAGTTCGATTTCAAGGACTTCGCTCAGGTAACCTACACCAGAAGTTCCGCCCGTTCCACGCTTGAAGCCAATAATACGTTTTACGGTTGTCATGTGCCGAAAGCGCCATGTCCGGAAGCTGTCTTCGAGATCGACCAATTCTTCCGCCAGTTCATATAAATTCCAGCTGTCATTAGGGTTGCGGTAAACCTGTAACCATGCCTGTTCAACCGACGCGTTATAGCTGTAAGGTTGGGTCCAATCCCGTTCCAAACTATGGGCATCAATCGGATAACCGCGCCGCGCCAGCAGTTGAATAGCTTCATCATATAGCGAAGGTTGTTCTAGCTCAGTTTGAAGAATATTTGCGAGTTTCGGATAGTGTCGATGCGGGCGAATCATGGTTGCATTTTTGTTGCCTAGAATAAATTCGATCAGGCGATATTGGTAGGATTGGAAACCGGACGATTGGCGGAGAAAAGGACGAAAACTGCTGTACTCGCTGGGTGTCAGGGTCGAAAGTACATCCCACGCCCGAACAAGTTGTTCCATAATGCGCGATACCCGTGCCATCATCTTAAATGCCGACGATAGATCATCTTCTTTGATCCGTTTACGGGCGGCGTTTAACTCATGCAGCATCAACTTAATCCAGAGTTCGCTTGTTTGGTGCTGAATGATAAAGAGCAGTTCGTTGTGATCAGAGGAAAGCGGATGCTGGGCTTCTAAAATGCTGTCAAGCGACAAATAGTCACCGTAACTCATGTCGTCGGAGAAATCGAGCTTTGCGCCATTAGCATTGATGTCAGCTGCCATGATGTTAGTCTCCTGTCATCGCCAGCGGTTCCTCGGACAAACCACATTCGCGTAACCGCTGGGCATATTTCTGTAAAACGGGGTGACCATGATCGTTAAAATGACCTTTAACCTGAGTGTCATCCACTTTTGCTGATGAGTGGGGTGTCTGCAAGTCAGCTGAAAAGCGCTTTAGCTTGCGTTGATATTCCCACTGTTCTATCCAATTCCCGACCGTCCCGCCACATACCACTTCCAAAAAGCGTTTAAATAAATAGCTTGAGCCGACTTTTAATTCAGGCACATCAAAATAGGGATCAATTGCATTTGGTAACTGCTGGTAAACCCAATCATTGGCCTCTCGAAAACGTCGATAGTGATCCCGCCCATAGAGTGGAACCATCTGTGCGACTTCGTGTGCAAGGAAGATGTCACGTCGAACTTGAACCAAATTGGTTTCGGCTAGCACGTAATTGGGGCAAATGGTGACGCCGCGTAGCCGGCCAATACGCACAATGACGATGGCAAATGCCCGGGCTATCCAAACACGGTGCGGCGCAGTCACCAGAAGATAATCGAGATCGTCATCGTCATCAGCGGCGTTTCGCACGGCTAACGCCCCTGTTAACGCCACCATGCGCACATAGGGCACTGCAGCAAGCCATTTTCCCCAATATAGCGCTTGAGACCATAAATACTGCGAGGCGGCTTCGCGCTTCTGCCTCACCTGTATGCGGTTTTCGCCGCCTTTGTAGATAAAATATTCACCAGCCTGATGTATCTTTTGTCTCAGGATAATCGATTGGTCGAGAGTCTGGCTGATTTCGTTGACGCTGCTTGGCGTATCACTAATCAGGAAATGGTGGATTTCCTCTAACTTCATCGGGAAGTCGAAAACGTCAGCGTATAAAACCGTGCGTAATATTGCTGCTTCGAGAGGTTGCATTGTAATGCCTCTTCTTTTAGACTAATTACGAGTCAAGCACGGTTGTCGGATGTTTTCAATGAGCTAATTATCCCAATTCCACACCCACGTATCAGTGAAATTGCAGGAAGTGCGGATAGGATCAAAATTGACAACAGCGTTCCCAATTCCGCCATTAATACCTGAATTGGCCATCCTGCCACTATAAAAGCCATCCACATAATAGAGAAGTTGCTCTTTTTGCAAAATCACGACGAGTGAATGTTTATTGCCGGTGATCGTTGTGTTTTCAGCGAATATTCCGGGAATAAAGTGATCACTTTGTCGCTGAGAAACACCCAGTGCCCCGCTGTGATCAACATAGGCAAGGGTATAGTTAGTGTCGTCTTTGGCCTGTAGCACGATCCCGCAGCCAGAGATTCCCTCGCCAGCGGCTTGCCATGAAACCGTAGTACCGATTGCAAAATCGGTATACGTTGCGCCGCGTGCCAAAGCAATACGATCTACCCCCGGTCGCGCCGATTCGATTGAACTTTCTGCTACGTTTAATACCAGTTGGCCGTTGGCCGGAATTAACCCGCGACGCTGTAGATCACGGGTTAACACAGTAGGCTGACCGAGTGCAATCTGCTGTGGAATGATGCGCTGCCCATTTTTTAGGGTTGGAACACTCACAATAAGGTCATCAAAATAGGCCGTTGTTTGACTGCTGAGTGACGACGAAGTGCCGACGGCTAAACCAATAACACCCGGTGCAGTAAAGGTCGAGTCGCTTAGTCGACCAAACAAAACATTGTTATAGAAAAAATCGAATCCGGTTCCATCGACCATGACTCCCAATGTGAAATTGCCAGAACTGTTTGCCAGAGCCGGATGATTAAGCCAATCACGGATCACCTTATCTACGCCGTCTTGTCGAACGCTGAGCCGCCATTGTCCACGTGAGTTGAGGTTCAATAGATAATAGTTGCTCGGATCAATTTCACGCAGTGTCATGCCTACAATCCATCCATCTTGCCCACCGCTCGCCGTAACATTCACGGCGGCATAGAAGTCGCTGGTTACGGATTGCTTGGGATTTGTGGCAATGCCTGTATGATTTGGTCCGGTTAGCGCAAGACCGATTTGCCCGTTGTCACTGCTAACGTTGAAATCACTTGTTGGCGCAGTCGCACTTGTCCACTGAAGATCGCCGTTAAAATTGTCACTCAAACCAATTTGGCTGAATCCATTGAGCATCGTCAGCTGATATTCACCTGACGTTGTCCCGACTCCATTGACTGTCAGACTATATGTATCAGTCCGCGCCATTGTAACCGCTTCGAGCAACGCATCCTGATTATCCGGATAAGCGAAGTCATCGTTGCTCAGAAACGGCTCACCTTTACTGTTGCTGATCGTAAATTTTGGGTCGAGGTTACCGCCAGTTGTATGCACCGCGAAGGATAATACTTCGCCTTCCACAGCGTTAAATGTCCACGTTTGGCTGCTCCCATTTCCAATCTGCCCATCAACTGGAGAGTTAATGGTTAAGCTATTGGTATCTTGTGCCGAAAGACTTGTGCTGCCGAAGATGAGCGCTGCTGCCAACAAGCTTAAAGAGAAACATCTTAGGAATTCCATCGCGCATATAACTCATTCAAACGTGTGATAAAAGTTTCGAAATCGTCGACAGTTAATTCGCCGCCGTCGTGCCAACGTTGTTCTTCCGCTAAGCGTAACCGTCGCTGTTCACCGGCTAAACGCAGCGACTCAGCTTTTGCAGCCGAAGCTTTGCTCTTTTCGCTGTGTAACTCGGTAAACTGCTTGATTTTACCCAATGCATCGGTTTGTGCAGGCGACGCAAAAGCATAAACCGGTAAATAGATGTCGTCCTGCTGAATCGCGCAGGCCACCACAAACCAACCTCTTGGCATTCGACCTCGCCGGGGAATCTTAAATTTCCAATAGTGGACGTTGGCTGTCCCATCAGCATTGATGTTAGCCTGTATCTGCCCGTTAAGTGTTAATCGTGCGCCTTCTGCATCAAGCAGAAGACGACGTTTGCTAGGCCACCAACGTTTCAGAATTGGATCAGCCAGTCTTGTAATGATTGCCGCAAGCCCAAAAGCGATAAGACCCGCTAAGATATTAAATCCATCACTCGGAATAATGGCATTGCTAAGGAAAAAAGCAATAATCATAATCGCTGCGAAAAGACCAACAGTAGCTAAACGCAGTGCATTATGTTCGGGATCGACTTGTAATTGTAATGTTTCGTTTGTAGAAAACGCATTCATGCAGATTGTTTCTCAGCGAAGAATATAACCCGGTCAGCGTGTGAAACACCCGGCTCGTAGTTTTCAAGGCGATTATTCAAAATCGTTCGGATATTGAATCGGTTACGTTGCAATAATGATGCCACAGCTTGCACCGGAAATGTACGCAGCACCTGACGTGCTTCGGAGCGGTTCCAAGACCCTTTTTGCTGGCGGAAAATAATATGGTTAATCGTCTGGATTTGACGCTCGTAATCATAATCTTTGGCGCTGAACATAGTAACACTTTGTCCATCGTCATACATGACTTGCTCGGTAGAACTTCCGATTGGGCTCAATCCTTGGATTGTCATCATATCGAAGATGAAAAGTTTGCCAGAGTCTAAAATGCGTTGAGCAGTAGCGAATACGGTCTCTAGATCACGCAGGCTGTTAAGTTCGTTCATAACATTAAGCGCCAGCACCATATCGGCGGTCATAATCTGGTTGCCGGTATCGCGCATATCAAGTTGCAGCCATTTAATACTTAAGCCCGGAATATCCAATTTTCGGCGTGCAACTTCAAGCATCTCAGGAGAACTATCGACACCTGTAATGGTATACGGATATTGCGACAGATACTCGATTGCGCCGCCTGTCCCACAGCCCAGAACCACAATGCGCCTTCCCAGCCAATCCATACGTTGGGCAAAATCCATGAGTTTGGGTGTGATAGCTGTCGAATAAACTGCCATTCCAACACTGTCGTATATTGGCGCAAGAGTTGCATATTCTCCGGGCACGATAAGTCCTTAAACTGACTAAAAGCAGCACTATTACAGTCGCAAGCGTAGCACAAATAAACCTGATTTGCCAATCAGGTTCATTGAGTGCTCAGTTATGATGATATGAAGCGTAGATGTGTCCTAAATCGGCATCCGATAACCCTGTCCGGGTACGGTCACGATATAAGCAGGATGACGCGGATTGAGTTCGATTTTCTGACGTAGACGGGAAATATTGACGCGTAATACCGAGTAATCACCCACATATTCATCGTTCCACACGCCGCGCAGCAGATCGTCATGGGTGACGATTTGCCCCGCGTTCCGCATAAGCGTGACCAACAAACCATATTCTATGGGGGTCAAACGCAGAGGTTGGCCGCGAATAAAGGCGTGACGGCGAGGAATATCGAGCTCAAGTTGGCGAACTGTGATCTTTGTTTCAGGTTGGGGAGTCCAGTTGATGCGGCGAAGCAGAGCCTTCACACGGGCAACCAGCTCATCAGGAGAGAAGGGTTTTGCGAGATAATCATCCGCGCCGGCTTCGAGCGCATTGACTTTGTCGCGTTCACGGGCGAAACCACTGAGGACGATCATCGGCAAAAAGGAACGCTCTCGCACCTGCTTCAGCACATCTAAACCATTGATGTCGGGCAGGTTCAAATCGAGCAGCACCAGATCAGGTGACGCAGAGGCAATCTCACTCAATGCCGCTTCACCCCGATCTACCGAAACGGCGTTATAACCCGCCTCGTTAAGAAGGGTACACACCACTTCAGCGGTATCTTCGTCATCTTCGACGATTAAAATTTGGCGATTGTCTTGTACCATGACCATCGTGTTTGTCCTGACTGTGCTAATGCTTTTTATACCCTATACAAACGGGAATGTAACAATATGCTGTTAATCATAGCCGAAAAGGGCAATAGACGCAACAATTTGTTATATAAGGTTGGTATTCCGTTTGTGCTGAAAAATTGACAAATAAAAACGCATACCTGAAATAGTATGCGTTGATATATTTGGGCCGTGCAGGACTCGAACCTGCAACCCCACAGATGTAAACCGTGTGCTCTGCCAATTGAGCTAACAGCCCATTATCACTTTAATTTACATCAACCACTCAGGTTTTTCAATACCTGCATATTCTTGAATTGCGCCCAATACATGCTGCGCGACACGAGTAAGATGAACCGCAATTTCACAAGTGCCATAAAGCAACTTGCGTCCTTTTTGTTGACTGCTAATAGGTTGGATGTTCACGCTCGTTTTACGCAAACATGTTGCAGGTATTTGAAGATTTTCAAGCCAGTATGATTCAATATCTTGTTCAGATAGATTGTTACCTAGGTAACAAACAATTCTGACAACAATTTGGTCATCGTCAAGTTGTAAACTTTCACGCAGAAATCGCATGTAAAATGTCAACATTCCAACATCAGAATTCGACATTTTAAGTGAGTTTTTGTTTTTTGCACCTTCTCCCCAATAGAGCATACATCCTGCAATATGCAACGGATCACCTTCACGCGCTTTTAATCGACCTTCCTCTTGGTAAATACGACGTTGCTCACGACCCTTTACAGCATTGGTATGTGCGCCGCGCGTTTTTGCTAAATATGTATAATGCTGCTTTTACAGTGCCTCTTTTTGCTCCTCATTCAAGACAATATCACGTACCCATACGCTGACCGAACTTTTGGCAACACCAAGTCGCTTGCAAATATCGGTAATTGCCATGCCCTGTTCACTTCGTAAACGTCGGGCTTCCTCGCGCATTTCTTTTCTCATTTTGTGAACCTTGTTCCATATCAAATGTTTGAGATGGATTTTAGTTCGAATTGATTGATGAAGCAAATTTAAAGTTTAGGTGGTGTCACCCCGATTTGTCCCTGATACTTACCTTTCTTGTCGGCATACGAGATTTCACATTCCTCATCCGCTTCAAAGAACAAGACCTGTGCTAACCCTTCGTTGGCATAAACCTTTGCAGGTAGGGGAGTGGTATTGCTGATTTCTAGAGTGACAAAGCCCTCCCATTCTGGTTCGAAGGGCGTTACATTCACAATCAGGCCGCAATTCTTGACAAAAACGCCTGCCTCAAGCGCGAAGTTTCCGGCTTCAGGAACCGTCAAACAGTAGACATCATGATCGCCCGCTAACTCCCGAACAGATACAACCTTGTGGTTTCTGACAGGCGCTCCCTTAAAAGCTTGAACGACGTGCGGAAAACGACGGAAAACGGCGCGGTCACAATTGAGAAGTCGCGCTGCTCCACGAATAGATCCTGTCTCATCGAGTGCGGCGCGAAGGACATCTTCTGTGATTTCTTCACGAATACGTATCTTTCGGGCAATTTCGCGTTGTTGAGCGCGTCGGCTTCCATCATCATTTGCCCATGCTGCTAATGATCGTTCACTGACTTGCTGGCGATTGAGCGGATTACTATAAAAAGCTTCCATTTGCTCCCGCTTCATTGCACGGCGTTCCTCTGTCCAACTCAAAAGTGATTTTTCCAGCCATTTTTGACGAGCATTTGCATAGGCATCTTCATGCCAGAAGCGGAGTGCTCGATCACTTTGTGCTTCGGCAAAGCGTTCGCGCCATTCAGGGTCTTGTGACAAGCGATCAAACGCTTCTTTAATGGATTGGCTATGTTCCTGTGGATCAAAGTCTTCGCCGTAGTTTTCTTGGTTGTGATGTCGAATGTGTTCGCTGGCATCCATTCGCGTAATGTTCCAAGGAGAATTGTTGAGACGATTATGATCGATGTGATGTCGATGTGTGCCGGGGAGATCAGCGTAGACTCCATTTCGAACATTCCATTCGTCTGCTAAGCGATGTGTCGGATGTAACTGTCCGTTTAGAGGTTGATAGAGCATCTCATAGCCCCGTGCCAATTGACGATAAAGCGGCATAAGAGAATCACCGGCACGAAGATCACCCGCTTGGACAAGGCGACCATCACGTCGAATAAACTGGTGATCGGGTGTACAGTGAATCGGCTGATCGTTATCGAGCATAACTTCAATAAGCGAGTCGCGTCCAATGAAACGCGGTGCTTCGAGCAATGTCACCATAATTCGACCGAATTCACCAACGCTGTAACCCCAAAACATTTCGCCCTTTTCGGCGCGATTTGCCATCTCTTCAAGCGTAGGCGCTGTGCCATCAACCAGCGCCACTCGTGTATCACCTCTAAAGCAGCGCGCATACGTTGATTTTCCGAGACAAACGGTCAGTACTTTGCGTGGAATACGGAAGTATTCGAGCGAACGGGCAAGGGCGAAAGAGTTCGGCGGAATGACACAAACATCGCCCTTAAAATCAACAAAGGATTCGGCTGAAAAGTTTTTGGGATCAACAATCGCCGAGTAGACATTAGTGAAGATTTTAAACTCGTCGGCAACCCGCAGGTCATAACCATAGCTGGATACGCCGTAACTAATCGCACCTTCACGCACCTGTTTTTCCACAAATGGCTCAATCATGCCATGCTCAAGCGCCATCTTGCGTATCCAATGGTCAGGTTTTAATCCCATGTTGTTTCCTTTCAAACAGGCTAAATGAAGTCTATCGTTGAGCCATTACATACGTTCTGGTGCAGACATGCCCATCAGAGTCAATGCGCGTTTAAAAATCACCTGTGCAGCGCGATAAAACTGCAGCCGAGCCTTCGCCACATCCGGCGGAACATCGCCATGCAGCGCCCGTACTTCATCGTAGATCGGATGGAAGATGGCTGCCAGTTCATGCGCGTAGAAGGCGATTCGATGTGGCTCAAGTGTTTTAGCAGAGAGATCAATAATTTCGCCCAATTCGAGTGCTTTGCGGATAAAGCGTAACTCAGCCGCACCGAGCAAATTGAGGTCTGCACCTTCATCGGTCAGTCCACGTGTCTCAGCCTCACGGAAGATACCCGCACAGCGCACATGGGCATTTTGAATGTAATAAACCGGATTATCGTTGCTCTGCTTGACCGCCAAATCGAGATCGAAGTTCAGGTGCGAATCAGCGCTTCTTGCCAGCAGGATATAACGCACCACATCGGAACTAGTTTGGTCAATCAAATCGTCCAGTGTTTCGATGTCACCACGTCGGGTGCTCATCTTCATTTCCACACCGTCACGGATCATCCGCACCAATTGAATGATGACGACATGAATCTTCGAAGCATCGTAACCCAATGCTTTCAGACCGTATTGAACGACTTTGTATTCGGTTCCATGATCTGCCCCCAGAATATTGACGAGGAGATCAAATCCGCGATTAATTTTGTTGATGTGATACGCGATGTCGGGTAGGGCGTAAGTCGGGAAACCATCATTTTTCACAAGAACGCGATCTTCTTCATCCCCGAATTGGGTGCTGCGAAACCATTTGGCAGGCGCGAGATTTTTGCTTTTTTCGATCTCTTCAGGACTAGCATTTTCACGTACTGCGCTTTCGTAAATCAGTCCGGCTTTTTCAAGGGCAGCCAGTGTTTCCCAAACTGCCCCTGAATCGTAGAGACTGTTTTCGTTGAAGAACACATCATGTTGAATATTGACGCGCTTCAATGTCGTCTTGATGATCTCAAACATGCGATTTTCGGCATACTCTTTGAAGGGTTTCCAATCTTCGTCCTTCCAAGAATCACCTTTTTCAAGCACGAGATCAGCCGCGAAGTCTTTCAGATACTCACCTTGATAGAAAGTTTTATCTTTTTCGTCAGGCACTTGCACCGGTAATTTGAGCGCTTCCAAATAGCGAATCCGCATACTGTTGCCGAGATTCGTCATCTGAACACCAGCGTTGTTGAAGTAATACTCGCGCTCGACGCTGTAACCCGCTGCTTCGAGGATTCGCGCAATCGTATCGCCCACCATTGCCCCTCGGCTGCGTCCAACATGCAGCGGGCCAGTAGGATTGGCGCTGACGAACTCGACCTGCGCCCGTTTGCCTTTGCCCAATTCAAGGGTAAAGACTTGCTCACCCTCGCTGATAATATTCTCAACCTGTGACTTCAGCCACGCTTCATCCAGACGGAAGTTGATGAAACCGGGTTTAATCGCTTCGACCGAACCGATAAACTCAGCTTTAGGTAAATATTTTGCAATGATGCTGGCGACATCAAATGGATTTTTTCCGGTGGGTTTTGCCAGTTGCATGGCGACAGCACAGGCGTAATCCCCTTGTTCAGCCTTTTTCGGCGGACGGATTTCGATGATAGGTGTTTCAAATGCTGGTAACTCGCCAGCTTTTTGTGCGGCAGCAATCGCTTGCTCAATCAAGCGAGCATGTTCTTGGGGTAGGAGCTTCAAGATCATTCTTCCTCAGGTAGATACGGAGAGGGGCGCGATTTTCGTTCTCGCGCCCCTGCAATTTCGTGCATTGTAGCAAATTTGTGCCTGATAGCAAGCTGAGGTCAAACCCGAATAACCCCAAACTAGACTTGTCCGTTACTCATTTTGTCCGAACATCTACAAGCTGCATACTTTCTAAACTCATGTCATGTCTATGTAGGGGCGGCGATTTATCCCGCCCGCATTGATTGGCTTTTCAAATAACCTAACGGTTTGAAAATAGGGTGGTGGCCCTATGGAGAGTTGATAAAGAGAGGGACGAGAGATAAGAGTTCATAAACAGACCAGAGATGGCCGGTCAAACCAGCGACCATAGCAGGGGAACGGGGTGTCCAACGATGACCGGGGATG
>WGMX01000028.1 GCA_016124855.1 Anaerolineaceae bacterium | reverse complement strand
ACTACTTTCCCATATTGGCTACATGCTTTATTCGGGCAAAAGCTTCCTGCCTGTGCTAACACGCCCTGCTTTTTCATGTCAGCCTCCTGTTTCTTTTTCCCCTCTCTATTTTACCAATTTTCTAGTAGGCCACCACCGAAAATTCGAACTGAATCGCATTGACACGTAGGATCAAATGTTCTACAATTTCGCTTGTGTTCTCTCGAAAGCTCTGTGTCTCTGTGGTAAAAATTGTATTGCAACTACAGCAGCGTCATGCACAAATTGCATGGCGGTGGCATTGACCGAGCAATCCGCTGCATGTGTGTCGATTCAGCGACATTAGCCGAGCCAGCCGCCGGCATAAAATGTCAATTCAGCGCCTCGCTCCCGTGAAGCCGCCCGCCATTTCGGCGGATAAAATGCAAAATATGCGAAAATTGCGAATCAATTGCAATAATTGTTCGTAATTAATCTTAATACAAGGGATAAAGTTCGATCACACCATCTTTACCAACGAAAGCCTTGCCTTTACAGTTATCGCACAACCAATCATTGCCTTCACGACGCATCAAACTTTTTTCACACCACGGGCATTCCAGTATCCCTTCAAGTGGTTTTGCGCCAACAGGTTCTGACATGCCTGTCTTACGTCCCCAAACCTTGCGGTAATCGACTTGCCAGATTTGGGCTTTCGCCTCGACAAGGCCAGCTTCTTTAAGAACCTCTTGCAGTTGCCCACTTGTCCATGTTTTACCCGGCATCAATTTGGTGTTGATGCGCTGGCTGGTAAGCAAGAGACCACCCGGGCGCAGAACACGCACCATCTCTTTGACCACCTCGGCTGGATTGGTCATGAATTCCAGTGCTTCAAGGCAGGTGACCACATCGAAAGTATTGTCCGCGAAAGGAAGCGTTTCTGCTGGACACCACATGAAAGTTGCCGACTCGTAGGGGTAAATATTCTTAGCCGCCTGAGCCAGCATTTTACGGCTGAGGTCTACGCCAATCGTATGTCCTTTGAAGTTTTCATGGCGGGCGAGTGCCAGCGGCATCCTACCGGTTCCGGTTGCCACATCTAGCACCAATGGGTCACATTGCGGGGCAATCGCCTCCATTACCGGCTTGGCGAGGTACATTTCTTCATATTCGCGGTGATAATGTTTGATGCCATCATATCGTGCTGCAAACCAATCATAAAGGAGTATCACAACCCAGCGACCTAAATAAACGCCTTCGCTCGCGATAAATAGCCACCAACCCAAGAGCAAGAGTGCAGTGATACCGGTGCCAATCAGCAGTAGGCTTATTAGGTCACTCAAGAAAGTAAGCCTTGCTCTCGCAGCCATGGAACACAGTTATTTATGCCCGTCTGTAAATCGGTTTTTGGCTGCCAGCCCAAAAGATCACGCGCTTTGGTCATCTTATACGTTTTAGCAGCCTGTAAGAAATCCACGAGCGTCGGGAGTTCTTGGGGTTCTCCCCTCAGCATTAAGAAAAGTTCAATTAGCGGTGCTATCGGGCGCATGACCAAAGGCGGAATGCCAAACCAGCCATCATGTCCAGCAAGACGCGAATAGCCACCTAAGAACTCACGCCATGTCGGGGCAGGGTCAGACGAACAGTTGAAGGCTTCGCCCAGTGCGGCAGGGTGGGTGGCAAGTAACATCATCAGCTCAACTACGTCATCAACATAGATTGGATGCGCGTTGCCGTGACCATCGCCTAAGAATGGTGTCGGATTTAGTTTACCCAACTTAAACATTGTGGCAGTCCAGCCGTTGCTGCGCGGCCCATATATCATACCGGGGCGAATGATGCTGTAACCGACGTGACTTTGTTCTCCAATCTCACGAACAACAGCTTCCGCTTGCGATTTTGTGCGATTATAAGGTACTCGCCCCGGCCTCTGCCCAAAACTTTCGTCAATGTTACCGTTGTAGTGATAGCCATAAACCGCGATAGAACTAACGTGTACAACTCTTTCTACCTTCGACTCGGCTGCCGCTGCGATCACATTGCGCGTACCATTAACATTAATGTGATATTGTTTCTCGAAGTTGCCTCCGAGCGCCGCCGCGACGTGAAAAATGATTGAGCAGGCTTGTGCCAACTGCTTCATACGTTCTGCATCAGTTATGTCACCTTCGACGATAGTAACATTGGGCAAATCTTTGATGTAGGCTGCATTTTGTGGTCGTCGCGCCAGCGCTCTGACGTGTACGCCATCACTTGCTAGTCGGCGCACCAACGCCCCGCCAAGAAATCCGGTCGCGCCTGTGACGAGAATTTCACGACCTATAAGAGTCAATTTCTGCTCCTTTAGACGACAGAGGCTGTTATCCCCATGTTAGCAGCGATTGCTCCAATGCTTACCGACGAGGAGACCCATATCGGATAAAGTTTTTTTACTCGGTAAGTCTGCCCAATTGCACCATTTCCGGCCATTTCCGGGACACGGCAATGACCACTAAAATGGTTGCGATGCCACCGCTAACGACTGCAAAAACTGGCCCACCTGTCGCGCCAAATACGCTTTGTCCCAATCGGGTGACTAAGCCCGATTCAAATCCACCCAGCTCATTAGAAGCTCCAATAAACACGGTGTTAACGGCGGCCACGCGCCCACGCATTTCATCGGGAACCCGTGTCAGCATCAAGGTGCTGCGAATAACAACGCTAATATAATCGAGTGCCCCCAACGTTGCGAGCATTAACAAAGACAAATAGAAGTTTGTCGAGAAGCCAAAAATAATCGTCGCGACTCCAAATCCCGCCACGGCAAACAACAGTGATTTCCCCGCTCGTTGCAGCGGAGGAATATAAATCATGATGCCTGCCATGACTAATGCGCCTATGGATTGGGCGGATTGCAGCGCACCTAGTCCTTCCGGCCCGACTTGCAGAATATCTTTGGCATAAACCGGCAATAAAGCGACTGCACCACCAAACAGAACTGCGAACAAATCCAATGTAATCGCCGCCAATAAAACACGCGATTCCCGTAAAAATCGGAAGCCTGCCAGAACCGAAGACCAAGTTGCAGGCTCCCGTGATAGCGTAACAGGTCGGAGTTTCATGAAACTCACCGCAAAGGCGAAGAAGGTGCATGAAATCGCATTGATTAAGAATATCTCGGCTCCGCTCTTAAAGTGCGCGATCAATAGTCCGCCCAGTGCTGGCCCGACGACTGCTGCAATCTGCCACACGCTGCTGCCCAAAGTCGCCGCGTTACCGAAGACTTCTGGGGGAACACTTTGGGCTAACAGTGTCGAATTGGCCGGATCATTAAATGCTCGCATGACGCCAAACATGAAGAGACAGCCATAAATGAGGATCAAACTGCCATTGGTAAAGGAAAGCGCCGCTAAACCTAACGAAAATAGCCCTAAACCAGCCTGTGTCAGGATAACGATTCGTTTTCGGTTGTAGCGGTCAGCGACATGACCTGCAAGTAGCGAGAGCATGATCACAGGCAGAATCTGGACTAATCCCACCAATCCAAGGTAAAATGGATCGTTTGTGCGCTCATATATCTCCCAGCCCAGTGCCACGCCGACCATACGCTCGCCGAGTGATGCGGTAAATCGGCTGAGTATCACCAGTCGGAAATCGTTATAGCGCAGTGCCGCTATGGGGTCGTGCGGTTGGATATGCTGGACATTTTCAAGTTCAGTCGATGGTTCCATTTATGCCCTGTAAATGATGGTCGTTTGCAAAAGCTAGACACTTTAACCTTCGCCAGTAAGTGTCAAGTCCTCGCGGAATTGCATACTATACAGCTTGGCATACAGTCCATTTAGCGCCATCAATTCCTCATGTGTACCGATTTCAACCAGTGAACCTTTGTCAAGAACGGCGATCCGGTGAGCCACTTTGATGGTACTTAAGCGGTGAGCAATGATTACGGTAGTGCGGTTCTGCATGAGCTTTGTCAGTGCATCTTGTACCAAGTGTTCACTTTCATTGTCAAGGCTAGAAGTCGCTTCATCGAGCAGCAAAATCCGTGGGTCTTTGAGGATAGCACGGGCAATTGCTACCCGTTGACGCTGCCCGCCGCTCAAGCGAATGCCACGCTCGCCAACAATGGTTTCGTACTTATCCGGCAGCTCCATGATGAAATCGTGTGCGTTCGCTGCTTTGGCCGCTTCTTTAATTTCATTCTCTGACGCTTCAAGTCTGCCATAGCGGATGTTCTCGCGGATTGTGCCTCCAAATAACAGCGTTTCTTGCGGGACAATGCCGATTTGTTGGCGCAAACTAGCTTGTGTCACGGTTTTGGTGTCTGTTCCATCAATGCGAACACTGCCATCGGTTGGATCATAAAAGCGGGGTAACAGGTTGAATATAGTGCTTTTACCTGCGCCGCTTGGTCCGACTAATGCCACAATTTCACCGGGTTTGATATCCAAATTGATGTGATGCAGCACTTCTTGACGTTCTTCATAGCTAAAACTGACGTTTTCAAAAGTGATACGGCCCTCGGCGCGTCCAAGTACTTTGGCATCTGGCAGATCGTTGACATCAGGTTTAGTATCCAAAATTTGGAAAACACGCTTGGTCGCCCCCAGTGCCTCTTGAACGGAAGTGTAAAGGTTAACAAGCGAACCCAGCGCTCCAGCTACTGTAATGCCATAAATCAGGAAGCCAATCAATTGACCGCCGCTTAACCGTCCGTCAATAACCTCACGCCCACCGAACCATAATATGACTGCCAATGCACCAAAACCGAGGAATGCGATTAACGGCCCAAACAGTGATCGAACACGCAGCAGGCGAATCGCCGCCGCAAACGCCTTACCAATCGCCGTTTGATAACGACCGATTTCATAGGGTTCACGTACAAAACTTTTGACTTCACGGATATTCTGTAACACTTCTTCAGTGACGACCGTGGCGCCGGCCAATTCATCTTGAATTTGGGTGCTAATCCGCCGCAAAAAGATGCCAAAGATTGCCCCGAAAGCAATGATAATGGGTGTTAAAACGAGTATAAAAAGTGTCAGGCGTACATTTAGAATCACCATAACAACAATTGCGCCAACCATGATAAGTGTTTGCTCGATTAGCACGTTGACATTGCTGGTCAAAGCCGTTCGCATGACGGTCACGTCACTCGATAAACGGGACACCAATTCGCCTACGCGCCGCGAGGCAAAAAATCCCATCGAGAGTGCTTGCAAGTGTTCATAAATTTGCAGCCGCAAATCGACTACGATCTTTTCACCGATATAGTTGAGATTGTAGTTCTCGATAAGCGATGTGACCGAACGCAGGAAGAATACAAACAGCAAGCCGATTGTAATTTGGTCAAGCAGTTGAACATTATTTTGCTTGAGTACTGAATCTACGATACTGCTGATTACTCCCGGAAACACGAGGCTGAGTACTGCACTGCCTATAAGAGCCAGAACAGCCACGAACAGTCGCGCCCGATATGGCGATAGGTAGCGGAACAACCGGCGCCAGTCCATGGGAATGTCAGGAACTTCAGCTTTATCTTGCGGCGTACCACGCCGACTACGTCTGCCAAACATATTCGGGTCTTTCTAATAGCTTGTGAGGATTTGCACAATAATATGCGCCAGTTGAATGAGATTCCAGTTAGAAAACAGTCATAACGCGGCGGAGTTGAGACAGTACTTCGTGAACTTATGTACCTGCTACACTGATAGTGACGCCCTGTGTATCGACAGGGACAATCCATGTGCGGGATTTGAGTCCGCTGTTTTCAAAGGCTAACTGCATAGTTGTTGCGATCTGTTTGTGGTTAGACTCGGCAAAAGCAACTATGGCTGGGCCATCACCGCTGAGACTAACTGCCAGTGCGCCCGCGCGACGTGCCATCTCAGCCACATGGTCATACCCGGTAATCTGCGTTTTGAGGTAGGGGATGTGCAGGCGGTCGTCCATCAATTGTCCAATGAGCTTCCAGTCGCCAACTCGTAGAGACTCGACCAGCAGCGGCACTCGACTGAGGTTAAATAATGCGTCGTTGAGTGGCACACGATCAGGTTTTACCTTAGCCCCTTCGTTGGTATATTGTTTAAGTTCGGGCAGCGCAACAATAATACTCAACCCCGAGATGGGCAGCGTCCGATAAATTAACTGTTCCCCGCTGGTGAAACTCGCGGTCAGCCCACCCATGATACTGGTCACCACTTGGCTCGGCAGGTGACTAATCAGCGCAGCGATTTCTAACACCTGTAAACGGTTGTAAATGGCGCCCATCAAGTTGTTTGCGCCGATCACACCTGCGACCCAGAAAGCGGCTTCCGCTCCAAGACCGCTGTTCAAGGGAATGTTATTACTGACTTTGACATTAATACCCAGAACAGCATTTTCTTGCTTTTGGAACAGACGCATGATGGCTAACGTCGTTGGATGGCGTAAACCCATACCATATCGACCGGCACCTTCTCCGTCAGTTTCCACAACTAATTGATCGTCGTCACGTCGGCTAATTTCAATGGTCGTGTACAAGCCAATCGCGAGTCCAAGACTATTTAAACCGGGGCCGAGGTTGGTTATGGACGCGGGAAGGGTAATTCTAACTTTATACATAGTCGAAAGTTAAATCCCTGATTTTATGCATCCTGCTTAACGACGGGCAAAACAAAAGTGAAGGTACTGCCGACATTCAAGTTGCTCGATGCCCAAATGTCGCCGCCATGCCGCTTGACTATGGTTTTCGCGACGGTCAGCCCAAGACCTCCACCCGGCAGCTCACGAATTCGTTCATCTTTTGAACGGTATAAACGGTCGAAAATAAGTTCGATTTCTTCATCTGCAATTCCGATGCCACGATCAGCCACGCTAAAATACAGCTCATTACTATCCCCCCACGAATGAACCGCGATAGGGGTTTCCGGCTTCGAGTAGAGAATGGCATTATGTATCAAGTTGCGGATCGTCATTTCCAAACGTGCTTGGTCGCCCATCACGGCAGGCAGGGGATTTTGTAATGACGTTGCAATGGTTATTTGTCGTTCTTGTGCCAGATCAGAAAGGTCGTTCACAACTTTTTCGATCATCGTTTTTACATTGATTGGACGGTGCTCCAGTGGCATCCCTGCCTCAATCCACGCTAAATCAACCAACGATCCAGCAACATCATATAACTTTGAGGCCGTCTGTTTAATTCTAAGCGTAAACTTCTGTTGTTGGTCGTTCAGGGACCCAAATTTCTCGACCAGTTCAGCAAACCCGCTAATTGCAGAAATTGGATTTCGCAAGTCATGCGCCATTGCGGTAACTAATGCCTCGCGCCGGGATTCAATTTCCTGTTTTTCGGTGATATCTTGAAGCAGAATAATCCGTGCTCCGCTCTGGTCGGAATTCGCAATGCCTATGGCTAGACGGCGTTTTGGAAGCCTCACTTGTAATGTCTGCTCGCCTGTACGGGTAAATAAATTTAGCAAATTTGGATTTTGTTGGAACGCGTTTAACGCAGTTTTGCCTATCGTTTCTTCGATTGTGATGCCCAGCATAGCCGCTGCCGCAGGATTAATGCGCTGGATGATTGATGCGTTATCGGCTATCAAAATGCCATCCGAACTTGTCCGAAATATGAAATCACTCATATTCACGTCAGGCATTCGGATCAATCACTTCCTGCCAGTCATCCCCGCTGACTGTTACGCTGTGCCCACTTGGAAACGTAATCTTAGTTTCCTTTGCTTGTCGTTCTATTTGTACACCGTGATGCAGCACGTTTACAGGGCTTCCCCACGTGAATTTCCCGCCAATCCATACCTTACTTGGAGAGATGACGCGCACTCCGATGACCCGCATGAGTAAGTGAAGCGGCACAAGTCCACCAATATTCGTCGGCTCGCCCAAACCTTCCGGTTGATCGCAATTGTAAAATTCACTAAAACGTTTATTACGTTTGAGCACTTGGGTTTGTACAAGCAAAATCCGTCGTACAAGCTCGGTTGCTTGTTCCATCTGACCCAACTCTATCAGCGCTTCGCCCATTATTGTCAACCAATAAGGCCAAACGCCGCCGCTACCATTAGCATTCTTAGGATCAAAGTTTGCGTCCTGTGCCGAATTCATTGTGACACCAGATTTGCGCCAGAAATGGTTCGAATCACCGAGGATTTTTAAGAGTTTTTCAGAATGGTCATTTGGAACACCAGCCGACCATAGAGGTATCAGTGCATTCATGTCGAGTCGGGTGCTGTCAACCGTATGGATATCGACCCGATATACGCGACTTAACCCATCAAAAGTAACTCGATCAATCTGCGAATAAACTTGTTTGCTGGTATAAACGCCGCGGCCCCCCGCCCAGATGAATTGTTCACCGGTAGCTTGTTCGGTGAACGCCTTACCGGTCACGTCAAATCCGTCGAGTTTCAGCGTCATTTTCGGTTGGAGATTCACGCCACCCGATACGCGTACGACTAAGCGATTTGGCGGATCGAGTTTTTCAGCGGGCAGCAGTTCATCCATCCCCCGCGCGTCTTTGATAACATCCACTCGACCTGTTGTCAAATGCGAATCACGGTCACGATAAGCATAACGATGTAGGTTAGCGTTCCACAAGTCTTCGAGTGCTTTATCGAGATATGAGATATGTTCACTCATCTGATTCTCTGCATCGCTATCGCGCAGATAATAGGCGATCTCTTTAAGACTTTTGGCTTCGGAAATCAAATACGCGACCAAATCGGGTGTTTCAAGTGTTCGGATATCCGCACCACCGCCCCATGATTGCCAAGTCGCAAAAGTAGGTGTGAATACATAACCGGTTTGAACTTCATTCTGCCATTCCGGTAATCCGTCACTGTCTTTGTCTAGGTCGGACTGCAACCATCTCAGAAAGAACTTCAATAGTTTAGGGAACGATTCTTTTAAGAACTGGCTATCTTCAGTGTATTGAAAAATCCCCCATGACAATCGTGCTAGAACCGGCATACACAAGAAGTTCTGTTTTTGGCCGGCTAATCCCGGTTTACTATCAATCCAACCGTCATTTTGCTGAACTGCTAAATAATTTCCGATAATACCTTGTGCCAATGTAGCATCCACACTGGCAATGCCCAATCCTGCTAGATAGGCCAATGTGGGTGATTGACCGTTCCATCCTTTATCGTTGATGTTTGAACCCCGTCCCGGCTCGCGCGTCGCCACAAAAGAGGGGTAGGGCAGGCTGGAAGTCGCTCTAAGAAAGCTCTGAGCGAGTTCTCGATAAGCAAAAGCTATCGTTGTATCGGTATCGACATCGCCCGTTTGAATTTGAGGGATTGCTTGAGCGCTCAGGTCAATTCTGGCAAAAGCTTCATCCCAATCGGCTTGCAGCCACTTTAGCGCCAGAGCAAGCGATTGGTTTACTTCTCCCGCTCCCGCATGGATCAACCGAACAACCAGCTTTTTGCGCCCATCAAGCGTAAATGCTCGCTTGAGTTTTGGCTTGCTTGGTGCAGCAGACTCAACTTGTCCATCTTCCAAAAGAATGACGGGTTGAAGGTTGCCAACTTTACCTAAACTTAATGCGCCCGCTGAAGGCAGAGGGATCAGTTGTTGTTCTTTGTTATTAATCCCTACAAACGCAATGGTATCTAGTTCGATGTCCAAAGGTTCAGTGTGGACGTTGCCTATTGTGAATTTCACACCGATAGCATGGCTTTCCATCGCCCAATATTCGGTCTGCAAAGCAAGGTGTGGTGTAATCGAGGCTTCAAAACGCAGGTATCCGGGGGCAAATCCGGTTAGGGTGGGCGGTCGCGAATAAGCCTGTGCCTGATAAATCGAACGTCCGTCATGTATCCACATGGGGACAAGACTTAACAAACCTGCGCGTCCACCTAAGCGGGTTTGCAAGGCGAGTGCAGGGGACTCGCCGCTACCCGGTAATACTTCCCATATCTGGTCGTTGCGAAAATCTGTGCTGCTCAGACGTGCATCCGCCGCAATATGCAGGCAGTAAGGCGCGTTGGTGTCAAGGTGCCAACGCTGGATTGTTTTCATGTGCCAACCCCCGTCCGAGCGTGCAGCTAATTAAAGTTTCTTCCAAGTGCTATCAACTTCATTGAATTGAAACTTCTCATTATACAAGCTGAATAGAATATGGTATCCGGGACCTGTCTGCCATATACCCTGTGCGTCGACTTGCCCGCCCGGATGATATTCATAGTTGCTCACATAGCCAAACTCTGGAGTAATCCCAAAGCCCAACCGATCCCTGATTTCCTGATGTTCACGCCACAGTTTACCAAAACCGCGCAGCGGTTGATACTTGCCTTCTGGTGGTACGATGCTTGGATCAGATGCCGGATCACCATCAACCCATGTGTCATCGTACACTTTCCACTCACCGGTGCCTTGTCCATTATCATACATAACCCACATTTGTTTACGGGGTTGTATCCAAAATATGCGGCCATGTTCAAATACTTCTTCAGCAACTTGGATTTGACCCAAAGTGGCGGTTGGACGTACATCAACTGTCGGGGGAATGCTCGGCGTTTCGGTCGCTGGTATTGCGGTGGCTGTCGCCGTAGCCGTGGGAATCTGAGGAGCAGTTGTATCCGTCGCTGCTGAACTGGTACTGGCATCAGTTGGCGCGGGAGTCGCAGTCACAACCAGAACCACCTTTTCAGTTTGTCCTTGGCAGCCTGCCAGCACACCCAGAACCACCGCACACAGGATTAGTCGTAAACGCATTAGCATTCTCCATGATCTACTTCGGCAATTGCCACTGATGGCAACATTACTTCTGAGATTGTAGCAGACGTAATGTCTGCCGCAAGGTCATGGTCGGATAATCATCTAATTATCAACGGTTATGAATAAGCTCTCATGTTACACTGGAATCAGTACAAGTAAGATGGTATCTTTCCATGACCTGCATAAGCGGGATGGAGGTGTAACATGCGCGGTGCTTTCAGACTTATACTCGTTTTACTGCTTGGATATTACATTACAAAATGGTGGTTAAATCAGCAGAGGTCGTCCATGCCACCAGTCAAGGGTGTTCCACCGGCAAAACCGGCGCCTTCGAAGCCCGTACACACAAGTGATCCACTCACTGTTCTTGATGGCATTGGCCCGGCCTACGAACGGGCGCTAAATGCCATAGGGATATATACCTTTGCACAATTGGCAAAGCAAAATCCTGATGATTTAGCCATGCGTTTGTCTGCGGTTCGGGTAACGGCAGCGCGCATCCGGCGTGATCGCTGGATTGAGCAGGCAGATGCCCAAGCAAACTTACCTGTATCTACGTCAACTCGTTGGAGCGCAAATGACGGCAATTCGGCCTAAATCCGTAACACTCAATAAGACCAATGGTTATCTTGAAATAACATGGGGGGATGATCGGATTTGCCAATATCCCTTATCCGAATTGAGGGAAGCCTGCCCCTGTGTTGAATGTCGTGGTGGACATCAATTTATGAGCCGGGAATATGACCCGTCCAACATTTTAGTTCTAAAACCAAAACGGTCTTACGCAATTGAATCACTTGATCTTGTCGGCAACTATGCCCTCCAACCAACTTGGGACGATGGACATCATACCGGAATTTATACGTGGGAATATTTACGCCGACTATGCCCACCGGAGGCTCAAAGCGATGTTGGATAGAAGTGCAGTTGAGGAACTGATGGCTTTGGCAGAGAAAAATCTCGTTTGTTCCGAAGCAATTGAGTTACTTGAAAAATGCTTAGCGGAGCGCTCGCCCGCTCTTTTTGAAGCGTTCATGCAGCGTCAAATGCTAAACAGTCCAGCACAAATTGATGTCTTCCTAGAGTTGGCTGAAACCGTTCATCAACACATGATTGCATTGCAGGAATCATTATTTGAAATTCGGACGGGAATGTTGAACCGCTTGAAAGATCATTTCCAGATCGATATTACACCGCTTGTCCCTCTGGATTTGATTGAAGAATATCATGCCTTAGAACTTGACGAAGCGCTAGCGTTCGTGACTCATCGCTATACCCACCTTTCCGAAAACGAACTGATCATCGTATGCCACACGATGCACAATGCTGTTCTTCGGGCAGGGCAGGTGACCCAGAGCCTGTTGATGGTACGCCATATTCTTGAATATATGTTTGACTGGTTAGAAGCACTTAGTGTATTCGTAGTCAAAGCCTATTGGCATTGGCAATCGGACCTCTCTCAATCTCGACAGGCTTTGCTACACTAGCCTCATCTTTAAACTAATTTCGGTATGTTGTGCAGGTTATACACCGGTCTTTACTTATAGACCCGTGTATTATGTGCGAATTGAATAAAGCTCAGGTGGTTTTTACATTACTTCAGATTCATTTTCGCTTGTAAATTTCGAACTGCTCAATCATTTTGTCACTTGTGCAAAGTGCTATATGAGAAACTACTCAAAACCCCACAAATTCCTTGCCGAAACTTGCACACACCGCTATATTCAATATTATTAACTCTCAATGGGAATTATGATCTCAACGTAGGTTAATAAGTTCCAGATAAATTTTGTAAGGAAAGGATTTTAAACAATATGAAGTTCCGTAAACTATTGAGTTTGTTGTTTGTGGCTGTTCTTGCCTTAAGCAGTATAAGTATTGCCTTCGCGCAGGACGCTACGGCGACACCCGCTCCGACAGCGACTTTTGCCCCCTCGACTGAAGGAACGCTTACGATTTGGGCCGACGCGGGTCGGCAGCCTGCAATCGAAGCCATTGCTAAGAATTTTACCGACAAGTACGGGGTTCCAGTTCGTGTACAGGTGATGGGTTTTGGCGACATTCGCAATAACCTTCAACTGGGCGGCCCCGTAGGCGAAGGCCCGGATATCATCGTGGGCGCTCATGACTGGGTTGGTCAACTTTATGGCAATGGTTTGATCACCCCCCTCGATGTGTCGGCTGATTTAGTTGACAAGTTTGATCCCGTCGCAATTAAAGCCTTCACCTATGATGGTAAGCTCGTTGGCCTCCCATATCTGACCGAAGCGGTTGCCGTCTATTACAATACTGACCTTGTTCCAGAACTCCCGGCAACATGGGCAGACACCATTAAATTGGGCGAACAGTTGGTTAAAGATGGCAAGGCTGAAAATGGTTTGGCGATTCCCAAAGGTGATCCCTATCATCATGAAGCCCTCTTTACCGGTTTTGGTGGATATGTCTTCGGTCGCGATGCCGATGGTAACTACAATCCCAAGGATGTTGGTCTAGACAGCCCCGGTGCGTTGAAAGCCGCTGAAGAACTTGATCGGTTGGTCAAGGCTGGTGATTTCAGCGATGCGGTCGATTACGGCGCAGCCCAATCGCTGTTCACAACCGGTAAGTTGGCGATGTGGATTACTGGCCCGTGGGCGTTGAGTGACATTCGCAAGAGCGGTATCAACTATGCGGTCGCTCCTATTCCTATGATGGAAGATACCCCACGTCCGTTTGTCGGTTCACAAGGCTTTATGGTAAATGCCTTCAGCAAGAACACCTTACTTGCTCAGTCGTTCTTGACTGATTACGTTGCGACCGACGAAGGCATGAAGGCACTTTATGATGCCGTGCCGTTCGTTCCGGCATGGAAGCAGTTAGCGGCTTCAATTGAAGATACCGACTTGAAGAACTTTAGTCTGGCTGTTGCTAATGGTGATCCAATGCCGGCTATTCCTCAAATGGCCTCGGTCTGGACTGCATGGGGTAATGCCATTACCTTAATCTATCAACAAAAAGAAGACCCTGACAAAGCATTCAAGGATGCTGCGGAAGCTATTCGCACTGAGATTGCCAAGTCCGGCTAAGTGCGCCTGAAAGAAATTTGTGAAGGCCGGTGGCATGTCCCCGGCCTTCTTCATAAGTTGTGATAACCTATTTTGTCCTTTAGATGTGCAGTTCTCATGTAGGATGAATGCGGATGTAATAATACCCATGTCTTAAAAATATTTGTTTAGGGGGTAGTTGTGTCGTCTATAAGAAGTCTCATCTTACGGATTGTGTTTCTTGGAATATTAGATGTTGTAGTCATACAGTTAGCATTAGCACTTGGAAGTCGCATCAGTCCCCTCTTAGGCATTGGAATTGGTATCTTTACCATCGTCACCAATATCGTTTTTTTGAGTGAACGCTTTTATGTTTGGCGTTGGATTGTGCCTGCTCTAGCGGGCATGTTCCTTCTTGTTGTTTATCCCATTGGTTACTCGGCTGTAGTTGCCTTCACCAATTATGGAGATGGTCATCTCTTGACCAAACAGCAAGTTGTGGATCAGCGTCTAGCCGAAACCTTTGCTCCCGAAGGTGCACCAACGTATAAGGTCTACGTGTATCAATCTCCTGCGCAGGATGCGTTTCAATTCTGGTTAGTTGATTCAAATGGTACTTCTTATTCTTATGTTCCGGGGCAAGAAGGTCTTAAAGAAATTGCGCCGGATGACACTACTGTTGGTGAACGTGATGAAAATGGGATTCCCAAAACACTAAACGGTTTTAACCGTCTTCCACCCGGCGGTGCGTTACGTTTCGGTCAGACGCTGCAAAATATTGCGATTGATGCTGCCCCCAACACCATTAAAATTACCAAAATTGGTATTGCCGAAGCGCAAGAAGCGAAACAGCTTCAACCGGTTTGGAAATACGATCTGGTTTCCGACACGCTTACTAATGTTCAAACCAACAAGGTTTATCGCAATGAACGCGGTAATTTTGTAACAGGCGAGGGCGAAAACCGCGAAGTCATGCAGCCGGGTTTTCCGGACTTTATCGGGTTTGATAACATTGTGCGTGTGGTCACTGACCCCACTATTCGTGACCCATTCTGGCGCGTTTTTTTGTGGACTTTGGCCTTTGCTGCGGGCAGTGTCGCTACAACGTTAGCACTTGGTTTGTTATTCGCGTTACTGTTGAATTCCCCTGATCTTCCTCTGCGTATTGTCTTTCGCTCAATTTTGATCATTCCCTATGCCATTCCCGGGTGGTTAGCGGTAACGACTTGGGCAGGGCTGATGAATCCTGTTTATGGCCCGTTTAATATCGGATTAAAAAGTATTTTTGGAATTTCGCCGCAGTGGTTTTCTGATCCCGGCTTAGCAAAGGTCGCTATCTTATTCGTCAATTTATATCTTGGCTTTCCCTATATGATGTTGATCGGATTAGGTGCTCTGCAAAGTATCCCCGGCGATATGTACGAAGCTGCAACAATCGACGGAGCAAGCACATGGGTACAGTTCCGCTCGATTACCTTTCCATTACTTTTGATTGCACTGGCACCCCTTCTAGTCGCAAGCTTTTCGTTTAACTTCAACAACTTCACTATTATTGAGTTGATGAACAAAGGAGGCCCACCGATTAGCGCTGCGACTGTTGCCGGACATACCGATATTTTACTCTCATATACCTATCGTTTAGCGTTTGCTGGCGGAAGTGGAACCAACTATGGTTTTGCCGCTGCTATCGGCATTTTTATCTTCTTGATTGTTGGCCCCATTACATACTTTAATTTCCGTTTAACACGCCGTTTAGAGGAGGTCAACTAATGTCTACCGCAACTGGAGCGCGTAACGAACGGTCACATACTAACCTGCGTCAAGGTATGGTAGTCGCCAACCGGCGCCGTAATCAGGTCATCAAGCTTATAATCTTGATACTTGGTTCAATCTTTGCACTTTATCCGGTTTTGATTGTAATTGGCGCTTCTTTTGACCCTCGAAATACTTTGGTTGGAGCTGCCATCATTCCGCCCAACCCGACCTTGGAAAATTACGAAAAACTTTTGAACGGTACTCAAACGCCAATCTTGCTGTGGTTAAGGAATTCAATCGTTGTCTCAGGTGTCACAACCATTCTAACGTTGACGTTAACCACCTTGGCCGCATACTCACTGTCACGCTTTCGCTTCTATGGTCGGCGCTCGACGTTGTTGGCAACCTTGGTTATTCAAGTATTTCCCACCGTGGTTGCATTAGTTGCCTTTTACCTGCTGCTCGATCAAGTTGGTGAAATCATCCCTTGGCTGGGGCTAAACACCCTAGGCGGTTTGATTCTAGTCTATTCGGGTGGAGCACTCGGCGCTAATGCCTTCTTGATGAAAGGCTACTTCGATACCATCCCGCATGAAATCGATGAATCGGCAAAGGTCGATGGTGCGACAGAGTGGATTACCTTTTATCAGATTATTCTGCCGCTCATTCGTCCAATTCTTGCCGTTGTAGGTATTCTCAGCTTTGTTGGAACATTCAACGACTTCTTACTGCCACGTGTATTGCTCCGTGACAGTAATACCTTCACGCTGGCGGTTGGCTTAACGACATTCTTGGATAATGGTTTTAGTCAACGATGGGGGGTGTTTGCAGCAGGTGCATTAATTGGGGTTATTCCGATTACCATTGTATTCTTGCTGCTGCAAACCCAGTTCGTCAGCGGCTTGTCTTCTGGCGCGGTGAAGGGGTGATGCTCATTTCCATCAACCGCTGCTCGACATAAGCATGTTGAGGGTGCTCCGGCTCTGTTGCAAACACTCGTCAACGCCTGCGATAGACCATGGAAGGTTAGCATCATCGGTCGCTGTCGGATTTAGGTAGTTATATACAGTACGCGAGAGGTCACTAATCAAAGGAAACGTATTAGTGGCCTCCAACCATACTGGGCCATGCATTGCAACCACCAGCACATAGTCACCACCCGGCGAAAAGACGATCCCTGCATTCCCGTGTGTATCATCTATATATCCGTGCTTATGGGCAACTCGTGTATTCGGTGGCACGCCAGCGCTCATCATCAGGGGTTCGCCAAGGTTATTATCACTCATGATATTCAGCATTTGGCGGCACTTCTGCGCCGTGAATTGCCCCGGCAGCTTGGTCATAAGTGCTCCATCACCTGTGTTAGCACACTGATAAATACTAGCCAGTAGCCATCCCATATTATCAACCGTGAGCTGATTGGAATAATCAGGTAGCGCGCGGGTCTGATCAGCATTCGTCGTCGGCGCACGTACGGGAGCAGGTGTTGCGTTTGGCACTTTGAATGGGGCAATAATGAACATGTTGCCCAAACCTAGTTTTTGCAACATCTCGGTCACTTTTGCCGCACCGGCATATTCATCGCCGTTTCCGAGTTCGCGCAGTAATGCATTAGACGCACTGTTTTCGCTGCAAACCATCATATATGCGATGTTAAGCGCTGTTTCTTCGTCAGGAGGCCCTTGGAAGCTGCCATAAAGTGCTGTCAAAATCGCGATCTTATTTAGGCTCATCCCGCTGAACGCAATGTTATTGCCAAATGTCAGCGCCTCATTAGTCTTGAGGTTCATCACAAATAGCGCTGCCAGTGTACTGGTTTCAGGCGCAAAACCTGCGTTGAGCATCATCCCCCACAAATTATCGCCAAGTGCCTGAAATGCTGGACTAATGACAACCGGTGAACTTTCGAGCAGATGGCTAGCCAATACAACGGGAGGCGTAGGAGTCAACGTCGGTAAATTAAAGGAAAGTTGTGTAATAACTGGCACATTATAGATATTGCCTTGTACCTGTAATAAGTCATTAGCAACCCAACCATAGCCATTTGGCGCGGCGGGATACCGGATTTGGATCCAAGGAAATTGACTGTGGCGGCCTGTGATTTCATATTTTTCGCCAGCTTCCCCTACACCGATTCGCGGGTAATCTACACTGGGGCCGTACCGAATATTGATTTCAGCCTGTGCGACACCTATAACGCCGCTCAGCGGTTCTGATGTAGCGGTTATAGTTACAACTGCCTCATTCGCCGCTTCGGGTATGAGGCTGTTGGTGGCACTAATCCCAGTACTCGAATCAGGTGTCAGCGATGGCTCAGGTGTCAAAGTTGCGGGCACATTACTAATGACCACTTCGCTATACGGTAATGTATTGACATTTCCCACGACTGTAACCAGATCAGCGTAAACCCAACCAATCGGCTGCTGAGTGTCTGGATCACCAAGTAAATACCAAGGATAAAACTGACTGCGACCTAAAACGGGATAACGTGTCCCGGATTTAATTTCACCTAGCAAATCGCCATTCACATCTGTTGTGGAACGCAGGTTTGCTTGTCCCACTGCCTCGGCCGTCACAGCGTTTGATTGTGCAGAAGTAAGAATCGGTAGACCGACGAATAAAACGAATGCAAAAAAGGCTGTGAAATAAATATGGGTTCGTCTCATTGGCTGTGCCTGCTGACCTATCTCATATGCGTCCAGATGCGGATTATATCATGGTTGCTGATGCCATTTCCTGAACCGTTCAAGAGAGTAGGGCAATCGCACATTTAGTAAAATAGAAGACTCTCATCTTGATTTTTATGACGCAAATTGGACTTACTCTGCTGGCTTATTGTACATAATTTGAACAAAGTAGGTGTTGACAGTCAGGGGAGTTCTGCTACCATATCATCCACTCCAAGCCGAAGTGGCGGAACTGGCAGACGCGCTACGTTCAGGGCGTAGTCCTCTTACGAGGGTATGGGTTCGACTCCCTTCTTCGGCACATTAGCCCGGTATAAACCGGGTTTTTATTTCCCCATTCCTGCGCTATCATGTTAATAAAAGATGTAAGTTGAGGTTCGGTTTCGATGGTCGATGAGAAACCTAAACGGCAGGAACGCAAACGTACCAGTCAACTTTCCGGCTTACAAATCATGTTCGCTGCAATTTTGGCTATCGGGTTGATCTTAGGTCTCAATTTCACCCGCCTGTTTAGCGCCGGACAGCCACTGCAACAGACATACAATCAGTTGACGACTGATATTGCCCAACTCGAAAAAGATCAAGCTGATTTGACCCGTGAGCGTGACTATGTCCAAAGTGATGATTATGTGGAAAGTTGGGCGCGGGATGAGGGCAAAATGCTGCTTCCCGGTGAACATCTAGTGATTCCAGTTGGTTCACAACGCGCTGCCGAAGCGACTCCCGAGGTTGTTCAGCAAGCAGTTGTTCAAACTACGCCGCCAGAACCACCCAAATGGCAGCTTTGGTGGGCACTTTTCTTCGATTCAGCCCCACCACAATTTTAGTCGACTGAAGTTTGAACGTGGTTCTCTAGCATGGGTGGTTGTGCCCCTGCGAGACTCAGCACTTGCGCAGTTACCTTCTGATCACCGACTGCGAATGTTTTGCCCGGTTCGGCTGCCGCAACTTTTACAAAACCGATACCGATGGCTTCGCCGTCTGGCGTTAAAACACTGCTAGTAATGGTGCCAGTCTCTGTGCCATCAAGCCGTAATGAGTTAGGTGTCTCGACCATCTGCGTCAGTTTAAGGGTCACCATTGTTTTCGCGAGTTTGTGGCGGCTCTCCATCCGAGCGATGATTTCCTGTCCGGTGTAACAACCTTTTTTGAAGCTCACTTCATCCCATAATCCTGCTTCCAATGGAATGAAATCGGTACTCAGTTCGCGTCCCACGCCCGGCCTACCGGCTTGAATCCGCAGCACATTGAAAGTCAATGAACCGGCTGGTACGAGTCCATGGTTTTGACCTTCGAGCAAAAGCGTTTGCCAGACCTCAGCCGCGTTGGCAGTTGGAACAATTACAATCCATTGAGTACCTACCAGTGGCTTGCGCTTTAGAAAAATAACTTCTACGCCGCCAATTACGCTATTTATTGATTCCAGATACGGCTGTTTTCCCGCATCAGCTACAAATTGTTGAACAACTGCTTCTGCATTAACGCCATGTAATGCGAATTGTCGGGTCGTTGTGCTTAAATCTTGTATACTCATATCATCGTTGAAGAAGATTTGCCGCTGTAAGAAATCGCGTACAATTTGCCCGCGTCCCGGCTCAGATGTAACGATTGCTTTTTCACCAAAGTTATACACCATAAGACGGTCAATGATGCGTCCTGTCGGTGTTGTCAAAATGGTAGGACGACCTTCACCTAGCGCCATATGCCCAATATCATTAGTGGAAATGCGCTGAATAACCTCTAGACGGTCACGACCAGTTGTTTCCAGCCGGCCTTCGTGGCTTCTATCCATCAATACCGCAGCATGTTGTGCAGCTTCGTATTCGGCTTTTTGATCCCCAAAATGAAGCGGAATACCGTCAGGGGCAATAATCGCGCCCGAAAGTTGGTAAAGGTCTTGTAAATTCATGGTTATACTCACTCAATAGGCTTGGTCTTGCAGCGAAGCGGTCTTTATGCGAAGTCGGTTCAGTTCTCGACGGCTGCGCTCGGCAAGGATGATCCCGTACAAGATCGCGCTTGATTGGGTTAGCTGATTGTGATAATTGGTAATCAGATAATCACATTGTGGCGCATACTCCATTTCCATTTCAACCCGTTTCAATCGTGTATCAATTTCTGCCTGAGTTTCGCCTCGAATACCCATTCGCTTAATGAGCTCGTCCACAGACGGCGGTTGGACAAAAACGAGAACAGTATTGTTTGGATATGAATGATGAAGCTTAGTTGCACCCAAAACATCAATGTCGGCAATTAGATCACGCCCTTCGTGCATTGCGTTTTCAATCGTCACCCGTGGTGTTCCGTAGAGATGATTATGTACGACTTGCGATTCAATCAAATCGAGTTGGCGAAATTCAGCTTCACTCACAAATTGGTGTTCTCGGCCTTGTTTTTCGGTGTTACGTATCGGGCGTGTGGTCGCTGTTGGCACTTGATGTAAATCCGGTAACTGCTGCAAAACCTCATTCATGATCGCATTTTTACCTGCGCCAGCCGGGCCAACCATTACAAACAACAATCCCCAGTCACGCACTTGTTCATCAATTATTGGCACAGTGTCCCCCGGGAGTGTGCAGTTATTTGTTGATGTAAAGGATGATACTATGGCAAGGCTTTGTATGTCTACTAGAGAATTAAAAGAGCAGACCCATTTTACGGAGTCTGCTCTCGTAAACTTGAACAGTTGATCTGTTAATTACCCGATATTGCCGATGACAATATCCGTAATCCACCAACCATCCTGTGTACTGCTGCTCGTGTGCAGTTTGAACCGTAATCCGATATTCTGGTTAGCATACGCTCTCAAATCGTGCGAGCGAAGTATCCAGTCACTACCGGTTTGAGGTCGAACATCAGCATACCCCCATGTATTGGGATCACACTGCCATCCACTTAAAGGACAGTTGTCAGTCAAGTTATTTTGCTGCCACGTGAAACCGCCATCTGTACTCACTTCAACCGCACCATACGTGTTGCTGGCGAAGTAGAACAAATTATAGAATTCCAACCGTGGTTTCCACTGAGCCGTCGTATATCCCGCAGGTATGTTCAGATTAATAATACCGTTCAAAATCAACGACGAGTCGCTATACGGTATCGAGTTAATCACAGGGAACGCGCTGCTGGCACCGGCTTTCGGGCTGTCACTGAACGAGAACTTGTTTGTGCCTACCTGCAACTGCGCGACTGCGCCTCCGCCACCTTCAAAGTATTCCATGATGATGCGGTATGCACCGGGGATCAGTGTCACATTCTTATAGTCTACTGTGCTGCCGTGGAATGACCAGTTGTTAATGACATTCCAATAGGGTGATGATGGGAAGCCACTCGGTACACTACCGTCCGAATTTTCAACGCGTACGCGGACACCATCATCTGAAGTGGTAATGAAAGTGTATACGCCACCCGTTACGGTAATATCCCGTATGAACCGCGCCCCAAACTGGTCGTACCATGTATCACTTGCGAAACCCGGTCGACCATCAGTGCCGAAGTCATAGTTGATGACATCAGTAAAGTCCTTGATGAACTGCTGTCCGGCGACTAACATATTCGAGGCCGTACGAGAGTCAATCCAGGCGTCAGTACCCACCTTAGTGCGGGTCACGTTGTCGAAGAATGTTCCCCAAGCATTTTGATCACAGCTACTCTCGTTCAGATAGCTGCTTTGGAATTGTGCTGCGGTCTTTGTCGGATTCTTTGTCCATCCAATGCAGTCGAACCAGAAGACACTCCACGGATTTGTTCCGATGTCTGCTGCACCACCGCCTGAACCACGCCATTGGTCAGGTGCAAGACCCCATTTGCCTTCAGGTATCCAGTAGCGCATATTTGAAGCATCATCGCTGAAGCCAACTGTGAACACTTCGTTGGTGCGGAACACGAACTGAATATCATCTAACCACCAACCGAGTCCAACGTTTGAGTTCGCATAAGCATTGAGTACAAAACGAACCTTAATGCGTTTGCCCACATAGTTTCGTAGGTCAATCTGTTGGCGAACCCAAGCGTCGTTTCGACTGTTTGCTCCCAGACTCCAGATTGATTCCCACGAACTGGCGCCGCCCCATGACGTATTGGCGCTGCCGCCTGCATACGAGTTAGCTGATCCCCACAAATATTGATAGTCATAGCCCATCAGGTTGCGTGGAGGTGTAGCTGATGTCATTTCCGTTTCGTCTTGCACCGCGACATCGACTGATATGGAATCCCCGGATGAGATGTTGTAATGGTTCCAGAAGAACATGGTCGGGAGATCAGTAGTCTTCGTTCCACGTAAATCGAGAATCTTGTTCATTTCGAGTACGTTGAAGCTTTGATGCAAGTACTTTTGTCCACTTGTACCGCTGTCGTGCATTGACGTAATGCCACTGTGCGCATCCCACGTAACGCCGGTCCACGTACCACCAGTTGTCCATCGACTGTACCAGTCAGAAGGGGTATCGATATTATCGACCCAGTTTGTCCCATTACCTAATCCAGCTACCGGTGCACCCGTCTTGGCTGTGTAATTGGTAGAAGTTGACCACAGCTTAAACGATGTTTCGCTGTACTCTTGCATGACCAAGTTGTCGATATAAATACCGTCCGACACTGAACTACCCGATGATGCATCGAACGTGATCTGGACATAGAAATCATCATCATACTTGTCGGCATTGCTCATCAAGGTTGCCCATTTAACGCCCGTCGCTTTTTCAATCGCGGCACGCATGTTGACTTCTTCACGTTCCCAAACAACCTGATTAGCGTTGCCCGAATTGTAACTGTAAGACCATACTGTAAACGGTGCGATAGCCGTAGTGGATGAAGCCGCCCGTGCATTACGGAACAATTCGATACGGAAGCTCTTGCTGGAACCTAGCTTGCGCCAATGCCAGAAGGACAAGATCGGTTGCGAGGCAGCCCCGGAATTCGATCCATCAAAGCAGCTCTTGTTGCCGCCCCATATCGTTACGTTTTCAGGTGTGTCATTGTTGAAGTCGATGGCATAGCGCATAGTCATCGAACTCACCTGTCCATTCACATAGTTGCCACTTGGGCTGTCACTGAATGAACGCCCTGTCTGGAAGGCACCACTGGTGGTTGCAATACCCCATTGACCACCCATCAGCCATTGATCAGTACCGTTTTCGGCATCATCGCAGAATGGGTAGTTGGCATACTTGAGAATACCTTCACGCTCGATGGCAATATTATCAATGTACCAGCCCGTAGACTCTTTATTATTGTTGACGATGAGCGCGAAGCGCAGCCGGAAAGGTACAGTATTCCAATTGGGAATATCCTTTAGCTGCAAATCGAATCTACCCATGGGCGCTGAAATCGCGCTGCTGCTGGTGCCAACACTCTTAATAGCGCTGGTTCCAACCCGTGTCCAGTTAGCTGGAACACCGGGCGTGTCAGAGTCGCGGGTATATTGGACTTCGATTGAATCGCCAGCTTCTAACCCGTAAGCCTGATAGAAGGACAGAATGGGGAAGCCGCTGTCACCTTCCCAGTCAGGCAATCCGCCCGTGCCATCTATGTTAATCGTTCGAAGGTCAACTAATCCGTTGAGCGCCACATAATGGATACGATAATCACTGCTCGTTTGCTCACTGCCAAATTTGGCATAGGTCGTGTTGCCATTGAGCAGGGCACTGCTGATATCCCAACTCATGGATGTACCGCCGGAGTCATTTGACGCGACAATCTTGTTGGTCAAATCCCAACGCCCTGAGGTGATAAAGTCAGCCTTTTGATCAGGAATATCCAAATTCCAGTAGCTGCCGCACGTGTATTTGCTGATTGTACAAACACCAAACGTTTTTGGCGCGGTAGCTGCTGCCAAACGGATGTCATCAAGATACCAGCGTCGAATACTCGTTGCGGATCCACTGTCCATAACGAAACGCCATGTCACCTTTTTGTTGACCAGACCCGCTGGTATGGCTAGCTCATTGCGCGTCCAAGCATAATTCTTGCCCGATGTATGTAACGTAAAGCTGGTGCCAGCACCCCAATTCGGGCCACCGGTAAGATCAGCGTTATAGGGTACATATTCCGCAAGAATCAATTTCACCGATGTATCGGTCGCCGTGCCAAAATCCCAGACATCCCAGAAACTCATCGTTGCGCTTGAAACGCCCGTGAGGTCGACGTAACCGCGCAGTTCTAGGTTGCACTTCATATTCTGGGGGAAACCGTTGGTTACGGTCGAGAGATTTTCTTTCCACGAGTACATCAATGTATTGGGTTGAGTACCGGTTGTTTGAGACCACGGGCAGTTCTTTGCGCCACCTGTTGGTTTAGTATCATCATCTAATACGTTACCTTTTTCGCCTGTAATCGCAAGACTAAGACTTGCATTACCCGTGTTCTCAACATATTCGATCACGATGGTATGCGGTGTAGTCTGGGTTGCATTTGGAGTAAAAGTTTGCGTAAAGGATCGCGAGCCACTTCCCGAAGCGATTACGGTTGCACCATCAATAATCAGCTTAGAAGCGTCGTCAGATGTCAGGTTAAAGGTCAGTTTTACGGGTGTTGTCCCCGGCTGTACATCGATCTGACGCGTAAAACGGATCGAGAAGTTATCGGTCAACCAACCGTCCAATGGACTACCGGTTCCCCAATTAAAATCCATTAAGAAACGGTAAGAAGGGTCGATCTGCTGGTTGTATAGCGTCTGGTCAGGCGTGCCCGACAAAGTAGTATTAGGATAGTATTGCCCTAACCAGTCTTGACCGCCGAGATACACACTGCTGTCTACACGCCACCATACCGGTTCGTTAATGGTGTCATCATACGGCACATTATGTGCGATATCCTCCGCCGTGGGGGTCGGTGGCAAGGTGTTGGTTGGCTTGGGAGTCGCACTGGGAGTCACAGGCGATGGTGTCGGGGAAGGCCCTGCCGTAAATGTTGCCGTCGGCGGTTTAGGCGGGCTGGTCGGGAACGAACGCGCTGCCGGCGGATTTTGAGCGACGTACGTCACCGTCATCCAGAATGCGGTTGGCCCGCCTCGTGCATAAAGGTCTTGTGGCGTTCCGGTGATTCCCACCAGATTGAACACCGTATTGCTGAACACATTGCCCAGCGCTGGCCCCGTTGCTGCTACTGCTGCTACCAGCGCCATTACCACCAACACGAGAATCAGGGCGTATTCGATTAACGCCTGTCCACGTTGCGTGGGTTTTTGGGGTGATGTACTGGTTATCGGTTCTTGCACCATATTGCTAACCCCTCATCCAATCAAATATATCCGTTGCCTAGTTACCGGAATAAAGAATCCCGGAATCGTTACCTAAATACTATCTCTATCTTACTAGACTATTGGCAATTGTCAGTTTAGTTTTTGTCGGCATCTTGTTCAAATGCGTTGACAATTCCTCAATAATACCAGTTAAAATTCACTTTTCGTTCACAGTTGAGCATTTATGGTATCCTTTGCCCGATTAACCTTACGAGAGGATTATGGATATGACCGCAATTATTATTGACGGCAAAGATGTTGCCGACCGTATGCAAACGGAAATTGCTCAACAAGCAGCCCGTTTTAAAGAAAAACACGGCTATCCGCCGGGTTTAGGAGCTGTCCTAGCAGGTGATGATCCCGCATCAGCCCAATATGTTCGTATGAAAAGCCGTGCCTGTGAACGTGTTGGGATTAGCTCTGTCTCTAAACTTATGAATGCATCCAGTACCCAAACCGAAGTTAACGAGGCGATTGCTTCTCTCAATGCCGACCCCAAAATTCACGGCATTTTGGTGCAGCTTCCGTTGCCAAAAGGCATTAATGAGGAAACCGCGTTGCGACTCGTCAGCCTCGATAAAGATGTGGATGGCTTTCACCCTATAAACATAGGTATGCTCGGCATGAAAGGTCGTGAACCTTTGTTTACTCCGGCTACACCAACCGGATGTATGGTCTTGCTCAAAGAAGCGGGCGCACAAATTGAAGGCGCAAACGCCGTGGTCATCGGACGCAGCAATATCGTTGGTCTACCGGTTGCGCTCATGTTGATGAAAGCAAACGCCACTGTTACGGTTTGCCACAGTCGCACGCGTGATATGAAATCCATTGTCAAACAGGCGGATATTGTCATCGCGGCCATCGGTCATGCCAATTATGTCAAGGGTGATTGGCTCAAACCCGGCGCGATTGTCATTGATGTTGGAACGAATAAAGTAGATGACCCGACTGTCAAGGGAGGTTACACATTTGTAGGAGATGTTGATCTTGCCTCAGCCATAAACGTCGCTGGAGCCATCACTAAAGTTCCCGGCGGGGTAGGGCCGATGACCATTACTATGCTCCTTGCAAACACTATGAAAGCTGCATGGCGCATCGCCGGAGAATAAAGCCAAAAGTGGTGTAAATTCTTGCACCCCAATCCATTTCCATTTACCCTATCATTATTGCAAAATGACGATGCAATCAAACGCTGATCAATTGTTCTTGCAGAAATAATTGATTTCGTAGGGACGCACCACGTTGCGTCTATTACATGATTGTCAAAGCGATCTATAAAACGCATGATCCCCACAGGATTTATTCCCTCCTTCGTTTACGCGGGAGGGTTAAGGTGGGGGTAAAATCGTAGGGATTGAGGTAACGCAGGGATGCCATCACGATCAGAAGATAAACCGTCTGTCCAAATCAAAACAGTTGATGTCACCGCCGATGTTGAATTTCTGCGCGAAGGGTTGCGCGTCCTTGTACAGGTCTTCATCGAACTGGAAATCAGCGAGGTGATTGAAGCCAATCCGCACGAACGCAGTTCCAATCGTCGTTCCTATCGCAATGGTTACCGCCGCCGCACATGGATGACTAGTCTTGGTGAACTCATGCTCGAAATTCCGAAACTCCGCAAAGGCACATATTATCCGGCTTTTCTAGATGCTTTGCGCGAGTCCGAATCATTTCTGATCGACTCGCTGAAGCGAATTCACAGGAACGGCGTTTCGGTTAGCGAAGTTGAAAAGATCGTTGATAAAATGGGCTTTGATGCTGTTCAACCCAGCCAAATCGCTGACATAACCGAACAACTTTATGACCTTGTGGATCGCTTCAGTGATAGACCACGAATGCATCTTCCCGAAAACCTCACCCTCTATCATCCAGTAAGTGCCATATCTACGCGTACGATTGATACACACATATCCGGCGAGTCGAATCTGCCCAAATCCCTTTACACAGCCTATCCCGACGATTGGCTCACCGAATCCCTTGCGACACTTATTCGCGTCCATCGCGCCATGTCTGACGAACTGGATGCCGTCGCCGTCTAAATCCTCTATTGTATTTCTCTGTTTTCCTCTGCGTCTCTGTGGTTAAAAGTATTGGCTCTCTTTAATGTTGTCTATTCAAAGGAGAATTCTCATGAGTGGTGTTATCCCAATGGTCATCGACGGACAAAATCAGTCCGAACGAGCCTACGATATTTTTTCGCTGCTCCTCAAAGAACGCATCGTGATGCTTGGCTCGGAGATCAATGACTCGGTTGCGAACCTCATCATTGCCCAACTGCTCTATCTCGATAGTCAAGACCCTGACAAGCAGCTTCAAATCTACATTCAATCACCCGGTGGTGAAGTCTATGCCGGACTCGCCATCTACGACACCATCCAGCAAATTTCCGCGCCCGTCAGTACCGTTGCTGTCGGACGCGCTGCCAGTTTCGGCACAGTCATCTTAACTGCCGGACGCAAAGGCTTGCGTTATGCATTACCCAGTTCCACTATCCATATGCACCAGCCCCTCGGTGGCGCACAGGGGCAGGTCTCCGATATGCTCATCCAGATTAGCGAGTACACACGCCTCAAACACTATCTGAATGACATCTTTGTCCTGCACACCGGCCAAGACCTTTCGGTGATTGAACGAGACACCGACCGTGACATTTTCCTCAACGCCCAACAAGCGGTTGAATACGGCCTCATTGATAATGTCCTCCTGCGTCGTCCCGCGCTCGGACACCTTGTCAATATCCCGCAGTCGCTTAAAGTCCCTGTCACTCCCTAATTAAAGGAGATAAATTCAACAGCAATCGCGTTTTTGTTGGGAAATGGCAGTGCCTTTTCCTCTATCATTTCGACATAGCCTATCAACCAAAACAATCAGCCGTAGAGGAGCACCTGCGTGTGCTCCTCGATTTTGTGGGTATATATGTCGTCTAGATGGCATTTTCTTGTAAATTGTATCTTGCAACTTTAGACTCAACGTTTATTTTAGGTTTGTCGGCATACCGATTTCCAACCATCTTACAACATTTATGGCGCATTCACTCCCTCAAAACGGTTAGCACCGAACCTCGCAAACAGTTACAAAATGTTCTTCCAAAATGTAACCCATTATACCTGCCTTTGTCCTACAATAATCATCAGACCCAATTGTAGGGGTGCAAGGCTTTGAGCCCTGTATTTGCGCCTAGCGCACCTTAACAATCACCAATCGTTGTAAATGTGACAAAACCCACCGATTCTCAACAACAACATTTGCAACAACTGCAATATTTACAAAATTTTGTACTTTATTCTAATGCCGCCATCGCCGCCGCCAAAAATGTCACCGCCGCCACCGCCGATCAATTTATGAATCGGACTATAAAAATCGAGCTAAAATTTTGGTATCAAATGACGGTTGGTTTTCCATCGGAGTTACGCTATTTTACGAATCGCTTGTATTCTATATCGACTATTGACTATCGACTAAAGACTAAATTCCCATGCTCAACGACTCGGTTCTCATCAACGATTGGCACGTCATCGCTCGCTCAACTGATGTAATCGAAGGTAAACCCCTTCGCGCCCGCCTACTCGGTGAAGATTTGGTGATTTGGCGCACCGCTGACCGCATCATGGTCTGGCAAGATTTGTGCGTCCATCGCGGGACTCGTCTATCACTCGGTAGCATCGAGGACGACTTATTGATGTGTCCTTATCATGGCTGGACATATAGCGCCGATGGTCAATGTGTCAAAATGCCCGCCCATCCTGACCAAACCCCACCCACTCGCGCCCGTGTCCAAGCCTATCGTAGTATCGAGCGTTACGGATGGATTTGGGTCACTTTCGGCGAACCGTCGCACGACATTCCGGTTTTCCCCGAATGGCACGATGCTACCTTTCGCAAGATTTTCACTGGTCCATATGTCTACAAAGCCGCTGCACCTCGCGCTGTCGAGAACTTCTTAGATGTGGCTCACTTTCCTTTTGTTCACGAAGGCTTTCTTGGAGATCGCGCTCATCCCGAAATTGCCGACTACGAAGTCGTCACCGATGAGAATGGCATCACTGCCGAACCGATTACCGTCTGGCAGCCCGATCCTGATGGCACGGGGCATGGCAAAGAAGTGACTTATACCTATCGCGTTTTTCGCCCGTTAACGGTTTATTTCATCAAACGGATGCAGCAGCAGTTCTCTATTTATTTCGTGGTCACGCCGGTTGATGATCTTCACTGCATCGGTTGGATGTGCATGGCGATGAACTACGGTTACGACATTCCCGAATCGCAGTTGATTGCCTTCCAAGATGAAGTGACGGCACAGGATATTCCCATCGTCGAGTCGCAGCGCCCCGAACGCTTGCCCTTAGATTTACAAGCCGAACTCCATCTGCGCTCGGATCGCACCAGTATTGCCTATCGTAAATGGCTCGGTGAACTCGGTCTAACCTTCGGAACAGCCTGATACTTCACTGTGAAAATGAAGAATGGGAAGAATTTTGTAAATCAACTTCTTTCTGTTGGTTTGCTGCCTCCATCGCTTGCGGGGGAGGGTTGGGGTGGGGTTCTTATACCTCTAAAGCTGGTCAATCGACACATTAATCATCACTGGCCCGCCTTGCTTGGCAATTTCCGCCAGAATCGAGGCCAAAATTGAATCTTCATGATGCTTGTTGTCGAGGTACATGCTGCCATCTTCCGGCTGCGTTGAACCGGTAACGGTTCCGTTTTCGCACAGCACTCTCACTCGTGTCGGAGCATTCCGATACTCGGCTGACCAACTGCGCTCGGCTGGCACACCTGCATTTCGCAACGCGTGGTAAATCCGGTCAACAAAGTAATCTTCTTGGCTATATAAATCACGGATTTCGGTCGCGTTGACAAACCGATCCCATGTAGTATAGACAAAGCTCAATGTCCGTTTGCTCGTGTTCAGGATAGGCGGAGCTTTGGGGTAAATCTCGCCAAGCTGAATTTTGTAATAGGCTTCGTTCGCCCGGGGATGATTGGGTTCGTTTGGGAGTAAATCTTTTCGATAAAGGAGTTCGACACCTTTACGATCCGCATAATAGTGAATACCACCGTTGCGTTCACCAAAGGCTTTGCTCAGAAAAAATGCGAGGTATTCAACATTCACACCGCGCTTCATCTGGTTCTGGGGGATTCGGTACCAGTGTTCCCCCAGAACTGTTTCAAGATCACGTTTGCGGTTAATCACGCCAACCAATACGCGGTCTTCCGCAAACATATCTTACGCCTTTTGGGCTTCTGCTACACGCAGCTCGTTGAGCCGTTTGTCGATTTCCTGTACCCGCTGTTGGTGACCAATCCACCATTGCGGTTCACGCTGTGCATCCAGTTCTTCAACCGTTTTCCCTTGCTGCTCAACCCACGTATAGTATTTCAGGTTGTGCCAGCGTTCACGCACATCTTTGGTGCCTTCCAGTACCCAATCGGTTCCTGCAGCATGAAAAACACCTTCAATACGCCCAACTGCTGCGGCATCATCCAGTTTCCCGTAGTGCGCAGCCATTTCGTCTATCACCGAGTAGTAACGGTCAAGACTGTCAGTGGCTGCTGTATAAATCACATCATCTTTACCGAAACCATAATATTTCGCGGTCTTGATTGCCCCTAAAATGTGGCAAATTCCACTGATACCAAACAGGTCGCCCATCTTCTCGATCAGTTCGGGGTTAGCGCCATAACGCTGGACCAGCGTTTCTCGTCCGACAGGTTCAGCCAGCAATTGCAAACCCTTCTTACACTGCATATCGTCGATGCACATCAACGCATCCATGTTCAGCACATTGTGTATCCACGTCACATGCTTATCGCCGATGCCTTGAATATCGTGTGTTCCGTAACCGTTATTGAAGAGGGTAGGGCATTGTATGGGTTCTAAACCAACATGCTTGCAATCGGGGAAAACCTGCTTGAGTCGGTCAGCCGCTGCGTTTGTGCCACCACTGCCCATCGCCCAAACGAAGGCAGCAGCCTTACCATTACCGATTCCTTTGGCGTGCAATTCGCCCGCCAATTCAGCGATAGTATTCCCGGTCACATGATAATGAAATCGGTAATTGCCCATCTGCTCGAACTGGTTCAGTATGCGAACATTCGGGTCTTGCCGGAGTCGATGTGTCTCGTCATAAATTTCTTTGACGTTGCTTTCCGAGCCAATAGTTTTGATCACACTTGCGCCATAACTTTCTATGCGCTCGAAACGTTCGCGGCTCATGCCTGCCGGAAGCACGACTACACTCTTGCAGCCCATACGTCCACCAACCCAAGCGCCGCCGATCCCATAATTACCGGTCGAAGGCCACACCAGCGTGTTTTTGCTGGGGTCAACCTCGCCAAATAGTTCTTTTTCCAACAAGACCGAATAGGCCGCCCCGACTTTGTGGCTGCCAGATGGGAATTCTTTGCCGTAAAGTACCACGATGTTTGCTTCTACACCTGTAAGCTCAGGGGGCAGAACAATGTGGTTAACTTCGTTGTTCGCGTTACGCCAAGTAATGTTGAAGAGATTGATCGGGTTGAGAGGATCACCCTTTAACGACTTAAGTGCTTGCTCACGGATTGCAGGTGCAATCTTATTCGGATGAAGCATCTCTTCAAAAGTGGGACCTGTAATCACTTGTAGACTCCAATTTTGCTGCGTCCAGTAATCGTTACTCGTCGATATTTAGTTCCATCTCAAGCTCATGCATCTCACCCTTGATATCATCACGTTTGCGCGCAAGATGTCGGTAACGATCGAAATCTTCAGGGGGCATTTTCTCCGAATTTCCCCCGTGAGCCATAATCAAGGAATCGATTTCTTTGTCAAGCGCTTCGTAGGCTAATACAAGTTCTTGATATTGCTGTACCAAAACTAGCGGTTCACGTTTCTCCTCGGACATGATACCCCCTTATTCAATTCGCCTACGACTCCGGTTGTGGTTCTGGCACCGTCTGTTTTGTAGTTTCAACAATCGTTGCCGTCGTTTCGTCAAAACCGACTTTCTCTGCGACGATATAAAGTGGTCGACCACGCGTTTCGTCATAGATACGCGCCACATATTGCCCCAATATGAACAGGAAGAACAACTGGAAGGCACCAACCAGCAGCAGTAAGATGATGTTAGTTACCTGCCCGCCCAAAAACTGAAAGCCCAAAATTAGACGCAGAATAGCAATAATAGGAATGGCAAGGATTGCCAGCGCACCAAGTACAAAAGACACATAGACCATGACCTGTAACGGAAAATAGGAGAATCCCGTCACAGCATCCATCGCAAAGCGTACCATCTTCTTGAGTGGATACTTGGTTTCACCCCATTCGCGCGCTTCACGAACATAGGTTATGCCGGTTTGTTTGAAGCCAATCCAACTGGTTAAACCGCGAATGAAACGGTTATGCTCCGGCATCGAGTTAAGCGCGTCTACAACTTTGCGATCCATCAACCGGAAGTCACCTGTGTCGAGTGGGATATCAACGTCTGTAATCCGGTAAATCAGGCGATAAAAAAGTTTGGCGGTAAACAGCTTGAACCAGCTTTCCCCCTTACGTTCCTGCCGCACTGCATACACGACATGGTATCCAGCCTTCCAGCGCTCAATCATGTCGAGGATCAGCTCTGGCGGGTCTTGCAAGTCCGCATCTATGACCACAACTGCATCACCGGAGGTATTGTGTAACCCAGCCGTCACAGCCAATTGATGACCGAAGTTCCGCGCAAAATTTACCACTTTGATACGCGAATCTTTGTGGGATAGTGCTGACAGGAGTTCGAACGATTTATCGCGGCTGCCATCATTGACCGTAACCAGTTCCCAGCTTTCCCCTGTTGAATCCATGACCTGTGAAACACGATCATAGAGTTTCTGAATATTGCCTTCTTCGTTATAAATTGGTGCGACTATCGAATACCGTGGATGTTCGCTCATCTATCCTCACTCAATACCCAAAGCCTGCCGAACAGATTCTATTGTCGATTGCACACGCAAGCCCCGTGCGACCGATTGTTGTGCGCGTTTAATATCTTTTAGCCCGTTACCAGTCATCAGCAACAGAACAGATTCATCTTTATCGAATAACCCTGATTGTACAGCACGTTTTGCTCCAGCGTAAACTGCCGCGCATGAAGGTTCTGCGAACACGCCCGTAAGCTGCGCTAACTCTGGTATCGCACTTAAGATTTCCGAGTCCGGCACAGCCATAAATGCGCCATTCGTTTCTCGAACGGCTCGTAATGCTTTTGCCCGATCGCGCGGGACACCTGCCGAAATGCTGTCGGCGATTGTGTCTGCTGGCATCGGTTGCATTTCTTCGGGCTTCAGATTGTTTTTCCATGCGTGAACCAGCGCTGAACTGCCTTCTGCTTGTACACCAATTAAGCGTGGAATCCGCTGTATCCAACCGAGTTGCAGTAAATCGTAAAAACCTTTGTAGACTCCCGCGATAATATTCCCATCTCCTACACCAACCATTACAACGTCTGGCACATTCCAGTTCAATTGTTCGGCTATTTCATACGATACTGTCTTTTTACCCTCAACGGTATAGGGATTCATACCTGTATTACGACAGTACCAACCTTCGCTCAAGCACATCTCCGAACAGAGTTCGAAGGCGACATCATAAGTATCTTCAACCAACAAAACGGTTGCCCCATAAACCAGCAGTTGGGCGATTTTCGCTTCAGGGGCAGTCGCTGGAACAAAAATAATGATGTTCATACCTACCGATGCACCGATACCCGAAAGTGCTGCGGCTGCATTGCCTGTACTAGCCGTACTCACCGTTTGGATGCCTTGTTCCATTGCACGCGCCACAACCATTGCACTCGCTCGGTCTTTGAGCGATCCGGTTGGGTTTTGTGCGTCATCTTTCAACCAGACCTGTTTTAAGTTTAAGCGTTCCGCCACCCTCGAAGTATAGTATAAAGGTGTCATACCGACCCGTAACGGCGATACTTTTGATTCGGCCCCAATTGGTAGCAACGCCTTATAGCGCCACATCGAGTGTTCATGCTGATTACGCAGCGTATCTCGGTCAAGTTGCGATTTGAGCGCTTCATAATCGTAGAGAACTTCCAGCGTGCCGACTGAACCACAAACAGGGCAGGTATATTGAACCTCGGTTGCTGAATAACTGCGTCCACATATTGGACAACGCAGTTCTGTAATCGTTGCCATGACTCATTTAGCTTTCTGGATATGTGAGTTCAAAGTAGAAGAAACAACATACATACACCTAAAGGCGATTAAGCAGCATGATGATCTCTGTGGTGAAACGCTTTACCCCGGCACAATGCGTGTACCCGTTTCACCACGCAATGCCCGCGCCAGATTGGGCGGGTCAGTGATAATCGCTTGCGGGCCACCCATTTTGATGAACTCGACTGCCGCTTCAATTTTAGGGAGCATGCTTCCAGCAGCAAAGTGACCCTCTGCAATATACTGCTGCGCTTCGGCTAATGTAATTTGGTCAAGAAGTTGTTGATTAGGTTTGTTGAAGTTCAACGCGACTTTTTCCACACCTGTAGAAATGATGAATAAATCTGCCCGCAAGGTTTGAGCGAGTAGGCTGCTAGCGCGATCTTTATCAATGACAGCATATGCCCCGCGCAGTTCGCCTTGTGCATTACGGACAACCGGAACGCCTCCGCCTCCACCCGCAATTACCACATAATCATTATTGATGAGTACACGTATTGCATTGATTTCATGGATCGCCAGTGGCTTAGGCGAAGCGACAACACGCCGCCAGCCGCGTCCGGCATCTTCCATCACATTCCAACCTTCGGCCTCATATTTGTAGGCTTCTTGCTCACTCATGAACCCACCAATGGGCTTATTTGGATTATGGAAAGCCGGATCGTCAGGATCGACTCGGACTTGAGTAACGACCGTCAGCACTGTGCGGTTAATTCCCAATCGCCGCATCGAATTATCCAGCGCTTGCTGAAGCATATAGCCGATTGCACCCTGTGTATCCGCCACAATCAGGTCAAGCGGCACATCATGAATGCCTGACTTCGCCGCGATTTCAGACCGCCGCAGAATATAGCCGACTTGCGGGCCATTTCCGTGTGTGACGATGACATTCCAACCTTCAGCAATCATCTCTGCGATGTGTTTGCAGGTTTCTCTGACCGCGTCCCACTGATGCGGCACGTCTGGTTGCTTCGGATCTGTAATCAGTGAATTTCCACCAATGGCAATCGTAATCAATTTTCCAGTCATAAGATTATGCTCAAGTTTTAAATTCAGTTCAGTAATTATAAGTGATTTTATTTTCTGAGAGTTGGGGCATAGCAAATATTTATGCCCCAATTTTTATCGCGCGGAGAAGTTAGCGCATCGTTAATGCCATTGCGGCTTTTTGAACATGCAGACGATTTTCAGCCTCGTCATAGACCACGCTTTGTGGCCCTTCGATAACTGCATCGGTCACTTCGATATTCCGGTCGGCTGGCAAGCAGTGCATATAAATCGCATCCTTGTTCGCGGTTGCCATGCGCTGCTCGTCGGTAATCCAGTTGGTGTATTTCTTGCCGATGACAGAAGACTCATTTTTATCCTCAGTTGTCATCCAGCAGCCCCAGCTCTTAGCATAAATGATGTCGGCATTCTTGAAGCCCGCGTTGAAGTCGTCCATCATTTCGAATGAACCACCGCTTCGTCGCGTATTTTCCTTCGCTTGCTCAACAATATCCGGCATCAATGCAAATTCTGGTGGATGCACCAAACGGACATTCATGCCGTAGCGTGTCATCAACAAGATCAAACTTTGTGGGACGGACAGCGGCTTTTGATAACTCGACGCATAGGCATAGCTCACGTCAATCGTCTTGCCGCGCAGATCACGCCCGAACTTCTCTTGAATGGTCATCAGATCAGCCAAGATTTGGAAGGGGTGATAAATATCATCCTGCATGTTGAGAACGGGAACACGGCTGGCCTTGGCTACTTCACGGATATATTTGTTGCCAAAATTCCAATCACATTGGCGAATAGCAATACCATCGGTGTAACGTCCGACGATTTCACCGATTTCCATCGCCGTATCACCATGTGAGATTTGGGTGGTTTCGCTGTCGATAAATTGAGCATGACCCCCAAGCTGCGCCATACCTGCCTCAAAGCTGACGCGGGTACGGGTGCTGGTAAAGAAGAACAGCATCGCTAAAACTTTGTCGCGCAGCAGGGCATGAGGTTCGCCGAGCGCACGTTTACGCTTTAAATCCCATGCCACATCAAGCAGCGTGTCAATTTCCTCGCGTGTCCATTCTTGCTCAGTAATGAGGTCACGGCCTCTCAAATCAGTCTGCATAATCAATCTTTCTCCTGTTAATGTTTCAGTCAAGCCGGCTTGGGTTGTAAATGCTCGGTTTGGTTCCAAGCGCGGCAGATATACCGACCATCTCCGTAAGGTTCCAAGACAATGATTCCGGTGTAATCCAACATGCGACTGCCCTGTAATGCAGCCGCATTTACACATAGATAGGGAATCACGGTTGTGCTAATCCCGCCATGTGTCACCAACAAAGGTGTGTCATCCGCTTTGATGCCCATCAGGCAGCGGTTGAATCGGTCAAATCCTTGTTGGTAACTTTCGCCACTGGGATAAGTTGCTCGCCAATCACATTGAAGCCAATGTTCATAAATCGCTCGCCATGCTGCCCAACTATCTTCATCAGTGCGCCAATCTAGATCACCACAATTGATTTCGGCTAGATCATTGTCGGGTGTTATCGGCAAACCAAGGTGCTCACCGATAATTTCTGCGGTTTGTACTGCACGGTGGAAAGGGCTGTGAGCGATTTTTGTGATGCCTTTATCTCGCAGCCAATTCCCAACCTGATGCGCTTGTGTTTGGCCGAGTGTTGTCAAGTCGCCGTCATATTTGCCACCACTGAGGCGATGTTCGACATTCAGAACACTCTGTCCATGTCGCATGACGTAAATCAGGTTCATGCGTCTGCCTCGGATGAATCTTCAAACTCATATTCATCGTAACTGGGTTCACCGACAATGAAAGTCATGAGTACACCGTCATCATGCACAAAGCCGCTACTGGTTGTATGCTTTTCAAATTGCTCTGCACTTTCCCATTGTTCCAACATGATGAAGGTGTTCGGCAGGCTGATGTCTTCAAAAATGCCAAAGCCTATGCAGCCTGCTTGAGTTTGGGTACGCTGAACCATGCCCTTTGCAAAAAGCAAGTATGCTCCCCGTTTCATTGGATCAACCGAAAACCGACTTGTCAGCATGAGCATGGGCTTAACTTGACCTATATGTGAACAGTACGTCCTGTCGATGCGTATTCGCGCAAGAATTCCTGTTGTTCTTCCGAGAGGTTATTAAAGTCACATAAAGGACGTTTTTCGATGACCTGAAATTGAGTGTCAGCCAGACTCCAACCTTTGTTCAGATAATAAGCGTGAAGCAGCGTCCCTGTTCGCCCTTGACCTACTTTGCAGTGAACAAGCACAGGCTTATTTTCCGCCTTCATCTGCTCGATAAAGCTCATAGCCTCCGCAACCTGTTGATTGTCGGGTACACCAAAGTCATTAATCGATAGATGCAGCGGTGTAATTCCTAATTTAGCCAAGAGTTCGGTTGTGACCTCTCGTTGCGCCGTAATTGGACGCTCGGTGAGGGTGATGATGGCACGAATGCCTTGTTCATGTAGCGATCTTATATCCGCTTCTTTTGACGGTAGAGGACTTGCCGCCAGCAGATTCGGTTCAATCCAACTGATGTCCATTGATTTATTTCCTCGGAAGAAGTCCCGGAAGTAGTGCATACCATTCAGTCGCCTTAACTACATCATCGAGTGGTACTTGGTCGAGTACGGTATGCGCGTGAATTTCGTTCCCCGGCCCGTAACCAATGCTGGGGATGCCTGCTTTCCCGCACCAATACGTGCCGTTGGTTGAAAAATCCCACTTGCCGGTTGGCAGTGGTTCGCCCCACAGCAGTTGACCTGCTTGAACACCCGCTTGCACATAAGGATCATTTTCAGGCAGCGCCCAAGCTGGGTAAATCTTATCGAGCGGGAAAACGAATCCTGTATAACTCGGGGTGTCATAAATCAGAATCGAAGTCTCAATATCCTTGCGGTCGCCAACGACACCTTTAACATGTTCAAGAACGGCTTGCGGTTCTTCGCCAAAAGTTATACGTCGATCAATGTAGATCAGTGCTTCGTTTGGGACAGCGTTGATGCTGGGAGTTTTGACATGCATATCGGTTACGGTGATACGTCCGTGTCCCAAGAATGGATCATCACCCAACTCCGGCTCAATTTTACTCAGGGCATCAATGATGGGAACGAGTTTGTAAATGGCATTGTCGCCGAGGAAATTGCTGGCGGCATGGGCGCTCTTGCCACGTGCCAATACTTGCATCTCAACACGGCCTTTGTGACCACGATAGACCTGCATCTTGGTCGGTTCGCCGATGACCACGAAATCTGGTTTGAGTCCTTCAACTTCGACCAGCGCATGGGGTGCGATACCATCATTCCACTCTTCCATATTGCCAAAGTAATAGGCGCTGATGCCCTCAAGCAATCCAAATTCTTTCGCCAGTGCCAACCCGTAAATCATACCGGGTGTGCTGCCTTTTTCGTCGCAAGCGCCCCGTGCAAAAAAGATGCCGTCTTCGACTTTGCCCGTAAAAGGATCCCATTCCCACTCTTCAGGTGCGCCGATGCCAACCGTATCAATGTGGCTATCGTACAGGAGTTTAGTCGGACCATTGCCGATGCGTCCGACGATATTACCCATGCGATCCCACCAAATCTCTTCGAAACCGAGTTTCTTCATTTCGGCTTCGGCACGTTCGCCCACGGCACGGATTTGACTGTCATAACTGGGAATAGCGCAGAGTTCTTTTAGGAAGGCGATGATGTCTTCTCGCTGTGCCGTGACACGCGATTTGATGGCATCAATCGTTGTTTGATCGACCATATTGCTCACTTTCACATGATTTGGGTAGATATTACCACTTACCACTAATTATATCGCCCATCCAATGGGCTGTAACGTGGACATGATACCAGTAAATCCCACTTATAAAATGTAACCCCAGCACGCACACAAGAATGCCGACTTTGGCTTTTGAGAGAAGCTGCTCACTTGAGCTCTTTTGTATGACTGCCTCACTTGTTGCTGATGGTGTGATGATTTTCCAATTCACTTGTTGAATAAAAAAGACTATTGAAACGATGAACAGAATAAAAAGCGCACAAATCGTACTCCATGTGAAGTTGGCATGACCTAAACGTTCACCACCTTCCGCCAACAAATACATGTAAGCTGCGCCGAAGGCGAACACCACCCACGCTAAATTGAGATAGGCGGTTTTGATCGCCCTTTTGAGATAAAAGACATAAACCAGCAAGGGAAATAATATCGAAAGAAGGAATTTTAGGAATATATCGTTTGGCGCGTTCGGATTGATGCGCGTCCAACTGTAGATAACGGCTAAGGGTGCAAAGATAAACCCCTCACTGCTGCTAAATAACAGGATTTGCAGCCCCAAAGTCACAACTGCCGGAAGCAAAATGCCTTCAATGAACAACACCCAATCGACCGGCTGACGACGAATTGCTCGAAATGTGACTGCGACAATCATGGCTGGCAGCAGGGCAATCATATAGCTGGATTTTGTCATCACGCAGAGGATACTGGCGGCACAGCAGACTAATACGGGTATTGCGCGGCGTTTCTTGCCATCAACAGTGTAGGGACTTTTAAAGATGGCTAACGCGCACCAGAAAAGTACCATTGCTGTGGGTTTGAGCAGCACAATCGTCGGGTTGTGATAAGCGTTGACACCTATATAACCGACAAATAAGTTGGTTGGCGTAAAAATATCAATCGGCATCAGCAGCATGACTGCAATCGCAACCGCGCCGTAGATGAGGCCACTGATATAAGTGCGCGGCTTGCCGAGGATGCGTGTCATTAGCCAGAATGTGATGAGTGTGCCGATAATATAAACGGAGGTTGAAACAAATAGTGCCGCATCTGCAAACGAACTCAGCGAGAAGATTTTATAGGTGATGTAAACGTACAGATGAAATAGAAAATGGGGGAACATGGATAGCACTTGCGAGATCGCTTGTATATCCATTGGATCGTGCAAGTAGGACAGGTGGTTGGCGTAATCCACCTGTTCGTGGACGAGAAAGGCAACTATTGGTTGGAATAACACGAAGGCGACGATGAACAACAAAATCGCCGTTGTTCGAGTCGGCGTAAACCAATTGCGAACAGATTCAAGCAAGATAAGCACCTGCAGATTATCAAAAGCTAGACAAATAAGTCCACGACTTTAAATTGTTCGACATCTACCAAACCCACGTCAGTGAGCTTCAGTTTGGGGATGACTTCCAATGCCATAAAACTCATTGCCATGAAAGGGTCAGGCATAGTGCTGCCCAGTGTTTGGGCATGAGCAATCATCAAGTCATATTCATATCGTACCTGTTCCAGCGGGATTTCAGTCATCAGTCCGGCAACAGGTAAGGGCAATGTGCCGAGAACTGTCTCGCCGTCAACCGCAACCAAGCCACCACCAATTTCGATTACTGCTTGAATAGCTCGGCGTATGCTATCATCATCCACACCAATCACTACAAGATTGTGATGGTCATGTGCGACAGTCCCTGCGATTGCTCCCCGTTTCAATCCGAACCCGTTGATAAAACCCTTGCCAATACCGCCCGTAGCATGATGACGTTCGACCACCACCATCTTTAGTATATCGCGTTCGGTGTCCGCGATTGCTTGATCATCGAGGATTTTTGCTTCTTCAATGAGATGATGCGTAACTACCTGATCTCCAACACCTCCAATCAAACGAATATGGCCTGCTTTAGCCGGAATACGAAGGTCTAGATGATCGAGATTTAAATTTACTGAAGGCGTTAGTTTGATAGGCCGTTGTACAGGTTTTGTCGTGACCATCATGCCGTTTTGGGCAACCAATTCCCCGCGACGGAATACCATCTCGGGTTGAAAATGAAATAAATCAGAAAACACGACCATGTCCGCCCATTTGCCGGGTGCGATTACCCCGTAGTCGTACAGGCGGAAATACTGCGCCGTATTGAGTGTACCCATACGGATTGCCATCACTGGATCAATGCCTAGTTCTATCGCCGTCCGAACCATAAAGTCGATTGAGCCTTCGTCCATCAGGCTGTTCGGCTGACGATCATCTGTGCAGAAACAAATTCGGGTGTGATTTTGCGGAGTAACTAATGGCAGCAATGGGCGTAAATTTCGTGTGGTTGTGCCTTCACGGATGAAGATGGTTAACCCAAGTCGCAGCTTTTCTAGTGCTTCTTGGACAGTTGTACATTCGTGCTCGCTGCCGATGCCAGCCGAGACATAAGCATTCAGTTGTTTTCCGGTGAGCGCGGGACAATGCCCATCCATCACTTTGGATTGGAAGCGTTCGAGTTTATCTAACATGCCTTCGTCACCGAAGATCACGCCGGGGTAATTCATGACTTCCGCCAAACCCGTGACCCATTGATTGGCAAGCAGTGGGGCAAGATCATCCGCTTCTAGTCGGGCGCCGCTGGTTTCCATTTCGGTAGCCGGAACACAACTCGGCGCATTGACGAATACGCTCAATGGGCCGTCTTTCGCACGTTCAAGCATAAAATTAATCCCCTGAATTCCAAGAACGTTGGCGATTTCGTGGGGATCGGTGACGACAGTGGTGACGCCATGTGGAACAACCGCACGGGCAAATTCCGGTGGCGTGCAAAGGCTGCTTTCGATATGTACGTGGGCATCAATGAAACCGGGGCATACGTAATGGCCTTCGAGGTCAATTTCCTGTTTAGCAGTGTAGTCGCCTCCAAGCGCAACAATACGACCATCATGGATGAGGATGTCGGTTGGATAAATTTCGCCTGACCAGACATTGACCAACATGGCGTTTCGCAGCGCCAAATCAGCCGGAATATCACCTCGTGCAATTGCTAAACGATCTACAAGAGTCATTAAATCTTCTCCCTGAGGTGGGAATTATTTTCACTATGATAGTACCGTTTGTTTTGCCATACATTATTCACCATTGATGAGCTTACGCGAAATCTTATTGTGTTGTTCGACCATCACCGGAACATCAACGGTTAGAATCTGCCCTTCTTTGACGACGACACGCCCATTAATGACTGAAAAATCTACATGAGGTGAGGCGCAAAAGGTGAGTGCAGAGGCCGGATCATGCACTGCGCCCGCAAAACCAATTGTATCCAGCCGAAAGGCAATGAAGTCGGCTGACATGCCAACGGCCAGCGCACCAATATCATCTCGACCAAGAACGGATGCACCGCCGAGTGTTGCAATCTCCAGTGCTTCACGTGCTGAGAGAGCCGATGGGCTGCCTGAAACCCGTTGAAGAAGCATCGCTTGTCGTGCCTCATTGAGCAAGTGACCGCCGTCGTTAGATGCAGAACCATCTACACCCAATCCAACGTTGACGCGAGCATCAAGCATCTGGCGAATCGGGGCGATACCAGACGCAAGCCGCATATTAGATGATGGACAATGACATACTCCTGTATGTGTATGCCCAAACAGATTGATTTCGCGAGAGTCGAGTTTGACACAGTGAGCGTGCCACACATCCTCGCCAATCCAACCAACGGATTCGACATAATTACCGGGGCGTTGACCGAACTGCTCTAATCCATAGGCGATGTCATTGTCATTTTCGGCGAGATGAGTATGCAAACTCACGCCGTAACTGCGTGCAAGCGCCGCTGACTCACGCATCAAATCTTGGGACACGGTAAAGGGCGAACAGGGCGCAACCACTATACGCAGCATCGCCTGAGGGGTGGCGTCATGATATTGCTCAATCAAACGGCGTGTATCTTTGAGGATGAACTCTTCATCTTCGACGACCTTATCCGGTGGCAAACCGCCTTTGCTCTCGCCAACGCTCATCGCACCCCGTGCGGCATGAAAACGGATGCCCATTTCCTTTGCTGCTTGGATTTGATGATCGAGTGTAACGTCATTCGGAAAGATATAAAGGTGGTCACTTGATGTTGTGCAACCGGAGAGCATTAATTCAGCCATCGCTAGTTTGGAGGCCGTGTATACCGCTTCGCCCGAGAGACCACTCCAAATGGGGTAAAGTGCTTTGAGCCAACCGAACAGCTCGTCATTTTGGGCAATCACTCGCGTGAGGCTTTGCACCATATGATGATGGGTATTAATCAACCCCGGCAGGACGATGTGATGACTGGCATCAATCATCTCATCAGTTAATCCTTCCCGCAGGTCGGAGGATGACCCGAGAGCTTCGATTACACCGTCCCTAACCAAAATGTAGCCGTTTTTGATTTCGCGACGACTGGCATCCATGGTTAGCAGGGTATGAATGTTCTTGACTAGCAGAGTTGGCATAATGGTTCCTCTTTGGATTGAGGGAGTTTAGCACGGTGTTGAATAACTTGACAATCGTAACAACGCTGTAATGTCATCGTATGTGAAGTTCAAACATCTATGCGTTACACTTAGCGGCTTGAGTACTCATTCATCTTGAAGGTAAGCGGCCTTGCTCATAACCAATGCTACTGTTGTTACATGGGGCGAACCTAACCAGATTCTCTCGGATTATGCTGTTTATATCAAAGATGGCAAAATTGCGGCTCTTGGAAAGACATCCAATCTGATTGCCCAATATCCTGAAGCAGAGCGTATCGATGCAAAAGGGCAGTTGGTGATGCCGGGGAATATTTGCGCGCACACTCATTTCTATGGTGCGTATGCCCGTGGTATGGCGATACCCGGTGCAGCCCCTGCAAACTTCCCTCAGATACTAGAACGTTTGTGGTGGCCGCTGGACAAAGCGTTAGATAGAGATACAGTTAGGGCAAGTGCGTTGGTGTCGCTTGTTGACGCGGTTAAACACGGGACAACTACACTGATTGACCATCATGCCAGCCCGAATTTTATAGACGGCAGTTTGGATGTCATCGCCGAAACAGTTGATCAGTCGGGGTTACGGGCTGTTCTGTGCTACGAAGTAACTGACCGTGATGGCGATGAAAAGATGCGAGCAGGGATTGCAGAAAATGTACGCTTCATAAAAGCGAAACAAAGCTCACGAATTGGTGCGACATTTGGTTTACATGCCAGCCTAACTTTAAATGACGCGGCTTTACAGGCGTGTGTGGAAGCAGTTCCACAGGGTTCAGGTTTTCACATTCATGTAGCCGAACACGAAGCCGATGAAGAAGACAGCCTGCGTCGTAGCGGGAAGCGGGTTGTGCGGCGTCTAGGTGAATTTGGCATTTGGCGAGATAAGACAATAGCAGCACACTGCGTCCATATTGACGAAGCCGAACGACAAATTCTACGGGACCAAGGGATATGGGTTACTCATCAACCACGATCGAATATGAACAATGCGGTTGGCGCGATGGCCTTTGACGATATGATGTCTCAGGGCATGAAGATTTGCATCGGCAATGATGGCTTTAGCAATAACATGTGGGCAGATTGGAAAGCCGCCTACTTACTGCACAAAGTTTCTAACCGTGATCCACGTAAGGCCAACGGTGAGGATATTGTGCATGCTGGAGTGTACAATAATGCACGTCTTGCTGAGCAATTTTTCCCCGACGTCACCTTAGGCGAGATTCGTGTTGGTGCGGCAGCAGATTTAATTTTTGTCGATTATCATCCCTTCACGCCGTTGCATGGCGGTAATTTGCCATGGCATATTTTGTTCGGGTTCGAGTCCTCGATGGTAACGAGCACGATTGTTGAGGGACAGGTATTGATGCGAGACGGTCAGTTATTGACGCTCGATGAATCTGAAATCGCGCGGGAAGCACTCGACTTTGCCCCGAAAGTTTGGGAACGTCACCACGCTAACATCAACGCGCTCTAAAGAGCATTTCACCTCATTAAGGATTATTTATGACAGACTATCAAGCAATGAGCATCGCTATTTTGGGGGGTACTGGTAAAGAAGGTTCTGGTTTGGCGATGCGATGGGCAATAAATGGCTATAAGGTCATTATCGGTTCGCGGGATGGCGACCGTGCAGCAGCTTATGCAGCAGAGATGAGCGCTAAGTTGGAGGGAAAGCCGGTTACAGGCATGAGTAACTCTGAGGCAGCTAAACAAGCTAATCTAGTGGTATTGAGTGTGCCATATTCGGCACATCAGGCGACACTCGAAGGTGTAAAAGAGCAGTTGGCAGGCAAGATTTTAGTGGACATCACAGTTCCTTTACAACCACCTAAAGTGCGAACCGTGCATTTGCCTGAAGGAAAGTCAGCAGCTTTAGAAGCCCAAGCTTTATTAGGCGAAGGTGTAAAAGTCGTGGCTGCTTTCCAGAACGTCAGCGCGGAACAATTGGTTGATCCGAATCATGTCGTGGATTGTGACGTCTTGGTTTGTGGAAATGATGCTGAAGCGAGAGCGACTGTTATTAAACTCGTAGCCGACACTGGCATGAAAGGTGTGGATGCCGGATCATTGCCAAATTCCATTGCTGTGGAAGCCCTTACGCCTGTTCTTCTGTGGATTAACAAAGCCTATGGCATTAAGGGTTCTGGTATTCGCATTACCGGAATTTAACACATGGCAGATAACTCAATTAGTTCACTTCATATTATGGCGCTGCCGGGTGTTCCCCTTATTCAAAAAGGGGATGATCTTTCGCAAATTATTCTGGATGGTCTTTCAAAACTTGGAGTTCAACTGGAAACAGGTGATGCATTAGTTGTAACCTCGAAAGTGGTTTCGAAGGCGGAAGGTCGCTTATTTGACCTGCGAGAAGTGGAGCCAAGCGCTGAAGCTCAACGACTTGCGGATGAAACACGAAAAGACGCGCGCATTGTAGAATTAGTTCTGCGCGAGAGTCTGAAAATCTCACGGCAATCAGTAGGCGTATTGGTGGTTCAACATCGGCTTGGATTTGTGAGTGCGAACGCTGGTATTGACCAATCGAATGTGGATGGCAGCGAGAATAAGGTGCTGCTCCTTCCGCTTGATCCAGACGCGTCAGCCTTAAGAATGCATGAACAACTGAAGCAATCAACTGGCGCAGAAGTTGGTATTGTCATCAGCGATTCGCATGGCCGACCATTTCGAATGGGCAACGTAGGCGTAGCGATAGGTGTAGCTGGAATGCCAGCCATCTGGGATTTGCGTGGACGGGCCGATTTGTTTGGACGTGAACTGAAAATCAGTATTCAGGGCTATGCTGATTTAGTGGCTTCGGCGGCCAATTTGCTGACAGGCGAAGCTGACGAAGGTCGACCGATTGTATTGGTGCGCGGGCTCCGTTATCCTACAATTAGTGGCAAATCTACCGACTTGTACCGTGCGCCTGAACAGGATTTGTATCGATGAGCCAGCAGAATAACGAGGCGTCGGCGGAATCAAATCATGGATTTCGTGAGGTGATTTATAGCAGACGTTCGATTCGTCGGTATCGCTCTGAACCAGTTCCGCACAAAATTATCGAGGAGTTACTGCAAGCTGCGATTTGGTCGCCATCTGCCCATAATCGGCAGCCGTGGCGTTTTGCGGTTGTTGAAACTCAAGCGCAGAAAGTTGAACTTGCACAGGCGATGGGTGCACGATTACGGCGAGATTTAGCCGCTGATGGCGTACCTGTGGATGTGATTGAGGCGGATGCAGGTCGTTCCTATTTGCGGATTACAAACGCGCCGACACTCATTCTATTGTGTTTGTCGATGGTGGATATGGATGTTTATGCCGACGAAAGGCGTAGTCATCAAGAATACCTTATGGCTGTCCAAAGCGTTGCGATGGCAGGTCAAAATATACTGCTTGCATCCCATGATTTAGGACTTGGCGCGTGTTGGATGTGTGCGCCGTTATTTTGCCCTGATGTGGTTAAAGCGGTGCTTAAACTGCCGGATGATTGGCAGCCACAGGCGCTTTTAACCATAGGTTATCCGGCTGAAACACGCGAGAAGACAAGAAAGCCATTAGAAACGAGTGTAATGTGGCGATGAAAATCGTAGTGTTGGTAGGTGGTGTTGGCGGTGCGAAACTGGCACTCGGTTTGGCACGAGTTTTGCCGGCTGAAGATTTGACGGTAATTGTGAATACGGCGGACGATACATGGATGTATGGCCTGAGGATTTGTCCTGACCTTGATACAATCATGTATACGTTGTCGGATTTGGTGAACAAGGATAACGGGTGGGGCATAGCTGGCGATACCTTCGAGATGATTGCAGCGATGCGACGTTATGGTGAAGACGCTTGGTTTGGCTTGGGCGATCAAGATATGGCAACTCATATTTTGAGAACACGTTTGTTGCACGCGGGAAAAACGATGACAGATGTGACAAGTATCCTAACAAAAAAACTAGGTATTCATCAGCAGATTTTGCCAATGACGGATTCCGCAGTTGCGACTATTGTTGATACAATAGAGTATGGCGAGATTGACTTCCAAACATACTTCGTCAAACATCGCTGGCAGCCAACGGTAAAAAGTTTGCGTTTAGAGGGCATCGAAAAAGCAGTCGTCACTCCTGCAATCGAAATCGCAATTCAACATGCAGAGGCACTTATTGTGGGGCCATCTAACCCGTGGCTTTCCATCAATCCCATTTTATCTGTGCCGGGAATGCGGGAGTTGATTTTGAGTCGCGATATTCCACGGGTGGCAATTAGTCCAATTGTTGGTGGGGAAGCCATAAAGGGTCCGGCAGCTAAACTTATGGTTGAACTAGGCTTCGAAGCTTCGGCACAAGCTGTGGCTAGCTATTACGACACGTTGTTGAATGGCTTTGTGTTTGACAGTATGGATGGAATTGTGGAAATTCCCCAAGAACACGTGACGAAATTTGAAACAATTATGAAGAACGATGAAGTTAAGGTCGCTCTAGCGCGAAGTGTGTTAGAGTGGATTCAGGACTGGTAACAATGTCTTTCGCAATCAAGATATAGCGAAAGGGGGTATGTGTGGTTTTCGTCGGATAATCATCTGCTGAAAATACACCAAATTATATGGGTGTCTGGGTTGTTGTTCCTGTAAAACCATTGAATCAGGCAAAAACGCGTCTTTCGCAAGTTCTGACTCCTCAAGAACGTCAAAATCTTGCCGAGACGATGCTCCGTCACGTCTTAGGAGTAGTTCAACATGTTCCCCAATTGATGGGGACGCTTGTAATCAGCCGAGATAATAAGGCGCTGGCAATAGCGCGTGAATATGGCGCGCGAACGGTACAGGAAAGTGGTGCGCCAGAACTGAATTCAGCGTTAATGCGGGCCACACAGGTAATCAGCCGACTGAATGGCAGCGCTATCCTCATTCTGCCGGCAGATCTGCCCTTATTGGAGCGTGAGGATATACAGTCTATTATTCAGATGGGTGTCAACGAACCTTCATTGGTTATTGCGACTGATCAACATCATGACGGAACAAATGCGCTTTTTATTCGTCCTCCGGGTTTAATTGAATACGCTTATGGCCCCGGAAGTTTTAACCGCCATATCGAAAAAGGTCGTGCGGTTGGCGCAGAGGTTCACGTGCTTGAGTCGGAGCGTTTATCACTGGATATCGACATGCCAGCTGATCTAAAATTTTATAGTGAGTTATCTAAAGGCTATGCTTCTTCTTAGTCTGAAGTCAGCTCGATTTTTACGAAATTACGGGAGAAATTATGACTGACCGCGTTGCACTTTATTTGCAGGATGCTCATTCCCTTCAAGACGCAATCAAATATGTGCAGTATGCCGAAGCACGCGGATTTGAAGCGGTGTGGCAGGCTGAAAGTCGACTGGTACGGGACGCAGTTGTACCTATGGCAGCTTTTGCAGCAACAACCACACGCATCAAGATTGGCTCGGGTGTGATCAACAACTGGACGCGGAATGCGGGAGTGATTGCGGCGACCTTCCTAACATTGGATGATCTCGCGCCGGATCGGATAATTTGTGGCATCGGTGCGTGGTGGGATCCATTGGCGCAAAAGGTGGGTATCAATCGTACCAAGCCGTTACTGGCGATGCGTGAAGTCGTTTCGACCGTGCGTGATTTATTGGCGCGGAAGCGGGTCACATTTCATGGAGAGTTTGTCAACTTGAATGATGTGGAACTAGACGTTGTTCATGGGCGTAAAGAACCACGCAATGTTCCGATATATATTGGCGCGACGGGGCCGAAGATGATGGCACTGACGGGCGAAATCGCAGATGGGGCCGTATTGAATTACTTAGTTTCGCCTCAATATAATGAGGGTGCATTAGCCCAATTAGAAGCAGGTGCGAAACAGGCTGGTAAAAACCTTGATGATATTGACCGTCCACAATTAGTAGTATGTTCAGTAGACCATGACCGCAAGAAAGCGTTGGATAACGCACGTAAGCTGGTGACCCAATATTTAGGGCAGCAGCCCCACATTATGAAGGCCAGCGGCGTTAAGCAAGAACTTCTTGACGAAATTGGACAGGTGTTGACGTGGCCCGCGACCGAAGAACAAATCGAAGAAGCGATGCATCTTGTACCGGATGACGTAGTACAGATGATTACGGCTTCGGGTACACCGAAGGAAGTACGGGCAAAGGTGCGCGAGTATATCCAGCATGGAGCAACATGCCCTATACTTTATCCTTTAGGTGATGACGTTCGGTTGATGATTGACGCATTCTCCGACGGTTATTCGAACTAGGGTGGGAATTCCCGAGTGATATGAGGCGGCTGCAAGGTCGCCTTTTTATTGCATATTTTGCATTTTGTGCAATATATCCGCTGAAATGATGGGCGGGACACTACCGAGAAGCCGCTGAATTGACATTTTGTGTCGGCGGGATGCTTGGCTACAGGCGCTGAAATGACACTTTTGAAGCGGATCGTTGCCGTAATGCCACCGCGTGAATATTGTTGTGCCGTTGCAGTGGTTGTGAGGGAAAATGCCACCGAAATGTTGTATAAGTGCAGTAAGCTGCGGGTTAAAGCGGATGATATACCCTACATTGAAACTTTTATGTGTGAAAACTGTGGTTAATTTATGGGTAAATACTTGAAATGTCATCTGTTTTCACCCCATCAATTCGCATTTAAATTGTAGAACAAAAGTTTCACTCTGTCAACTCCCCGGCAAAGGGTAAAATAGGGGTATGAATACTCAATTTTCTTTGAGCGTCTCCGGTAGACGCTCGCTTTTTATTTGGACGTTGTTTTGCGTGATTGCCGGCGCGACGTTCTTGGCATATACACTCACTAGTTTGGCGAACGGACATGGCGAGTTCGTGATGCCGCTGGATGATGTTTACATCCACTTCCAATATGCGCGACAGATGGCGATGGGGCAGCCTTATATTTATAACCCCGGTTTGCCAGCGACCTCCGGCGCAACCAGTTTCCTCTATCCTTATATACTGGCTGTTGGATATTTAGCGGGCTTCCACGGACTCAAGCTCGGTTTATGGGCAATGATTGTCGGCACGTTGGCTTTTGTCTCAGCGATGTGGCTGATCTATAAGTTGGTGCGGTTGTTGGGTGCAGGCGATTGGCCTGCGGCTTTAGTGGCGGTTGCTTTTGGCCTAGATGGGGCAGTAGCTTGGCATTTTATGAGTGGCATGGAAACTGGTTTGGCAATGCTGCTTACGCTGGGGAGTTTGTATGCAGTTATTCAGGTTATGACTGATGAAAATGTGTCGCTTGTCTCCATGATTTTGTGGGTAACTGGATTGGCACTCATCCGGCCTGAGGGCGGTATGCTGGCGGTTGTAGCAATAGGGGTTGTGTGGTGGGAACGGCGACCGAAGAAAGGATTTGCTAGCGGCAAACCCCTACAGCGACAAATTCAATTGGTGATTCCGATTTTGGCGGTGGCGGTACAACCGTTGGTGAATTGGCTGCTGACGGGTTCGGTGGTGGCATCGGGGAATGCGGCGAAATCGATTCTAGGAACGGTGCCGTTTTACTGGGATGAGGTTATCAAACGTATTCTCGGTAATTTTGTGCGAATTTGGGTGGAGTTTGGAACAGGGATTAGTCCGCGCGAGGGTTTGTATATTATGCCGCTGCTGTTGATTTTGGCGGCAGTCGGCATCGGACTGTTTCTTGCTGATCGCAAATTGCGGTCGGTGGGCGTAATGTTGATGTTGTGGTTCTTTGGTGGGACGGCAATGCTGGCGACTTTAGACACGGTTTTCTGGCATTTTAAGCGTTATCAGATGCCGTTTATAGCGCTGCTGTTTCCACTGGCGGGGTGGGGCATTGGGGTAGTTGCAAGTTACAAGCGGCAAGTTACAAAAGAAAACAATACAGGAATTAACCACAGAGACTCAGAGAGAACATGGTTAGGGAATGTAGTTGTTATAGCAATGATGATAGTAGGCGCGGTGACGAGTGTGCAGTTTTTGCGGTATTACGGTTTGAACGTAGGTTATGTCTATGCACAGCCATTACAGATGGCACGGTGGTTACAAGCGAATACGCCCGATAATGCAGTCATTGCAGTACATGATGTGGGTATGATGCGCTACATGGGCGGGCGGACGACACTGGATATTGTTGGTCTAACAACTAAAGGCGCAGCGGATTATTGGCGGAATGGGCCGGGTTCAGTGGCTGAATTTTTGATGCAGGAGAAGCCGGATTATATTGCGTCCTACGGATATGGACATGGTTATGGGTTGGGGATGATCGCGGATACGGATATTTATGGAAAGCCGTTAGCGAGTTTTCCGGTTGAACTGGATAACAATGCGAATGTAGCGCTGGCGGCAAATTTTCAGGGGATTTATAAGCCAGACTGGACGTTTAATCAAGAATCTAGTAGAGCTTTACAGCCAACTTTGTTTCCATTTGAATTCAATCAAGCGCTGTATATGGGAGCAGTAAATGTTGGGAATATTGATAGTGAAAAAGCCGCAAACTATTCGTGGCATAATGCCGAACGTTTGCCTGGCTTTTCAACTGAAGTGCATGAATTTGATTATCTAAGCTGTGTGATTGACAACTGCCAATTAATAGACGGGGGACGTTTAATAAACGGTGAGGAATCTTTTGATATGTCTACTGGATTCGACTCCGGTGACTATTATGCGATGGCACTTGTAACTCGGTTACACCCTGAAAATGAAGGCACAATAGATATTTATGCCGATGGGCAGTTGGTTGGAACCCGTTGGATTCCGGCTATTCCCGGAAAGTGGCTTGAAGTTGCAATGTGTATACCAGCATCTATTATGACTGGTTCAGCTAGTTCCTTTGCTGATGGCACAATTCATATTCGGATCGTTCCACATATTTCTGGTGGGTACTATATGCCTTATTATCATTGGCTATATACTTGTCCAAATGAAGGATCAGCACCGAATAATCCTCAAAGTATGTTCCAAAATGGCGCGATACAACTCGGTTCAGCGAAACTAGATTATCAAGCCGACTTAGCAAAGCTCAACGTCAATTTTGAGTGGTATACCGATGGGAGCGCCAAAGGAGATTATAAGGTTTTTGTACATCTTTACGGTGACAAGGGCCAACCGCCGGTTGCACAATTAGATATGCGACCGGGCAATGGGACGCTGCCGCCGGGAAATTGGCTGCCGGGTGTGCTTAGAGACACAATTACGGTAGACTTAAATGGGGTAGCAGCAGGTACATATCAAGTTGCCATCGGGATGTATGATCCTGTAACCTTTGAACGGCTACAGCCAACCGGTGGCGATGAACAAGGACGTTTGTTTATTGGTGAGGTCAAAATCAAAGGATGAGCGAAGACCGCGCCGTTTTTGAGGCTGCCTTGACGGCAAAGGAGCGAGGGGAACGGGTAGCATTGGCCACCGTGGTGAATGTTACTGGCAGTGTGCCACGCCATGCGGGCAGCAAAATGCTGGTGCGACAGGATGGCACGATTGTCGGTACGGTGGGTGGCGGTGCGATGGAATCGCTGGTGATAAAAGAGGCGCTGGCGGCGATTCAAGATGGCAGAACACGCTTGCCAAGTTATAGCTTAAATGATCTGGCAAATGGAGACCCGGGTATTTGTGGCGGAACCGTGCAGGTGTTTATCGAACCTGTAGGGGCTTCGCCAACCCTGCTGGTTATCGGTGGTGGACATGTTGGCAAGGCGCTGGCGGAACTGGGTTTGTGGTCGGGATGGCGTGTTATTTTGTCGGATGATCGGGCTGCATTCTGCAATCCAGACTATGTAAAAGATTTGGCTGGATATATTGTTTGCAAGCCGAGCCAAGTTACAGAACAAGTCAACATTAATGCACAAACGTACATCGCGGCGGTAACGCGCGGCTTACCGGTCGATATTGATTTGATACCGGCACTGCTGGCGACGGAAGCGGCATATATTGGTTTGATTGGCAGTCGGCGCCGGTGGGCTTTGACGATGAAAGCGCTGCGGGAAGAACGGGGGCTGCAAGACAGCGATTTTAAGCGTATCTATGCGCCAATTGGTTTAGAATTAAATGCTGAGACACCGCAAGAAATTGCGATAAGTATTATGGCGCAGGTTACTATGTTACGTTATGGTGGAGATGGTAAAGTAATGCGCAGGATAGTTGAAACGCCGTTGACCACAGATGAACTGCAAACGGCTGAAAAACAATAGTTCAAATATCTTTTTTTAGGTACGCGCGTGAAAATTTTATGTGTAAGTGATACGGTGATGCCGCAGATGGAAAGTGCGGTAAATCTAAGGCGACAATATTCCGATGTGGAGCTGTTAATCAGCTGTGGCGATATGCCATCTGTTTATTTGGAGTTTATCACCTCGGTTTTAAACGTGCCGCTGTTTTATGTGCGGGGAAATCATGACGAGTCGTATAAAGACTCTCCTCCCGGCGGCGAGGATTTACAAGGGCGCTTGATTGAATACGGTGGATTATCGTTTTACGGACTTGAAGGGTCAATTCGTTATAACAAGAGTCCCATTCAATACACGGAAGGCGAAATGTCGCGGATGGTTTTAAGCGCGGGATTGCGATTGCGTTACCGGCGGATGAAATTTGGTTTTGGGGTTGATATGTTGGTGACTCATTCGCCAGCCCGGGGTATTCATGACGCGGATGATGTGCCACATCGAGGCTTCGGTGCGCTGCTCAAGTTCATGGATTGGTATCATCCGCGCTATATGGTACACGGGCATGTGCATACGTATGATCGACGAACCGTAACGCACTCTCAATATGCGGGTACTGAAATTTACAACATAAATCCGTCGATGCTGCTCACGATAGAACCTGCCGCAGCCGTATAAACGGTCTCTCGTTCGCAGCGCATCGATAACCTGTGCTATAGTGGTTTAAACATGGTGGAAGGGCGGGTTAGCGGTTGCTATGTGGAGTCAATATTTTAACGTCAGTTCAGTAGCAGAAGCTCTGGAACTGCTTTCCCAGTATCGCGAGAAGGCACGGATAATTGCTGGCGGAACCGATATCTTAATCGAACTTGAGCGGCAACAGCGACAGGGAATAGACGCGCTGATTGACATTAGTCGGGTTGCTGGTTTAGATGCAATTACTTTGCACGGCGACCACATCCGGTTGGGTGCATTAGTTACCCATAATCAAGTTGTTGATAGTCGGCTGGTGGTTGAGCGTGGATTTCCTCTGGCGCAGGCTTCTTGGGAGGTTGGTGCGCCGCAAATTCGAAATCGTGCGACGGTAGCCGGAAATGTGATTACTGGATCTGCGGCCAATGACACGATAACCCCTTTGATGGCTTTAGGTGCGGAAGTTACATTAACATCTCTAGAGGGAGAGCGCAGCGTCCCACTGAATGCCTTTTATACTGGATTGCGACGCAACGTGATGCGACCCGATGAGATGTTGACAGCCATTACATTTCCGGCACTCTCGAGCGATGAACGCGGCATTTTTATTAAGCTGGGTCTGCGTCGGGCGCAGGCGATTTCGGTCATTAATGTGGCAGTGTTACTCCAGTTCGATGGCGAAAAAGTGACCCGCGCATCTATTACACTAGGATGTGTCGCGCCGACGATAATTCGTGTTCTAGTAGCAGAACAATCACTAATTGGGCGGAAACTTACAGTAGATGTCATTGCAGACGCGGCACGGTTGTCAGCGGCTGCACCCACGCCGATTGACGACATTCGCAGCACAGCGGAATATCGGAGTGAGATGATTCGTGTTCTAGTGGCACGGGCATTGCGAGCTTTAGCCTCTGGAACGGAGCGTGACAATTGGCCGGACAGTCCGCCGATGTTACGGGGAGCAAATGAGTCACCAACTTCAATTGCGGTTCAACGACGAATTGATGGTCAGCAGGCAATTACCACGACTATCAACGGTCAGCCGTATACGATTCAAACCGGACAAGAGAAAACACTACTGCGATTCTTACGGGAAGATGCCGGTTTGCCAGGAACTAAAGAAGGCTGCGCAGAAGGTGAGTGCGGTGCATGTACTGTATTTTTAGATGGCGCGGCGGTGATGGCTTGTATGGTTCCATCTCCGCGCGCAGATGGTGCAATAATCGAGACAGTAGAAGGCTTGCAGCAGGAAGGACATTTGCATCCCATTCAAGAGGCTTTTGTCGAACAAGGCGCGGTTCAGTGCGGTTACTGCACACCCGGGTTTTTGATGGCAGGAGCCAAGCTGTTAGAAGAATTCCCTGAACCGACACGTGAACAAATTCAGCAAAGTATCACCGGGAATTTGTGCCGTTGTACCGGCTATTACAAAATTTTGCAGGCGTTTGAAGAAGCCAGTAAGAAAAAACTGACCCAAGGAGAATCATATGACAAACCGGAAACCTCAACCCCGCGGTAAAGCATTTTGGCCTGTGCTCGGATTTTTGTTGGCGCTGTCATCGGCGGCGTTGGCCCTCGTATTTACAAATCCGTTAATTGTTGAGCTTAAAAAATCTGTTCTAAGAGGTCTGCCAAATGACCCTAAAGTTCCCATTATCGTTGGGGTCATTTTGTTCTTCTTGATTGCGATGTTTTTTTCGCTGATTGTGGCTTTTGCCGTGCCGCGTAAAAAGAGCGGTGTAACCGAGATTCAAGTGGCTAAGAACCGGAAAGTTATGGTAAACGAAAAAGCAGCACGCAAAATTCGTCAGCGGGAAATTAACCGCCAAAATAGGGCACGGTAGCGAAAATGGATCGCACTGTACCTAAGACCGGCAGCGAAGAAATTCAACTATATATGCGAACGTACTATTCGCTGCTGCGGTCGAGTCATTTGATTCAGATTGAGACGTTGGTTGAGAGTCACCTTGCGATGGAGTCGTCTCTGCATCCGTTAGCGCGAAGTACCGAACCAGATACATCGGCGTTGACCTATGCCAGTTTACGACTGCCGGACTGTATGTTGGATACCGAGCAAGTGCTCATTGGGCAAATTGAACGCTCGTTTGTTGAGGCGGGCTTTACGGATATCAAAGAATGGCAGCGGGTGAGCGCGCCGGGTAGACGGCGGCGTATGCATTTCGATAGTAAAGGTTCGCTTGCCGTATTCATTGCCAGCCGGTCTGATATTGATGACCTTGTGCCGACATTGACGGCTTACCAGATTGAATGGAACAAGCTGCACCTGCTGCTACAGGTGGATGATGCGAAGGCTGTGCTAGAGGCAAAGCGCGGGGAAAAACTTAGTGAAGAGGAATACGCGTTAATTGCTGAAACCCTCTACTTGAATAATGAGGAACTGCGGCGCTTAGAAGTCATCTGGGGCGACCGATTTACTGAAACCCTGTACCAGATTTCACAACGGCGTAAACAAATTGGTTTGCGAATGCTGGCTGGATCATTAGCGGATTATCGCCGCGCGACAGCCTATTGGTGGTCTGAAGTCGATTCCCAAATGGACGATATTGATTTAGAAAATCGTCCTGTTTATTTTGTGTCTAGCAATACTCATTGTCTGGCGAATTTATTAACTGGATTTGCCCAACGCGAGGAACACAATTTAGCTGAGTATATCGAGCAATTTAGCAAAGGTGAATTGGTTGCCGAATATCAAGCGATTCGAGACAGCGGTGACCGTAAGGGACTCGATAATCTGCTGTATTATGTGCTTAAAAAATATTTAGCTGATCGCGGTCAGAAGGCACGTGATTCGCAGCTTGCAGATGAACGAACCATTGGTATTTACCGTGTACCGAGCCGACATGGTTTTGATGTTGAAGCACAGGTCATTGATCTGAAGCGGTTGCGTCGGGATTGGATGGATAAACGGATCCAAGATCTAGCGGATGTTTCGCGGTTTGCCAGCAGTGATGCCCTAATTCTAAATATCGATTATCCGTTAGGATTGGCGGCCTATGAACTGCTTAATCGTGTCACAGAACGGGTGGGCAGTTTGCGTGGTGTATATATTATGGGGAAGTCTGCGACTTTGAATGGACGCGTAGGCGATGTCATGATCCCAAGCGTCATTCATGATGAACATTCACAAAACACCTATTTATTTGAGAACTGTTTTTCGGCGATGGATGTAGCCCCCTACCTGACATACGGCATGGTGTTGGATAATCAAAAAGGCATCAGCGTACCGGGAACGTTTCTGCAAAATCCCCGTTATATGGAAGTGTTTTATCGAGAAGGTTACACCGATATTGAGATGGAAGCGGGGCCGTTTTTGTCGTCTATTTATGAGGCATTCCGTCCCAAATTGCATCCTTTTAATGAAATTGTGAATTTGTATGGTGTGCCATTTGATGTCGGTTTCTTGCATTACGCCTCAGACACCCCGATGAGCAAGGGGAAGAACTTGGGTAGCAGTAACTTAAGCTATGCGGGTGTTGATCCCACATACGCCACTGCAATAGCGATTTTGCGTCGTATTTTTGGTCAAGAAGTTCGTCGCTTACAACAGAAGGCGACTGTACGTGCAAATCTTGTCCCAGAAGTATAAAACAGTAATCAACATCACTACTTTGACGATCTATACGCTCATTATAGGTAGCATCTGATTGGGGATTTGCGATGTCGCAAGAGAACATGGTTGCCATCGGCGATAACATTAAACGGCTCGATGCCGTGAGCAAAGTGACCGGAGAGGCCGCTTACCCCGGCGATGTTGAAAAGGAAGGGCAGCTTTGGATGAAGCTGCGCTACAGTGATCGCGCTCATGCACGGGTAGTCGCAATTGATACACAGAACGCCGAAGCACTGCCGGGAGTAGTCCGCATTTTCACGGCAAAAGATGTGCCTCATAATGAATATGGCTTGGTCACAAAAGATCAACCAGTTATGTGCGGACCCGGTAGCAACAGCCAAGTACCCGGTGCGGATACTGTTCGGTGTTATATGGATTATGTTGCTGCCGTAGTGGCGGAATCAGAAGCCATCGCCGCACAAGCGGCAAAGCTTATTAATGTTACATATGAAGATTTGCCTGCTGTGTTTTCGCCTGAGGCTGCAATGGAGGAAGGTGCTCCTCTTATACATGTGGGGAATCCCAACAACGTTCTTTGCCACTATCGGATTCGGAAAGGCGACATGGAGGCGGGATGGGCTGCCGCAGAAGTCGTGGTTGAAGGTGAATATAGCACAGGGTATCAGGAACATGCTTTTTTACAACCTGAGGCTGGTTTAGGTTACATCGATGAACAAGGTCGAGTAACTGTGGTGGTAGCAGGGCAGTGGGTTCATGAAGACCAAGAACAGATTTATCACGCGCTGGGTTTACCGCAAGAACAAGTGCGGGTGGTTTATCCCGCGATTGGTGGGGCGTTTGGTGGTCGGGAGGATATGTCAGTACAAATTGTGCTGGCTTTAGCTGCACAAAATCTGCGCCGTCCGGTGAAAATAATCTGGAGTCGTGAAGAATCGATTCAAAATCACCATAAGCGGCACCCTGTTTCTATTCGTGCAAAATGGGGTGCAACCAAAGACGGAAAAGTCGTGGCTGCGGAGGCAACCGTTATCGGCGATGCCGGACCTTATAACTACACTACGACTAAGGTTATGGGAAACGCTAATTTGACATGTACCGGGCCGTATGAAATCCTAAATATCCATATTGATACCTACGGTGTTTTGACCAACAACATCCCCACAGGGGCATTCAGAGGGTTTGGTGGGCCACAGGGCGCATTAGCCGCTGAAGGACAAATGAATCGATTGGCAGAAGCACTTAGTATGGATCCTGTAGAAGTGCGCATGCGAAATGTGATTCGTGAAGGCAGCATTGCCAGTGTTGGAACACCGTTTCCCAAAGGCGTTTCAATGCCCGAAGTAGTGGAAAAGTGTGCAGTCGAGAGTTATTGGGCGAAGGATAGTTCAAGAGGTTGGTCACATAAAAAGGCGCAGCAGCCGACTAATCCAGCGTTACGGCATGGCATTGGATTTGCTTGCGGATTTAAAAACGTTGGCTATAGTTTTGGCTTCCCTGAGCAGAGCTGGGCTACGATTGAACTGCATGGCAAGGGCGATATTGAACAGGTGATTGTGCGAGCAGCCGGCGCGGATGTAGGGCAGGGCGCGCATACCGTATTTGTCCAGATGGCCGCTGCCGCAACCGGAGTGGCCTTAGAGCGCGTCAAGTTGATGGGGCATGACACTGCCGAGGCCCAAACTTCTGGCAGCGCTTCTGCTTCACGTTTGACCTTTATGGCAGGGAATGCGATTAAAGGTGCAGCTGAACTGGCAATGGAAATGTGGCGACGTGAAGAACGTCCCGCGATAGCGACCTATCAGTATCAGCCTCCTAAGACAACGCCTTATGATCCTATGACCGGACGTAGTGAACCGAATTTCGCCTATGGATATGTGGCGCAAGCTGTGGAAGTCGAAGTGGATATTGAAACCGGACATATACGGGTCGTTCGGGTAATTTCGGCTAATGACGTTGGCAAGGCGGTCAACACCGAATTGGTGAAAGCCCAGATTGAAGGGTGCGTGGTACAGGCACAAGGTTACGCCATTATGGAGAATTTAATCTCCGTTGAGGGTAAAATTCGTAATCCCTATCTCTCGACCTATTTGATTCCCACTGTGCTGGATGTGCCAGAAGAAGTCAAGTCAGTTGTGTTAGAATACGCTGATCCAATTGGCCCATGGGGGGCGCGTGGAATGGCGGAAATGCCATTTTTGCCGCTTGCTCCGGCTGTTGCTGCCGCAGTTTTTGACGCAACAGGGGTTTGGATTGATGTATTACCCATGACTCCTGAGCGCGTCGTTGCAGCGCTGCGAAAACAAGGAATAGGTATCCTTTAAGAAGCGTATTTACTTTATGATTCTTGGCGAGGATTCTAATCACCGTAATTGAAATTGAGTCAGTCATGATGAGAGCCGGGTAATGAAACTTCAAAAAGCATTTGAAATTGTTCCCGGCGATGTTGTCGCTTTCGTAGGCGGTGGTGGGAAAACTGCTACGCTCATTTCGCTGGGTCATGAACTAGCGCAAGCAGGACTGCGGGTAGTCGCAACCACAACTTCCCAGATTGCGGTCGATGAACTTGGTTTGATGCCCTTTGCTACGACATTTGATGCAGGTATGGCGCATCTTTCCCTTGCGCTGGGCGAAAACCGTTTTGTGTTTCTTTATGGTGACATCAAAAATAATCTAGTTTATGGGCCGAACGCATCATGGATACCCCGATTGCTCGACACCGTCGATTCGGACGTAATGCTCATTGAAGCGGATTATGCCGGCGGTCTGCCTTTGAAAGCTCCAATGAAGGATGAACCCTATATCCCACCAGAGACAACTCTGGTTGTTCCCATGGCCTCACTGGCGGTGTTAGGTCAGCCACTTGATGAAGAACATGTTTATAACGCAAGTGCTATCGATGAGCGATATGGATTTTTACTCGGCAACCGCGTGCGGTCACCTTGGGTAGCACAAGTGCTACGTGATGAGGAATTGGGACTGCGCGGCGTACCTTCTACGGCGCGAATTGTCTCGCTGCTCAACCAGACCCCGCCGCATGGGTATGCGCGGGGACGAGCGCGACTCATCGCCCAACTTATACTGCGGTCGTCTCGTATTCATGGGGTTGCAATGGGTTCAGTGCGCAGCGGCGAACCCATTTATGAAGTACAAAAACATATCGGTGCTGTCGTGTTGGCAGCGGGAATGTCGCGTCGGATGGGACAGCCAAAGGTGCTTCTGCCTTGGGGTGGTCGTAGAACGATACTCGAGCATATTATTGAGCAGCTTTCATTAGCGCGTGTCCCGAACATAAAAGTTGTAACAGGGCATCGCGCTGGCGAGGTGCGTCAGGTAGCGTCTCGTGCCGGTGCAGATGTGATTCATAACGATAAATATACGACCGGTGAAATGCTGTCATCGCTCAAGGCGGGTTTGCGGACAATGCCTGAATATATCAGTGCCGCGTTAGTCGTATTGGGCGATCAACCCCGTATTCAACCCAAAGTCATCTCGCAGGTAATGATGTCTTATGCGGAAGGCACCGGGGACATCGTCGCGCCAAGTTATCAAATGCGCCGTGGTCACCCGATCTTGATTGATAGACGTTATTGGCCTGAAATACTCGATTTACCAGATGACGGGTCTCCTCGTGAGGTCATTGACCGTCACAAAAACCGTATTGCCTATGTCAATGTCGATACAGACAGTGTCTTGCGCGATGTTGATACGCCGGAAGATTACCGACAAGAACGCCGATTGGCTGGATTGGATGGTTAGATCAGCGATCTTTTAGGTGGCCCGTTCGCAAGGAAGTTGGCCGACGAGTGATACTGCCGTGCGCGAGGGTCCGTAATTCGTCGGCGTACATCATCGGTGTGACGACAATTAACACATCATTCTGTTTGAGAATGAACTGCGATGTTGGTGCATAGTGATAATGTCCGTCTGCTTTTCGTACCCCGATGACACCTGCTTTGAATCGAGTCAAGTCTAGGTCAGCAATCGTTGAGCCAATCCATGGCGAATCATCTTGCATGTAAAGTTCGGTGGTTTCGATTTGTGCGTGATAGTTATAGACCACGTATTGGAGAAAATCGCTGACAGCCGGGCGCGTAGTTGCCAGTAACGTGAACTGCGCGGCGACTTGGAAATGGGTAATGACCCGATCTGCACCAGCACGACGCAGCTTTGGAATCATTGTTTCGGTTTGGGCAGTTGCAGTAATGAGCAGGCGTTTGCTAAATCCACGGCAGTTCAAGACTGTTAATACACTGGTGGCATCATCATCTAAGGCGACCATGATGGCCAAAGCACGCTCAACACCAGCTTTACGCAAAATCGAATCTTGTGAGGGTTGGCCTTGAATTACACGGAAGCCACGTTCGATTAGTTCGTCGGAATACAGTTCATCGTCACTAATGATGACAAATGGGCGACTGGGATCGAGCTGGTTGACGGCATTACGAGCCACCCGCCCTGTGCCGCAAATGATAAAGTGTTGAGACATTTCCGTTACAATTTTTTCACTGTCTTCCAGACTATAAATATGATCAGGTAATAGGTGAGGCTTTAATTGCAATGGCAAACGCTGCCAATTAGACAGTCTGGGTTGAGGTGCACCCGGCGCGCGGCAAGCGGCTCTTAACTGCGCGACATTTTGAACGGGAACGACCGTTATTAACACCTCATTTTCATGCAAAAGACTCTTTTCATCCGGTGCATATAGATAATTTCCGTCGCTTTGCCTGATGCCGATGACGCCGGCCTCAAAATGCTGATACAGTTCGAGGTTGCTGAGGTATTGACCGATCCAAGGAGAATCTTCAGCGAGATCGAGTGGAATAGTCGTGATAGCGGAGTTATGGGTGAACAGTATGGTAGAGAAAAATTCACTTACAGCAGGTCGTAATGTGGCATTATTGAGAAAACGGGCTGCCGAGTCATAGTGGGCAATAACGCCATTTGCGCCAACACGAATCATTTTGGCAGCCAGTTGTTCATCTAGTGCGGCAGCCGTGATATCCAATTCCGGATTAAGATTGCGAGCAGTCAAAACAGTTAACAGACTTTCCGTATCATCGTCCAGCATAACCATCATGGCTTGCGCGTGATTTACGCCGGCGCGCTTGAGTACATCATCATCGGTTGGGTCGCCTTCCACCACGAGCAGATTATTTTCACGAAGGTGTACAGCGAATGTCGGATCAGGCGTTACGATAACGACGATGTCTAATAAACTTTCACGGGTATGAAATAAGTTCAAGAAATAGTGACGCGCATGAGAATCGGCATTTGCACTTTCAAGCAGAGTCTTAACCGTTTCGTCGACCAATTTCCCAGCACCGCATATGATGAAGTGGTTTTTGAGTTTATCAATGTGACGTTGTGTGCGGCGGCGTTGGCGCAAATCGCGCACAGCAGGACTCAAGAAAAAGCCGGCTGTCGCTTGTAAACCATAGGCAACCGCGCCAAGTCCGAAGAGGATGAGCAAAATTGTAAAGATGCGACCTGCAGGGCTGTGGGCGACAATGTCCCCATAGCCAATCGTGGCGAGCGTAATAACCGTTAACCAGATCGAATCCAGAAGCGAAAACTTCTCGAATATCATGAATCCCGCTACGCCAATGGTAAAGATGATGGCGACAGCGATGATAGCAATGCGAATCTGACGCTGGTTTTCTAGAAAAGAATTCATGCGAACTTTCTTTAATGACCGGATGTGATTGAGTGGATTTGTGAAATGATATTATAGAGGGAGATACGAAAGACAGCTAACTAATTACAGTAGTTACGGGGGATACAAACCGTTTTCTAACCTAGGAAAACAAATAAATACTGAAAATTCAAATTATCAGGCGAAATTGCCGGTTGAAATATTTTGTTTACTGTTTGAGCCACTTCAATAAACGGGTTACGACATTGCGCCGCTTATATAGATCTTGATTAATTTCTTGTTGTAGTTGATAGGTCAAATATTCGAGTTCAGAAACTTTCATTCGGGCGCCATTGACAATGACCCAACCGTTGTCCAGATTTTGGAGATCACGTGGCTGGCGATTATAAAGCTTTTGGTATGCATCTGCGTAATGGGCTATAACTTGGTCATGCCCCGTATCCATATAAATGACCTCCTACTATTTGATTCAATATTAACTCAAATTACTATCGGCGCCCTAAAAAAGTACTATTTACCTACCTCTACACGGATATGTCGTAATTTTTATATCGAGAATAGCCCAGTGCGCAACTGGCACGGTATAATGACAGCCATTATTTTTATATAGTGCCGGGCAGAATGCAAATGAATTACACACACACCGATTATGAGCAGGCCGTAAAGGTTATTCGGGCAAAGACCACTATGCAGCCTGTAGTCGGATTGGTTCTTGGCTCCGGTCTAGGCGGATTGGCTGACCAGATTCAAGACGGGGTTGCAATTCCTTACCACGATATTCCCGGGTGGCCGCAGTCCACGGTTGTCGGTCACAGCGGGAAGTTGGTTATTGGGTATCTAGAAGGCAAAATTGTCGTTGCTCAACAGGGACGTGCCCATTTTTATGAAGGTTACACCATGCAGCAGGTGACCTTCCCCATGCGCATTATGCATTTTATGGGTGTTAAAAAGGTAATCTTGACTAATGCAGCAGGTGGTGTAAATAAGTCATACCATACAGGTGATTTGATGCTCTTAAATGATCACATCAATTTTGTGGGTATGGTCGGGAATAATCCCTTGATGGGTCCAAATGATGACAGTATTGGCCCGCGTTTCTTAGGTATGGCGCATACTTATGATGCTGATTTGCGGAATACTGCCAAGCAAGTTGCAAAGGCAGAAGGAATTCAGTTACATGAAGGTGTTTATGCCTGTTTATCCGGCCCGAACTTTGAAACACCTGCCGAAATTCGAATGCTCCGTGCAATTGGTGCTGATGCGGTTGGTATGTCCACCGTGCATGAAGCATTAGTAGCCCGCCATGCCGGAATGAGTGTGATGGCATGTTCCGGTATTACCAACGAATGCATTGATCAAGTTGATGCGGAGGTTGAAACGAATCACGAAGAAGTTTTAGATGCGGGCAAAATACTTGTACCGAAACTGACGGTCATTTTGCAAGGTGTGATTCGTTCTCTATGACGACGATAGTATTCTTTATCGAGCAGATCGCGGTCGGGTTATATATTCTGATTGGCCTCGGTATTTTTTGGATGCTGCGGCGTTGGGCACAGGCGGGATATAACTTACGCTCAACCCAGTTTGAATACGAACGGGATATGTACCGTTACAAACGCGCGAATGCGATAACGAGCTTGATTTTGTTGGTTCAGGCTGCCCTGATTGTCGTGGGGATTCAAACGGTGGTTGCACCGACTATACGGGCCAATGCCGTAGACAGCGCCGACAACACCGTTGCCATTGAACCGAAATTTGAAACGCCTGTTGCACCCGACGTGAATTTCGCCCAGTCGCCGATTGATTCGAGCGGCGTCGTGTTGAGTGATGACCCGAACGCGAATAAAATTCAATCAACCGATGTGCCTACGCCCACGCCTGTTGGAACAATATTACCTAATCCGCCAGCGGCACAAGGGTGTGATTCGCCACAAGCTCAGCTTCAAATTCCCGGTAATGGGCAGCTCGTATTTAACCCGACTCGTATCATAGGAACGGCATTCACTGATAACTTTTCGGCTTATCGCTTCGAATTAAATGGACCGTCCACAAAAGGGGAATTCGCGGTACTTGGTGAATATACAGTCCCTGTAACTGAAACGGGCGATTTAGGGCAATTTGTACCCTCATTTTATGACCCCGGTGCATATCAGTTCCGCTTGACTGTATTTGACATCACAAATGCATTAAAAGCGGCGTGTATGGTCAACATAACCATCAGTTTGCCTGTGCCAACAGCGACTCCCATCGCACCACAATAAGAGGCAGCTCGTCTTGCGACCTACCATCGGATTTATCGGAGCCGGGAAAGTCGGAACGGTATTGGCGCGTCTATTATCTGCACGTGGATTTGCTGTCGCTGCTGTTTACAGTCGCAACAGAACACATGCCGAAGTGTTAGGGAACAGTGTAGAGGCAATGGTCGCGGGATCGATAGCGGATGCGGCATCAGCGGTTGATCTCTTGTTCCTGACCGTTTCTGATGATGCGATAAGCTCGGTAGCCGAAGAACTAGCCAAACTGGACTTGACAGGAAAAGCTGTCGTTCATACTTCTGGAGTCCATGAGGCATCAATATTGAGAGTCCCGGAGCGTTTCGGCGCTATGGTTGGTTCTTTGCATCCTATTTATCCTTTTGCAGATGTTGGACTATCAATAAGCGGTTTGCCGGGGGCAGTGTTTGGACTGCAAACCCAATCCGAGGTACGTCGAGGCTGGCTTGAGGACATTGTAGCTGCACTTGATGGACAAATTTTGCAGATTACCGATGGAAACAAAGCGCTTTACCACAGCGCATTGGTCTTTGCCAGCAATTATGGAGTGACTTTATACGCAATCGCGCAGCGGTTACTCATGCAGATAGGTGCTGATAGGGATGCGTCGGCGCAAGCGATTGATACGCTAATGTCGGGTATGCTGCAAAATCTGCGGAAGCAAGGGATACCCAATGCCCTGACTGGCCCATTAGTTCGTGGAGATGTGGTAACGATTGAATCCCATATACAGGCACTTCGAACAACTAATCCAATGTTGGCGGATTTGTATATCCAATTAGCAATGCAAACACTGCTGCTGGTTGCGGCACGGGGTATTGATACAGGACTCATTGAGACCATTTTAAGAAAGAAGTTGGATGATGCGGATAACCATACGTGATATCCAGAAAATGAAAGCGGCAGGGGAACTCATCCCAATGCTGACGGCATACGATGCCACAAGCGCTTATTTGGGTGAACAAGCGGGTGTACCGATGCTCTTGGTCGGCGACTCAATGGGCATGGTCATTCAAGGCCATCAATCGACGATTCCAGTAACACTTGAGCATATGATTTATCATTCGCAGATTGTAGTACGGTCAACAGAAAAGGCGATGGTTATTGGGGATATGCCTTTTATGAGCTACAAAGTCAGTACCGAACAGGCGATGCAGAATGGTGCGAGGTTGATGCAAGAAGCGGGTGTGGGAGCGATCAAAATGGAAGGGGGAGAATTCATTGCACCAACGATTGAACATATGGTGCGGGCAGGCATTCCAGTGATGGCACATATCGGACTCACACCCCAAAGTGTCAATCAATTTGGCGGGTTTCGGGTGCAAGGGAAAGACAAAGATACCGCTGAACAATTGATTTGTGATGCACAGGCTGTTCAGGATGCAGGTGCTTTCGCGGTTGTACTTGAACTCGTTCCAACTGAATTGGCGGAGGAAATTACTAATAAACTTAAAATCCCGACGATTGGTATTGGGGCTGGGCCACATTGCAGCGGGCAGGTACAAGTGTTTCATGATTTGTTGGGGTTGTTTCCATCTTTTGGGCCGCGCCATTCCAAGAAATATGCCGATGCAGGACAGGTCATGAAAGACGCTCTTACACAATATGTGAGTGAAGTTAAGGCGGCGCAGTTCCCAACAGCCGAGAACAGTTCAAAAATGAGTCAAGAAATCATAGATGAAATTCACCGCCTTTGGAGGTGACTTGTGGATGTTGTTGACACTATTGACGCGTTACGGCAGGCAAGACAGCAAATGAAAGGCACAGTTGGATTGGTGCCGACAATGGGGGCGCTTCACGACGGACATCTTGCATTGGTACGGCAGGCGAAAGCGGAGAATGATGTAGTCATTGTCTCGATCTTCGTCAATCCGACTCAATTCAATCCAAATGAGGATTTGTCAAAATACCCACGCGACATCCCGCACGACTTAGAGTTACTTCGACAAGAGGATGTTGACTTAGTATTCACGCCGACACCGGAATTGATTTACCCGGAAGGCTTTCAAACATGGGTCAACGTTGAGCAAGTGTCTCAAGGCTTAGAAGGTGAACGCAGACCGGGGCATTTTCGTGGCGTTACGACCGTGGTTGCAAAATTGTTCAATCTTACTCAGCCAAAGCGAGCGTATTTTGGACAAAAAGACGCACAGCAAGCCGTCGTGATTAAACGCATGACACGCGATCTGAATTTCCCGATAGTCATTCGGATTTGTCCGACGGTTCGAGAACCAGACGGATTGGCAATGAGTTCGCGAAATGTTTATCTGAACCCTGAACACCGGGCAGCGGCGGCGGTTATCAGGCGAGCATTATTGGCAGCAAGCTCAGCGTATGAAAACGGTGAACGTAACGCGGATGACATTCGCATAGTCATTGAACATGTCTTAGAAACTGAGCCATTGGTGGAAGTTGATTATATTTCAATCGCTAACGCTGTCACACTGCATGAAATTGAGATACAAACGGATGACCCGCTATTGATCTCGCTGGTTGTGAATATGGGTGGAACACACTTATTAGATAATATTTTGCTCCCTGCTGCACACAATACTATTGATGGTTTAACTGATACGTTAGGTGGGGCATAATTCTCACCTAGCTCTCAGCTAATTATTAAAACAACTCTTATGTGCATACGTATAAGATAAAAGGGTAGTTTTCCATCAAATGGAGTTTGGAATATGGGATACGGTTTAGGTTTTGGGGGATTGTTTAGTTCAAGCTATTTCTTGCTGGTTTTCATACCTGCAATAATTCTGTCTCTCGGCGCACAGTTTCTCGTTGCTAGCGCCTTTGGCAAGTGGACAAAAGTGCGTAATCGTGCCGGTGTAACGGGTGAACAGGCTGCCCGACGTATTATACAAACCGCAGGATTACAAGGCGTACAGCTCGAGGGCATTGCTGGAGTCCGCACTGATCATTTTGATCCGTCTTCAAATGTCGTTCGTATGTCGCAAGATGTGGCTACAACGCCGTCGGTTGCGGCAATGGCAGTCGTCGCACATGAACTTGGTCATGCTCAGCAATATGCTGAAAAATCAATCTTTATCCAGTTGCGGAGCTTTTTGGTTCCAGCCATGCAGTTTAGTCCGATGATTTCTTATGCACTGATTCTCATCGGTTTGCTATTCAATGTAGCAGGCTTCTTGCAGCTTGGTATATTGTTCTATGGCGTAGTTGTTGCGTTTATGCTGCTCACCTTGCCGGTTGAGATTGATGCCAGTATGCGAGGCTTGCGCTTATTGAATGCTAGCGGATTAATGCAGGATAATGACGATGTTGGGGGTTCTCGACAGGTGTTAACGGCTGCCGCACTGACCTATGTTGCAGCTGCTGTAACTGCACTCTTGAACCTGCTCTATTACATTAGCTTGCTGAGTGGACGCCGCCGTTAAACCTGCCACACTTGTTTGAGAAAAGGCCGGATAGTTTGAGTCCGGCCTTTTTATTAACCGTGATCGGGATCATCGTCGTGACTGCTCCCACTGTCACTTCCGCTCCCGCTACCGGAGCCACTGTTTCCGCTGCCGCTGTGGTTATCCTCTCCATGGTCGTCAGTTGGCTTAGGGCTGTCTTGATTTGAATTGTTGCTGCTCGAACTATTATTTCCTGAACTTTGATTAGTAGTCGCAGTTGCCGCTGCTGATGGCAAGACTGCTGGTATTCGAGGCAGATAAATCGTCTCACCCACAAAGATGCGGCTGGCATCTGTAATACAATTGACCAGCATAAGTTCTGCCATGGTTATGGATGTAGTGCTTGCTAAGCCAGACAGTGTATCACCCGATCGAATTTGATATGACACCCAGCCATTTGGTTGTACTGGCGCGCAAACCGTCGGGGTCAGAACCGTCGGCAGCGGGCGGACAGTCAAAGTTGGAACCGGCGTTCGTGTCGTTGGAATAATCGTTTCAGTTGCGACGTGTTGGGTTGTGGAAATGGTCAGTGATGGACCGGGTGTAGGCGTTGCCGTTATGTCCAGCGTTTGCGTCGGGATGAGAGCTGTTGGAACCGGTGTTGAGGCAGGTTTTAAGATTTGGATAGCCGTCGCAACAACAGTTCGAGATTCAGTTGTGTGTCCCATCACAATCACTTCATCGCCTATATGGGCGAAGGCCGCATCAGAAATGGTCGATTCAACATAGACGAGCAGCGAACCAACTGTCCAATTGGTTCCGTTCTTATTGGTAATAACACCCTTAAATGTGACAAGCTCTGTCCGTCCCAGTGCCAGAAGCTGCTGAATCTCTTGAACACGGCGTTGATTAAAACTTGATTCAAGATCGTCGCTGTTAAGAATAGACTGCTGCAAGGATTCGGAAAACCGTTTTGCACTATATAAAGGATCACCCGGTAGGCTGTTCTGCGAAACGGCTGTTAAGCTGCCAACCGAAATGAATGCAATTATCAAAATGGCTGCTAGGGCATAAATCAATCGACTAAAATTAGTCTGGCGTTTGGGGGCAGGCGCACGTAATGCGTCTTCGAATCGTCGCCTCACATGGGCTTGGGCGGCCAGAACTTCTTCAGGCTGCGTGTGTATTCGTCGTACGAGGAGTCCAGCCTCTAGCATGGGACGTAAACTGGACTCAAACTGCGGATAACGCCGGAGACAATCATCAATAGACTGACCTTGAGCAAGGCGGTCAACACAGTCATTGAAGGCATTTGTCAAATCAAGTTCAGCCATTACCAAATTCCTGTCTGGTTTCGCCCAAGATTTTCCGTAACGCGTTTACCGCCCGAAATTGCAGAGATTTGATCGCGCTGACTTGTCGATCCATGATGTCGGCTGTCTCTTGTAGTCCAAGTCCTTGACCAAAACGCAGGATGAGTACTTCTTGCTGATCTGCTGAGAGTTTAAGCAGTGCTGCTCTTGCCTGCTCGACCAGAACGGTACGCAGGAACTGCTCTTCTGGTTCATCGTCGCTTGGTCCGGGTGTCCACTCTTCCAACGCTTCTGATGTAAAGTTTCGGTTTTGGCGATAATGGTCGTGGATACGGTTACGTGCCACTTTGAACAACCATCCACGCAGGCTGTGGTTGGGGGCATTTCTGCGGCGAAGAGCTTCGACGAGCTTTATAAATACATCAGTGGCGAGGTCTTCTGCGAGAAGCGCATCATCTACACGCAAGCGTATGAAGTTATATATTGGCGGAAAATAAGTGTCGTAAATACGCATTAAGGCTTCCCGGTCACCCTGTTTGGCGTGGGCCAACAAACGATCTTCAATTGTAATATCGGGAAGAACGATAAGTATCATTACCCTGCCTGTCGGTTAAGATCATAGCTGAGGAGAGCCTTTGGACTCTCCTCAGCGGCGTAGACGCAAGTTTAGCGGATGACCCTATCCGTGACCATGACCGCCACCGGAGTCGTCACCGCCACCTCCATGACCACTATTGTCGTCATTATTGCTGCCACCACTACTGTTGTTATTCTCGCCGTTATTGTTTCCGCGATTGTCATGATCGTCGTTTGAGTTATTGTTGCCATTATTATTATTACCGTTGTTGCCACCACGATCATCATTGTTGTTATTCCCCCCGTGATCGTCGTTTAGGTCATTTCCGGGGCCATCATCTTGACCATGCCGGCCATCGTTACCTTGAAGGGTCGCAACAGGAGTTCCATTGGGATTGAGGCGATTGGTCGCGGTTTCAACCTCACTCGCAACCCATACGCCGTCAACAATCGACACATGGACTTTTACCAGATTGTTCGCGGTAAGCGCATCTTTGATTTCAGCATTGGATATATCAATGACTTGACCCGCGATAACGATGGAATTGTCGTTGAAATCGGTAATGAAACCGGTGATTTCAAACTCACCCGCTATTGTAGCGTCAGGAGTGACTTCTGGTGATTGTGGAGTGGGTGTTTGGGACGCTGTTGGTCGTGCCAGTTCAACTTCACGGGCAACCCATTGACCGGTTGTAACTTGGGTTGCGTGTATTTTGACCAGCGAACCAACCGTGATACTCGCTTTGATTTCTGCTGTGCTGATGTCAAAGGTTTGGCTGCCGATGGTTATACTTTGACTGGTAACAGCCGTAACTATACCGACGATTTCAACTTCAACAGTTGCAGTTGCTGTAGGGGTTGGCGTTTGTGCCATGACGAACGATTGACCAACAAAGGCCAACATCGCTGCAAACAGCGTGACAATCAATGCAGTACGAACTGAATGTTTAACCATTCTTCAATCTCCTACCTTATTGGATAGATCAAGACCCACGTGGGTCTTTACATCCATAGCGACGGAGAAAATGAAAAAAGGTTTCGCAGCTGGTGACTAGGACTTTAGTACCATTAACATGGAGAGAAGCAAAAAGTCGATGGTTCTGAAGCGGTTTTGCTACAGTTGATCGACTTTATCGCGCAAACGTTGAATACGATTGCGACGGAAAGTAATGCGATCTATGAAGTTGCTTATTTGCTGATTCAACCGCTTCCACTGGGTACGGAAACGTACCCGCATATAGCCAAACTGCCGCCGCTGCTGGTTAATGCCTGAACGAGCATCTGGAGTTTTTGCACCCGTCCACTTAATAATCATAGAAGCCCACGTAAGACCGCCGCCAAAGCCAATGAAAGCCGCATATTCACCGGACTTTAGGCGCTTTTGGTCGATAGCTTCGCACAATGCTATTGGGATTGATGCAGCTGATGTGTTGCCGTAGCGATCTAAGTTAACCGCAAACAGCTCTGGTTCCACTTTGAGGGACCGGGCGGCGGCCTGAATAATGCGCATATTGGCTTGATGAGGCACAATTAGCGACAAATCTTCAATGCCAACTTCAGCCTTAACCAAGGCTTGCTGGATACTTTCTGCGATCACCCGCGTGGCGAATTTGAAGACCTCGCCACCGTTCATATGCATCTTATGCATTTTGTGACCGTTAGACGAAAAATCAGAATGATAAAGGTCTTCACTGCCAACAGTTGGGATGCCCAGCATCTCCCCACCTGAACCATCTGAACGCAGTACTGCTGACAGTACACCACCTTCTACATTACTGGCTTTGAGTACGACTGCTCCGGCGCCATCACCAAAAAGAATGCAGGTTCCGCGGTCTTGCCAATCCATAACGCGGGTCATCGTTTCGGCACCAATGACCAGTGCGACCTGCATGCTGCCGGAACGAATAGCTTGGGCCGCCATATCGAGACCGTAGACGAATCCTGAACAGGCGGCGCTCAAGTCGAATGCCCCGGCACGAGTTGCCCCTAACCAATTCTGTATGAGTGAGGCTGTGCTGGGGAAAATATTCTCAGGCGTTGAGGTTGCAACGACGATCAAATCAATAGCAGTGGGCAGAATATCCGCCACTTCTAAGGCTTTTCGAGCAGCTTTCAAACCGAGGCTCGCAGTTGACTCTGTTTCACCCGCAATCCGGCGTTCTTTAATACCTGTGCGGGAGCGTATCCAGTCGTCGCTAGTTTCGACGATGGCTTCGAGATCGTGATTCGTCAGAATTGTATCTGGTACGGCCATTCCCCAACCGACAATATGTGCATACCGAACGGTGGGGATAGGCGGCATATCATTATTTGATGTGGCCATTTTGTCCGTATTTGCCAAATATTACAACGGCATTGTGTCCACCAAACCCAAACGAGTTGCTCATGACCGTTGTTAATTCACGTTTAACACCTACATGCGGTGTGTAGTTAAGGTCACATTCGGGGTCTTGGTTGTCAAGGTTTACAGTGGGCGGTATGAAATTTTCGCGTAGAGCCATTATGGAAAATACGGCTTCGACGGCTCCGGCAGCTCCCATCAAGTGTCCGGTTACAGATTTGGTAGAGCTAATCGGAATTTCATAAGCGGTTTCGCCGAGAGCCTTTTTAATGGCGACAGTTTCGCTCTTGTCGTTTAAAGGAGTGCTTGTGCCGTGTGCATTGATATAGCTGATGTCTTCTGGCTTAAGTCCTGCATTTGCCAGCGCTAATTCCATCGCTTTAGCGGCACCTTCGCCTGTTTCTAAGGGTGCGGTAACATGATAAGCATCACAGGTCTGGCCGTAGCCAAGAATTTCAGCATATATTTTGGCGCCACGCGCAACAGCATGTTCCAAATCTTCAAGCATTATCAGCGCTGCACCTTCGGCTACAACAAAACCATCCCGATCAATGTCGAACGGACGGGATGCTTTTTCAGGTTCATCATTACGGCGTGAGATGGCGGTCATATTGTTAAAGCTTGCCATCGCGATTTCAACCAAACCTGCTTCGGCACTGCCTGCCAAAATCGCTTTGGCTCCGCCGCGACGAATAATTTCTGTGCCTTCGCCAATGCTGTTGTTACCGGTCGCACAAGCAGTGGAGATTGCAAAATTGGGGCCGCGCAATCCGTAGGTCATTGCGACCTTTGACGATGGGCTGTCCGGCAGCATCATCGGAACCATTAATGGGCTGACCGCTTTGGCCCCACGCTCCAGAAATGATTTTACGGCCTCAAAAATGGAACCAATTCCACCGATACCACTGCCCATAATGCAGCCAATATCGTAACGGTTATCTTCTGTAATTTCTAAACCTGAATCAGTCATTGCCTGCTGCGCGGCAACTAATCCAAGTTGGGTTACGCGATCTGTCCGTCGTGCTTCTCGCCGTCCCAAAACTTCGTTCGGGTCAAAATCTTTGACCTCGCCCCCAAAGTGATTTTCGAGATGAGAGGTGTCAAACCGTTCAATTGTGCGGATGCCCGTTTTTCCGGCTGCCGCATTTGCCCATGCTTCTTCAACTGTGTTGCCAGTAGGACATATTATGCCCATACCTGTTACAACTACCCGCCTTCGTTCCACAATGTCCCTCCAGACAGCGATTCATAGTTGTCAATCGCATGAATCTGTTCAGTTAGTTAATGTGTGCATTATATCTATTCCATTAAACCCCTCACAAGGGCTGTGGTTGCAGTATTGCGGGATTTTATCCTCATGTCACGGATGTTATAATCCACCGTTTACGGAGGCTACATGATTCTTGTCACAGGCAGTACCGGTTTTATTGGGCGGCATTTAACGGCGCGGTTGTTGGCAGATGGTCAACAAATACGTTGTCTCTTGCCCGAAAACCGTAACGATAGTCTGCCATGGTCACAGCCCGTTGAAATTGTGGCTGGCAGTTTGCGTGATGAAGAAACTGCCTTTAAAGCCGTGAGCGGTGCCCACACTATTATTCATTTGGAGAGTGCACAGTGGTGGGGGAGAGCTAATGATCTGGAACGTGTGGAGTTAGTTGGCACACGGAATCTGGTCATGGCAGCGCGTTCGGCACGGGTAGGGCGGATCATAACACTGAGTCAGTTAGGTGCTTCGTTATCCTCTGCTTACACGCTCTTGCGGGTCAAAGGTATGGTAGAGGAAGTCATCCGTACCAGTGGTCTTGCGTATACAATTATTCGATCAGGAATAGTTTTCGGCGAGGATGATGCATTTATAAACCATATCGCGATGATGCTACGCGCTTCGCCATTGGTTTATCTGATGCCGGGACGTGGTGAAGTTGTTCTGCATCCTATTTACATCGCTGACTTAGTTGAAGCCGTTGTCCGCAGTTTGGAGCTTGTTGATACTGTTGATGCTACCCTTGACATTGGTGGACCGGAGTACATTACGGTTGAGGATTTGATTTATACAGTAATGCGTGTCTCTCGCGTGAACCGTACTGTCATTCCGACACCGCCATATTTGCTGCGTTCTCTTTCTAGCGTCTACAGCCGTATTTTCCCTAGGGCGCTGATGACTCCGCAGTGGTTAGATATATTGGCGACCAATCGAACTGCACCATTAGGGAATATATACAACTATTTTGGCATTCGCCCTAAGCGCTTCGAAGATACATTGTTAACCTATATGCCTGAAAAGCGATATTGGCTGCCGATGCTGCGCTACACACTGCGCCGCCGTCCGCGCAGCGCTTAATTCATCCAGTATTACGATTACAAGTTTAGTAGGAACGAGGTTTTTGACTGGGATGGCTGAAATAACGAGCATCAGACTGCTGCACAATCTAGATGAGATGCACGACGCTGTTAATTTGCAGAAGACGTATTGGGGTAACGATATCGAGTCTGTTGTACCCGCACATATGCTGTTTTCCTTAGCGACGTCCGGTGGGCATGTACTGTCTGCGTTTGATGGCGACAAGATGGTCGCGGTACTCATCGGATTTTTGGGTACAGACGTTCAGGAACCGAATCGACCTGCAATGGCAAATCTGCGGATTGTTTCTAAACGTATGCTCGTTCTGCCCGAATATCGAGGGCAGGGAGTCGGATTTAAGTTAAAGAAACGTCAGCGAGAGTTTGCCATCCGCCAAGGTATCCGCTTGGTTACATGGACTTTTGATCCGCTTTTGGCGACTAATGCACAGTTGAATATCCGCAAGTTAGGTGCAATCAGCACATCTTACCTTCAAGATTATTATGGAACCTCAACTGAAGGTGGTTTGACCCGTGTAGGTTCGTCAGATCGCTTGTTGGTCGAGTGGTGGGTAACAAACAGGCGCGTCGAAGAACGGATTAACGGTTCGCGCGGCTTAATTAATCTCAACCAATATTTAGAAGCGGATACGACCATCGTAAACCCCGCAGTTGTCGATCAATCGGGCTTGATTATCCCTGCTCCTTCATTTGAAGTGCCGGATAGTTCATTAGGATTGGTCGAGATTCCGGTGAACTATGATGGAGTGGTCGGCCAAAATACCGACGTAGCTCAAAAGTGGCGGTTACACAGCCGCGAGGTTATGGGCCGCATGTTGGCACATGGTTTTACCATTACTGACTTTGTACGCGACACGCATGATGGACGAGAACGTGCATTTTATCTTTTCAGCCAAGCCGATAAGGCCTTTGAACGGGTCGATTTTAGTAATAATTAGCTGCTTGTCCTACAAATAGGGAATTTATCGTGAAGCCAATCACAGTAAAAGCTATCAAACTTTATCCGATTGCGATGTCATTGGTTGAAACCTTAAAAACTAGCTCAGGTGACGAACCATTCAAGACGGGGATTATTGCTCGGCTTGAGACTGATGATGGGGTGATCGGTTGGGGAGAAGCTTCACCAGAAATTGCGCCCGGTTATAATTACGAGACTGTTGGCACAGCACTCCATATCATGAGTGAGTTTCTTGTACCCGCACTGCTTGGCAAGACGCTCCAAAGTGCAACCGAAGTCCCATCATTATTTGGTCGCGTACGCGGTCATGATTTAGCGAAACACGGTCTCGAAGCCGCGGTCTGGGATGCATTGGCAAAGACTAACGCATTATCACTGATGCAGCTTTTCGCGGCGCATTTACCTGACAACCAGCAGCCGCGCGGATATGCCAATGTCGGCGTGAGCATTGGCATTAAGCCTAGTATTGAGGAAACGTTGCAAGTCATCGAAAAGCGTTTGGGGCAGGGATATGGGCGTATCAAACTTAAAATCGAACCCGGTTGGGATGTGGAATTGGCACGTGGTGTGCGAAAAGTTTTTCCCGATATAGTGATGATGTTGGATGCCAACAGCGCATATACATTGGCTAATGCGGATCATTTGAAGCAGCTCGATGAATTTAACTTGTTGATGATTGAACAGCCACTCGGTCACGATGATATCTATGAGCATAGCAAGCTGCAACCCCAACTCAAAACGTCGATTTGCTTGGACGAAAGCATTTGCTCTGCCAATGATTTACGTCTGGCGCTGGAATTGGGTGCGCTTCGTATTTTGAATCTGAAGCCGGCGCGAGTCGGAGGTTATACTGAAAGTCTTGAGATCTATAAAATTTGTGTGGAACATAATCTTCCGCTGTGGATCGGTGGCTTAATGGAAACCGGAATTGGGCGCGCTGCTAATTTGGCCTTCGCATCACTGCCCGCTGTGAACCTTCCATGCGACATTTCTGCAACGGATCGTTATTATGATCCAGATTTGACTGAGCCACCGTTTTATTTAGGGACAAAGAGCCGCATTTCCGCGCCGACCTCGCCGGGAATTGGTGTCGAAGTAAATACGAACAGACTCGAAGCTGCTGCTCGCCGTTGGACAATTGAACATGTTTACGAAAACTATTTTTAGGGGGAAATGATGTCTTTAGGAGATATGACAGTCGCATTCATCGGCAGTGGTGTCATGGCGGAGGCGATGATTAAAGGACTTCTGAATGAAAATCTGCTGCCTGCCGGACAAATTATTGCTTCTGATCCACGTGCTGACCACGTTCAGCATCTGAGCGCGACGTACGGTCTCAAGGGAACAACCAATAATGATGAGGCAGCACATGCCGCAGATATTCTGGTATTGTCAGTTAAGCCGCAGGTGTTAAGTCATGTTATGCCCGAACTTCAAAATGGTGCACGTTCTTCAAAACTGATCCTAAGCATCATTGCCGGGGCGAAAATCAAAACGATTGCTGAAGGGGTAGCTAATCCGAGCGTAGTGCGGGCAATGCCGAACACACCGGCTCAAATTGGGCAAGGAATCACTGTTTGGACAGCGACGCCAGAAGTGCAACCGCTGCAAATTGAGCAGGCAAAAGCGTTGATTGGTGCGCTGGGCGACCAGATTTTTCTTGACGACGAACGTTATCTGGATATGGCAACCGCCTTGAGCGGCACTGGGCCGGCCTATGTATTCATGTTTATGGAAGCGCTGATTGATGCAGGTGTTCATATGGGCTTTTCTCGTAGAGATGCAGAACGCTTGGTACTGCAAACCATGCGTGGCTCGATTGAATATGCCGAACAATCCGGTTTGCATCCAGCGCAGCTGCGAAATCAGGTTACTAGCCCCGGTGGAACGTCGGCAGAAGCCATTTATCATTTGGAAAAGGGTGGTCTCCGCACTGTAATTTCGAGGGCGGTTTGGGCTGCTTTCCAAAGGTCGGTGGCGTTGGGTGGTGGTAAGCCTGTTCGTAACCCTGATACACTCGAAGGTGACCGGTAGATGTTTCTATTTCTTACTGGTAAATTGATAGTAAATATGCTGTATAGACAAGTTATACGAATCAGTGTTACTTCCGTTTGTGAAAAAGTGGACAGATGACCGACCATCAGTTACAATTCATTGTATATTGATATTGTATCCTCAGTTTCGGCTTAAACCAGCGAATACGCTGTTAGCATAGTGAGAATATTAGCTAAAGGTAGCAAGGAGGCCTCAATGGCTGTGATCTCCAACGATATTTATGAGTCATTGCTCAAACAAATCGAAGGATATGGCAAGAAAGTTGAGTCAGTTGAAGTCGGGCGTGTGCTAGAGGTTGGTGACGGTATCGCCCGCATTTCAGGTTTGGAAAACATCCGGTTTAGCGAATTGGTTCAGTTCGCCAACGGAACGCCCGGCATCGCCTTCAATCTCGAAAAAGACAACGTCGGTATCATCATCATGGGTGAGTATGACACCATTCAGGAAGGCGACGAAGTGCGTCCTTTGGGGCGTATCGCTTCTATCCCGGTCGGCATGGGTATGGTTGGGCGCGTCGTGGACGCACTGGGTAATCCGGTTGATGGTAAAGGTCCGATTGCTGCCACTGAATTCTATAACATCGAGCGTATTGCTCCCGGCGTTATCGAACGTAAGAATGTCGGCCGTCCTTTGCAAACAGGTATTGTCGCTATCGACTCGATGACCCCCATCGGCTGCGGTCAGCGTGAATTAATCATTGGCGACCGTCAAACTGGTAAGACCGCAATTGCCATCGATACCATCATTAACCAGAAGGGTAAAGATGTTTACTGCATCTATGTTGCAATCGGTAAGCGTCGCGGTGAAGTTGCCCGTTTGGTAGCTTTGTTGGAAGAACAGGGCGCAATGGAATACACCACCATCGTCGTGGCCTCCGCTTCTGACTCAGCGGCTATGAACTACATCGCCCCATATGCTGGTTGTGCGATTGGCGAATGGTTCATGGAAAACAAAAAGGATGCACTGGTCGTCTACGACGATCTTTCCAAACATGCGTGGGCATATCGGCAAGTATCGCTGCTCATGCGCCGCCCACCGGGACGTGAAGCGTATCCCGGCGATGTATTCTACCTCCACAGCCGTTTGCTGGAACGCGCCGCACAATTGAGTGATGCGCGTGGTGGTGGCAGCTTGACCGCTCTTCCTGTCATTGAAACACTGTTGGGCGACGTTTCCGCATATGTTCCAACGAATGTTATTTCGATTACCGATGGTCAGATTTATCTGGAACCCGAACTGTTCTATGCAGGTACACGTCCGGCAATTAACGTTGGTATCAGCGTTAGCCGCGTCGGTGGTGATGCTCAGACCAAAGCCATGAAGAAGGTGGCTGGCGGTTTGCGTCTCGACCTCGCGCAGTTCCGTTCATTGGCGGCCTTCGCCCAGTTTGGTTCAGATTTGGATAAAGCAACCCAGCAGCAGCTTGATCGCGGTCTCCGTTTGACCGAACTGCTGAAACAGCCTCAATATCAACCGTTCGCAGTGGCCGACCAAGTTGCCTTGATTTATGCAGGCACAAAAGGCTATCTGGATAATGTATCGGTTGATCGGGTAAAAGAATGGCAGACTGTGTTCCTGCGTACCTTCAATACTCAATTTGCTGAACTGGCAAACAGCATCGGCGATAAAAAGACGCTTGACGAAGCACAGGAAGCGAAACTCAAGGAAGCACTGAATACCGTTAACGCGAGCTGGAGCTAACCCTTTTTACAAAACACGATAGGGCATGGGAATCCGTGCCCCGCCTGTTTTTGAAAATGGTATAAGGAGAAAAATATGGCTACAGCCGGTGAAGTAAAGAAACGTATTCGTAGTGTGAAAAATATTTCCCAGATTACACGCGCGCTCGAAGCGGTTTCGGCGTCACGCGTTCGTAAGGCTCAAGCACGGGTTTTGGCGAGCCGTGCGTTCGCTGAAAAAGCGTGGGAAATCCTGTTGAATGTTCAAAGCACCAGCACAAAAGGTGTTCCTTTACACCCGTTACTGACGGCGCGTGCTGAAATCAAAGAAGTGATGATTGTCCTAATTACCTCGGATCGCGGTCTCGCTGGCGCGTTTAACTCAAATATTATTCGCGTGGCGCAGCGCTTCGCTCATCGCATAGGGAAACCTGTCCGTTGGGTAACTATCGGTAAGAAAGGACGTGACTCGCTCATTCGCTCTGGTGCAAATGTAGTGGCGGAGTTCAGTACATTCGGTTCTGATCCAACAGTTGCCGATATTGCACCTGCCGCGCGCTTGGCAATTGACGAGTTCTTATCCGGTTCGGTTGACGATGTGTTTATTGCATACACCGATTTTGTGAATACACTGACTCAGCGTCCCGTCGTTTTGAGCTGGCTTCCGCTGCTGCCGTTCTCGACTGAGGATAGCATTTTGAAGGAATCGCTCAAAGATATTCCGACAGTCAGCGCGTCAAGCTCAGACTATGAATATGAGCCAGACCCAGCCGCAATTTTAGATGAAATCGTGCCGCGCTTCACAGAATTACAGTTGTATCAAGCATTGTTGGAAAGCCAAGCCAGCGAACATTCGGCTCGTATGGTTGCCATGCGTAATGCTTCCGATAACGCGACTCAGTTGATCGGCGATTTGACACTGATATACAACAAAGCGCGTCAAGCCGCTATTACAGCTGAAATTCTGGATATTGTCGGCGGTGCTGAAGCTTTGCAATCGTCGATTGAATCGCTGGCTGACGAGATTATGACTGCCGGTGCGCCTGCGATTTCGACCAACGGACATAAATAGGATAATCAACGCTTACGTACTTCCAGTCGTGAGCGTTTTATGATCAACAACTGGAATCGAAACGTCGAGTAGGAAATTTATGGGTGGGCATTAATAAGCCAACCGCGACAATAAATTAGGAGATAAACCAGTATGGCAGAAGTTCAAGGGCATGTGTCCCAAGTATTGGGTGCGGTGGTGGACGTAAATTTCCCTGCCGGTCAGCTTCCTGATATTTTTGAAGCGATTCGTGTTCCTCGCAGCGAGGGACAGGACGACCTCATTCTCGAAGTACAAACGCTGTTAGGTGATAATGCTGTTCGTACCGTCGCTATGGATACGACTGATGGTTTACAGCGTGGCGTCGCCGCTTACTCAACCGGCGCACCCATTAGCGTTCCTGTGGGGCCGGCTTCATTGGGGCGCGTCTTTAACGTTTTGGGTAAACCTGTAGATGGTGGTGAAGCAGTTCCGGCAGCATCTCCGCGCCGCGCTATTCATGCTGATGCCCCAACCTTTGAAGAACAATCGACCAAAATCGAAATCTTCGAAACGGGCATGAAAGTTATTGACTTAGTCGCGCCGATGTCCAAGGGCGGTAAAGTCGGTATTTTCGGTGGAGCAGGGGTTGGTAAAACGGTTACCATTCAGGAATTGATTAACTCGATTGCGACACAGCATTCAGGCTTGTCAGTTTTCGCTGGTGTGGGCGAACGTACCCGCGAAGGTACGGCGCTTTACCATGAAATGGACGAAGCCGGCGTGTTGGACAAACTGGCAATGGTGTTTGGTCAGATGAATGAACCCCCCGGAGTGCGCCTGCGTGTGGCGCTTTCTGGACTGACGATGGCAGAACATTTCCGCGATGAAGGTCGTGACGTGCTGTTGTTCATCGACAACATTTTCCGTTACTCGCTCGCGGGTTCGGAAGTGTCTGCGCTTCTCGGTCGTATGCCTTCAGCAGTAGGTTACCAGCCAACATTGGCAGACGAAATGGGTCAGTTGCAGGAACGTATTACCTCCACGACCAAGGGTTCGATTACCTCAATCCAAGCAGTGTATGTGCCTGCAGACGATTACTCCGATCCTGCGCCTGTGGCAGTGTTTACGCACTTGGACGGTACAATCGCTCTGGAACGCTCAATCGCGGCTCGCGGTATTTTCCCGGCAGTTGATCCGCTTGCGAGCACCAGCAAGAACCTCGATCCGCTCATCGTTGGTGAAGATCACTACAAGACGGCGCGTGAAGTACAGCAAATTCTTCAGCGTTACAAGGACTTGCAGGATATCATTGCTATTTTGGGTATCGACGAACTTTCTGACGACGACAAGCTTTTGGTCGCACGCGCTCGTAAAATCGAGCAATTCCTGAGCCAGCCGTTCTATGTGGCGACACAGTTTACGGGGCGCGAAGGCCGTTATGTGAAGGTGAAAGACACCGTCGCCGGTTTCCGCACAATTCTGAATGGCGATGTTGATCATGTTCCTGAGCAGATGTTCTACATGGCTGGTGCCATTGACGAAGTGCTGCAACGCTACGAGCAGTCACAGAAATAAACTATTCGCTACATAAAGGTGTATTCATATTTATGGGATACACCTCGATTGTTGAGGATAGATAGGAGGCAAAATGCCATTACATGTTGAAATTGTGACTCAAGAGCGCAAAGTCTTTGAAGAGCGGGAAGCCGATATGGTTTTAGTTCCCGGTTCTGAAGGCGAAATGGGCGTACTTCCTCATCACGCTCCGGTGCTGACGACAATGGGTTTTGGTGAATTGGTCGTCCGTAAAGGCAATAAGGAAGAACGGTTTGTCATATATGGTGGCGTAGTTGATATTCGCCCCGACAAAGTTGTTGCGTTGGCTTATTTAGCTGAATCCTCATTTGCGCTCGACGAAGAAAGAATCGAAGCCGCCCGTGCCCGTGCAGCCAAAATGATGGCGGAAGGCGTGCCCGAAGCGGAAAACCGAACAGCAGCTCTTGAACTGCGTCGTGCCGAACTGGCGCTGAAGGTAAAGAACAAGCTCAAGAGTCGTTCCGTGTCAATCTTGCGAATTGTGACCGAAGACGACGACGAATAAACATCCATTGAGCATTCATTTTGACAAATAGGGCAAGTTATCTTGCCCTATTTGTTTTTGAGAACTGATCTCTGCACTTCACGGGTTGTATGGTATAGTATCGCGCTAACATATTGTCAACGAAATGGTTTGAGTGATATGGGATTATTCCGCAAACAATTGGGCGTCGATCTTGGAACAGTCAACGTTCTTATTTATGAGAACGGTCAGATTGTATTACAGGAACCGTCGCTTGTCGCACTAACGGCTGAAGAAGAACGTATTGTCGAAATCGGACAGCCAGCGCGTGAAATGCTCGGCAAGGTCGATGATGAAGATATTCAAGTCGTTCGCCCTCTCCGTGATGGTGTGATTGCTGACTATGAAGTAACTGAAGTGATGCTGCGACACTTTTTCGACAAGGTCGCCGGTCGTGTGCGCCTATTCAAACCAACGGTTATGATTACGGTTCCATTCGGAGTGACAAGCGTCGAAAAACGAGCCGTGCATGAAGCAGCACTATCAGCCGGCGCCCGTGAGGCGTTTTTAATTTGGGAACCGCTTGCCGCAGCAATTGGGGCAGGGCTGCCGGTCAGCACACCTGCCGGTGATATGGTCATTAACATTGGTGGCGGTATTACTGAAGCGGCAGTCATTACCATGAATAACATCGTGCGCGCAGAAAGTGGTCGAGTTGGCGGTTTACGACAGGATGAAGCCATTCAAAGTTATGTCCGCCGCAAGTATAATCTCAGCGTCGGTCAGCCAACCGCTGAGTCTATAAAGATTCAGGTGGGCGCGGCTGCTGATGTTGGCGAAACCCTATCAATGGAGATTCAGGGACGTGATAATGTCAGTGGGTTACCACGTACAGTGACCATCACCACCGGTGAAGTTATCGAAGCTCTTCAAGAACCGTTGTCTGCCATTGCGGGAGTGGTCAAATCAGTGTTGGGAACAACACCCCCTGAACTGGCTTCTGATATCATTGATCGAGGCATTGTTCTTACAGGGGGCGGAGCACTTTTACGCGGAATGGATCGTTTCCTAACTCATGAAACCGGCGTGCCTGTTTACCGCGCTGAAAACCCTATGATTGCGGTTGCGGTCGGCGCGGGACGTGCGCTTGAAGATCAGTCGATATTGCGACGTATAGGTCAAATTTAAGTCAGATAAAACGTCATGCGCTGCAATTGAACGACCGGATCAATATATTGGACTTTGACATCAGCCGGTACGTTTAAAGTCATCGGGGCATAATTCAAAATAGCGCGTACACCCCCTTCAATCAATGTGTTGGCAACTTCTTGGGCCTTTTCCGCAGGTACGGCAATCATCGCGATCTTAATACCGCGTTCTTGAATAACTGTTTGCATCTGATCAATTGGGTTTACGACGAAATCCCCAATTTTCTTGCCAATTTTCTGAGGCGAATTATCAAATACGCAGGCGATCCGGAAGCCCCTATCAGCAAATCCCTTGTAATGAAGGAGCGCGGTACCCAAATCGCCTGCTCCAATGACGGCAACTTCCCACTCTTGGTCAACTTTTAACACTTGTCGAAGTTGATCGACAAGATATGAAATTTGGTAACCGGTGCCTTGTTTGCCAAATCCCCCAAAATGGGAGAGGTCTTTGCGGATCTGAGCAGAACTAATACCCAGTCTCCGTCCCAACTCATGCGACGATGTGACTTCTTGACCTTCGAGGGCAAGATGTGTGAGGGCGCGCAAGTATATTGGCAGTCGCCCAATAACAATATCAGGAATATTTCCGGGCATAAGGGCTACTGCTCCCTTACCGTTTACTAATGGATTGTGAAAGATAACGCATAGTTAATAATACCATTGTCGCATTTTTAACGCCAGATTAGCTTTAATTTGATACGACTACCAATAAAGCAAGGAATCATGTTGGCATGTGTTATCATAAACGAATTGAGTCAATTGGAACAATCGGCTTCGATTGATGAAGTGTTTGAGGGTGTGACGTGATGTCGGTACGGCGTTCACTAATCTTCTTAACCATTTTGGTGCTGACGCTTCCTATCTGTATTTTTGGGGTCAGTGCCACGCAGTTGATGCAAGCCCGTGAACCGGACCAAAACCTACGTTTTTACGTTGCTGCGCAGGGCGATGTGCGGCTCTTTGTAACCGGTATCGGCAAAATTGAGGCTGCGTCAGTGGCTGACCTAAGTTTCACACGTATTGGTAAAGTTGCCGAGGTATTCGTCCAGCAGGGCGATACGGTTCAAAAGGGCGATGTGCTAGCGACTTTGGTGCAGGACAACGAGCAGCTCGCCTATGATCGCGCTGTATTGAATTTGCAGCTCGCAGAACTTCAGAAACAGGATGTGCTTAAACCTGTGGATGATAGCGCTATTCGGGTTGCGGAGGCTAACCTAAAAAGCGCGCAGGGAGCGTACCTCGGCATTCAGAATGCGGTATCGCCAACTGATTTACAAGCTGCGGAGCTGCGCTATCAGCAAGCACTAGCTGCAAAAGCCCAAGCCGAAAAAGCAAGAACGAACGCAGATGGTGGACAAGTTGACCAAGTATACCAACTGCTTGACGCTCAAGTCGGCGCAGCATCGTTCAACGCGGAAATCGCCCGCTTACAATTAGAGTCGCTCAAAACGGGTAATCGTGGGGCACTCAACGCCGCATATGCCCGTGTGACACAGGCACAGAAGGAACTTGAACGGGTTAAAGCTGGACCGACACAGACCCAAATTGACCAAGCGAATATTGCTGTACAGCAAGCCCAACTTCAGGTCAATCAGGCATCAAGAACACTCACTGACATGTCTTTGATAGCGCCGTTTAACGGCGTGGTCTCGGTTGTGAATATTCAGATCGGTTCCTTAGGTTCTCCTGCACTGCCAGCCGTACAGCTTACAGACATTTCTCCCTTACATGTGTTGGTGCAGGTCGATGAGATTGACATTCATAAAGTTCGCCAAGGATCACCAGCCCTCGTGAAGGTTGATGCACTGCCCGGGGTGGAATTTTTGGCCACGATTGAAACCATCGCTTTAGTCGGAACAAACGATAATGGCATTATCAACTACGATGTACGCGTTCGTCTGGATTCTTCTGATCCACGCATCCTCACGGGGATGACTGCCGAAGCCTCGGTTATAGTGAATCAAAAATCGAATGTTCTCTCCATTCCAAATGAATATATACGTCTTGATCGTCAGCGCGGCAAAGCCTTTGTCAATATGGTCGATAAGCAAGGTCATTTGCAAGAGGTCGAAATCACATTGGGGCTTCAAGGAGATGATGTCAGTGAAGTTGTTGCTGGCATTGACAAGGGGGATGTTCTGGCGGTCAAAATCGGCGGCGATAGTCTGTCCATTTTTGGAGGCTAGTCCATGAGACGCATACTCCGAATATTCATCATCATAGTTGTGCTCTCTCTGCTAGTGAGCGGAGGGATATTTTACGCCCAATATCAAAATGCTCAAACAGCGGCGCAGGGCACCGTGGTAAAGATCGAAGATGAGACTATCGTTGTTAAGAGTGATTTAACGGTTACTGTTAACGCGACGGGCTCAATTACACCTCAACAGCAGCTGCCTCTCGCCTTTGACATTAGCGCACCTGTCAAACAAATATTTATCAAAGAAGGGCAGTCAGTAAAGAAAGGGGATGTCCTTGCGCGTCTTGATGCGCCAGAACTTGAAAATGCTGTCGCAAATGCCCAATTGGCTTTAGCAGCTCAACAGGCCGCTTATGATGCTTTAACGCGTCCTGCCAGAGACGTTGATATTGCGGTGGCTGAAGCAGCGCTTAGGGCGGCCCAAGCACAGGCGGGTTCAGCAGCACTCGGTGCAGATCCCAATCAAGTGAAAATAGCAGAACTGCAAGCTGAGATTTCTCGCAATCAATTGTGGCAGGCACAGCTGCAGCGCGATATACCGTCGGCTGTCGCAAAGCAAACCGCTGAACAAGCGTCGGCTTTGGGTTTCTCAGTCAATATTCCTCAATCCAATCCTGCCGATAACGTGACTGCTCCAATCATTCAGGCCGAGAATGGGGTCGCATTAGCAGACCTTAGCGTTAGCGGTGCTGAAAACAAACCGGCTGATATTGCAGCGCTTTCCAGCGCGAACGCTCAAGTGGTGGCCGCTCAAAGGCAGCTTGACCTGTTAAGAAATGGGCCAACTGAATTGCAGCTAAAAATCGCTCAAACTCAGATGCAGCTTGCCCAACTGGCTGTTAAACAAGCCCAAGCTGCTTTGACGAGAGCAGAATTAGTTGCACCGTTTGATGGCCTTGTCGCGCAAAATAATCTTGTAGTTGGTGAGGTGCCGCCTCAGGGCGCAGCGATGAGTCTAATTAATTCATCAAGTTTTTATGTCGATGTTGCTGTCGATGAAACCGATATTGTGAATGTCCAAACCGGTCAGTCTGTGAGCTTGCGTCTGGATGCGTTGCCAGACACCAAAATTTCCGCCCATGTTACGCGTGTGGCTATAACACCGATTCGAGCAGGGCAGTTAGTAACCTATACAGTTCGGGTAACACTGGATGCCGCCACCGTACCCATTCGAGTTGGGATGACCACAACCGCGACAATTATCGTCAACCAGCTTAACGATGTTATCGCGCTGCCGAATCGCTTTGTTAGGATTGACAGTGTAACACAGCAAGCCTATGTCACTGTACAGCAAAGTGAAACCAAGTTTACCGATATACCCGTAACGTTAGGTGTGCGAAATGAAACCGAAAGTCAGATCATAAGTGGGTTGGAGACTGGTCAAAAAGTTGTACTTGTCCCACGCGCAACATTTAACCCGATTGACAACTAGCTACTAAGAATTGATGCGAGCCGTACGACAACATGAACCTGCTTGAAACTCTTCGCATCGCTTTTGAATCACTCCTCGTTAACCGACTGCGGGCAATGTTGACTACGCTTGGCATAATCATTGGCGTAGGGGCTGTCATCGCGCTTATTAGTCTTGGACGCGGTGTCGAAACCTACATTTCCTCACAATTTCAAGGTTTGGGGTCAAACATTCTTTTTGTTTTTTCAGCCGCGCCTGCTTCAAGCACACGCACGACGATTATGCCGCTGACCACGATTGAAGGAAATGCGCTGTCTAATCCGTCAATTGCACCCGCTATTCGGCAGATCGCAATGGAACATCAAATAGCGGGAACAGTCGTGGCGGAAGCTAAACGAACGACTTTGGCTGTAAGCGGGGTGACACCGAATTTTCAAGAAGTCCGAAACTGGAAGCCGCGAAGAGGAGGCCTTTTCATCAGTCAAGCAGACGTAAATAATGCTGCCCGCGTCGCCGTACTTGGGACAACGATCGTTGAACGCTTGTATGGTGACAAATTGGTCGATCCTGTCGGACAAACAATACGAATTAACGACCGTGTTTTCACCGTAATCGGTGTCATGGAAGAAAAGAGCAGCAGCTTTTTCGGTGATCAGAACGCAGTCATTTATATTCCGCTCAGCACGGCACAATCTCGTTTGGATCAAGCCCGTACAAAGGATGGTGGATATCGTGTGGACATCTTTCATGTTCAAGCGGTATCCGAAAAGTCGATGGATGAAGCCACCCGTGAGATTGAAGATTATCTAACGACTGCCCATGATGTGCAGTTTCAAGGTGAACAGGACTTTCAAATTATTAATCAGAAAGATTTGCTGGCTTCTCTCGGACGTATAACTGGCATTTTGACCGCGTTTCTCGGCCTTATCGCCAGCATTTCTTTGCTAGTTGGCGGGATCGGTATCATGAATATCATGCTGGTGTCGGTAACAGAGCGAACGCGCGAAATTGGCTTGCGTAAAGCGGTTGGCGCGCGCGGGCGTGATATCCTGACTCAATTTTTGATCGAGAGTTTAGTGCTGTCTATTCTCGGAGGGTTATTAGGTATTGGTTTGGGTTGGATTGCGACGATCTTAACGGGTGTACTCGTGCCTGACTTGCAAGTACGGGTTAGCCTCGATGCAATAGTTCTGGCGACGGCTGTGAGCAGTATTGTCGGTATCTTCTTTGGCCTCTATCCGGCAAGCCGCGCTGCTCGCATGAAACCGATTGATGCGCTGCGCTTTGAGTAATTGATAAGAGAGCTACCCTCATGCTTGAGAACATGCGTATTGCATTAGTTGGTTTGGGCAGTAATAAACTGCGCACCGTGCTAACCATGTTGGGCATTACAATTGGCGTTGCTGCCGTAATTATTTTAGTCTCGTTAGGACAGGGTGTGGATAATTATGTGCGTCAGCAGTTTCTGGGTGTTGGTACCAATCTGGTTGTCATTTTTCCACGCCAAAACGATCAAGGTATCATTCGGCGGCTTACATTAAACGATGTTCGCGCCATTTCTGACCCCTTCAAAGTCCCGGATGCACTGGCTATCATGCCCCAGCGCACTGTTACTCGCACTGTAACTTTTGAAGGTCGCCAAATTTCAGTTCGTGTTTTAGGGGTTACACCAAACTATATTACAGTTCGAAGTCGTTCCGTTATTGTTGGACAATTTTTTACTGCCGATGATATGGATAGCCAAGCTCGAGTTGCTGTTTTGGGGCAAGAAACGGCTAAACGCTTATTCCCTTCAGGTACAGACCCAATCGGCAAGAACATTCGAATTATGGGCATTAGCTTTAAAGTCACGGGGATTTTGAATGCTGTTGGTGGTTCAGGGTTTGGCGCAAGTGATGATGATTTGATCGCCGCACCATTGACGACGGTTCAAAATCGCTTGAGCGGAGATCGTGACCTTTCCGGTGCGCGCCCTATTAGCAACATTATTGTTCAAGCGCGTGATAACCAGAGCGTAAACAGTTTGGCAGGGCAGTTGCGGGAAGCATTGAGGCAAGAACACCGTATTAGCTTTCGCGATGAAGATGATTTCCAAATTTTTACTCAGGAAGACCTGCTTGGGAGCTTGGGCAAAATTACAGGCTTGTTAACGGTGTTCCTCGCCGTTATCGCTGGCATTTCATTGCTTGTCGGCGGCATCGGTATCATGAATATTATGCTCGTAACCGTTACCGAACGCACCCGTGAGATTGGTCTGCGAAAAGCCGTCGGCGCTCAAAAAATAGATATACTGGTTCAGTTCTTGGTAGAAGCTGCCATTCTCGCTTTGCTTGGGGGAAGCATGGGAGTGCTAGTTGCTGCCGGAAGTACACTTCTCGTCAGCAAAGCTATACCGGAATTGAATGCCTCGGTGCAGTTTTCGAGTGTGCTGTTGGCGACGATGATTTCGCTCGCCATTGGTATCTTCTTTGGCATTTACCCTGCTAACCGTGCTGCTTCATTAAATCCAATTGACGCATTACGATATGAATAACATCTGTTAACACATTCACAATAATGTGTTGTTTCATTTATTGAGGCTTGATTAGGTTGTCAGCAGTCTTTAACAATGATACGATAGGTCTATCACTAGAACGAAGTTGCCACAAGACTGTAAAGAAAAGTTTGAGGTATCTCTATGTCCTCGCCGGATAAAAACGGGATTCAAAATCATGACATAAATTTGCAAGCAGTTCAGGATAGTATGCTGGACGGCTTGGGGCAGTTAGCGTCATACTTCGGCTTTAGTAAAGTGATGGGGCAACTTTATGGCGCATTGATGCTAAATTCTGCGCCGCTAAGTCTCGATGACTTAGTTGAACTGTTAGACATATCAAAAGCCAGCGTCAGCATGAATTTGCGGACATTGGAGCATTTGGGAATGGTACGCCAAGTCTGGGTAAAAGGGCGGGGAGACCGTCGCAAATTTTATGAGGCCGAAACTGATTTTTGGCAAATCATTTCCAATATTCTTGCGGGGCGCGAAATGCGTGATGTCGAACGTGCTTTGCATGTAATGGACGATAATGCTTCACGACTCTCGAAATCGATGGCAAATATGTCCGAAGAAGATCAAGAATTAGCCAAGCTTTACCTCGAACGCATGGAGCAAATGCAAAGCTTGTTCCGCTTCGCTCAATTGTTAATTACCAGTATTTTGGGCAAAGCGGGCGAAATGGATGTGTCGCAGGTTTCACGGATCGATCTGGAATGATTACCCCTTGTGAGCTATATCTAGCTCGCATATAATCATTTTTTGCGGGGATGTGGCGGAATTGGCATACGCGCATGACTTAGGATCATGTGGTTCACACCTTGCGGGTTCGAGTCCCGCCATCCCCACTTCATTGTTGTTGCACATTGTAAATGTCTAATAAAAGATTTACAGAAATCCCATTTTCATAGTGCTATAATTTGCTCTACTTAACCTCTGCAAGGATACGGTCTTGAACATCCAAACTGAACGTCTTGAAAATCATAACGCCCGTTTTACAGTTACGCTGGAATCCAGCCAACTGGATCAGGCAAAACAACAGGCTGCACGCAAACTCAGCCAAAAGTATAACATTCCCGGCTTTCGCAAGGGTAAAGCACCGTATAATATTGTTCAACGTTTTTTTGGCGAGGCACCCATTCTCGAAGATGCTATTGAAATCTTGGGCAATGATGTTTACAAACAAGCGCTAGATGAATCGGGCGTAGCTCCCTATGCTCCCGGTCAGCTTGAAGACTTTAAGGCTGAACCTCAGCCAACTTTTATCTTCATTGTACCGCTGCAACCCACCGTCGATTTGGGCGATTATCGTTCACTTCGTATGGAATATACCGAGCCTGTTGTCGAAGACTCACAGCTCGATAGAGTCATGCGCCAGTTTCAGGAAGATCAGGCGCTCTACGAGGAAAGTACAAAGCCCGTTGAAATGGGTAACCGCGTAACGATGGAATTGTACGCGAAAATTGTGGATGAAGAGGGCGACACTTCGGAAGCCGAACATACTCATGCTGAAGCCGAGGAACACGATCACGATCATGCAGTGAGCGAAGAACATGATCATGACCACGCCCATGCCGAAGGTGAAGAGCATGATCACGACCATGACCATGAACACGATCATGACCACGGTTTAGGTGGTAACGAATTCATCCATGAACACGAAGCTGTGATGGTATTTCGCGAAGAAAATGAAGAACCCATTCCCGGTTTCCGGCAGGCAGTTATAGGTGCGACTGTCGACGAAGAGCGCACCTTCGAACTGACATATCCTGAAGACGAAAAAGAATATGAGGAATATGCCGGCAAAAAGGCTGAATTTAAGGTCAAAGTCAAGAAGATCGAAAATGTGACACTGCCTTCAATGAATGATGAGTTGGCCGCGCGTATTACTCAAGATGAAGAGAAGCCCTTAACACTCCTCGAATTGCGGATGCGTACTCGTGAGAACCTGCAAGAATCAACAGCTAAGCAAGCGAAAAGTGACTTTGCGGGCGAGGCGTTGGATAAGATGGTTGAAGGTGCCGCGATTGCCTTCCCTGAGGAAATGATCGATGATCAAACCGAAAGCTACTTAGAACGGCTTGATCAAGATTTCCGTCGACAAGGGTTGACACTTGACGACTACATGAGAATTGCTAACAAAACGAAGGATGAGATTAAAGCTGACTATCGGGATATTGCCATAAAGAATCTCAAGCGTGCGCTTACGTTACGTGAAATTCGGCTTGTAGAAGCTATTGAGATTCCAGACTCAGCAGTTGAAGCGGAAATTGACAAAATGTTATCGCAATTTGGTGAGCAAGCTGCCAGCCTGCGTGGCATGTTGGACACCCCCCAAATGCGCGAGAACATCAAGAATGACTTGTTGGAACAAAGCACCCTAGACCGTATTGTTGCCATAGCCAAAGGTGAAGCACCTGCATTGAACCCACCTGTGGCTGAAGAAGTGACTTCTACCTCGAGCTAAAACGAACAGTAAGGAGATTCGTAACGATGGATGCATTTAACGTAATTCCAATGGTTATTGAGCAGGGTGCGCGTGGCGAACGTGCTTATGATATTTTCTCCCTGTTACTCCGTAATCGAATTGTCTTATTGGGTACACCCATTAATGATCAAGTGGCTAACTTGACAGTCGCCCAATTGCTGTATCTGCAACAGGAAGACCCCGATCGCCAGATTAACATGTACATCAACTCACCCGGTGGTGTTGTCTACGCAGGTTTGGCAATTTACGATGCCATGCAGCAGATATCATCACCTGTGAGTACTGTTGCCATTGGTTTAACCGCCAGCTTCGGAACGGTTTTGTTGACTGCTGGTGAACATGGACTGCGCTACGCGCTGCCCAACGCGACCATTCATATGCATCAACCGCTAGGTGGTGCGCAGGGTCAGGCTTCCGATATCGTCATTCAGGCTAACGAAATTATGCGCCTTAAGGACACCCTCAACAATATCTTCGTGAAGCACACCGGCCAAGAACGCGAAGTGCTGGAGCGCGATACTGATCGTGATATTTACTTTACCCCTGAACAGGGTGTTAAATACGGATTGATTGACTCTGTGCTTGGCGCAGCACCCAACGGTGCGGCGAAGGAGAACGGTAAGGCGTGAACTATATTCCCGGTAGCCATCATTGCTCCTTCTGTGGTCGCAGCGACCTAGAAGTTGAGCATCTAATCGCAGGGCCAAACAACGTTTATATCTGTAATCGCTGCGTTGAACGGTTGCAAATCAAATTGCTGGAAGCGCAGGGCGCATCTCCATATGCTTTTCCAACCGAGCAATTTCAGATTGAGCGGTTGATTTCTCCCCGCGAGATGATGGCTCATCTGGATCAGTATGTAGTGGGGCAGGAAACCGCCAAGCGGGTGTTGAGCGTGGCGGTATATAACCACTACAAACGTATTCAGTCAGAAGTATCGGCTGAAGGCGTTGAGTTGCAAAAGAGTAACATTCTGATTGTCGGACCAACAGGCAGTGGTAAAACCCTAATGGCTCAGACTATGGCACGTATGCTTGACGTGCCATTTTGTATCGCTGATGCCACCGCCTTAACCGAAGCCGGTTATGTAGGTGAAGACGTCGAAAACATCTTGCTCCGGCTCATTCAGGCCGCCGACGGAGATATTCCCCGTGCTGAAAAAGGCATTATTTACATCGACGAAATTGACAAAATCGCTCGTAAGTCGAACGACAATCCTTCAATTACCCGTGATGTGTCGGGTGAAGGAGTGCAGCAAGCGCTGCTAAAAATTCTTGAAGGTACGCTAGCGAACGTGCCGCCGCAGGGTGGACGCAAGCATCCTCATCAGGAATTTTTGCAGATTGATACCACAAACATTTTGTTTATCGCCGGTGGTACTTTTGCAGGCATTGAGGAACGGATTAGCAAACGCATTGGTAAAACTGGAACGCTTGGTTTCCATTCAGGCGGTGTCAGTAGCGCAAAAGGCGAAACAGAGCTTTTGCATGAAATCAGCCCTGAAGATTTAATGGCATTTGGGTTAATTCCGGAATTTGTGGGTCGGTTGCCGGTTTTAGTCAATGTTGATCCTTTGAGTCGCGAAGCTTTAACCCGCATCATGGTCGAACCCAAAAATGCTTTGACCAAGCAGTATCAGCATTTACTGGCTCTTGATGACGTGGAATTAGCTTTTGAAGAGTCTGCTTTAGGAGCAGCCGCTGATCTGGCAATGGCACGTGGAACGGGCGCACGCGGGTTACGCTCCATCATTGAAAGTCGCTTGCTCAATGTGATGTTCGAAATTCCAGGTCGAGATGATATTCGCCGCGTTGTCATTGATGCTGATGTCATCAAGGGCAAGATCAATCCTAGAATTTATACCGACAACGATGTGCAGCTAGAATGGGAACCGGATGGTCGCCTGAAGCCTGCCGCATAGGGTTGTTTGCAGTTGAATTCAAAACGGGCTAAGCAGCCCGTTTTTTATTCCATCACTGATGGCAAAATAACCTCGGCTCGCCCGCCAACTTCATTTTTGAACAGGCGGGCATCTGCCTGATTGCCTGTACCCCAGTTGCACGGTATCACCCATCGTGGACGCATCTGCTTGACGACTTCCACTGCATCATGCACGTTTAACGTTCCATTTCCATCAATTGGAAGTATAGCAATATCCGGATGAATAGTGGACATTTCTGGAATTATTTCCGTATCACCGGCATAGTAAATATCGTAATAATTGATGGAAATAATGAAACCTAAGCCGCCATCAGACTGTGGATGCTGCCATCCGTTTTTAGAATAGGCGGGCATAGCCTTAATTCCTGCGCGATCAATCATGACGCTTTGCCACGGACGGATAACGCTGCTTCCCTCAATTTCCTTAGCAATGGTCTCGTTGGTGATAACTCGCGTTTGTGCCCCTCGCAGTTTGTTAATATCCGCTAGCGAGAAATGTTCATCGTGATGATGACCCACAAGGATTACATCAGCTAGAAATGTATTTCGCGTCACGCGCGAAGGGTTAATATAAATAAGGGGAGGCCCCTGAATAAAAAAGCTCCCGTATCCCAACCATTGAATTTGCTCAATCATATGATTAACCAATTAAGAACCATGGTTGCCGCAATGGTTCCTCAAAACACGACCTTAAGCCTGCTTGTGCTGTATCCTGAGTGTACTATATAATTTATGTGAATTCCTGTAATCACATGTCTTTTTTATGATATTTTAACCCGAATGCAGCTGCATTATTCACGCGATATTGGCTGGAGGCTTTGATGACGGATCAAATGAATCGTAATGCGCCACCGCGCCCCCCACAACAGATCAAGAAATTGACAGGCCCAATTGGGAGTGGTGGCACCGCGGGCGCGTCTTCTAGTCAACAAAAAGACGGCTGGAGTCCACAGCCATTAACTCGACTGGAAGACACTGGCTTAAATGCTTTAAATGTTGCTGACTTGGTTCTTAAAGTCTTATATCTCGGTGGCGTATTAGCGGGTTATGAAATCGCAGAAATTGTTAAGTTACCCTTTACAGGCGTACTTGAAACTATTGTCGATTTCCTAAAGCGTGAGAAATATATCGAGGTGCGCGGCTCGGGTGGTATCGGTGAGTCATCTTACCAGTACATCATTTCAGCCAAAGGGGCGGAAAAAGCCCGCGAAGCCTCTGAACGGTCGCAGTACGCCGGTCCAGCACCGGTCACACTTGAGCAGTATATCGAATCCCTAAAGGCACAAAATCGCGAGCGGCTCACCGTACACGAAAGCGAATTGAAACAGGTGTTAAATCACCTTGTAATTTCGGAAGAGATGTTGGGGCGTGTCGGCCCGGCCATCAATTCCGGGCGGTCGATCTTTTTATATGGGCCTCCCGGCAATGGTAAAACGACAATTGCCGAAGTCGTTGGTCGCCTCATCCTTGGCGACGATATGTGGATTCCTTACGCCATTGATGTTGATGGTCAAGTTATTCGCGTATTTGACGACGTTAATCATGTCGTCTCTGACAAAGGCGCGGTTAAACAGGCAACTGGCTTAATGGCTGATCCCCGTTGGATTCGTATACAACGTCCCATGATTATGGTCGGCGGCGAGTTGACTCTGGCAGGCCTTGATCTGGTATATGATGACACCAATAAATTCTATGAAGCGCCGTTTCAAGTTAAAGCCAATGGTGGTATGTTCCTGATTGACGACTTTGGTCGTCAGCAGGTGCGTCCGCGAGATTTGCTAAACCGCTGGATTGTGCCGCTTGAAAAAGGCGTGGACTTCTTAACCCTACACACAGGCCGTAAGATCGAAATTCCGTTCTTCGTGCTGATTGTATTCTCGACTAACCTTGATCCTCGCGAGTTGGTCGATGAGGCGTTCCTTCGCCGTATCCGTCATAAAATTGAAGTGACGGATCCCAGCTATGAAGATTTTCGCGAAATCTTTAAGCGCATGTGTGACATCAAGAAAGTGCGTTACGATGAGCAGGCATTGGCTTATCTCCTCAAAGAATGGTATATCAACCATGATCGTCCACTGCGGAGTGTGCATCCACGCGACATCTTGAACCAGCTAATTGATATTGCGAGTTATCTCAACCAGCCGCCCGCGCTCACGCGCGAACTGCTGGATCGCGCTGCAGCATCCTATTTCGTCAAGTTGTAATTTGAACCGTATGGAAGACAGCAGTACAATAGAGCTACTTTCATCAGGAGCAGGCTTTGCCTGACAGAACCTAATGACTAAAGCTTATAACGGTACTGCTGTCCCACGTCATTTTGTCTATGTAAGCAAGGCTGGTGCGGTCATTGTCCAGCTAAGCGGCAACCGTGGGCAGGATCTATACACTGGAAAATTGGTTGAGTTAAGCGCAAGTACTCAAGGTAGCCCGGCCAGCGACGCCGAACTTGATCGTCTCAAGGTCGCGGGTCGTGTTGATCACTACAACAGCGCTTATGTGTGGGTCATCGGTTTGCCCGAACCCCATGTCTACGATCCTAATCGCGCAACCAGTGAACAAGGGCGAGTTCGTCCCCGCACTTACTACGTCAATACCTTGCTGCCAGCCTTTCAACTTGAAGACGTTAAACACTGGCTTCATCAGGTTCAATTATCGGAAATCTGCGCTGCAGAAATACGATCCGATCTCATTGCTATAACCGGGACAGATGGCGCTTTGTTTTCTGATTTTGACCGTGCCGACGAAATCAGGCTTCATCTCCTTGAGCTTGCACCGCAAGAATTTGCCGCTGCCGTAGTTGCATTTGCAAACGTCGAAGTGCGCGATAGTCAATTAGTGCATGAGCTTCGCCCCAGCGGTAAAACCTCAGAACTTGAAGCCATCATCGCCAGCCAAACAGATACAACGCAAACCGAAGACAAAAGACTTCTACTGCTCGTAACGTCGCTCGAAGAACGCAAGTTGATATACAATTTGTGTGTGGAACTTAAAGCGACCGTGCAGGTTGCAGCGTCTGCCGCCGAAGCACTAAACCGGTTGGAAGATGAACAATATGATCTGCTGATTATGGATATGCAGCTAGCTGACATGCACGGCTGGGAAATGCTTGGCAAATTACGGGAAGTCGAAAAACTGCGTCACCTTCCCATAATCTTGATCGCAGATCATGCTGTGCCCGAAGATGCATCATTGACGCGGGCAGTTGCGACCGTAGATGTTTATCTGGAACGTCCTTTGAGCAAAGCCCGTTTACGTCAAAATATTTGGATTGCGTTGAGTGGCGAGTAATGCTATCGTCCCTCAATCGCATAGTCTAGGTATTGTGTTTCGTTCCCTTGATTGCTACAGTGATCAAATTGGATTTGAGGTTAAACGAGTGCCATGCTTATCGCGCTTGTTTTGATTTTTGTAGGCATATCTTGCATATTGTTTACAGTTGGTCGGGATCCGATACCATGGACAAACCGCTTGCGCCGAGTACATGCTGGCGTTTCCCGGAAGGCCGAATGGGTTGCGCCCGACGATGTGGTTCAACTGGTGAGTACCGACTATCTCCGTGCGCTTGATTGGTTGGCTGATGCAGCACTGGGTAAAGACATACACTTCGCGCCGCGTTATTTGACCGGACGATTTCTAACTCGTTTCCAGACCATTATTAACTATCAGAGTGCTCCCAATCATTTACACTTTATAGGTATCATGACAGCGCGCCACCATGTGCAAGTACGCCAGTTTTCTGAAGATGGCAGCCGCTGTCTCGTAGTCGATTGCCAGACCGAACAGCGTATCGAATCGCGTCAATTAAATGATAACGGCTGGTTTTTGCTTCAAGATATGGGCGATGCTGCATTGGTCTTTCAGATGTGTTACGATCCAATTTCTAACCATTGGAAAATTGAATCGTTTGTTCAGGAATTACCGACAGGTTGGGGCAATCGCGCGGATTTAGCGCCGTTACAATTACTTTCTAATCTGCCAACCACGATTGGGCGCGATAATTAACTCAGTGCGATTCGCCTATCATCAGAAAGCAATGCTATGATCTTCCTCACCGGCGGAACGGGCTTTTTGGGCCGGCATCTTGTGCCAGCCCTCTGTCGCGCAGGTTTTCCCATGCGTATCTTAACCCGCAATCCGCAAGCCAATGCTTGGCTAAAGCACTATCCCGCTGTTGAAATCGTTGCTGGAGATTTACAAGACGCTGATGTTCTGCAAAGAGCGACTGAGGGATGTCAATATGTCATTCATGCGGGAGGCATGTTCAGATTTTGGGGTGATGAGAAAATATTTGCCACGACCAACATTCAAGGTACAGAAAATGTACTGGAAGCCGCTCGTAAAGCACAGGTCGAACGCTTCATCCATATTTCGACGGTTGCGGTGGTCGGAGAGCCTGATCCGAATCGCATTGTAGACGAAACGCATCCTGCCCATCCTACCGATCCTTACCAGCGCAGCAAATGGCAGGCCGAGCAAATTGTAATGCGTTACTTTCATGATTTTGATCTGCCAGTAGTAGTGCTTCGACCCGGTGCTTACTACGGCCCACTTGGACAGTATGCTTTTAATCGTCTATTTTTCAAAGACCCGATGCGTGGCATTATCATGCAGGTTGATCGTGGACGCTACATAATTTTCCCTGCTTATATTGAGGATGTTGTTCAAGGCGTTATGAAGGGTCTTGAACGAGGTCGCTTCGGTGAGGTGTATAACATTTGCGGGGATTGGATTACGCACCGTGAAGCTTATGACATTGTTTGCCGCGAAGCGAATATACACTGGCCTCGTCTTCCAATACCGGGCTGGTTAGGCATCAATACGGCTCGTTTTTTGGAGGCTCTTTCCGTTCTAACACGCGCCGAACCCTTCTGGCCGTTGAACCTGCGTTCTTACGTGTATAATAGCTGGCGCGTATCAAGTGATAAGGCTCGACGTGAACTCGCTTTTGTTCCGACGGATTTTGAGGTAGGCGCACGTCGCACCATTGAATGGTATCGTGCCGGACAGCCTGAAATGCTGCCGGAGTTAGAATGTTAGCTAATCTTGCACGCGATTTCGGATTAGATCTGTAAGTTCGTAGGTGTTTGTATGTTAGATGATGTCAAGATATTTGTCAGCAGTGGTAACGGTGGCGATGGAATCGTTGCCTTTCTTCGTGAAAAGTTTATGCCGCGCGGCGGTCCGGCTGGCGGAGATGGTGGCAAGGGCGGCGATGTTATTATCAAGGTCAATCCCCGATTGAATACACTCGCGCCATTTCAACGGGGTGTTCACTTCAAGGCCGAACACGGCAAACCCGGTCGCGCCAAAAATATGAGCGGTGCAAGTGGAGCGAATATTGAAATTGAAGTCCCTCCAGGAACAGTCATTAAGGATGCAGAAACTGGTCAAGTGATTGCCGATTTGGTGCGGCGCGAAGATCGCATTGTTGTGGCAAAAGGTGGGCGTGGTGGACGCGGAAATCAACATTTTGCCACTTCATCCAATCAGACACCGCGTATGGCGGAAAAAGGGGCTCCCGGTCAAGAACATTGGCTCATCCTTGAACTCAAGTTGATTGCTGATGTCGGTCTGGTAGGTGTGCCCAACGCCGGTAAATCAACCTTGCTTTCGGTTATTAGTAATGCGCGTCCGAAGATTGCTGACTATCCCTTTACCACACTTGAACCCAATCTCGGCGTAATGCTCTATGACGACCGCGATTTGGTTGTTGCCGATATTCCCGGATTGATCGAAGGTGCGCACATGGGGGTAGGGCTGGGACATTCCTTTCTACGCCATGTTCAGCGTACACGTGTGTTGGTACATTTGCTCAACGGCGCGAGTGAAGACCCTATCGCCGACTACAGCCAGATCAACAGTGAATTAGCTCTCTATGATGAGAAACTTGCTGAAAAGCCACAAATCGTCGTATTTACCAAAATGGATTTACCCGAAGCGCAAGAACGTTGGCTTCAGGTTAAAGCCTTTTTGAACACACGCGGTGTCGAACCTATTTCGATTTCCGCCGCAACTCAGCAAAATATCAAACCCCTTATCCAACGTATTTTTGCGACGGTTGATGCTTTGCCACCTGTCGAGCAGGTTCCCGTTGCTGAAACACCGTTATATGAGCTGCCTGAAGAAGAAGTCGTCTTTACTATTGTGCGAGAAGATACTGGAGTGTACCGTGTAAGTGGTCGTCGCATCGAACGTGCGGCCTCGATGACCCACTGGGATTATGAAGACGCAATCATGCGTTTTCAACAAATACTGGAAACGCTCGGCATTTCCGCTGCCTTAGAAGAGGCCGGTGTTCAAGTAGGGGATACCGTTTATATTGGCGACTACGAACTTGAATGGGCTGACTGAAGACAAATGGAGCGCATAGGCATTCTCGGCGGTACGTTCGACCCACCTCACATTGGGCACCTAATTCTCGCTCAACACGCATTAGACGCCATTGGTTTAAGCCAATTGTTATTTGTACCTGCTGCTGACCCACCACATAAGCAGCAGGAAGACAAAGCTCCGGTTGAAGATCGCCTAGCCATGCTTGATTGCGCCATCATGGATAATCAGCAGTTTGCCATTTCAAGGGTAGATGTAGATCGCCCCGGCCCTCATTACTCGGTGGATATGGTGCGCCTGTTGCAGGCCGATTATCCACAGGCCGAACTGTATTTCGTGATGGGCGGAGACTCCTTGCATGATCTACCCAAATGGCATCAGCCGCAAGAACTCATACGCTTATGTAAAATCGCAGTTATGCGTCGCCCGCAGAGCATAATTTCGCCTGAACTACACCATGATAAATTACCCGGATTGGCCGAACGGCTTACGATTGTAGACGCCCCGTTGATAGATATTTCTTCCACCGCAATCGTTGCTCGTTGTGCAGCCGGCAAAAGCATACGCTACCTCGTGCCGGATGCCGTTCTCGCCTATATCGAAGACCATCAGTTATATAGGTAAATCTTATGAAGCGTTTTGCAGTTGCTTTTTCTTTGCTTGTCGTCATGTTTCTGATGGCGATAGGTTTTTCTCCGTCATTTTCAGCAGAACTTCGCCTTCAACCGGCCCCGACCTTGGTTCCCCCAACTCTTGTACCTGTACTAGATGTCGCCGCAGGCGATGTTTTGCTAACTGAATCATCATTAGTTCAGATGCAGCGAGATAATGCCGTGCGCGTCGGATTGCTCTATAACGCGCCACCCTTTGGGACGCTCAATGTGCGCGGTGAAGTTTCCGGATTCGATGCTGATCTCGCTAAGAAAATGGCAGAGGTTTGGGGCGTAAAGTTTGTGCCAGTTCAGGTGACAAGCCAAACCGGAATCGAAATGCTGACCAGTGGCAAAATTGATATGCTGCTTGGTTTGCAGATTCATCGCCGCGATATGGATTCTAAAGTTGAGTTTAGCTTCACTTATTTTGATGGCACGCAGTCTATGCTTGTACGGCAGGATGACGGGGCGGCCACTCTTGCGGATATGTCAGGTCGCAAAATCGGTTATGTTTTAGGTACGCCCGCCGCAGAAGCTATCGGGCTTTGGCAGCAGCGTTCAGGTGTTGGTGCGACAATTCAATCTTTTCTGACGATAAATCAGGCCTATTCAGCATTGGTGAATAGTGAAATCGACGGCGTTGTGGACAGCCGCTTTCAACTTACGAAGGTCATCCCACAAGTAGGAATGGGCAAAATTCTAGATGAGGCCGTTGGCCCTGAACCATATGCCATTGCCGTCCGTCGGCAGGATGTAAATTGGCGCAACTTAATCAATAAAACCCTCCAATATCTGGCACAAAAAGGGACGTTACAGGAACTTCAGAAAACATACTTAGCGGGTTTAAATTACTCCATCAATCTGATTCCACTTTGGTCAGGTATAACCGATGAAGCGCCAAAACCCCCTCAACTACCACAGGATGTTCCCTATCCCACACAGTATGCAATTCCCCGTTTACAGCAGGGCAAAGCTATTCGAGTCGCCGGCGTTTCGGATTTACCTGCCGACGCGCCAGAAAGCCAGAAACGGCTAGAAGCGACCAATCGAGCCGTAATCGAGGCGATGGCCGCCAAATGGGGTTTTCGGGTAGATTATGTACCAGATTCGGCTGCAAATGCAGTCGATTTAGTCGCTAGTGGCCAAGCAGATATTGCTATCGGCGTACCGCTGGATTGGACTGCGGCGGATAAAGTTGACCTGACCGCTGCCTATTTGTTACATGGTGAACGGGTCATGGTCAAAAAGAATGATGACTATGAAACCTTTTTGGATTTGCGTGGCCGTGTGGTGGGCGTCTTTGGCAGCGAAGCTGGAGCGGAAGACCGCGTAAAAGAATTGGCGGCTAGCGCACGCTCGGGGGTAAGAATTTTTTCTGTCACGAATGAAGCCGATGCAGCCACCGTTATCCTTTCACAAAACAACGTAAATGCCGTATTTGGCGATAGCCTGAAATTGATCGCTCACGTCCAAGCCAATCAGAATGACTTACGGCTAACGCATCGTGGGTCAAACCCTGATGCGTGGTATAGCCGTGTTTACGTCGGTATGGCAGTTCCGCGCAACGATATTGATTTCCGCTTGTTGGTGGAATACACCATTCAAGAAATGTATCGCAGTGGTCAAATGCAATCTTTGCTAGGGCAGGTTTTGCTGCCCGAAGACATGCCCACTGCTGACATCTGGCCCGGAGTGTCTGATTATTTAGGTTTCAAATTGGGCTAATAACCAACCACAACACAACTATTTTCAAACCGCATTTGAATTGTTGGTTTAGAAAATGTGTGCTATGATATTGCGTGGTAAATAATGAGGGTAATGCCACCCTACAATCAATCTGATGTTTGTAGGGGAAAGGCATTCCTTTTCTGGCCTATAAACCCGTTCCCTGATACTTCGGAGTCGGGTATATATAGCAAATTCAGTGCTAAACCGCCCTTAAAATTGCTGCTTTCGCCGCTGCTGCCGCATATTTCGCTCTAAATGTCACCTTGACATTGAAGACATAGCCCGCCATAAAATCGCTGATGTAGACTGTTAACTGAAAACTTCCCTTGTGAAAATGAAGAATGTGAAGAATTTTGTGAATCAACTGCATCAAATAACTTGAATAGGTTCGCTGTCGCCGCCTACAGGCATGGGTGATGGGGCAGGAGACACAAGTTCTACCGTTAATTGAACTCCGAGCTGAGCTTTCGGGATCGGCGGCTTATTCAAGTTGACCATCGTGATGCCTACGATAATCGCAAGGCTGCCGGGGATTTCCAAAACACTTGGAATCTCTCTGAAAAACAGGTAGGCCAGCACAGCGCTAATGATAATACCCAATTGCCCAACAACACTCACAAACGTTGCTGGAAGTTGCCGTAATGCATAATTGTAAACACCGTGTCCGATAAGTTGCGGCACAATAGTCAGCAGAATAACCGCTAGATAGGTACTAAAATCGTAGCCAACCATGCTTTGTCCGGTCACTACGACTAAACTCAGGCTGGTTAACCCACCGAAAGTGAAAGCTAACCATAAATAGGGGAGGTAGGACATCTTATCTCGTGATCTTCGTCCGACGATGGCATAAACTGCGCCTGCCACGGCCGCCATCAATGCCAATCCACTTCCCAATAAGGGGTTATCACCGAGCGAAGCATCACCGCTGCCTGCCAGCGTGATAATAATTCCTCCGCATAAAGTAATCATTAACCCAATCCAAACCATGCGGTTCAAACGGGCTTTAAGCACGTAAACTTCCAGTATCGCCACCCAAATCGGCAGGGTCCCACCGAGTACACTGCTCACCAGCACCGATGTATGCTTGAGTGCCTCAAATCCTGACATAAGGTGAATACCGAACCAGAAACCACCACCTGCCGCGATCAGTACATCCCGTTTATTCAGCTTGAAAAATTCTTGCCGGTGATATTTCCAAACAACTGGAGTGAGAACGACCGCACTTAACAATATTCTGAAGCTGATAATTACTGGTGTGGGCATCCCGTGATGCTGGGCAATGCGCCCGAAAATTGCGGCCCACGCCCCCGCAAACGTTCCCATAAGCAGCAGGAGTTGAACGCGCCGTACTTTGTTGGTTGGCGCCGGAAGTCTTGATAAAAATGATGTCATGATTAGTCGTTATGCTTTTTGCGTTTGTCCTATGCTTGCGAGGATGACACTCACCAGAATAATAACACTGCCTGCGATTTGTATTCCCGTAGGAATTTCGGTAAACAATAAGAAGGCAACTATCGCGCTCAACACAGGTTCAAGCTGCGCTGCAATCCCTACGTAAGATGCAGGAAAATAGCGTAGGGCAAAGTTCAGGGAAGAATGGCCTACAAGCTGCGGAATGAGCGCCGTCAATACAAGGAGAACGTAGCCTTTGGCGCTGTAGCCTAGAACGGGCACACTGGTTGCTGCCACCAGAATCAACAGAAAAACAGCAGAGCAGGAATATACAAGCCAAATATATGGGATAAGCGAAAGTGTCGCCCGCAAGTTTCGCCCAATAACAAAGTAAATCGCAACCGCCACTGCGCCGATGAGCGCCAGCAAGCTGCCAGTATTGGCCTCGAAATGTATCCCGCCACCGCTTGGCAGCGCAACGATGATGCTGCCGATAATCCCAATTACCAGCGCAATAATTACCCAGCGACTGAGTTTTGTCCTTAGAAAAATAAACTCGAGAATCGCTGCCCATAACGGATTGGTGTTTACCAAAACCACGCCCACTAACACGCTCGTATACTCGAAAGATTTAACCCATGTCGCGAAGTGAATAGCAAGAAACAAGCCCGATACAGCCGCCAACGTTAGCTGACTGCGATGCAACCTCTTTATTTCAGTCCAATACCGTCTTAAGGTGATTGGTGTAAGCACCAGCGCTGCAATCGCCATCCGTGATGCCGCGATCAAAGTCGAAGGGATGGTTTCGGCCTGCGCCAGTTTAATAAGTATTGAAGCCAAAGAAACTGCAATTACGCCAATAGTGATGACGATATATGCTTGTAATGGAATCTTTGCAGGGGTTGACACTTTTAGTTCGCTCGTCGTCAAGGATTGCTTCCTCAAGCTCCAATTAAGACTGAAATTATCAGCTTCTCATGATTTGTTTATAAAAATATGATGCGACTTGTAACGCTTCTGTAGCATACTTGATGAGTAATCCGCTCGGCTAGAGCCACTATTCTGTACCAAAGGTCAATTTGGAAACCAACCGGCCTGCGGCTAGAATAGGCGTGTTATAACCTCTTCAACTACCATACGAAGGAGATTGATAATGGCTTTTGAACTTCCTGCACTTCCCTATGCAACCAATGCATTGGAACCTCATATTGATGCCCGTACCATGGAAATTCACCATGGTAAGCATCACAACGCTTACGTCACCAACTTAAACAAAGCACTAGAAGCCTATCCCGACCTCCAGAGCAAAAGCATCGAGCAGCTGCTGACTTCTCTCGACAGCATCCCAGAAGCCATTCGTGGTGCGGTCCGTAATAACGGCGGTGGACATTATAATCACAGCATGTTCTGGCAGATCATGGGCCCCGGCAAGGGTGGCGAACCTACTGGTGATTTGGCTGCTGCAATTAACAGCGCCTTTGGTAGCTTTGCCGCATTCAAGGAAAAGTTTGCTGCCGCTGGCGCAAGCCGCTTCGGTTCTGGTTGGGCGTGGTTGCTCGCAGATAAGGGTGGCGCACTCAGCATCACCTCTACTGCGAATCAAGATAACCCCATCTCTGAGGGCAAGACTGCGATTTTAGGTGTAGATGTGTGGGAACATGCCTATTACCTGAATTATCAGAACCGTCGCCCGGACTATATTGCTGCATGGTGGAACGTCGTCAACTGGGACGAAGTTGCTAAGCGCTACGCCGCTGCAAAATAAGCTGTAGAGGCTAATCAGACGCTCATGCGCTGACTCAATGACAATCATCGCATGGAATAGTGAAAGGCGTTACAATTGGTAGCGCCTTTTTTGTTGCAAACTGAACATAATCATTTAACGCGTTTTTCGCGCGAGGAGAAATTAAAATGCCAGATGTCCGCATTGAAAAAGACTCTCTAGGGCCTGTCAATGTCCCTGCTGGAGCGTATTATGGCGCACAAACACAGCGCGCAGTTGAAAATTTTCCCATCAGTGGGCTTAAGCCGTACCCGGCCTTCATTTGCGCCATTACCATGGTTAAACGTGCTGCTGCTGAAGTTCATCTTGATCTCGGTTTGATGGATGAAAAGATGGCGAAGGCCATCATGCAAGCGGGTGATGAAATCCTAGCTGGAAAACTGCATGATCAATTTGTTGTCGATCCGTTTCAGGCCGGTGCGGGCACGAGCCACAATATGAACGCCAATGAAGTCATGGCAAACCGTGCCAATGAAATTCTCGGCTATAAGTTAGATGATACAAAGAAACCTGTGAACCCTAATGACCATGTCAATATGGCACAAAGCACCAATGACACCATCCCGACCTCCATTAGGCTCGGCGCGCTTTGGCGTCTAAATGAGCTGACAACCGCCCTCAAAGCCTGCGCAGACGCGCTGCGAATGAAATCCAAAGAGTGGGATGACATCACCAAGAGTGGTCGTACACATTTGCAGGATGCTGTCCCTGTTCGCCTTGGTCAAGAAGTCGGTGCGTGGGCTAAAGCTATCGAACGTGACATTGAGAAAATTAACCAAGCTGCAGAAGGTTTGCGTCGCCTTGGTATCGGCGGTACAGCCAATGGCACAGGGTTGAATGCTCATCCTGAATATCACAAACGCATGGTCGCTAAACTCAGTAAGCTTACAGGATTAGAACTGTATGAATCTGACGATCTGTTTGAGTCAATGCAGTCCATGCAGGACGCGGTTTTCTTTTCTGGGGCAATTCGCACGACTGCACAAGACTTAATTCGCATTGCCAATGACGTTCGCCTGCTAGCAAGCGGTCCCACAACCGGTCTTGCTGAAATTACTTGCCCAACAGTGCAGCCCGGCTCTTCAATCATGCCCGGAAAGGTAAATCCAGTCATGGCAGAAATGCTGGATATGGCAATGTTTCACGTTATTGGTAAAGATATGACAATCATGATGGCAGGGCAGGCTGGACAGCTCGAACTCAATGTCATGATGCCCATCATCGCCCATGACCTATTTGAAGCGATGCATGTTATGATTGGCGCAGTAAATGCTTTCACGACAAAATGTGTAGTAGGTTTGATCGCTAACCGCGAACAAGCCGAGGGCTGGTTGGCGCGCAATCCGATTTTGGTAACGGCTTTAAATCCGATAATTGGTTATCTAAAAGGTGCGGAAGTCGCCAAGAAATCTCTCGCGGAAGGCCGTAGTATCCGTGAAGTCGTGGTCTCACTGGGTTATATGACCGATGAAGATGCTGCTAAAGCTTTAGATGCCCGCGCGATGACCGAAGGCGGCATCAAAGAAGGTGTCAGCGGTGGTGGTTAATCAGAAATAAAGGAATTGTAAGACATAGTCGCTTTGAGGATGTGGTTATCATAAGCTATAATCACATCTACTTGCCTATTCCTCAAGTGTAAAGTAAAGACCATATCTGTGCAGAATCGAAAGATCGGGAAATACGAAGTAATCGAACGTCTGGGACGCGGCGGGATGGCGGAAGTCTACCGCGCTTATCAGAGCACCCTTGATCGCTACGTTGCGATTAAAGTGTTGCACGCTTTTCTGGCGGATGATCCCGAGTTTAAGTCGCGTTTTGAACGTGAAGCACAGAATATTGCTAAGCTCAAGCATCCTAACATCGTACAAGTTTACGACTTCGATTTTGATGCCGAAGCCGAAAGCTATTACATGGTTATGGAATTGATTGATGGTTCTACGCTAAAAGACCGTCTTTCATCAATTATGGCGCGTGGAGAGCTGCTGCCAATTCCCGAAGTTATTCGGATCATGCGCGAATCGGCCAGTGCGCTTGCTTATGCGCACAGTCGTAATATGATCCATCGCGATGTAAAACCCGCCAATCTAATGCTTGATCATGACAGTCGCGTGGTCTTGACCGATTTTGGTATCGCGAAAATTGTGACTGGAGCCCAATTTACAGCCAGCGGCGGCATGGTTGGCACGCCTGCATTCATGGCTCCTGAACAGGGGTTAGGTGAGGCGGGTGATGAACGGTCGGATCTATATTCACTGGGCATCATCATGTTCCAAATGTTGACTGGTCAACTGCCATATGATGCTGAAACACCACTCGCAATCATTCTCAAACACTTAAACACGCCTACGCCCATTGCGCGTGACATTAACCCCAATATCCCTGAAGAGTTAGATCGTATCGTCCAAAAGATTATTTCGAAAGAGGCGCAAGATCGCTATCAATCGGCCAGCGCATTGATTGAAGACTTAGATCGTTTTGCTCACAATAATGTCGAATACGAGCAGCAGCCTAAATCCTTTTTTGCGCCGCCAGATTTGAATAATGCTAATCTAGCCAACCCTGCTAGCGATACCATGAGTAGATCGACAGCCGTTGGTAGCACCACAACCCTGTTGCCTAATCAGCTAGCGCAGGATAAAAGTGTCACGTCGCGTTCCTTATGGCCCGTTTGGGTCGTTGGCGCATTAGTCACGCTGCTTATTCTTGGCTTCGCAACACGCGTCATCCCATTTCCGGGGTTTATCTTAAGTCCAACTTTTACACTCGATGCGACCAATATCGTATCCGTTCCAACAACTGAGATCACTTCACAAGTTATTCAATCCGGTAACAATACGCCAACTGTGATGGTCACCGAAAGCCCGACGCTAACCGCGACCACAGCCAATTCGCCTACACCCAGTTTGACACCAACGCCGTCCTCAACACCCGCAACACCAATAGCGGTACTATCATCAAATGGAAGTGCGGAGCTTGCCTTACAGGCGCCTGATGAATCCGCTTCCAAAATGATGGAAATTAGATCAGGTGAACAGGTCACGATTATTGGCCTCAGTCCTGACAAACTATGGTTCCTTGTTCAAAAATCAAATGGTATTCCAGGATGGGTAAAAATCTCGGCATTGGACGTTTACGGGGATGTTGACAAACTGCCGATTGTTGAAGCTCCCACTTTAACACCCACCAAACAACCAACATTGACCTTCACGCCAACTCTTACCCCAACCCTGACGTTTACACCTACTGCTACCGCTACTGCCACCACCAATCCGACAACGACTATTGTCGCTTTGACCCAGACTGCTGCCGCCCAAAATGCGACCCAAGCCGCTTGCAAATTGGATTACGCCGCTGATATTACCTTGGTCGAACCACAGAGATATGCGAGGAAAATCGACGGCTTGTACCAGTTACCCGTCAATACCGAATTTACCTTAAAAATTCAAATCACGAATCTCAGTGGTGCTAATTGTGATTGGGCACGCAGTACAGCTCTTCGCTATTCATCGGGAGAAGATTTCGACGCGGGGCAGTTCATTTTTTTCGATGAACGCGATGCAATTGTTAAGCCCGGTGACACTGCTATAATTACCTTTCAGGGTAAAACCCCCGCAAAGGGCGGCAATGAAAAAATTAGCGGAAAGTGGCTTTTGCAAACACCGGGGCGTATTACAATCGGTCAGCCGCTTGAAATTGTGTTTCGGGTATACGGGTAGTATTGCGCATAAGAGTTGGGAATGGGTTATGAATCGCGAACAAGCATGGTCTATTGTCACCGAATACACACAGGGTGAATCGCTTCGTCGACATATGCTAGCCGTAGAGACGGCAATGCGTGCTTATGCGCCGCGTTTTGGCGGCGATCCCGAAGAGTGGGGTGTAACGGGATTGGTACATGATTTTGACTACGAACGTTATCCTGATGTTGCGGTTGAAGGGCATCCGGTAGTTGGTTCAAAGATTCTACGTGAACGCGGTGTTTCCGATGAAATTATTAAAGCCATTCTTGCCCATGCTGAAGAAATCACAGGTGTGAAACCTGAAACACCGATGGAAAAAACGTTGGTAGCGGTGGATGAATTAACAGGCTTCTTAATTGCTGTTGCGCTTGTGCGACCGTCCAAAAGCATATTGGATGTTGAATTGAAGTCTGTAAAGAAAAAATGGAAAGATAAAACTTTCGCCGCGCCCGTTCACCGCGAAGAAATCGAACACGCGGCTGCCGCATTAGGTGTTGATCTTGACGAACATATACAAATTGTTTTGGACGCAATGAAGCGCAATGCTGCGGCTCTTGGATTAGAGGGTAATCCATCTACTTGAATAAGATTCAATTGTGTACAAACAGGGACTCACAAGAGTCCCTGTTTTGTTTCCCCTATTTACAGTTGAACATGCACTGGCGTGCCAATCTCAACAAAATTTTTGTAGAACCATTCAGCTTCGGATGTTGGCATATTGACGCATCCGTGGCTCATGGGATGCCCGAAATTATTATGCCAATATGTGCCATGCAGCGCATAGCCTTGATAAAAATACATTACATAGGGTACACCGGGAAGGTCATAACCCGGCCCAACCATGCGCTGGCTTTCGAGCATATGATAAACTTTGTAATCGCCTAAAACGGTAGTGCTGCCGGGTAGTCCGGTCGATACCCGCAGCGAACGGATGAGTACACCATCTTGGTATGCATACGTCATTTGATCGCTCAAATCGACTACAACTTGCTTCCCAACGTAAATGGTCGGGGGATCAGGTACAAACTCTGGAACGCTGGATGATGTCGCCGTTCCCGCTCCATTGGTCAAATCGCCGCTAACTCCCGGAATCGTCAGTGTTTGCCCCGCGTAAATCTGATTGGCGTTGGAAATACCATTCGCGGTGGCGATGTCCACCCAATTGACACCAAATCGGTTGGCAATCTGGGCAAGTCCTTCACCTGCTTGAACAGTATACGTTGCGCTAGGCGGTGGTTGGACTGTCTCCGTCGTAGTGGTTACTGTGGCCGGTTCCGCTGTGGGTGCGGACTCAACGGCAATTTGAGGAGCAGTCGCGGCAGGTTCGTCAACCGGTGAAGTTGCCCAGACCATCAACTCTTGGCCGCGCAATATGCGATTGGGATTACTTAAATTATTTATCGTCATAAGCTGATCTACTGTCATACCAAATCGAGTGGCGATGCTTGCAAGCGTATCGCCGTATGTAACGGTGTACTTGGTCGGTGTTCCAGCGACAGTGGGGTTTTCGACCGTGGCAGGCGCAGGATTGTAATCGGGAATGACAAGTGTTTGTCCAGCATATATCACACTGGTATTAGTGATATTGTTTGCCTTAGCGAGTGTGTCTACACTGATGCCATAATGCAGCGCTATTCGATATAAATTTTCACCACGCTGAACAACATGCGTAGTTTGAGTGTCTTGAGCAAAAGTTGGCAGAATAGTAAATAACCCAAAAAAGCATAGAACCATGATGATGCGTGCAAACCGACTTACATGACGGCGAGGCATAGTACATTTCTCCTAAGTGGCATTTTGGTTAGCTTAACATTACAACATCTATAGACATAGGTCAATTTGCTTGATTTCAATGCCTAATGAACCGGGCAATTGCCGGACTTTGTGTTTGCCAGTACAATGAAAACCTTGATTGAATTTGTATCAAGCCGCAGAGATAAAAACGAATGCTGGTACGTGCTTACCGTCTGACTGATAAATTCGGTGTTGTCATCCTCAAGTCGAGTGCTGCTTTTGGTCAACTGACCGAACTAGGCGTGTCTCGTTTAGTTGGGCTGGGCCAACACACGTTGGGTAGGCTTCTGGCAGTTATTTTCGGAATAATTCTGGCGATATTGCGCGGCATATTGAAAGTGTTTGGCGCTGTATTCAGTGTCATATTCCGTTTATTGGGTGTTAGCGCCAAGCGTGTTTCGCAGCAGGCCGCAGGGACAGTTAGCACATCAACCAATAATATGATGGCGCGGCGCGCTGCCCGTGCCGAAATGACTGCTACGGTTACCGAAGACCCTTTAAGAGTACAAAACAGAACCTTGAGCAGGCTTTTTGTGGTAGTTTTGGCCGTTCTTATTGCTGTTGTACTCTGGGCAACCAATCCGGCGCGGCAAACGCCGAATTTGAACGCGTTAGCTGATGCTGGAAATGGGATTTTGCCATTAACGACGAGTGTAGGACTTGATGCAACGGGTGTGCCTGTACTGGGCAGCACACCTGTGCCAACGGCTACCCTGTTACCCCCTGTCTTGGAAGCGCGTGGCAGTATCGCCTATGTTGCTCGTGAAAAAGGTCAAACGGACATTTGGGCGCTGAGTATCGGCAGCCGCACACCCATACGTCTCACCAATAGCCCTGCCGATGAGCGTGATCCATCTTGGTCGCCGGACGGAACCAAGTTGGCATACGCCTCTCGACAAGACGGCAACTGGGAAATATATATTTATGATCTCGTAGCAAGTACTACCAAACGCATGACTTACGATTTATCATTTCAAGGCTCTCCCCATTGGAGTCCTGATGGTAAATTCTTGACTTACGAGAGTTATCAAGGTAATAACCTTGACATCTATGTTGTGCCTGTCGATGGTTCGCAGCCCGCCCTGCGTGTTACCAATAGTCCGTCGCCAGATTTTTCGCCCGCATGGTCGCCCGTAAATAACGGTCGCCGAATTGCTTTTGTCTCGTGGCGAGATGGCAATCAAGATATTTACATCTTTTCTTTGGATAACCCAACAGATTCTGCCTCCATTAACCTCACAAACACGCCGGATCGTCAAGAAAATTATCCTGCGTGGAGTCCGGACGGCAAATACATTGCATACAGTGCACTTGACGAAGGCATAGAGAAAGTATTTGTCAAAGATGTTGATAATATCCAGTCGCCGGCTCAGGTCATCACGAGGGGGCGCACGCCGGCTTGGTCTCCAGATGGCTCTAGTCTAATTGCCGCTGTTGATTCTCAAGAAGGTACTCAATTTGTCGCAACGCCATTCACCAGTTCGGGTAATACCACGTTGGTCGTCGGCGCGCCCGAACAAGCAACTTCACCCGTATGGACGGGGCGTCCTCTGCCTGCTGCATTAATCAGCAGCGGCGGTTTGCCATCGGGTGTTCCGCAATCGTTGTTCGTGGAACAGGTCGGCAGCCCTGATAAAAATGGACATTACGGCTTGGGTACGCTTTCAAATGTAGTCGTATCACGCTCCGAACTTTACCTTAGTGACACGGTGAATGACTCATTTAACGCACTTAGGCAAAAAACTTTGCAGCTCGCCGGATGGGATTTTCTCGGTAAGCTAGATGATGCGTTTTGGTCATTCTTGCCCACACCCCGTTTACCTGACGCTGGTGAAGAACGACGAAACTGGTATTATACGGGACGTGCATTCGGTATCACTCGTAATCTGATTGCAGGTTTCCCGCAGCAAATCGAACTGGTGCGGGAAGACATCGGCGTAAATACATATTGGCGTGTATATGTAAGAGTCAGTGATGACGCGGTTCCCGGCGAATTGGGTGAGCCATTGCGACAAATGCCTTGGGATATGCTCAGCCGTAACAGTGGCGATGTGCAAGCTTATGATGGTGGTGGTCGACTAAAAACCGAAATTCCTGCTGGCTATTATATTGACTTCACGCAGTTGGCAGCCGATTATGGATGGCAGCGCGTTCCGGCTGGAAGCGACTGGCGCGCGAATGTCAATGGGATCAATTATTGGTTGTTTGAGAAGACGGATGGGTTAAGCTGGTATGACGCGATGTTGCAGCTGTACAGCAATTCCGAATTAGGCGGATTTGCGGCGACATCGGTGCCATCTTTGCCGACACCGACAACTCAAACGCAGCCATAGGACACCTATGCGACGCGATGGATTTTCGACATTTTTCTTGGTAATACTTGGGTTAGTGGGCTTTGGTCTCATCGTCTGGCTGAATGCTCACCCTGACCAATCGCCAAGTATAATCGTCATTCCGACAGTTCAACAGCCAACTGAAGATGCGAATTCTTGGCAAACGGTGCTGCGCGTAGGGTTCGGAAGTAATTCCACACCGCTGCCGACAGTCGCAATTCCGACTGCTTCATTTGTGCCTCCCACCTTAGCAAATAGCAGCGATACGAACTTAACACCGATTGCCCCTTTGCAGTTAACGGTTGTAGCTCCGGCCCAACCCAATTCGGTCGTAACGGCAACACCCGCTCCTACGCTATCTACGCAATCGACTGGTTTACCGGTAACAGCCGAAGTGGTGACACGTCCTCCGGCACAGTGGCAGCCTCCTGCATTAATACCGCCGATCTCGCGCGATCCATTTGGACGTGACCATTATGTATTTGCGCGTCCCGTTGACTCAAATGCGAACAACGAAGCATTGCTTTCCTATACCTTTGGTACCAATGGTCCTGATGCCGAAACACCTTGGAGAATTCATACAGGCATTGATATGCCAAATCCAATCGGACAAACTGTTCGTGCTGCTGGCACAGGTACGGTGATCTGGGCTGGCCCCGGCTTCCAAGACTCGCCAAGTTACGGCAATGTTGTCGAAATCCAGCATGATTTCGGATATAAAGGTCAAGTTTTATACACACTCTATGCTCATCTTTCGGCTGTCTTGGTCACTCAAGGGCAGCGTATAAATCTCGGTGACCCACTAGGGCTAGTCGGCAATACGGGACGAGTCAGCGGCCCTCATGTCCATTTTGAAGTACGTGTTGGAGAAAATCGTTACCGTGCCACGTATAACCCGTTACTCTGGATGGTGCCTTATGTTGGTCGCGGTGTTATTGCGGGACGTGTGGTCGGGCCAAATGGCATAGGATTGCAGGATCAGAACGTCACAGTGTTGGATAATCGTACTGGACTGGTCGTTCAATCTACGACTAGCTACGTCTATCTAGACAATGGCTCAGATGTGAACTCAGATCCATCGTGGAAAGAAAACTTTGTATTTGGCGATATTCCTGTAGGACGCTATCAGGTGATTACGAATATCGATGGTCAGCGCGTTGTACAAAAAGTGGATGTTTCGGAAGGTATGACGACCTTTACAGAACTTGCGCCGCACCAATCATCCGCGACAGAAACGCCAACAGATTCTCCATAACGTTGGTAATGCGTAGTCAAAGCGCATAGCATCGCTGCTAAGATTAGGCTACACTCACGCGGCATTTTATCGGAAATTAACAATGAAGGAGAGACTTATGATGTCCTCTCGCATGAGAAAAATCATTTCAGCAATTTTCATGCTTATCGTTCTCGTGTCGACAAGTATGCTCGCCGCACAGGACAACACAACCCGTGCGTTAGTCGCTGGCATTACCACATCGGGGACATTGAATACCACGAGCATAGCGCAGGTCTATACGATTAGCGCAAGCACGGGCCAATCTGTCTCTGTTACCGTCACGACGAACTCAGGTGCTCGCCTAGCGCTGATGATTACCGACGCTGCTGGTACATACATAGGGCAGGCCGTTGCCGCACAGGCGAACGCCAACGCAGTCTTGGAAAATGTCGTCATTCCCACTTCTGGAACATATTACTTGACGGTATTGGATGCGACAGGAATTCCGACCAGCGAACTTGCATTCGAAATTACATTTCAAGCAGGCTCTGCAAATGCAACTCCGGCCTCACCCGGACAGCTCCTGACGGCCACGGGACTTCAATTTATTCTGGATTGGGATACGACTGCGAATCTCGATCTTGAAGTGCGTGACCCTGTAGGAGGTAGCCTATATTGGGAAACGCCAACCGTTACCAGTGGTGGCAAGATGAGTGCAAACGCCAATGGAGTCTGTAATGCGCTTTCGCAATCGCCTTCGGAAGAAGGTTCATGGCCTGCTGGTGTGGTGCCTACCGGTAGCTATGAAATGATTGTCTATTTTCAGCAGCAGACGGACTGCCCCAATCGTAATCCTGCAAATCTAACATTGACGGTTACGCTGGACAGCAAACAAGTAGCGCAGATAAAAGCCACCATTCAGCCTGATCAAGTCTATTTAGCAAGTGTGGTCATTAATACCGATGGAACTGTTGTTGCCGGTGCAAATGGCGTAAAAGTTGACCCTCCTACCGTTGCTTCAATTGATCTAAAAGCCGCTACTGCATTGACCCAGAACACACCGGTAACTGGAACGATAACGTCAAAACAGCCGTATCAAGTTTACAGCTTTGCGGCAAACGTAGGTGATGTAATATCCGCGCAGGTGAATGCTGACTCAGGCAGCCTTGACACTTTATTATTGCTGATTGATCCAAACGGAAACATTGTTGCCAGCAATGATGATCGTGAACAAGGTGTAACCAACTCCGCCATACAGAACTTCTCAGCAATACTAGGGGGCACATACAATGTGGTGGTCACCCGCTATGGACAAGCGCTAGGCGGAACAGAGGGCGGTTATACCTTGACTCTAACCGGTGCGGTAACTACTACGGCGGCGGGAACGCAAAATGCTGTGGCTCAGGTCCCAACCTTCGCTGATGTTCCACGCGGATCTGTCGAGGTAAGCCTCCAATGGAGTACCGCCGCCGATATTCAACTCCTCGTGCGTGACCCTCAAGGCGATTCAGTCTATGATGGTAAGCCTACAATACCTAGTGGAGGCGTTGAAGCAGCACGCGGCAATGATAGTTGTGTGGCTTCAACAGGTTCATCTCCGTATTCTTATATCTATTGGCCGGAAGGGCGTTTGCCCACTGCCGGTTCTTATGAGATTGAAGTGCTGTATCAGAGCAATTGTAATGACACTACGCCGGTTCAGTTCGTGCTGACAGTTGTTGCCAACAACAAGGTGGTTTTGCAAAAAAATGAACTCTTAAATGTCGATCAGCGTTATGTCGTTAGTTACAATATCGGTTTGGACGGTCAAATTACCGCAGGTGATGGTGGTATATTCGGAACAAAGCAAAAGCCAGATGCAGCGTCCTTGCTGAACAGCGTTGTTACCGAAATGCCTTCTGCGCCAACTCTCGTAAATGCTCAACCTGCCACCGGTAGCATACGACTCAACAACAAGTTTGATGTCTATGTGTTTGAGGGCAAGGCAGGGCAGGTCGCAACCATTGGTATGGAACGGTTAAATGGTACGCTCGACCCGGTACTGTTCCTCATCGGCCCCGGTGGCGATCAGGTGACACAAAATGATGATGCCTCGGCAGAAACGACGAACTCGGCCATCAATAACTTTATCTTGCCGATTGATGGCAAGTACACCGTCATTGCCACGCATTTCGGTGGGCAATATGGAGTAACTGCTGGAGATTATCGTTTGACTCTACGGTTGAATTAGCAATAAAAGGCTGTACAATACGGGGGCAGTTGTTAAACTGCCCCTGTTTTATCGTCGATTATTGGTAGCCTGACCTTGAAAGTGTATTAAAATATGAAGTTTCGTATCCTCGTGCCCGGGTTACTACTCCTTGTTGTTTTGATCGCTGCTTGTTCCCCTGCACCGAATCTTCGGAATCCGAAGTTTCTAAAAGATACCAGTTTAATAAATAAAGATGAAAAATGTGACGCACCATGTTGGCGCGGTATAACACCCGGCGAAACCAAGTGGAGCGATGCTTTAGTTGTTCTTCAAGACCAAGCTGATTTAGATGACCCTCAAACACAAGCAATTCCTGACTCCGGTAACGCTGTGGGCGCGAGCTGGCAGCCAACGGGTGGTGAAGCATGTTGCCAGATTATCTCTGAAGATGGCGCAGTAGTTAGTTCGATTTTCCTGCAAATTGCTCCTGACATTACTGTTAAACAAGTCATTGCAGCCCGTGGTGAGCCCGAATATGTACTTGGTACACCCGGCACTGATGATCAAGCAATATTGAATCTGTTTTATCCGAAACAGAACATGATTGTATTTGCCTTTGTTGCAGGCGCAGCAAAAGGTGTTTTAAGCGAAACCAGCGAAATCATCGGTGTTTACTACACCACGCCCGATCGAATGGATCTGGGCATGAAATTGAGCAATCTTTATGGATGGAAGGGATATCAACCTTTCACAGCCTACGCGCCCGATAATCCAAGTCCTGACTATAAGATTACTCAGAGCGTAACGCTTACCCCAACAGGAGAGGCTAACAGCGCGTCATCAACTGACGCAACAGCAACACCTGAAGGCACAATAGAGGTAACAGCCGACGCAACCGCAGAAGCAACACCTTAAGCAGTATTATAGGTTTATGACGGCTAGTGGCCGATACAGATTTTAACGGAGTAGCAAGGAACGAATATGAGCGAAGAGACTACTACTACTGTGCCAACTTCAGTGGGTGAACTGACGCCGAAGATGGAACTCAAAGGCACAGTAAAACGCCTCGAATTGTACGGTGCTTTTGTCGATATTGGGGTTGGGCAAGACGCTCTGCTGCACATCTCACAATTAGGCAAACCTAATGTTCGCAACGTCGAAGATGTGGTTAAAGTTGGCGAAGAAATCACAGTTTACGTATTAAAAATTGATCCTGCTGCTGGTCGCGTTGCTGTCTCACTGGTGAAGCCCCCGGATTTCACTTGGGATGACCTAAAGGAAGGTCAAACGGTCAGTGGCAAAGTGGTTCGCATGGAGAACTTCGGTTTATTTGTCGATATTGGCGCCGAACGCCCTGCGATGATTCACGTGTCAGAATTGTCGGATAACTTCGTCAATTCACCATCAGATATTGCAAAAGTTGGCGATACTGTTCAGGCTCGTATTCTGCGCGTGAATGCCAAAAAACGTCAAATTGATCTGACCATGAAGACTGCTTCCGAACCTGTACCAGAAATTGAAGATGTGGTTGAGGAAGCCATTCCCACTGCCATGGAATTAGCGCTGCGTGGGGCAATGGATGATAAGAAGTCGGCTCGTGACCGTCGCGAAAACAAAGAACGCGAACGTCGCGAAAAGATGAGTCGCGAGCGCGATGAGATTATTGCGCGCACACTGCGTAGTCACTCCTAAATTCAATGGAGAACAGTAACGTTTGTGTTGAAATGGGGCTTAAACAAGCCCCATTTTTATTGGGTAGGAATTAGGAAAGACTGCGCTTTAAACGGGGAATAGAAACGAGAAACAGAAGCGTCATTGTTACTTCGTGTGATAAACACCACGTGCAAAAGGCTTTAAGTTGGAACGCTTGCAGATAGACCAGCCATATCGAAAACAAAAATGCGAATATGATAATTCCGAACTGGATCATCACACCATATTCCTGCAAAAAGGCTATACGATTTTGAAACAGAAGCAGAGCAGCGAGTGCCAAATAGGTCGCAAAACCTAAATACGCTATCGGAATGTTGAACAATTTCGAATAAACACTGCTTTGGACAACTTCACAGTTGAATGCGCCGCCTCCCACACAAACAGTTTGCGTTTCAGTCAATTTTACATAGCTTAAATATCCGCTGATAAAGATTCCAACAACAACCAGTATGATCGAAATGAGATAGAGCCAATCACGTGTGTTGCCATTGCTGACAGATTCGGAAGATTGTGAGTTCTCAAAACTTGACATATTAACCTCAATTTAATTCGTGTAAATCCCGTAGGAGACGTATCGAAAGCTTTGTGCCTGCGGGCAGAAATTTGACATCTTCAGGAATAATCATTAAACCATCTGCTAACATCATTGAACTGAGTGCTCCTGAACTTTGTGTTCCGGTTGTTCTTGCTGTCCAACCATCCGCCTCGCGCTTCAGCTTAACGCGAATATAGCTGCGTCGCCCATCAGAGTGCATGTCTTCAGTAACAGCCGCTTCAATCATCACTGCCTGATCAAGCCGCTGACTTAGTTTGAGCAGGGTAGGGCGCACAAACACATCAAAAGTAACCATTGCTGAAACAGGATTTCCGGGCAATCCGAAAAATGGTATTCCACCAACATGACCAAAGGCCAGCGGCTTTCCCGGTCGAAGGTTAATTCGCCAGAAATCGACTTTGCCTAACTCATCAATAACGGTTCGGACAACGTCAAACGCACCAACTGATACACCTGCTGAACTTATTATGAGATCGGGTTTTTGAGCCAGTGCCTCTTGAAAACGCTGTCGTACATCATCCAACTTATCGAGTGCTTTCGGTATGCGAATAGGTATAGCGCCGTTTGCTAAAACTAGAGCTGCCAAAGTATAGCTATTGCTATCTCGAATTTTGCCCGGTGTTAGCTCTTCACTAACATCGACTAGCTCGTCACCTGTCGAAATAATCGCCACTCGCGGTTGCCGAATGACATTGACTCTGTTTTTTCCGACTGCCGCTAACAAACCAATCTCAGCAGGCCGAATCAGTGCGCCTCTGGAAATGATTTTCTCGCCTTTCCGTATGTCTTCACCTGCAAGGCGTACGTAGTCACCACTTTTAACGCTGCGATTAATCAAAATGGACTGTGACAGGGGATCGTCGCTTCCGGGAGTCCATTGAGCGTTGGTGTCTTCGACCGGAATGACTGCATCTGCTCCCTCTGGTAATGGCGCACCGGTCATAATGCGTGCCGCTTCTCCCGGCTGAATTCGTTTTTGTGGTTGTGTTCCAGCCGGAATATCCATAACCACGCGTAACTCAATGGGCTGTTGTTCGTTGGCGTGATTGATGTCTGATGCTTGTATGGCAAAGCCGTCCATGCTGGAGTTCGGAAATGGCGGCAAATTGCCGTTTGCTGCAACATCTTCAGCGATGACACGTCCCAAAGCCGCCAAAAAATCAACTTCTTCGCTTCCAAGCGGCGAGATAACCGCCAGTATTTGTTTGAGAGCTTCATCTACATTTAATAAATTTCTCATTGCCCCTCATATGTGGTTCGTACGCTTGTTGCTGTATTATACAGCTACATACCCATCACTCTGCCGTGCTTATTTTATGGTTTCAAGACGAAAAATGTCACGTCTAAATTTCTTTTGACTTATTGGGGCTAGTGTCTAATCAAAGAGTCGCAAACTGCCAGACAGAGCATATAATTAAAGCTAAACTATTGCCATTAACATTTGCTTATAGTTAGTAGAGTTGAAGGGTACAGGCAAGACAGGTATATGCAACAGATTGCCGGGTTAAACATTGAATCGATACTGGATTTACTTCCAGATTTGTCTGTAAATGATCGTCTACTGATCGAAAAAGCCTACCGCAAAGCCGAAGCGGCTCATGCCGGGCAGCTCCGAAAATCCGGTGAACCTTATTTTACGCACTGCGTGGCTGTTGCTCACATACTCGCTGAGATGAAACTTGACGCAGAAGCCATAGCAGCAGCACTCATGCATGACTTGGTTGAAGATACGAGTGTCACGACAGACGAAATCCGTAATGAATTCGGCAAGAACATCGCTCACATTGTGGATGGTGTGAGCAAACTCAAAAATTTACCCATCAAGGTGGACACCAATAAAAAAGGAAAAGCTGCGGACAAAGAACTTGAATATTTTCGCAAGATGCTGCTGGCCATGAACGATGATGTTCGGGTTGTATTGGTTAAGCTGGCTGATCGTTTGCACAACATGCGAACTCTGCACTATATGTCTCCGGAAAAACAGCAGCAAAAAGCACAAGAAACCCTCGATATTTTTGCTCCTCTGGCCAACCGCTTGGGAATATGGCAGATCAAATGGGAACTTGAAGACTTAAGTTTCCGATATCTTTTGCCAGAAAAATATAAAGCCATTGCCACGGCTGTTGATGAACGTAGAGCGGATCGTGAATCCTATGTCAGTAATGTGATCAAAACGCTGCGCGAAAAACTCGTTGCGCATGGCTTGACGAAAGCGGTCATTAGTGGCCGTCCCAAACATATTTATAGCATCTATAAAAAGATGGATCGTAAAGATGTTCCGATTGACCAAATTTATGATGTGCGTGCCGTCCGTGTCATTGTGGATGATGTCAATCAGTGCTATCAGGTACTAGGAATTGTCCACAGTTTATGGAGGCCTGTGTCTGGAGAATTTGACGATTACATTGCGGCTCCCAAGGATAATTTCTATCGCAGCCTTCACACTGCCGTCCGTGACAGTCAAGGTAAAACTTTGGAAGTGCAAATCCGTACGTGGGAAATGCATGAAGATGCAGAGTATGGTATCGCTGCACACTGGCGCTATAAGGAAGGCAACAAGAAGAATCGGGACGAAGCCTTTGAAAATCGCCTCAGTTATCTGCGTCGCTTGATGGAGTTCGGCCCCGAAGCCAAAGACGCCGCTGATTTCGTTGACACGATGAAGAACGAGTTGTTTCAAGACCGTGTATACATTTTTACTCCCAAAGGTGATATTGTCGATTTGCCTCTAGGAGCAACGCCTATCGATTTTGCTTACTACATCCATACTGACGTCGGCCACCGTTGTCGTGGTGCGAAAGTGCAAGGGCGTTTGGTCAACCTTAACTATAAACTGCGCACAGGCGAACAAATAGAAATATTGATTTCCAAGCGGGGTGGCCCAAGTCTCGATTGGCTGAACACCGACTTGGGCTATGTGCACACAGCGCGCGCGCGCGACAAGATCAAAGCGTGGTTTCGCAAACAGGATCGTGAGAAGCATATTGTCAGTGGTCGTGAACTTCTCGAACACGAACTTAAACGCCTCGGTGTCGAACACACATCCTTTGAAAATGTCGCCCAAATTTTTGGCTACGATAAGCTCGAAGATTTTCTAGTTGCAGTCGGGGCAGGGGATATAAATGGGCCGCAAATTGCAACCAAAATTCTGGAAACCGAGCGTCGTGATCAGCAAAAATCGTTGGTCGAGGAAATGCTTGATTCTCCGCATCCTGTTCCATCTCAAATTCAGATTGAAACCAATGGTATCAATATCAACGGCCTTGGTGGCATGTTGGTTACGTTAGGTCAGTGCTGTAACCCTATGCCCGGTGATCCAATCATCGGGTATGTCACGCGTGGACGAGGTGTTACGGTGCATCGTGCTGACTGTCGTAATATGCAGTCACATAGTGAGCCTGAGCGTTTGGTGGATGTTTCATGGGGATTGATGCCCGCTGAGGAACGCTATACCGTACCGGTCGAGATTGTTGCCTACGACCGTGATGGACTCCTACGGGATATTAGCACCATCGTAGCGGATGAAAAGGTAAATATGACCAAGGTGGCGGTCACTACCCGCCAAAATGTCGCAGTCGTCCAATTAACCATGGAAATAGCAAACTTTCATCAATTAACGCGGATTTTGAACAAGATGGAACACATTCAAAATGTGATAGAAGCACGCCGACGTAAAATGGCATAATTGGAGAGAACCCTTAGCATAGACTGCGGGGTTTGCAGCCTGTAAGTCATGATTGACTAATGCCTTAATGAAGTTATGATTTGCGTCTAATTTTAATTCGGTTATAATTTCTTTTTTATAACTGAAACCAGACGTATTTCCAACTTACCTTACTTCCAACTCCCTAACTGGAAAGCTTGCACATGTTCGATTTTTTATATGAGCTAATTCGTCAGCAGATTTCAGTATTGGATTCAAATATCAAATTTGTCTTTGTGCAACCCGCCTACTTGCCCCAACATAATGTGCTGAAAATGTTCTTGCAGGAGCCCGCCTGCCTGTATGTGCCTTTTGAAGGAACAAATCAGGCTTATTCCGCCTTGAAAGATAAATTGGAAAGGTGTTTCACAGAACAATTTCCAACCAGTACATGGTCAGATATTCGTTTGGTAATACTTGACGAGGCGGATCGTGCTCAACCAAAAAGTCTCGAAACCCTGCTGAACGATTTTATTCCTTCGCCAAATTTACGTGTACTAGTCTTTAGCCGTTCAATTCCCGCCTTTGTACGCTCTAACGATTTGATTCGATCACAAGCAAGAATCATTCCCATCGAAAACAGTCTTATGTTTCCTGATTATGTCGCACTTGCGAATGAGGCTAAGCTGCTCGAAGTCCGAGCGCTAGGCGGCGGTCATGTATTGCTCAACGGAAAACCGGTAACTGACTGGGATGGAGACTTACCACGCAACCTATTCTTCTATCTCATTGATAAAGGGATGGCGACACGCAGCCAAATCTTTGATGTGTTTTGGCCGGGTTTACCTGTTCACGAAGCAACAAATGTGTTTCACGTCACAAAACGCAAGATCAACTCAATATTGGGTCTGGAATTAACCCAATATTCGGGTGGTTTTTATCGAATTGCCACTGGTATCAATCTTATTTACGATGTGTCTCTTTTCAAAGATTTGATACAACGCAGCGCTATCGAAACGAAAAATTCGGCTCAGGACTTGCTGAAGCGAGTCATTTGGCTATATAAAGGCGATTTCCTTATTGGAATTGACGCTCAAGCCAATCCTTGGGTTCAAAACCGCCGTCACGAATTAAGCCAGTTGTACGGTGAAGCGTTGTTTACGCAGGGGAAGATGCTGGAGCAATCAGGCGATGTTCGATCTGCATTAGGTCTATTTATCCGTGCCAGCGCACTCAACCGTCAGCGTGAAGACTTGGCCGGGTTGATAATGGGGATTTATCGAAAGTTAGGCATGTTTGAAGATTCGCTTAGAACTTATGAACGCATTGAAACTGATATTGCGGATACCCTAGGTATTTCACCAGCCCAGTGGTTACAAGACTTAGCAGCCAATATTCGTGCTGAGGCCAAAACTGCCAATAGTGGCATCAACATCACTCAGTAACGAATATTGGCTATCAAAATCAAATTAATCAGCCGGTTCAGGCTCTGGCATCATCATACGTGGTTGATAGGTGATAACCGCAATCACTTGCTCTTTTTCTCGCATCGAAATAATGAAGTCCCCACCTGTTTTACCTCTAGCGACTTGAGGAGCCCGTCCCAAACGCATATAGAACGCTTTTTTGCGGCTTGTCAGGGCGATAATGTTATCATCTTGTCGGCCAATGGTCGCTGCGGCAAGCTCGCGACTGCTTGAAGGCAAACGCATCCCAATTACACCGCTGCCAGCACGTCCCTGTGAAGGATAATGGGCAATAGGCGAAATTTGGGCAACACCATCGTCAGTCATACTCCATACATATTGGTCAGGTACGACCACAAATGCGCTTACGACTCGGTCCTTCTGACCTTGCAGCTTGATGCCGCGCATACCGCCTGCTGGTAATCCTGTTGGACGCACATCGTTCTCGCTGAATCGAATAGTCTGACCTTGAGCAGTCGCTAAAATGACTTCATTTTCGCCATTTGTGACCATAACCCAACCAAGTTTGTCGTCTTTTTCCACGTCCATTATCGTGAAGGTGTTAGAAGTCATACCCGGCAAATCTTCAATACGCAGACGTTTGATTTCGCCGTTGGCTGTCGCAAACATCAAATTGCCCTGTTCCAAGGACTCAGGCAGGCTAATCGCCGCAGTTATATCCGCCGTACTTGGCAGCGGAACAAGGCTTGTGAATACTGCTCCGTCTGCTGCTTCATGAATCTGTGGCAGTTGATGAACAGGAATGGTTGCGCATTGCCCGTCGCTCGTAAACAAATACACAAGCTGCGCTGTATCGGTCGCCATAATAAAACGTGGCGGGTCTTTAAGGTCGGCAGTGACTTTTGGCTGTGTGTTCTCGAAGCTGCGACCCATCTTGCCCTCAACGGTCACTGTAACCCATGTTTCTTCCGATGGGACAAGCAGGTCGTTGGTCTGGATGGTTGTCGCTGTGCTGTCCATGATTACGGTGCGACGTCGATCTCCATACGCATCTTTGATGACACCCAACTCTTCAGCGATGAGTTGGCGTTGTTTTAAGGGGCTTGCTAACAAGCCTTCTAGATACTTGATGAGTTTGATCTTTTCTTTGTATTCGTCATCAATCTTTTTACGTTCCAAGGCTGCCAAACGCCGCAGCTGCATATCCAGAATGGCCTGCGCTTGCACTTCATCAATTTTGAGCAAATTCATCAAATTGGTACGGGCAGTATCAGCTGTTTGGGATTTGCGGATCGTCGCGATGACTTGATCCATCATATCCAATGCCTTGAGTAATCCTTCAAGGATATGCGCCCGTTCTTGCGCTCGTGCGAGATCAAATTGACTGCGACGCTTAACCACATCTAGTCGATGATCCAAATAGACTTTTAGACATTGTTTCAAACTAAGAGTGCGTGGTTCATTATCAACCAGCGCCAATGTATTAATACTAAATGTCTCCTGTAATGGGGTCAGCTTAAAAAGACTGGCCAGTACAGTTGTAGGATCGGCCCCGCGCTGTAATTCAATGACCAAGCGAAGACCCTGACGGTCTGATTCATCACGTAAGTCAGCGATTCCTTCCAGTTTGCCGTCGCGCACCAGATTGGCGATACGTTCAATCAATGAGGACTTATTCGTCTGATAGGGGAGTTCACTGACAATAATGCGTGATTTACCGCGTCCCATATCTTCGATGTGAACTTTAGCCCGCATCGTAATCTTACCGCGACCAGTTGCGTATGCGGATACCAACGTATCTTCGTCTGTATCCAACCCGTCGATGTGGCGGTAAACCAATCCGCCAGTAGGGAAGTCCGGCCCTTTGACGAAGTTCATCAAGTCCTTGACGGTGATGTCGTCAATTTTTTCCCATTGCTCGAGTATGTATGTCAGGGCATCACATATTTCATTTAAGTTATGCGGAGGTATATTCGTGGACATACCCACGGCGATACCTGATGACCCGTTAACCAATAAATTGGGAAAGGCTGACGGCAGTACTGCAGGCTCATTCAGACTCCCATCGAAATTTTCGACAAAATCTACAGTCTGCTTGTCAATATCAACCAGTAGTTCTTCACCGATTTGTTCCATGCGGGCTTCGGTGTAACGCATAGCTGCCGCGCCGTCACCATCTATGCTGCCAAAATTGCCTTGCCCGTCGATGAGTTCATAGCGCATTGAAAAGTCTTGTGCTAGGCGAACCATTGATTCGTAGACGGCTGAATCGCCGTGTGGATGGTATTTACCAAGTACTTCACCGACGATACGAGCACTTTTCTTATATGAACTATCCGAGCGTATGCCCATATCGTACATGGCGTATAAAATCCGCCGGTGAACAGGCTTCAAGCCATCACGCGCGTCTGGTAAGGCGCGTGCCACAATAACGCTCATCGCGTAATCAAGATATGCCTCACGCATCTCTTGACCAATGTTGACCTGACGAACGATCCCGTTTGTCATATCTATATCCTGAATGTTTTTCCCTAAGTCTGAATGGTATTCTAGGTATTCAGCCGAGCGCTGTCAATTACTTATTGTTGAACAGAAATTCTATTTTACCACACAATTTCTCCTAACGCCTCCCCAACTCTCAGCGAATTCTTATAGCCAGCCCTTTACCTCTGTGATACCATCCTACCTATGATAAAAACAAATCACACACGCCACCTTTGTTCTATTGCTATGTTATTGGTTCTGTTGGTCGCTTGTTCACCCCAAGCACCGATAATCATTTATGTTACGCCTACACACGAAGCCGAAATTGCCTCTGTACCGACTGACGTACCGACTTTGCTTCCACCCACCGAAACGCCAATTGTGCCTACCGAAACCCCAACCTTAACTGAGACTCCGCCGCCAGTAGTTCCTACAGGGCCGACTAATACACCATTAGGAGCAGTTATTGGTGGAGATTACACACTTCCGCCAACGTCAACGCCTGTGCCGAGTGTAACACCTCCGCCACCGACTGAAGGGCCAACGCTCGAACCGTCGCAGATTCCACCGACCGTACCATCGACGGTTCCACCAACTTCAGGGCCACAGCCAACCGCATTGCCGAATCTTGATCCTGCGAGGATGGGTATTCAGCTTGACCCTAACTTAGATCAAAACGACTGGAACAAAGCTTTGGACTCAATTGCGAATCTGGGTGTCAAATGGCTCAAAGTTCAAATCTCGTGGAAGCAGTTACAGCCGAACAGCCCCGATGAGCTTTCTGTAGACTTCAGGCGCTTGGAAATTTACCTCGAGACTGCCAATCAAAAAGGTCTGGATATTCTCATCAGCGTTGCCAAAGCACCGGCTTGGGCACGCTCAAATCAGACTGAAGACGGCCCTCCCGATGATCCAAATACACTAGCACATTTTATTAATCTCATGATGCAGGAGTTCGGGCAGCATTTGGATGCCATTGAAGTCTGGAACGAGCCTAATCTCTCGCGAGAATGGCAGGGGCAGCCCTTGAATGGCGCATCCTACATGAAGCTCTTGATGCCGTCCTACAACGCCATCAATGCCTATTCCGAGCGTATGAAAACCGATCCCAAAGAACCTCGTGCTGTCCCACTCATGATTATCACAGCAGGTCTTGCTCCGACCTCAGATAATGCAGATGTCGGATCGCGTGATGACCGCTCTTTTCTCCAAGAAATGTATAATGCAGGGTTAGCAAAACTGCCGGATATTTATGTCGGGATTCACCCGTATGGTTGGGGTAATCCGCCTGATTCAACCTGCTGCCAGATGAGTCAGGATCGTGGTTGGGACGATAACCCACATTTCTTCTTCTTGGATAATGTCAACGCTTTCCATGATATTATGGTTAAAAATGGACATTCCGGCAGTAAGCTTTTTGCTACTGAGTTTGGATACGCCACATGGGATCGTTTTCCCGGTGATCCGCCCCAACCTTGGATGGCCTACAATGACCGTATGTCGCAGGGCACTTATTTGATTCGTGCCTTCCAAATGGCGCAGTCAATGGATTTTATGGGCCCCGTGATTCTCTGGAATCTGAACGTTGCCAATAAAGTGACCATCACAAACCATGACGAAATGGCGGCTTACAGCATCACTTTCCCCGGCGACCAATGTAATCTCAATTTGGACAGCGGCAATCGTACCGAACGCCCTGCCTATTGGATGATTTATGACGCGGTTCGCCCTGATGTTCAGTTGCCGAGTTACTGCAATTAAGTGAGGTGGTTTCAAAACCGAAACGCAGGGTTTATCGCTCTGCGTTTTTGATTCTCTGTGTCTGATATCGCAGAATCAGTCATACAATACATGCAGGAGTAGCTACCTATGAAACGAAACTAGAGGAAGTATGCGTAAACAGTTAATCATTTTGGCTGCACTTTTTGTGGTCATTGCACCCATCATTCATATCTCCGCTCAAAACGTCACTTTTCACCAGAACGATCAAGTGGTCATTAAGTCTGGACTATCATCCGTGTGGCTGCGTAGTCAACCATCGTCCAATTGTGCGTGTGTCGAATATGTAATCTCGTCTTCTAAACGTGTACTGCGCATTTTAGATAACGATCCTGTTTCAGATGGAGTACAGAATTGGTGGCATGTTTCAACTGTTGAAAGGCCGGTTAAACAAGGCTGGGTCGAAGAAAAATCTCTACGTCTGCTTACCCCGCCTCTACCCACTGCCTCCTTGACACCTAAGGTCACGCAATCGTTACTGCCGTTAAACAGCACATCTGCTCAAATCCGTGAGGGTATTCCGTTTGTTTGGCTGCGAAACCAACCCAATTCTTCAGCGAAGACACTTCAAACCATTGACTTCGTACGCCCCACAAACCAAAGTCAGTGTCTCAAAATTGCCCAAACAGGTGAAAATCGGGTGTGGGATGGTGTCCAATGGTGGCGTCTAATTAGGGTCACCAATACTACGACTTACGGTTGGGTTGAAGAAACGTCGCTCACTGCTTGTACACCGACTTCCTCCAATCCGACCGACTTAGCAGTCACATTAACGTCGCCAGCTCCTGCGTCCGTTGGTGCGCCTCAAGCCGGGATAACCCAATCACCGATAGTAACGACCTATGCTGCGTATCAGCCCTTTGAAAATGGCATGATGATCTGGCGACAAGACACTCAAATGGTTTATGTGCTGATCAATGGGGCTGGTCACGATCAAGTAGGGCTGGGAACATACTCTGGTTGGCCTGTTCCGGCTGATCGTCCACCTGTCGGGCGATTCACGCCAGTGAATGCATTTGGGAAAGTCTGGAACGGAGAACTCTATTTTGGGACGCTTATCCGCGATTTGTTGGGCTGGGCAATCGCCTCAGAACAGGGGTATACAGCCACAATTACCGATTATTATGTTGCCTCTGTGGTCAAACCGGACTCACATACTTTAATCACGTTGCCTGATGGGCGAACGGTGGATATGGAATTCGCCTTCAACTCATGGAACTTTAAATAACATTGGATATTAACCTCTAATCTGTAATCAAAAACGCGGAGCATTAAGCCCCGCGTTTTTATTATTGGCAACGATGAACCTTAGTTGTTCATCCCCATGTCTTCCATGCCTTCGTTATCGTCGAAGCTGTCCTCAGATGTCAAGTCATATGCGCCCTGCGCCTCAAGCGTGATATTCGGCGCGACAAGCTCACGATCTTGGTAGGTATGGAAGCCAGTACCTGCGGGGATCAGCTTACCGATAATAACGTTTTCCTTCAGCCCATACAGGTTATCCATCTTGCCTTCGATGGCCGCGCCCGCCAACACCTTGATCGTGTGCTGGAAGCTGGCTGCCGACAAGAAGCTGTCTGTACTGAGTGCGGATTTGGTAATGCCGAGTAAAACTGGAGCACCAGCCGCTGGTTCTTTACCTTCGGCGATCAGCCCTTCGTTCATATTCAGTAACTTCAGGCGATCAATTAGCTCGCCCGGCAAAAGCATACTGTCGCCGCTGCGGGTGATTTGAACTTTCGACAGCATCTTGCGGATGATGACCTCAAAATGCTTGTCTGCAATGTTCACGCCTTGGTTACGATAAACATCTTGTACTTCCGTCAGCAAGTAAATTTGAGCGGCTTCTGAACCCAGAATACGTAAGATACGATGCGGGTTCTTCGCGCCTTCCGTCAACTGCTGGCCTGCCGTCACTTCTGCGCCGTCAAATGCTTCAGGGATCAAGCGTGCATTGGATGGAATATCGTATTCCACTTCCTGTCGGCGCTCATAGCGAATGTAGATCGTGTGGCCTTCCAAATGCACAACGCCGTGCATCTTGGCGACAATCTTGCCACCATTTCCACCGGCCTCTTCAACGATAATTTCGCCTTCGTTGACTTCGCCTTCATCCTCAACCAGAATATCCCAACCAACAGGAATTTCATGCTGTTCGCTGAATGCTTCGCTGTCGATTACAGTAGCGATACGTACACCGTCGCGCTTACTCAATCGTAGTACACCGCTGATGTCCGTTACGACTGCTTCACCCTTTGGCTTCTTACGGGCTTCGAAGAGTTCTTCAACGCGTGGCAAACCGCTGGTGATGTCACCGGCTGCCTGCGCCGTACCACCGCTGTGGAACGTACGCAAGGTTAGCTGTGTACCCGGCTCACCGATAGATTGTGCAGCCACGATACCCACTGCTGAGCCGATCTCAACCATTTCACCGCGTCCAAGATCACGACCGTAGCACAAAGCGCAGATACCGTGTATCAGCGCGCAAGTCATTGGGCTGCGAACATGAATAGCTTCAAGTTTACTATTCTGAATCGTCTCCGCGATTTCGTCACTGATGAGTTCATTACGGGCGACGATCAATTCGCCTGTTTCTGGGTCATAGGTATCGCTTGCCGCGCAGCGTCCGAAGATACGCTCGGCTACCGTTTGTCCGGCGATGTCATCCGCACGACGGATCCACATACCGGCTTCAGTTCCGCAGTCCATACGGTTCACGATCACATCTTGTGCCACATCCACCAAACGGCGGGTGAGGTAACCGGCATCTGCGGTACGCAGCGCGGTATCAGCGAGACCTTTACGCGCACCGTGTGTCGAGATGAAGTATTCCAGCGCATTCAGACCTTCGCGGAAGTGGCTGCGGATCGGCAGGTCGATAATACGTCCCGACGGATCAGCCATCAAACCGCGCATACCGGCTAGCTGGGTGATTGGGCCGAAACCGCCCTTTGTCGAACCCGAGATAGCCATAATCGCGATAGGTCCGTACGGATCAAGCGCCTGACGGATCATGTCTTGTAGACGATCTTTCGCGCGTGTCCACTCATCAATCGTAATCTGGTAACGTTCTTCTTCCGTCAGCAAACCACGACGGAAGTCACGCTCAGCACGGTCAACTACACCTTCAGCCTGTGCCAGCACATCCTTACGTTCGTCAGGGATAGTCAGGTCAGATACTGCGATGGTGGTGCCTGAAATCGTCGCGTAATGGAAGCCCAAGTTCTTGATCGCATCAACGATGTCGGTAGTCCGTTCCGCACCAACTTGCTGGTACGACTTCGCGACCAAATCTTGGAGTTGCTTCTTACCCATCGTATCCTGAACGAAGCGCATCTCATCCGGCAAAATGCGGTTGAAAATGCAGCGTCCGACGGTCGTAGGTTCAGGATCAACCTGTGGCGAACGGTCATCATAGATGTTACCGAGCAAAATGGGCGTATGCAGTTCAACCAGACCGAGGTTGTACAGATACTCCATTTCATCCATATCAACAACCTTGCGGCGTTCGCTCAGGTTGGTGACAACCAGCTTCTCTTTTGCATCCTTATTCTTCTTGATGCGCTTGCGGAAGTCATGGATGTTGTCAACGATACAGTCAACTTCGCCGTCCAAAACCGCGCGTAGAACGCGATCTGCGGCTTTTTCGGTTACCTTTGTGCGACCATTATCATCAGTCTCGGTCACATCATTGAATACCTGAACACCCGGTGTCAGATGATTCTGCGTGTAATAGTAACCCGGTGAGCGGAAGGCCACGCCAACTTTAACCGAGCCATCAAGTGCGCTCATCAGCGGGTACTTATCAGCATTTTTCTTCAGGCTGATGATTTCCACAGTCGGATCCATGGTCAGGTAGTAGTTACCCAACACCATGTCTTTCGACGGGCCGACGATTGGCTGACCGTCTGCGGGCTTGAGCAGGTTACGTGTGCTGAGCATCAGTTCACGGGCTTCCTGAACAGCCTTATCGCTCAATGGCACATGGACAGCCATCTGGTCACCGTCAAAGTCTGCGTTGAATGCCGAGCAAACAAGCGGGTGAATTTGGATGGCCTTACCTTCAACCAGTTGTGGCTCGAATGCCTGAATACCCAAACGGTGCAGGGTAGGGGCACGGTTAAGCAGAACCGGACGTTCCTTGATGACTTCTTCCAGTACTTCCCAGACTTCGGGCTTCTCACGCTCAATGATGCGCTTAGCACCCTTCACGTTGCTGGCATAGTTGTAACGTACCAAACGGCTGATAACGAAGGGACGGTAAAGTTCCAACGCCATCGTCTTGGGTAAACCGCACTGATGTAGCTTGAGCTTCGGCCCGATAACAATAACTGAACGACCGGAGTAGTCAACACGCTTACCCAGCAAGTTGCGGCGGAAGCGACCCTTCTTACCCTTCAACATATCGCTCAGGGATTTCAGTTCGCGCCGACCACGACGGCTGAGAGCCTTACCGCGCTGGCTGTTGTCAACGAGGCTGTCAACCGCTTCCTGCAACATGCGCTTTTCGTTGCGGACAATAACATCCGGAGCACCCAGTTCTAACAGGTGCTTCAAACGGTTGTTACGGTTGATGACACGGCGGTACAGGTCATTCAAATCGCTGGTTGCGAAGCGACCACCATCCAACTGCACCATCGGGCGCAGGTCTGGTGGAATAACCGGTAACACCGTCAAAATCATCCATTCGGGACGGTTATCGCTCTTGCGTAAGCTTTCAACCACACGCAGACGTTTGGTGGCCTTCTTCTTACGCTGCTTGGAGCGGGTGGTGCGGACTTCGTGCCACAGCTCAACCGCCAGCTTATCCATATTCATGCCCTGAAGAATTTCGTAGAAGGCTTCCGCACCCATATCAGCGTGGAAAACCTGCCCGTAACGGCTCTTCAGTTCACGGTAGCGTGTTTCTGGCAAGAATTGCAGAACACGCAGGTCTTGCAGTTCATGACGTGCCTTTTCGGCGGCTTGCCGTATGGCTGTCATGCGGCCTTCCAATTCGGTGCGCTGCTCATCCATAGACTTGGCAGCATCACCCGAAATTGAGTCGGCTTCCACGTCGAGTTTGCCCAACTCTACCTGCCGCATATCTTCAATTTCAGCCTGAATATCGCTCAGGTAAGCGTTAGTCGCCGTCTGAATGCGCGAAATGTGCTCGTTGGTGATTTGTTCGCCCTTTGCGGCAATCACCTGATTAGCAGTCGCGAAATCAATGTCCGAAGATGCAGTTTGACCAACCATCGACTCGATGCGATTTTGCACACTTTGCGCTTCTTGCATCACTTTGTCGCTAAGACGGCTGAGTTCATTGTCAAAATGGTCATGAATACCCTTAACGCGATCTTCAAATTGACCAAGTGACGCGTCGCGCTGGGTACGAACCGTTTCCATTTGCTCTTCAATATCGCCGCCCAGTAAGGTTTCTTTCTGGGCCAGTTCCTTCTCAATACGACCAAGCGCTTTTTGACGGGCTTCTTCGTCAACACGTGTAATCACATATTGAGCGAAGTAAAGCACGCGGTCGAGGTTGCGTCGGCTGATGTCCAACAGCAAACCTAAATAGCTAGGTACACGACGGGTGTACCAAACGTGGGCGACGGGTGCGGCCAATTCTATATGACCCATACGTTCACGGCGAACCGATGCCCGTGTAACTTCTACACCACATTTATCGCAAACAATGCCACGATACCGAACATTCTTATATTTGCCGCAGTAACACTGCCAGTCCTTTGTGGGGCCAAAAATGGCTTCACAGAAGAGGCCGTCTTTTTCTGGGCGCAGTCTCCGGTAGTTGATCGTTTCGGGTTTCGTAACTTCGCCATACGACCAAGAACGAATCTGATCAGGTGAAGCGAGGCTAATTCTAAGGGCGCTGAAATCCTTTGCTTCCAAGGGGTCTACTCCTCTGCGCTAAACCAAAAGGTTATGGGTGAGTCTGTACAAACAACTAAAACGAGGAAATTCATAACTGACCGACAACGAAACAGCGAATTGAAATGTTTCCCTTCGCTGTTCAATATGTGCTATATGTTTCCGAGACCATTCGTAAAGAAGAATTATACGAAGATTAACGTAAGATGTCAAGCATTTTACAAACTTAATTTGATGGAATAGTTATAAGTATTGCAACAGCTTATTGCCTGATTATTGACCCCTTGTCAAACCTATTTCTAACCGTATATGAATTGACTGATTTGGAACATGCGTGCTATGATATATTTGTTGTTTTGTTCCTACCGTATTTTTGAATTGATCTTGTAACTTACTACTTGTATCTTGTCACTCTTCAGCGGTTTTCTACCGTAAATCCGCTGAAACGACACAACAACTGCAAAGCGGTGGCATTACGGGAGCAATCCGCTGCACTCAGCGGTATTAGCCGAGCGATCTGCCTGCATAATTTGTCAATTCAGCGGCATCTCACGTGCTTCCGCCTGTCATTTCGGCGGAAAATATGCGGAATATGCACTAATAATTGCATATTCCGCATTTTATCTAATAGCTAAAGACTCCTGACTATCGACTTTTTCAGACCTTTTCACCCTGACTACGTTCTACCCGTAACCTCAGGTAAGCGTCCATAAATTCGTTCAGCCGTCCATCCAAAACCGCGCCCGTATTGCCTGTTTCGTAATCTGTCCGGTGATCTTTCACCATCTGATATGGATGCAGTACATATGACCGAATTTGACTGCCGAAATTTGCGTCAATATTCTCACCTTTTAATGAGGCAAGTTGAGACTCTTGTTTTTGACGCTCCAACTCAAATAGTCTTACTTTTAAGATTTGCATGGCGCGTTCACGGTTTTGTTTCTGGCTTCGTTCGTTTTGACATTGAACAACAATGCCTGTCGGTATATGGGTGATACGAACTGCGGTATCGTTTTTCTGCACGTTTTGTCCGCCTGCGCCGCCAGCCCGATAAGTTTCGATCTTGAGGTCTTTTTCGTTGACCTGAACATCAATTTCACCCTGAATATCAGGCCACAATTCAACTTTTGCAAACGAAGTGTGTCTGCGGTTAGCTGCGTCAAATGGGCTTAAGCGTACCAATCGATGAACACCAAGTTCACTCAGCAAGTAACCATATGCGTATTCGCCACGCACACTCATCAACATACTCTTGATGCCTGCCTCCTCGCCGTCGCTCCGGTCGAGAATTTCGGTCTTATATCCGTTTTGCTCTGCCCAACGTAAATACATACGTTCCAGCATCTTAGCCCAATCTTGGGCCTCTGTGCCACCCGCACCCGCATGGATAGCTAGAATTGCGTTTTCATTGTCGTAAGGGGCGGAAAGAAGGGCCTGAAATTCCAACTTATCTACAATTGTCTGCAGCGAATCGACTTCGGTAGTCAAATCATCAAGTAGCGAGGGATCATCCATCTGCGCCAGTTCTATCGCATCATTAATGCGGTTCGCTACGCTTTGCCAGCGGGCAATCTCAGCATTGAGTTTGGCCAGTTCCTGCATGATTTTCTGTGCATTGTCAGGGTTGTTCCAGAAATCAGGAGCACTTGATCGTTCATCCAGTTCCGCGGCTTGCTGGGACTTCGTGTTAAGATCAAGTCTCTCCATCAGCCCATCAATTCGTTCCTTCATTTGCTTCAACAGGCTGATTAAATGTTCCATGTAGTCTTTACCAAATCCTCCTCAATAGCCAACTAAGCCAACACTGTCTGGTAGGGGAGAGTTCCAGACCCTCCTACCTTGAAAGTTTAATGGAATGAATTGTTTAGTTCTCGTCGAATATGCTGTTGATAAAATGGTCAGGGTCAAAGAAAACCAAGTTGGTTACCCCTTCGCCCAATCCGATATAGTGTACAGGCAGCTTCAAGTCGTTGAAAATAGAGAATATCATGCCGCCTTTAGCCGTCCCGTCAAGTTTTGTCACGATAATACCAGTCACATCTACCATTTCCCGGAATTTTTTGGCTTGTTCCAATGCGTTTTGTCCGGTTGTGCCATCCAAGACCAACCAGACTTCGTGGGGAGCATCCGGTACAACTTTTGCTGACGTTGCCTTAATCTTTGCTAGCTCTTCCATCAGGTTAAAATTGTTATGCAGTCGTCCGGCAGTATCCACAATCAAGATGTCGCATCCACGTGCCTTAGCTGCTGAAGTTGCATCAAACACTACAGCAGCCGGGTGTGAACCCGGTTTGTTTGCTACCACCGGTACACCAATGCGTTGCCCCCACGTTTGCAGCTGTTCAATTGCTGCTGCACGGAACGTGTCACCGGCTGCTAACATGACTTTACGTCCGTTGTTATTCAAACGGTTGGCGATTTTGGCAATGGATGTTGTTTTGCCTGAGCCGTTAACGCCAACAATGAGAATGATCGACAATGGTCGACCGCTAATATTAGGGGCAGGTGGCTCGGTTAACAAAGAACGTAAAACTTCCTTTAGTGCTTTATTAATTTGATCGCTGCGGGTGATGCCTTCACGCTTAACTTTGGTTTGTAATTCACTGAGTACCCGTTGGGTAGTGGGTACTCCCATATCAGCCTGAATCAGTAATGCTTCGACATCATCCCAAGTCTCATCAGTAATCTCGGAGTTGCCGAGCATCTGTGATATACGTCCAAAGAATGATTGTCGGGTTTTTGAAAGTCCGCTACGGAAGATGCCCACAGAGATGGATTCTCCTGTACAATCGGCGAAAGGGTTACTACATTTACAACATCAAAGTATACATCAAGCTCCAAAATAGTTGAAGACTGAGAGAAACCGCATGAGTAATAAACCCCGCCTGACCCATCTCGACGAAAGAGGGGCGGCACGCATGGTTGATGTAGGTACTAAACCGGACACTGAACGGATTGCAATCGCAGCTGGAACGGTTTATATGAAACCAGCAACCTTGTTACTTATTCGTCAGGGGGCGCTCAAAAAGGGTGACGTTTTGACTGTAGCCCGTATTGCTGGCATCATGGCGGCCAAAAAAACGTCTGAGTTAATTCCATTGTGCCATCCTATCCCATTGACCGACCTAGATGTCGAACTTTCATTGGATGAACCCACGAGTTCAGTCCGAATCGTTGCGACTGCTCGTACTACAGGCAAAACAGGTGTCGAGATGGAAGCGCTCACAGCAGTAAGTGTGGCAGCCCTAACAGTCTATGATATGGCGAAAGCTGTTGATCGCGACATGCGTCTAAGTGATATTCGCCTGTTGGAAAAACGCGGTGGGCAGCATGGTGACTACAAAGCTGAGGATCAATAATGCAAGTTAGAATTTTGCTTTTTGCGACTTTAAAAGATTTGGCAGGCCGAAATCGGCTCGCCTTAACGATTCCGTTGGAACATGCGACCGTCGCCAACGTCCGTCAAGCACTCATTGCCGAATATCCGGCTATGAAACCCAACGTTGACGCGGCGATTGCTGCTGTCAACGAAGAGTATGCCTTTCCCCAAGATGCTGTGCACGATGGTGACGAAGTGGCCTTTTTCCCGCCTGTAAGCGGCGGAAGTGGCGAATTTCCTGAGGTTTTTCGCCTTGCGTCCGAACCGTTTAGCACGGATGAAATAATTGCCGCCATTACCATCCCTGCAACTGGCGCGGTATGCGTATTTAGTGGTATGGTGCGCGGCGAAACAAATCGCGATGGCGATGCTCACCAAACGCAAAATCTCGAATATGAAGCTTATGAACCGATGGCTCTTGCCAAAATGCGTCAAGTAGCCGCCGAAATACGAGACCAGTGGCCTTTGGTTCAAGGAATTGCCATTATACAACGTGTGGGTAAGTTAACGGTGGGGCAAAACACCATTTTGATTGCTTGCTCATCAGGACATCGGGATCAAGGTTGCTTTGAAGCCGCTCGTTATGGCATCGACCGTCTTAAAGAGATTGTCCCTGTCTGGAAAAAAGAAGTGCGTCCGGACGGTCAATCGTGGGTAGAAGGACATTACCTGCCAACACCGGAGGATCGCGCGTAAAATTCTAAGGGCAGTAATTCCGTCACCAATAGATTAAAATTTCGTTTTATGTTTCATATGATCTTTTGTTTGCTTGAGGAGTAAAGAATGTCGCGTCGCGTCGTTGTAACCGGCATGGGTATGGTCACGCCGCTGGGACTGGATGTTGAATCAACATGGTCAGGCATTACAGCCGGAAAAAGTGGTGTTGGGCCAATTACCTTGTTTAATCCTAAAGACTATCTGGTCAAAATTGCTGCCGAAGTTAAAGGCTTTGATGCATCTCAGTACATGCCCTCCAAGGAAGTGCGCCGTCGCGATCGTTATCAACTTTTTGTAGTAGCCGCTGGCAAACAAGCGGTTGAACAGTCAGGTATCCAAGTAACCGATTCCAATCGTCACCGTATCGGCACAATTATCGGTTCGTCGGTGGGTGGAGTAGGGGCTTATTGGGAACAGGCACAACTGCTTATTGAAACTGACGATCCGCGTCGCATTTCGCCTTTTGGTATTCCCATGTTGATGGTCAACGGTGGCAGTGATTTGGTCAGTATTGAGTATGGCACAACCGGCACTTCAGCAACCCCTATTTCAGCCTGCGCTACCGGAGCCGATTGTATTGGCATGGCCTATGACCTCATTCGCGCTGGGCGTTTAGATGCCGCCTTTGCTGGTTGTGGGGATGCACCGATAATCCCGATTGGCATCGCTGCTTTTGACCGTGTGGGCGCGTGCTCCCGCGAAAATGATAGCCCTGAAACCGCTATCCGCCCCTTTGATAAAACCCGTCCCGGCTTGGTTTTTAGTGAAGGTGCTGGCGTGATTGTCATCGAAGAGCTTGAATTTGCTAAGGCACGCGGTGCAAATATTTTAGCCGAGCTGGTTGGATTTGCCTCTACCTCGGATGCATATCATGTGACGGCTCCTCAGCCGGAAGGAATCGGCGCAAGCGTGGCTATTCAGCAGGCGCTAGATGATGCTCATCTAAATCCATCGGACGTTGACTACATAAACGCGCATGGTACCGGAACATCGCTTAATGACGCTATGGAAACCAAAGCCGTGAAACGCGTGTTTGGCGAACATGCCTATAAAGTACCTATGAGTTCTACCAAGAGTATGACCGGACACGGAATGGGAGCAACTGCTGCGCTTGAAGCAGTATTCTCAGTCCTTGCTATTCGCGACAATATTGCGCCACCTACCATCAACTTGAATGTACCTGACCCTGAATGCGATCTTGATTATGTGCCGAACACCGCCCGTCAAATGCCTATTTCTTGCGTAATGAGCAATTCGTTTGGTTTTGGCGGTCACAATGTTTCCTTGATCTTTAAAGCCTTTAATGGATAGTTTGTATCGCAGAAAGTTTTTCGAATGACCAATGCATCATCACTGATTAAGGGGATTGACCTTGAATTTAACAATATCCTACTGCTCAAACAGGCACTGACACATCGTTCATACATCAACGAACATGGTGCTGCTGATACCGGCGACAATGAACGCCTCGAGTTTCTAGGGGACGCAGTGCTCGATTTTCTGGTAGGAGATATGTTGTATCAACGTTATCCTGAAATGCCAGAAGGGGATCTCACTCGTCTCCGTGCGGCTTTGGTACGTACGGAATCCTTGGCGAGTTTGGCGCAGCGTATGGGCTTAGGTGAAGCGCTGCGTATGGGTAAAGGCGAAGAAAATACAGGTGGACGAGAGCGGCTAACTAATCTGTGCGCGGCATTCGAGTCAGTAGTAGGGGCGCTTTACTTAGATCAGGGCTTACCGCAAGTCCAAAAGTTTGTAACACCGCGACTTGATCCGTTGTTAGAAGAAATCCTAAGTGCAGCATTAGATCGGGACGCGCGCAGCTCACTTCAAGAGTGGAGTCAAGCCGAACTTAACCTCACACCGGTATATCGCACTGTATCGTCATCAGGACCAGATCATCAGAAAGAATTCTTGGTCGAGGTCGTACTTGGTGATGTTGTTGCAGGGCAGGGTGTTGGGCGCAGCAAACAAGCCGGCGCACAGGCCGCTGCGCGGACAGCTCTCGATAACATCAAAAACAACAGATTTCCCACTAAAGCGCAATAAGGAGCTTACTGCGCGCCCTTGATAAACGTCTCGATTACTGCCATACGGTGATCAGATGCGTTTGTATTGACCGTGTTCGCCCCAATCGGTACAAGTGAACGTCGCCACAGCCATAGATAATCAAATTGAACCTTGGGGTAACCTGTTCTCCAAAGGGTTGCTGAAAGTTCTTCTGGTAGCCCGGTCCCCGCGAACGGATCAAGGAAGCCAGCATTCCGCATCTGGTCACCAAGTGGCGAGTCAGGGATGTTATTAAATGTCCCACCCACTAAAAGCCTTCCCAGCTTATCATTTGCATAAGTTGTGTTCAGTAGTCCGAATATTTCACTAAGCTGTCGTTGTTGATCCTGTTGTTCTTGCTCGACTGTGCGGTTTTCTGTCGTTTCTAATAAATACTCTAGCCGGGTATTGTAAAGTGTGATCAAACCCTCGTCAGGACGAATTTGGACCCGCTGTAAACCTGTTTGGCTGCCACTACTCGTTAGGAGCACACCTTCATCGCTAACGATCTCGACACGCGACAGGACCGCCAAACCTTGTAAACCTTCATTCGTTGGGAAGAAACGTGCTCCCATTCCTAATCGTCTTGCTAGCCATAAGACTTCATCCACACCGAAGCTGGTTAGTCGTCCGATTTCAGCCTGTTGTATGAGGACAACATCAGCCCCACTTTGTTGAATAGTCCTAGCTATTGCATCAATATCAAAGTAAAAAAATTCATTAAACCCTGCATGTATGTTATACGTACCAATCCGGATGCTGTTTAAAGGATTTTGTTCCGTACCGCGGACAGGTTGGATAATCGGTGGTCGAACAGCCGAGGCAACGCCAACACTCACGCCGGTTGCAACCAGTAAACCCCAAAAGGATGCTATCCGGCTTCCGCCCGTCCATGGTATACGTCGTCGGGTCTGTACCATTGGCAGCGCAGCTAAGAATACACTAAGAAGCAGCACACCTAACCCAAATCCTCGGAACGCCCTCAGGAATGGCGGAACATACGGGTTAAGAAACGCCAAATCTGGCGGCATATTCTGCACATAACCATAGTCATAGGTGAAGTTATCTGCTGCTGTCAGCATCATAAATATCAACACGCCCACAACCAACCACAAACCCGTAAATTGACGTTCTTTTTCGCCACGCGGTCGGATCAACCACCACCACAGTAAGCTCGCTGAAAACTGCGCCAGCACCATAGCCACCCCTGCGATAATGCCCTGCAACCGCGTCCCAAACACGATCATTAATGCCATCAAAAGCATCCATAGCCAACCACGAGCGTTTTGATCAAATAGCCCGACGAAGTTGCTGGCTTGCTGCCGTACCCACGGAATGAGCGGAAGTAATGTGGCTAACGTAACAAATGGCGCGAGCGTTGTATAGTCATAACCCGCACGTCCGGCAATCGTATTGGGTAACGCCAATAGAGCTAATTCAATAAACAATAATCCACCTAAACCGATACCTCCCCAAATTGGCATCAAACCATAATTGGGTAGAACTTCGCTTTGCTCGGTCTTTTGCTGTCGGCCTTGACCGATGGTTGTAATTATGCTGATAACGACTGCGATAACGGACAGGACAAGTTGAATATTGAAGTAATCGGGTGACCAAGAAGGATCAAGTGTGTTTCCAACTGCTCGAAAAACTTGATCCGCACCAATGCCTAGTACAAAAAAATAAGGCAGCGATTGCGCTCGAAATCGCACTACCATGGAAATGTAGACTAAGCTACCTCCAAATACCATGCCCGCTGAGATAATAGGGCTGATGTTTGTATTAGCAATCATCAACGTGCGACCAACTGCAATTAGTGCGACTGCTCCGATTGTGATCCAACGAATTCGCCCTAAAATGAGTGCCAATAGCGGTAGGGCAAGCATATAGACCAGAAACACGATTTCGTTTGTAACTGTACTTGCGTCCACGGCTCCCGGTATCCCAGCCGTAACTGTCGACGGATCAAGGCTCAGAACGATTGATGCGCCGCCTGCACGACTGTAAATCATGCCGATTAGAAACCGCGTAGCACTAATGAAAAACAAGCCTACCAGTGCGGTTTCGAGAATGAAAACCTGCTGCAAGCGTAAACGCAGGCGATTACGCATATTGACTCCTAGCGTAGTGAGGACAAGCTAAATTGATGGCTGTTACAATAGTTATGTAGATAACTTAATCTATCCAAGCCTAGACAAAGTGTACAACAGCGATATAATCCCGCAAATTTCGCAGCAGGAGGATAAAAGTCATGGAACGAGTTGATACCATACTATCGGGCGGCATCGTCGTCACCATGAACCAACAGTTTGATATTATACACGATGGTGCCCTTGCCATACGCGACCAGAAAATTATTGCTATTGGTTCAACAGCAGATATTGCCGCAAGTTTTGAATCGGACAATCTTGTGTCTTGTGAAGGTCAATATATCCTTCCCGGACTGGTAAACGCTCATACACACGTACCTATGACCTTACTGCGTGGCCTTGCAGATGACCTTCGGCTTGATGTTTGGCTCATGGGGTATTGTATGCCCACCGAACGCGAATTTGTCACGCCAGAATTTTGTCGGTTGGGGACAGGCCTAGCCTGCGCCGAGATGATCCGTAGTGGTATTACCAGCTTTGCCGATATGTACTACTACGAGAAGGACGTGGCACAAGCCACAGCCGATGCAGGAATGCGCGGCGTTCTAGGCCAAACCATCTTGAAATTCCCCGCACCGGACGCCGAAAGCTATGAGCACAGTTTGGATTACGCAGCCCAGTTTATCGAGGAATGGAAAGGTCACCCCCTAATCACACCGGCCATTGCTCCTCATGCGCCTTATTCCACCACTCAAGACTTGTTGCATGAATGCGCTCAATTGGCAATTGCTTATGACGTACCCATTCTCATTCACATTGCGGAAACCAAACTCGAGCAGGATGATAGTGTTGCTTTGTATGGCAAAACGGTTGTGCCTTGGGTTGAGGAAGCTGACTTGTTGGGCGCGAAGGTGCTTGCTGCTCACTGCGTTCATATCGCCAAGAGTGAGATGCGGATTTTACGCGAATATCAAGCGACGGTTGCCCATTGCCCCACCAGCAATCTTAAACTCGCCGCAGGTATCGCTCAAGTCTCGCAAATGCTGGACGAAAAGTTGACGGTCGGCATCGGCACGGATGGTCCAGCCAGTAATAACGATCTTGATATGTTCGAAGAAGTGCGGCTTGCAGCTATCCTTGCTAAAACCGCTGCTAATGATCCAACCGCTCTTCCAGCCCGTCAAGCACTTCTCATGGCAACCCGTCAAGGTGCAGAAGCTTTATTTATCGGTGACCAAACCGGCAGCCTCGAAGTCGGTAAATTAGCCGATGTGATTACCGTTGATGCTGCCCCAGTTCATAATATGCCGCGTTTTGATCGCGACCCGAATGCTATTTATTCCCGCATAGTTTATGCCAGCAAGAGCAGCGATGTGCAGCATGTCATTTGTAATGGCAGATGGCTAATGAAGGATCGCGAACTCTTAACCGTTGACGAGGCAGCCTTGCTTCGTCAAGCCAGTGAATACGCAGTCAAAGTAGATGCTTTCTTGGCTGTTCGCGAAAAGGACATTTTGCGAAAGTTGTTGGCAATTGGTGGACTAGAACAGGGTGAAAGTTTTGAAGTGCAGGTCAAGGCGGTTGTTCCCGATGATTTTTCAATTGATAAACTGCTTACACATCACGACGTTGATGTCTTAAAGACCATTCACTATCGTCAATACGACACCTATTTTCAGTTTGAAGACCCTGATGCTGGACGTGTTCGCTATCGTGAAGATGATATGTTGGATGCCAAAGGCGAAGTCACCTCGGTGCGCAGTCGCCTAACCTTTACCACCGCAACCAAAGAGCGCGATTTTCATTCAGCAGTGCTGCTCTCACGGTCACGCTTCTTATCCAAAGCGGATCGGCCACTGCGTTTTTACCGTGAGTATTTTCAGCCGCACGAAGAACGCGAACTCCAAAAAGACCGCCGTCGCTGGCACATTCACTATCAAGACGTGATGTTCTATGTCAACCTTGATAAAGTGCTGAAACCGGACTTACCACAGACCTTTATTGAGATCAAAAGCCGTACATGGTCAGCTTCAGATGCGGCCAATAAAGCGGATCGTATTAAAGAGATGCTCACGATTCTGGGCATCTCCCCAAGTGACGCAATACGTATGGAATATTTGGACTTTCAACCGGCGCGCTAAGGGTTTAGCAAATTTTTTGCGGGAGTCCGTCCGCGAAAGCAGTTATCGCAAATATTGAAACGGTGGTTAATCGCAAGTGGTGCACCACAACGTGAACACCGTTTCATTGTGTTAATCTTGCGCAGGAGTGCGCCATCAATTTGCAGTGAGCATTCCATTCTCATCTCACGGACCTCATCCCCGTGAGGGGCAAAATTGCTAAACTCACGCCGTTGCGATAACCACAGATAAATATCGGCACAGGAAACGCAGTACTCGACACTTTCCAATTCAATCGTGTTCGTGATCTCTGTTGGTGCGACCGGCGGTAGAGGCAGTGCCTTGCCTGTCAAAATGTGCCGCGCACACTGATACCAATAATCGCGCGTGCTCTGACGGGTTGGAGCATTCACTATCTTGAGCGCCGCCTCCAAGCCCAAGAGATTAACTTCGCGATCTGTCAGCATATTGGCGAGCTCAATCCGTTCACTCATATCTGCCGTTTGGATAGCCGCCCTCAACGAATCAGGTATGGACTGCAATGAAGACCATTGCGTTAGCTTACTCGCTAGGCTTCCCGGTATCAGTTCCAAATCTTCTACCGTCGGGGCAACGCGCGCGTGTGTCAATATATTGGCTTGTTCACCAAATAATTGACGCACGACTTTCAGATCACGTTTACTGGTTGCTCCAACTTCTCCCACGGTCGAAAGACCATAGCGTCCTGCACGACCTCCAATCTGTTGGACTTCTGCCGCCGAAAGTACACGCACATTGCGCCCATCAAACTTCTCAACTTCATAGAAGCACACGTAATCAGCCGGCAAATTTAGTCCCATACCGACTGCATCAGTCGCGATACAAATCTCAGTTTCGCCGTTCGCAAATCGATCAGCCTGTTTGCGCCGAACTTCCGGCGGGAGATTGCCATATACCACTGATACAGTCCGTTTCATGCGTTCCAGTTCCGTTTTCAAATGCAGTACCAACTGCCTCGAGAACGCAACCAAAATGGTGCGCGGTGGCAACGCTTGCAATGACCAACTGCGTTCTGCGATTTTAATTGGCGCTAACCGCTCGTGTTCCACAATTTCTAGTGGAATAGCCGCTGAGGTTGCCATTTGCGTAATCAAACTGCGAACCGTTTCTGGCCCGATGACATGAATATCGACCGACTGCGCTTCCATCAGTGCGCGCGTCCAAGCCCATCCACGATCAGCATCCGCTAGCATTTGTGCTTCATCAATGATGACACATCGACCGCTTTGTTGAGGATTAAACATTTCGACCGTTGCTGCTGTGATACTCGCATCCATAATCGGGATATGTTCTTCACCCGTAAGCAAGTTACAGAAAACGCCTTGCTGATTTAATCGGTCAAAGATTTCGAATGCCAATAACCGCAGCGGTGCAAGATACCATCCACTGCCAGCTTCTTTTAGCGCTTGTAATGCCTCATATGTTTTACCGCTGTTGGGCGGTCCCACATGTAAGATAATCCGCTGCTCTGCACGGCCATCATGCCGCCATGTAGGAAATGCCGCCACCAGTTTGGCTCGAAGAGAAGCCCGACGCTCGCGTTCTTCTTTACGCTCAATCTCAAGACGTTTGTTCTCTGCTTCACGTTCTAATGTACGTTGGGCGCGGAAGGCTTCAGTCTTTTCTTTGAGCACCGCCCGGAATTCGCGGTAAGTTTCGGGTAAATCCAGTTCACCTCGTACCTGACCCCACCGCGGTTCACCACGGCGCAACCCGATCTTCTGTAGCCGTCGCTTAATCGATGGGAAGCTCGTATCCAGCACAATCGCAATATCGTTACTGGGCACGATTTCATATGCTGTAATGTGCTCCGCATACTCCGGATTATTGTAAGCGGCCTCGACGGCATCAGCGGGTAATCGCAGTCGCCCTTCAGGATCTTCGAATGCTTCGATGCGGTCTTCGTCAATAGCTTTTTCAAGTGTAGCCTGCCGTACACCGATGCGTTGAGCCGCGCTGCCAAGCGTATAAGTACGGGCCAGTACTTGCATCCGTACGGATTTCCCGTCCTTGACGCTCGGTCGGATGACATTGCCGCACTTCTCGAGCAGCTTTTCCCATGATGACGAAATACTCTCTGTAGCAACTTTTCGAGCTTCTTCAGCATCCGCGCTGGCCAAACGCAGCCACATAATCCCTTGATGCTGCGAGTCCATGACCTGAAGTGTTTTCAATACACTGAAGGACAGCATCGCATCAATTGCGTATGCGCCAAATTTCCCTACCATTTCGGCTTCTTGGGCAACTTGTCCCGGTAAATTGACAAGATAATCAGTGATAGCTTGTCTTACCGGAGCTAATTTTTCCCGAGCTGCCACTTGCCTCATGGTTCTCCCGCTCAAACGCAGCGGGTCATAAACCAAACCATCAAATAAATCAAGTTCCTTATTTTCTAGCAGCGTATGGAGTGCGGCCTTAGATTCAGCTTCGCTGTTTAATTCATCGGCCCGAATATAACCGGGTGTTGAATCAAGCTTTTTCAGAACAAGTTCCGTCATCCCGCCCAGTTCTTTTATTCGAACTTCGCGGGCTGCTTGTCTGTCCTCAATTGAAGCATCGGGGAATACCCCTCCATGTTTCATTTCAGGAAAAAAAGGTTTTGCCCACTGTCTCTTCTCGTGCAGATCATCTGCAGTCATACGTGTTTGGTCAAACCACCAATCGCCATCACGTCCAACCTTGTCGTTTATGAGGCTGGCAAGCATATCTCGGTGCAGCGCCACCCGTTGGCACAACATGTCATACCGGATAAAACCCTCCGGTATACGCGCTAAAATATTCTGGATAAGCTCTGGCGTAGGTTCAAGTTTTGGCATCAGTTATTACACAACGGATTGTATAGATAGGACGGGTGAGAATTTGTTTGGCGGGAAATTTAGCGTTCTGAAGTAATCTTCTAATGTTTCGGCTCTTCGTATACGTTCAACTTCACCATTGGGATGCAGAAGTAATTCCTGTGGTCGTAGACGACCATTGTAATTAAAGCCCATCGCGTGACCATGTGCGCCTGTATCTTGGATAATCAATAAATCTCCGTCTTCAATCGGCGGCAGCGCACGTTGTACAGCAAATTTATCATTATTTTCGCATAAAGCGCCTACAACATCAACCTGACGTTCATTTCCGGTTATTTCTTTCCCGTAAACCTCAATATGATGATATGCATTGTACATACCCGGACGCATCAGCGCAGACATGGATGCATCGACCCCTACATAGTCTCGATAGGTATGTTTCTGATTTATTGCTCTAGTGACTAATACTCCATGCGGCCCGGTCAGATAGCGGCCAGATTCCATATGCAAATCTGGTTTGTAGCTTTGTTGACCATAAAACTCATCGAGCAAAGCAGCGACTTCGTGGCCTAACGCCTCAACATCAAGTACCTCTTCCTCAGGCCGGTAGGGTATACCTAATCCACCGCCGATGTTAATAAATTCAAAGCGAAGGCCCAATCTCGTATATGCCGTTTCGATGAGTTCTAAGAGCATTTTGACCGTATCAACCATATATTGAAAGTTGCGTTCATTCGAAACCAACATTGTGTGCAATCCAAATCGTTTGATTCCCAGCGTTTGGGCTTGCTGGTAAGCCTCATAGAATTGCTCATGACTGATTCCGTATTTGGCTTCAGCGGGGTTGCCAATGATTGCGTTTCCAGTGCGTCCTGAGCCGGGGTTATAGCGAAAACAAATCTGGTCCGGGATTTGGGGCAGCTTTTTCAGTAACGAAATGTCATCTAGATTAATAATGCAGCCACCATCTGCAAAGGCCGCTTCAAAATCAGTTTGGCTGGTATTATTTGACGTAAACATAATGTCATTACTGTGCGCGCCAACTTGGCGGGCAAGGATAAGTTCTGCCACCGAACTGCAATCAAATCCAAATCCCATATCTCGCATGATTGTCAATATATGAGGATTGGGAAGCGCCTTTACAGCGTAATATTCGCGGAAGCCTTTGACAGCTTGAAATGCCGATTTGAGCTTTTCACCAGTTTCTCTGATGCCCACTTCATCGTAAATATGAAACGGAGTGCCGAAGTGCTGGGCGATTTCAGGCAATATTGGGCTTAATCTATCCTTGAAACTCTGTGACATCGGCATATGAATAACCTGCTTAGCTTGATTCCCTCCCTCATTTATGGGGAGGGCTAGAGTGCGGAATCTAGTTTTACCCCGCCTCACCGCACCATTTCCACTGCCCATCCTCTTGAATAACGTTGTATTTTGTCAGCGGAAAATCCGTATTTTCGCCATTGTAGTCCGCCACAATTGCGCCGCTGCAGGTGACCGTGTTGGCGTTTGCATCTTTTTGGCAGGTTGCGTTGTCGAGATATGCCTTGACCCCGCTAAAGGATTGCGCCTCGCGGTCAAGGTTAACCTCTTGCGAAGCACAAAGTAAACCTTGTAATGTGTCACGTTTGCCATCAATCTTGGCTTGTAAATATTGCAGCACAACTTTACCAGCCTCGTCATTATTGGTGGCTGCATTTCCTCCACCGCAGGCGGTCAGCATTAGTCCGAATAGCAAACACATGCCTATACAAAATCGTTTCACTTTTGAACCTCAATACCCAGTTTATGTCGGATGTCATCAAGTGTGCAAATTGAAAGCAAGTTATGGAGTACAACGCCATAAAACGCCTCATGTCCTGTATCGTACTTAAGATACGCAAATCCGCTAACCTTCAGGTGAACTTTATCTCTGTCGAGTCCATATTCCGGCAAGACACGTGCCGCCGCCCATAAGTTAATCAACGGAATTTGATATTCTTGAGCCAACGACACCAATTGTAAGTTGAAATTAATCGACTGCCAGAAATATTCCTCATCTGGGTGAGTACTAAATGTCGATATAACCGGAATCGTGCCATGAGCCAGCGTGTCTTCGATAATTTGCCGCATCTGTGCCGCGTATTTATCTTCAGTCATGCTGCGGACATCATTTGGGCCAAACATGATAAAGGCCACACTCGGCTTTTTGAGTCGATATTCACAATCTAGCGGCGTTTCTCGTGGTTGGCACAGCTTTTTATCGGCCCAAAACGGATCAACTACCCCGTAGGTGCTCATACCTAATCGTGCTGCCACACTGGCGGTCGCAACCGAACTGCCGTAAAAATTGACTGTATCGGCTAGATACTCGTATGGTCCAAGTCTGCGCTCAGGATTGCTCATCGGCATTAAATACTGGACGTTTTCACTCAGACTGTCGCCGACTTTGGTGATAGCGTTACTCAGATTCCCTAATTCTTGACCGTGTTGATAAACCTCAACCATTGCATCACTAATCGTCGGAATCACCGGCACGGAATACAATGTTGCCATGGATTTACTATTCACGGCTGTTGGATCAGCGTCCCCGACGGTGGTGTTAATCGGAATATCACCAAATTGAATAGTGTTGTCGCGGTTTAAATAGGCTGATATTACCCAGCCATCTTGAACAATTTTGTCATCCGCTTTTCTAACAATGTGCACCCACATACCAGTGTGATTACGTTCGGTAATATTTATAGGCAAACCCGGGTTCAGTTTTCCAAGTTGTTGAAAACTATCACTTGGTCCTGCGTATATAACAGTTGGCTCATAAGCAGTTGTTTCAGGAATCACTGTGGGCGCAATCAATGGCTGCAGGAATACGCCCGCAATGACGACGACTGCGTAGGACATAAGCGATTTCATGGAGAGCAGAACCTTCATCACTTTACACTGTAAATATATGTCTTATAGTAACATCGCCAAGATGAGCCGTAATTAGGATTGGCCTTGCCGTTCATTCAGCCACTTGTCACGATTTTTGCCCCGTGCAATTTTGCCACTAGATGTTTTGATGAGCCAGCCTTTGTCTACTAACGTAACATAATTAAGGGTAACATCGCTTTGCCGCCCTACCTGTTGCCGGATACTCTGGGTGATTTGTTTTCGAATTGTGGCTTCGGTCGACTCAACTTCCGCAACCACCGCAATAAGTTCAGTCCCTTCACGTTCATCTGCCACCCCAAATACAACGGCCCGCCCCGGATGCACCCCTGACACTGAATTGACAATCGCCTCAATGTCTTGCGGATAAATGTTTTTGCCAGCATTAATAATTAAATCTTTACTGCGACCTACGATAAAAATCTCACCGTTGGCAATGTAACCTTTATCACCGGTTTTATACCATCCGTCTCGGTCAAAGGGTTGTAAATCTTCACGATGGTAGTATCCGGTGAGCATACAATTACTCTTAACCATCACTTCACCAACTTGCCGTTCACCCAAATCTTGCCCAGCCTCACCCACCACTTTAATCATCGTTCCGTTAATCGGTCTTCCACATGAAACAACGCTTTCACCCGCTGACACATCACTTGTGAGGATTGCGCGCAGCTCATGTTGAAGTGCTTGCCGTTTGACCACCTCTACATGCGGTTCTTGATCTACAGGCGTTTGGGTCACGGCAAACGTATTTTCTGCCATTGCGTAGCTGACCGTTAATTGACGACTTCTCACGCCGTTTGGGGCAAAACGTTCCGCAAATAGCTGATGACTTTCGTGTCGGACAGGCTCGGAACAGTTGATGAATGCCCGTATACTTGATAAATCAAGCCCCTCACTGTCCCGTTGCCTGACCGTTCTTGCCAAATGGTTATAGGCAAAGTTTGGCAGCCAACATAGCGTGGCTTTGTAATTGTGAATCGCTTTGAGCAGCATTGCCGGATGTTTTACCCAGTCAAATGGAGACATCAGCACCAGAGGTATGCCTTGCACAATCGGTTGAACAAAACCTGCGATTAATCCCATGTCGTGATATAAAGGCAGCCAACTAACAATGACATCGGTTTGACGTAAAGCGAGTGCATTACTATAAGCCGCCAATTGATTAAGTACTGCCTCATGTGACAATGCCACACCTTTTTGAAGTCCGGTTGTCCCGCTTGAGTGTTGTAAAAAGGCCGTAAATTGTGGCCGAGTGGCATCCGAAGCAATTTTGATTTGCTCACCCTGCAATAAATTACGAAACGTATCTGAACCATATACCGAGCAGGTTATCCGTTCTTGAAGGGTAGGAGCAAATTCCTCGGTCGTCAGAACTGCTTTGACTTCTGACCGGTTGACAAGCTCCCCGATTTCACGCATGTAAATGTCGGGATCAAGTTTTTCTGTCAGCGTAGGGAACATCGATGGAATTGCGCCAATCATCATCGTTCCCCAAAATGCATAAATGCTTTCGAGGTTCTGAGTATGAGCAATAACCACTAAATCGCGGTTCTGGATGCCTAACTTCGTTAATGCTGATGCGTACTGTTTGGCACTGGTAATAAACTCCCGCTGCGTTACGATTGTTGGCTCGGCATCGGTTGCCAAAAATATGATCGCTGCCCGATTCTCCTCCCATAGAGTAAATGTGATGGCATCAAGAAGTGTTGAGAATTTCTCGCGGTTAGAAAGATTGAGCATATAAGCTATTGAATATCGCGCATAATACGCGCCACCATTTGCTTGAGGGTATCCATTTTGGCGACCGTCAAATCGGGGTCAGGGATATAGACATTGAATTCTTGCTCGGCAAATACCCCAATTTGAGCCAGCGAAAAAGAGTCGATCATCCCTTCCGTAACAATCCCTTCGTCATCCGTAAGGTCATATTGAGGATCGCGAATGAGGTCTTTCAAAATAAAGGCGCGCAGCTTGTCGTGAACAGTTTTTTCGTCCATTATTTTCCTCTTATGATGGTTTGTTGTTTACATAGTCATGAATTATTTGACCAGCCAGCACACTAAGCTGTTGTGATCCGCTGGCATTCAAGTGAACTGGACTGTCAGTGAAATTTTGAGGTGCTATGCTATCCCACAAATCAACATACTTCCAGTTCTCATGCTCAGACGTTTGAACCATCAATTCGCGATAATCATCATACGCCCATTTCGGATACCAGAAATTGTAGCGAATGTTACTGTTGCGCCCATCCGCAACAAAAATTGGCTCATTAATCACTAACATTGGGATTTGACCCGCCAGTTTGTGTCCCGCACTCAAGACATCAATGGCAATGTCTCCCGCTTGAAACCCCTGTTTTTCATTAAACCCTTGCCATGTAACATCTGCCTCCAAATCATTACTGCGTGGCGTATACGAACCATTAACTTGGTCAATGCCAGTTGCTGCCCAATCAATTCCATAAAGCTGCAATCGCCACCAATCTGCGAGAGGTCGCCGCTGACCAATAATTGTCCGTCCCCAAAAATCAGGAACGACAAATCGTGTGTCGTTGACATCCAATTTCAAATCAAAGCGCCTAATAAGACTGCGAACACGAACCGCATTATTTTGGGCAAGTGGTGCATCCAGTTGCTTGGAGTAGGGCATCGCTTCAAGCGTTACCAACCAAACAACTAAATCGGGCTGGTAATTAAGCGCGTATTCCATCAGCATCAAGTCTTTGGTAATCGACATTACTGGATGTCCGATGTTATAGGCCGCAAGTGTTTTGTTACCAATTTTGATTTTTGCCTTATTCAGATTTCCCGTTAACGTATCGCTGTTTTTCAGCAAGATTCCCCACACCGACGAATCCCCAACAACAATCACCCGATATTCGTCAGCTTTTTTAGGTTGAGAAATCTTATGTGAACTGAACATGGCTTCGATGCTGTTCAGCCCTAAATTATACGATTCGTTGCTTTCCCAGTACGGGAGTCGATCTCGTCCCGGCACTAACCAGTTATAAATCGAAATCCGTCCGATAAAGGGTAGCGGATCACTAATCGCGAAAATCAAATTGGCGATAGCAAATAGGGCAAATGCTTTACTCACGACGCGAACGAAAAATCGCCAAGAATAACCGTAACCTATGAGCCACTTCCAGTCGCTCATCGTAAACCTAACAAACCACCAAAGAAGTGTAGCGCTGAACTCATATCCGGCATGGCAAACCATACCCATCCCAACAAGACAAAGTGAAACGTCAACAGGGTTCCCACACCATACCATATCCGTTGTCGTGAAGGCCGCTGCTTCAAACCACGATACCAGCTTCTTGTTCGGTCGCTCCATATTTTATGAGCGAATAAACCAACTCCATGCCACACCCCCCAAATCGCAAATGGAAGCGTCACTCCGTGCCACAACCCAATGACAACCATTGTTGCAAGCGTACAAATCAAGATAATCATAGGGGTCGTTGGCTTATTTTTGCGTCTCAGAAGCGTCCGTGAAAGTGGAGAATAGACATATGTTCGCACCCAATTACTTAAGGTCATGTGCCAGCTTTGCCAGAAGGACGTAATGTTATTCTTAAGATACGGCTGGTCAAAATTCTCTGGCATTTGGATGCCCAATAACATTCCTATCCCGATGGCAATGTCACTATACCCGCTAAAGTCAAAGTACAAACGCATGGCATAAGCATAGAGCAGCAGCCACGCTGCCATTGTCGAATTAACTTGCAAGTAATTGCTTGAGCTGAGACTAAAATATGCTAAGCTATCAGCAGCGACAAACTTCTTAAATAACCCCACACTAATACGTGTCAACGCAATTGTTAGATGGTTGGCGTCACGACCTTTGTAAGTCGCCAATGTTTCATAATCGCCGTGAAAACGTTCGGCTCGGTCAATCGGGCCTGCCGCATAGGCTGGAAAGAAAATCACATAGGTTAAATATTCGCGTAGCGATAGTTCAGGCAGTAATCCAGTTTGTCGGTCACGCAGTGTGTGAATCAGTCTAAACGCGACATAGGAAAAGCCGAGCCATTGAATATCAATCGCGCCTGCCAATGTCTGATCTTGCCCCGTTTGTCCTCGCAAGATTCGGCTCAATTCAGTGGTGAAAATTTCCGTTTTTAGAAGGATAAATAATCCGATGATAAACAGAATCACGGCACTAATCAGTACGCTGCTCGATTGTCGTTTTTGCAATACCACCACGACACCGGTTAGGGCGACCAAGCATCCTGCGACTTGCCATGTGTCGGGCGGACGTGATGTCAGTTCAATTGGGATTTCAACATAGCGACTCAATGTCAAAAACAGCGCGATGGCGATTACCACGCCGACAGCCATCCAATCTTCGCGCAAAAGCGGAATATTCGATGATCGAGTTACCAACCAGCAAAAGACACTAATTCCAAGCGTCGCTGTCGGTAAACTGTAATCAAGCCATCGGATATTTAGTGTCGGTTGCAGCCAATAAATACCAATGATGCTGCCGATCAATATAACCCACTCGCGCCATTTGGATGGTAATGCCAGCGAGAAAATCAGACCCGCGATGATGAAGATCGCAATGTGCAGGAGTTCCACACCTCAAAATCCTTGATAAATCCATTGCGGTGCTGACTCTGTCGTGACAATAATCAGCAGGATTACGAGTATGCATAGGGCGAGTGCAAATAGATTTTCGCGTGTGAAAATATGACGGAGCATATGAAACTCGAATAACTCAAACATTGAGACTTTTAAAGTCACAATGGTTTATTTTGCTTACTGATAAAGCGAGATTAATTAACCAGCAGGATTTTCAAGGCGGAAACCATGACCCCGCACCGTGATAATATACTGGCTGTCAGGATCAACTTCTGCCAACCGGTCACGTAAGCGCCGGATTAATGCGTCAATTGCCTGTTCACTTACGCCTTCGCCCATAGCTTCCGGCCAAACGGTTTCGATTACATGATCTCGGGTGCAAATGCGGCCAGAGTTCACAAAAAGGAGTTCTAGCAGCCGGTACTGCGGCAGGCTAAGTGGTGGATTAAGTTCAATTCCACGAACGAATACTCGCCGTGCCTCTGGATCAAGCCTAAGTTTTCCTGTGATAAAAGCCGGCGGCTCACTGGCTAATGGGCTGGTTGCATCTGAATCAATGAATTTCAGCCGAACAGCAAGGGCAACATGAATTTCGTCGCCATCATGCAGTTCTCTTGTCCCCTTTAGTTGAAGTCCATTGACCCACGTACCATTTTTGCTATCCAAGTCAGTAATAAAATAATTGTCGCCCTCTTTCGAAATGCGGATATGCTGGCGCGAAATTTGTCGATCAGGTAACGTCAAATCACAGTCTTCATCACGACCGAGTATGACAGTATCCTTTTCCACAGGCCAGTGCCGGATCGGCTGGTTTTCATCCTGAATAATGAGGATTGGCTGGTCTGTATCAATTCTCGACATGAAACATTAACTCCTCAAGAAATGGATTTGCCACATACTTCTACTAATCATGATAATAGCATAATTATCTAGCCGCCAGCCGGAGGAATCGGGACGGCTGCCGATTCGGTAACCCCTACCCACAATCCCTGATCAGCATAGATGATTTGAGAACTCCCGCTCGTGGCCTGCGAGACCCCCGGCGATGTATTTCGATAATAGGCTTTGAATGTGTTCGTTCCCTGTGTTAGTCCCAGACTGGCTATTTGCTGGAAACTCCAAGCAGTATGATGGATACAACTTTGGCGTGGCCCCAACAAACGAATATCCGATTCCGGTATTGAACCACCCTGATTTTGTCCGCGTGGCACGACACTGTTCGAGTTAGGTATTAGGCCCAGTCCACTGGTGACCCCATCATCTCCAAAACGAACTTGTGCCGGATTATAGTAAATGGCGACTGTTCCTAACGAATTGTTGGTTATTACTATGCTCACATTCAGTGTTTGTCCCGGTTGAGAGGGCAAAGCGCTTGTACGCACACTCAAGCTAATTGGATTGACTGCTACCCGTCCGATAAGTGACTGATGTTGCGCCCGTTCAGTCCCGGTTCGCAGCCACGCACACATGATGCTCTCGTCCGCGCCGGGGATAATTGAGGGCAACAAGTTTGGCAGCATCCCCGGGCCAGCAAAGATTGCCAACAAAACCAGTAAGAAAATACCAACTAGCGCGTTAGGATTACTTGAACGACGAAAATAACGCATATTTCAGTTGAATTCCTTTAGCCAATCGACAACAATGTCGAAAATAATTTCAACATTATTGTTAGTTATATTGTGCCACAAAATTCCCGGATCGTGACCCCTGAACCATGTATATTGTCGTCGGATAAAATCATGTGTACTGTGCTTCGTACGAATAATCGCCTCTTCAAGTGTCAGATTATCTAGCACATGCGCCGTCAGTTCTGCATAACCCAGCCCACTCATCGACGGTAATTTTCGGCTGTATCCTGCTGCTAGTAACCCTTCAACCTCATTCAAAAATCCTTCCTGCATCATCAAATCGACACGTCGGTCAGCCTGTTCGTAGAGAGTTTCACGTTCCATCGTCAATCCGATATGCTTCATATCATAGTCTGGTGCTTGTTTACGCTGGAGTTCGCTAATAGGTTCACCGGTAACGATACAAACTTCCAACGCTCGGACGACACGCCGCACATTTCGGTAATCAATATTTGCTGCTGCTGTGGGATCAAGTGTTTCGAGTCGAAGATGTAGAGCCGCCGCACCTTCTTGCTGGGCAAACGCTTCCAGTTCGGAACGTAACACATCATTCGGTGGTACTTGTGGAATAGACCAACCTTCAACGAGCGCTGTGATATATTGTCCTGTTCCCCCCACCAGCATCGGCACAAAACCCTTTGAATGGACTTCATCAATCGCGGAACGCGCTAGTTTTTGATAATCTGCCAGTGACAAATTCTCATTGGGTTCAACCACATCAATTAGGTGATGCGGAACCATCGCCTGTTGTGCTGGTGTTGGTTTAGCTGTCCCGATATCCATTTTGCGATAGATTTGTCGGCTGTCGGCACTAATGATCTCCCCGCCAATCTGCTTGGCTGCTTCAATCGCCAGACCGGTCTTACCGACCGCTGTTGGGCCAAGAATGATAAGTAGTGGTTTACCAGCCAAGTGCATCCTCGACATGCTCAATTATCGCTTTACCTGAGCGTGGAATAGCGACGCCAATCACGTCGATACGCCATTCCACATTGTCAAGTTGGTGAGCATCAATATATTCGTTGGCTAAAGCCGCTAGCTTAGCCCGTTTCCGTTTATTGATACTCTCAAATGATGCCTCGGTATTTTCGGCGTGGCGCGAACGCACCTCTATAAAAATGAGAATATTCGCTTTTCGAGAGACAATGTCAATTTCGCCCAGTGAACATCGCCAATTAGTTTCAACAATCTGAAAACCGCCATTTTCTAAATACTTGGCGACCAATTGTTCTCCGTAACGCCCAAATGGTTGTGTAGGTTTTGAATTAGCCATGAAATGATGTGTAAAACGTTGAAATGATCACTTCTGTTTAGCATACCACCTAAAATCAAAATCCCCTCTGTTACATAAGCAAAGGGGATTTTTAAATGCAATAAACGCTTAGCTATCTAGCTATCCTTCAGAACTTAATCTGCGGCACTCTTGGCGACAGCCTCAACCATTTGCTGGGATTCGGGATCGCTCCGCTTGCTGCGTAAAACTGCCCATATAATAACAGCCAACAGCACCAGCATGACCACCACGATAACCGCCCGGCTGCCTTCTGCGCCCGGTGCTGCCGCAGTTACAACCAACGGAGCAACCAACAGCGCGACAAGGTTAACCACTTTGATCATCGGGTTTAGAGCAGGGCCAGCCGTATCCTTGAATGGGTCACCAACCGTGTCGCCAACGACCGCTGCCTTATGCGGTTCAGAACGTTTGCCACCATAATGACCTTCTTCAATGTACTTCTTGGCATTATCCCATGCACCACCGGCATTGCTCATAAACACTGCCATCAACTGACCAGCGAGGATAATTCCCGCTAAGAAGCCGCCTAGCGCCGCTGCACCCAGCAGGAAACCGAGAACAATAGGCGTAAGTACTGCCACTACACCAATTGGCAGCAGTTCACGCTGCGCCGCTTGTGTGGAAACTCCAACGCATTCCGCGTAATCCGGAGTCTTGGTGCCTTCCATAATGCCGGGAATACGCAGTTGACGCCGTACCACACCGATCATCTGGAACGCCGCACGGTTCACCGAGCGGATAAGCAAACTGCTGAACAAGAAAATCAGGCCGCCACCGATCAAGAAACCGATGAACACAATCGGTTCAGCAATGTTGATGCCGGTACCGAACAGCGTCCGGTTTAGTGGAACCCCCAAACCGAGTTGGACGACGCGCGTATCCGTCAAGAACGAACCGAATAGGGATACAGCTGCAATAACAGCAGAACCAATGGCTACACCTTTAGTGATAGCCTTTGTTGTGTTGCCAACAGCGTCTAACTGGTTCAAGATTTCTCCGCCTGTGCCGCTGCTTTCGCCAGCCAATTCCGCCACACCTTGGGCATTATCGGAGATTGGGCCGAACGCATCCATCGAAACGTTGTTACCCGTCAGCGTTAACATGCCGATACCGGTCATTGCCACACCATACAAAACAGCGGTGAATGTATCAACAATCTGCGAACCGCTGGCATTGGTGATAGGGGCCAAACCGAAGATGATAATGCTCGCCAAAATGCTGCCAGCAATCACGATAATCGCCCATACACTGCTTTCCATACCACTCGCTAAACCACTCAAGATAGTTGTTGCGGGACCAGTCTGTGTATTTCGGGCGATTTCCTGAACCGGTTCATGTTCGGTATCGGTGAAGTAAGCGGTCACTTTATCAATGACGATGGCAAGACCAACGCCGATAAGCACCGCCGCCAGCGGTTGCCAAATGATACCTCCCCCGTTGATATTCGGGTCGCGCATGTAGGCAATTGTGAAAATGACGAACAACACGCCGCTAATAACCGCCGCGCTGTAGAACCCGCGTGTGATCGCACTTAGAGCATCTTTACCTGTGGTTGATTTGACCAAATAGGTACTGATGATTGATGACAAAACCCCGATACCACGCACAACCAGCGGGAAGATAATCCAAATGGGGCTGCGGGTAACAGTGGACAGCGCCAAACCGAGGATTAAGCCCGAAACGATAGTCACTTCGTAGCTTTCAAAGATGTCTGCCGCCATACCAGCGCAGTCACCAACGTTATCTCCAACGAGATCAGCGATAACTGCCGCGTTACGGGGATCGTCTTCAGGCAGGTCTGCTTCAACTTTACCGACGAGGTCAGCGCCTACATCAGCCGCTTTGGTATAGATACCACCACCTACGCGCATGAACAGTGCCAGCAGCGTACCGCCGAAACCGAAGCCAAGCAGCGCGTCCGGTGATGCGATGCCAAATATGATGAAGATAATCGTACCGCCGAATAAGCCGAGACCGTCGGTCATCATACCCGTAATCGTCCCCGAACGATATGCAATGCGTACTGCATCAGCATAGCCACGCTTGGGATCAACCGCCGCCGCAGCTACACGCACATTACCCTGCACCGCCATGTTCATACCGACGAAACCCACCAGCGCCGAGAAGATTGCGCCCATCAAAAACGCGCCCGCGCGTCCTAATGCGATGCTGGTACGCGCTTCCGTACATTGAGATGCGCCCTGTTGAACAATTTGTGATTCTTCTTGATAAACCACCGCGTTTTCTTGTAACAGCTGCAATTCACCCGCTGCAACATCCGGGTTTGCCGCTGCGACATTCGCTTGGATAGTTGCTGCCTCTGCTGTCACACTTGAACGGGCCGCTGATGCAATGTCCGGACAGAAATGTTCAATCGCGTATGGTGTCGGGTTAACCACATACACACTAAAGAACAGAACCACGACCAAAATAATAACCAGCACTGCCACGATACGCAGTTGCGAACTCAAGTAAGCGTTAGCGCCAGAGCGGATATAACCCCAAACTTCCTGCATTTTCTGGGAACCCTTGCCCTCGCTGAGGATTTGGCGGGCCAACAGACCCGCATAAAGCAACCCTGCGATGGCAATGCCTAGAACGATTATGATGAGTATATTTTCCGTAGAATTCAATTCACGCATGTTTCAATTTTCTCCGTCGACATAACAAATTAATAATTGGACGCGAATTATTCATGGGTGTAGTACAGCGATAAGATTCCCTCCAATTGGCTAACACAATAGTTTGGCGAAGTTTATCTTACTTGTAGAGACTATGTCAAAACCTAGAAATATATTGGCCTACATGTAACAAAATCTTACTTGATGACGCAATATCCAGCGGTTTGGTGTATACCTTATACCTATACTTTGAGCACTAACTTCCGATTTGTTTCGATGTGGGGGTGTTCTGATGCCGACAATCAAAGTAAACGGAGTAGAACTTTATTACGAAGACACAGGTGGAATTGGCAAAGACATCATCGTTTTTTCTCATGGCTTGTTGCTAAATTGCAGAATGTTTGATGCTCAGGTTGCAGCTTTTAGCAGTAAGTATCGGTGTATTACCTATGACCATCGTGGGCAAGGACAAAGTGAAGTAACCGAATCCGGTTATGATATGGAAACAATTTACGAAGATGCAGCCCAATTTATGCGAGCCTTAGATGCAGTTCCCTGCCATTTTGTGGGTGTATCAATGGGCGGTTTTGTGGGGATGCGGCTTGCTTCTCGCCAGCCAAAACTGCTCAAATCGCTCACCTTAATCGAGACCTCGGCGGATCGTGAACCTGAATATAATATCCCAAAATATAAATTGTTAAATCAAATGTTTCGCTGGTTTGGCCCGCGTTGGGTGATGCGGCCCACGCTAAATGTGCTGTTTGGGCAAAAATTCTTGAATGATTCGGCTCGTATCATACAACTTGAAGATATCAAACGTCAGCTAGCTGCTCTAAATCGGGTTGGTACGCCGCGTGCTGTTTTAGGGGTCATTAACCGGAACAGTGTATACGATGAACTAAGCAATATTCATCTGCCAACCTTGATCATGGTCGGTGATGAAGACATTGCGACTATGCCGGAAAAGTCGAAGCGTATTGCTGCTAAAATTCCCAATTCTAAGTTGGCGATTATTTCGGGTGGCGGTCATTCATCGACGATTGAAGAACCCGAGATGGTCAACAAGTTGCTCGAATTATTCTTGAACAACCAGAAAAACTTGGCTTTTAGCTAACAGCACTAAAACAAATACGCCTGTGTGAAGGCGTATTTGTAAGACAACAGACAGTTCTTAATTACTACGTGGGAGTACCTGACGGAACTTGTATCCGTAAACGATCATGCCGCGTTCACCTTCGGTCATCAGCTTACGGGTGACCATTTCAACTTTGTCACCAATTGCGACCGATCCATCTACATCCGTCAGTTGGGCGGTGATAATCGGCCCTTCATCCAGTTTAATGAGTGCCAGCACATAAGGAGCCTGCTCGTCAAAACCTTCCGGCGATTCTTGCAGCGTAGTAAAGCTGTAAACTTCGCCTCTACCGGCGAACGTAAACTGTTCGCGCTGGACTTCAACTTCTTTGCGAGTTGTCATTCAATCAGTCCTAGCTGGCTGCTTTCAATATCTTTTTTGGCTCATCAATCTGCACATTTTGTGCTGATTCACGAACGTTAACCGGGGTTGGGGCAGGGCGATTTTGAAGGCTCATCTCGCCACTTTCATATCGCACACCCTGTAAACGATAGCGTTGTGCGTTTAGTCTCCAGTGTCTTGAAATTTGCATGGTCATCGCGCTCCTGAATGTCATACGTCAATATTGTGCATTTTTGCACGAGATTGCCCGAATACTACATTGATGTGCCTATCAAAACCTATCAAATCGCCTGTGAGAGCTATCACAACACTACTTTGCTCCCGTGTGAGACGAATTTCGTAAACCTAAATCTGAAGAACGTGAGCAATGGCCGTACTGCCTAATCCACCCAGATTCTGGATGAGCGCAGTCTTTGCATTCGCAACTTGGTTTGCGCCAGCTTGCCCTCGAAGTTGCAAACAGGCTTCGACTGCTTGATACAGTCCCGCTGCACCTGCTGGATTTCCACGCGCCTTCAATCCGCCAAAGGTGCTAATCGGTAACGACCCTGTTAAACCAATCGCGCCACTCTGTGCCAGCTTCCACCCTTCGCCGCGTTCTGCGAATCCGGTTGCTTCCAATGTCAATGCACTGAGTATCGTGTAAGCATCGTGCAGTTCAAAAAGATTGACATCTTTGGCCGTGATACCAGCGCGGGCATAAGCTTTATGTGCCGATATGTTAGCAGCCTTCAGATAAAGAAGATCACTGCGGTCGTGTAAGGTTAGTGTATCAGTTGCCGCCGCACTTCCAGTAATCCGCACAGGCTGCGGAACCATATCAATGGCACGGTTGAGACTGGTGACGATGACGGCTGCTGCACCATCTGCGTCGGGAGCATTGTCAAACAAACTAACAGGATCAGCAATCATGGGTGCTTTTGCGAAACGGCCCGGCTTAATGCTGTTTCGGAACATCGCATAGTCATTACGTACACCGTTAGCATGAGCGTTGATGCTAAATCCTTCGAATGCACTCAGTTCCAAATGGTACTCATGCATATAGCGTCGCATCAGCAGTGCTGCTAACGCTGTCAATGTAGCCCCGTGCGCCGACTCATAATCGGCATCCAGACTCACATTTCTTGCTTGCACACGGGCGCTTGCCAGCATATCAGTCGATTTTTCGACCCCTACCACTGCCGCCGATTCCACCGCGCCGGAAGCCACTGCCAGATAAGCTGTTCGTAGGGCGGCTGCACCTGATGCGTCTGCCGCCTCAGTTGTGAAAGCTTCAACGTTACTCAAACCTGCATAATCCGCGATCAACGCGCCAAGCTGTGTTTGGCTGCTGACTGTTCCGCCATAAGCATTTCCTACATAGAGAGCATCAATTTGTTCCAAACCCGCGTCTTCCAGCGCCAGCTGAGTTGCTTCCGCCGCAAGCATCCTTACACTGCTGTTCCAGTGTTCTCCAACCGGAATTTGTCCGATGCCTATAATCGCCACATCACGCATGGTCAGTTAGTCCTTGAGTTTGCCACGATAGCGGCAGTAAGTTGCATAATCAATCTGGGTACGGCGCTTAATGTAATCCTGTGTTGATGGGGCACGGTTTCTCACCGCCTCAATGTGTTCAGTCACCGTCAAATCAAACGCGTCTGAACCTGCGCCGCTGCCATAGCTCACCATCAAAATGCGGTCGCCGGCTTTTGCCTTGTCCAATGTGGCTGTCAGGCCGAGCATACATGATCCTGAATAAACGTTACCCACAAGTCCGGCTAACAATCCGAAGCGGATTTGATCTTCGTTAAAGCCCAACATTTCAGCCGCACGACTTGGGAACTTCACGTTGGGTTGATGAAAAACCGCGTATGTGTAATCACTGGCTTTTGTACCCATCATGTCCATCAGTACTTGCGCGGCTGATGTCACATGGGCAAAATAAGCTGGTTCACCGGTAAAGCGGTCGCCGTGGCTTGGATAATGTTCCCCCGAACGTCGCCAGAAGTCAGGGGTATCCGTCACGTAACTATAACTGCCGTGATATACCGCGCAGGCTTCGTCCGCAGGTCCTAACAAGAAAGCAGCCCCACCGGATGCTGCCGTATATTCCAACGCATCGCCCGGTCGTCCTTGTGCAGTATCCATACCAATGCTCAGGGTATAAGCCACCATACCACTGCCGATCATACCGATAGAGGCTTGTACGGCTTCGGTTCCGGCCTTACAGGCAAACTCCCAGTCTGCCGCCTGAATGTTGGGCGATGCCCCGATACTTTCCGCGACGATTGTGCTGGTTGGCTTAACGGCATACGGATGGCTTTCGCTGCCTACCCAGACTGCGCGAATGAGTTCAGAATCAATTGCTGCCCGCGCAAGTGCGTTTCGTGCCGCCTCAATTGACATAGTCGTGACATCTTCATCCAATCCTGCGACGGCCTTTTCGGTGATCGGGCTGCCGCCTAAACCATTGGTCCACACACGCGCAACTTCTGCCCCCGGCAAACGGTAGCGCGGAATATATGCCCCATAACCCACGATACCAACCTTTCGGTCGGGGTGCATGAGGATTGACGGATTAACATGCATATCATTTGCGGTCATTGATTTGTCCTATGGCTTCTACTGCGCCCTGAACTTCAGTTGATAGGCGCGATAATTATCCGTTCAATGCACATCTCATAAATTTGCGGCCAGTGTCTACTTCTAGAATAAACCGTCAAATCTAATGAACGTAGTTAATAAATTCCCAAGAATATATATTTCCACATGGATGCGTTTTTGCAGAAATAGGCTGCCTAATCAGCACCTGCTGCGGGGTTGTATACGGAACCCGATGTAAGTTCTAGAACCAGCGTTTTCGCCCGTTCTAAGCGGATATTGCCTTCTTTTACCATCATTTGAACCACGCGTCCGACCAAATCTCCACTTGCACCTGCTGCTACAGCCAGCTGCCGCGCGTGCATTCGCATATGTCCACGTTGAATACCCTCTGTAGCCAGCGCCTTAATCGCCGCCAAGTTTTGCGCCAATCCCACAGATGCGGCAATCTCAGAGAGTTCGCGCGCGGACTGTGTCCCCAAAATCTTGAGTGCTAATCCTGCTGCTGGATGAACTTTCGTTGCACCGCCAACCGTTCCCAGTGCCAACGGCAGTTCAATTGAGCCACGTAAATTGCCGTCCGAGTCCTGCCACCATTTGCTCAAACTCGTATATTGGCCATTTCGAGCAGCATACGCGTGTGCTCCAGACTCGATTGCCCGCCAATCGTTGCCGGTTGCAATCACAATCGCGTCAATTCCGTTCATAATGCCTTTGTTATGGGTTGTTGCTCGATAGGGATCAACTTCGGCAAACACACCGGCTTCGACAATCGACCGTACTGCTTCTTCACCGCTTAAGCTGTCGGAGGCTAATTCTTGCGCCGGAATCATCCCTTCTGCCCGTGCTTTACGTTGATCGGTCAGGTTGCTCAAAATTCGCAAGTTAACCCGCCCGCTAGTAAGTGACTCAACCTGTGGAGCAAGATGTTCAACCGCTGTGTTAATTGCGTTTGCGCCCATGGCATCGCGTGTGTCGTACAGGAGGTGGACAATCAACATCGGCCCGACTGAACTCTCAGGAATAGTCCGCACTTGAATATCCCGTGCGCCGCCGCCATGCCGCACAATGCTGCCACCAACCTTATCTGCCTCAGCCATCAGTTCAGTTTTGTGTGCTAACACAGTGTCAGCCGCCGCATTCACATCCTTAACATCCAGCACTTGGATTTGCCCGATCATCACTGGCTCATCACTTGATGTGATAAATCCCCCGCCTGCACGGAACAACCGCGCGGCATTGCTGACCGCAGCCACCACCGATGGTTCTTCCACCACCATTGGGATCAAATAATCCTTGCCATTGACCAGAAAGTTCGTTGCGATACCAAGTGGCAGGGCATACACACCAATCGCGTTCTCAATCATGTGTTCGGCATGTTCTGCGTTTAGACCGCTTAACCCATTGAGCACATTGATCTCATCAGCGGTTAAGTTTGCCCATTCGCCAACCACATGACTGCGATCTTTTAATGAACGTTTGTAAAATCCCGGTATCCGCGACGAACGACTCATATCTCACTCTTTCTTTCACGAGAATGTTGGAAGTCTAGCAGTAACAAACTTTCAAAACCTATCAAGCAAGTGAAAATCCGCACAATCAATTAGCGACTTTCACCTATTTGGAGAGTCTTTGATAGTCTTTTGACAAATCCCGCGTTTACCCGCCGCTAAGGAAACGCTTTGGATCAAATAGCCAAAATGCGCCTAGAATGTACAGAGGCGCTAAAACTCTCCCCTTATTTTAAGATAAACCTTAGCGCAGAAGCCTCTACTTTTATGAAACGTATCATCTTGACTTTGACGATCCTTGCTTTGTTATTAATCACCAGTCTTGAAACGGTTGCCTCAAACACCTTTCAGGTGGAGCAGGGCGCCACTTTGCGTCGTCTTCGTCTCCCGATTTTGATGTATCACTATGTTAGCGAATTGCCACCACATGCAGACGAAATTCGGCGTGGCTTAACGGTTACGCCATCAATTTTCAAATCGCACATGCAATATTTGCACGATCAAGGCTATAACACGATCTCGTTGTATGATCTCTATGATGCTCTCACCAACGGAAAGTCGCTCCCACCAAAGTCTATCATTCTGACGTTTGATGACGGCTATGAGGATGCCTACACCAATGTTTTTCCTATTCTTAAACAATTTGGCTTCATTGGAACATTCTTCATCATCACCTCGCGCCCCGATGCTAACGACCCGAATTACATGTCTTGGCAGCAAATTGCCGAGATGTCTCGTGCTGGCATGAGCATGGAACCACACACCAAAGATCACCTTGATTTGCGCCAACGAGATCATGATTTCCTGATTTATCAAATGAAAGGCAGTATTGAAAGTCTTAAGGCCTATACCGGACGTATTCCACGGATGTTTGACTATCCAGTTGGCCATTATGATGCGGCTACACTTCAGGTTGCCAAAGAACTGGGGGTTTGGATCGGCGTTTCAACTGCCAATGGTGATCTGCAAACGACTTCGGGTCGTCTACATCTCCCACGTCTTCGAATTGCGGGGAACATGAGCGTTGCTGCGCTGGCTTCTATCCTCCGTCATTAATACACATGAAAAACCCGCTTATGCAGCGGGTTATTACATCCATAACAGGTGTGCCTAATCGGGCAAAATCTTGGTTCCCATGAACGCATCAAGCCACGTAACGCAAATCAAAACGATAGGGATATAGGTGACAATAAAATAGCCGAAGCCGTATTTAGCCAGTGTAATACCAGCCGACTCTGGTTTGACTAAGGGGAAACCAACTGTCACCAACAAATAAGTGACGACAAAACCCAGCACAAAAGAGACTAACCAAACAATCAAGCGCCTGACATTCAGCGATGACATAACTTTCTCCAGTTGAAGTCCGTTTCCTCAATCACACAATTCTAACCCGCTACTAGCCACATGTGCAAGTCTTATCCCAACTCGAATTAAAAGCCAGCGTCTACATTCGCTGCACCCATTGCAGCTAAACTTGCGTATAGTTCATTAGATTCAATAATGCTAGTTTTGCGCCCAATTAGCCGCTGAAATATATACAGCTGTCTAAGTTTGCGAATCGTTCAAAACATTGTTAAAGTTGCGAACTTTCATTAAATGAACCATATCTAGGCGATATTTTCAGTGTTATTTCATTTACAATAGGCCGTTATTGAGCTAAACTTGTAATTGTTACAGTTTTCACAAGGGGTTTTGCATGGCTGATTTATTCGACAAAATGCGTAACGATGAACTCATCAAACGCGCTAAAGAAGCGAGTGAAATTGGGATGTATCCCTATTTCCGTGCATTGAGCCATTCCGAGGGGGTCACAGCCACCTTTGAAGGTAAGGAAGTGGTCATGCTGGGCTCCAATAACTACTTAGGATTAACGACCGATCCGCGTGTAAAACAAGCTGCAATTGATGCCATCAATTATTATGGCACCAGTGTAACCGGTTCGCGTTTCTTGAATGGAACACTCGAACTTCATTTGGAACTCGAACGTCGCCTCGCCAAGTTCGTGGGCATGGAAGCCGCGATAGTATTCTCAACAGGCTATCAAAGTAATGTTGGCGCAATTTCGGCTATTGTCGGGCAAGGTGATGTCGTCGTTCTCGACAAAGATGATCATGCCAGCATTGTTGATGGTGTGACCATGTCACAGGGCGAAATGAAGCGTTTCCGCCACAACAGCTTGGATAGTCTTGAATCGGTTCTTTCCAAATTGCCCGAAGAATCGGGAAAACTTGTTATCGTCGATGGCGTTTACAGCATGGGTGGGGACATTGCGCCGCTGCCTGAATTAGTCGCAATTAGTAAAAAGTATGGCGCTCGCATCATGGTTGATGATGCCCATGGCATTGGTGTAACCGGCAACGGTCGTGGTACTGCCGTACATTTTGGCATGACTGACCAAATCGACTTGATGATGGGTACATTCAGTAAGAGCTTTGCATCTATCGGCGGCTTTATCGCCGGCAGTGCTGAAGTCATTTACTATATCCAACACAAGGCGCGTTCACTTATTTTTTCGGCTGCTTTGCCTGCGCCCCAAACCGCGGCTGTCCTTGCCGCGTTGGACATTATCGAAACTGAACCGCAGCATGTTGAGAATCTTTGGGACAATGCCGAATACATGCGTCAAGGTTTCAAAGACATGGGCTATAACACAGCCACCAGCAACACGCCCATTATTCCGGTTGTCCTCGGCGAAGACTTCCGCGTAGGCTTGGCTTGGAACGCACTCATCGAAGAAGGTGTTTACACCAATCCTGTTGTGCCTCCTGCTGCGCCACCTAAAGGCGGTCTTCTCAGAACAAGCTATACCGCGACCCATCGCCGCGAACATTTGGATCGTGCTTTGCATGCTTTCAAGGTTGTCGGCGAACGCTTGGATTTCATTCCAGTCAAACAGGAAATAACACCGACAAAATAATGGCGGCACTTGCCAGACAAATAGGCACTCAGTTGAGTGTCTTTTTGTTTCGCTGTGGCGTAAACTGATGTTCGCTGTACCTGTCGGCGCACGTAATTTCGAGATGGTTTGTTTAGGTAGTTACACTTCACAACGATCAGCCGAATGAGCTTTCTGTTCAAAATTAAAACACGAATGAACCACTAGCACCTTATAATCCCCTCCGTTACTATGGGGATTAGTTTACTGCGGTCAGGTATAACTCCTGCTTTACTACCTGAAGTGGTCACCACAATATATGAGGTAATGATGGAAGAATTCATTTTTGGCACCCTTGCAAACGATCAACTTAAATTGATACGTCACCGCGCGCGGCACAGCGGCATACAACATGCACACGAAGTTTCACCAAAGGATCCTAAGCCCGGTCAACCGATTACCTTAACGGTATACATCGGTACAAACGTTTCTGTTGATCGAGTCGTTTGTTACTTCACCAATAACGGTACACAGCCTGTTGGCGAAAAAGGTATTGCCTATAGCGGTGATGTTGTGCCATTTCGTCTAGATGGTGTTGTCTGGGACACGATATCATGGGGTTATCAACAGCGCTGGATTGCCACGCTTCCACCACAGTCAGAGCAGTGCTATCTTCGATACCAAATTGGCGCATGGTCCGGCGAAAATCCTGAAATGTTCGCGGATTGGCCGAATATCAAATATATCGGGGAAATTGGCGCGTCTGCCTTTTTTAATGGCAAACCCATTCCTGAAGATTTATCATTTGTTGTTTCGCCTAAGCCCTATACTTTTGCAATGTCCGTCGACCAATTTAGACCCCCACGTTGGGCGCGCGATGCTGTAATTTATCATATCTTTGTAGATCGTTTTTTTCCGGGGCAGGGCAGTGATTGGTTGCAGACGGAAGACTTAAACGGATTTGTTGGTGGAACATTGTGGGGCGTTGCCGAAAAGTTGGACTATATTACTGAATTGGGTGCGAACACCATTTGGCTTAGTCCTATTTTTACCAGCAGCTCACATCACGGCTATGACGTGACGGATTATGTAAAAGTTGAGCCGCGCCTCGGTGGCGATGAAGCCCTACACTTTCTCATGCAAGAAGCTCATGCACGTGGCGTTCGGGTCATTCTCGATATTGCTCTCAACCATATTTCGGACCAACACCCTTACTTCCAAGATGCTCGTACCAATCCTGATAGCATTTACCGTGACTGGTTTACATTTGATGACTCGGAGGTCGGTTATCGTGCATACTTTGGCATAGCCTCCATGCCTCAAATGAATGTGGCCAATCCCAGTGCGCGTCAATGGCTCATCGAAATTGCCCGTTTCTGGTTGCGCGAATTTGATATAGACGGATTTCGTTTAGATGTCGCTGATGGCCCCGGCCCCGATTTTTGGGCCTATTTTTTGCCCGCTGTCAAAGCCGAAAAATCCGATAGCTTCTGTTTCGGTGAAGTGGTTGATGCGCCTGATATACAGCAGCAGTATATCGGTCGTTTGGATGGCATCTTGGATTTTTACTTATGCGATGCTTTTCGCCGGACATTTGCATGGCATCAATGGTCAGAAGATGATTTTGAACGTTTTCGTTCGCGTCATAGTCAGGCTTTCCCCACCGACTTTCTCATGCCCACCTTTATCGACAATCACGATATGGATCGTTTCCTGTTTCAATCAGGGGGTGACAAAGAGGCGCTGCGTCGCGCCGCTGCCCTCCAAATGAGCCTCCCTAACCCACCGGTAATCTACTACGGCACAGAAGTAGGTATCTCTCAGTACGTCAGCGGTACAGAAGGCTTTGGAATGCACGTCAATCGCGTTCCGATGATCTGGGGTGACGATCAAGACACCGAGCTTTTCGCTTATTATAAAAGCCTTATTGCCCAGCGCCGCCGCTAGCAAAAATGTAGCCGATTGACGAATTTTCCGTAGGGAACGGTCTAAGACCGTTCCACAGGTATTACGCTTCTGCATATCACCCAGTACTCGGCTCTCAGAACTCATTACTATTTCTTAGGTTTATTTTCGGTTAACCCGACAAATTGTTTTCTAACTATCCTCCAACTACCGCCCTCAAGTTTCTCTCTCAAAATCGTTAGCGCCGACCTAAAGAAACAGTTACAAAATGTTCTTCCAAAAGGTAACCCGTTGAGACTTCACGTCGTATAAAATGTTCTTAGGGATTGTCGTTCCATTCATCTGAAAACGAATATCACACGCAGCTTAACAACCACCAATCGTTGTAAATGTGACAAAAATGATCGATTCTCAACAACAACATTTGCAACAACTGCATCATTTTCGACATTTGCCACTTTGGTTTTTGCTGCTTTCGCCGCATTTGCAGCATATTTCGCACGTTCGGCATCTTGCTCCCTCAAAACCGCCGATGAGATATGCACTAGCGCCGCAACATTTTGAATCAAAAAGCGGTGAATTTCCTCACCACCTTTTGATTTGACGAAAGACGATCAGCTAATCTCGCTGATCTTAACCGGACGTTGTTCGTGGTGAGATTTCTTTGCCGCCATGCCCATCACCACGGGCGCACGCCCATCGGCACCGGTCACCGGAACAGGTTTGTTGTTCACAATTGCGTCCACAAATGCCTGCATCTCGTTCGCATATGATTGAGTATAACGTTCCATAAAGAAGTTCAGCGGTAAATCGCGTCGGATGTTTTGCCCGTTGCTAATCGTCGCCGCATTCGGATAAATATTCTCAGTCGAGATCGCGCCACCGCTGCCAAACGCTTCCACTCGCTGGTCATAGCCGTAAACAGCCTTGCGACTGTTATCAATCGTCACCGTCGCACCGTTAGCGAACTTCATCACCACAAAAGCCGTATCCACGTCGCCCGCCTCGCCAATCGCCGGATCGACTTTGACGCTGGCAACCGTATAAACCTCAACCGCTTCACTCTCGGTCAGGAAACGCGCCATGTCAAAGTCATGGATCGACATATCCATGAAAATACCGCCCGAAACCTTCACATAACTAATCGGCGGTGGGGCAGGGTCACGACTAATAATGTGAACCACATGCAGCTCGCCGATTTCGCCCGTGCTGATCGCCTGTCGTACCCGTGCGTAGTTTGCGTCGAAGCGTCGGTTAAACCCAATCTGGAGCTTTACACCTGCTTTTTCGACTGCTGCCAAAGCACCATCAATTCGTTTCAAATCAAGATCAACCGGCTTCTCACAAAAAATGTGTTTACCTGCTGCTGCCGCTTCAGTGATAATCTGCGAATGCGTATCGGTAGCCGAACAAATTGCTACCGCATCAATGCTTTTATCCGCCAATATTTCTTTGTAATCGGCGGTTGCTTTCGGGATATTCAAGCGCTGCGCCAAATCCTGCGCCGCCGCGGGCACGACATCTGCTACCGCTGCAACCTGAGCTTCAGGAACGCGCTGTACCAATGTCTCCGCGTGAACTTTGCCGATACGCCCTGCGCCGATCACGCCTATCTTCAATGCCATTTTGTTTTGTCCTTTAATGTAGAAATCTTTCGAGCAAATCACGCTCAAATGTAGTTGGATACTTCAACCAAGTTTCCGTCTGTGTCACGGAAATAAACTGACATCAGCCTGCCAGTTGCACCAGTCCGCTCGACTGGCCCTTCGATAATCGTCACCTGTTCTGCTTTCAGATGCTCAACCACTTCGTCTATCGGTGTTTCGGTGATGAAACACAAATCACCAGAACCCGGCGTCGGCAAAATGGCTTTCGGCTCAAACTCTTTGCCCTGTTCATGTAGATTAATCTTCTGCTGACCAAAAGCCAATGCTTTACGTCCTCTCCCAAATGTGACAGTTTCCATACCCATCACACGGGTATAGAACGCACAGGTCACTTCAATATCAGCCACCGTCAGCACCAAATGATCAAGTCGCTCAATTTTCATAACTAAATTACCATCGAATTTGTGTTGGTTCCCTCCCTCGTTTACGGGGGAGGGCGAGGGTGGGGGTGGCCTAAAACTCTCTAAAACCAACCTATAGATAATGCTTCTCTTTAGCCTTCGCCTCTTCAAAATTCTTGCGCGCATCTTGAACAGCCGGATTCTCAGAGACTTCCGCTACGGCTACATCCCACCACGATTCATATCCGCCAACTCGCTGCCTGCGATCAGTCTCAACCACGATGCACACTGTTTCGCTCATCCCTTGAGCTTTCTGTACTGCGTTCGCCAACTCATCTCGGTTCGAAGCCCTAATCACATGTGCGCCTAAACTGCCTGCATTCGCGCCGTAATCCACAGGCAAAGTCTCACCATCCAACTGGCCTGACTCGCTCCGATAACGATATTTTGTCCCGAAGCCATCGCTTCCAACTGATTTTGATAGACCACCGATACTCGCAAACCCGTGGTTATCAACTAGCACAATAATGAGTTTTACGCCTTCTTGTACCGCCGTCACAATCTCCGAGTTCATCATCAAATAAGAAGCATCACCGACCATCACGAATACCTCTCGCGATGGATCAGCCATCTTTACGCCTAATCCTCCCGCAATTTCATATCCCATCGTCGAGTTACCATATTCCATGTGGTATCCCTTTGGATTACGGGTACGCCACAGCTTGTGCAAATCTCCCGGCATACTACCCGCAGCGTTTAGTACTACATCCTCGGCTTTCGATAGCGTGTTGATAACCCCGATTACTTCACCCTGACTAATGAGTGGCCCGTGCTCAAGGTTATAAATGCGGCTGACCTCCGCGTCCCAACTGGAGTTATATTGTTGAGCGCGTTCTTGGTAGCTCTTGCTCGTCTGGTAACCGGATAACGCACCCATCAGTTCTTCCAACGTAGCTCGCGCATCACCCACAAGTGGTATAGCGTTGTGCTTATAAGCATCAAACTCTGCCACATTTATATTGATGAACTTAACATCTTGCATTTGGAATGCTGTCTTGGAGGCCGTGGTAAAGTCGCTGTATCGTGTTCCAATCCCAATGACCAAATCCGTCTCACGCGCAAGAATATTCGCGCCCGGTGTCCCTGTAACACCAATTGCTCCCAAGTTGAGTTTATGGTCGTATGCTAACGAACCTTTGCCTGCCATCGTCTCACCGACTGGAATGCCGGTTTGCTCAACAAATCTTCGCAGCGTATCAGTTGCCTCACTGTAAATGACACCACCGCCTGCGACAATTATCGGTTGCTTGCTCTGCTTGATCCACTCAACAGCCTGTTGTAAACGGCCCAAATCAGGCCGGTTGCGTGGGATTTGCCAAACATGCTTATCAAACAAGTGGCTTGGATAATCATATGCCATCGCTTGCACATCTTGGGGGAGTGAGAGAGTCACTGCTCCCGTTTCAGCGGGTGAGGTCAATATCCGCATTGCTTCTGGTAATGCCGAGATGATTTGCTCCGGTCGGTTAATCCGATCCCAATAGCGTGACACAGGCTTAAAGCAGTCATTAACCGAGAAATCCTGTGAGTGTTCCCATTCAAGTTGCTGCAATACAGGCGCTTGAACGCGTTCTGCAAAGATGTCGCCCGGAAGGAGTAGCACGGGCAAACGGTTAATTGTTGCAACCGCAGCGCCAGTAATCATGTTGGTCGCACCCGGGCCAATCGACGAAGTACATGCGAAGGTTTGCAGACGGTTCTTCATCTTGGTATAGGCTGATGCAGCATGAACCATTGCCTGTTCATTCCGCGCTTGATAATAGCGGAAACTGCCGGAGTATTGCTGCAGCGCTTGCCCGATTCCTGCTACATTTCCATGTCCAAAAATGCCCCAACATCCAGCGAAAAAAGCGTTTTCTGGGCCGTCCCGCTCGACGTATTGGTTTTGCAAGAACAGGATAATGGCTTGTGCCATCGTTAGTCGTTTTGTAGTCATCAATAATCCTTAGCTATAAACTGGCAATATTCACTAATGGATAGCGTTAACAAGCGTGTGTAAGGATAGTGACCCGTGTCTTAGCGGGTAGTGTATCTTTTGTGATGGTGACTTCCGAGTCGCAGGCAAAATCCACATCATCTGGATTGTAGTAATTTAAGAACGATTGAATCCAAAAGCTGTTGCGTGGTTTATATCGTAATGTGCGGAAATGCATAGGGATCACGATTTTTGGCTGTGTGCGCTTAACGACCGTATCCAAATCATCTAGATTTATAGTCGGATGCCCACCTGCCAAAGCAAGTAGAACATCAACGCCTGCGAAAAAGCGCAGTTGATCCTCACTCAGTGGATTCCCGACATCACCGAGATGCCCAATGCTGACTCCATCAACCGTAAAACGATACATTCCGTTTTGGTCAGGGTCATGAAATTGATGATCAAGTGCTTCCATTGCCGCAATCGCTTGGATAAGGATGCCTTGCTCGGTGCGTTGACCTCCGTTTTGTGCCAGTTCAAGCGCGTTAATGACCATAGGTTGACCGGGAACAAGATCAGCTCGGCAGTGAAAGGTATCATTAGCGGAAGATATGATGACAATGTCCGGTGCATCTGGAATCGGGACATATCCGCTGGTTTCCGGTGTATACGGATCAGTGACCATGCGTCTGCCATTATCACCGGTAATCAAAAAACTTGCGTGCCCGTACCATTTAATTTTCATAATCTTCCCTGTAAATAATCTAAATAGTTAAGCAGGTCACCTTTATTATGTGACGATAGGCAGGCGCGGGTCGATTCCAGTCCACTTCTCCTTCACCCACGCATATGCCGGATCATCTGCGTTCGCTAGTGACTGTGCGGAGCCTGCTAGGAAATTTAAGTAATAAGTTATGTAGCCGTGCGCGCTTACTACCGGATGGTAACCTTCTGGCACAAGCACCATATCGTGATTTTGTGACATCATCACTGCGTCGATGTGGCGATCATCGGTATAAACCCGTTGGTAGGCATAACCTTCAGGGCGGTCGAGCTTGTAGAAGTAAATCTCTTCCAAATCGGCTTCCAGTACAGTGCCGTTTTTATCTTCTCGGTGAATGTCATGCTTGTGCGGAGGGTAGCTCGACCAGTTTCCTCCGGGGGTGTAAACTTCCACCACTACGAGCCGTTGGCAGTCAAATCCGGGCGGTAAAATACTGTTAATTTGGCGCGAAGCATTATCACCACCGCGTAGTTCTACTGCGCTAGTTTCGGGCGTGACCAATTGCGCCGGATGATCTTCTTCAGTCTTAACCCAGCAGCTAGCTACCTCAAATCCGTCCGTTAGAGCCTCAATTTCAAAGGTCGTATTGCGAGAAAGATAAACCGCATAGGGCTTACCCGCGAACACATTCTCGCGCTTGCCAATATTCAAAAAGTCGCCTGCGCTCGACCGAACATTGCACTTTCCGCCAAAAATCACATGAGCGTATTCGTTGTTGCCTGTGCTGCCTTTCCACTTTTCACCTTTGTTCATCCGCCGGGCAGCCATATTCAGCCAATCCCAACCAGCTTGGGCGGCAGAGACTTCTGCAAAAATGCCTGTTTGGTTTTTATCTTTTGAGCGAATAAGCATAGTTTCGGCTGTGTATTTCATGAAGTGGCTGCTTTTCTGTGCCTACGGGTGACACTTTCTAAGTTAATCTCAGTATAAAACCCGATCTATTCCTCAGAATTATAACACGCTGCTTCGACCAACAATAATCCAATCGACATGACTTTCGTATGTCAATAGAAGTATTCCAAGTTTCTCCGTGTGACTTGACGATTATTGATAAAGTAGATAATCTATGTAAGCGCTTACATAATGTTGAGTAGTTCAGTGTCGTTATGTCCAAAATAAGTGAAAATTCTCGCGCAACAATTGATGATGTGGCTGAAAGAGCCGGTGTTTCCATTGCTACGGTCAGTCGGGTCATCAATAAAACCGGGCAAGTAGCGGAAGCCACGACAATTCGGGTTTGGGATGCGATTGCGTCTCTTGACTATTCACCCCATGCAGCCGCGAGAGGATTAGCCAGTCGCCGAACCAACACCATCGGCCTGATTTTGCAGGACATTAGTGGTGAGTTTTTCAGCCCAATGTTACGTGGAATTGAGGCCGGCACACGGGAGTACGGCTTTGATCTCCTAATCCACTGTACTCATGTGGCCGGGAATGATGAGCCGCGGCTCAGCCATCCACTAGGCGAACATAACTCGGATGGCATCATTATATTCAACGAAAGTTTATCGCCCAATGAAATCAGACGTTTATATCGCTTGCAATTCCCGATGGTACTGCTTCATCGTTCGCCGCCCGATGGATTAGGTATTCCCTATGTGGGTTTCGAGAATAAATCCGGTGCTCGCAAGCTGATTGACTATCTCATAGATGAACGTGGTTATCGAAGAATTGCATTTCTTAGTGGGCCGTCAGGTAGTGAGGACTCTCATTGGCGCGAAATGGGTTATCGTGAATCCTTGGCCGCTCACAATATCGAGTTTAATCCCGATCTATTGGCTATGGGTGGCTTTAATGAGGCGCAAGGGCAGGCCGCGATCTCCCAATTGTTGAAGCGTGGTGAACCCTTTGATGCCGTCTTTGCGGCTGACGACGACTCGGCAATAGGGGCATTATCTGCTCTAAAGGAAGCTGGTTTACGTGTGCCTGAAGATATAGCTCTTGTTGGCTTCGATGATATACGTCCATCGCATTATCTTACGCCCCCTTTAACAACCGTTCGAGCTCCCATCGAAACCGCTGGTCGCGAAGCTGTTCGTCAACTAATTAGCTTAATCCAAACAGGTAAGGCAGAACGCGAAATATTGCTCCCAACCGAACTGATTATACGGCGCTCGTGTGGAGCATCAGAATAGTTTAGATTAAAGATTCTGGAAGCGAGTAAAGCAAGATGAAAGTGGCAGTAATTGGTGGAGGATCATCCTACACACCAGAGCTTATTAACGGATTTTTAGAACGCCAAGACAGTTTTCCGATGACTGAACTCTGGCTGATGGATATTCTCCCAGAACGCTTGGAAGTCGTAGGCAAGTTCGCTCAACGCATGGCGAAAGCCGCTGGCGCGAAGTTTGAAGTTCACTTGACCACTGACCAGCGTGAAGCAGTCAAAGATGCGCAATATGTGACAACACAACTGCGTGTGGGCTGGATGGCGGCTCGTCGCGAAGATGAGTACTTGGGGATGCGGCACGGCTTAATCGGGCAGGAAACAACTGGCGTAGGTGGTATGGCGAAAGCGCTCCGTACCATACCCGTTGTCCTCAAGATTGCGGCTGACATGCGTGAATTGGCGCAGGGAGCTTTGCTCGTTAATTTCACCAATCCGGCGGGCTTAGTGACGGAAGCACTCTCACGATATGCGTCAGATGTTCCGTCAGTTGGCGTTTGTAATGTGCCCATTACCACCAAAATGCATATGCTCGAAGACATCGGCATTGAAGCTAAATCAACCGATGCTCATTTGGAAACATTGGGACTAAATCACCTGACATGGCATCGTGGACTTAAACTCGATGGCGAAGATTTGTGGCCTCAAGTGTTCGAGCAGTACGTACAAAAACTTCGCTCCGATGAACACCCGGCTTGGGATGTAAATACTATTGAAGTGTTGCACATGATTCCTAATTACTATCTCCAATATTTCTACTACACTGGCAAGAAGCTTGACGAACAAAAGAGTTGGCCACCTTCGCGCGCAGAAGCAGTGATGGCAATTGAAGATGAATTATTTAAGCAATATGCCGAGCCTGACCGCACAACACCACCCGACGGTCTAATGAAACGCGGTGGAGCCTATTATTCGACCTTAGCCACCCAGCTCTTGAACGCACATTATAATGATTTGGGCGAAACCCATGAAGTCAATGTTCCGCATCGCGGTGCAGTAAAAGGTTGGCCCGAAGATTGGGTGTTGGAATTACCATGCACTGTTCATGCCTCGGGAATTCACCCGCTTCCCGCTGAACCACTGCCGTTATCGGCCTTTGGACTAATCTCGCAAATCAAAGCCTATGAACTGCTTACGGTGGAGGCGGCTGTTCATGGTGACCGGAACGCGGCCTATCAAGCCTTACTGACACATCCATTGGGACCGTCGGCTGATAAAGTGGAATCAGTCCTCGAAGATTTGCTCCAAACCAATAAAAAATATCTACCGCAGTTTTTTAACTGATTAACAGAAAGTAGCCATCGTGAAACCGAATCCAGTACTGAAAAAATTAGGTCTTAGTGATACGGATCGCGTCGTAATTCTCCATGTCGATGACGTCGGGATGTGCCAGTCGACTCTTTCTGCCTATGAGGATTTGCTCGATTTTGGTCTTATCTCATCCGCCGCCGTGATGGTTCCATGTCCGTGGTTCCCACAAACAGCTGAGTTCTGTCGCAAGCATCCTGAGATAGATATGGGTGTGCATCTCACGCTGAACAGCGAGTGGGACGGCTATCGGTGGGGGCCAATCTCAACCCGCGATGTCGCAAGTGGATTGATTGATAACGAAGGTTATTTTTATCGTCGGCAGCCACCTGTACATGCCAATGGCGATTCTCGTGCAGCAAACAGTGAGCTGAAGGCTCAGATTGATCGTGCCTTAACCGCCGGTATTGACCCGACACATATTGATAGTCACATGGGTACGATTGCCCATGAGAAGTTTTTACCCGGATATGTTAATCTGGCGCAGGAATATCAGTTACCTCCTACAATTTTATTCCGGGGTGATAAAGTGGGCTTCCGTGCGCGTGGTCTAGATGATACGCTCAGTAATTTGGCTGTAGAACTGAACGAAAAATTAGAGAGCGCTGGCGTTCCGCTCCTTGACCATGAGGTTGGCCTCCCTCTGGATAATCCGCATGATCGCGTTGGGCAAGCCAAACGTATTCTTGAAAATCTGCCGGTGGGTATCACCCATTTCTACAACCATGCCGCGCAAGATACCCCCGAATTACGCGCTATTGCGCCAGATTGGGAAAGCCGTGTAGCGGATTATCAGGCCTTTTTGAGTACGGAACTGCGTGATTTTATAAGTGATAAAGGCATTCATGTTATTGGTAACCGGGTATTGCGGGATTTGATGCGGCTGTAAACGATGAAACAATATTTTTTAGGTGTTGATGTTGGGGGCACGAAATCCCACGCGGTTATTAGTGACGAAACCGGAACAGTTCTTGGCTTCGGCGCGGGTGGAACTGGCAATCATGAAATGATTGGATACGACGGATTTGCGTCTGTCATCGAAAGCGTGACAAACCACGCATTAGCAACTGCGGGTTTAGAAAAACGCGATTTAACTGCCATTGGCATGGGTATCGCCGGGCTGGATTGGCCCAGAGACGAGCCATTGCATCGCGACGTGATTCGCCAGATTGGATTGTGCGCTCCAATGGAACTGGTGAATGACGCGGTCATTGGATTAATCGCCGGATCACGAACAGGCTGGGGTGTCAGCTTGGTAGCTGGAACCGGAAGTAACTGTCGTGGGCGCGATGCTAATGGCCGTGAAGGGCGCGTATCAGGCGTTGGCAACTGGTCAGGAGAATATGGTGGTGCGGGCGATTTAGTACGGGTTGCGATGCACAGTGTAACCAAGGCTTGGTCGTGTCGCGGGCCAGAAACCAGCTTAGGTCGGAAATTTGTCGAATATGTTGGTGCAAAGGATGTGACAGATTTGTTGGAAGGGCTGTCTCGTGATCGTTATCAGTTACAAGGGCAGGCAGTTATGGTGGTATTTGAGGCAGCCCACGAACAAGATGCAGTTGCCGTCGAAGCGATTCGCTGGCTAGGACACGAGCTAGGTGACCTAGCAATTGGCGTTATCCGTCAGCTTCAGTTTGAAAATCTCGACTTTGATTTGGTCTTAACCGGAAGTGTGTACAAAGGGAGTCCGTTAGTGGCAAAGGTGGTAGCGGAAACCGTACATAAGGTCGCATCCGGAGCAGCGTTAGTCCGGCTGACAGCGCCTCCGGTTGTTGGAGCAGTGATGTTGGCTATGGAACAGGTAAAACTCGACCATATTCCCTTGCGCGAAAAGTTAATCCAATCCACCAATCACGTGTTAGTTGGTGACGCTCAAGAAGCTGATATAGGACAATAGCGCCATCTAAAACAGGCATTTACAAATGAAAGGGTGCCATATGCATACACCCTTTGTACTGTATTTGATCTATGATTTGAGCAGTTTCTCATACTCAGTGTTAATCGTCTCGAAACGTTTGAGGCTGTCGTCTAGGCCACCAGTTCGATTGCGTGCAAGCCAGATCCCTCGCTGCTTGGAGAGTAAACTCTGTAGTTCTTCATGCAGGGCTTGAGGTGTACCTTCTTCATCGGTCACGAATAAGAGTCGCTTTGCCGAATGGATCAGCAAATTTGCAGCTTGTTGAAACTCAGCGGCAATAATCGCCGCATCCGGTCGAGTCATTTGCGCCTTGTTTATGGGCTCTATAATTCCTTTAATAGTATCAACCACACGTCGGAGTGTGTCTGGTTGGATATCCGCTTTTTTCTCTGCACTTGTTTCATGTGCAATTATGCTGCTTTGGATACGTTCGGTTGGCACTTGCATTGTGTAGGCTAAGATTTGACCATTGATATGTTCAGGACCAATAATTTTGTAGACTTCTCCTAAGTCGTATGCCAGTTTCCCCATGACACCTGCCGAGTCATTGAAGATGAATAGGTTCAGGAGTGGTGGTAAGTCTAGCTTCTCGTTGGTTTCGAGACACCATGATACGCCCGCGCCATATGCGAATCCGAGAAGACTAATAGAGATAGGCTGCCAATGTCCGTTATCACCCCAGTCGGTATTAAGGAGACCAATTGCACCATGTTTCAGTCCGCTGATGGCACTAATACGGCAGTTATCAATGGCATTGTCCGTGCGACCCGCAATGCTGTTCCAACTGGATGTGCCGGGGCAAACGTAGAATGGTATACCAGAGCTTTCAAGTAGCTTACATTGGAGTTCCCATTCGGCAGCGGCTCGTTCTCCACCTTCATATCCCCACAACATTGCCGTGATGTCTTTAGGTAATTCGGGAACAAGGTCTGGATAGTGAACGATAATGTCGCCCCAGAACTGCATCTTGCGTCCGTGAGCTGATATTTCGTTGTGCAACTGCCTGATGTAATCGAGATAAACACGACCGCCACGCGCCTCAACTGCTGATTTGCTGTTCCCCTTTCCGAGTTCCCACGGCTCATCTCCACCGACGTTGACAAGCTGACTCGTGAAATGGGGGAGCAGTTCATCATACATGCTGGCGACGAGATTAAGACTGCCGGGATCAAGCGGATTCAGCGTGGTTGGAGGGCTGTAACCACCCCAAGACGCTTCGAATCCTTCAGGGCATTCAGCTAAATGGCGATACCGTTCATGCTTGAGCCAGCGTTCCATATGACCTAAACTGTTTTGGTTCGGAACGAGTTCGACATGTCGTTCACGGCAGAATACATCGAGTTCAAGAATCTCTTCACCTGTGAATGGTGTTGATTTTGCCCAAACTTCAGGATGATGCCGGTAAGCAAAAGTGTGTTCCATATACAGTTGAAGCTGGTTGACTTTGAGTGTGGCGAGCCGATCAACCAAATCATAGATGGTTTGTAAGGTAGGTACTTTGTCGCGGCTGATATCCAGCATAACTCCGCGTGCAGGGAAATCCGGCCAATCTTCAATCGTAAGGCAGGGGAGTGAAGACTGATATTGCTGAATAAGCTGATTAAGCGTGCAAACCCCATAAAATATACCAGCAGCATCTTTTGCCCGAATGGATATATCTAGAGAAGTAATACTTAGTTGATAACCTTGGTCGTGGAGAAAGTCGTCATCAAGTTCCAGCACGAGACCAATGTTAAGGTAGCTTGTGCCTGCAACGACCTCCCAATTGACATGCGCATATTGTGTCAAAGCAGCCTTCGCTCGTTTGGCCTCAAATAGCAGTGATGAATCGCTTATTGCAATAAGCGCATGAGAGGGCAACCTGTAGGTATCGTTACCTAACGCGATTTGACGAGGGTTTGGTAAAAGCAGCGGTGCATCAACCATGAAACTTACCTTTCATTCAATAAGAGCGTTTAATAAAAACCGATTGATCGGAGGGTATCCATCAATTTATGTTGTGGTATAGGGATTTTAATGAAATGTATAGGTTATCTTTTCAAAAATACTGATTTGTATAGCAATTTGATCTTGAAGGCAAATATTAAAAGTTCATGAATTCTAATTTGTTATACCCGTGTGAAGTTCATTATAGCGGGTGAGGAAGCCTCCCGACATCGCCAAATTGGACAGGTTTGGTCACATGGTCAGTTATGCATTCATAGCTAAGATAAGAAGTATTATACTGAATACCCTTTTTCTCTAGAAACCATTATTTGGGGGATGTATGAGCGACGTTTTACGTGCTGGTATTATTGGACTCGGGGTGGGAAAGGCTCACGCAAAAGGATATACAACCAGTACCGATGCAGATTTAGTTGCTGTGTGTGATACGAATGCAGAGCGGTTACAACAGTTTGCCGATGAATGGAATGTGCCAGAACGTTACAACGATATTGCTATGATGCTCAATGATGCCAAGCTAGATATGGTCAGCATATGTTTGCCGAACGCACTTCATGCGCAATATTCAATTGCAGCTTTAGAAGCCGGAATCAACGTAGTTTGTGAAAAGCCCATGGCAGTTAACACGCAAGAAGCAAGAGCAATGGTCGAAGCAGCCAAGCGAACCGGTAAAAAACTGATGATGTGCTACAACTACCGCTTCCGTTCCGATGCCCAATGGATGCGCCAAATGATCACCTCTGGCCAACTTGGCACCATTTTTCATGTGCAGGTTTCATGGCGACGCGAGACGGGTATACCCGGATGGGGATTGTTTGGTAGTAAAGCAGCTTCCGGCGGTGGTGCATTGATTGATTTGGGTGTGCATGTAATCGATCTTGCTTTATGGCTGATGGATTTTCCTGTGGTGCAAACTGTTAGCGCTCAAACGCGAAGTTTGTTTGGCCCGTTTGGTCGAAAAACTTGGGGACGTGTACCCGGTCAAAAGATAGAGGGTGGATTTGATGTCGATGATGGCGCAGTTGGTTTTATGCGTTTGGGAAACGGTGCAAGTATGGCAATGAATATCACATGGGCTGAACATGGTCAGCCGCAAGAAGATGCTTACCGCGTTGAAGTCCAAGGTACAGAGGGAACGGCTGTTTTGAATGTACGCAATTATAAAAACGACGACAGTTTGCGCTTCTATACCGAAATGGCGGGGCAACCCGTAACCGTTATTCCGGGTTTGCGATTTGATGGTCCTCAGGGACACGAGGCGTTAATAATTGACCTAGCGAAAAGCATTCGTAACCGTACGGAACCGGGAACAAGCGGGGAACAAGGCTTGGTCGCTGTTGAAATTTTGGAAGCACTCTATGAGTCGTCCGAAAAGCGGCGGGAGGTGGTATTTGGCAGTCGATAAAGCACACGAACCCCAAGCAAATATGCGGTGGCTGCTCAAGTTCATCGCACGACATAAAGAAGCAGCCATTGGATCTTTGGTAGCCGGCGGCATTGGAGGCATAACTTCTGGTATTGAACCATACCTCATTGGGCGGATTATCGATGGCATAAGTAACCACATTTCTCTGGAGAGCTTAGGCCATTATGCGCTCATCCTGCTAGGCTTTTCGGTGATGACAGTAGTTGCCTTTTTAGGGCAGCGAATTTGGAGCGGCACGGTTGCATACAATGTCAATTACGATATTCGACAAACCCTATTCGACAATTTGTTGACCCTTGAGCAGCGTTTCTATCAAACTTATCCTACTGGCGACCTCATTTCTCGTATGTACAGTGATCTTGATATGATTTGGAGGTTGCTGGTTATTGCGTTTACACGTTTGGGGAGTGCTTCAGTTACCCTCGTTGTAACATTTGTACTGCTGGCAGTCATTAATGTGCCGCTGACTGTTTTTGTGTTTGTGATACTTACGATTTCCACAATTATCCAAATGAAAGTGGGTAGTGCTCTGACATCCGTATTCGAGGAAGTTCAAGAACAAGCAGGAGTCTTGTCAGCACTGGTACAAGACTCTGTTACCGGAATTCAGACCATTAAAACTTTTGGGCGTGAAGCTGGCGTTGCCCAGAAATATCGTCAAGAGAATAATGAATTCAGGCGGCGTTGGCTTTACTTTAAACGGCGTAATGAGCCTGTAGGTATGCTGCCAAACATGATAAGCGAAATGACAGGTGCGATTGTAGTGATTGCGGGCGGTATACTCGCATTACAAGGGACGCTCACCTTAGGTAACTTTGTGCAGTTTCTGGTTTATCTGGCGCTGATTAGTAATGTGCTTCTGCAACTGGGTACGATTTATCAGCGTTATGTGCAAACCGATGGTGCTTTAACCCGATTGACCCCGTTGTTGCGCACCGCTGAAATTCGAACTGAAGAAAATGCTCGTCCATTGAGCCAACCTCGTGGCGATATCTGTTTTGAGAACTTAAGCGTTCAGGTTGAGGGCAAGTGGTTGTTGCGGAACATCAATCTGTCGATTCCTTCGGGCAAAGTTGTGGCCTTTGTTGGGCCAACTGGCTGTGGCAAGACCCTGTTAGTAAGTTTGCTGGCACGAGTTACTGATCCTACTGAAGGGCGTGTACTTATCGATGGGAATGATGTGCGGTTGCTCGAACTGAATACCTTAAGACGAGCGATTGCTTATGTTCCCCAATCCACGTTTTTATTTAGCCAGCCTGTACATGCCAATGTTCGTATGGGGCGCGAGACCGTAGCTGAAGAGCAGTTAGGTGAAGCCATATCTATATCGCGGTTTAAGAATGACTTGCCCCAACTGCCACATGGGCTAGACACGATGGTTGGCGAAAAAGGGGTTATGCTGTCTGGCGGACAAAAGCAGCGCGTGGCAATTGCCCGTGCAATTGTTCGTGACCCCGCCATTATGGTCTTGGACGACGCGCTTTCTAGTGTCGATACCCATACTGCGGCTGATATTTTGAATGATCTTCGGCATGTACTTCGAACACGAACCAGTCTTATTATTGCCCATCGAATTGCAACCGTTAAGGATGCGGACCATGTTGTCGTGATGGACAAAGGGCAAATAGTTGAGCAAGGTACGCACGATTCGTTAGTAGCTATGAATGGTATGTATGCTCGTATGGTTGAGCGTGAACTGAAAACCGAGGAAGACCAACTATTGGCTAACCATCACTAGACTTGCCGTGATAAAGAATTTGACAAAACTGCCGCAAAATCACACCAGCAATGACTTTATTAAGAATACCTCGATCAGACAATCAGTTAGTTGAGAAATCAGTTTATGAACGCAAATGTTAATGCCTCATTTTCCTCAAAATCTCGAAACATGAATCCAGTGGCACAAGTGAATGACCGCTATCTTATCGGGATGTTGAGCCACTTTCTGCGTCCGTTCTGGAAAGAATTGGTTCTGATTTTCCTCATGCTCATCGGTGTGACATTACTATCATTGCTGCCACCTTATTTGACACAACGAGCAGTCGATGGACCTATTCAAAACAAAGATTTGCAGGGACTTGTGCCATATGGCGTAGTGTATTTATTGGCCGTTATTGGGCTGTTTATCTTACGCTTTGCTCACACCTTTCTTCTGCAAAACGTTGGGCAAAATGCATTGGTAGACCTGCGACAAGCGCTCTTTGAGCATATCCTCCAGCAGGATATGAGGTTTTTTAATACCACCCCGGTTGGGCAGTTGGTATCGCGGATGTCTAATGACATTGAAGCGTTAACCGAATTGCTTTCCACCAGCATTGTTATTGTGGCTAGTAACTTGGTGACGCTAATAGGCATCATTTTGGTGATGCTGGCGATTAATTGGCAGCTGGCGTTGCTCGGTTTGGCAGTGCTGCCAATTATGACGGTATGTACGGTTTACATTCGAAGGAAAATTCGCCACCAATCAGATTTATTTCATGGGGTCGTAGCCGAATATCTGGCATTCATCAACGAACAGTTTGGTGGAATGTTAGTGGTTCAATTGTTTGGTCGACAAGAGGTAAGCCGTCGCGAGTTTGAAACTATTAACCGTCGATACCGTGATGTTCATATGCGTATTCGCGATTATTACACAATATATGCATCAGTACTCCAACTATTGACGACTGTTGGTTTGGCATTGGTTTTATACGGTGGTGGACAGGGTGTGCTTGCAGGTTGGGCAACTTTAGGTATGTTGATTTCATTCATACAATATGCGCGCCGTACCTTTGAACCGATTATGCAGCTTTCGGAGCAGTTCACCCAAATTCAAACAGCGTTTTCCGCTGGTGAACGAATCGCCCGTATGTTAAAGGTTGAACCAGAAATTGTCGAGGATTCCACTCCGATAGACATTAAAACCTTTAAGCAGGCCATTCAATTTGATCATGTGATATTTGGCTATGAACCAACAAGCCCTGTGTTGAAAGATATTTCGATAGATATACGACCGGGACAAAAAATCGCGATTGTGGGCGCTACGGGCGCGGGAAAAACATCGCTAGCAGGTTTGCTTGCACGATTCTATGATGTGCAGCAGGGCAGCATATTAATCGATGGGGTAGATATCCGAAAATTGCCACTAGACCATCTGCGCGACTATGTATCTGTGGTCCCACAAAGCCCGTATTGTTTTAACGGCACGATTGCAGACAACTTGAAATTGTTTGATCCGAGTGTGACGCAGGAACAAATGGAAACAGCTGCCAAGACGGCCTGTGCAGCACAGTTTATTGAACAGTTGCCGGGTCGATACGAGTATATGTTATTACCGGGTGGTGCAAATCTCTCACAGGGGCAGCGCCAACTGCTAGCGTTAGCCCGTGCGCTAATTCACAGTCCTAAAAGCATTCTGGTGCTTGATGAAGCCACCAGTAGTGTTGATACCGAAACAGAAGCGTTGATTCAGGAAGGATTGGCGAATGTTTTGCAGGGGCGCACAAGTTTAATCATCGCCCACCGTTTAAGCACCATTCGTGATGCGGATCGTATTTTAGTTATGCAGCAGGGAAAGGTCGTAGAAGACGGCGACCATAAAACGTTGCTAGCCCGTAACGGGCTTTATGCTCAGCTTTATCATCGTCAATTTGCCGATGCGGATATAACACCGCAGCAACCTGTCTCTGAATGATAGTCGACGTTTATAGGGAGTTTGAATCTTGGTTTGACATTTGACATTTTTGTTGGACAATTAGGGTTATAATTACTTATAATAAAGCTAGGATAATTACATTCTCGTACGATTATTCCAGTGCTTGCTTCAGGATGGACGTATGAAGTATTCTCGACCGACTATTTGGATGGTGTTGGCGTTTCTTTTTGTGACACCGTTCGCTGCTTATTTGCAGGACGGAGAATGCACAACATTCGTCAAACAAGCTCTTGCCGCTACTGATAAAGCTTGTATTAATACCGGACGCAACGAAGCTTGCTATGGTCACATCAGTTTAGACGCCCAGCCACAATCACAAGACCCTGCGTTCAAATTTAATGAAGTTGGCGACCGCGTTGACGTTGCTCGTGTAAGTCGACTGCGATTGAGCCCAATGGATGTCAAATCCGATGTTTGGGGTGTTGCTCTTTTAAAGGTTCAAGCTGATATTCCTAATGACATGCCAAATGCCAACGTTTCGGTGCTGGTATTTGGGGATGTCGAACTTGAGAACGCGATTCCGGATCCTGTTTTTGTGGATGTTGTGGTTGCTGGTCCCAGCAATGCGAATATACGGCGGCAGCCCTCTAATCGTGGTTTTGTTCTTAGCTCGCTCGCGCCCACAACAAAGGTGCAGGCCAAAGGCCGTTCAAAAGATGGGGCTTGGCTGTATATTGGTTTACCGGGTGGGAAAGGTAATGGTTGGGTTCGTCGATCATTGATGAAAAGTACGGATGATTTGACTAAACTCAAAGAACTTGATCCGAGCTTAACATCCTACGGCCCAATGCAAGCCTTTTATCTCCAAAACGGTAAGAAACAAACTTCATGCCAGAGTGTGCCAAATGATGGAATATTGATTCAAACGCCGGAAGGTGTGGCGCAGGTTCAGTTATGGATTAACGAAGTCAAAATTAAGCTTGGCTCAACTGCGTTCATTCAAGCCCAGCCTGAAAATAAGGTGATGACGGTCACTACGCTAGAGGGCGCCGCTCATGTAGAAGCGCTCGGAGTAGAACAAGTTGCTGTGGCAGGTACAACTGTCACGGTGCGTGTTGACGAAAATCAAAAACCAATTGCACCGCCAAGTTTGCCACAGGCCTATAATATAAATGAAGCTCAAAATCTAACCGCACAAAGTTTGGATCGGCCAGTTACAGCTGCACCGCCAGTAAACGTAACACCAACTTTCACTCCAACCATGACTTTTACACCGGTGGTCAGTAGTCCCACGGTGACCGCCTCACCCAGTCTACAACCAAGCAAGACGCTTACGTTCACGCCTGTTGCACCAACGAACACACTCATACCGACGAGCACAAGTATCGTTTTGACCAACACAAACATCCCGACAATAACATTCATACCGTCAAATACGAATGCTCCTGTCCCAACGAACTCACCTACGTCGCCGACGGCAGTTCCTCCAACAGTTGTGTCATCATCAACCAATACACCTGTACCACCGACGGCAGCGCCTGCACTAACCAATACATCTGTACCGCCGACGGCAGCGCCTGCAGTAACCAATACGCCAGTACTACCTACGGCAATTCCGCCGACGGATGTCCCACCATCGACCAATACTCCGATACCGCCGACGGCAGCGCCTGCAGTAACCAATACGGCAGTCCCTCCGACGGCTGCACCAGCAGCTTCTGCTACAGGAGTTTCAGCACCGGCTAACGCACCCGTTGCGACGCAGGTGCCTCCAACCAATCCGCCGGCGCCTACTGATATCCCAGTATCAACCGCAACCTCTGTAAGTTGAGGGATTGGTTCTAGTTTGGGTAATAAAGACCTGTTCTAAATTTAGAACAGGTCTTTTGTTTTAGGGAATATTCGGGCAAGTGGGTACAAACGCGAGGTCCGAAAAATAACGTTCCCATTCTGATATGGAAAAATTTCGGTTCGCTATGCTGCATGCAGTTTTGCGCCAACCATTCGAGCTAATATCCCATTTGATCAGTTGATTATCCTCACCAGCCGAAATAAGAGTATTTCCATCGGGGCTGATGCTCAACGCATTAATGAAATTTGTATGTCCGACTAATGGCCTACCAACGGGCAATTTTTGAGTTACATCCCACAGAATTATTGTATTATCCTGACTACCTGAAATGAGCATTGAACCATCTGGTGTGAAGTCCAAGCTTTTTACACGATCTGTGTGTCCAATCAAGGGCTGACCAACTGGTTCATGGGTTGAGGCATCCCACAGCCGTATAGTGTGATCAGTGCTGCCTGTGGCAATTAATTGATTATTGGGGCTAAATTTGACTGCCCATACTTCATCAGTATGACCGGTTAGCGGCTTACCTGTAGGTTGCTGTGACGAAACATCCCATAGCATTACAGTCTTATCTGCACTTGCTGAGGCAAGCAGTATTCCGTCTCCCCGAAAGGCGAGAGATAAGATGGCACCCGAATGGCCTTTGAGCGTGTTTCCAATTTGCTGACCCGTATTGGCATCCCAAAGTTCAATATCGCCATTTGAATTTCCACTTGCGATTGTTTTCCCGTCTGTGCTATATGCGACCGGAATATAGCGATTATCACCTGTAAGGTTGATAACACGGAGTTGTTTTGCCGTTGTAATATCCCAAATCCCTAAAGAGTTATTGCTGCTTGCGGAAACAATTTTACTCCCATCCGGGCTGTAAACCAGTTCAGTGATATAACCTGCTATGTTAGGCAGCGTCCTTAATTCATTATTGGTCGACGCGTCCCATATGTGGATTAAACTATCATTGCCTTTTGAGCCACCACCAGAAGCAAATTGATTTCCGGAAGGACTGAAAACTGCGGCCAAGACGTTGCTTGGTTGAGCGATAACGGCTTGGATGAGCGGCTGATAGGCAGCTAAATCCCATATCATGATAGCATTATCCGCCGACGCCACTGCCAGAGACTGGTTCTTGGGATCAAACGCCATACTCCAAATATGGTCTGAATAACCAGTGAGATCTTGTCCAACTTGTCCCCATGTTTGGGTATCCCACAACCGAACCGTGTTGTCATCGCTCGCGGTAGCCAATAAGGAGCCGTCGTTCGAGAAAGCAAGAGCCTTAACCCGTTTAGTATGTCCCGTAGGAAATTCATCAATATATTCTCCGGTTGATGGATCCCATAAAATAACGGTGTCATCAATTCCAGTAGAAGCCAACCGTTGTCCATCTGGCGAAAATGCGATTGCCAACACACTGCCCCTATGCTCGGCTAATGGGTCACCCACGGGCTGCCCATTTTCAGCGTTCCACAGACGAATTGTCCCATCGCCACTCGCAGACGCAAACATTTTGCCATCAGGACTATAAGCAAGCGCATAGATGAGATCGGTATGACCGGTTAGCGGCTTTCCAACAGGTTTTCCTGATGCAATATCCCACATCAGAATAGTTCCATCTTTGTCGCCCGTTACAAACGCTTTTCCATTCGGATCAAACGCTACGCTCCAGAGTTCTGTCGAATTTGGATTTAACGGATCACCTATTGTTTGCCCGTTTGTAACATCCCAACGACGAATGGTTCCATCAATACTGACCGACAACAGGGTTTGACTATCGGGACTAAAGGCAAGTGCATTTATCCAATTACTGTGACCTTTTAACGGTTGTCCAATCGGACGGTTAGTCTGTGTATCCCAGAGTATTATTGATTGATCTTTGCCAGCGGAAGCTAAAAATCGCCCATTTGGACTATATGCAAGTGCCCGAATGGTATCAGTATGCGCTGTCAGAAAATGGGTAAGTTGAGGTTTTGTCTCAAGGTTTGTAACTAAACTATTGCGTGCTTCGAATGTGTTTGCGGTATTCAGCGATTCTAGACTTAACAGCAGCGCCAAATCCAACCGATTGTCTGACCTTAACGCCGTCACAGCAAGTTCCCGTGAGCGCGAGATTACAGCCTCTGTATTGGCTCGCTTTGTCTGGGTCTCCGCCACGTTTTGGCGGTCAAATGCAAAGATAGCTAATGCAATAGCGAGTATCGCCGCGACACTTACGCCTATTAGGATGTTTCTTAATCGTTGAGAAGCCTTTTGTCGTGCAGCGACAGCCGCCCAAATAAATGCTGATTCATTTGCTGTTAACTTGATAATTGGAGAGACTGCTAAGGATTCGAATTGAACCAGCCTTGCACCAGACGGCAGAAAACTTTTGTCTTTGCCAGTATTGACCCATTCAGTGGCAGCAATGCTCAAACGTCGATGTAACCTTAACTCTTCTCTGCTCGATTGTAGCCATTCACGCAGACGATCCCATACACGGATTAGTGCTTCGTGGGCTATTTCCACGGTTGGTGTACGAGTGCCGGCTTCAAAGTCAAAGGTCAGCAAGCGATGTTTCCCGAATTCATCGATCACGTTTTGTACGATTGTTTTGTCAGAAGCGATAATGTTAAGTTCCATGCGTGTCACTCTGCGACGGGTATCTTCAGCCCCGTCTGAAAGTGATACCAAACGTAAAAACATCTGTTGCGCGGCTGCTTGACTAAAAGAGTCTAGGCTGGTGTAAAGTTCTTCTGCTCGCCGTGCGAGAGAACCCAGTACACCGCCTGCTTTCGCATATGAGTCTATTTTAAGGAGATAACCCTCACGTTTATCGAATAGCTCTGTCAGAGCAAATTGTAGGAGTGGCAATGCACCGGGCTGTTGATTAACATCATTGATGATGCGAGGAACTAATCCATGTTCAAATTGAATGCCATATCGGGCGGCGGGTTGAATGATTGCCTCTTCCATATCGGGCAGGGAAAGCGGAAGAATAATCTCGGTATTGTCCCGCATCAATTCGCTGAGTCCTGCATATTGTAGTGGTCGATCATAAAAATCAGCGCGCAACGTAATAATGATTTTGAGCCGACTTGTCGGCGTTGTTGCAGCTTTTACTAGTAGAGCTAGAAAGCGCGCACGTATTTCTTCATCTGCGACCAAGGTGAAAATTTCTTCGAATTGGTCAATAATCAACACCAACTCGCTATTATCCACTGGCAGTATCTTTGGAATAATTAACGTGAGCGCTTCATCGTCGGCTCCAAATAAATCCGTCAATGAGGTTGGGGTTGTGGCAGCAATGCTTAATAGGGCGTCTGCTAGCTGCTGTAAAGGATCGGTACTAGGCGTAAATTGAACATAAAACCATTCCTGTGATCCAAACAGTGCGCCACGTTTCAGTGCAGGAACTAATCCGGCAAGTACGATGCTGGACTTTCCACTTCCGCTGGGGCCAATAATCGCCAGAAATTGGTTATGTTTCTCATTTTGAGCAAGCCTATTGATCAGACGTTCGATTAAATCTTTACGTCCAAAAAAATCGGTTTCGTCGACTTCTTGAAAGGCTTTTAGTCCTTTATATGGATTTGCATAACCAGAGACAGGCTCAAGCATTACCGTGTTTGCATTTGGCGGATTAGAAAGGATGCGAGGAATGCTTGGTGTTGATATTTGCGCCATGACACTCGTCGTGCTGTCAGGTGCGAGGACTTGTTTCAAGTCATTGGCTAATGTATAGGCATCCGGATAGCGTGCTTCCGGTCGCTTTGAGGTGGCTCGCCACATTATGATGTTAATCGCGTAAGGTAAATCAGCTCGAAGCGTTTGAATTGGCGGAAGAGTATCACTCAATTGTTTGCGAATGACAGTATCGGTATTCGAATCGAAAAAGGGTGTTTGCCCGGTAAGTGTAACGAAGATAACCATACCCAAGCTGTAAATGTCGGTTTGTGGGGAAACAGGTTGACCAATAACTTGTTCAGGCGAGATAAATGCGGGTGATCCATATCGGTCATCCTCCGGGGGCAGCGTTTGAGGTTGATTCAATTGCTTCGCGATACCGAAGTCTGCTAAATAGGCATTTCCTTCTTCGTCGAGTAAGATATTCGCTGGTTTTAAGTCACGGTGAATGATGTTGTTACGGTGAGCTGTAGTTAATGCACCCGCTATCTGATCTACAAGTCGGACAACATTTGCTGGCTGCCAAGCCCCATTTCGTTCAATTGAATCCTGTAGGCTCCCGCCTCGCAGTAATCGCATGACCAAAATTGCCATGCCCGGTTCACGCCAATAATCGTAAAGTGGCGTGATATGTGGATGTTCAAGTCGGGCTACAACTTGTGCCTCTGATTCGAAGCGCCGAATAAAGTCGGGCTGATTGGCATGTTCAGGCAAAATGAGTTTGAGCGCGACTTCGCGATCTACAGATGGTTGATAAGCGCGATATACTGCACCAAAACCACCATGTCCAATCATCTCTCGCAGCTCGTAACCTTTGATGGTCTTTCCGGATAAATTGGAGAAGTCAGCAGCCATAAGTTCCCGATTTGGTTAATATATTTGTATCTAATCCTGAAGGAGTCTGAGCGGACTGAGCGCAAGTTGTTGAATAAAGGGTAGTATCTTGGGTATATGAATTTTATTATCTTCTTTGTTTCTGTGCGGGGCGAGGTCAGCTAAAATTTCATTTGCCAGTTCTATTGCCGATTCACGGAGCTGCTTGTCTAATTTCAGTAGGTCGTCACTTGCATCAGAAGAATTGGCAGTCGGCTCAATAGTCCAGTCACGGTATATGACCGGTGGATTTTCGTTTATTTTCTTTATGGTCTCGAGGTGCATTTCGCGCCATCTGACAATGTTAATTCTGAGAAGTCGGAAGGCTTGAAACAGGCCGCTGGTGCGTACAACAATCTGCGCCTTTTCGGTGTCCTTGGCAATACTGATGAATAGTACTTCAGATATCGGCTGCGACATGACTTCATCACAGGCTTTTTGAAAGCCCTCTATCGCTTTCAAATAAGGGGTCAAAATGGTTTCAAGGTTTTTTGCGGTGAGTTTTAGCGGAATAGTATCCTCAACATCGCTGCTAAGTGTTAGTGACGTTTCCGAAGGATTTTTCGCTTGATTTAACCGAAAATACACACTGGTGTTGATCTGACCAAGACGCAGAATATCGCCGGATTGAAGCGGTTTAAATTCTTGGGCTGGAAGTCTAACTTCGTTGAGCCACGTCCCATTTGTGCTGGAAAGGTCTTTGACTTTGTATCCACTTTCATCTTTTGTAATCATTGCGTGCTGACGCGACACGCCCATCAAACTACCGTTAAAAGGGGTTAGATCAACTGTCGGCGGTTTTTCGCCCGGACTATAGCGGCCAATAGTTACCGCATCACCCGATACCTTGACGAGCAGCGGCTGTTCAAAGTTCGCAATTTGAAATACGATTAAATCAGCATATAGCCCGGTCAGTTGTATAACACGTTCTGGTGTAAATTGGTTATTAGGTGGTGGGGGAGGAACATGCGAAGTCGTTAGCGATTGCGACATTGCTTGAAACGGAGTATTGCAATAGGCACACACCGTCGCATTGACATCGTTTAGCTTTTCACATGCTTTGCAAACTTTTTTATCTGTCATAGTTGCCGTCAGTTTTATTCGCAGGCCGATAGTCTATTTTATGCAATTTTACTTATCTTGTGACAGTCACTTTATTAAGTCCGCGTGGCGCATCTACAGCATGACCTTTTTCTAATGCAAGCTGCATTGCGAAAATCTGCCCCGGAATGACGGCAGCGACCGGGGATAACCATTCGGGTAAGGATGCAGGGAGCGGCATTTTCTTTTGTCCTTGTGACAATAGAAAAGGATCATTTGAAATAATCAATGTTTCAGCTTGTCGCTCGGCTAATTTTGAAACAAAGTCAGTTAACGTGGGCAATGTCTTACCACTCGGTGCGATTACAAAGACTGGGAAACCCGGGTCAATCAATGCAAAAGGCCCATGTCGGAAATCTGCTTCGCTATAACCCTCGCCGCTAATGTAGCATAATTCTTTGATCTTTAAGCTAATTTCAAATGCGGTGCAGTAATTGTATCCACGCCCAATGGTGACTAGACGCTCCATATAGCGGTAACGCTGTGCCCAAGTTGCAATGTCATCAGATAATGATAATGTTTCGCTGATGAAATCGGGCAATCTGTTTAATGAATCTGTTAATTCAGCTTCATCAACCAGCGCAGTCATCAGCATGGCGATTGCGGTGAGTTGTGCGGTATATGTTTTGGTAGCCGCTACGCTGAGTTCCGGGCCAGTCATGACGTTTAAGTGGAATTGTGCGGCCTGTGCCAATGGGGACTCAGGGGCATTGGTGATTGCCACGGTCAATGCGCCTTGTTCGCGCGCATCCGTAATAACTTTGCAAACATCTTCAGATTTTCCTGATTGCGAAATACCAATGACTAAAGCGCGACTGAGTTTAGGCGTTGTTTCGTATAACGTATGAATAGATGGTGTGGCAAGCGCTACAGGTAAATGGGCATGTATGCCGAAAGCGTATTGAGCGTAACGGGCGGCATTGTCTGATGTGCCACGGGCGGCAATGTGAATAAAAGTCGGGTCAAATTCACGAATGGCGTTCGCAATTTTCCCAGCCGTTTCTGACTCACGGTCTAGAAGATTGCCGATGAGTGCCGGTTGTTCGGCGATTTCGCGTTCAATGTGAAGCATAATTTAACTTTCTTAAGTCGATATAGGTGCTTTTCTGACCTTTAATATCAATAGTTGATGTACCAAGATGCCGTAGGTTCTGGAACACAATAGAAATCTGTCCAAGGACGTGCAAGACCATCACAAATCGCGGTGATTCGTTCCATCCTGCGGTAAGCCGTGTCGGTCACAAAAGTTTCCTGTTTGGAACCTTTAAGGGGAATTGCTTCCTGCCAAACAGCTCGTCCAACCGCCACGCCGGATGCGCCATTCTTACAGGCTGCGGTGACTTGGCGCAGGTACGTTTCATAATTGGTTGCACCAGATAATAAAATCCATGGCACTGTACAAGCAGCGGAAAGTTCGGCGCAGGCCTCTTCCCAATCGGTTTCATTTATGTCCACGTCAATATCAAGCGGGAATTCTGCTTTTAAAATATCGATGCCAAGCTTGGAGAAGCGTTTCGCACTTTCAATGACAACCGCACGACGCTCGGCTGACACGAGTTTCTTTTGATTTGGATCCAATGAATAGCTGAGTGGCTCTAAGAACAGTGGGATTTCGTTCGTTTTACAATCTTCTACGGCTTGAGACACAAGCGATTCGATTTGTGAAGCAGTAGGGGAGTCGGGATGATAATGTACAAGTAGTTTAATGCCCGTCGCACCTAACCGTTTGGCTTTGGCAACTCCCCATTCGGGTAGAAAAGAATTTTCGCGGGCGTTGAGATCACCGGAGTAACCGGTTTTTTCAATCCCCACCAAGAGGCCGCGTTGACCGGAGACGATATTTGAAGCAATTAATTGCGCAATACTGTATTCGGGATCAAGCAATACAGCGCTACCCGTATTTGATAAGTGTTTGATAATCGTGCTCTTAAAGTCTGTGAGAATTTCATCGGTGATTTGTTCACTCGAATGGCGTTGGAGAGCTTCGCGCAAGTTGCCCCGATGATCGGCTGCGAGAATTGCAAACGACCCTCCGGGACGGCTGCACTGCTGGAGGGAGCGAAATTTACCAAGCGATGTTACTTTCATCAAACAGCTTACTTCCATTTAGATGTGATAATTACACAAAGAGTAACGAGTGCCAATTCGAACGAGATTATATTTACACACTCATTGACAAAATTGTTGACAGTAAAGGCTGGTATCGAATATCACTTTCAGGATACCTTTTTCGGTAATACAGCGCAAGATTTAGCCCAAGGACTTAAGTTTTGCGTAGCGTGACCGATTGTTTATCTTTATTTTCTGAAGTGCGGAATGACATCCTGACCTATGACACGTATGGCTGCGTCAATATCTGGGCCAAGGGGAGGACCGAAACTGAGATGTTTCACGCCTAGTACAGTAAGTTTTTCTATCCGCTCAATAAGTTCGACGCTGGTTCCTGCGATACCAAATTGGAGCATCTGTGGAGTGATCAGAGATTTCGCTTTATTGATATTATTTTCGGTCATAACGGCACGTTCGATGGGTTCAAAATCGGCTTTAGCAAGACCTACTTGAGTGAGAATAGTTTCACTAAATGCATGACCGTAATAGGCGACTTTCTCAGCGAGTACATCGTCAGCACTAGATTTATCATCTGAGATCGAACACCAAATACAAGCAGCTATATCAATATCAGCTAGATTACGACCTGCACTTTGGGCACCTTTGTCAATATGGGGGATAACATTCTGGTAATGCTCAGGTGGAAAAAGCAAAGGCAAGCCGCCATCAGCAATTCGTCCAATCTCTTCTAGCATTTTGGGACTCATGGCGCCAATATAAATCGGAACGCGCCGCGCAGGGGTGAAGCGTAAATAGGTTTCATCTGTCCATTTGAGAAAATTGCCGTTTTTTGGAGCGCGTTTTCCCGACAAGAGTCTGTTAATTGCTCTGACTGATTCGACAACAGCGGTACGTGGTTTGTCAGCCGAAATACCAACCCAATTTAAAAAGTCCGACGCGCCCGAAGATAAGCCTAAGTTGAATCGTCCTCCAGATACCTCATCCAAGGTCGCGGAAATCATGGCGATTTCGGCAGGATTTATTGTGTATGGGTTGAGAATGCATGTGCCGATTTGTATGTGTTGAGTTGCTAGCGCGACAGCTGTTAAGATAACTGGTGCGCTGCGGAAAAACAAATCATCGCTGACCCAGAATTGGTCAAAGCCAACCGTTTCGGCGATTTGTGCCCACCGAACATAATTTGCTACAGGATGATCATTATTGAATCGTAGGCTGAATCTCATAATGTTTGAATGACCGCTTCAGCTTCTATTTCAACCAAATAACCGTCACCCACAAGAGCGCTGACCTCAACCAAGGTATTGGCAGGCCGAATCTGACTGAAGAATTCGCCATGTGCTCTGGCGACAACCTCCCACTGCCTAACATCAGTGATATAAATACGTGTGCGAATGACATCTGTTAGAGTAGCGCCCGCTTGGCGGAGTGCATGTTCAATTTTGCGAATGATGTAACTCGTTTGAACATAAGGATCGTTAAGGCCGACGACATGACCATTTTCATCAGTTGCAGTTGTGCCAGATACATGGATGACGTTGCCGATGCGTACCGCGCGTGAGAAACCCGCGATAGTTTCCCACGTTGTACCGGATGATATATTTTGCCGTTCCGTCATGAAGTTTCGTGCCTTCAGTCAATAATAATGAGTTCTTGGTAACCCCGAGTCAGTGGCTCGCCACCGTCGGGACGCGTGACGACCACATCTTCGACGCGTGACGAGAAGGTGTTGAATTGAGTGATACTCGGTTCAATGGTAAACAACATGCCTTCTTGAAGCAGTGTTTCATCCCCTTTGGTCAAGAAGGGTGGTTCATGTACATCCATGCCAATGCCATGACCGAGCCGATGCCGGAAGGTTTCACCGTAACCCGCGTCTTCAATGACTTTGCGCGCGGCAGCATCCACCTGTGATGTTGTAGCTTGTCCAGCCTTTAGGGAAGCAATACCTGCCGCTTGCGAAGCCATTACCAGCTTATATACCCGTTGAAATTCTTCAGGCGGCTCACCGAAGGACACGGTGCGACCATAGTCGTAGCAGAAACCGTCAAGTACGGCACCGAAGTCAAATAGGATGGACACCGGCGGCGTTAGCACACGCGGCCAAGTTTCTAGGCGTTGCCCAAATCGCAGTGGATGATTGGGGCCAGAGTTATAAAACGATGTTGTGAAGGACGGGCCAAGCGCACCATGCTTACGCATTTGATAATCAACTTCAGACATGACTTCGAGTTCGGTCATCCCATGTCGTAATGCCTTGATGACATCGGCGAAAGCGGCTTCTGTGATTGCACCAGCACGGCGCATAGTAGCGATTTCTTCTTCAGATTTGATAACACGTAAAGGGCGGAGTAAGTCAGTAGCCGACAGGAATTGTGCTCCCGGTACAATCTTTTGTAAGTTAACAACTGTTTCACCGGTTGTCTGATTGCTGATAGCAACACGCGGATTGGTGGGTACATTGAGACTTTTCAGAATATCGCGCACAAGGTTAGCAGGATCATCCCAGTCACCGAGTACACGAATTTGAATGTTCTTGATTTCATTTAAGCCACCCAATTCAGCGGTCATTCGTGGAAGTAAAAGGACTGGTTCCGCATCTGGTGTCAGCCATGCGCCTTCTAACCATGCGCCGGGATGCATCACTGCACCGAAGTTTGGTATATCACGCGGAACACCTGTCAAATATTGAAGGTCAGTACTTATCGGCAGGAAAACAACATCCACCTTACCGACGATGCTTTTCTGAAACCGCTGGATACGATCACTAAAAGTCATTTGAATACCTACTGCTAAATGATTGAGCGCAAGTGCACAAAATATAACACGAAAAAGTGGTCTAAAAAATTGGTTTGCCGAGATGGTTATATCCGTCTACAATTACCGTTTGTTAAGAGGGTTGCATCCAAAATGGAACCTAGCTCATCGTTATTTCTCAATGTAAGGGAAGGATATTTATGATGCTTGTGCGATTGAAGACTCGGCGTGTGATGACGTTGTTGTTGGTGCTGCTCACCACCATGGCACTCAGTTTGGCTGCCGCCCGCGCCCAAGATGAAAAGGTATTGGTCGTCGGTTCGGCAGAATTTGTAGATTCTTTTGACCCTGCCCGGTCGTATTCACCTACGCCTATAATGAGCTTGCAGGTGACTTACGATACATTAGTAACCTTTCCAGCCGATTCAGCCGATAAGTTTGAGCCACGTATTGCTAAGAGCTGGGATGTTTCTGAAGATAATTTGACCTATACATTTCATTTACGAGATGATGTTAAATTCTCTGATGGCACACCCCTAACCGCCGATGACGTCGTGTTTTCATTTAAGCGCTTCCAGAACATCAAAGGTAATCCGTCGTTCTTAGCGGCGACGATTGCTGATGTAAGCGCTACTGATGCGACGACTGTTGTCCTGAAGTTGAACGCCACCGATCCGGCAATCCTTGCCAAATTGGTTGCATGGCCTTTCAGCATTGTTAACTCCAAGGTCATCAAGGAACAGGGCGGTTCTGATGCGGCTGATGCTGACACAAGTGACAAGGCAGAAGCGTTCTTTGCCAGTGGTTCGGCTGGTAGCGGTCCCTATATTTTGGAAAGTTACGAAAAAGAAAGCCAATTGGTCTTAGTTCGCAACCCGAATTATTGGGGTACTGCACCTTACTTTGATAAGGTGATTTATCAGAATATTCCTGAAGCTGCGGCGCAAAAAGTTGCATTGGAAGCCGGTGACATTGACGTGGCATTAGGCGTAACACCGGATCAAGTTGATGCAATCAACGCCACAGATGGACTAAGTGTTTATACCACTGGTGCGTTCACTTTGTACTATTTGGCTATGAATCGCAACAAGGAATATAGCGGCCCATTGTCAGATCCTAAAGTTGAATCAGCAGTTCGATATGCAATTGATTATGAAGGTTTTCGTAAGCTAGCTGGCCCCGGTGCTGTTACACCTGCCGCCATGCTTCCGGCTGGCATGTTCGCTGCTTATGGGACAGATAAAGCACCTGCACGTGATCTTGACAAAGCAAAATCGCTTTTGGCTGAAGCCGGATATCCGGATGGGTTTGAAACCACCCTAGAATATCCGACCTATACTCAAGAAGGTCTGAATATCGAAACACTTGCACAAAAATTTGTTTCGGATTTGGCTGAGGTTGGTATTAAGGTCAAGTTAGTTCCCGGCGACATCGGCACTTTCATTGAAAAGGTTCGTGCGGGCAATGTTGGGTTTTTCCTTGTATGGTGGCAGCCGGATTACCTTGATCCAGACAATTATCTGTACTTCTTGCCGGGACGCAATGGTGGTACACGTGTCCAGTGGTTAGAAAAGGATGCCGAACCGAGTTTGTTGGAACTTCGTGATAAAGCACTTTCCGAAGTTAATCCCGATGAACGTGTCAAGTTGTTTGCTCAGGTGCAAGATTACTGGCAAGCAAATGGTCCATATGCCCCCTTCTTACAGGGCAGTATTCAGGTTGCCCATAAGAATGACATTCAGGGTGTCTTCCGTCACCCGCAGTGGTTGCTTGATGTTGCTACATTGAGCCGTGTCGAGTAAGCCAGTTTCTTGTTTGTCCGAGTAATGATTGGGGGCGAACATTGCGTTCGCCCCTATCTAATTGTTTGAGGGTCGCACAATGCCGCTTCATCTGTATATTGTTCGTCGATTTTTATTCGCGATCCCGTTAATTATTGGCATAACTCTGGTGGCGTTTATCATCGCGAATGCTGTTCCTTCTGATCCAGTGTCGGCTAACTTGCCTGAAAAATCACTGAATGATCCTGAAATTGTGGCGGCTTTTAGGCGTGAGTGGGGATTAGACAAGTCTTTACCAGAACAGTATCTCACTTATATAGGAAATATGCTCCAAGGTAATTTGGGGCGTTCAATTAAGACAAAACGTCCGGTCATTCAGGATATCCAACAGTTTCTGCCGGCGACAATCGAATTAGCGACAACATCCATAATTACCGGTTTAATATTGGGTGTAGGCATGGGGGTTATATCTGCCGTATGGCGGGGAAAATTGGTGGATTACATAACACGTGTGGTTGCACTCGTAGGGGTAAGCTTTCCCGTATTCGTGTTGGCTTTGCTAGCTTTATCGATTTTTCATGCGCAACTTGGCTGGGCAGCGGGGCCGGGACGATTAGACGTTCGTCTCTCTAAACCTCCGTTGGTCACGGGATTACTCTTGGTCGACAGTATTGTTGCAGGGCGGCCTAATATCCTTGGGAATGTGGTTTCACATCTTATTTTGCCTAGTCTAGTTCTTGGTGTCTATACATCCGGCCTTATATCGCGTATTACACGCTCATCTATGCTTGAAGTCTTGGGCGCAGAATATGTACGCACTGCGCGTTCAAAAGGCCTAAGTGAACGTGCAGTCGTGATGCGTCATGCATTTTCAAATGCCCTTATACCGGTGGTTACGGTTATCGGGTTGTCTTTTGGTAATTTACTTTCTGGAGCAGTGCTAACAGAAACAATTTTTTCATGGCCGGGAATTGGACGTTATGCCTTTCAAGCCTCGACATCTCAAGATTTTCCGGCCATCATGGGCATTAGTATGTTGATCGCTTTTATCTATGTGGGAGTTAATTTCGTAGTTGACATCCTTTACTTTTTCCTCGACCCCCGAATTCGTCTGGCGTGATCGCCTTCGTCAGATTATTTATGTTCTGCGGCGCAATCCGTTGGTGATGATTGGGCTAGTGATTACTATTATTTGGGTGCTCGCGTCGCTATTTGCCTACCAAATTTCACCCTACGATCCGAGAACCCAGAACATTAGTGATCGTCTCCAAGCGCCAAGCCAACAACACCCATGGGGCACAGACGAGTTAGGACGTGACATATTCAGCCGCGTAATGCATGGTGGTCGGATTACGATTGTCGCTGGTATTGCTGTTATCGTATTTGGTAGTTTGCTGGGGTCATTTGTTGGTGCAGTCTCGGGTTACTTGGGTGGTAACTGGGATGAGCTCATGATGCGTGGTACTGAGTTGTTCCTTGCATTTCCGACCATTATTTTGGCGATGGCCATCACGGCGGCGCTCGGACCGGATATTCGAAACGCTGTGCTTGCGTTAGTGATCGTTTGGTGGCCATCCTACGCGAGATTGATGCGCGGTTTAGTACTTTCTGCAAAAACGAATCAATATGTTGATGCGGCCCAAAGTTTGGGCGCGTCGGGATCATATATCCTATTTCAGACAATAGTTCCCAACTGTCTTTCACCGATGCTTGTGCTGACTACACTTGATATTGGCAACGCTATTTTGACTTTTGCTGGTTTGAGTTTCCTTGGCCTTGGGCCTGAACCGACAACTGCCGAATGGGGTCGAATGGTTGCAGTTGGAATTGACTTCTTTGACCAATGGTGGATGTGGCTGTTTCCCGGTTTGGCAATTGCAAGCCTCGTTATGGCACTGAACTTTATCGGAGATGGTCTACGGGATGTGCTTGACCCACGGACACGGAAGTAATTGCTACTTATCCTTAACCATTATTGCGGGCTTTTGCCCGGAGATACACGCTCATGCTTGATGCGAAGTTTTTGACGCGCGAAGCTCTCGAACGTCATAGTTTGGACATGCGACAGTTTATTGACTTTCGCCAATCCACTTTGCCGAATGGAATGCGAATTATCGAAGCTTATAATAGCAGTGGATTGACTTTCACTATTTTGCCTGATCGTGGTATGGATATTTGGTCTGCATACTATAACGGCGTTCCGTTGACGTGGATTAGTCAAGGTTCACCACATCCACCAGATTTTGGTCAGTCATGGTTACGACAATTTAATGGCGGTTTGTTAACAACTTGTGGACTTACCCATGTTGGCCCACCTGAATCGGATCAGATTTCAGGTGAGCACCGCGACATTCACGGACGCTATAGCAGACTCAGGGCAGGCGAAGTCAGTGTGGATCGTCACTGGTATGGGAGTTCAGATTACAGTGTGTGGCTCAATTCTGAAGTAGTTGAGTCCAGCATGTTTGGCGAACAGCTGGTGCTGCGAAGATCATATGGACTTGAGTTAGGGCATCCTACGATTACGATTTGGGATACTGTCACTAATCGGGGAGACCAATCGGTGCCGCTCATGTTATTGTACCATTTTAATGTGGGTTATCCATTGGTTCGCGAAGCTGCTCGGTTGCATACACCGAATGAAGGAGTTTTTCCACGTGACGCAGCAGCCCGTACCGGACAGAATCGTTGGTGGGAATATGGAAGCGCAGCTCCGCAGTACCCTGAACAGGTATTTTTTCACCATCTTAAGGCAAAATCAAACGGGTTTACAAAAGTGATGCTCGGCAACGAAGACTTAGCCCTTACGCTGGATTGGGATAGTGCCAGCCTCCCTTATTTTACGCAGTGGAAAAATACTCGACAAGGTGTGTATGTTAGTGGAATAGAGCCGGGTAATTGCATTCCGGAGGGACAGAATGCAGCGCGCCGTAATAATCGTTTAATGGTGTTAGAACCCGGTCAAGAATATCGCTCTGCAATATCGGTGAGTGTTTTAGATGGTAAGGAGTCAATGCGAGAGTGCTGGGTTGATATAAACCAGTTGCAGGATATGGGGACTCCGGTAGCTGGTTGCCGCCTGACCGAATATGCCCGTTAGTTAAAGAGGAGGAGGCCGGGATGCAGGTAAAAGTTGATGACTTAAAGCAAGTTACGTTACAAGTTTTGCAGCGAAGTGGCTACCCGTCTGATGAAGCTGACACTATTTTGAAAGTATTGATGTACGCTCAGTTGAGAGGTAATAATCAAGGAGTCGTAAAGCTTATCGGGGCAGGTATGCCACGCGATAAATCTTGCCAACCGATCTCAGTTTTGCGGGAAACAAAACTTTCAGCGTTACTCAATGGTGGCAGAAATTCTGGAATGGTTGTATTGACCTATGCGATGAAGCTTGCTATACAGAAAGCTAGTGAACACGGAATCGGTCTAGTTGGCACAAACAATACAAATAGTTCCACAGGCGCAATAGGTTTTTACGCAAGTGAAATTGCGAAGGCTGGCTATATCGGGTTGGTGTTTTCGGGTTCTGGTGAATATATGGCAATGTATGGCTCATACGAGCCGATTTTCGGGACAAATCCATTAGCATATGGTATCCCGACCACCGGTGATCCAATTGTGTTTGACATGGCCACTGCGGCTATTGCGCGATTTGGAATCGTCGAAGCCAAAACAGCGGGACGGTTGATTCCTGAGGGCGTTGCCTATGATAATAGTGGTCAATTTACTACGGATCCGGCTGCGGCACTAGGTGGAGCAATTAGTACATTCGGTGGTTATAAGGGTGCGGCGTTAGCACTATTAGTCGAGGTATTGACACATGCCCTTGTGTCGACTAGTCCCGATAATGAGGGGCATAAAACTGACTGGGGAAATCTGATTCTAGTCCTCGACCCTGAATTATTGGTCGATGGAAACACTTTTAAACAACGCGTGTTCAACTTAACAAAACAGTTAAAGGCTGCAAAGAAATTGCCGGACGTTAGCGAAATAATGATGCCCGGAGAGCGTGGCGACGTACATCTTAGGAAGGTTATTCAATCCGGTTCTCTAGAGATTGAAGATCAGCTTTGGCTGGCGCTACAAGTTGCCGCGAGTTGATCCAACATTTTCAACTTTGTATTGACACCCTTTAGTCTGCCTGATATACTGCCATCTCGTTAGGGGGCGTGGTGCAGCGGTTTAGCATATTGCCCTGTCAAGGCAAAGATCGCGGGTTCGAATCCCGTCGCTCCCGCCTATGTATAATAATATCGTCATTGATATTATTTTCACTCAGACCCACCGAGATTTCGGTGGGTTTTGCGTTTTCTAGCCCAACTGTAATGTGGTAATTTGGGCGAAGGGATATTCCCACCACCTTATCCCCATGAACCCAAACTCTTGCGACAATCAGTTTAATCAACTTCTCCTGTGCCTTCATATCTCCTTTAGTGGCTTCCCAATGGGCTGTAAAATTTTCAATAACATCGGCTGCAACTTCTAACTCATCATCAGGGATGGGTGTAAGCTGTTCTAGCTCTTGTTGGAGTTTCACACGCTCTTCAAGATACACATCTTTGTCGGTGATAAACCCGTTATCCCACCGAAAATCCATCCGTTCGATAATAGTTTTAATGTTATTGATACGCTCTTCAAGTTTTTGGTCGCCAATTAACTGACCCATTGCTTGTACCATGCGGTCACGCCAATCTTTAGGCGGCTTGAGGGTCTTCAAAATAGCAGTAACTTGCTGCTCAAGAGCATCAGCAATCACCGAACCTTGTGAACATTTACGGGTAAAGTCCCTTGCGCGGCAACGATAATAGCGATAATCGGTGTGCATTGTATGAGGTCGCATTTTGCCGTATTCTTCGTCTTCTACATCCGGCGGCATGTTAGCTACACATTCGGAACAATAGATGAGATCACGCAGTAAATACATCCGATGCTTCGGATAGTATTCGTGATGTACCGCTTTTGCGTAGCGTATTTCTTGGCAACGTTCAAAGAGTTCTTTGGTGATGACTGCCTGATGTTTGCCAGAAAACCATTCGATTTTGCCTCCAAACGAACGTCGCCCATCGGAATGGCGTTGATAGGGTTGGTATTTCACATATCCCAGATAAGTTCGATTTTGAAGCATGTCTCGAACCATGTCAGTGGAGAACGACTTGCCAGCTTTCGTGCGATACCCATGCTCCGTTAACTCATGAGCAATATTATTGTCGCTGTATTTGCTCGAAGCATAAAGTTCAAACGCGAGAAGCAAACCTTTTAATTCAGCGTCGTTCGGGATGAGCACACCATCTTTACTTTTATCCATGCCAAATGGTGCTTGGTTGTTGTGGTAGCCTTGTAAGGCACGTTCATGTTTGCCTTTGACTGTTTCTTGAGCCAAATTGCGTGAATACCAATCTGCAACACTTTCCATGATGCCTTCGATGAGAGCGCCAAGTGCGCCATCACTATCTTCTGAAGGTTCAGTTACAGAGAATACTTTTATGCCATAGTCATGTCTGAGAAGAGATTTGATTGCCAGCGCATCGGTGCGGTTTCGGGCAAAGCGGTCAAATTTGTGGACTATGACGGCATCAAACATTCTTTTCTTGCCATCCCGCCGCATATTAATAAATTCAGGACGATCTGCTGTTCTGCCTGATTGAGCCTCATCAATATAATAGTGGACAATCTTTCCACTTTGAGACTTCACCCATTCCTGTATAGCGCGACGCTGCGCGTCAACCGAGAAATTGCCGACTTGCTCCTCAGAACTGATACGGATGTATGCTGCGTATCGCATTTCTTGCTTACCCTTCACTAATCCTTTAGGTTCTTCAAGTTTCACTAATCGGGCTTCAAGGGCTACTTCATCAAGTGTTTCGCCAAATTTAGGCACGGTAAAAAACCGTTTGCTTGCCAACTGTGGGATAAATCTGATAGTTTGGTTTGGTTCATTCATAAACTCCTTTCTCTTTGCCTTTTGCTTCGTCACTAAATTCCAGTTCACCCTCAACGAGTTTCTTCATCTGGACTTCTATATATCCTTTTATCAGAGCCATGTACGCTGTCTTAAAATCAATTCCGTTTGGTTTTCGGGGAACATCTTGTTTAGAATCCTGACGAGATTGAAAAGTTGAACTTTTTCCATTTTCCTCAGACATACTGTTTTCTCCATTTGTTTCCTAAACGAAAAGCCGTCATAGCTGAAATAGCATTGACGGCTTGGTACGCGAAGATACAATTGCGCCTTAGCCTTCCATGCTGTTTATATCAGCGTGGTGGTTAGCTCTCGGCAGGTGTTTCCAGCATCTTCCGGGAGCGTTCAATTATTTGTCTGCGATAGTGATTATAACATATTTTTGATTGTGCAAGCGCAAATTAACAAGCAGTATTGTTTCAATATCTGAACTTTGCAGCGTACCCTTTGTAGTAGTGTTGCTTTCCTCTGAAAATTCGAGCAAAAGTCACCGCACATTCTGCGAAAGCTAGTGCGTGAGGTGCGCGGCATTGCCAATACCAGAGACGTTGCTCTATATCAATAAAACGGCGGGTGTATATCTCACGCGGGTTCTTTAAACCTTTACGGGTTGCCCACGACTTTAGTTGTTCCAAGTCATACTTACGGTGCAGCAGACCACAAATTGACCAATACGCTGAGAAGAACTGCGAGAGGGTATTGCGGCGATAGTGCTTGAGGACTGAAACTGGCATATCGAGTCCGAATGTAGCAGGACTCTCAAACCAGAGTCAATAAGGAAGGGAAATTACTGATCTGAAGCGTGTTGTTTGAATAGAGAAGAAAGCGCCCGAACCATTTGCAAAATCATCTGTTTAGCTTCGAGGTTCGGGAGTTTGCGGAATTCACTTAACAGGATATGGTCTAGGTCATCGGGTTCGATTTTGCCTTCGTAGAAGTATGAAACCGGAACTTCAAGCACATCGGCAAAGGTGGAAAGCTCGGTTGCTGCTACCTTCCGTTTTCCAGATTCATACAAAGACACTGCGGTCTGGTCTTTACCTACCGCTTCGGCAAAATCCCGTTGAGACATTCCAATACGCTCACGGGCTTGTTGAATGCGTTGACCAATTTCTGCTTGAGTGACCACAAATGAATCCAATGTGAACATACGTCTATGATGTGCCATTATACGGGCAAGTCGATAGTTCCACCAAGACAAAACGAGGGTGTCATACGAAAATAGTCAAACACATAAGAAACGAAAAGCCCACATAGTGTCAACCGAATGACTGTGCAACTCCTTATTACACTTGATCCGCAACCAGAGTATTGTGATTCCGCAAATAAAAATATTGCATAAACGCTAAATTATCGGTAGACTGTATATATCGGTTTCGCTATAGCTTTCAACTGAAAGCGCCACCCTGTTCGGATACTTTTAGTAAGGAGGCTGTGCAAATGGCACTCAGCGATGGTGGTGGCGGAACATAGTTTTCGCCAACAGTGGGTAGCATCTTGCTACCCACTGCTATTCGAAGAGCGAAAGGAAGTACGCGGTGGATAATGATATTGATTACACAAAAGAATATCCACGATCACTCAAAGTACGATTGTTTGGCTGCCTCATGGGTTCAATCCCTTTGCTCTGTATCTTGCTCGGATTCTTTCTCCCTGAAATTCGGCAATTTATGCACCAACTATTTGGTTAGTGATTACCACTCCCAACGGAGAATGTAGCTCTCATAGAGGAGTGGTTTGGCAACCTCCCACGAATACTGCACCCGTCCTCCTGAAAGCTCTGTTCGATGTTCTGCTCCCAATGTATGGGAGCGTTTCATGTTTTGTTCAATCAAGCCAATCCTTTTGGGCTGTCTACTTGAAGGGAGAATGACACTGAGCGTCAACGTCTTCGTTGGATGATCGACGTGCATTTGAAAGTTCAGTGTCGGGGTCGTAAAACCATCCGTGATCGTGCGCTCGATGAAAAAGTTCTCACGATCACCTTTGTTTCTCATGGCTCTCAACGATATGAGAACTTTCCAGCGATACCCCTCTTTGTAGCGGTCTACCATAGCTCCGGGCGAACACTTGTAGCCTGCAAAAATATTGCCGTCACCCCATGCCTGATCTTGGATAGCAAAGACATCATCTTGTAGAAAAACCACCTGCTGACGCTTGGTATATATAGCGGTTTTACCATGCGAGTCCAGAAGTTCCAGCGTGGATTGATGGTGTTCAACGCGATATGTGCCGTGAAAGCGGGACTCGCGCCAAAGTCCGATGACTTCGGTGAAAATCGTGCGTATGAGTTCGGAATTCAGCAGAAGAGAAAGAATTGAGGTTAGGAAGGAAGTAGGTGACAAGGCACTTTCTGACATAGAACACTTCCTTGAACATTATCCAAAACTGGACTAAGAAACAAGCAGCGTTCATATGTCAGAACGGGTTATAAAGAGCCGGGAGTTCTTCTATTCCTCAAACATACTCGATTGCACTGCTCCCATGTAGGCGCAATCTTCAAAAGTCACAGGTTGAAGGTCATTAAATGTTTTTTGAAGAACCTTCACATAGCGCCAAGATTTACCTGTAAGGTTGGTTGCGCTCTCCGCCCAGATAGTTGCTGCGCGGTCTTTGTTCCGCACATCAGTATCTTCACGTCCTTTTGTTTCAACGAGATAATGAACGTCGGAGTAATCCACAACCACAAAATCTGGATAGTAATGGCGCAGATTGCCAGCAATATCAGTGTAGGGAATTGTGAAACCGAAGTTCATGGGCAACTTGCTAAACCGCTCCACATCCGAGGCACTATCGAGAAACCGAGCGAATTCTTCTTCAAAGGAGTTGTCGCAAGGAACTTTGTTGAAAATCGTCTTTCTGCACCCCGGCGCGGTTTGTGACCAGGGGAACGGTTCAAGCCCTGACAGCAATCGTCCTGGGTTTTCGAGTACAGGAATTTGAGGTTGGATCAGTTTGGGACGGAGTAATTCCAAGAATGTGTCCATTGTGACCTTCATTGTCAAGCGACGGCTGAGGGCTTGTAGCACATCCCCATTGTCCATGTCTATGTCTTTGCCAAACGCTCTGTATTTAAGGAAATCACGCACCTTCGGCGCAAGTGCCGCAAACTGGCTTGGCAACTTCAATTCCTGAGCAATCGCTTGGGCATAGTACGACACAATCTCTTGCGAAGTCTGCGGCGTTGGTATCTGATATTCTCGCTCAAATAACTTCTCAGCGGTCAGGAAATCCATTCCCTGATAACGGAAGGTTTTCGCCTCGCGGCTGTCAGGGCGAATAGGCAGCGGCGTGCAATGAAGCTCATTGACATCAATCGAGTCAATTTCATCCTGAAGTGCTGTGAGCCGTGCCAGTATTGGGCTTAAAATCGGCATGGCAATATCATAATCAGCTTTAGCGGGGTCAGGTTCGATAACGGTAATGACCAGTTTTTCTTTGCCGACTTGCCATGTATCGAACTGAATATCTTCTTCTTGTTCCAATTTCTCAACGAAATTGATAAAGCCACGATTGCCAATTACATCTACCCGTTCGACATAAGGCGTTCGGACGTTGCGGAACATCAGCCGTAAGCCGCGCCCAATCGTCTGTTCCGGTAGGATGTTTGCTTTAGAGGTGTACGGACGTAGGCCGACAATCACTGTCACATTCTGGACATCCCAACCCTCACGCAGCATCAACACGCTGACAATCGCTTTAATGGGACTGGTTTCGTCATCTACCTCACGAGCAGCTTTTCGCGCCGCGTCCAAGTCTTTCTTGCTGACCTCACCCTGTCTGTCAGTGTGAATGACAAGCGTACCCTGATTGCCAAACTCCGAAGGATACTTGTGACGCAAATATTCACCTATTGAATCTGCCTCGTCGGTACTGTTGAGCATGATGAACAAGAGCGGTTTTTTGCCCATTGGTACAAGCTGTTCACGATATTCTCGCCAACGCTCAACACCCGCCGTGATAAACGGTTCGTAGCGCACACTGGCAACAGAACTCGATACCTCACCAATGTCTGTGATGCCTTTAATCGGGCATTTCACGATGCGATCAATAATGGCCTGTTTTAAGGTGTAATCGCTGATTGTCCACTCAAATAACGCCCCGCTGTCATAGCGTGGGGTCGCACTGAAATCTAGTTGAGCGGACAGTCCGTGCGGGTGTGTGTCGTTCAGAGCGCGGATTGACTCGTTCCAGACGCTTTCAGACTCGTGGGTGTGGTGAGCTTCATCATTTAAGACCATCACTTTACCGTCGTTGCGCATCTGGATGCGCTCACGGAAATTGTCGGGTTCAGTGAGATTCGCGGGCGGCTTTGAACCTAACACAACAGTCATAATATCCGGCTCATCATTGTCTTCGGTACGGCTCTCGTAAAGCTGCTGGACGTTGGTAAGGTAGACTGCTCCTTGTGACGAAGCGCGTTCCGCTTCACCGCGCATATAAAATTGCATTTCCCAGAATATTCGCAATTCCTTCGGAATAATCGGGTCTTCCTTAAAGATATGACCACCTGCAAAGTCCGTCCGCAAGCGCTCAAAGACGATAACGTTTGGAGCAATAATCAAGAATGTCCGAGCGTAGGCATCATTGGCCTCATTGATGGCATTGAAATACTGCCATGCAATCGCTAACGACATGACTTTCGTTTTGCCGCTCCCTGTTGCCATCTTGGTACAGTAACGGGCAAAGGGGTCATATTGCGGCATACGAATATTGCTGGCGAGTTCAGCCGGAATGAACTGCTGATAGAGCGATTGCAGAGAAAGTGTCTTGGCAATCTCAAAAACATAAACCAGCGACTCAATTGCTTCTTGTTGAGCGATGTTATAGCGGAAGGGCTGACCGCTTGGCAGTTTATGGTCGGTAAAGAACCAGTAGTTCAACAACGTGCGCGTCGTGTCCGTCACGCCGGGATAACCTGCATCACGCCATTTCCAAACGGCATTTCGGATAGCAGGGACGGCGGGCGCTGTTTTGCCGTAGTTTTCGAGAAAACTAGCTTGAGCCGGATTGCGCTTTAGTTTCGGCATTGTCTAAAACCCTACTTCCTATTCTTTCGTTTCTGATATTCGTCCATCGCGGCGGTACACAAGTCGATAAATCTATTCTCGTCGTTCCGATGTCTTATCGACCATTCGTATAATTGCTGACCAGATTTGTCCCACTGGGGATGGTAGTTCTTGTAATCAGCATGTCTTGTAAAACGCTTATGTATGAATGGGAGAACGTGGTGTTTCCACGTCAATTGCTGAGATACACTGAGAGGCATCTCGGCTGTAGGCGTTTCGACAATATTTTTAGCAACAGTTAGCACGCGAACGCGGTGACTGTCGTTTTCATAAATCCAATCTTTATAAAGTCGTGTCACAATTTCATCCAACGTTTTACCTGACTGAAACAATCCTGTGCGCTCAAGTATCGCCCTCAACGTTTTGTCGCCATAGGTGAACGTCCAGGAATCGTTCAAAGTCGTGGGTGAATTACGATACTTGACCTCCACAATAGAAAAATCGATCTTGGTAGATGAAAAGTGTGACTCCTCACAATGCATTGAACCTTCCTCTCGATATGGAAACCGAACCGCAATTACATCACCGTCTGAATATGCTTTGCCCTTCTCATCGAAACGGTGAAGCATGTAATTGGTGATTGTCAGACACCCTTGCAACCGGAAAAACCAGTAAGCGACTTGCTCAGGATCAATGAAATCCACCTTTTGCACCATCACCGCACTTCCACTGTCACAGCTTTTGTCGTGTCGTTGCCCAGAATATCAATTACCTTAACGAGTACCGTGTACGTTCCCGGTTGATCGTAGTGATTGTTCACACTGAGTTGCAGCGAACGGTCTTTTCGGCTGCGATAACTCTGCCACTCGTTGTGAAACGTGTCGTCTCGGTAGTTGAAGTCCACTGCCCAATAATCAATCCATTCCGACCAATGTGAGACAGCTTTGATAACTTCTTCTGGCACATCATCGGGAGGGATCATGAAGTCAGTTAGTTCAATCCGCACATCACGCTTATTGATGGTGATATTTGTTGAGAGGGCAGCCAGTTCAAAAAAGCGAATATCGCCTTGTTCAACAGCTTTGCTTTCAAGAATCTCACGGGGAATACGAATAAACCGCACATCAATCCCACTGGCTTGTGCTTCTTCCTTCACTGTTTCGTTCATGTCGAGCGCAAAATCCCAACCGAGTACATCTACGCCAGCCACCTTCGGCGCGTTTTTGCCCGTGCCAATAGACCGTCGAAAGTCAGCGGCGATGTTGCTCACATCCGCCCGCACAATTGGCGCATCCACTGTGCCGACATGCACCATGCGTCCGCCTTTTTTGCCATGTAGCCAGACATAACCCTCTACAGGTTCAGCGTGATACAAATCAAGGATAAAGTGACGGTATCGCTGAGTAATCTGCTCCGCCCGTTCTCCGAACTCGGCTTTCTGCCACACTTGACGCTCATATTTACCGAGATTCTGTACAACGAATGGACGCACACCTTCAACACCAAGCAAGCGTTTCCGAGCCGTATGTATAGCAAAGCGTCCCAAATCGCAGGTGATCCAGCGCCGATTAAGCCTTTCGGCGACGGCGGCTGTTGTACCACTGCCACAAAAACAGTCAAGAATCAGAGCATCGTCATTTGATGATGCTCTGATTATCCGTTCAAGAAGTGCTTCGGGCTTTTGAGTGGGATAGCCAACAATCTCACTTGATATTGGATTTACTGGCTCAACATCGTCCCAAAGTGTGTGAATTACTGTTCCTTCTGTCTCATCCAGATATTGCTTAATGTTAGGTTGTCCAGTAGATGCAAAAACAATTTTCCCAGAGGCAAGAGCGTCATCAATTCGTTCCTGAGACCATGCCCAGTGTCGTCCTTTTGGAGGAGCAATTTCCCCTCTTTCACCAAATATCCGAGAAGGGCCTGGGCCAGCACCAGATAAAGTTACTAGGCGAAATCTGCGTCCATTTTCATCAACTTGACCGTAATGAGACTTAATGTATGACTCTGCGTGTCCTTTATACTGTTTGTTAAATATGTAATTTTCTGATTTTGAATAAAACAGGATGTTGTCATCAACAATGCCGAAGCGTTTTGCATCGCTGTGGGAATAAACTCGCTTCCAAATAATCTGATTAAGCGCATTAGAACTGCCAAAAACTTCATCAAGTACAAATTTAATGATGCCATTAATTCTCCAATCGCAATGTACATAGATACTTCCTGTGTCACTCAATAGCTCATGCAAGAACTGGGCTGTTTCGTAAAACCACTGGGCATAACTATCTAGTCCCTTTCCCCAAGTATCCCTATACGCCTTCTGCTCAATTATGCTAGGTTGTTTAATGAAGTCTTCGTCACTTACTTGTGATGAGAATGAAAAGTTCGCTCCTGTAGCAAACGGTGGATCAATGTATATCAGGTCAACTTTACCTGCGAACTCAGGTAACAGTGAGGGAAGCACGTACTTTTTATCGCCCCAGATTAGGCGATTGCGCCATTCCGCGTCACGCCCGGCGCTGAATAGATCGAGCGTCATTTGCCTTTGCTGTGCGCTCTCATTGACCGTTTCTACCGTTTGGAAGGGTAACGCTACTCTCAGGGGTGCTACTCGTTTGCCTTCGGCATTGTATTTGCCGTCCCAGACCAATTCGACCATTTAACATACATCTCCTGATTGGCGCAAAGAATAACTTAGGATAATAGCCTACTTTACGGTAGGGGGCTAATGCTGAAGTAGTTTATTTGGCAATATCTAAATGACCAGACACCACCTTCTTTTGCCTGAGAATTTCACCTGTAATCAGGTCAATATCTGACATTTTTACATGACATTTAAAAAAATAGCTTGACACGTCAGGATTTTTCGCATAGACTCCGACTCATGAAGCTGAGTTTAGGAGTAATAAGAATGCCTGACGGCGATGTCGTATATTACGGCGTGGGTCGGGGATATGCCGGAGCGTATAACGAACTCTGCGAAGGTTACTTCAGTGATGAACACGTAGCAGGGACGATAGCGAAAGCGCTGCGGAAGAGCCTCAAGCGATATGGCAATCAACCCGTGACACTTGTTATTCAAACTTTTGCTGACGTTTCAAGTGCTGCATCCAGTGGGGTTGTCATTCAACCCGTCCAAGAGAGTTACCAAATAGACGAGACCGCCCGTCAGCTTATGGGGCATCGCCGAGGCACGCCGCTTGCCGCTGATGCCAGTAAAGAGTACGTGATGCAAGTCTCGCAGGGAATTGGTCACACGGTAACGGTTGTTTCGGTTTTGCGCGGGTATGTGTCACGAGTGCTACAGGCAGATTTTTATGAACACCTACCGCTGCTCAATCATCACAATGACGTAGCACCAGAGATCATTGACCAAAGGCTTGAAAAAGTGCGTCCTCATCTCGATGCAGAAATTGAGCGTATCGCGGCGCACATTGCCAAAACTGGACGGGTTGACCGATTACGTAAAGAACCACGAGACCATGCAACCCCACAACCGGATTTTGCTGGCATGGATATTTCAATGCCGGGGGATAGGCAGGATAACGAACATGAAGATGCCTGAACCGCATTATACGTTTGATTTTGAAGGGTTATCCGACCATCTTCAAAACAGCCGCTTGCACATAACTGACCACAAGGAGAACCGAAAAGTGACAATTCGGGTCTCTGTTGATGACACTGATTTTCTCCGTCTTCGGGGACTTCGAGTTGATAGCCATATTGCTGATTTGGTTGATCTAGCTGTAGCAGTATATGAAGCGGATCGCTGGTCTCAGCGCCATCCTGAATTTCCGTCGGTCATACGGGTGCGGTTGCCTGTACGTCACATTGAAACTTTCCAACGGCCAGAAGTGCGTGAGCATCTTCAACAGACGTTGTATAGGTTTACGGGCGATTATTGGATATTTGAATTTACTACGCTCAGTCAACAGAAGCGGGTTGCTGAACTACAGCGTCCGCTTTGGAAATCGTCGAATGAAGGTATCCGAGCAGAAGTCGCATTATGGAGTGGTGGCCTTGATGCAATGGCTGGCCTGTGTAATCGGATAACGCAAAATGTTGCGGATCGCTATTTATTGTTTGGGGCAGGTGGTAATCCCTCTATGCGGGGAATTCAGCAGCACGTATTCCATCTGCTGCAAAATCGCCTGAGCGCTGAAATTCATCTTATGCAACTCCATATTTATCAGCGTGATACCAAGAGTAAGGGGTTACACCCTGACAAGAGACTGCGGGCGCGTGGATTGGTCTTCATGCTACTTGGATGTGCCTATGCAAGCCTAGAAGGGCAACGAACGCTTGCGCTGTACGAAAACGGAATCGGAGCAATCAACCTGCCTTTCCGGGCTTCCGAGGTTGGTTTAGACCATGCAGTCTCGGTTCATCCACTTTCGCTTCATGCCGTTAACAAATTGGTTTCTTATGTTTTGAATGAACATTTCGTTGTTCATAACCCGTTTGTCGGCTGGACGAAGGCGCAAATGTGTCACGTTTTGCGCGAAATGAACGTTGTAGACATTGCGTGGCAAACCGTATCTTGTGATCGTCCTCACAGGAAAGATGTTCCACAATGTGGGCGCTGTTCCTCGTGCTTGCTACGGCGCGAGAGCTTTCTTGCATCTGGTATTCCTGACAAAACGGAATACCTCATTCATGTTGAGACTGGAAACACGTTACATGAACTTTTACGCAAAAGCCAATTGCCACACATGATGTACCAAGCTCACACGATTCGTACTGCCATTGCCAGTGGAAATGCTTGGGACGTACTTGCAAAACAACATCCCAGCCGTCTCGCGGATATAGTTGATCGTCTCAGTCTTGAAACTGGCGTAAATCGTGAAAATCTCATTGAGGACATAATTACTCTCTATCAGCAATATACCGATGAGTGGATGCAAGGGAACGTAAGATCAGTGTTTGAACCAGAAATTGAGGACATAAAACGTGTCCCCAAGCGCAGGAAACAAGAGAAAACCGTTTCGCATGAAGGAATGCCAAAATGAACGATGCTGAGAAGATATTGAATGCTCTTGACGCACGCGAATTCGGCAAACGGCTTCGCCTTGCCCGTGAACGGCGGGGAATGACCCAAGAAGATGCAGCAAAGGCAATCAACGTCGCTCGTACTACCCTTGTGGCAATTGAAAAAGGGGATCGGAGAATTCGCCCGGATGAACTCGTTCAGCTTGCAATTGAGTATGGTCGAGATGTCAACGACCTCATCAAAGAGACGCAAGCAACGCTCTTTACTGAACCACAATTCCGAGGGCCAGAAAAGTACGAAAACGAAGAAGATGCAGAAATCGAACAGTGGATTGAAGCGCTAAAAGAACTCGCCGCTGATTACTATGAATACGAGCAAATGCTCGATGCCCCAATGGTCAAAAAGTATCCACCTGAATATGAGGCGGGAAGGCTCAAGGCAGATGAAATCGGAGAAAGCATTGCGCTTGAGGAACGTCAGCGGCTTGGGTTGGGAGATAAGCCGATTGGCGTACTTCGTACCCTATTAGAGCAAGAAGTGGGACTTAGGATTTACTACTTGCCACTAAAACCATCCAAGTATTCAGCTATCTACGTCTATAGCGATCAAATTGGCGGGTGTATTGCTGTAAATAGTCAGCATCCCGAAGAGCGAGGCAGAATGTCTCTTGCCCATGACTACGGACACTTTGTAACGTCGCGCTATAAGCCTACGCTCTATATCGAAGGATTTTATCCATATCGGTCTGAAGCGGAGAAAATCGCCGATCAGTTTGCTGTTCATTTCCTGATGCCAACGGCAGGAATTACGCGAAGATTTACCGACATTCGCAAGGCAAAAGAAAAAGTTACGCCATACGATCTAGTGGAAATGGCACACTATTTTGGAGTGTCATTTGAAGCACTTTGTTATCGTCTTCAAGAATTACGTCTGATTCCATCTGGGATGCTTGAGCATCTCAAAGAAGAAGGATTCAAGGTGCAATATGTAAAGGCGCAGTTAGGATTAGAAACGCTGCCAGCAAGTCGTCAACGCCTCCCACTTCGTCATCAACTCCTTGCCGTTGAAGCACTGGATCAGGGTCTCGTGAGTGAAGCCCGCTTTGCACAGCTACTTGAAGTAGATCGCCTTGAGGCGCGAGCAATTTTTGCCGCTCTTAAAGGCGAGGAACTCTCCTTCTAGGGGTCATGCCACGCATATTGGTAGTTTGTGAAGGAGAACAATAGTTGAGCAGCGGTCTTATCTTCCAACATGGTTGTGTCATCGTTGATGCGTGCTGCATCATCAACCTCTGTGCGACGGATTGCATGGGGGACATTTTAAGGGCTGCCCCGGTACGGTTTGCAGTTTGCTCTTACGTAAAAGACACGGAATCTCTTGCGGTTTATGATGGCGCGGATACTGATGGGAATCCCAAACGAACCCCGATTGAATTACAACCACTCGTTAATGCGGGTTTGCTTGAAATCGTCGTTCCTGATTGGTCAATCCTTTCTCCTCACATTATCATGCTTGCGAACGGGGGGATTCGTGGGATGGGTGAGAAAATTTCAGGGGCAATTGCACATGACAAAAATTGGGCAATTGCCACTGATGATCGAGATGCCCAACGCAAATTAGCTGCTTTAATGCCTCGCACCCAAGTTGTCACCACACTTGAATTAGTGCGAAATTGGGCAGATGTAGAGAACATCACAATTGGCGTTCTCCGTGAGGTTCTATCAAGAATTCAAGTACGTGGAAACTACATATTCCCGTCCAGTCATCAGCTTTATGGCTGGGCATTCGGTGTGCTATCTGATAATTGATTGCCGCCGTATGTTATATCATTCGTGCAACAATGCACGAAACCCACAAGGAGGGTTCATAATGCAAGCCGATAAAGTAAACATTCTCATCAACCAAAAGCCGTTCAAATTCGATCATGACATCCTAACCGCGCAGGAAATTCGTGATGCAGTGGGGGCGGCAGCGGATTACGAGGTCTGGCACATTGTAAAAAGTCCTGATCCCGAAGGGCAACTACCAATTGATGATGTGCAAATCACGTCCACTGTTACGGTTAAGAGCGGTGATCGTTTTCGTGTCGTGCCACCGGGTACGTTCGGAGAGAAATGATGCCACCAACCCAACTCCTTCAAGAGATTGAAGCATTACGGCTTGATGGATACACCATTGACATCACAGAGGATGCCAGTTGGGTCAATCTAGTTTTCCACGATTATCCAGTGCCAGATGGCTTCACTCAAAGCAAGACAAAGTTACTTGTTCGAGCGCAGCAGTCTTATCCAAATAGCAATCTGGATATGTTCTGGACAGATGAAGGGTTGTTACTTGCGGGTGGGAAAGTACCAGAACGTGCAGACCAACTTGAGAACTATAACGGTCAAAAGTGGAGGCGTTTTTCATGGCATCCCCAATCATGGAATCCTGGGAGAGACAATCTCCACACGTTTCTTGAATTTATCAACACGCGCTTCGCAAAAAGGAAGTGAGAGTCATGGCACGAATTCGCCTCAAGATTACTCAACAAGATTTTCAACAACTTCAAAGTCTTGTCTTTGCCAACCTGCCGCGTGAAGCTGGGGCATTTGCCCTAGCGGGTATCGCAAAAACTGACTTGGGCTTCGATATTCTTGTCCGTCGGCATGTTGAAATTCCCCAAGAGTTGTTTCGTGTCCAAACGGAGGTACGGCTTGAGGTTGAACCGCGTGCAGTAAACGGCATGATTGCCTTATGTGAGAGCAATCAACTTGGTGCGGTGATGTGCCATAGCCATCCGTCTGATTTTCCCTATTCACTATCAGACGATTATGGGGAAAAATCCCTTTTCGATACCATGCGAAATTTTCTCCCAGTGCAAGCTCCAACGGCAAGTCTCCTGTTCTTTCCTGGTGGGGTAAGAGGTCGTGTGTGGTTGCCAAATCAGACTACCCCGATCCCTATTGATGAAATTATCGTACTTGGTAGCTCCGTCCATAGGTATAGTGATGCTCAGACCAGTAGTTTTCAAATAGATGAGCAATATGATCGCCAAGTGCGGGCGTTCGGTACATACGGACAACATCTTATTGGTGGCTCTCATGTTGCGATAGTTGGTGTCGGTGGCACTGGCTCATCGGTTGCCGAACAACTTGCCCGATTAGGTGTGAAAGATATATTGCTTATTGATCCTGATGATTTTGAAACAACAAACCGTATGTATGGGACATTTGATACTCCCGTAAAGAAACATTGGTGGCAATTCTGGAAGCGTGTATCCGCTTCATATTCATATAAAAAGGTCGATCTAATCGCAGCACATCTGCGCCATATCAGTCCAGACATTCACATTGAAGCTATTCCCCAAAGTATCGTGCAGGGTTCAGTAGCAAAACGCTTGCTTGACAGGGATTTCATTTTTCTTTGCACAGATGAACATTGGGGACGGTCTGTAGTCAATCAGGTCGCATATCAATATATGATTCCAACAATCAATGTGGGAATGGCGATTACCACCGAAAATTCTGCGATTGAAAGTGGGGTGGGTGTCGTAGATGTTTTGTTTCCTGATAAGGCATGTCTATGGTGCAAGCAATATCTTAGCTCGAAGCGAATTGCTGCCGAAAGTATGCCAAAGGCTGATCGGAGAGATCGGTTGAAAGAGGGATACGTTGAGAACATTGATACTACACAACCCTCTGTCATTAGCATCAATACCACTGTAGCTGGTCTGGCCGTGACACAGTTTCTTCAGCTACTTACAGGTTTTCAGGGCAATTTTGGTGATGTTGAACGCCTGAACTATAACGTGTTAGAGAGCCGAGTAACGCGCGGTAAAACTCAGATTGATACTAGTTGTATCTGTAAAAAGGTGAAGGGGAAAGGTGATTTGCATCACCTCAATACGACATGATTATTTCTCCGCATGTCCGTCCCTAAGTTATCTACGTTCGTTCTAAAGAATATTTACTTCGTTGCTGCTTGGAAGGACATAGCAATTCGTGGTGCAAAATACAATTGATGAGAAAACACCCCAACCAAAATCTGAGAAAATGTCTCACCTGATGTTCGATCCAGAGAAAATCTGGAAGCAACTTGCACCGAAACTCATGAATTTGGTCAACATTTCAGCCCTCCTGACCGTCGCTGGATTTTTCGTTGTCCAGAGTTATCTATCGTCCTTCACTAGCTTGTTTACATTCAACATTAGTGTGACTCAGTATTTGGCTGCGGGCGTAAACTTGATATTAGCAATCTTTTGGAATCTCATTCTACCCGTTCTAGCTTACAGCTTTATACTCGCTTTCGTCTTGGTCTTTCTCTATTTCTTAGGGCGATTCAGTTTCAATCGAAGCAAACGAGTCCAGAATCTTTGGACGAGATTTCTTAGCCGTATTCTTCCCCTATATCAACGGCTGCGTCTGGCACTTCGAGTAATATGGGCTATTTATCAGGTTTTCGCAGGTGGTCTGTTTGTCCTTTTAGTGATTGGAGTTGCGTTTATCTACGGAACATCCTATTACGCGCAAAGTCCGCGCATGTTTGGCGGTGGGATGCCTTCAGAAGTAATTCTCGTATTTCGGGAAGAGCAGCCAACTCAACCCTCGATTTGGGGATTTCCCATCAATACTGCAACCCCTCGTCAGAGTGAACCTGTACAGTTATTGATCGAACTTACAGATGGGGTAATTGTCAGGGATACGGCGACAAACAAGACAATAATCGTGAAAAACGATGTTCTGCAAGGTATTATTGATACTCATCCTGTATCAAGTAACCCAATGACCGCTACCGCTGCTCCCACTCAACTATCAGGTACTCCAACCCCCTAACCCTGCTATGGGGTTACGCCGCCTTTACTGACTTGAGTTTCATTCGTTCCAGACGTATATAGAAGTTTTCTCGTTTTCCAACCGCGTGTACATGAATTTTCTGCTGTGCCTCAGCCACTTCATAAATGACACGATAGTGAACATTGGTGAGTTTAATGTGCAGTGATCGAAAAACTCGAAACTTCCCCTTAAGCTGTTCTCCCATGTATGGATTATCAGCAAGTTTCAGCGTCTCATTCACTAATGATTTCCGAACCTGCGTTGGAAACTTCCGAAATTCTTTTTCTACTCTGGCCGACATGAGGAGTTCATAGGTCATGCTACTCCGTCAATAATTCGGTCAATGGACGCACTTCACCACGCTGAATTTCTTTTTGTGACTGGTTGATTTGCTCAAGCATATTCGTGTCCAACATGATTTGAAGCGTCTCTTGAAGTCCGGGGTCTTGATCTAAAAGTAGCTCAAGACTGTGCATGAAGTTCTCCCCAACGATTCGAGCAATAGGTTTGTTGTGGCGTGTTAAACGGATTTGGGTATCTGTGTAATGAGCCTGCTCAATGAATGAACTGAGATTACTTCGGAGTTCGATGAGAGATGTGTCAATTGTGCTAATCATATATTCCTTAAAAACGTCAAAACTGTGATTTATGTGCATTATTTCATGTATTTATAAAGTGTCAATAAGTGTAACTTTTGAAGTCGAGGCTATGTAAGAACTATCATTTTCGTTTCACACAGCGAAACTCTTCCGCAAGCATCGCTTTTATTTGGATGATCTCTTTCCGAAACCCTGTGATGCCAATCCCAAAAAGCGCTGTCACGTCTTTACGCTTCGCTGAGGTGGTAACAATATAAAGTGCCAAAAGTAGCCTTTGGTTATCCATTACACGCTCGGCTACATGCGTCACACATTCCAGATGCTCTCCTCGTTTAAGTTGATCTGTCCAATATTCTTCGGAAACGTCTGTCTCTGATTCCCGTTCTAATAGCTCTCGCATTTCTGCTTTGACTTCATTTCGGGCTTCGATCATCTGGTTTTTGTGTACATTGGCAACGGATAGCACATCCTTCATCTTTACAGAAGTTGTCAACGAATACAGGGCGTACAACTTCAATGGGTCGCCGTCATACCGCTGCGCTAAAGCGTTCATCAGCAGTTCAAAGTCAATTTGCTGATCGACGCGGGTGGCAAAGCCTGCCCATTTCTCAGGGCGATTTCCGCCATAATGGTACGCTCCATCGAGGGCAACACATTTCGCCTTGTGCTTCCATAATGTTCGGCGGCTGCCTGAGAACGCGATCCAGATACCAACCCAAGCTGCTCGTTTATCACAAAGCAGTGTCGGTTGTTCCTCAAGCGCTTTCCAGAGATTGAGTGATCCGAGTTGAAAACAATCTTCTGCATCTTGGTCGGTGTAACCAAGTGAGCGCATTTTGGCAAAGGCAACATTCTTCACATTGTTATCGGTCAAAATATCTTCGAGCGTTGCGTTTCCTCGCCATTGGGTTGTGTATTGGGCTTCAGGCTGGAATTCCAGTAAGGATTGTTGGACAACGGGGGCAGGTAATTTTTCTACAGAGGCGCTGTGAGCGGGTGGTTTTGGTACAACGATCCACTCACCAGACAAAGCAGAATTGTATGGACGAACTTTCTGTTCGGTGTGTAGCACTCACCTCCGAGCAAGGAATGAAAGAAACAAGAGAAATTAACTTATCATTCTGCTTCTGAGGTGTCTAGCAGCGGAACACAGTCCAGATTGGCGAATATGATGCCCTGACGGTCATCGGTTTTTAGGCAGAAACGTTCTGTGGAAGTTGCTGCACGAAATACTTGAAGGTATTGTACGTTGCTGGCTTCTCCAAAAGCGGGTTAATAAGCCGTTGAATTGCGCGGATAGGCACACCAGCCTTGAGGTAAGCCTGTATCTGCTCAGTAAAGGGACTAAGTAACGATCCACGTCTGTTTCGACTTCCCTTCGGTCTACCAAGCAATTTCCCACTCGCCCTCGCTGCTGCTAGTCCTTGCTTAGTTCTGAGCGAAATGAAATCGCGCTCTGTCTCAGCGATATAGCTGTAAATCGCCAGTAGAAGTTTCCCATGTGTGCCACTGGTCGAAAGTTCTGGTTGCCGGACAAAGGTAATCTTTATTCCCCTTTCGGTTAGGGTCGTAATGATATTGAGTGTTTCCAGCATATTCCGTCCAAGCCGGGAAAGCTCCGCGACTAACAAGTGATCGCCTGTTTCGAGTAAGTCTAAGAGTTCCTCTATTCGGCGTTCCTTCGGGGTCTTACGTGAGGAAACTTCGGCTTCGATGAATTGGTCAATGATGATGTGCTGCTGTTGCGCGAACTCTAGCAGTAAGTGTTTCTGTTTGCTTAAATCCTGTTCGTCGGTTGATACTCGAATATAACCCAAAGTGAGCATATGTTTTTCGCTTCTGCAAGGAAATGGTCGCTTACCACGTATATTCACTCACGGCGAGCTAAAATAGTCAACCTGTTTAGTCGCCTATTGGCATTCGATTAAAGGAACGTTTCTTTTGCAATTACACTCAAAGTACGAGTGAAGGAATATACCACTAGCGGTTTTATTCTATACTTAACCCATTGCCCGACGGATTAGGAGGCTTTCATGCGAACTCGTCTGGTTGCTCAGTGGGTTACACTACGCACGACCATACTTCTTTTGTATCGCAGTGATCCCCGTGCCTTTATTATCAGCGCTATTGCCTCACTCACCGAGCCGTTGTTTTACCCGGCGTTGTTGATACTGCTGCAATTACTTTTCTCCCGGCTTACGGCGAGCGGATCAGTTCAACTGACAACTGACATTCTCCCAATTGGTATTGGCCTCGTGTTGATCCTTTTAATTCAGCGAACAGGCATTATTGTGCGGGATGCTTCCTCGACAGTCTTGCGACAGGAGGCGTGGGTAGTCATTAGCAAGCAAATTATGGAAAAACTTCCATCTGTGCCGTACTCACTATTTGAAGACAATGCGTTTCAAGCGCGATATGGATTAGTGGTTCGGGAAGCATCGTATCGTTCAATAACGCTAGTGGATACCATTCTTTCCACAGCACCTATTTTGTTAGGGCTTATCGGACTGGCATTGACCTTGTTTACCATTGCACCTCTCATGGTGCTTATTCTCTTGGTAATTGCTATTCCTGCGGGTCGAATTGAGCAGCGCTTCAGTGGGGAAATGTACGATCTTCAAGAGCGTACTGCTCCTCATAAATTACGCCTTGAAGCCTTGACCAATATGCAAATTGATGCCATTTGGCAGCGCGATGTACGGATTTATGGGAGTAATTTACTGCGCCGAGAACACAGTGTTTTAGCTGAAAGTTTCCTCAAAGAACTCAAAACCATTACATGGCGATTTTTTAGGCTAAGAATTGGCGCATCGCTAGTGCAGGTTGCGGGTATGGCACTTGCTCTATTGGCAGCCTTTGCGCTTCTTCAGCAAGGACAATTGAGCGTTGCTAATGTTGCCGTTCTTCTACCGGGAACTTCTTTGTTGGGCGGTATGATTTCTGCTTTCACATGGCAATTTCGCTCGTTATTGGAAAGTCTTGCGTATGCACAAACACTTTCGGAGTTTTTAGCGACATCATTTGAACAGGAAGGAAGTCACTCACCGGCTGGGTCTGCTTTGCATACTCCCAATAATCTAACCGCCATTCATCTGAAAAATGTCTCGTATACGTATCCACAACAAGAGAGGATCGCCCTCACGGATATTTCCTATTCATTTACGCCGGGGATGACGGCAATTGTTGGTACAAACGGCGCAGGCAAGACGACACTCGTAAAGTTGATTTCAGGATTGGTCACTCCTACGGCTGGCGAGATTACCGCAGAAGCAAAAGATGGAAGCACTTCTCCCTTATCTGCCTGTGTTAAGTCAGTTTTATTTCAAGACCCCGGCCATTTCCCGTTCAGCATTCGACACAACATAACTATGCAATTTGATGCTGAGATGGGAGAGGAAGAACGTATTGCAGAGGCGCTACGGGGTGCAGGGTTATGGGAAGTTGTACAGGGTTTGCCCGATGGCATAGATACCGTTGTAGGGGCGGGATTTGGAGGAGTAACCGACTTATCCGGTGGGCAGTGGCAGCGGTTGGCGCTCGCACGGCTTTTGTATCATGATGCCCCGATAATCATCCTTGATGAACCAAGTGCCAGCTTAGACCCGGTAGGCGAGCGGCAGATTTTTTCGCTCTTATCGTCTTTAGCCCATGAAAAAATCATCCTGTTTACCACTCATCGGTATGACACTATTCGCAAAGCCGATACGATTGTTGTATTGGTGGATGGGCAGATTGCCGAAGTTGGCACACACGAAGAATTGGAGCAGAAAGCAGGGGCATTCTGGTCGCTCTATCTAGGGCAAGGGACGGTAAAACAAACGGGGTAGAATTCCATGTTCTCACTCCATGCATATAGTCTCTTTTTGTACTGCTGTGCGAACTGCCGAACAATGCTACGAACCCGTCACGTAGATTGGTTTGCGTTTTGGATACCTTCCCTTGCACATCGAAGTAACCAGAGACAGCTACCGGATCATATGGATGCGAGTAGCTGCTGGATGCGTTCCTGCGCTGCCTCTGCGTTCAGTTTCGTCTGTTTCAAAAGGTCACTGGTATCCTTGTTTGCTAGCAGAGCTAAGAGAAGATGTTCTGTTCCGATATAGTCATGAGAAAGGGCTTTGGCTTGTGCTACTGCCTGTTCGATGAGTTGCTTGACTATTGGGTCAATAGCAAGGCAATCGGGAGCTTCCTCTCGCCCTAGCCCTAAGCGTTCCTGTGCGAGTGTTCGCAGACTTTCGATGGTAATGCCTTGCTCCTCAAGAACCTTTCCGGCCATGCCATCCTGTTCCCGAACTAAGGCAATCAAGAGATGTTCACACCGAAGGGTCGCATGATGGAGTGTGCGTGTTTCTTCTGCGGCATACGTGAGAACGTTTTTAGCCCGCTGGGTGAGTCGCCGAAGTTGGACATTCGGAACGTCGCTTTTGAATATTCCTAACTTCTCCAAAAACCCACCTCGTGCAGGTTGGTAGTTGTGTTGCAGGTACGTTTCTACATCGTCTTTGGAGAACCGATATTCGCTTCCTATGCGATAGGCCGCGAGTTTTCCATTTTTCACCAACCGCCGAACGGTAATGACTTCTACGTTGAGATATTTGGCAACCTCTTCTGAGTTGAGTAATGGGGTAATCTCGTCCATTCGTAGCTCCTCATGCAAAAACAAGCTTATACATGACTATAGATGACTACGAATGACTTTACCGCATAATTTGATTTGAGGCAAATCGAATAAGGGGGTATGTTCGATCTTCTTGGGTACTCAAAAACCTATCCTTGACATTCCAGCGGCTAGAATGTTTACACTCTCAATAAGTGAGGTGAGTTATGGTATTAATAAAAGAGCTAAGTGACCGTACTGGTGTCCCTCGGAAAACTATTCGCTACTACGAGCAAAGTGGCCTTTTGCCACGCGCAAAGCGGGCAGAGAACCGTTACCGTGTCTATGATGACGCGGACATAGACCGACTGCGCTTTGTCAAAAGCGCACGGGCGCTTGATTTTACTTTGCAGGAGATTGCTCAGATTTTGGCTACCCGTGATCGTAACGAACCGCCTTGCACTCATGTCATGGGGTTGTTGCAGGATCATATGGATGATATTGCGGCTCGTATCCGAGACCTAGAGCAGCTTCACCAGGAGCTATCCGCATTGTATGAGACAGGAAAGCATTTGCCCGAAGACGTACAGATGCGCGCCTGTGTGTGCCACCTTATTCAAGTTGGTGTAGGGAGAAATGAACCCAATGGAACAACAACAAATTAAACTTCGTATCAGTGGTATGACCTGCGCCAGTTGCGCGACGCATGTATCAAATGCCCTACAATCCGTTGCCGGCGTGAAGACGGTTGAACTACCGGGCTGGCACGCTCAATTTGCTACTGTGGTTGCCGATACTTCAGTAACACCAACGATGTTGACTGAGGCAGTACAGGATGCAGGGTATAAAGCAACCTTTACAGAGCAAATCCCTGTTCAGGTCGGGGTGAGTGAGCCGTCAAACGGAGCAACCCACATTGATTTTGATCTGTTGGTTATCGGTGGCGGTTCAGGCGGGTTTGCGGCTGCCATTACTGCCCATGAACTTGGTAAGCAGGTTGCCATTGTTAATGCTGGGACAATTGGTGGCACATGCGTCAATGTAGGCTGTGTGCCAAGTAAAACCTTAATCCGTGCTGCCGAAGCGTGGCACAAAGCCGGACATCACCCGTTTGTAGGTGTTCGTACAACACAGCAGTCGCTTGATTGGGAAGTCGTGCGACAGGAGAAGAATGATCTGGTTTCAAGTCTCCGTCAGAGTAAGTATGTTGATGTGTTGGCGGCCTATCCTGAAATTTCCCTGATTGAAGGCCGCGCAATCTTTCAGGCCGATGGGTCAGTCCGCGCGGGAGAGAAAACCTACTGCGCCAGCCGCTATATCATTGCCACAGGCGCACAACCCCGGATGCACCCGTTTCCCGGTGTGGAGGAAGCCGCGCCACTTAACAGCACGACCCTTATGGACAGTGAACAACTGCCCAAATCGCTGATTATCTTAGGCGGGCGGGCGATTGCATTGGAGTTAGGCCAGACAATGGCGCGACTTGGTGTTGAGGTGCTGATTTTGCAGCGCAGCGTCCGGCTTGTGCCGGAGCATGAACCGGAGATTGGACATGCTATCCAAGAGTATCTTGAGCAAGAGGGGATAGGGGTTTTTACAGGTGTCACGGTTGACCGATTGACCCGTGAGGGAGATACCCGCATTGTTCATGCTCGTATGATGGGACAACCCCGCGAGTTCCGGGCTGACCAGATACTTATGGCACTTGGACGGCAGCCCAATACAACAGGCATGGGACTAGAGCAGGTCGGTGTTCAGCTTGACGTAAATGGCGCAATTACCGTCAATGAATATCAGCAGACGACGAACCCGAATATCTATGCAGCAGGCGACGTTTCGACCAATCCCGAATATGTGTATGTAGCCGCAGCAGCCGGGGCAACTGCTGCCCGCAATGCCTTCAGCGTAGACCTGAAGCCCCTCGACCTATCCGCACTTCCCGGTATCATCTTCACTGATCCACAGATTGCTACTGTTGGCTTAACAGAAGATGCTGCGCGTCGCGCTGGATATGAGGTTGAGAGCCATACTATCTCACTTGACTATGTACCACGAGCATTGGCAGCACGCGATACACGCGGCCTTATCAAACTGGTGGCTGACCGCCCCACAGGTCGGATTTTAGGCGTACATCTGGTGGCAGCCGAAGCGGGAGAGGTCATTCAGACTGCAACCTTAGCCGTCAAATTTGGTCTGACGGTTGCCGACTTAACCGGGACACTATTCCCATATCTGACACAGGTGGAAGGGTTGAAGTTGGCGGCGCTTTCTTTCACCAAAGACGTTGCCAAACTATCCTGCTGTGCGGTGTAAAAAAGGAGAAATAGGATGAGTAATATCACCAAATCATCACTGACAACGGCTTTCCGAGAGCGCAAGATGCTGGTGGGCATTGTGCTTATCGGTCTTGTGGCACTGGCCTTTATTGGACTATCGCAGTTGAAAATGGGTACAGGAGCGACTGCACCGACGATTAATCAGGCTTCAACCCTTCCAACCATCAATCAGGCGGCAGCTTCCGTTTCTCTGACCTTGCCAACCATTGACGGGCAAACACTAGCCCTTTCCGGCAGCACTGGACACGTTTCTGTTCTTTATGTCATGGGTTATTGGTGTGGAGATTGTGTCGCTGGCGCACAAGCGTTAGCTCATATCCAACCACAGTATGCGGCGCAAGGCGTACAGTTTGTCGGCGTGGATGTAACCACTGGTGTAGCCACCTCAGATTTACAGGGGTTTTTACAGGCAGTCGGGGAGAACCATTTGACCTGGGCAATGGATACCACAGGTCAGTTTGTGACAACGTATCAGATTAACACGCTGGATACTGCCATCATCCTAGATCAGGAGGGACGCGAGGTGTACCGTAATTTGCAGGGGGCATCAGACACCGATATTCGGGCAGCACTTGATAAGTTGCTGGCAACGTAATCTACAGAATATGAATAACCTTCCTATTGTCTTTGCTTTTACCGCTGGAATGCTTGCCAGTGTCAATCCCTGTGGCTTTGCCATGCTGCCAAGTTTTGTCGGGTTTTATCTGACAGATGGGACGGTTGCCGAGCCACAACCCCGCAGTGTCGGGCTGTGGCGTGCCGTGTCGCTAGGGGGACTGGTGACTGTCGGGTTTCTGCTGGTCTTTGTGGTGGTCGGTCTCCTGTTTTCAGCCGGGGGACGGTTTCTTATTCAACTGACCCCCTGGTTTGGCATCCTCGTCGGGGTGCTGCTGGTGGTGATGGGCATTGCCATGCTTCTTGGACACGGGGTATCACTGCCTATTTCTATCCCGCAGTGGCAATTTCAAACTCGGACACCGCGCAGTATGGTGTTGTATGGGGTTGCCTATGCTCTCGTGTCGCTTGGGTGTACGCTCCCGGTGTTTTTATCGGTGTTTGCCGGGGCATTAGCAACCAGTGGTATCTTTGCGACGGGTATCCTGTTTCTGGCCTACAGTCTGGGCATGGGGACAGTCATTACCGGACTTGCAATAGCAACGGTTGTTTTTGAGGGCGTGGTGACAAAACAGTTTCGGCGGCTGATGCCCTACGTGAAAGTTTTCAGTGCGGTTGCACTGATTTTGGCTGGAATATATCTGGTGTACTCGCAAATTGTCCTTAATCCATTGTTTCGAGTATAGGGAGTTTTCCTTGATGCAAATACTAAAAACCATTCGCCCCGTAATTTCTGGCATTGTCGCATTGGTCAGTTGCCCCTGTCACTTGCCGCTTACGCTGCCTATTCTCCTGTCGCTGACAGCCGGAACGGTATTTGGGATGTGGTTAGGCAACAATGTCAGTTGGGTTGTTGGCATCTCAACAGTGCTTTTTCTAGTGAGCCTCGTACTAACGTATCGTTGGTCAACTATATCCCAATCTCATGCTCTCCCCATTCAATCTGACCAAAGGAGTGAAACCTCGTCATATGGCGCTTGAAAAGAACACTACCCACACGCTCTATCAGCACATCTTGCGGACATTTGCTCAGACTGGAAACCCTCCGACTCCTGACGCACTTATCAATACATTGCAATTGTCTGGTTTGGCTGAAGTGGAAACCTATTTGGCTACACTTGAGGCAAAGGAGTGTATTTATCGAGATCGAGTAACAGGCGATATTTTGGCAGCCTACCCGTTTTCAGCGAGGCCAACCCCACACCGCGTTGTCCTTGAAGGGAAACACTCTGTCTATGCAATGTGTGCTGTGGATGCACTTGGTATTCCGTTTATGCTCGATACTGATGCAACAGTCCACTCACAGTGTACCCATTGTGGGGATGCAGTGTCGGTTATGATGGTCAACGGTGAGTTCATATCTACGCCAGATGGCCTTGTCGTAGCCTATACCCCTGTAAACGCGAGTTGTTGCCCAGCAACCGATCAATGTCCACTCATTAACTTTTTCTGTTCAACCGCTCACGCTCAGGCATGGCAGGAGCAGAACCCTCATCTCACTGTAGAGATTTTGACCCTACTCGAAGCTGTGGAATGCGGCAGGAGGCTATTTGGTATTCTGATGAACCCAACGAATGTTCGGTTTTTTATTGACGGCGAGCAAGGGAAAAATTAGACATCTGACAAGTTTACATACTACGACGAGAACGTCCTACGCTATCAAAGAAATGTGCGTTTCTGGCGCACTCTTGAGCGTAAAGAACTGTCTCATAAATCGACCTGTTTTGAGGGAGAGTCTCAAATAAGTCCTTAAGGGCATGGATTTCGCCGGGTCTTGGAATATCTATAAATGGTGTCGCATGTTTCCGGGTGATAAAGAGAAAGATGTGCATCTCTATCAAGGTATTTGGTATGACGATGAACGGCGGTTCATGGTTGGCTCGCCTGAAGGTCTAAAAGATCGGCAGGTACACGCTCACCGTATTCGTCAGTTCGACGTGCTGAGCGGTGACGGGCGGTTCGATATGGACTTGTTCTTGCAAACTCTCGCTGTAACGTTTGTTCGCAATAAACAATATACGGTTGTACCCTACTTTTTTCATCTCATAGATATTTATGTGGAAAATATACTCAAGTGGCAGGAAGAGTAACGAGGTTTCTTTTTTATGGATCGTTCGCAGATAAGAGGGATAAATCACAAACTCCTATACGCATGGCATTGAAGCGCTTTTTCGAAAATGCAATTATAATTATGGTGAAAACGCCAAACGGGTACTTGAAGGAATGTCATGAAAGAGTCTCATGCTTTCGACCAACTGAGAAAACCTCTCCGTAAGCTGCCAGATGATTCACCTATGCTTATTTCCGACGAAAAGTGGGATAAGATGCTACGCGATCACGATGAGGCTTTGTCAAAACCCCTTACCTCACGACAGAAATTTCTTAGCTTTCTTTGGGGTCTAGCCATTACGGTAATTATGGTTGGATTTGCATTCATCATGACAATGCCGGAATTGCGAACATTTATTGGGCATATGGTTGAGTATTTATTTCAGGTGAATAAATAATGACCTCCTCAAACGTTTCTTCGGATTGTTCATCAAAAAGCCTTGAAGTTCGACGTGTACTCACCGATGAAGAAAAAGCAGCTATGCGGGAGAGGCTTGCTGCACTCCCATCCCCCGAAGAAATGAAACAAAAAGCCCAGCAGCTATTGGACAACCTTGCGGAAATAGGAAGGCTTTGCGAGATGCTTTTAGATGAGAAACGTCGTTGAGTGGTAATCAGCTATCAGACAGAAATGAGGTTGTAGATGTTCCCCGTTTCATCACAAAGTAATCACGGTAACGATGATTTTACAGAATCACAGGAATTGCTTAATCTCGTCATGTCATGGGATAGAAGCAAGCGACTAAGTGATAGCCTCGCGGAACCAGAAGTAATTCAAATAAAGTTTTCTGATGATTTGACCAATTACATTAAAACTGGTGTCGATCCGTCAGGACGGTACGCACAGCCTCCAACTCGCAAAGAGAACATAGGGGTTGTGCTTGGGTATGCTTTCTTCGGTTTAATGATGTTGGTTGGGCTGCTAGATGGTGGAGTAGGTCACAAACTTTTTGAAGAACTGGTAAGGCTCATTCGGGGTGGCTAGCACAATCGTCGCACACCTCATGCCTATCAAACAAAATATTCGCCAATGAATTTGGCTATGTAAAGCGTTTTGCTTTTAATACTTGCTCTGTGTGAAACTCAAGAACCTGATCCATTATTTCTTCCCAAAACTCATCGTGGCTGTATGACTCTTGGATACTCTCAGCAATAGCCACAAGATCATCATCCGTGAGCGAAGTAAGTTGTTGTTCATCAATATCAAGTTCTGCTAGTCTCTCGCGGGTCACAATGGGATTTGGAAGAAAATGCTGAGGATGTTCTGACATCGAAGCGAGAGTAACTATGGCATTTCTTGTCCAGTCGTTCATGTCACTGTCTGCAATCTCTTTAAGGAGTACCAACAACATCGTTGCTTGATGTTCGGCTGGCAGCAATCGCCATTGCTCCAAGACATTATCCTTAGTCTGAAGCAGTTCTTCGGCAGTTGGTTTTCGCTGTTCATCATTCATTGTTTGCCTCATCGGTATCCCCTAGGAACATCCACCCCAAGTCTTCGAGTTTCGAAAGTGCGCCGTCCTCGTCTGTAAGGTCAGCAATAGCCTCATATAGCTTGGCTCGTGGCGATTGCTCAGATGGAGTCGCATTTGCTCGGACAAAGACTTCTCGATCTTTGATCTGTTGATGCGCTTCTTCTTTGGCAAGGACTGGAAGTTTTTCGGATTTCCGCTGACTTTCATACCACTGCCAACTATCAGCTATCCAACGCTCACGATGTTCGTGATACCCAAGTCCCCAAAACGTCAGCAACCTCTTTGGTTGCTCGGTGCGGCAACTGATGGTCACAAACAGATATTCGCCAAAGCTGTTGCTTGCTTCTCCTACCTCGTGAATATCCACGTCTGGCTGCATGACCAGTGCCATAAATCTTGTGTGGGATATTTGGTCGTAGAGGTTCTCACGTTCTGTGAAAGTAAAGCAATGATTGGGTGAGTGTTCTTGAGACATAGTGGGCATTAATCAAGATTCTCACGTTTTTTACGATGCTGGTCTTGCAGTTCTTGGAGAGATTTGGGGCTAAAGTGACGATCTCGCTCAATTGGCAATTGTAGTCCCCCGCCGATACCTTCGAGTTCTGAGAGTGAAAAGTACCCAAGTTCAAGTTCGAAACCATCCACTAATCCAAAGAAGATCACGTCCTGAATGTTTGGATCGTTTGGGTCAACTTCCGCGAGTGATTTGTACGTGCCATCGTTCATGGCTGCACTCGCTTCACTCGCATACCATGTCCAGTTACTACTTGGAGAAAAGAACTTGACCTGTGCTAATGCATTCAACCCAATGTTCTCATTGGAGTAGAGCTTAGGTAGACGTTCTCGGCTCGCTTGGTCAAGCAATGGTTCGGGGCGTGGTGCTTCTCGCCTCTCGTGTTTTATCAGGGCAATGTCCGCAATTCGGCGCTCTTGGTTGTCATACGTAATCAGGAAGTGTTCACCCTCATCGTATCCAATCACCTCAAGCCCGTTCTCTCCATGTTTACGGGCAAGGTATCCCACTTGCTCCGCAATATCGTTTGCCTGCTCCCATGCTCTATCGCGGGTGTCAAAGTACGGCAAGTCCATCTCGCCATAGATATGGACGATGCCGCCACTTTCAGGAGTGCTGGTTTCCCAGATGTCAAAACTCAGTCCTGATGGAAACTGAACTTGGGGAAGTTTCTGCTCTTTGAGCCATGCGGGATTAAAGATTGGTGTTTTAACTTCCCCATACTTCAATGCAAGTACACGAGCAAGCACATCTCCATCAAGAAAATGCAGTCCATGTATAGGCAATTCATCAAACGAAGCTCGTTGGTGTTTTTCAATCCAAGACATAGGAACTGTCAGTTATGGTTGTGTTGGTGTCGAGAACCCAAGATAGATTACGTCCATGTTTCCATCATCAATCTCATTGATGTGAATCGTATAGTGTTCACTGAGGTTTGCTCCCCAGACCTCTATTTCTTGTGGGCTGCGCTGCACAGCATAGCTACCGTTTGCAAACAAATGAGAGCCAAACGAAGGGATTGGATAGGTAGATAGGGGTACTTTAGACATACAGATTCTCTCCATACAATATCAGACAAAGAATCATCAGTAAAGAAGGACTGAAGAGTCCTTTTCGTGTAGAGAACTTCTTTCAAACATGCTATACAGTGAGCCTACGCATTTCACCCTTGAACAGTGACACACGCACAAGTGCCGCTGCTGATTGTCGGTGTTCTGCCCAGCGACAATCCTTCCTTTCTCTCTTGGGCGAACAGGTGGGAATTGGAGTTGAGGGCGCGTAATGAAAAGGGTTGCCACTGCTTGCGGCGACCCTTTTTCACGCAATTAATCAAACAAGGTGTACTGTTCTTGTCGCTGTGCGACATTCCAGACAGTCTCGGCAAGGATATTTTCGGCGGTCAGTGTTTCGAGGGACGCGAACCAAAAGCGACTTTTGCCACCCGCTCGTTCCGTAATTGCCTTGAGGTTTTTCATGCGACGCTGGCTTTCCGTGACTGTCAGTACACGTAAACTCTTCGTGCCAAATCGCTCTTTATATGCTCCGCTTTTGAAATACTCGGTATAGCCCTCCACTTTTGCTCTGAACCGCTTGCCTTCCATTGTTCCTCGGTCTAGCTCAAGGACAAGGTGGCGCTTGCCCTTTGCGGTCTCAAGGACAAAATAGCTATCAGGGATGATGGGAAGTGATCGAGTAACCCCTGATGGCGAGGTAACAGTAACTTTGTCGTAGTCCTTCTTGAGTTCTCGCTCCCCTCTCCATTCCACAATTGGAATGCCTGCTGCTCGGCAGGCGAGGGTCATTTTCAAGCGAAACTCGCTGATTGCCAGTGAGTGAGACAAAAATAATGTGCCGACTTTCAAATGGTCTTTTGCCCAATAGAAGTTGAGATACTCTCCGCGCAAGGAAAGCTCTTGTGCGCCTTTTTCGCCAAGAAGATACACCGTTGGGCTGACCGCTACTCCCCCACGCGCTGGCAGAAACAGTCGTTCCAGATAGCCGTTGTGATAGAGCATATACAGGCGTTTCGTGGCGATTGAGGGGTGGTTATTCTCAAAGACGAGGTGTGTCAGTTGCGTATGCGTAAGAGCGCGATATTCGTAGACTGCCTTCAACACCTCAAGATCGCGTGGCATCAACCACATTTTGGGCGGGCGCTTCAAGCGCCGATCTTTTGATTGTCGTCTTGGGTAAATGGGGATTGTCACACACGCAGTATACAACGCACACTGCACGTTACGTTTTCACACCCTTCCACAGCCGCTATATGCCCTTAGAACGACTGTAGTTCACATACACATAGCTTTGGTCGTTCGCACAGCGAAACGCCGCCAAAACGCTATTCGCTCGACTACAGAAAGATTCGCCAGTCCGCCGTCGCCCGCAAGGGCGACTGCCCGCACGAGAGGTGGAAAGTTCCCGCGCGTTTCGCTTATGCCAACACCACACTTACGGTTTGGTCACAAGAAACGCGGTTGGGAACTCCACCGCCGAAAGCCGCTCAATCAGACGAAAACATGGAATACACACCCCTATAAGACATAACAGTTGAGGTCTTTAGAGCGGCGAAGCGAGGGCGGGCAGTCGCCCTTTTCTGAATACTTGGAAGAAAGGGCGACGGCGGGTGGTTTCAAGAGCGGTGGGAGCTAGACGTATCAGCCAGAACGCGCCCGTATTTCGCGCTGTTCGCCGATGCGTCTGCTCCTGCCCGAAGGAAACCACAGTCTTTTGTGGCGCGTGAAAAGCACCTGCGAAGATTGGGTGTGATTCGGTTCGGGAAAGAATCGTATCAAAAGGTGTGTTTTCACTCATAGCAATGCAGCCTTATAAAAGCCTCGCGGCTTTTAGGGTCTCCCCGCTTCTCTCTTTTCGTATCCTTCCCTCCCTATCGCTTCCCTTCGCTCTGATCTTCCTAAGCGAAGCTGTCGCTTCGTAATTATTTAATTGTTTACGAGGCTGCAACTCCCGCTTGAGGTGTCTTACACTGGATTTCGTCCAGTTTAGGCAAAGGTTAAGGATTGCTCCGCTTCCCTGCCAACAGTTTGTCCGTCGCTTCAGTCGCTTTGGTCGGTTGGCTCTTCCCCTTTCGCCGGAAGAGTGGCGTTCCAATCACACGTTTTCACGCATGAATGGGTGAATCACATCATACGAAAAAGACTCATACAAGGGGAAAAAAGCTGTCATGCCGTCGTGCCATCTCGATGGCAAACTGTCATGATGTCGTGACAGCGTGCTGTCATGGTGGCTTGCCGTCATGCTGTCAAGACAGCATTTGATCGTAGAACTTTTTGAGTTCTTCAAAGAGAGAACTGTGTTCACCTGATTTCTCATATTCCTGACAAAAGTAGGCAAGTGTCGCTACAAAAATGGAGTTCATAGAAAGGCGCATATGGTGCTTCTTTTTTACCTCATACACAACTTCCTCAAGCCGCTCTAATAAACCTGCTGGCAACCGTACTGTTGTTTTCTGAGTGGCTTTCTCGGCAAGGCAAGAGAAGATATATGAGATTTGCTCTGCTGTCATGCCGTCATGGTGTCGTGACGGCGTGCTGTCATGGTGGCTTGCCGTCATACCGTCATGCTGTCGTGATGGCACTATGGCATGTTCATCGGCGCGGTTTTGTTTAGGCGCTGGTCGTTCTTTAGAATGCAAAGGAACAACACCAACCATGTCGATGTTGTCTGCCTTTCGGGTGAATACTTCGGTTGAAAAATCTTCAGGTCGTGGATTACGCATGTTGAATGATCCAGTCTGCAAATCTTTTGTACGCTTGTGCGCCAATGTGATGTGGAGACATGACCGTAATGGGCATTTTCATATCGAACGAACGCGGAAACTCAACAGTCTCAGGAATCAGAGTATCGAGAACATTTCCGCCGTAAATCTTCTTAGTTGCCTGGACTACGCCGGGGGAGTGGTTCGTTCCTGCCTTGTACATCGTAAAGAGAATACGGATTTCTTGCTCGTTTAGTTCGTCACGGTAGCGATGCCAGATAATACTCTGTACATGATTTACGAGGTCTGAAACACCATCAATCGCCATTCTTTCTGCACTGGCTGGCACAATCAGGAGGTCGGCTGCAACGATCCCATTGAAAGCGAGTCCCGCTTTGCCGGGTGGCGTATCGACCAAAATATAATCGTAGTCGTCTCGAAGCGGACGCAGAATTTCGCGCAGAAGAATTTCATCTCCACGCTCTAGGCTTTCTTCAATTGCTGCCATCAGTGAGGAAGAGGGAAGTACATCAAAACCAAACGCAGTGGGCTGCTTTATAACATTTGCTGGCACTTGTTTGAGGAAGACATGGTACAAAGATGGGTTAATCCTGTCAGGATCAATACCCACATATCGAGTAGCAGAGGCTTGCTGGTCAAGGTCAACCAGCAAAACGCGCTTGCCACGTTCTGCAAGTGCGGCTGCCGTATTTACGGTACTCGTTGTTTTTCCAGTACCACCTTTGAAGATCGAAAATGAGATTACTTTTGACATGATTTGATGGGGTATTCATTAGAGTTCTGGAAAACCTCAACCTCCGAAATGGGGATTTGATACGAGTGTCCGACACGCCTAACACCTGGAATGAGCCTTTGTTGTATCCAGCGAACAACGGTTTTTCTATCCTTCTGAACGATCCGAGAAAACTCTGTCGCCGTGAGAGAACTTTTCATAACGCTGACAATGACACAAGCGGTCTTTACGGTCAATACGGGAATTAGGGGCATTCGGGGCTGTCAGGATGACAAGAGCATTTCTCGAAGTTCTTTCACCGTTGCTGCAAAACTGCTGTCCTGCCCATGTATTTCGCGCCACTTCATCCAGAAGTCGATGAGGCTGCCGCCTTTGTTTCCGTCAGAAGTTAAGCACCCAGCGAAACAATGCCAGTAGTTCCGCTGCTTGTTCACCGCAAATGATCGCTCGTGGTCGTCGTGGAAGGGGCATAAACCGCGTCCTTGCTCATTCAGGTCAACATATCGGCTAACGAAATCAAAGACGGAAACAGCGTGTTTGAGAGACTCGGAGAGAGGTTCATTATGGCGGGCTTTGTGTTTCTTGAATTTCGGGGACGGCTTGGGTGGGAGAGCGGGGACTTCGACCTCTTGGGCAAGGATCGTTGAGACGAATTCTTGCGATACCCGATTGGGCTGCCCTAAAACAGCAAGTTGCTCTCGAATACTTGGGGCGATAGGCTTGTTCTCAAAGTCTACGAAGTGATAGACCTGCCCGGTCTTTTGATGCACGCCAAGTGGCAAGCGAACAAATGAACCTGCGCCTTCTCCAAGCACGTCTTGTTTCGGATAAATCTCAATTCGTCGCTTTCGATCTTCGCCGTACTCGGAAATCTTCTCCATGACCAAGAGCTTGCGGGCAAACTGACGAATATCGCTGCCTGACAGTAGCGGGGTAAACAGCCATAAATGTCCACCTCGGCGGGACGGCTCAATGTAGGTCGGCACTTCCGCGTCTCGCAGGGAATAGGCAAGTCGCCAAAGCTCTGCCCATTGCTGGTCTGCATCTGCATCAAGGCATACCCATTTCGCTTGGCTTTTCTCACTAAGTGCGTATGCACCAATCGTGAATGGCGGGTAGCCTAATCGAGCGTTCGTCAGATGTTTGAAAACATGACTGAGGGTGAGCTTTTCTCGAACCTGCGTATACGTGCCTTTCTCGATCTGAAGGGGATAGCAATCCCACCTTGAAATAAAGGTCTCGGCAAAGGCATGAGTCAAATTGGGATCAAGCTCAACAGAGCGGAGGCGTTCTGGCACACGACAATTATATGTCTCGAATTGAGGCGATGGGTATCTGTCTGCTAGACTGCGCTCGTTCTCTCACATGAATATAAACCTATTGCTTCAGGGTAGCGTGTGAGGAAACGTTCTTGAGGAAATCCCTTCATCTGCTGAAGGGGTTTTTGTTGCCATAACACAAAAGGATTGATTCAAAAGAGAAAATCACGCTTATACTTAAGAAAGAAGTCGGGAATACCGCCCTGAACGAGCCATTTTGAAATTGAAGGCTCTAGGAGGTGGAATGACAGTTGTTATTCCCATTACCCTACACGACTTGGTACTAACAGTCGTGTTCATTGCAACAGCCCTGATGTGGATGACAATGAGAAGAAACTAATAGTTCTTCAGGGTAAGCCAGATAGATGATGGCTGGCAAGGGTGGTAAACCCCGGCTTCTGGTTGAACTACATTGTAGCACGCGGGCGCAATGAGGTGAGCGTCAAGAATATCTTGAACCGAGCATCTATATACGTATGAAGACTTGGCATATGCGTAAACAAGACCTCATCCACCATTCGCAAAAGGTGTCGCTGCTGCTCATCCTCAAATGTTCTGCTCACAATATCCTTGATGTGTGCCTTGCGCTTAAGTAGCTCTGGATTTTGAGCATCCAGCGTCTCATCCCCGGAAACATGCCCCATGACCTGCATATAAACCGGAAGCATCTCAAGCAGCGCGTGAAGCGATTTGTCCTCTAAGGATTGACACTGGACACTCGCGCTGAGAACCTCGTTTACAATACCCTCAACGCTCTTGCGGGCGAGAGAAGGTTGATCTTTGAGACGACGATGCGCCTTGCGCGCGGCATGGATAATGACTTCCAGCACCTCGTCTTTTGCCTCCCCTGCCAACACTTTTTTGAGATCGTACAGCCTCACGCTTCGGCTAATCTTGCCCTCTGCCTGTCCCTGCCGGAAAAGCAGGGTAAGCCATATCCCTTGCCCAGAGATATTGGCAGGGTATTGCATACTTGCCTTGATGAACAGGGAGATTAACAATCGCTCTGGATGAGTTTCCACGATGTTCTGCTCGAATTTCAACGTTTCTCAAAACAATACTCGCTGAGATATATCCCTTGAAACCCACCACATCGGCTCGTCAAACACGTTTTGCGGCATTATTTCTGTGTGGAGAGCAAACCAGTAGCGTTCCTTGCCGCCGACCTCTTCTGTGACCGTTTTGAGGTTTTCTAAGCGTTTTTGGCTAAAGGCTACCGTCAACACCCGGACACTCTTGTAGCCATACCGCTTCTCATACGCTCCGCTCTGAATGTAGGCTTGATAGGCGCGAATTTTATCTTGAAAACGTCCTGTAGTCTCCGTTCCTCGATCCACTTCAAGAAAAAATGGGGCTTTGCCTTTTGTGGTTTGTACTACGAAAAAGCTGTCTGGAATCAGTGAGACGGATTGCTTGCCGCCGTTTCGCTCTTGAATAATCACTCTATCGTAGTCACCCTTCAAGTCTGCCTCGCTGCGCCAATCAAAAAGTGCGTACCCATGTGTTCGACAGGCAACAGTCACAGCAACGCGCACATCATTAATCGCAAGCGTGTGTTCGAGGAATGGTTGTCCTACATTTTGGCTCTTGCTCGACCAAGTAATGTCATCATAGCCCAGATCACTTCGTAAGAGTTCTGCCCCTCGTCTATCTAGCATATACAGGGCTGGACTGAGCATGTAGCTCGCCCGTACCGTCAAAAACACACGGTTCAGAAATCCATGATGATACAGCAGCGCAAGACGGCGTTGTGAGGCTGCTTTTGACGCGCCAAAAAAGAGCGTGTGTATCTGATCTTGTCGCAGTATGCGGCATTGATATACCGCTTCAACAATCCGTTTGTCACGCTCAGTTAAGACCATCGCGGGTGGATGTATATCCCGTTGATTGCGCTTTCTTCTTGTAGATTGGTCACTCATAACTCGCGCTCATCAATCATTATTCGTCGGTGATTGCCCCTGAGTAGCCAGAGCGGTTATCGCTGACGGTAGAGGCGTTTTCATCGCTATCAATGTACTGCGTCTGGTCATCGACCTTCGGCTTTGGGTTGTAGCGATCTTTTAGCCATGCGTGTACCTCAGCTTTCGTGGTGGGTGTATAGTTTTGCCGGGATAGGCGACGAAGATATTGTTCAGGTGTTTCTGCGATGTGCTCATCAACACCATCTGTAGTGATGGGTGTCTCCTCTTGGAGAGGCGACGCGATGACAACAGGCACGGTTGGCAATGAAGAGAGAAACTGCTGGCGTTTTGGTAACAACCAGGGGAAATACGTTGGGCTAAATCGCCCTGAAGTGTTCGTTTTCTGGTTGCTTTCTGTATACCCAAACGGAAACGGGGAAAGCAGGGTAAAGGCAGGCTGCGTCTTACCTTGATACTGTATCTTGGCGACTGCCGCGTATTTATCGAGATTGACCAGATCATCCGTCTCGAAGTGTGGGCGGGTGAAGGGTGCATAAACATGGGCATCGTTAGGGCTACACGCATACACAATTGATGCGCCCACGTTCCCCAAAATGGCGCTCTGGGTGACATCAGGAAGCTGGTCAAGAAATTGGTGGGCAACCGTCAACGAAAGTCCAAACTTACGTGCTTCAGAAAACATGAGATCAAGTGAGGTAGTGATGAATTTCTGTACCTCGTCAATATAGAGAAAATAAGGTTCAGCACTCTGGTCTTGCATCCCAGACATCTGTAACCGCGACAGCAAGAATGCGCCAATCAAGTCGCGCTCGGTCTCTGGAACACGCTCTTCGTCCATTTTGAGTGAGATAAGAATAATCTTCTTACTGCCAATGAGCGCCCGAAAATCGAGACTATCGGGGTGGCTCACAATGGGAGAGAGGTCATCATTCGAGTAAAACACACTGAGCCGTGTACGCAGCGGCTCTGAGATCATTTTTCTCTCGCCCTCTTTCATGCGCTCGAACTCATCCCATGCCATGAGTATGTCAGGATTCTCGATCAGCTTGAGGAGGCGTTCGCGGTAGGGGCTATCGCTAAATAAGCGAACTACATCTCGTAAAGTCGCCGACGGATCGGCGTTCAACGTCATCATCGCGATACGCAGATAATGGGATACTCGTGGGTAATGCTTCGTCGTAGGGTAAAGCCGTTCGATACTCTGCACAATCTGTCCTACACGCACATGATCTAACCCACCGCGCAGAGGATTAAGGGGCGGCGGATTATGGGGGTCGGCAAGATCAAGGATAACCACATCATTGTAGCGTGCTGGTGGAATGCAATTATCCAACAATAATCGCTTCACGAGTGAGCCATGTGGGTCAATCACGGCAACGCCATATCCTGCCTGAATGTCTTGGTAAATCATGCGCTGCATCAGTGTGCTTTTGCCAACGCCTGTTTTTCCAATAATGCGAACATGACTACGGCGGTCTTCAAGCGGAAGAAAAGTCGGAAAGAATTTTCCTCCACTTGTTCCATCACCAATATAGATGCCATGCCCATCACCACTGGTCACGGCGGATGGAGGGGGTACGGTACGTGAAGAAAGCCACTCGATACGAGATGCCGCAAACTCGTCATCGGGAAGATGCCACATAAGCGCAATCTCACGTCCTTCAAGAATTAATCTCGTTGCCTTACGTGCATCCTCCTCCTTTGGGTCTTCTGTAAACTTGATAATGCGATCCAGCGCATTCCCTCGCTTCAAGTCATCACGTCCCATCTTGAATTCCAAGATCAGACTTTCGATGTCTGGGGGAACACGGCCTTCTTTTGTCTCGCCATCCTCAATACCCGTGTACCAAAGTAATCCATTGTAAGGCAGGCGGGCAAACCCAAAAAGTTGGCTGTCTACGTTCTGAGCAAGCGATAAAATACGCTCCTTATTCGGGCTATTCACTTCCACCATAAAGACGGCTTGATACAGAAGATTATTCAGCTTTTCCTCAAACACCTGTTGATCTTTTGGAATGTATCGTTCTACCTTATCGAGGTTAAGCGTCTTCAAGGTGGCTATACGTTGAAGTCCTTCGCCTGAAAAGTAGTCGAACGGGGAAATGGTGGATGTAGTAATCCGTTCATGCCCTTCTTCATGTGCGGTTCGTGATGCTCCTGCAACGAAGATGTTATAGGTCATTCGCTCATCCGCTTCAAGTCCATTCATGGCACTGACAACGGCGGTGAGAGGATCAAAATCCTTCACATCTGAAGTGTACTTAAAGGGAAACATAAAATCACTCATCGCACGGTAAATGAGTGTGAGCCGATAGACACTGCTTGACTGCGGATCAAGATTGTCCTGGGGGTAGCTTATTGTGACATCTGCCTCTGGATAGCTAATGCGGATTGCATTCTCAATGGCTTCATAGTCCCGTTCCAAGAAATCAATCACTTGCCACACGATAAAGCGGTCATCGGCATAGATGCGAAATAAGAGCGGCGCAAAGGAATGAATAAGCTGCTCTACTAAGCGTGTACTGCGTTCGGCATTCCAGCCCAGACCGCGTGGGAGACGAATGTTATAGGTGATATATTGCTGCTCTGGACTATAAAAAACGGTCTCGCCATCTCGGAAAAGTGTCTGGTAGCGGTTTGGAGCATCATAGACAAGCTGGTATTGAGGGTAGCGTAATTTGAAGACGACAAAAGTGATAATGGCTGCCACTGGTGACAGAAACATTGCACTAGCTGAGATGATCGACAGAACTTGACCAACAAATGTATACCTTGATTGATGGATATACACGATGACAATCGTCGTTGGGATAAGAATGAAAAATAAGCCGAGGCTGTACTTTGTCCATTTCGGGAGTCGATTAAGCGCAAGGGTAAAGTCATTCTGCTTCTTAATTGGCTCAAGCAAATCGTCAGGCTCATGTTTTGCCAAGATGAATTTACTCAGTGCCACCAGCGCAAAAAGAGCACCAAAGGCGAAAATCAAGACGCGAAAAATTGACCGAATTGTAAACTCTGCTTCGCGCTCAGAGGGCGCGTATCTTCTTCTCCGTTTTGACATGGCGCACGCTCCGTAACCATAGGTAAAACTATAGGTGTTTCTCTCAAGTGTAACCGACATTTCTTGAGGAAATAGTTAAAAAGAATCGACTGATGAGTCTTTTTTACGTTTTTGCTTGTTGACACCAACCTTTGCTATGAGAGAATAATACGTAAGTTACGTATTTTGTTTCAAGCAAAGTACATACAAACGCGAAAGCGGAAAGTGAGGTCTATGGGACTAACTACATCACACAATTGTTTTGAGGGTGGGTATAGCCGCTTCTCGGTTTGGCGCGTAGAAGTCGCTAAAGCTGTCGGCATTCCATTAGCTTTGATGGAGGGATACTACGAGGGCATAAGTTCACTGTCGCTGGCGATAAATCCCCCCAAGACAATAATTATCAAATCATTGGAAGGTGACGTAATAGATACGGTGTCGCTGGCGAATGTAAAGCCGGAAGATTTTGATAGCAAAATTACCGAATTCGAGCGGGATGAAGTGTTAGACGTGCTACCTATTTCGTGGGATATGTTCAAGCCAGACCCTATCATTGTGCTGCTCAATCACTCCGGTTGCGATGGTATTATTGAGGCAAAGGATTGTTTACCATTAGCTGAACGCCTAGAAGAAATCTTACCTCAACTCCCTGTTGCGAGTTCAATACATGGAATTAATATGCAGTTTATAGCAAAACGTTTCTCTAATGGTTTGCGCCTTGCTGCAAGCTGTAATGAAGATGTCGTATTTGGTTAAAATCACTCAATATAACGTAAACAACATCAGCGCCAGTCTTGCAAGACTGGCGCTGATGTAATTCGGAAAGGAGACATGCAAAAAAGCATTGTAAGAAAACCTACTGTCATTCCAGCGACATTGCTTAATCGGCATCCTGGCGAACTCTTAAAACGGGTTTCAGTGTTAGGTGAACATCTCATTGTTGAACATGGAAACTTCCAAATCGCGGTCATTATTCCGATTCAAGACTACCAGTATTTCATTAAAGCTGAGGGCAACGGCGTTCTGAGCGAAAGCAAAGAAGTCGGAGCATAACTTTATACCAAAAATTGGCGTTTCAGGCAAGGATTTTGATGTGCTGCCTATGGTTACACGTAACTACAGGCAAAAACACATGAATAGGTGTCATTTGGAACTAGAAACGTCTGCGAACTGGAATGCTTTGCGTGCGGAGTCTCGAACGTAATCCACGTTGGCACTGATGCTGTTTTGCTTCGAAGATTACTGTAGGTTGTTGCTGTGATACCGGATTTTCTTGAAGCGGTACTTGGTCTTCAACAGTTGCAGGTGGTTCTTCAGTAAACATCGGAGTCATCAATTTCTCCGCCTCGCGCATGAGGTCGCGTTCGATCTCTTCTGCTGTGCGGGTATCGAGTATCTCTAGCACAAGCGGGGGAACAGTGGCATGGTCTAACCAATCTCGGTAGGCTGATTTGATCTTGCCGCCAAACTGCACCATTTCAGGAGTCTTAAACATCTGAGTTTGTTGTGGAGTGCTGCGTTCTTTGTCTTTCTTTTTCTGGGAGTCGCTTCGTGAATCGACAAGTTCTCCTGAAAACATATCGTATTGGAATGAAAGACCTTCTTTTGACATACGTTCTCATCGTAACATCGAGACACCTCACCGTCCTACAAACAAAATGTTCGCCAAAACATTCGGTTATTCATACAATATGGCGATTGCCTTGTAAGGTGAAATATATTAGCCTTCAAGTTCGAATCAAATATTCAACCGATGCTGGGAAACAGTTAAATATTGACAAGAGCAAGATAAAGTTTGTGTTCGTCGAGAAGGGTACTCTCATGACTGATGACAATCAAAATCTAAGCAATATCGAAGACAAGAGCGGTTCACACAAGCCTAAGTGGATTAGTACAAAGGCACTTTACAATGGATTCGTGGAGTTTACACGGGAAGGTCATCTTTTACACCATTGGGAAATGAGTCACTCCACAATGCAATACATCGTTGAAAATACTGACGATATACCATCTAATGCCGAGAATCTTTACGGACGTGCTGTCGAGTACGAGGACAAGCTAGAATTTCGCATCGTTAAAATGGTTAGCAATGAAGGTCAGGAAATCATGGCGTTCAAAGTGTCAAACCCTGACGATATGTTGACAGATGATAAGTAATGGCTAAATTCTAGATAAGTGAATGCACTAAATAAAAAGAGCGGGTAGTTTGCCCGCTCGGAAACGACTATGAGGTAGGTTAGCCTAAACCATAGGCGGCGTTTTCCACCAGCGCTTGAGTGGCGGAAGCAGATAAATCTTATACACAGTAGGTAACGAACCCCGTCGCTCCCGAAAAGACTATTAGGATAAAGAGCTTCTAAATTTTACCCTAGAAGCTCTTTTCGGTTTCGTCCTATAATACAGGGTCGCGGGTTCCATTTCCAAATCGGATAGCCTCTAGTTTGCGATATATTTACCCCTAACGCAAATTCCCGACACTTTATCTTTCTGTTCCCGATATTTCGGGAAAAAGTCCCATGACAATGTGACGCCTTTATACATACTGTGAACAACGGAACGTCATATCATAAAGGAGATACACATGCGTCGTTCTATTGTTTCAATCATGTTGCTTGTTGTCCTATTACTCGCTAGTGGCATCATTGTGGTCGCTCAAGACGATCCTGCCCAAGCGAACAAGCAAAAATATCTTGCTGCGGTCGCCGAGTACAATGGGGGCAATCGGGAAGCATTCTACACGCTGTTGACTAACCCATTCATGATGAATCAAGGTGAACCTTCTCTAGCCGAAACCACCCGCGATGATGTCAGAGGTTATGATGGCGCGCTTGTCGCCGCCATGCCCGATTTGAAACAAAATGCGGATGTGGTCATTGCGCAAGGTGACTGGGTCGCGGTACATGTAACCTATATTGGTACCTTCACTGAACCCTTAAGCTTCCCTCCCTTTGGCCCGGACCCTATCCCGGCAACCAACAAAGTCGTTACTTGGACAGAAATGGATTATCTACACTTCAATGCGGATGGTTTGGTCAATGAGGTATGGGCTTTGGGCGACCCTTCGGTCTTGTTCGGGCAACTGGGTGTATTCCCATCTGAGGGAAACAATGCGGATGGCACACTCCTTAATGCACCCGCAGGCTATCAGGCTCTGGGCGCCGATGAACTGGCCGCAACTTTCACCAGTGGCAAGGAAACGCGCAATACGACATCTCTCACCGATCAATTTGCAGCAGGCTTATCCGGTTTCAATGCAAACATGACAGACCCCTTCATCGGTTGGCAAGGTGGCCTCCCCTTTTCGATCACCCAGACACAGCGAGATGAAAATGTACCATTCTTTGCAATGCTCCAGCAGGCCATGCCGGACATCAACATTCAGGTCAACCAAGTCATCGCCGAAGGGGATTGGGTGGCAGCTCTCACCATTATTAACGGGACATTCACCCAAGATATAAACTTTGGTCAGCCGCTAACCCACACAGATCAACCTTTGAACGCGTTGATGGGTTTATTGTACCGCTACAATGCGGATGGTCAGATCGTGGAAACTTGGTCAGAAGGCGATCTTTCACCAATCCTACAGGGTTTGGGTGTGATCCCATCGATAGGCGTATAACGCGACTATCATGTAAAGTAGGGAAGAAGACACTTGCTGCCTTCTTCCCTCAGATACTTTCCGAGAAGTGGGTAATTATGACGGATACGACAGAAAACACGAATAACCACTCGATTCTAAAATGGGTGCGACGAATCTGGTTCATTCTGATTGTCATCCTGTCTTTCTCATTTCTGGTGAGCATCCCGGCTGCTTATAACATGCTCACCACAATTTGTGATGCTACGAACACCGAATGTGCGAACTGGGCGCAGCAAACCACGTTGGAAGTGTTGGCGAAATACCATATCTCGCTAGCGGGTCTTGCCATTTTCAATCTGGTTGTTTTTCTCGTCTTTTCGGTGTTTTGTTGGTTTGCCGGGCTGCTGGTTCTGCGCTACCGTTCACATGACTGGCACGGGCTGCTCGTTTCCTATTTGCTCATCACGCTGGCGGCGGGTGGGCCTTCTTTTTTCTTTATTATCTCACTGGAAAGCGCAAATTTGCCGCCCCTTGTGGAATTGGTGCCGGGTCTAGTAATTTTGCCGATGTACCTAGCGCTCTCATTATTCTTCCTGACATTTCCTGATGGGCAAATATATCCTAAATGGGCACTTGCCGGAATCCCAATTATCCTAGCGAACTATGCTGTATGGCTTCTGCCGGATCCCGTAAATATTGAGGGATGGCCACAAACAACCACGAGCTTGTGGTTGCTGTTCGTCTTTGGCTTTCATATTGGCATTCAAGGCTACCGTTATCGCTACAATTACACCAGCGAGCAGCGTCAGCAAACCAAATGGCTGCTTTATGGTGCCGCCATCGCACTGGTAAGTGTTATTGTTTTATCTATCTTCTTGAATAATGAGATTGGCACCATTTTGGAGGGTGTCCTCACGACGGTTGGGTTTTACTTACCGATTGCAGTTGGCGTAACCATTGCGATTCTGTTTTATGGCCTTTGGGATATTGACATCATTATCAATCGTACACTGGTATATGCTGTGCTGACGACCGTTCTCGTCGGCGTATATGCCCTCGTCGTAGGCACACTGAGCCACTTCATCCAAGTTCAGGGCAACTTCGCAATATCGTTGTTTGGCGCAGGTGTAGTTGCCGTTCTCTTTCAACCCCTTCGTCATATTGTTCAGCGCGCCATTAATCGCTGGATTTTTGGTCAGCGTGACGAACCACTCAAAGTCATGATCGAACTCGGAAAAAGTCTGGAAATTATACTTTCACCTGAAGCCGCCTTACATCACCTTGTGGAGACAACAGCTAGAACTCTGAAATTACCCTATGTCGCAATTGAAGCAAGTGAGGACTCAGAGTTGATTTCGTTCGGAACAAGTCCGATGAAACCAGAGCGCTTCCCATTAATTTATCACGCTCAGGCTATCGGCATGCTTCTCGTCGCGCCGCGTTCCACTAAGGAGATATTGAACGCAGCCGATCAACTGGTGTTAGAAAATATTGCGCGACAGGCAAGTAATCTGGTCTATGCGTCGCGTCTTACTAAGGACTTACAAAAATCACGCCAGCAAATTCTCACCACCCGTGAGGAAGAACGCCGACGCTTACGACGTGATCTGCATGATGGATTGGGGCCAGCTCTTGCAACATTGACATTACAGGCGGAGGCTGCAAGAGAATGGCTAAGCATAAATCCAGATAAAAGCGCAGACTTATTGGAGGAAATTATCAATGGGACGCAAACGACACTTGCCGATATTCGTCGAATTGTTTACGCACTACGTCCACCCGCGCTGGATGATCTGGGACTGGTATCCGCGATTCGCGAACAGGCAACCCAGTACAGCAATAATGACTTAATCATTACCGTCGAGGCGCCCGAAGCACTCCCTCCTCTTCCTGCTGCGGTTGAGGTCGCAGCTTATCGCATTATTCAAGAAGCGCTGACTAATGTAACCCGTCACTCTAAAGCGCAACTCTGCACAGTTTGTCTAGACGTTGAAGGAGCCATGGATATTAAGATCAGCGATAATGGTATTGGAATTCCCTCGAAACGCCATGCAGGCATTGGGCTAAATTCCATTCACGAACGGGCGGCTGAACTGGGCGGATCCTGCCTCATCACATCGCAACCGGGTGCAGGGACACAAGTTGTTGTTTCCCTGCCCAAAGGATAGACAAATTCTCATGGATAAAACTACTATTTTGATTGCAGATGACCATCTCCCTTTCCGTGCCGGATTACGCGCCTTGCTTGAGTCAACTCAGGATGTCACCATTGTTGGCGAGGTAGGAACAGGAACCGAGGCTGTCATACATGCGGCAAAGCTGCAGCCCGATGTCATTATGATGGACATCCAGATGGCGGATTTAAATGGTATAGAAGCTACCCGCCGCATATTGCGCACGAGTCCTCATATTGCAATCCTAGTGCTAACGATGTTTGAAGATGATGATTTTGTGTTTTCAGCACTTCGCGCAGGCGCGCGTGGATACCTGCTAAAAGGCACGATGAAGGCTGACCTATTGCGAGCAATCCGGTCGGTTGCCAATGGTGACGCCATTTTTGGAGCGGGGATAGCCCGTCGCTTGATTAACTATTTCGGGGAAATCCACCAACCAACCGTACAACTCCAATTTGCATTCCCTGAATTGACCGAACGTGAGCGTGAGATTCTCAATCTGATTGCTGGGCATCAATCCAACGCAGAAATTGCTCGTGATCTCAATGTCTCACTCAAGACCGTTCGCAACCATGTCTCCAATATTTTCAGCAAGTTACAAGTGGTCGATCGGGCACAGGCGATTCTGAAAGCTCGTGAGGCAGGATTGGGCAATTCAGATTACTGAGGCAGAGCAGTATACAAATCCTCACGCACATTAGGCTGTGATCTTGACCAACACTTCTTTCAACATCAAATGATAGATACCATTCCGAGGCACCCAAACTACACACCCAGTGAGTGTCCATCGCCCGTCGCTCCCGAATGGTATAAATCCCCTTAAATTTAAGGGGATTTTTATTTCGTAGCCTCTTCTGGATCAATGGGTAGTCGAGCTAGTGGATTGTCGTATAAATTTGACGAAATCTATGAGGACACGTGGACTACTTTTATACAAATATCCCGCCATAATCACAGTGCTGATTATATTTCTCTTATTTTCAATCCTTGATGTCCGATTTAGGCTGACGATGTACGTGCATGTATTTCGGCAGTGAAATCTGATCGGACTGTCTTCGTTTTATCTTGCGCCGCGATGATGATCTAGACAGATAACAAAAGCATTAAGTTCAGGGTGAGCCCTTTATCATTAGGTTTCACCTTTTTTGTCGGCGTAGACATTGAATTTTTGTGTGGTACGCGTTGTCTGATGTTATGGTTTCGAGCTGAGACTGTGATGCACTATAAGAGCTGTTTCACACCTATTGCTATCATCAGGCAAACAAGAATAAATGTTAGATTGATAGCAACGCGGACTCGAAATGCTTGGTTTGAATAATCAAGTTTTAGCAATCGCGCGAAAACAACAGCAATGCCCATTAAAAAGAACCACGGTGTAAAAAAGAATGCAGGCGCACTCCGGACAAGCATGGTTGCAAGATCATGAATCCCACCTGAAATTATGAATGTCAAGATCAGAGAGATACTTGATGGCAAAAATTGGTTAAGCGGTTCGTAGACAAAACGTCCTAAAGCGTAACCCCAGATTGGATTCCAGTGTTGCCAAAACTTTGCAAAAGTTCCTGCTCCAAGCGAGTGAACGAGCATACTCCGCAATGAACTTGATGCCCCCAATGGGACTCCATTTCTATACTGCACATAATCTGTCAGGGACATCTGTTTGCGTGTGTTTGTCTGTACTTTATTCATAATTTCTCTTGCGTGACTTTATGTAACCGCGTCTTTATTGCTAAGCTGATTAACAGTTTGTGCATTGATTTGGTTTCAGACACCGGATACGACATGTTCTTAGTAGCGATCTGTGTTCACAAGTTTGATGAATAACCCGATTGGGAAGGCGATTTCTGCGATGGCAATGACCATGGTTGCCAGTGTGGGTATCGTTTCATATGCACGAAGCAAGAGGTGCCAACGTTTTCCACGAGATAACCGAAGCCTGCCAATACGAATAACCGTCCAAGATTTCGCGACATCTATAGCGTCAAAACTTTCCGTATGGAAGAGGTATCGCGTTCGGTCTCATATAGTGTTTTCCATCAAATCCTAAATGGATACCTGTCAAATTGTACTGGAGTTAGATCGGCGACATTGTTCGTATATAGGCTCAGTGCAAATCGAACAAAAATGACAATGGTAAAGGCTACAAATCCGATACCATAGTCAATAGTCGTGACAAGCGGAAGCAAGAATACCCAGAAGACTGCATTGTACGCCAACCTGATTAAAGCAAGTGGATGAGCATACCCCTGTCTGACTGATATAGTGTTAGCAGAGTTTTTCTTAAGCCACGCGAACCGCGTCGCTGTATGAAGCTCAATGATTATGCAGAACAGCGCTCCGAAAATTCCTAGACCGATCAAACCTTCTCTTTCCAACCATAATGACGTTGAGAATGCGAAGATAATATAAATTAAAGTGGGGGTTCCTAACCCCACTGATAATATGTTGTTCCAGTGTACTGTCAAAAATCTTTGCTTCGTCATCGTTTTTCATCCTCATCAATCTATGTTAGCGTTACCATCTATTGCTAGATGTGGGCGTATACGCTTCCTGTAAATCCGTTTTGAGTTTCTACGAACAATAGTTTTTGTGGGGCTTCCACCTGTCACTCGATCCTTGGTTGACTGTGTCACTTTATAGCGACTCTACTGAACGGCGTTAACTGAGATTAGAGGCAGTCCTACGTCGCGCACTTTGCGTAATAATCCATGTAGCGCCACTTGATCAGCCAGAGAACCATATAAACGTGAGGTGCCATCGGCTTCAAGTTCAATAATCATTCCCTCAAACCAACTTTGCCATTGGTCGCTTAGATGCCCCCTGACTCTGATCTCATAGACCAGAGTTTCGGGAGATGTGCTGTGGGATTTTGATTGCTCAGACATTATCATGTCCCTATTACAGTTATGTACCGATGGTCACGATCACATTGCCACGCTTATGCCCCGTCTCAACATATTTGTGGGCCTCGACCATCTCTTCGAGCGAGTAGCAGCGGTCAATAATGGGTTTCAGTACCCCAAGCTCTGCCAATTCTTTCACCCGTAGGAACTTGTCGTGGTTGGTTGTTGGCATGCCTTTATCTACCGAGAGATATTGCCCATTAGCTGCCAGGGAGGTTTTGCTTGCGTCGTTCAACGGTGATGTCTTCGTATTGCCGACGGTATCCAACACCCAGTCGTAACGCTCCAGTTGAGCAACAGCACCATCGTGGGTGTAGTCAATCACCTTATCTGCGCCGAGCGATGTCACCATGTCGAAGTTGCGGTTGCTGCATACGGCGGTCACTTCGGCCCCGGCGTGCTTGGCAAGCTGAACTGCCATAGTACCAATGCTGCCGGACGCGCCGTAAATCAACACCTTTTGTCCCGGCTGTATGATCGCTTTTTCCATAACGTGCATCGCCAGCAGTGTGCCGTAGGGAATCGCGGTTGCCTCTTCAAATGTCAGGGCTTCTGGCTTGTGAGCGATATTCCAGTCTTCCGGCAGGCACATATACTCGCCATAGAACCTCCATCGAATCTTTGACATGGAGATGGAACCGTAGGCGAACACGCTATCTCCCGGCTTGAAGGCGGTTACGTCCTTGCCGACGGACTCCACTTTGCCCGCCCCGACCATACCGAGAATCGGGTTGCGCGGCTTACCAAACCCCATCGCTATCTGAATGATGATCTTGAACATTAGGTTTGCATTCAGCGCTTGCATAAGGACATCGCTCGTGGTGACTGACGTCGCGTGCATCTTAATGAGGACTTCGTTATTCTTCGGCGTGGGTTTTGGAACATCTTGTAGTTCGAGATAGTCCGCTGAGCCGTATTTTGTGCAGATAATTGCTTTCATGGATTGGTCTCCCTTTTTGTAATCTGTGATTGTGTGCGTTGGATGCTATGTTCACAAGATACTCGGATAACTAGGGGGATGTCATACCTCGAAAGAATTATTCGGAGGATTATTCTCAAGGTTGGAGAGAGAAGTCGACGGTCGTTAGTCCGCCGTCAGAATGCCCAGAGCTTTGCCCCCTTTGCAACTGCCTGTGTTCGGTTCTTGACTGCCAGTTTGCTGAAGATATTGCGCGCGTGAACCTTTGCGGTGTGTAATGAGATATACAGCCGGTTGGCAATGTCTTGATTGGTCAAACCACTTGCAATCAGTTGCAGTACCTCAATTTCACGCTGACTGAGTGGATCAATCCATTGCGATGCAGGTTTAATTATCTGAGATGCTGACGATGGCTCACCATTCGGCATTGAGAAATTAGAAATTAACTGAGTTACATAATCTTGGCGAAGTCCTCTACTATGTGCGATCTGGAGTAGTTGTGCCATTGGCAAACCTTCGTCAACAAAGATACGAATAACTCCCCCACGCGTGGCTAATGCCAGTGATTCATCCAAGACTTCCAACGCATTATCTTCTTGGTTCAATACACTGTATACAACCGCCTGCAGTACCAATCCCTTGAGCAATTCATTCTGCAATCCCGCTTCCTTCGCCTTTTGTATGAATGGGTCTAGTATCTGCAATGCTCTGGAAGCGTTCTTTTGAGCAAGATATATTCTGGCTTGACTGATTGATAGATTGTGGCCTTCGGCCAATTGTAAAGCAGTAGTTAGATTATCCCGATAAATCAAGACTCGGATTTGTGCCTCAACAATATCGGATAGTCGAAACATGAAGTTATTTTGACGAACAAAGGCTTCAGCCTCATCCAAGGTATCACTTGCACTAGTGAAGTCTCTTCGAGACAGGTGCAAATAACCGAGGAAAACTTTGTAAGAGGCTGTTGTGTCGGTATTGTCCATTTGTTGCAGGAGTTCATGACATTTTTTCCCGTAATCTTGAGCTAACTCTAAATAATTCCATTGATAGTTTATGGGTGCTAATCCAAGAAATGCTTGAGAGGCAATTGGGTGCGATGGTTTGCCAGATAACGTTATTGCACTTTGATAACTCTCGCTTGCTTGATGAAGCTGATTATCTAATTCTTGTAACTGTCCAAGGCTGATCGTCGCAGCAATAACATAAAAAGAATTTTCGCCAGACTCACTTAACTGGAGAACATCATAGTAAGAATTACGCGCCATCCGATAACTACCCTGCAATTGATAGGCGTATCCGCGTGTCCAGTATGACGCGATACGAATAGGTAAATTTTCAGGATGTAAACGCTCCAAAGCATCGTTTGAATGAAAAATCATGGCTTCCACATCATTTTGAATAACTGCCAAGGTTGCTCGCATTGAAGCAATACGTCCCACGATGTCTTGCGTCGTGTCATCAAGTTGGGTATTTTGCAAGGCATTTTCAGCTTCAATAAGTTTTTGCTCAACAGATGTGTGTTGACCAGTCAACATAAGTGTTGAGGCATAAACTACCCATAGCGAAGGGTGAGTATCCAAAATGTGATGGGAGAGAGATTCAAGCCAATGAAATATCGGCTTCACGATACCACGAAGGTACAGCGGTGTACCCTCACTTTCAATCAGATGTTTGGCCCGTTCAATATCATTGATTGCTATTGCATGTTGGAATGCCTCAATCTCCAGACCGTAAGTTTCATACCAGATACTTGCTTGTGTATGTAATTCATTAACATCATCTGTGGAATGACCTGTGCTATCGCGTAATAATCGTTGTCGCAATAAATCCGCAAATAGGTAATGATAACGATACCAGCGGCGCTCATTGTCGAGAGGGATTAAAAACAGATTCGCCTGTCGGATGTGTTCTATCGTTGCGAGGGCATCTTCATCGTCTTGCCTCAAAATCGCCGCGCACAGCGGGCCACAAAACCGCTCCAAAATCGACGTTTTCAGCAGAAAATTCTGAATGTGGGATGGTTGTCGATTCAGCACTTCCTCCATCAAATAGTCTAGCACAAAGTGATGGTTGCCCGAAAATGACTCGATAAATCGACGGTTATCCTGCTGTCCTTGCATCGATATAGCTGCCAACTGCAATCCTGCGATCCAACCTTCCGTACGGCGCTCTAATGCGGCGACGTCACCGGAAGACAGGTTTAATCCCATCGTGCTATTTAGAAACTCAGATGCTTCGTCTGCTGTAAAGCGCAGATCAGCGGCGCGAATTTCAGTTAGCTGACCATGCGCCCGCAGACGCGCTAGGGGTAAGCGCGGATCTTCGCGTGTGGCAATTACAAGATGCATCTGTGGCGGCTGGTTGTCAATCAGAAAGCTCAATGCCGAGTCAATTTCTGTACTGTCCAGCAGGTGATAATCATCCAAAATGAGTACAAAATCATCAGATATTGACGCAATCGCATTCAGGAGTGGCGTCAGCACTGAGTCGATAGGTGGTGGCTGCGGCGAACCCATTTTATGCCTGATGCCTGCGCCCATCTTTGGGGCAATTGTTTCCAAAGCCGCGATTAAGTAAGTCAGGAACCGGAACGGGTCACTGTCATTCTCATCTAGAGTCAAACAGGCTGACGCATGATCGCTATTGCTTATCCATTCTGAAACCAGTGTCGTTTTGCCGAATCCGGCGGGCGCGGACATCAATGTCAGTTTGCCAGACAAACCTGCGTTCAGTCGTTCGATCAGCCTCGGACGCAGTACCGAGCCCGGACGCAACATAAGTTTGTAGAGTTTTGTTGCGAGAATTGTTGTTGACATGCAGAAAGTATAGTTGACACTCACACAGGTTACGAGAAATGACGTCCCGAAACTGGTCTTCAATGAACAGTGTCTGGCTATCATTGGGCTTGACTCAGTTTTTCGAGGGAAAAACTAATTGAGAACTGATCGACATTCAGCCATTACGACTGTGCTACCGTGATAACCACATTGCCTTTTTTGCGCCCTGTCTCGACATACCGGTGTGCCTCGGCAATTTGTTCCAACGGGTAATGGCGATCAATAACCGGTTTGAAGTGTCCTGCTTCGACTAGCTCCAGCAGCAGACCCAGATAGCCGTTCTTCTCATTTGCTGGCCGTAACCCTGCAAACACAATCTTTGCCTTTTTACTACCGAACTTTGAAGTCCATAGCATCAGGGGAAGAATGGTCGGCGAAATGATCGTTGTCAGATAAAGGCCGCCTGTTTTAAGGACGCGTCTAGCCTGCCAAAATGAACTCTTTCCAACGGTATCAAACACGACGTCATAGTTCTCTCGACTGTGAGTGTAGTCCTCTTTTTTGTAATCAATGACCTTGTCAGCGCCAAGCGATTTGACCAGCTCCACATTCGCCGTACTGCATACACCGGTGACCTCTGCCCCGAAGTGCTTCGCAAGCTGAACCGCACTCGACCCAATACTGCCCGATGCGCCGATGATCAGGATTTTCTGCCCTGCCTGAAGATTTGCGGCCCCTTGCAGGTTGGGCAAAGCGGTCAGTGCACCCGGATGAATCGCCACAGCTTCTTCATAAGTCATGTGTTCCGGTTTGAGGGCGATGGCTCGATCTTCCGGCAGTTTAAGATACTCCGCATGAGCACCTGTACTAGGGTCAGCAGTTCCGAAAACCTGATCCCCGACTTGAAAGCGCTTGACGTCCTTGCCGACTGCCTTGATTTCACCCGCAAATGCCCCCCCGGGTATCGTGGGTTTAGGTTTGATGAGACCGGTGAACATTCTTGCCATGAAGTCGCTGCCTGCCCGAAAGATGGCGTCAGTTGACGCAACTGTGGTCGCGTGTATTTTGATGAGGATCTCATTGTCGGCGGGGATGGGTTTATCAACCTCATTGAGTTGAAGCACATCCGCTGATCCGTATTGGGTGTACATAACTGCTTTCATCGTGCTGTTCATTGAAGTACCTCTTTCTATCTTAAACTGAACTCAACTATTTACGATTTGACAGCCGGCTTGTCGCCTGCGCCGGGGTTCACACGATTAACTGAGATCAACGGCAGACCCAAATCACGTACTTTCTTGAGTAGCCCGTGTAGAGCCGCTTGGTCAATTACCTCGCCGATGAGCAGGGCTGTGCCGTCGTCGTTGAATGTAACGGTCACATCGCCGAACCGATTGCCCCATCCGCTGTCCAAGTGGCCTTGCAACTGGATGTGATAAGTGATTGGTTCTTGTTTGTTTTGAGTGTCTTCCATCGTGTTTCCTACTGGTTTGCTCATCCTCGATCAAGTTGAGACAAGCATATGCCAAGGACAGTGTTAGCGTGTAGACACTTTGGTGTTGTTCGGGGGTGTTGTTTAGTGGGCTAGAGCAAACAAAGTTCCTTGGCGCGGGCGACTGCCTCAGTCCGGCGTTGTACACCTAACTTGGCATAGATGCGGCGATTATGGCCTTTGACAGTATCCAGTGCTAGAAACAATTGTTCACCGATTTCGCGGTTAGAAAGTCCGTCGGCGACAAGCCGCAGCACTTCTAACTCGCGTTCACTCAATGGCTCGACAAGGGACTGAGATACAGGCGTTGGATTGCCTATTGTTATGAATTGTTGGATTCTAGTCCGCTCTACTCGAATCTCCGGCATTTTGTCAGTAAACCCGCGCTGCTTGACGAGCCGCTCACTTTCCTCCAGTATGGATGCTGCGCCGTTCAGCTCACCGCGTGCGATGCGCACACGTGCCAGTAAGATGCCGGACTTGATGGGAGTGTTCACATTTTCAATCTGGCGTCCCAGTTCATATCCCTGTAGGCCGAATTCTTCGGCCTGCTCCAAGTCATTCCAAACGTAGTGAATACGGGCGAGACCCAAGTAAGCTTCACAAGCCATCGGCCAAGGTGGTTCGCCAACGAGTGCCAGCACGCGCTGATAGGATACCTGCGCTTGATCAAGCTGATTATCCTCCTCCTGAAGCTGCCCAAGATTAGTCAAAACCGCCAGAACCATCATTGTGTTGCCTGCTGCCTCGCCGATAGAAATGATTTCCGCGTAAATTTGCCGGGCTATCTCGTCTTCACCACTAAGCTGGTGTGCCATTCCATTTGTCCACAATGCGAACAAACGCATCGAGAGACTGTCGGTAGGAAGCATTTCAAGCGCAAGTTTCGACTTTGACAACATCGACTCAATGTCACCGTGCGGAACAGCCAGCATACTGCGAACAGCGGCAATCTGCCCAAGTAAAACACGGTTTCTGGCAGTATGTGAGTCGTTTTGCAACGCGATTTCTGCGGCCAACAATCGATCTTCAATACGATCAATTTGCTGTCCTGCAACAGTCGATGCAGCTGCATAGGTCACCCATAATGAGGGTCTTTCGTCGAATGCAGACTGCGGAAGCGAATCAAACCAGCGTAAAATCGGTGCGAAGCCTCCACGAAGGTATAGGGCGGTGCCATGTCCCTCAATCAGCCGCTCACTACGTACAATATCATCGGCCGCCACCGCGTGGTGAAATGCCTCCATCTCAAGTCTATTGGCCTCATACCATGCGCTGGCTCGACTATGCAGCATTTTTACATCTATATGGGGCGATTCATGTAAGCGTTTTCGTATCAAATCGCCGAAGAGATGGTGATAGCGATACCATTGCCGCTCATTATCGAGCGGAATTAAAAACAGATTTGCCTGTCGGATGCGTTCGAGCGTATTCACGCCTGAAGGGCTGGCATCTTGCAGGATAGCATCGCACAATGAGCCGCAAAGCTGCTGTAAAATGGCAGTCTTCAGCAGAAAATCGTGTATGTATGGTGGCTGATGATTTAAAACTTCTTCAATCAGGTAATCAAGCACAAAGTGATGGCTGCTAGTGAACGACTGGATGAATTGATGCGCATCTGGCTGGCCTTGCATAGATAGCGCTGCCAACTGCAGACCCACAATCCAGCCTTCGGTACGATGTTCCAGCGCTTCGACAGCCTCTGATGAAAGTGCTAGACCCATTGTCTGATTGAGAAACGCGGTAGCCTCATGGCTTGTGAAGCGCAGTTCTGCTGCGCGCAGTTCGGTTAGCTGACCACGCGCTCGTAGACGCGCCAGTGGCAAAGGTGGATCTTCACGGGTACTGATGATCAGATGCATCTGTGAGGGCAGGTTGTCGATCAAAAAGCTCAGGGCTGAGTCAATTTCTGTGCTGTCTATCACATGATAGTCATCCAAAACGAGCACAAAATTAACAGGTATTGTCGCAATCGCATTCAACAGCTGTGTCAGCAACGAGTCGATAGGCGGTGGTTGGGGCGAACGGAGCGCATTACTGACACGCGCGCCAATCTGGGGGGCTATTGTCTCTAATGCCGCGACGAAGTAGTTTAGAAATCGAACCGGTGCGCTGTCACTCTCATCTAGGGAAAGCCAAGCGGTCGCATGATCGCCACTGCTGATCCACTCAGTGATTAGCGTCGTCTTTCCGAATCCGGCGGGTGCAGAAATAAGTGTCAATTTCCCATGAAAACCGGTATTCAACCGATTGATCAGCCTTGGGCGTAGTATCGAACCATGGCGTAGTACAGGTTTATAGAGTTTCGTGGCAAGGATTTGAGTTGACATATGACTAGTATAACTGACGCTCCTACAGGTTACGAAACAAAAATGTGATGCGCACAAGCGCATCTGCTATCGTGCATGACGGTGCAGCACATTTCTCATAATGCAAGAGCGTGAAGATCGAGACTATTACTCGTCTAAATGAAAAATGAATTCTATGCCGAACGTAGAGGATAGGCAGCGATATTTGAAGTGGTAGTCTCAGGAATGTTCAATCGATGACCAGGAGCGTATACATCATTGGCCGATATTCGATTTTTCGCTGCAAAATTGCTTAGCAAGTGAGTCCCCGTTATTACCGTCTGAGAATATTATTACGATCTAGAAAGATTACTTCGACGCGTTTTTGCATTCTTGTCCGATTATTTTGATAGTACCGTCTTGCTGAGGATATTGCTGTGGCGTTCAGAACGTCAATTGATAAGTGAGTTAATTCCCCAAATTCGTTTCATCTTCCCGCGCTGCGCATGAGATAGATCTGATATAAGCGTAAAGAACCTTGTATTATATCGATGAGCAAACTCGTCATATCTTCCAGTGTAAAATCTTAGAGACGATTTTTGAGTTGGATTAGGACTGAATGAAGGTAAATATAATGTCGCAATTTCCTGTTCAACTAAGTCCATTTTTCGGACGCGCACAAGCAGTCAATGATGTATGTGCCCGTCTGGTAAATCCTGATTGCCGCCTTTTGACAATTACTGGCACAGGCGGGTGTGGCAAAACACGATTGGCAATTCAAGCTGCTCAGCTTTCTCAAACTATATTTGATCACGGAGTATACTTTATTGGCTTACAGTCAGTTAGCAGTAGTGAATTGCTTGTGCCTTCGATTGCTCAGACACTAGGTATAACATTCTACGGAGCAATGCCACCAGAGCACCAGCTTTATGACCGCTTGCACGATAAATCGCTTCTTCTCTTGCTTGATAATTTTGAGCATCTTTTGGATAAAGCCTCTTTCGTCAGTGAGTTGCTTACTAATGCGCCTAAAGTGAAGATAATTGTGACATCGCGCGAGACGCTTAACCTGCGGGAAGAATGGTTATTTCCGTTACAAGGAATGCAGACTCCATTGAGTATCTATTCCGATAATCTGGAAGAATATGAGGCTGTGCAGCTCTTTCAGTACCATGCACTGCGGATGCAGCCGAACTTTTCCCTTGATTCTAATCTGGATGCTGTGATTCGTATTTGCCAAATTGCAGATGGACTGCCTTTAGCACTTGAATTGGCCGCTGCATGGCTCAAAGGCCTCTCGGCAGAACAGATTGCCGTCCAGATGCAGCATGATCTTGATTTTCTTACTACAACAGTTAGGAATATTGAGGGTCGGCATCGTAGTATGCGTTTGACCTTTGATCAATCCTGGAAATTGTTATCTATAGCCGAGCAATCCGCATTTGCAAAATTATCGGTTTTTTGTGGTGGTTTCGATCAACAGGCATCAGAATTCGTTGCCGGAGCCGATCTCCCAACCTTGCTCGCATTGGTAGAAAAATCCCTTATTCATACCACAAACGCTACCCGTTTTAACATTCATGAATTGCTCCGGCAATATGGCGCACAAAAATTGGTCACTTTTGGCGAAAACGAAACAACTCTTGCACGATTTAGCCAGTACTTCGCAAAGAGCATGCATCAATTTGATACTGTGCTTAAGCAACCTGAACAGCTAAATGCCATTCAACAGATTAAAGATGACTTTGACAATATTCGTCAGGCATGGAACTGGTCAGTTAACCATCAAAATACAGACAATTTGCACGCTATGCTTGACAGCTTGTACCTGTTTGGATATTTGGGTAGTCGTTACCGTGACGTTATCGCAATGTTTGACCAAGGACTTCACATTTCTTTTAGCGATGTTTTGCTAAAAGGACGGTTGCTTGCGCGTAGGTGGGGATATCTACACTGGGTATATCAGGATAATTATGAACGACCTTTCGCTGATATTCAATTGGCGCAGGATATTGCTTTAGAAGCTGACGACCAATTTGAGGTTGCATTTTGCCATCTTGTAAAGGCTTTTGCATTGATTGGTATGCATCGATACGCCGACGCGTTGACACCTTTAGAGGCAGGTCTTGAATTATTCGAAGCAGTTAATGATCCTTACTATATATCTTGGATAATGCATCGCCTCGGCTATGTTTACTACAATCTCAACCAACCTGATGTGGCCAACAAATATACGGAACAAAGCATGGGGCTGGCACGAATTACCAATAATCGCGCCACACTTGTTACCTGTTTGCTCAATCTTGGTTCATATTGTCTCCAGAACAGTCAGTATACCAAAGGGCAAGTCTATATCGAGGAATCCCTTCAAGTCGCGACCGAAGCAGGCCATCAGGGGCAGACTGCTCATGCTTTAAGTTTGTTAGCACTTTCTGCCTTCTTTCAATCGGATTTCGCCACTTGTCGTGAATATGCGCAGCGCTCACTAGCAATCAATGAAGATATTCGACCACAGATATTTCAACCCTATAATCAATCGCTGCTTATTCTCTTGGCTTGTTTAGATGAAGATTATGCCGAGGCTATGCGGATTAGTGAACTGGGTAAACGCCATACAATAGACAAGATGGGATTTCAGCTGCTTTATTGGGCGATGGCTGCGTTATCCTGTGGGTTAGGAAATCTATCTGAAGCACATACCTTTATCGAAAAACTATTTCAAGTAACCGATCCCGATATTACTTCCGTGACAACCCTTTGGATTGTGCCAAGTGTTGTGTGTGTACTCTCAGAAAGTAATCCGACAAAAGCCGTCGAATTGTTGTCATGGGTTTTCACCGACCAAGATTTGGCCTTGAGTTGGGCACGCCAGTGGTCATTACTCAATCGTCTTCAAATTCAATTGCAGGAAAAAATTGGTGACCATGATTACCAGATGCACTGGGAACAAGGGGCAGTATTGCCTAAACGTACTGTGGAAGAGTATGTTTCACAAGTAGGTCGCAGATTGTCTAATTTCTCTAAACCACCACATGAAACTATTCTTACGGCTCGTGAACGTGAAATTCTACTCCTTTTGGCGAACGGTCTTACCAACCCACAGATTGCAGAGCAACTTGTGATTGGCGTTGGTACGGTCAAAACACACACCCTAAGCATTTATCGCAAACTTGATGTCGCCAATCGCTCTCAGGCAATTATCCGCGCGCAACAAATTGGCTTAATTCTGGAGCAACATATGAAGTAATATTGTGATAATTAAAGGCTATTTGATTTCAGAAACTGATGTTTGCTCGTTTCTATTCATTTGAGTCGACAATTGATAGTTAATTTCGTAATTTCCTGCGCCGAGTGTCAAATTGATATTGTCGTCATCATGCTCAACATTGGCAACACTGTGATTGTTGACGAGGATTTCGCAACCATAGAAGTTAGGAATAGTAACGTTGGCGGACGCGTTAAAAGGTATTTCGATTTGGATGTTAAGTTGTCCTGCTTCATCAAAAGACCAACTGCATTTGTATAAACCAGCGGCCGACTGATAAGAGGCCCTTGCCCATTGAAGTGACTTATCGGGCTTCGGTGCGATTTTAGCATGGCGAAACCCTGCCACACCATCGCTGTCTGAAGTTGGATTCAGCCCACACATATCGCGATACATCCATTCGACTATGGAACCATAGGCGTAGTGGTTGAGCGAATTCATGCCTGTTGAACTGATAGTGCCATCAGGATTTAGAGAATTCCATCGTTCCCAAATTGTTGTCGCACCTAGGTTGATGGCATACAACCATGATGGATAATCTTCGTTTAGAAGAAGTTTATAGGCTAAATCATTTGCGCCAATTTTCGAAAGTACCCGGCAAAGATAAGGTGTGCCTACAAAACCAGTCCGTAAATGCACCTTGTCCTTGTTAAGCATAGCAATAAGATCATTTTCAACACGTTGGCGGTGCATATCGGGTACGAGATCCATGAAGAGTGCTAAGACATATGCTGTTTGCGTAGGAATAGCCAGCCGTCCAGTTGCAGTGAAGTATTCATTTTGAATTGCCGTCTTGACTGCCATTGATAACTGCTCGTACTCTTCGGCTTCATTCATCTTACCAAGTACGACGGCAGCTTTAGCAACCAATCGCGCTGAATAACAATAGAAGGCCGATGCGATAAAATCCTCGGCTGTGCCGCCTTTTCTAGATGTTGGGTCGCTAATAGTAACATCCAGCGCTAACCAGTCACCAAAGTGTGTGCCTTCTGTCCACAGGCGTTTGCCGCCCGAGCGGTCATCCACCCCTCGAATGTAATTTACCCAATCCCGCATACTCTCGTATTGTTGTTCCAAAATGCTCGTTTCACCATAAATTTCGTACATGTTCCACGGTACAATTGTAGCCACATCACCCCAAGCGCAAGAACCACCCTTATCTAAATTGACCATCGGAATGATGTGAGGAACCATACCACCGGTTTTTAACTGTTCTTTTCTCAAGTCATATAAATATTTGGACAAAAATGCAGCAACATCCATGTTGAAGCCGGCTGTACCCGAAAAAATTTGAATATCTCCAGTCCATCCCAACCGCTCATCTCGTTGAGGACAGTCAGTCGGAATGTCGAGAAAATTACCTTTCTGCCCCCACATCGCATTTTGGAAAAGTTGATTAACTTTCTTATTTGATGTCTCAATCTCTCCGGTAATATCCATCCGTGAATAAATGACACAACCCATAAAATTATCAACATCAAGCTTGCCTATCCAGCCTTCAATTTTGACGTACCTGAAACCATAGAATGTGAAATAAGGCATTACAACCGCGTCACCGCCGTCAGCAATATATGTGTATTCAGCCTTTGCAGTGCGCAGGTTATCGCGAAAAAAATTGCCGTCTTGCAGTACCTCACCGAACTGTAAATGTATATGTGTACCAGTTGGTGCGCTTGTTTTAAAACGTACCCAACCAGTCATATTTTGACCAAAATCCAATACTGTTTCCCCGGCAGGTGTGTAGATTACGGCAGTAGGTCTGATTTCCTCATTTACATAGACAGGTAGCGATCTTCTCGCCTCTAATAGACCCAAGTCAATTGCAATCGGCTTCACCTCATAGGGCCGATTTAACGATGGTACGTTCCTATTAATGCGGGCGTCGTATACCTCACCATCAAATATGTCGCTCGAAATAATAGGTGATTGCTGCGCTTTCCATGTGGGATCGGACACAATGAGAAGTTCACTTCCATCTGCTAAGGTGATGTGAATCTCGCAAATCAGCGCGAATTGATTCCCATAAAAATCTGTCTTGCCGCCATTGGCTCCATAGCGTCCTTTATACCAACCATTTCCTAACATGACCGCAATCACATTCGAGCCTACTTGCAGAACTTCTGTGATGTCGAAGGTTTGATATTGAATCCACTGGTCATAGGCATTGCAGTAAGGTGTGAAATACTCTTCTCCGACCTTCTGCCCATTCAGTTCAAAATGATATAATCCGAGTCCGCAAATATATGCCCGTGCGTTTGCAACAGGTGAATGAAGCTCGAAATGTTGATACAGTGTGGGGTGAATCAGGGTGTTCTCGAAACATGGCGATATCCATTCAGCCTGCCATTTCTCATCCATTTTTGAGGTTTCAAACCAAACGGTAGAACTTTCAGCACTTTCCGTTTCTCCCCAAACCCTGACTTTCCAATAATAACGTGTGCGGGGTTTAAGTTGAATGGGCGGGTGGTAACCTAAACTGTCGATACTTTGGCCATCAATCTTACCGCTGTCGAAAATTACCTGTTTGAAATGTTTATCAAGACTCATGGTAACTTGGGCCGCAGTTTGGACTTTGTCTTGGGTATTCTCGACAGTCCAAGTGAAAATTGGTTTTTCGATTGTGAAGCCCAAAGGATTTGTGACATGGTTTGTCTTGAGACGGCATATTTTCATGATTGACCTCATGGGTACATTGTGATCGTCCGCAGTTTACCTTAGTTTGCGTTTTGAAACTTGTCATCTGGGGGGCACGATGGTTTTGGCCATCAAAAACGCTACGAGATATTAATGCATTGAAGAAGCAGAAGTTGTTCTGTCCACTTTTCTGTACGACAATTTGACAATAATTATGAATGACGCGGGGTTTCTTCACCCCGCGCCATTGATATATGTGACTATAACTTACTTGACAGCAAGCCGCTCGATCAAGGTTTGCAAGTCCTTGGCGCCTTGGTCAACGGATGACTCGCCATACGCTACCTTTTGACCTATTAGTATAAGTTCATTCACAAACTCTTGGTCATTCGGTAGGTTCGGTCCTTGAGGGATAGTGCGATCTGCTATGACATTATAGATCCTATATACTTCGGCATCAGTAGCCGTAGCTTTATCCGCAATAGCTTCACGCACTACCGGTGACGAAGGTACTCCCCGGTTGGTTTGGAGTATTGCGCCAGCTTCTGGGCTGGTTACAAAGAAGTTGACGAAAAGAGCAGCGGCTTCCTTATTCTTGCTATCCTTATTGATCGCCAAATACTGGCTCATCTGAATAGCATATGCAGGTTTGCCCCCTGCTGGAAGTGTTGTCATGCCTAGCTTGTCAGTCATTGCTGCCTGATACGCTGCCACTTGGTTGCTCCAAACTAAATCGATAGCGGCTTTGCCCGCCACGAATGCTGAACTGTCCGGCCCGGCCTCTGTGTACGTATAAGTAGTATCTGCATCAGGAATTAAGCCCTCAGTGCGCATATCTGCCCACATTTGTAGCCATTTTTGGGCGGATTCAACCGTAGCATAGGATTTCCCGCCGTCATCTAGCGTCCAGATGGGTGTGCCTTCTTGAGTGTAGAAATAGCTGAGATAGTTCGCTTGGTTAGTGCTGTTGTCAACAAATGGGGCAACACCTTCAGGGAGTTTAGCTTTAAGCTCTTTGCCATAGGCGATAAGCTCATCCCATGTCAAGTTATCCTTCGGAAGTTCAACTCCTGCTGCTTCAATCATCGTCTTGTTATAGGCAAGTACCAGCGTGTTTGTTCCCAGACTGATAGCAAATAGATTTTTATCCGAATCGGTCGCGGGGATTAGCGCTGTCTGGTCGAATTGTTCCGGTGTGTTGATGAGGAGCTGTTTACCGAGATAGTCATTGAGTGGTTCAAGATACTGCTTGTAATCAGGCCAGTTGCCTCCGAATTGGATTAAGTCAGGGGCATTATTTGCCGCTAGCTGGGTGTCGAGAATTTGAAAGTGATCACTCGCTCCGCCATTTGGCTCGCCTTTGACTTTGATGTCGGGATAAGCCGCTTGAAACAGGTCGATAACTTTTTGGGTTCTCTGGGCGCGGTCGTCGTTTCCCCACCATCCCATACGGAGCTCAGCCGGTCCACCTGTATAAGCAGGAAGTCCGTCCGTCTGGGCCATGATTGGCTGGATAGACACTGTTAGCAAAAGCATGAGTAGCGCCATAGGGACAATTGTATGAATTTTTCTCATCATTGAATTCTCCTATTTCTGAAATAGTTTATTAATTGGACGAACAATTGCGAAATGCGAACTTATTTCTTATGTCATATTTGTGTCCTCCTCTTACTCGGCTAGCCTTTTATTCCGGTGGTCGCGATACCCTGTACAAAGTACTTTTGTAGGGAGAAAAACAAAATAAAGGCCGGAATGATAGATATAGTTGCCATTGCTAATGCACCGCCCCAGTTGGATACCGCGCCTGCATCGCCAACAAATGTGCGCAGTGCTCTCGATACCGTGAAGATTTCCGGCCTCGTCAGATATAGCAGGTGATTAAAAAAGTCATCCCATGTCCACAAGAACGTAAATAATGCCGTTGTGACAAGGGCTGGAACCGCAAGTGGTAGTATGATACGCAGATATACGCCAACCTTCGAACATCCATCAACAATTGCCGCTTCCTCTATCTCCTTTGGCAGACTGCGCATAAACTGAACCAGAAGAAACACAAAAAACGCGTCTGTCGCGAGGAATTTCGGCACAATTATCGGAAGAAATGAGCCTACCCATCCGAAGGTGTTGAAAAGGATATAACGAGGAACGAGAGTGACATGCCCCGGAAGCATGAGTGTAATCATCATCATCGCGAACCAGAAGCGCCGCCCCGAAAATTTAAGGCGTGCGAAAGCATATGCTGCCATCGAACACGATATGAGGTTTCCAACAATTGCAATCATGCATATGACGAGTGAGTTTGCGAAAAAAGTTCCAAATGATGTACCTGCGTAACCTTTCCAGCCTGTAACATAGTTTTCAAAAGTTAATGTTGTGGGTATAAGTCCCGGATCACTGAAGATAGCATTGTTCGTTTTGAATGAGCTAAGAATCATCCAGACGACCGGATAAATCATAAATAACCCTAATGCGATAATGATCAAATGTGTCAATCCATAGCGTGCAATTACATTGGTTTTCATGTTATTCTCCAACCCCGTATGACACCCACCAATCCGATGACCTAAAAACAACGGCGGTAATTACCCCGATAATGAGGAGTAGTACCCAAGCCATAGCGGATGCATATCCCATCTGGTGATATGTCCACCCTTGAATATACAAATGCAAGGTATAAAAGAGGGTGGAATTAAGTACGCCTCCCTTGCCCCCTCCAATGATGTATGCTTGGGTGAACACTTGAAAAGCGGATATAATCTGTATAACCAGCGTGAACAAAATAACCGGCGAGAGCAAGGGAATTGTGATTGAAAAGAACTGCCGTAATTTAGTCGCGCCGTCCACGCTTGCCGCATCGTAATACTCTTGCGGAATTTGTTTCAGTCCGGCAAGAAAGATAATCATCGACGAGCCGAACTGCCACACCGACAGCAAAATAAGTGTTGCAAGCGCGAAGTTAGGATTTGTAATCCAACTGGGGAGATTGGTAAAACCCAGTGCTGCCAGCACCCCGTTAACCAGCCCATCTTTCTCGAACAGCTTCCTCCATAATACCGCGATGGCTACCGAGCCACCGAGGAGCGTAGGTATGTAATATATAACGCGGTAGAATGATACCCCCCGAAGTTTCTGGTTCATCAACACCGCGATTGCGAGTGCAAAGACCAGCTTTAACGGCACAGACACGAACACGTAATTTAACGTCACGGATAGCGATTTTAAGTAATAAGGATCCACACGCATAACTTCACCCGTGGAAGACGTAAATTCGGATATTCCGAATATTGACCCGAACATTTTTATATAATTACCTAACCCGATCCATTGTGTTGAGTCAGGTTTGGTGAAGTCATAATTTGTGAAACTTAATCCGAGCGAGTATGCCAACGGATAGAGCGTGAGGACAAAAAAACCGATAAGCCACGGCGTAAGAAACATATAGCCGGCGGCGTTGCGCTTAAGAAATGGAACAAATTCGGACAATTTGAGCATGAAGTAGCTTCCTTTACTTGCGGATAGTTGGTGTGCGCAAACCGTTAGTGACGCCAGAATTTGTAACGGACAACTAATTCGCAAAGGAAACTTCGTTGTGAAAGTTTATTGTTCATGACATCTCCAAAAAATCTAAATCTAGTTCTCTAATTTTGTGCTGGTACAAAATACTGTTGTCGCGGCGTTTTGTTGACTAGCTAATTGGCCCGGTTGACTCGCGTACAATGAGCTGTACTTTTGTCGTTACAACCTGTTGATGCCGGTCTGGTTCCTCAAAACGCCTCAGGAGTAACCGCACTGCATCACGCCCGCTTTCTTCAGACTTTCCCGAAACTGTAGTAAGACGTGGTATGGTGTAGTTCGCAAATGGAATGTCGTCAAAACCAGCGACCGATAAATCACCGGGAATGTTCAGTCCGAGGTCATTTGCGGCACGCATTACAGCAATTGCCAACATATCATTAATCACCAATAGTGCTGTAGGACGGTCTTCGCGTTGGAGCAGGGCATAAGCCGCTTGATAAGCCCCTTCTAGGCTTTCGCTGCAATGTGTTTCGTAGGGCTCTAATCCCATTTCCGCTAATATCTCACGATAAATAAGAAGACGATCAAATCCTTGCACATCCTTTGTTATGCCGTACACGAATCCGATGCGACGATGTCCTAATTTGATCAAGTGATCTAGCAGGACGTGTGTACCGCTGGAATATGAGTGGAGGACATGGTCAAACTCTGCTTTAGAACCCGTGATTTCAACAATAGGTCGGCCAGATTTCCGTAGGTAATCGGTCAGTCTGGGCAGTAGATATTGCACAGCGGCGAGGAGAATAAAACCATCCACAGGTTGATGCGTTAATTCGCGGATAGTATTGGCTTCTTGTTGCATATCGAGAGGATGATGTGACAAATGCAGGCTGTATCCACTTTCCTGTAGCCCCTCTGAAATGCCGGACAAAATTTGCCAGAAAAATGGATTTTGGATAACAGGAATAATAACCCCGACAATATTGGTATCGCCCCGGCGCAATGACTGTGCTCTCGCATCTGGTTCATATCCGAGGTCAAGCATCGCTTGCATGACGCGCTGACGTGTCTCGTCGGATATTGGGATTTTTAGATCATTTTGATCATTTAGCACATACGACACAGTAGAACGAGAGACACCGGCTCGCTGTGCAACATCTTTTTGGGTAGGTCGTTTCATAAAACTTAAATATTTCTTTACTTTATCGTGTCAATTGACACGTGTGAATAAAATGTAGAATGAGTCTTGGTTTTTGTCAAGCAGTTTGAAAATGGGCAGGCTTCGCCATTAATAGGGCCGTGCATTTTCATACAGACCCCTCTAGGGACTTCTTCTTAGATGCAAATAAATAGGTACTAAAGTACCAGAGCGTTTGTCGTAAGCGAACTTGAGTTAAATCGAATTCAAGGCGTTTATTTCGTGACAAAACCTCTAAAGTGGGATTTCTAGGGTCATATCAGATTCCTGCAATAACACAAATTTGGGCCGCTCATACGGGGACTGATTTGGGGAATGCAATGTCAACCACAGTTGACCGTCAAAGTCCCGAAAAGTCATACAGTGTCCGCCGTCTCCAGCATATAACGCTGTAGGAATCTGTTGCCAAGGGCCTAAAATATCTCTGGATGCTGATCGAGCTGCACCAACGGTATATCCACCTTCACCCATACTTGACCACAGCATAATTAGCTCTCCACTTAGCAATCGATGCAGCCAAGGGCCGTCTGTTACATAGCCTTTTCGACCTTTTGAATTGAGTTCTTGTGCCCACAGGGCTTCAGAAGCATGAAACAGCAGGTGAGGTTCACCTATGGGAGATTTCAGATCTTGACCGAGTTGTAAAGCATGGATTTCGCCATCGCCTACCTGTACCCACTCGTGGCAGAACACGATCCATGGCTGATTGTTGGTATCGACATATAAGGTCCCATCAAGACATTCCCACGCGAAAGGGGTCACCGGTCTTTTACTGATAGGCACGAAAGGTCCGCCCGGATTATCTGATGTGAGGATCTGAGTCCCTCTACAAACCCCCTCGGCTTTAAAACTCACGAACATATAATAGCGCCCACCGTAAGCGTGTACCTCAGGAGCCCAAAAATTGCGGTCAGCCCAAAAGTCTTTTGTTGGCCTATAAGCGGGGAATGGACCTTCCCAGTTTTGTAAATCTGAACTAATGTAATAATCGATTCCAGATGCACTATTCGTCCATGCCTCCGCTCCGGTTGTGCCGTACAAATAATAGACTTTCTTGTCTAGGATGGGTAGAACAAAAGGATCACGGATGTGGATATTTGACACTTTTGACATTTTCTGCTCCGAAGACAAGGCTTGTTAGTTCCATATTTCCAACAATTTGAGGACACCTTGACCATTTTGCACCGGCGGATAGGCTTAGCACCTATACGCAATTTCTTGTTCGAGCAACGGTGTTTGTAAGTTTGGAACGGGTGTTGGGTCATCAAGTTTTCGTTTGTGGCGAGGACTTTCTGGAACAACCAAAGGCGTTCCTGTTACCGGATCCTCAATAACGCGGCACTCGATTTTAAACACATCTCGTACCATTGCTTCGGTCACGATCTGTTCAGGGTTACCCTCGGCAAAAATTCTCCCATCACACACCGCCACTAATCGGTCAGCATAACGGCAGGCATGGTTAAGGTCATGCAGCACCATGACAATTGTTTTGCCACGTTTAAAATTGAGGCTGTGGAGCAGTTCCAACACTTCAATCTGATATGCCATATCAAGGAAAGTCGTTGGCTCATCCAACAAAATCAAGTCACTGTCTTGCGCCAAAGTCATTGCAATCCAGGCGCGCTGGCGTTGTCCACCAGATAAAGTGTCAACTGGACGATCTGCAAATGCCGTGATATTAGTGATTTGCATTGCATCGTTGGTCACCCGTTCATCCTCTGGTGACCATTGCTGGAGCCAACTTTGATGCGGATACCGCCCTTGTGCTACAAGCTCATGTACAGTCAAACCTTCCGGTGCCGTCGGCCCTTGAGGAAGAATTCCGAGTTGTTTGGCCAGTTCTTTAGTTGGGAGTTTCCAAATATCCTGCCCGTTGAGCACAACACTTCCCTCACGAGGTTTTAGTAACCGCGAGACTCCACGTAACAATGTAGATTTACCACATCCGTTCGGGCCTACTAGAGCGGTAATTTTCCCATGTGGAATGCTCATACTAAGGTTATTTATGATACTTATATTGTCATATGACAGCGACAGATTAATTGCTTCGAGTTCACTCATTATTAGGGGTTCCGGTTTCGATATAACAGATAGACGAAGTAAGGCGCGCCAATTATCGCCGTCACGATTCCAATTGGCAGTTCGCCGGGGGCAATCACCCACCGTCCAACTAAATCCGCCACTACTAATAGTGCTCCTCCGAACAAAGCGGATATAGGAATTAACCCTTCGTGCGATGGCCCGACTAGTCGCCGTGTTACGTGAGGGGCAACCAAGCCGATGAAGCCGATTGTCCCTGAAACGGCAACTGCTGCCGCTGCTAGCGCAACACTGATGATGAGTAATAGGGCACGCTGTCTTTCTACCCGTAGCCCCAGACTCTTAGCGGTGTCATCACCGAGGTTCAGGGTGTTGAGATGTCGTGCTAGCAGAATCGCTGCCGGAAAGCACACGAGCATCCATCCGCCTAACACAAACACATGTTCCCAGTTGCGTCCGTAAACACTGCCTGAAAGCCACACATATGCCATTTGTACATCTTGAATTTGTCCGAACAATAGTATCGTAGTCATGATCGCAGCGATTAATGCCTCTATCGCGATGCCAATCAGAATTAAACGAATTGGATTGCTTGTGCCGTGCTTCCAAGCAAACAAATAAATTGCTGCTGCGGTCAGTAATGCGCCTCCAAAAGCTGCCCATGGCAATGTAAAAGTTGACACATTTTTTAGCAAGACAATTAATGCGACCGCCGCTAATCCTGCACCGCTGCTTACGCCCAAAAGAAACGGATCTGCCATTGGATTACGGGTGATACCCTGCATAATCGTTCCGGAAGTCGCAAGCGCCATGCCAACCAAGAAGGAGAGTACGATTCGTGGCAAACGGAAAGTATACACAACAAGACTGAAATTTCGATAATCTGGATTATCTTTGTTAAGTCCCAACAGCGTCTGAATGACATCTCCTATCGTCATATTGTACTGTCCATAGTTGATACTGATGACCAGTACTACGAGGGTAAATACTGCGATAATCACCGCAATGAGTGGCACACGCTTGTCAAACTTATACGAAAATCTCAAGTGCCGCTGTCGGATCGTAATCCAGGGCGATTGTGAGGATCTATGAGTGGTCATTATCGCTTGACTTTCCATCGTGCTAACCAGATGAAGAAAGGCGCACCAATGATTGCCATTACCACACCCGTTGGCAGCTCTTGTGGACGAATAACTACTCGCGCGCCCACATCCGCAATCGTAACCAGAATCGCACCCATAACGGCTGAATAAGGAACAATCCAGCGATAATCCGTTCCGACCAAAAAACGCACGATGTGCGGCACAACTAGCCCGACAAAACCGATTGGCCCGGCCAAAGCAACTGCGCCACCGGCGAGAAGTACCGTGCTGATAGCGGCAATGACTTTGACCCAAATAGTATTTTGGCCCAATCCTTTTGCAACATCTTCACCCAGACTAATGGTCGTTATCTGTCGGCTGATTGTGAAAGCACTAATCAGCCCAACCATCATATAAGGTGACGTTTGTAAAAGTAGTTGCATTTCGCGTCCAGCTAAAGAACCGGCTGTCCAGAAACGAATCTTGTCCAGTGCTTCTTGGTCACGAATAAGGATTGCAGTGGTAAAAGACGAGATAAACGCAGTTAAAATCACACCTGCTAAGGTTAATTTTAAGGGTGTGGCGCCCCCGCGCCCCATTGAACCCAACAAATAAACTGCTGCCGCTGCTACTCCCGCGCCGGTAAACGCGAAAACAGCGTAAAGCGAAAGCGAAGCGACTTTAAACAAAACAATTGCGACAACTACTGCAAAGGCCGCGCCACTTTGAATACCCAAAATTCCGGCGTCAGCTAATGGATTACGGGTCAAGCCCTGCATAAGTGCGCCCGCCACTGCCAATGACGCTCCTACAATGACACCGGAAAGTACGCGTGGTAAGCGAACTGTTTGGATAATCAGATGATCAAAATTGTTGGTATCGTAATTGAACAATGCTTGGTATACGACATGTGTGTTGATGTTTGCCGAACCAAGTGTGATACTCCATATTAGGCAAATGAACAATATTATGCAGCAGATAACCAGCCTCGGGTGCAGAAGAGAACGACTGCCGAGGAAGCGATTTGAAGAGCTAACTGATCCACTTCTAGAAGTCATTAATTAAACAGTCCGTCTTGTATTTGTTATGAATAACCGACATTTTGATATCCATTATGCGTCACATAAGCATAATCAATGATGTTGCCTAAAGTCCACACAGACGATTAAGTGAGCAATTTCACATTTGGCGACCATGAATAAGGCAACGATCAACCTCATTAACGCACATGGAAAAAAATCTCTTGAACTGCGCCTTCACTTCATCAATAAGGCGGTTAACTTTCCTCATAATACAGCTTAAGTGGAGTCATTGGGTCAATGAAAACCGCTTATACACATTGATAAACAATAATAAAGGCAGTCAAGTCATAGAGATTAGTTCAGGACGCGTCGTTGACCAGTGGCGTAGTCAAAAACTGCCTTTTGAATAATGCGCTGCCTAAATGTCGAATCGAAGCCGAATTGTGTTTTGGGGAAAAGTATCTGTCGCAGTCAGCATTTATCACACAGTCGCGCTATTTAGAAGTGTGCTGCGATTTTTCAAGCCACTTATCCAAGTTGCCTAAACCATCATAGGCAGCATATTTATACATCTCGGACAGAGTAGGATAGTTGTAAACCGATTCGATGAATACATCTATTGTACCGTTTTCCCTTATTACCTCAGATCCAATATGCACTAATTCAGAAGCTAACTCGCCGATTAAATGAACACCTAGAAGTTTTTTGTCATTGGGTGAAAATATTAGCTTCAACATGCCGTTGTCGCCAATAATCTGTCCACGCGCGTTGTTTTCGCTGTATGTGCGCCCAACCAAGTAAGGGGTCTTTTGCTCTTGGCAAGCTTCTTCTGTCAGCCCGACCATCGCCATTTCAGGTACGGTGTAGACCGCTAGAGGCAGCACGGGAGACATTCTTTGTTTGTATGCAAGATTAAACGCATGTGCCATAGCAACCCGTCCCTGTTCCATTGAGGTTGACGCCAACGCCGGAAAGCCAATCACATCACCCGCGGCGTAGATGTTTAGTAATGAAGTCTGAAATTTTTCATTCACGGTGATGAGGCCGCGTTTGCCAATCTCGATTCCTAATGCTTCTAATCCAAGGCCAGAGACATTTCCTTGCCTTCCGGACGCGTATAACGCGCAGTCAACCACTAGCTCCTCACCAGATTGTAACGACAAATGTACCTGCTTGCCCTGTATTACTGTTTTGTCGACCTTCTCTTGTAGCAAGATTTTGACGTTCATTTTTTTGAGTTGCCTAAGCAGACGCTCAACAATTTCTTGGTCCACAAATGGTAATATCTTTTCGCGACCTTCGATCAGTGTCACGTGTACGCCTAGTGCCGCAAAAACCGAAGCATATTCGCAGCCTATCACCCCGCCACCTACGACAACTAACGTTTTAGGGATAAATTTCATGCGTAGAATAGTGTCTGAGTCGAAGACGAGAGTCCCGTCAAAAGGGACATCTGGCGGTTGATAAGGCGATGAACCGGTTGCAATTAGAATAATATCAGCTTGGAGTTCTGTATCTGTACCATCGGTGCTATGGACATTTACAGTATGTGAGTCTTTTAGCGAGCCTTCCCCCCAATAAACTTCAATGTTGTGTCGGTCGAGATTGTGCTGGATAATCTCATGTTCACGGTTGACGACGGCTTTCTCGCGGTGCATAAAATCCGCAATCGTCATATGATCTTTAAGGGAATAATCGATGCCGTATAGACCGCGTTGCAGCAGCCCTGAATAGTATAAAGCTGTTTCACGCAGCGTTTTGGACGGAACTGTTCCGGTGTTGATGCCGGCCCCGCCGAGGTAAGGCGCACGCTCGACAATGGCTACTTTTTTACCGAAATAGGCCGCCTGTGCAGCGCCTTTTTCTCCGCCGGGTCCGGAACCGATCACAATTAGGTCGTAGTGTTTAGTCACATTGACTCCAGAAATAACTAATCCAGTCGACAAATATGCCCATTATTATATGACTTTTTGAGCCGAAGACACCCCGTTTACACCGCACACAAACCGGATTCTCACGTGATATACATGGACGGCAAGTAACAACTTAATTAGTTTGGGACTTTCGGTGCTTTTCCCGATTTTGCTTGTGGTATAGAATGACAACGGGTTCTTTTAATTATTTAGTAAGGAGACTTGAAATGCGAGTCTATCGAATTCTTTGTCTATTTCTTGTTGGTATTTTTCTTGTTCCTATCGGAGTTTCGTTAGCACAAGATAACCAACCACTGGTTGGTGCATGGGATCAATGTGCAGCACCTACCGGTCTGCCTGAAACTGTAACCGTAGGAGCAATTTTTGGTCTCACCAAAGCCGTAGCGGTTTATGGTACGGCCCAGAAAAATGCGACGGACTTAGCAGTCGAAGAAATTAACACTTCACATTACTTGGGCGAAAACACTACCTTCGCCATTCCAGTCGAAGATTCTGCAGGCGATAAAGATCAAGCAGTAGCCGCTATGACCAAACTCATTGACGAAGATAAAGTTGTTGCCGTTATCGGGCCCACGCTATCTTCAGAAGCCTTAGCCGCTGATCCCATTGCCCAAGAGTCGGGAACCGTGGTCATGGGTGTAAGCAACACCGCTAATGGCCTCACCACCGCGCAGGGCATGGGTGATTATGTCTTCCGCGATAGTTTGCCTGAATCAGCCGTCATTCCCGGCACCATCAAACAGGCAGTTGCCTCCCTTGGCCTCAAGAAGGTTGCCATTCTCTATGGGAATGACGACGCTTTTACACAGAGTGGTTATGATATTTTCAAGCAATCCTTAACTGATAACGGGGTCGAAATTGCCGACGAAGAAACCTTTGCTAAAGGTGATGTGGACTTCAATGCTCAGTTGACCAAAGCCATTGATACCCAACCAGATGCCATTGTGGTGTCCGCGTTGGCTGCCGAGGCTACACAAATCATCATCCAGACTCGTGCTCTAGGTTACACCGGTCCGATTATCGGTGGAAACGGATTCAACTCTCCGGCTGTTTTGAAGAGCGCTGATAAAGATGCTGAGGGTTTAATTGTTGGTGGCGCATGGAACTATGGCAATCCGAACCCATCTGAAAGTAGTGTTGCCTTTGTCAAGAATTACGAAGCTAAATATGATAGCTCGCCAGATCAATTTGCGGCACAGGCCTACACCGGCGCTTGGTTGATGGCAACTGCGATCCGTTGTGCAAATTCTGTTGACCGTAAATCCGTCCGGGATTCTTTGGCGTCCATCAAAGATTTCAACAGCCCACTTGGTGTGTTTAGCTTCGATGAAAATAGAGATCCAGTTCACGAGCCAATTGCGCAAATCGTTGTGGGCGGCAAGTTTACACCGCTGTCTGCTGGAATGTCTACTGAAATGACCCCGGAACCAACTGCTTCCGGCTAAAATAGGGTAAACTAGAGGGTGGCTGGCAGCAGCTGCCCTCATTTTGAGAAAGTTTTTATACTTATTTTTAATTGTGATTTGCATCAGTGATTGTTAATGAAGAAATCGCATGAATATTACCCAACAATTCGTCAACGCAATTTGGCTCGGCGGAGTTTACAGTCTGTTTGCGCTTGGTTATGCTCTGGTATTTAGTGTACTGGGTGTGCTAAATCTGGCACATAGCGCTGTCTTTATGTGGGGTGCGTTTATTGGTTTGGCAGTCGTCACGAAACTTGGGCTGCCTATTTGGGTCGCGATTCCGGTTGCCATGGTACTCGCTGGAGCTATTGGTGTCTTGTTAGAAGTAATTGCCTTTGCGCCCTTACGTCGGCGCAATGCCCCCCGTATTTCGCAGTTGATAAGCAGTATTGGCGCATCTATTTTATTGGTCAATATTGCACAAATTGTTTTTGGAACGTCTCCGCAGCGTTTTCCTCAGGGCAGCATACCGACCGAAACAATACAAGGTTTGCCATTTCGAGTAACTCCAATCCAAATAATTATTCTCCTTATTTCCATTGTGTTGATGGCCTTACTCCAATATTTGGTGATGCGAACACGCGTGGGACAAGCTATGCGAACCGTCGCCTTTAATGAACGGGTTGCGGGACTTTTAGGAATTAATTCCTCGAGGATTTTTCAGCTTACATTTTTTCTTGCAGGTGCACTAGCTGGCGCATCTGGCGTGCTATATGGTTTAGCCTACAACTCAATGACACCGTTCATGGGGGATGCAGTTTCCCTCAAGGGCCTGACCGTCATCGTTCTCGGTGGCCTCGGCAATATAAAGGGTGCGGTGATAGGCGGATTCTTAGTCGCTGGCTTGGAGACGTTCAGTATCGCTGCAGGCGGAAGCAATTATCGGGATGCGATTGTCTTTGCTCTCTTGTTTCTGATCTTGCTGTTCCGGCCTCAGGGGCTTGTGGGACAATCAGAACAGAATAGAGCCTAATGATGGAACTCTTACGCAGCATTGGAATTAGTGAGCCTGTATTGCAGTTTATGTTGGTTAATGCCATCCTTGGCCTTAGCGTTTATCTTACACTCTATACAGGCATGTTCTCGTTAGCGAATGCCGGTTTTATGGCGGTGGGCGCATATACCGGGGTCATTGTTACCCAGAATCTACAGTTGCCCCTTGGGTTAGGTCTTTTAGCCGGGATGCTGCTTGCGGGTGTAATCGCTGTTCCCATCGGTTTACCCGTGTTAAAGCTGCGCGATATTTATCTTGCCATCGCAACCATTGGTTTCGGTGAAGTGATTCGAATCATAATATTGAATTTTGATACTTTTGCCAGTACTTTAACTGGACAAAATGTCAAACTGACACAGGGGGCTTTGGGGATTAGCGGAATACCCAAAATTACACAAACATGGCATCTGATTTTATTCCTGATTGTTGCCAGTTATGTGATTGCACGCCTGCATCGTTCACGTTTCGGGCGTGCGATGACCGCAGTTCGACAGGATGAACAGGCTGCTGCAAATATGGGTATCAATGTGGTTTACACCAAAAATGTCGTATTCATTTTGAGTGCGGTTTTGGCGGCAGCGGCGGGCGTATTAAAAGCCCATTTGACGCGTACAATTGACCCCGGTGACTATGGATTTAATGCAGCGGTCGAAATACTCACATTTGCTGTATTAGGTGGAACCACTACCTTGATCGGGCCGATTATTGGTGGGTTTGTTCTGACTGCATTGCCAGAAATATTGCGCGGCCTAAAAGATTATCGCACAATCGTAAATGGAATCATTTTGCTTGCTGTTATTATTTATATGCCGGGAGGATTAGCGAATCCAATGCCGTGGTCACGGCTCTTAAATCGCATTAGAAGTGTGCGTAGACGCGTCAATTCTGGTGACGTGAATGCTTAATTATTGACATACTAATAATCAAACAATGCTTAAACTCCAAAATGTCTCGCGCTCCTTCGGCGGATTGCAAGCACTCAAAGATGTAACAATGAGTGTTCCCAAAAATCAGATCATCGGTTTGATTGGCCCAAACGGTGCGGGCAAGACTACCTTGATAAATGATATTAGTGGACTTGATCATCCATCGAGCGGAAGTATTCGCTTTAATGAAGTCTCTATCGAACAAATGCCACCCCATCAGATTGCTCGGTTGGGTATTGCGCGAACGTACCAGAACATTCGCTTGTTTAGTGACATGACCGTATTGGAGAATTTGGTAATTAGTCAGCATCGACTTGGAAAATCGTCGATACTTGATGCGCTGATTTTTTCCGCGCGTTTTCGGCAGGAAGAACGTGCCTTGCGCGAAAATGCTGTTCGCTGGCTCAATCGATTTCAGTTGGCTGGAGTCATCGAAAGCCGTGCAGGAAGTTTACCCTATGGCGATCAACGACGCTTAGAAATGGCGCGAGCACTAGCCACTCAGCCTTCGCTTCTACTGCTTGATGAGCCTGCAGCCGGTATGAATCCGGTGGAAACACGCTTGCTTGGCGAGCAAATCCTCCAATTGAAACGAGAGGGTATGACTACTTTAGTCATTGAACACGATATGTCACTTATTCATCAAGTTTGTGATGCCATTTATGTCTTGAGTTTTGGTGAGATTATTGCATTTGGAACACCGGAAGAAATACGAAATAACCCGATTGTTATAGAGGCTTATTTAGGGCAAGAAGAAAATGGCGCTGCTTGAAGTCCACGACTTATATACTCGTTATGGCTCGATCAAAGCGCTCCATGGTGTTAGTTTCAACGTTGAGGCAGGGCAGGTTGTGAGCCTAATTGGTGCTAATGGCGCGGGCAAAACAACAACTCTAAACAGTATTAGCGGTTTATTGAAACCCACTCAAGGGCGAATTGTGTTCGATGGTAAAGACATTACCGGTTGGCGCAGTGACCGCATAACAGGACTTGGCCTCGTACAGGTACCAGAAGGGCGGCAAATTGTTTCAACGATGACAGTATTGGAGAATTTGCAGTTGGGCGCTTACCTGCGCAAAGATCGTGCTGCTGTGGAACAGGACTTAGAGAATATTTTTGAGCGTTTTACTCGCTTGAGAGACCGGCTTAATCAAAAAGCCGGATCACTTAGCGGTGGCGAACAACAGATGTTAGCTGTAGGCCGTGCGTTGATGACCCGGCCACGCCTCATAATGCTCGATGAACCGAGCATGGGCTTGGCTCCTATGCTCATTAACGAAATATTTAAGATAATTGCCGATATTAAAGCGAAGGGTATTCCGATATTGTTGGTTGAACAAAATGCCCGTAAAGCACTCCAAATAGCGGATTATGCTTATGTGCTGGAAATCGGTTCGGTTGTCCATCAGGGAAAAGCATCCGACCTTCAGAATGATCCCCGGATTGTCTCCGCCTATTTGGGCTAAGACCTAATTGTTGAATTAGCCGGCGAGTTAGAAAACGCGAACGGGTTTTGATGGGCGCGGAGGGTATAGCTGAAATTCTCTACACCCGCGTTGCAGATTTTGCATTACATCCGCTGACATGATAGGCGGGACACCCCTGTATATCCGCTGAATTGACATATTTGCACAGCGGGAAAGCCGCCTAAATCCGCTGAAATGACGTGAGTGCAGCGGATTATCCACCTATATCTGCCGCGTGCATATTGTTGTGACGTTGCAGCGAATGCCCGAGAGCAAGCCGCTGAAAATGCATAAGTAAATAACTTATGCTAGATCGCAAAATGGCAAAGACGCAAACACACCCAGAGAAGAGATATAGCACAGAGCCACCATGACTTTAGGCGCAAAGGGTTATATACAGAATAGCAGAAAACGGGGGCGAAAGGGTGACCAAAATGTAACTTTTTCGCGACGAGTTTACTAACCGGTTTGAGTGAAAAGTCGAGGGGTTGAGGTTGACAAGTTGTTAGAAAATAGTTTGTAAGGAAAAGTGAGCGACAAACGATGGAAGTTTGGCTGGATGTTTGGTTACGCGACTTGTCCGTGCTAACATTTCCACACATAGGTATCTGGAAATTATTATTTCTCGACAAGGGTAAATTTATGGCGAAAATTGGAATTGGCGTAATTGGTTTAGGACGCATGGGGCAGGTATACGCAACTTTTTCTGCTGGACAGCTCGCCGATGGAAACTTGGTTGCGGTAGCCGATATGCGCGAAGCAGTTTTGAAGGCATTTGCTGCTCAGGTCGGTAATGCCAAAACTTATACCGATTATCACGATTTGCTCGCTAACCCCAATGTGCAAGCAGTGATTGTTGCGACACCGACCAGCACCCATCGTGAAGTCGTGATTGCAGCGGCAAAGGCAGGGAAAGCCATTTTTTGCGAAAAGCCAACCGCTTTAACATTGAGCGCAACGGATGAAATGATCGCCGCAGTTGAAAAAGCACACGTCATGTTTCAAGTGGGTTTTATGCGCCGTTTTGATTCAGGATACGCGACCGCAAAAGAGCGTATCGTCGCAGGCGCAATTGGTGATCCGGTAGTTATTCGTTCCATCGGACGTGATCCATTTCGTACCAGCCTCGAATATGCCAACCCGGCGGTCAGCGGCGGTCTTATCCTCGATATGGCAATCCATGATTTTGATTTGCTGCGCTGGTTGATGGGGGATGAGGTACAACGGGTATATACTGAGGTGGCATCGCTCGTTTACCCGGAATTGGAGACCGTTGGCGATGTGGATAATGCGATGATAAACATCCGCTTTGAAGGTGGCGGATTGGGCAATGTAGAAGTCAGCCGAACGGCCAACTACGGCTATGATATCCAAACCAATATTATTGGAACCAAAGGCGCTTTGCAAATCGGCTATCTGCAAGAAACGCCGCTTCTCATCTTAACGCCTGAGGGTGCTCGTCATGATATTGTCCCCCATTTCCCCCAGCGATTCGGGCCAGCTTATACGGCGCAGATCGCTCATTTTGTAGCATGTTTGCGTGATGACAAAATGCCTAGCATAACGCAAAAGGATGCACGGGCCGCATTGCAGATTGGACTCGCCGCAACACGATCACAACAAGAAGGGCGAGTCGTTTATGTCAACGAGGTTACAGCCTAACCTATTCTATCTACTGCGCGATTAGAATTGGCACAGCACATGATGCACCCGCTGCTCCCGATTGCGTGACTAGCGTCAGTTTGAGCCAGTATAATCCCGGACTGAAAATGTGGGTGTCGATTTCTCCGAGAACGCCTTGAGTGACGGGCTTAATATAGCTGTTATACAGAGTATAAGCCGTACCACTGTCCGGACGGATTTCCAGCTTATAAAAGGCAAAGCTGCTGCTTGTTGCCGAACCTTCAACTTTGATAATGCCACTTACGATTTGACCAACCGTTGGGCTAGTCAACTGTGCGCCGAGATCGGTGCAGCCTTCGGCTTTGTAGGATGTTGCTGGTCCAGAGCCTGCTTGACCGGGTACATATAATATTTGACCTACTTTAATGCTGTTGATGTTTGCTAGGCAATTGGCGGCTTGTAGAATTTCCACCGTCGTATTTGTAGATTGAGCAATTTTTACAAGTGAATCACCGCGTCGCACGGTATAGCTAACCCAATCGGATGGAATCGTACAAGGTGCCGTCGTACCTGTAACAGTTGCAGTAGGACTAAGAGTCGGAGTAAAGGATTCTGGAACGGGTGTCGAAGTCGGTTTGTTAGTTGGGGTTAAGGTAGGCTGAGGTGTGCTGGTTGGCAATTTTGTTGCGGTAGCAGTCGCGCTTGGAACCGGTGTGAAAGTCAATGATGGACGTAGTGTACTGGTCAACGTCGGGAGCAAAGTAGCCGTTGCCGATGGTTTGATTGTCGGTGGATGAGTCGCTGTTGCCTGAATTCGTGTTGCGGTTGGTAAAGGAGTATTTGTAGGACGCATTGTACTGGTTAATGTCGGGCGCAGCGTGGCTGTTGCAGATGGTTTTTGTGTGACATTTGGTTGAATAGTCGCGCTAGGTACGATGGCAGCGCTTTGAGGACGCGGCGTAAAGGATGCCGGAATCACGGTTGCACTCGGTTTGACCGTAGTGGTAGGCGGGACCAAGGTTGCTGTTGGTAAATCTGTTGGCACTTTGGTGGGTGGTTGCAGTGTTTTGTTCGGCTGGACCGTTGCAGTGGCGGCTAAGGGTGGAGTAACTGAAATCACTACCGTTGTCTTTGTGGGAGCGACGGTCGCAGTATTTTCAGTAGGGACTTCAGTCGTTGGGTCGATAGTCGTGGCGATTGTATTGCTCAGTGTTTCAACCTGAGCGATCACTGTTGGATCTTGAACAATTACTGTCGGAACTTGAGCGTCTGCCGTTTGCGTTGCCATCTCTGTAAACATGGCTGATACTTGTAACGTTGCGGTCATTTGCGTCTCAACCTGAGCAATGACAGCTGACGGCTGTGGGGTAGGTGTTGCGGCTTGCCCTGCGCCTCCCGAGAGCGACAGAATAATTGCGAATGCAACTGCAAATGCCAATACTCCAACTGCGATGATAGCTACAATGAACTCATTTCCGATGTCACGTTGCATGTTTTATCCTTGAGGCTCAAGCATACTCGCGATAGGAAGCGCGAAATAAAAGATGCTTCCGATGCTTGGGCGAGTTTCAACCCATAAGCCGCCACCATGAGCTTCCACTAACGTTTTAGCAATGGAAAGCGCTACACCGTTGTCTCCCAATCCGTTAATGACCGGGTTTTGAGCTTTGTATTTCCGTGAAAACACTCGCGCGAGTTCTTCGGGAGGTATTCCGCCACCACGATCTTCTACGGAAACTAAGATGCAGTCCGTGGGCGCTGCGAGATTGCCGTTAGTCGATAACTTCACTTCTTGACGATGAGCGGTGACGGTAATTTGGCTATCCGGCGGGGAAACCAAATAAGCATTTGTGAGAATCTGCCCGATGACTTGGGAGATAGCATCTTGATCTGCTTCCACAGTAGGGAGATTATCGTCAAGGTTGAGGTGAACGGTTAGCCCTTTTTCGCGGAATTGATATGTTGAATTGCTGATCGTGTCTTCGATCAGATTGACGACATTGACAGGGCGCGGGACTAATACCAGACGACTGCTGTCCATTGCAGTAATACGCGTTAAATCATCTGTAATAGACGACAGTCGTGTTACGTTTGCTGCAACCCGCTGTAAGAACTTTCGCTGCATTTCGCCAAGAATGCCTGCCGATTCATCCATGAGCAGGTCAATATAGCCCATGATGGAAGTGAGCGGGGTTCTGAATTCTTGGATGACATTCAAAGTCAAGTCGGATTCACGCTCTGGATTATCGTCGTTCGGTTCTGTAACGGGTTGATGTTCACTGGTAAAATTGTATCGAGTGAATTTACTTTGCGCCTCAGCGAGTGCTGCGCGAGTTTCGTTCAACTCGCTTTCAAGCTGGTTTCGCTGCTCCGAAAGTTCGTCAATCATCCTTGTGAGTGAGGCAATGTGTTCATCTTTGGCGGGCTGGTTTGCACTGGCAGGTTGCGTTCCGGATTGGGCCAATAACGCATCGCGCTCGGCTTGGAGCGACTGCTTTTCTGCCATAAGATGATTCTGGCGACTGATAAGATCGCTTTTCTCATTTGAAAGAACTTGAAGTTGAAGGCGAAGCTTGGCTTGATCCTGATGTGCCTCAGCCAGTTCCAATTGGTAGCCGGATGCCTCCGCCAATAAACGCGCACGGTTTTGTTTGATAGCGTCCTGTTTGCTGGCCAGTTCGTCTCGTTCGCCGCGGATTTGGTCACGTTCTATTGTTAACGCCTCGCGGTCAGAGGCCAAGTTTCGCATTTCGGTTTCAAGCGCTTGAATGCGTGCAGCCCGTTCTTTTTCACGCTTTATTGAGTCTTCGTGCTGCACCCTCTCGTTTAAGAGCGCGTTACGTTCTAAAGCGAGGGCGTCAATTCTCTGGTTAAGCACCGTGCGCTGCTCGATGAGTTGTGTTATTAACTGCGCCATGCCGGTTGTGCTTTGTTCGATGCCGAGGGCTTGCAACTGTGCAGATATATCGCTGAGTTTCCCTTGCAATTCGTCGCGTTCAGCAACCATGCGTGAATTGTCTACATTGATGCGCTCTGCAACAGTTTCCATTGCCTGTGCGGGGTTTATCTGTTGGTCAGCACTTCGCATTTGAGTGAGTTGATTTTGCAAGGTATTGCGCTGCGTGACCAATTCTTCTTTTTCGCGGCGGAGTACCTCAACCATATGCTTGTATACAGACTCGTTACTGTTTGCTGTTGCGCCGGCCAGAGCGGTTTCTGCCTCTTGCAATCGGGCGAGAAGGTTTTCCCTTTCGGTGCGAAGATTTTGCTGCTCGTCAGTAAGTGTAAGAATACGCTGCGACACTGACATGCCTTCTTCAGTATCACCAAGCGAAGTGGTTATGCGATTTCGTTCCGCATCGAGTTCGATTTTTAGTTGTGAAATCTGTCGCGTAAGATCGGTTATCTGTTCCCGTGACGCTTGAAGATTACTTTGCATCTCTTGGCGCGCAGCAAGAACACTACTATCGTTCATCTGGTCAAGGGGTATACCTTGTACCAATGCCTGAATGGCGCGCTCTTCCGCTTTTAGTCCGGCATCGCGTGCGGCATAACTGAGTCCTAATAGATTTCCGGCTATAATGCCGATTCCTTTTAGCAGTTCACGCTCACCTTCGTCAAGTTCTCGTTGTGAATAGGGATTAGCAACGAGTAATACGCCGACTAAATCCTTGCCGCGTGTTAGCGGTTGGAAATAAGCCGGGCCTGTTTGCTCAACATCGAGACGGTTATACAGATCACGAAGCTCGTTGGTATTGCGGTCAGTATACAGGGGGCGTTGAGAACGGCGTTCAATAGCGTTGACCAAAGTTGGTTGGTTATCAAGGTTGATCGACATGCCTGCGATACGGCGTTTCATGGATTTATCGTACGCGTTTGCCAGATCAGCGTAGTTGGCATCTTGCAAGTTCAGAATTGCGCCGATGTCAGCTTTCAGGCTGTCAAGCACGGCGCCAATTATTTTCTCGGGGATGCTGCTCGGCGCGGCATCTTCTAATATTATGCCCAGAATTTTGAGCAGTTGAATTGAATCCCGCTGGGCTGGAGAGACAATGGGCGAAAGTGATGTGCTGATGAGGGCATCACTGTTTGATGATGTGTCTTTTGGTCGTGCAATTGCTGGCAGAATGCTGTTTCGCAGCGCCGACTGCTCGGAATTATTGAGCTCAGTCTGTAGGTGTTGCATTACCATCCGGTAAATCAGTACTGGTACTATCGCAAGCGCGGCGAATAATGACAAACGCGCTGTACCGGCATAATTGCCTAAAATGCTTAGTTGATTAATCTGGAGCAGCGTGATTCCGTAGCCTAAAATCAGTAAGGTAAAAAACAACAATTTAAGCGGCGCATCACTTATTCGTCGGAAAGATATGGCAACCACTATCAAACCAAAGATGCTGACTACGAATGTCGTGAACGTCCATGCAACACCATATACGCTGAGATTGAAGTTCGTATAGTCAAATTGATTTGTCCATTGAAGGCCTGTGCCAATGTAGGCAACGAGGGCAGTTATGAGCAGCAGCAGCAGGGCAATATTCGCCGCACGACTCCAGCGTTCATCCTCTCCCGTAAAGAATGCCCAGCCGATTAGCAAAATTATGGCTAAAGTGCATACCCGCTCTAGGGGAGGCAATATTGCGCTGATATTTTGATTGGTTACTACACTGTAGAGTGCGCCCAACATGACAACAACCCATGCTGCTAATGCACCCAGCATGGCAATCATGTAACGGCCAGCAGGGCGGTTTTGAGGTTTTCTAAAACGCTCGCCTAATGCCATAAACAGGCCTGCTTGAGTAAGGGCAATGGCTAACAGGAAAAAGATTAAATCACCGGGTGATTTGGTGAACAGGTTTAGGAAATCGAGAGACGTTTGAGACAATTTGCTAACCCTGCTGAAACTTTTGAGAATAATATTTCTAAGTATATCACACTCATTCTCGCAAAGTGTCGGCTAATTGGTTTGTAAAAACAAACTATTAAAGTTGGAAATGCGTTGACGTTTTCAGGGTCATTCATTTACACTGAAGCGCGCAGATTTGTAACTTGGATAGGATGCTAACTGAAGTCCCCATGCGCCGCGTTTCACAGTTTTTGCAGAAAGCCCCTTGGATTGTTGCTATTGCTCGTTCATTCTGGCGAATCAACCAACCCAAATTTACAGCAGGTGTAGTTGGGGTCGTGTTCAACGAAAAAGGACAAGTTTTGCTGGTCGAACATGTATTTCATCCTTATGCGCCGTGGGGCTTGCCGGGTGGTTGGATTGACTGGAATGAAGCTCCTCCCCAAACCGCCGTTCGTGAACTCAAAGAAGAGCTTGAACTGACTGTCGAAGTTGAGTCGCTTCTATTAGTTGAAGTGGATTTTGGTAATCACTTGGATTTTGCCTACCTTTGCAATGCGGCAAATTCTGTAGGTATGCTGAGCGGTGAACTGTTGGATTATAAGTGGTACGATATAGCGGCTTTGCCGAAATTGCATCGGTTTCACTACAAGGCAATCCAAACCGCTTTAGAAGTTAGAATGCGGAAAGAGGCAACAGATTAAATATGACGACAATGGGCACATTAAACAAAAGGCGTAAACGCCGTGGGCTGCCAATTGTACAGATCATGTCGGTATTGATGATATTTGCCGCGATTGGTCTGTTCATATTTTATCTGGTACGGTTTAGCCAACAACCAGACAAGCTGCCGGGTGATGTTTCCGTGGCAGGGGTATCTGTAGGCGGGTTATCAAAGCGCGAGGCGCTGTCGACGATTGTTTCAGCTTATCAAAAGCCTGTGATCTTATATTACGGCGATAGCCCAATTCAGCTTGATCCTTCGACTGTAGGATTTACGATTAGCGGCGAGTCGATGTTGGCTTCTGCTAGCGCCGTTGGTGACTTGTCAGGCAGCTTTTGGTCGCGCTTTGCAACCTATCTGTTGGGGCAGGAGACTGTCCAGACGGTTAACGTACCGCTAGTCGCCCAATATCAAGAGAACTTAATTCAGCAATTTCTGAACGACATCAGTGCCCGTTATGATCGCAAATCCGGTGATGCCAGCTACGACATTAGCACGTTGACTTTGAGATCCGGGGCACTAGGTTATTCACTCGACGTGAACGCCGCTATCCCACTGGTCGAAGCGGCCCTAAAAAGCCCCACAAATCGTGTCGTGAATTTGCCTTTTAATCCATCAAGTGCCAATGTCGGCAACATTGGTACGTTGCAAAAGATGATTGAGGATTATCTTGACTCAAAAGGATTTATCTTCGATGGACAAACGACTGTCGCATCGGTTTTTATTGAAGATTTGAAAACGGGCGAGGAAGTGAATATCAATGGTGATGTGACGTTTTCGGCTGCCAGTACGATTAAAGTGCCAATTGTTTTAGATTATTTTAGGCAGTTGTGGGTTGCTCCTACACAGGACGAAGCTTGGTTGATGGCGAACTCGCTGCTTTGTAGCAACAATGCTTCTTCCAACCTCATGATGCAAATCACAGGTGAACGGGCCGCTATTCAAAACAATACTGACGTTGGAGACGATAACAAAAAACTGTTTAATGGCATTAGTGACGTGACAAAAAACGTTCAATATCTTGGTGCGCGAAATACCTATATTACGGCGCCGCTCGTTTTGGGAATTGCGGGGCAAACGCTCGGCTCGATCCCTGCGCCGCAAACCTCGCCCAATACGACCATTAAAACGGATGCCGATCCCTATAATCAAACAACCACTGAAGATATGGGGACGTTATTTAGTGAGATATATGACTGTGCCAATTATGGTTCAGGTCTGATGACTGCGTATCCAAACGGTGAATATACCCAAACTGAATGTAAACAAATGTTGGAATTGATGAGTGCTAATGATTTACAGCGTCTGTTGCAGGGTGGTATTCCGAAAGGCGTACGCATCTCACATAAAAACGGCTGGGTCTCGGATATGAGTGGTGATGCAGGAATCGTGTTTCCCCCGAATGGACGCGATTACACCATTGCCGTTTATCTGTGGCAAAAGACCGATTTTCAGGATTACACCAAATTGTGGCCACTGATTGAGGATATTTCGCGTGCTGCGTGGAACTACTTTAACCCAGATGATCCGTTGATTAGTCCCCGCACAGATTTGCCGGAAACGGCTCAGGCATGTGCGGGAAACTTTCTGCCACCACAGGGGCAGGTCAATCTGGATGACATAAATGCATGGAGACGAGCAACACCGACCTCGCTGTTGACAGAACCTGTAACACCTACGGAGGTTCCAGCAGGAAACTAAACCATTATGCGCCGATCTTTTTACTCATCGTGAGCTGATTATAATTGCCATCACGCGAATAAATAACCTGATCCATAAATTCTTTAACAAAGTAAATTCCCCAGCCGCCATGTTCGCGTTCCTCAAGGTCAGCGGTTGGGTCAGGATCATCATGCAGCAGAGGATTAAAAGCAGGGCCTTCATCACGTATCGTAATGATCAGCTTGACTGGTTCAACCCAACAAATAATTTCGATTGATTTATCATGACCTTGATGTTGATAGCCATGCTCGATGATGTTAGTGCAGGTTTCATCGACGGCCAAAGCACAGTGGTGTACGGCTTTTTCATTTAATCCAACTTGGCGCGCTACAGCAGTCACGAAGTCACGCGCGCGCGCAATTTCATCCAATCGACCCATAATGGTGAGGCGATTTTCGTGCGGATACATTGTATTTACTCTGTATCCCCGTTTATGCCGCGAAAGTTATTCATACGTAACTGCTCAAAGCCAGGGCTTGATCAGGGAAAATTTGGAAAATAGTGTCTAGGCCAGCCATCTCAAGTACCTCAAGTACCCGTTCGGAAGGCCGCGCCAAGCGTAGATCGCCTTTGCCCCGCACTTTCTTGAGTGCAGATACAATTTCTCTGAGTCCCGCGCTGCTCATATAGTCAACGCTTGCCAGATCGACGACTAGCTGTATGTTACCGGCGTTAATCTCAGTCATGAGCGCTTCGCCGAGTTGATTGGCGTTGGTACTGTCGATGCGACCGCTGACTTCAATTAATGTCGTATTTTTGTCTTTGGATACATTTACATTCATCTGTTGAAATCCTTGTCTTGTCGTTTGTCAGTGCGATTTCATTTCTGACTGCGACCTAAATGAGTATACACTAAAAGGTGTTTTCCCGTAAACGTAAGGTGATATTGCTAGGGTATAATTAGGTCGGTTGTTCACTCAGTGAAGAAAGCATAACTGTCATGGATGGCGGATTAGTGATTTTATTGGCGCTCAGTTTTGGAACCATTATTTTTGTAATTCAACGTACCGAAGCGAAACGCCGGCGCGTCGTGACACTCATTATGCTTTTGGTGCTTTTAGTACTGATATGGCTCATTAATACGCTTGGTGCTTGGGGAGAAGGCATAGTTGGGCTATTTCTAGCACTCGTTCTCAATGGTTTATTTTATGTTTTGATCGGTCGCTATAATCCAGTTGGCAGCAGTGACGACATCCATGTCTTGGGGATGGATGATTAAACGAAGCATATTCCCTATTATTCATGAAGAATATGCCCTGTCGTGACAAATTCTAACCGATTACGTTGAGTGGGATGACATCGCTGGTTTGGAGCATGACCACACTGGTGCGGGCAGCCACTGCTTGAGCCATCTTTTGGAACGCTACAGCGGCAGGATTTTCCGGTTGAGTGACCACGATTGGACGACCGAAATCACCGCCTTTGCGAACTTCCGCATCTAATGGAATGCGTCCTAAGAATGGCACGTCACGTTCAGTTGCCAACTTTTCACCACCGCCGGTTCCGAAGAAATCACCGGCCATATTTTCAACAACGCCTAGGATCGGTACGTTTAACGTCTCAAACATAGCAATGCTGCGTAATGCATCCGATACAGCGACGTCTTGCGGTTGGGTAACAACAACCACGCCGGTTAATGGAAATGACTGTGCCAACGAAAGTGGCGCGTCACCTGTTCCCGGCGGCAGATCGACAATCATATAATCGAGCTTTCCCCAATTAACATCCATAAACAATTGTCGAATGGCACTATGAAGCATGGGCCCACGCAAAATCATGGGCTTGTCGGGACTAGTCAAGAAGCCGGTACTCATGACCTTAAAACCGTAGGCTTCCATCGGGATCATTTTTCCGTCAACGACCTTGGGGCGACCGTAGCCCAAACCAGTCATGGTTGGCAGGTTTGGATTAAGGATGTCGCCATCAATGAGGCCGACCTGTGCGCCGGCTTCGGCAAGGGCGGAGGCCAAATTGGTCGATACAGTGCTTTTACCAACACCACCCTTACCGCTTGCAACCGCAATCAGGCTGTGCATCGGTACATCCAAACGTCCGTGAATTTTACGGTCAGTAGGTACTTGAGAATCCCAACGTATGTCGAGTTTTTTAATGCCCTCGACGTGCCCGATTACTGCCGCATTACAGCGATCTTCAAAAACACTCTTTAGAGGGCAGGCTGGTGTTGTCAAAACAATCGTGAATGTTGCGACACTACCGTCTATTGAAAGATCACGCACCATGTTGAGTGAAACAATATCACGGTGTAATTCGGGTTCGATCACAGTACTCAGCGCCGACATTATTTGAGCTTGTTTGTCGCTCATAAGTTTATCCTTCGTTCGATTGGGTTCATATTAGAATAATTATAACGTGGATGATAAAAATTAGGCAGTATCTTTTGTCATGTCTTAAACTGGCTAAAGATTCGACTTTCACGCATCCACAGTCTCTTTATTGAACCAATTAGTTGACGAGTTCTTACATCAACGGGTGAATAAAAACGGGTGCAAACTTGCACCCCGTTTCAGTTTCAAATTACTTGTTGGCTTTTTTCTCACGTATCTTCGCCAACATGGCTTGTTTGTCAAACTTCGGTTTTGCACCACCGGCGGCTGGTGCTGCTTCTGTGCTAGCTGGAGCAGTGGCCTTTGGTGCGCTTGCTGTAGCAGGCGCTTCAGCCACAGGGGCAGGGGTTTCCTGTTCGGCAGCGGCTTCTTCTGCTAATTGCAGCAAAGTACGTGAAGGCCACATATTTTCTTTTGTAGGTGCTGCCGCAGTCTTGCCCGCTTTCTTCATAGCCTTGATATTGTCACTGTGTTCCCAACCGCCGCGATCAACAGCTTCTTCAAGCGCGGTTGTCGGAGCAATCGTCTTCCAATAACTCAGTGGCTTGGAAAGCTTTTGCTTATCGTGAATGTGATAGCCGGTACGGTCGTAGCTTGCCATTTCATAATCATGATCCATCTTGATGGCATCGAACGGGCAGAACTCGGCGCAGAAACCGCAGTTCATGCAAATGTCGATGTCGATGAAGAAGGCTTCAGGTTGCGGAACCGGACGGCCTGTGACCGGGTCAGAACCGCGGACAATCCAAATACACTGGGGTGGACATACCTTGGCGCAAATGCCGCAGCTTGTACACCAATCTTCACCCATATGCGCGGGGTCTTGATCTTCGGTGATTAGGAAAGGTGTGAAACGGAAGCGTTCCGGCACCGCGATTTTTTCATCAGGATACTGTACTGTGAATGCGCCTTGAGTCTTTAGACCTTGGCGTACCTGAAAGTTTTCCTTGTTTACGTATTTTCTACCTGCATAGCGAATGTCATCAATATAGGTATTGAAGAAGTGCTTGAATGTGACCCATAGGCCATTTGCAATACCTTTACCGTACATAGAGGCTCCTTAGTCAAACGGTGGCGGGTTCTTCGCGCCACCATGTAAGTTTGCGTTAGCGATCTGTCTCACCGAGAACGATGTCAATGCTGCCGAGAATGGCGACGACGTCGGCGACTTTGTGACCCACACACATCGGTCCGAGTGCGGTCAAGTTAATGAAGCTGGGGGCACGAACATGATAACGCCACGGATTCTGCGGGCCTTTTTCATCGCCAGCCGATACGACGTAGTAACCAAGTTCGCCCTTCGGATTTTCGACTCTCCCGTAAGATTCACCCAGTGGAACGCGCGGTGTGTGCTTCTTAGCTTCAGCCAAAATCGCTTCACCACGAGTCTTTTCCAAACGCGGCAGAATTTGCTTGAGAATACGAACGCTTTCGCGCATTTCATCCAAGCGGATGAGGTAACGGTCGTAAATGTCGCCGTTATAACGAACTGCCACATCAAAGTCCAGCTCAGGGTAGATGCTGTATGGATCGGCCTTACGGACGTCGTAAGGAACTCCGCTAGCACGAAGCAGCGGGCCAGCAGCGCTGTAAGCAATTGCCATTTCAGGCGGCAGATAGCCAACGCCAATTGTACGTGCCTTGATGATTTCGCTTGCGGTTAAGAAGGTATCCAACTCATCGATTGAGCGCGGAATACGTTCGTTAATCAACTCAGTCAGATAATCCATCGTATTAAAGTCACGAACCTTGTCGTTCACGAGGTTCAATACGCTTGCTATGCGTTCAGGAATGTCTTTGAACACGCCTCCGAAACGCATATAGTTACACATCATGCGACTGCCAGCCGTGGCTTCAAAGAAGTCAAGAATTTTCTCGCGTTCGGCGATTGCGTACAATGCCGGGGTGAAGAATGCACCGAGGTCGTTGAGTAAGAAGCCAATCGCCCAATAATGATTGACAATACGGGTGAGTTCGACCATCAGTACGCGGATGACTTCGGCTCGATAGGTAGGTGGTTGGTATTTCGCCCCCTTGGCAAGGAGTTGTTCCACTGCCAACGCGTAACCATGATTGTTACCCATGCTGCTGATATAATCGAGTCGATCTGTGAACGGCATGTTGTGCAGGAACGTATTGCGCTCGCCAATCTTTTCATGATTGCGATGCAGATAACCCATAACCGGTTCGAGCGATTCGATGGTTTCACCGTTGAGGGTGACAATCATACGAAACACACCGTGTGTGCTAGGGTGATGCGGTCCCATGTTAACGACGAGACGATCTGTTTTGAGTACTGCGTCGCTGTCTAATTCCTGTACGCTTACACCAAGACCGAGATCGCTATAAAGAGCTTCTTCTGAGGTGTCATTCAACTTTGCGAGATCAAAGTCAGCGGGATAAGAGACATTCTTGCCGTAAATGCTTTTCTCTTCACCGCGGCGTACCCACCCGTCAGGCCAGCGGCTCCCAAAGGGTTTATGATCTTCTTCGTAGTAGGCCTCGTGCCAGTCTTTTCGCATTGGATGGCCGTTGAAACCTTCCCACAGCAAAATGCGCTTCAGGTTAGGATGTCCGGGGAACTTGATGCCATATAAATCATAGGCTTCACGCTCTTGGAAATCCGCACCCGGCCACACGTCAATGAGCGACGGAATCACGGGACTATTACGATCGGTTTGCGCCTTGAAAACCAGCGCAGAACCACCTGAAGTTTTGTAAGCATGGTAGACCATTTCCATCGAATCTTCGATGCCATGATAGTCTACGCCTGTCGCGCTGGACAGATAATCGTAACCCATCTCATTACGGATAGCCGTCGCAACTTCAAGCAGCTTACTTTTGTCTACGATGATTCCGCTGTAACCTTGTCGGGTATCATCTTTAACTGCATCGGGAAAGCGTTCCTTCAACGAGGCAATTACAGACTGTATGTCATTTGTTTCGACAATGGCGTTATCTGTCATATTGATTATCCCTTGTTCGCCTTCTTCTCACGGATCTTCGCCAGCATAGCCTGCTTGTCGAACTTCGGTTTTGCGCCACCTGCTGCCGGGGCAGCCTCAGCAACTGCGGACGGAGCTGGTGCGGCTGGCTTTGCCTCAGCAGCCGATTTCGCAGCCGTTTCAGTCCCTGCCTTAGCCTTCGGCGCTATTTTAGGGGTATCAGCTGGCTTGAGTTCAGGCAGTTCTCGCATTCCAAATGGTTTTCCTGCGGCTGCAAGTTGAGCTTGACGGCGAATCAGATCCATTTGGCGCGGATCGATAATGTCTGGGCCAAGAATAGGAATTGGAGTTGGCTCAGACGGCCCAACGCCATACCACGGTACATCATCCAAATTGGCAAGAGATTGGCCGTCAATTTTCTTTTGTAGCGAGATTAACCCGTGTAAAAGTGCTTGTGGAGTAGGTGGGCAGCCGGGTACATAAACATCGACCGGAATGTATTGGTCGATACCCGAAACGACGTTATAGCCTTCTTTAAAGGGACCACCGCCGCTGGCGCAGGCTCCCATCGCCAGAACATATTTCGGCTCTGGCATTTGATTGTAAAGACGGACAATCGGAACGACCATTTTCTTGGTAACGGTCCCGGAAACAATCATCAAGTCGGACTGGCGCGGGCTGGCGCGCATAACTTCCATCCCGAAGCGCGACAGATCGTAACGGGCGGCAGCCGTAGCGATCATTTCAATCGCGCAGCAAGCCAACCCGAACAACAGCGGCCACATTGAAGATCGTCGGCTCCAGTTATAAATCTTGCTCAAACTGGTGATGGCAACATTTCCCTGCATTTCATCCGGTATTGGAAACTCGGTGGCGTGTAGATCACGCAGGTCGAGTTGAGCCATTATGGGGTGACCTCCTCATACCACTCCCGCAAAATTTCGTTCAATATTCCATCGTTAGCTAGACGGGGATCATCAACAAAATTGGGCAGCGTGGTTACATAGTGATACAACTGAACTAAACCAACAGTGTCAACTGCAATATCAGGATACGCGGCTTTCAAACTCAAAACAATTTCGTAGGTCGCATCCCAATACAAATTCCCTGATTGTGAAATTTCATTCATACACACTAGCTTACCGCAAAACGTTTGAAATTACGACAACCAATGTGATAAAAATTATACTATCACGGTTCCTGTAAAACGCTTTCGGTGTCGATCTGTGCCCGTTGTAAACGACCACTGAAATCGACGTAAACTGATTTCCACTCGGTGAACGAGTCCATACCCGCTTGACCCGCTTCACGCATTCCGTTGCCTGTGCCTCGTGTGCCACCAAACGGGAACTGAATTTCAGCTCCCGTTGTTCCGTGGTTGATGTATACAATGCCAGTGGTTAAGTCACGGATTGCACGGAAAGCGGCGTTGACATTTTCGGTGAAGATACTGCTAGAAAGTCCATATGCCGACTCATTGTTGACCTCGACTGCTTCATCCAAACTGGCGACTTCAATTGCGCTTAGGACAGGGCCAAAGATTTCTTCGCGGGCAATTCGCATCGAACGGCTAACATCTGAAAACAGGGTAGGGGCGTAAAAATAACCTTTGCCCATGTCAGTCCGTTGACCGCCCACTAACAGCTTTGCGCCTTCTTGTTTGCCAATCTCGACATATTTTTCGACTTTATCGCGCCCTTTGGCATTCACTAATGGGCCGACATTTGTCTTGTCATCTAATCCGTCACCAACTTTGAGAGTTTTAGATTTAGCGACGAGAGCATCAATCAGCTTGGGCTTAATTCCGCTTTGAACAATCAGACGGCTTGTAGCCGTGCATCGTTGACCGGTTGTGCCAAAAGCACTCCATATGATTGCATCGACCGCCAGATCAAGGTTAGCATCATCCAAAACAATGATGGCATTCTTGCCGCCCATTTCTAGTGATACTTTTTTGCCGAGACTGGCTGCTTGCGAATAGACTTTGAGTCCCGTGTCGGTTGAACCCGTAAATGAAATCACGCGCACATCAGGATGATTTGCCAGCGCAGCTCCAGCTGCTCCCGCGCCTGTTACGAGGTTCAATACACCGGGTGGTAAACCTGCATCCTCGAACACTTTGACAAATGCCGCACTTGTTGCTGGTGTGTCTTCACTGGGTTTGAAAACAATTGTGTTCCCTGCAATGAGTGCAGGTAGTATTTTCCAACTTGGGACGGCAATCGGGAAGTTCCATGGCGTAATTAGACCAATGACACCTACTGAGTCGCGCATTGCCATTCCGAATTTGTTGGGCATTTCAACGGGTGCGGTATAACCGAGTAAGCGCCGTCCCTCACCGCCCATGTAATAAGCCATATCAATGGCTTCCTGCACATCACCGCGCGTTTCCGCCAGAATTTTGCCCATCTCTTGAGTCATTAATCGGGCGAGTTGTTCCTTGCGCTCGGTTAATATTTGAGCAACTTTGAAAAGAATTTCGCCGCGTCGTGGAGCGGGTGTCAAACGCCAATGCTTATAGGCGGCTTTGGCTGCATTAACGGCAGCATTGACATCATTGGTACTGCTAGTCGGCGCGACCGCAAGTATTTCTTCAGTAGCGGGGTTATAAGTTGGGAAAGTTTCGCCGGATTGAGCCTGCGACCATTTCCCGCCAATATAATTCTGCACAATATCAGGCATGTAAAAACTCACTCTCAATAAAATTGAGGAATCGTTTGCAGGGGCAAGTTTTGCAGGCGACAAAATAGAGGGCAAGTATATGAAATGCGGATTCGTTTGTCAAGCAATGGTCATGACACGAAAATGAAGAGGGAGAAAGTCAAAAAGACTTTAGTCACCCGACGATTGGAGCTCAAAAGTGAAGGTGCTGCCTTTATCTTTAGTCGAGTCTATGTGTATTGTCGTGCCGTGTTGTTCCATAATGAGCCGGACGATGGCAAGCCCAATACCCATTCCACCATAGCGCCGTGTTGATGAACTATCAATTTGGTAAAAAGGCTCAAAGATTCGGCTCATTTGATCTTGGGGCAAACCAATCCCTTTGTCTTGTATAGATACTTTCACTTTGTCTTTTGTATGCGAGATTTTGACTCTAACTTTTGCTTCACTGAATTTTAGAGCATTGTCTAAGAGCAGTTGAATCGCAATTGTGAGCCGCTGTCGGTTGCATAACACGGCACTTGCATTAGAACCCGAATCAAGCTCGACCCGTTCAATATCTTTTTTGTGCTCCCACGACCGTCCAAGATTACGCAGTGCTGCTTGGACGATTTGGAGAATGGGAACGGCAGTGAATGACTCACTGTTGGTATTCTCGTTCATCAATTCATTCAGTAGGGTTACATTTCGAATACCACTTTCTAGGCGGATGGTGGCTTCGGTTGCCAATTCAACAACGTTACGATTGGTCGCTTCATCTTCGCTCAGTAATGCTACCGCCGACTTGACTTGCAGCATGGGTGTACGCAGCTCATGAGATACATTATGAACGACTGCTTGCTTGAGAATCTTCATCTCTGTACTGGTTTGGTTGGCATATTCTAACTGCTGCTTAAGATGAGAATTTTCAATTTCCAATTCACTAGACCGCTCTTGGTTTTTGAAAGCCGATTGTAAGCGCGTCAAATGTGACGTGATGATCTGATCAATAAACGGAAGGTAACTTTGCGGAATGACTTGGTGCGCAATCACAAACATGTCACGAGTTGGATTATCGCTCACGATTATTAGTATGGGGCGTTCTGTCGATTCAAATAGTGATGATATGAGGTCAGATTGCGCGAAGTTTGAAGATGGGCCGTCGTGAACTACAATCACTTGGGGACGCAGCTGCGCCAGTATATGTACCGCATCGCTCGGCGATGTCGTAAAAACAGCTTTCGATGCTTCAAGGCCAGCGGTATAGGACCATTGGCGAACAAAATTTTCGTCACTATGAATGATGAGTAAATTGTAGTCACCGGGGGTATATTTGACTTGGGTATGCATAAAAAATTCTGATCATAAAATGCGCCACCCGTTCATCATAACATAGAAAATCGAGGACAAACGAAGTGCATATCAGTTACATACGCACTTCGAACTTTAGCCCTCTAAACAGGCGTTTAGTCGTGTTCGTCTTCTTGCAGTGCTTCCCAAAATAGGTTCAATCCCGGACGTTCGGCATTGCATTTGGGACATCCCACATAAGGATCAGCAATATCTATTCTGTGTTTGGTACACGACGCTTTTACCTCAAGTTGACGGCCAAGTCCCAACAACTTGGGCTTGATGGTAAGTGTTAATTCAAGAAATTGACTGGCGTTGGCATTCAATATGTCTGGCACCGGGCACGACTTACAATCCCCGGGTTTCCAGCGTAGCGAACTAGGATTCTGGTTAATCAACCGGCATTCTTGAATATTTCTGCCGCGATGGAAATCTTCATGGTAATGCGGGCACTCTTTGCCTGCAGGGGTACGCATAACAAAACCTCGTAATGATCAGATGGTATTTTTCTATTTTAATCGCAGCGTGTTAATAATAGATAAGTTAAGGTTTGGCATTTACCCATTTTTGTGCAGCATCCGCCAGCGACTGCAATCCGCCGTATTGAATCGTGCAATCGGGCAGCGAGTCGAGAAAGTCCTTACCATAACTTTTGCTCATGATACGCTTGTCCAAGAGAATCACGACACCGCGATCTGATTGGTTACGAATCAGGCGTCCAAAACCTTGCCGAAAGCGCAAGATGGTTTCAGGCAGCGTATAGTCTTTGAATGCATCGGCAAATGTTTCTGAACGTGCCGCGATAACCGGATCAGTTGGAATGGGAAAGGGCAGTTTGGTTAGGGCTAAAGCACTGAGAGCTGCACCGGGAATATCTACACCTTCCCAGAAGCTCTTCGTGCCTAGTAGTATGGCCTTATCTGTGGTCTTGAAACTCTCGAGCAGGGCTTGGCGATTGCTCGTATCTAACTGATCGTAAACCGTAATGTCACCTAAAGACAACCGTGGGCGAATAGCCTGTGCTGTTTGCTGAAGCTGTGTGTAGCTGGTAAACAGCGCCAGTGTGCGTCCATCTAAAGCCGCCGCGACTTCCACTAACGCTCGTTCCACAGCCTGTTGATAGCGACCCCTTTCATTTGGGTCGGGCATATCGTTAGGAATGAATACCAGAGTTGATTTCCGATAATTAAATGGAGAACTTAATGCTAATGTTTCGACATTTTCGGCGCCCAAAGTTTCCTGCAAATAATCAAAACTGCCCGTTACCTGAAGGGTTGCGCTGGTCAAAATAACAGATCGTTTTATTGACCAAAAATATGCGTCGACAAACTTCCCGACTTGAAGCGGCGCTGTGTTGATAGATACACCATAAGATTGATTAAGATGAATCCAGTAAATAGTGTTGTTATCGGGATTTATGATAAGGGCATCCAACGCCTTCAGCATATCTTCAAAGTAGCGTGAAAACGCCTTCATGCTGGAAATGTCGTCGATGACGTCTGGTATTGGGTATTTTTTCAGCCGGTTCATAGCCGGAATTAATCGCATTAAACCTTCTGTAATGGCCGTGAGTAACTCTTTAACGATGTTCCACTGATTTTGCAGAGTCCCAAACTCGGCTTTGCCACGGACTTCATCGGTGATCCGCAGAAGAATAGTGTTGTCCGCATCCGGTTTATACGCCAAATTGCGGAATATCGAGAAAAGATTTGTGAGATGTGTTTCCACCGCCATCGAGGCGCGTCTGAAATCCTCAAGGAAGTCAATCAATCGTTTGTTCTCGTTGGACGGAACATGTAGTTGCAAGTTACTTATCAGTTCTGCTAGCAAGCTGTGTCTATTACCAGCCAAATGGGCTAATCTATATTTAAAAGCTGATTCATCCAAACGCAAACTCAGGCTGTTGGTGATAGCATCCTCAAGATGATGGGCTTCGTCAATGACTAACTGTTGATAGTCGGGAATGATATGGTCGTCACTAACAGCGTCGGCTGCTAACAACGCATGGTTGACGACAATGACAGATGCGGATTCCGCCGCTTTGCGCGCCCGATAAAAAGGACACTTCCCCTGTGTGGCTGCTTCGCAACGTTCCATTGAACAATTTTCTTCCGCCGCGCTCAGACGCTGCCAAACACTTTGTTCGACATATGCCCGCAAATTAAGTTCGCTCTTTTCGCCATTACCACCTTGTATCAGCCAGACAAGGATTTTCGCAAGCACCCGCAGCTCATCTGTGGTTCCCGGTTGACGCCGGCGCATATCGCTCAAACGACTTGGACACAAATAATTGCTGCGACCTTTCAGCGCCACGACTTCGAAAGTCGTTTGCAGGGCTTTTTGAAGCAGCGGAACATCATTGATAAGAATTTGGTCTTGCAGATTCAGCGTATTGGTCGAGATGATAACGCGTTGTTGATTCTGGGATGCCCATAAAATGGCTGGAACTAGATAAGCTAAGGATTTGCCGATGCCTGTTCCAGCTTCAATAATCAAATGTCGGTTTTGGTCAAACGACTCCGAGATTTGGGTCGCCATCTCAATTTGCTGGGGTCTGCTTTCATAATCGGCGATGATCTTTGAAAGGGTGCCGCCTGTACCAAATACACTGTCAACTGTTTCGTCGGTAGTTTCAGCTTTTGCTTGCGATGGGTTTGAGGGAGGCGAACTGATCAACAGGTTCGCAAATGAGTCTTGCGGCTTTGGACTCTCAACTGGTTTTGAACTTCGCAGTTGCTCTAAGGCGTATTCAAAGACGACCCGAGCATTCCAATCAAGCCCCTGTGATAAGTTAACAATTTCATGAATAAGTGGAGAAGGCAGTTCCAGAATCTTTTGCCACATCGCCCAGTAAAGCAGGGCAGATGCGCGCGCGTCATGCAGCGCCCTGTGTGCTTCTGTCAGTTCAATGCCCAGTTGGTTGGACAAACTGGACAGGCTGTAACGGGTCGCGTTCGGCAGCATAATTGCCGCTAGATCATAAGTGTCAACCCACAGATTATTCCGAAACAACCCGTGCGGATAAAGAAAGTTTAGATCGAAGCTGATGTTATGACCAATGATCGGTGCGTTGCCTACGAAAGATTGAATACCGGGCAATGCCTGAACAAGGGCGGGAGCTGGTGCGGATGATGGTTCACCGGGCTTGTGCAGTTTCGGTAGAAAATCGTCGTTGCTGATACCCGTCAGCGCCACGACTTCGGGTGGAATAGGACGACCGGGGTTTATCAGAGTTGAATATTCCGCCACAACTTCGCCATCACGGAAACGCACGGCTCCAAACTCAATTATCGCTTCCGTTTTTGGATCAAATCCGGTTGTTTCTAGGTCAAGCGCGACAAACTCACCACGCATTTTGTTCTCCGATTTCGCCTGATGTGTGTCCCACGAATAAGGGATAGTTTTGGCAGTATAGCACAGCCCTGTAATAAAACATCCCCGCCATTTTGTGGCAGGGATGCACTGTCAAAGAATGGTAACTCGACTTATGGGGCCTGTGTTGCCTCAGCCGTGGCTTCCAACGTCACTTCGGCAGTCGCTTCACTGGTTGCTTCCGGCGTGGCTTCCGCTTTCTTCGCAGCCTCAGTGGCAGCATCCAAATAAGCTTTTTGCAGGGTCTGGCGTAATGCCGGCAAACTGCCGAAATTAACTCCGAGTAGACCGGCTTTTTCGAATTCACCGAAGTTGCCGTCAGTCGCCATAAACCACAGCAGTGATTGCACCGGAATATTAGTAAGAGATGTGGTCTTGACCAGCAGCTCTGTATTACGCATCAGTGGATATGTTCCATTATTAATGGTTTCGTCGGATGGCAAAACGCATCCGCTTCCCGTATTCACAGCGACCAATTGAATGCGTTGTTGGTTGTTCTTCAGAACCTTTTGATATTCTGTCCAATTCATGTATGTCAGGCCGCCTTCGACATTTGCTATTGCCGCCGCCCGATAAAGAGGATCGGTATTGAATTCAATATCCCCACGACCGATTAAAGGTTTGCCAGATGCCTTTTGCAGCATTAAATCTGTATTACTGTTACTTTCCGTAGCAGCGAACAAAGTCATCTTTTGATCAGCGAATGAAGGATCAACTTGGTTCCAGTTAGTAATGGTTTTGGTCGAAGTTGCATCCCACACTTTGGTCAGTTGATCACCTGTTAAGCAGCTAAGGAAGCTGCTTGATGCACTGGCGACCAGAACAACCGTTTGTTTGCCGAGTTCAATTTTCAGGGTTTTGATGTTATTCGCGTCACAGTTCTTGTTTTGCTCATCAGTAAGCGGCCCATTCACTGCCGCAATATCGACCTCGCCGTTGCATAGACGGCGAATACCGGCGGGTTCTCCTGCCAGTTTCATGTCAGTAGTTAGCGTCGAGTACTGTTGGGTCAATGCTGTAGTCACGCTCTTTAGGTAATCTTCGGCATTTGCTGCACCGGCGATAGTAACCTGTCCGTTCGCATCAGGAGGAATTTGAAATGCGGTGGTGGCTTCGCTGAACGGACGAGTATTGCCTGTGCCCTCAAGAGCGCTCTTATTTGAATTGACCGTATTTGCGCTTGGGACAACCAGACCTTCGGCGGAAATGGCTTGCGCTGCATTTTCGCTGATCATATAGGCCAGCAAATCTTTCAAACCCGTTTTGCTCAGGCTTGCACGGTTGACATAAATAAACAAGGGATTCGTAACCGGGTACGTCCGATTTTCGACGGTTTCAGCCGAAGGGGCAGTACAGCCGAATGTATCGTTTACTTTTACCTGAAGAATTTTCACGCCGCCACCTGCGGCTGTCGCAGCAGACAAACTCACTACACCTATTGCGCCCTTTGCTTGTGTGACTGCACTAATGACGTCGGCCTCTGTGGCTGCAAGAGTCGCATCAGTGCGAATGCCGTCACCATCAATAAGGCTGTCTAGCACCCCATACGTTGCCGAGGTAGCTGGCGGCGTGACTATGCTCAAGGCGATATCGCCATTCGCTGGATTAACAATGTTCCAATTTGCGGCGAGCGAACTTGGGGCAAAAATCGTATTCAACTCGGTCGGCGTCAGACACTGCGCAAAAGCTGCATCTGGCGCTGCTATAAAGGCGACAATGTTATGGGCAACCAATAATTCGGTATAATCAATATTAGCCGTGGTGCAATTGCGATTTTCGTCCGCTGATATTGAGCGGTTCGAGGTTGCTACGTCAGTTTCGCCTTTGCACAAACGTTCAAAACCGGTGCGGGTTCCCGTGACTTCCGATTTAATATCGACCGTAACGCCACTTGCAGCTTTGAGGCTGTCAAAAATTGGGGCAACGATACCTGAACCCGCCACAGTAACCGTGTTGGTATCTTGGGCGGCAACCAATCCGAAACTGATCAAAAGCGTAAGTAGGACTATAACGCCTACCAGACGCTGAAATGCCTTCATATGGTGTACTCCTTAAGGACGCGTGTTAAGCTACGGTTTAAAAGGGAAGATTGTACTCTTATGCCCTTAATTGTCCAGCCAGACTTTCAATTACGCGGCATAATAGAGGTAATAATTAGTAAAATGTCCGTGCTTTTTCAGATGGAATGGACGTGATGACAGAATCAGAACGAAGTGTTTATGAAATGGTGGGTGGCGACGCCACTTTCCGGCAGCTAGTCGATGCTTTTTATCGCCGGGTTGAGGCCGATGAAGTGTTGCGTCCGTTGTTTCCAGAAAACCTCGAGGAGGGGAAATACTGGCAGTATCTTTTCCTTGCTCAATTCTTTGGCGGCCCTGCTCAATACATTGCTGAACGGGGGCATCCCCGTTTACGAATGCGTCATGCCCCTTTTATCATTGATCAAGAAGGACGGGATCACTGGTTTGCTCACATGTGCGCAGCGATTGATGAAGTAGGCATTCAAGAACCTGCGCGGAGTATCATGCGTGATTACTTCGAACGAGGCGCAACCTTCATGATTAATACCGAGTCAGGCACAAATAACTTGATGCAGTGGCAGAACCGCTCGAAAGATTAACCGTCATGAGTTCACCCAACGGCAAAACACTGAAACAAGCACGTTTGGATCGAGCACATCCCCCGGAACGCGTCCCTTATGTTACCTACTGGGTTCGCAAGATTCTTGTTTGGCCGCGTCTGACCCGCATTATCATCATTTGCGTTTTTGCGCTTGCGGTAACGGCTCTCGTATTTCCATTGATTGATTATGTCTACATGGAAAATTTTTTTAACGAGCAAACCATCATTCTTCCATCTTTTGTTTCTAGTGGACTGGGTATAATAACATTTGGGGTAGGTTGGTGGCTTCTGGTCGGCGTTCGCGGGGAAAAACGACCAGAACGTACTGCAGTGTTTTTCTATCTGGTTTTTGGAATGTTAGTGCTTGTTGTTGTTTTTACTCTTATCATCAATGGATATCATGTGGCAACGCTGCCGGATGTCTAGCGGGAGCAGACGCGATGAAACGGATTATAGGATTATTACTGTTTATGTTAGCTGCTTCGGGTTGTGGCTCGCAACAGCCAACTGAAGTTCTGCCAACGCTCATGCCAACGCCTCAACCGGCTGCGGCGGCAACAGAAACGCCGGTGTCAACAGTTGCTCCTCCTACACAAGTGCCTGTTGACCGTCCGACTTTACCACCAACGTGGACTCCTTCGGTAGAACCCACTAATACGCTTATTCCGCCAACTAACACGCCCCTGCCATTGGCGACTCCCATTCCGACACTGGTTGCTTGCGGCCCCTTTGACGTAGATCGCGATAAGAGTGCCTCTACCTTTACAGTAGGAACGCCCACGCAAGTGTTTTGGACACCAATACAAGGAGCGGTTCGCTATCGAATATTCGTCATTGGAGACTTCAATCAAGAGATTTTCTCTGATTATGCAGTTGATGCCAGTTACACCTTCAAACCCGACGCATTTGAAGCAGGCAAGCAGTATTTGTGGAAAGTTTATCCTGAAGATTCTTTGGCACGGCAAATGTGCTTTGCTGTTTCGGGTGATTTAAGCTCCAATTAGCGAACTTCACTCAAATCGCCACCACAACTATTTGGGTGGCGATTTTAAATTGTATTCTTCAAATGCTTCTGCCGTCCATGGCAGCGCCAGCTTAAAGAACTCGTCGTATATGGCTTGTGCATATACGCGGATTTCATATTGCGCATCACTCGCCATACGCAAGCGCAAGAACTGCATCAAATTGTGAGTATCGACCTTAGCTACCCACGTGTAATAAACACTAAACCCCGGCAGAAAGAGGCGTGCCATCTCTTTAGAAACACCCGCTTTGAGTGCTACTTCATACAGGTCATAACCCTTTTTGTAGAATTCATTCAGCTTATCCGTCAAGTCTTGATTGATATCATCATCAACTTGACCGTCGCTGGCTTGTTTATTACTAGCTGCTTGTTTGCGCCAAATATCGGGTACATAGAAGTCATTTTCTTCAAACGGGGTATAACGTCCTGACTGGGCATTGAAATTCCATGTCCTATGTCTTACCCACTGCCACCATGTGACCAACGGCGCACGGACTCGGAACTTAAATTCGACCATTTCAAATGGGCTGGTGTGATGATTCCGGAGCAAATAAAATAGCAGCTTCTTATCTTTTTCTGGGCCTTTGCTGTCACCCATAAAACTGACACGGGCAGCGTTGACGATTGCCAGATCACCGCTTACACCCGTGGCTGGATGCGGCAGCAGGTCAACCAGTTCAATCCATCCCTTGTCCAATACTTCAACACGTTTACCAACTAATGCATCAGGCGGATTTGAAGCCATGTGTAATGATCCAAAGAGTTGTATTTAGGCGAAATAGCTGAGCGCTAGACGTACACGATCCTCAACCGTGTGTGGTGCGTCTTTCGGCAGTGATTGAATAGCGGTTTGGGCTTCAACAATGCTGTAACCCAATGCTACCAATGTGTCGAGAACATCACTGTTCAGGTCATCGAAGGCCGCTACAGGAGCAGTATCCAACCCAAATTTGAACTTATCTTTCAATTCTAGCAAGATTTTTTGTGCCGACTTACTGCCGATTCCCGGTACACGCGTCAGTATCTCAGCCCGTTCGGCCACAACCGCATTTCGCAAGCTATCTAAACTAAGCGTACTGAGAATAGCCAGACCTGTTTTGGGGCCAATGCCACTAATTGTAATCAGTGTGTCAAAAACATCTCGTTCGGTTGTGGTGTCGAAACCATATAATGTCTGCGAATCTTCACGGACAACTAGTGTGGTGTGCAAGAAAGCATCGCTGCCATCATGAAGCCTATCCAGCGACGAACGCGTTACGAATACTTTATAGCCGATACCACTATTGGTTGCAACAACGGCATAATCTTTACCTGTAGCCGCAACCACCCCCTGAATACTGGCGATCATATATAGTTTATCCCGCTATTCCGAGTAGTTATCGTAACGCGAATTATGTAAATCAGTGATGGCAATCGCCAGTCCGTCTGCCGCATCGTCAGGACGGGGAATTTCTTCTAATCCCAGTAAGAGTCGCACCATTTCCTGCATTTGAGGCTTCTTTGCGCCACCAAATCCGGCAATCGACTGTTTGATGTTATTGGGTTTATATTCGGCAATTGGTAATTTTGAGCCAGCTAACGCCGCCAAAATTACGCCACGTCCTTGCGCCACCGTAATCGCTGTCGTCACGTTTTTTGCAAAGAATAATTCTTCGACGGCAGCTCGATCCGGTTGATAGGTGCTCGCCAATTCGCGGATGCCATCGTAAATAATTAGCAATCGTTCCCACATAGGCATTGACGGTGCAGTGGTAATTACGCCGTAAGCCACTGCTTGGAGTGAACCATCGCGCATTTCTTCGACGACCCCGTAACCAACCGTCGCCGTACCCGGATCAATGCCCAGACTTATCATTAAGCTGTCTCAAGCGCCGCGATCACGTCGTCTGTTATCGCCAGATTCGAGGCCACACTTTGCACATCATCGAGTTCTTCAAGCTGTTCCATCAAGTGCATGTTCTGAACCGCTTTTTCGACCGCGATTTCACTTTCGTTCTTGGCTTCCCATTTTAGTTCTGCATCGGCAATTTCGTAGCCGCTTTCGGCCAAAGCGGATTCGACCGCAGCAAACATTTCACGCGGAGTGTAGACAATGACCGTACCGTCTTCATCAACCACATCGTCCGCACCGGCCTCAGCCGCCGCCATAAAGACACTGTCAAAGTCCAGTTTGTCGCCCGTAAGGGTGATGACGCCCTTCTTTTCGAACTGCCAACCCACCGAACCTGCCGAGGCCAAACTGCCACCAGCGCGGTTAAATAACCGTTTAACTTCAGCGAGTGTACGGTTTTTGTTGTCCGTCAGCACATCAATCAGGAAAGCAACACCTTCGGTTCCGTAACCTTCATAGGTGATTTCCTCCATCATTTCGCCGTCCGCGCCACCCGTACCGCGCAAAATGGCACGTTCGATATTTTCGCGGGGCATATTGTTGCCTTTGGCCTTTGTAATAGCCAACTTCAACTTGGTGTTGGAATTTTCATCTCCACCACCTTCGCGCGCTGCGATCATAATATCCCGTGCTAACCGCGTGAAAATTTTTCCACGCTGCGCATCAGCGGCCCCTTTTTTGCGTTTAATTGTAGACCATTTACTATGTCCGGACATGGCCTATACTCCATCTAACTTTCATCAGAAAATACTATTTGCCATTATACCTGAATGACTTGGATGCGTCGAGATGAAGGGTGATCATTGGGTAAGTAAGGCACTATGTTATAATTCTGCGGCCTACTGCATTTTGCAAGGACTAACCAATAGGTCACACATTTTGGGAAGAATAGACACAATCACTCCACCATCACCACGTATCAACATCGACCCACAACGGCGGGCATGGGGTATTATGCTCATTTCCTTTGCTGTTTTTTGCACCATTTGTCTTGTGACAGGCATTGGCATAATTTATTTTCTGTTTCAATCATCTGTACCCCTAAATGGTACGATGGAAGTTGCCCGTGGCAGTGGTGGTATTACCGGCCAAGAACCGATTCGTCTGAATGCGTCGGTGAGTAACAACGATGGTTTAAGTACCGATCCGCTTTCGCAGGCTACCATAACACTCAGTGATCCAGAAAATGGTAAGCAGATCGTAGTAGCCATGACCTTACGTGGCGACACATCATTAAAACTTATTCGCGGAACTCGACCTCGATTTACATGGAGTTCTGGTCAATATATTGTCGAACTGCAAGACTTTAGAGGAGAACTAAATGTCTATATTCCAAAGCGTCTCAGCCGAGAGCTGAACGTGAGCATTTTGACCCGCGCCGGCGATTTGATTTATCTGCGTTCCGGTGGTCAATACATTCTTCGGGCTTCGGATGCGCGTGTGCAAGTTATTAATCAGTCGGGTGATCTCATCCTAAAACCGTCGAATGTAGACATCGGGAAATCAATACCAGCTAACAATCAAGGCATCATTAGCTATGCCGACGATCCTAACGATGTCGCGATTTCTCCTGCGAATACGAACCTCGTTGGTGATACGGTTTTTGCTGATGATCTACAGCCTCTTTCTGGTACCGATCAAGGGGGGCAGCCATTTATTAAGGACTGGGTCTGTAATGATAACAGTAATCCGAATGGCAAAGCATATTCGACGATGAGCGATGGTCGTCCTGTCTTGCGCTTTTTACGGGATGACAATGCGACCTCCCATGGCGAAACCGGTTGTGTCCGTTCATGGCCGCGTGATGGTCAAAATGTCGAAAGCTTCAATTACCTCAGTTTACGTGCCACTTTTAAGATTAACTACCAATCATTGAGCGCTTGTGGACAAGACGGCAGTGAATGTCCTTTGATGCTCATTGTTGAGTATCGGGATAAAAACGACGTGAATCGTCGTTGGATTCATGGGTTCTATTACTTTATCGATCCTAATCGCAATTTCCCCTTACAATGCAATAGCTGTTTACAAGCCCATGAACAAATCAATGAGAAGACTTGGTTCACTTATGACAGCGGCAATCTATTAAATTTGATAGCAAACCCTGATCAACTTGCGGAGCAGCGACCGGTATCAATAATTGACATCCAATTTAAATCATCTGGACATCAATATGATGTGATGATCGGTGACGTTGCGCTGTTTGCGGATTTAAATGCTAATCCGTAATGTCTTGTCTTCAGGCATCGAAGGCGAGGCCAAGAGCTTTCAACGACACCCATTGGTTATGTCCCATTATTAGATGGTCGATGAGTTGTATATCGAGTAATTTTCCTGCGGCAATAAGAGTGTGGGTTATTTCCAAATCTTCTGGTGATGGAGTAGGGTCACCTGAAGGATGATTATGTGCCAGTATGATTGCGGGGCTATTACGCGTAATTGCTTCTCGATATATTTCAGAAACGCGCAGTATTGAAGTGTTCAGCGTCCCGATGTAAATCGTTGGGCTGGCAATCAAACATCGTGCTGAATCCAGCAGGAGAATTCTGATATGCTCTTGCTGCAAAAATTGCATATCCATTAAGAGCCGTGCTGCATCTTCAGCTTTATCGATAGCCGTGCGTTCAATGTTCGGCAGAGTCATCGCACGTTTTGCCAACTCGGCGACTGCCATGATTTGGGTGGCTTTCGTCGGACCCAATCCGTTGATCTTTAATAGGTCATGCTGTGTTACTCGCATCAAGCCTGCTAGTCCACCGCATGTCATAAGAACTTGTTCAGCGACTTGCAGGACGTTTTCACTTGGTGTTCCGGTTCGCAAAAGTACGGCGATGAGTTCTGCATTTGAAAGAGACTCCGCGCCCTGAGTGAGCAGCCGTTCACGTGGACGTTCGCTAGTGGGAAGCGCCTTGAAACTGGATTGTATCTTTGAGTCTTTGTCGCCTGAATTCATGAACACCGTCTGTGATAACTTTGATTCTTACATGCTCATTATGATACTCTTGTGCGGCTCTTTGCGCCTACATTTGCAGGCTGATATACTGGCTTTAGAAATAGTCTGAACGTTTGGAGTTCACAACATGGGTGAATTGTTGACGGGGTTAGGTTTGTCAAACGATCTTGCGCTGGGAATCACAATTTATGGCATTGTCATTTTGGCGGCGCTCTGGTTAGCGCTGATTGTGTGGGCATACCGCGATATGCGCTCACGTTCGCGAGACACTTTTGCCCAACTGGGTAGTTTGCTGTTGGTAGCGCTGTTAATGATCCCCGGCCTAATCATCTATCTGTTAGTCCGCCCGCGTGAAACTTTGAGCGAAGCCTATGAACGGTCGCTCGAAGAAGAAGCACTGCTGCAGGAAATCGAGGAAAAGCCAACATGCCCCGGTTGTGGTCAGCGTATACAAGACAATTGGCAGGCCTGCCCACATTGTTTTACACGGCTAAAGAAACCTTGTGTGCATTGCCATCAAATGCTGGAATTATCGTGGCAGGTTTGCCCGTATTGTACAACGCAGCAGCAAATGGCTTCTGAACCATTACCGGTAGTATCAACATCGAATTATGCCCGTCCTGCAAACATTCCTGAACAGATCACAGGCAATGTTCAAACTCAAGTACGCCGACGTGCAGCATCTCGCAGCCCGGAACCCTTAGAATTTGTAGAGGGTGACGACTTATAAGCCGCTGCCCTCATTTGGGTTTGTCCTGAGTGATGTGACAACAATAATTAAAGGCGATATAAAACCGCCTTTGACTTCTTCAGCATATTACTTTGAGAAGGGTATGGGACAATTACTTTAAAATGCTGCCACGTCGCCGACGGTATGAATCTTCAAGAAGTTCGTCTGTCCACCAACGCTAAATGGCACACCTGCGATGATGACCAACCCATCTCCGGTTGTGACGAGTTGTGCATTTTCAGCGGCGTTGACCACCGTGGTAATCATTTCATCAATCGAATGAAATTCTGGAATCAGCAGTGGCAGCACGCCCCACACCAATGCCATCCGATGCTGGGTGACTTCATTGGGGGTCACACATAAAATCGGTGTTTTCGGACGTTCTTTGGCGACTCGTCGTGTAGTGTAACCGGTTAAAGTTGAGGTCACAATCAGCTTGGAATTCAGTGCTTCAGCAATTTGACACGTTGATTGGCTTATCGCATCCGAGATTGCCTGATTGCCTTCAAGTCTTGACTTGGAAACGGCATGTGGTTGGTCACGGTTGGCCCATATGCTGTGTTCAGCAATCACTGCGATTCGTGCCATTGTCTCCACTGCAACCACAGGGTATTTGCCCGCCGCAGTTTCATTGCTGAGCATAACTGCGTCTGTTCCATCGAGAATTGCGTTATACACGTCACTAGCTTCTGCGCGCGTTGGACGTGGATTTTCCACCATCGAGTTCAACATCTGTGTAGCGGTGATGACTGGTTTTGCTGCGGCATTACACAAGCCGATAATTCGTTTTTGGTGGAACGGCACTTCTTCAGCCGGTGTTTCGATGCCTAAATCACCCCGCGCCACCATAATGCCATCAGATACTTCGATAATCGACTCAATATTTTCCAACGCTTCGTGCTTCTCAATTTTTGAGATGACCGCCACGTCGCCACCGAGATGTTTAATCAGCCAGCGCATCTCGCGAATGTCGTCTTCTGAACGCACGAATGACATAGCCAGATATTCTGTATTCTTGCTCAGTGCGAACTCAACGTCCGCCCGATCCTTCTCCGTAATAGCTGACAAAGTCAGACGTGCTTTCGGAGCCATAACCCCCTTGCGCGAACTCAGTACACCGGGGATGACAGCCTCACAAACTAAACCACGTGGTATCGTCTGTGTGACCATCATTTCCATGTTGCCGTCGTCCAATAGCAGTTGCATTCCCGCCTTAATATCCTGAATAAACTCAGGATGTGGCAGCGAAATAACCCCATCTTCCCCCGGAACGTTGTCTAACGTGAAGGTAACTTTGTCGCCTTTTTTCAGGACAAGCGGTTCATTTGCAACTCTCCCGATACGAATTTTGGGACCTTGAATATCACACAAGATGGCGATGACCGCGCCTTCTTCTTTGGCGATTTGCCGGATGCGGTCAATATTTCCGCCATGTGTCGCGTGATCCCCATGCGAGAAATTGATCCGCGCGACATTCATGCCGCTCCGAATCAACTGCCGTATCGTATCCTCAGAGTTCGAGGCCGGGCCAATCGTGGCTACAATTTTGGTGTGTTTGCCTTCAACACCGGACTTGTTAGACAAGCTGATTTTCCTTTCGGGTAAAAACGTCTGACTAGAGTTTCAAATTAGTGAACGCTTTGATACCGGGATAAACAGCCGCACTACCCAACTGCTCTTCAATACGCAAAAGCTGGTTGAATTTGGCAACCCGGTCAGAGCGCGCTGGCGCGCCAGTCTTGATCTGACCAGCATTCATCGCAACCGCCAAATCAGCAATTGTCGTATCTTCCGTTTCGCCGCTGCGGTGGCTGGCAACAACCGTCCATCCGGCGCGTTGGCTCATTTGACTGGCTGCCATTGCTTCCGTAAGTGTACCAATTTGGTTGACTTTGCACAGCAGTGAGTTTGCAGCTTTTTCTTTAATCGCGCGTTCAACCCGTTCAACATTTGTCACTAACAGATCATCACCCACAATTTGAACCTTGTCGCCGATTGTCGCGACTAGCCTAGACCAGTTTGCCCAATCGTCTTGCGCCAGACCATCTTCTAACGAAATGATCGGGTAGCGGCTTGTCCAATCAGCCCAGAACTCGACCATTTCCTCGCCTGAAAGGACACGACCTTCGATGTCGAGGTGATATTTACCGTCGCGGTAAAGCTCAGAAGTTGCCGGATCAAGCGCAATTCGGATTTGCTCTCCGGGGGTATAACCGGCTTGCTGAATAGCTTCCATAATCACATCCAAAGCCGCTTGGTTAGAACCGAGGCTTGGTGCAAAACCGCCTTCATCGCCGACCGTTGTAGAATGACCAGCCTTGTGCAAAATTTTCTTAAGGGACTGGTAAACTTCGACGCACCAGCGCAGCGCTTCACGGAATGAATCTGCGCCAACTGGCATAACCATAAATTCTTGGAAGTCGGTGCTGTTGGTCGCGTGCTTGCCACCGTTCATAATGTTCATCATCGGTACAGGCAGCATATGCGCATGAACACCGCCCAAATAAGCGTATAGAGGCAGATTCACGCTGTCAGCCGCGGCGCGGGCAACGGCCAGTGAAACACCCAAAATAGCATTTGCGCCGAGATTTGATTTGGTTGGTGTGCCGTCAAGTTCAATCATCGTTTCATCAACAGTTTTTTGTTGGGCGTACATCCCACGCAAGGCATCCGCCAATGGCCCGTTGACCGCATTCACGGCACGCAGCACGCCTTTTCCATCATATCGTTTTTTATCGCCGTCACGCAGTTCTAGAGCTTCATGTTCGCCTGTTGATGCTCCGCTAGGAACCATAGCCCGTCCAAATGCGCCATCGGCTAAACGAACTTCAACTTCGATAGTTGGGTTGCCGCGTGAATCAAGGATTTCACGGCCATGAATAGTTTCAATGATCGTCATAATGTTCTCCTATGAGATTAGTGAACAGAACAATTGTCAGGTGAGAACGCTCATCTGATTTTGCTTTTGTGGTGTTCTTTAAAATGCAAGCCCTAATGATATACCGATTTGTCCGACTCGTCACCTGCAAACTGTAAAAAATGTGTCGAGTGTCCTATAATTCCCAGTGTTTTATGTTATTTAACGGAAATACCGTCACATGTTAACAAAGCGTTCTGTCTATCTCGATCACTCTGCCACTACACCGACTGATCCTCGCGTTGTTGAGGCGATGCTGCCTTTCTTCACTGCTGATTATGGCAACTCCGCCTCGGCCCATAGTTACGGACGCAAAGCAGAAGATGCGGTCGAGACGGCTCGTGAAACTATTGCTAAGGTTATGAACTGCTCTCCTCGAGAGATCATCTTCACCAGCGGCGCATCAGAATCCAATAACCTTGCCATTCGCGGTGCGGCTTGGAAAGCAGGGCAGGGCAGTCACCTGATAACAACGGCTGTTGAACACAGCGCCGTTATCAATACCGTCAATCAGTTAACCGATGTAATGGGCTTTGAAAGTAGCTACTTGCCGGTCGATTCACAAGGTTCAATCAACCCCTCTGATTTTGAGGAGTTGTATCGTCTAGCAACGGCGATTGTTAGTGCTATGCTCGTCAATAACGAAGTTGGCACTGTTCAACCAATCGCCGATTTAGCCGACTATGCCAAAGCAAAACGTGTTTATGTTCATACCGATGCAGTTCAGGCAGCAGGTCAATTATCACTGGATGTTCATCAGCTTGGTGTAGATATGATGAGTCTTTCCGCTCATAAATTTTATGGGCCAAAGGGTGTTGGACTGCTTTACCTCCGCAAAGGCATTGATCTCTATCCAAGTCAAACCGGCGGCAGTCATGAAGAAGGTCGTAGGGCTGGTACATTAAACACGCCCGGTATCGTCGGCATGGCAAAAGCTTTGGAATTGGCATACCAAGAGCGTGAAATGCGCATAAACCATTTCCGTGCCTTACGCGACCAATTGATCGACGGTGTACTGTCACGTATCCCTGATGTGGTCTTAACCGGACATCCGACCAATCGTTTGCCGTCACATGCCAGTTTTTTGATTGATGGTTTGGACGGAAATTCGCTGATAACCCATCTTGATCTGCGCGGTGTCGCTGCCAGCAGTGCTTCGGCCTGTAAAACAGGAAATCCTGAACCGTCATCAGTTTTGTTGGCGATGGGTTATTCACCGAAAGAAGCGCTTGGCAGCCTGCGTCTAACAGTTGGCTTGCAAACGTCTCCCGAAGATATTGACTATACCGTTGACATATTAGGCGATGTTGTAGCCAGATTGCGGAAATTAAACGCCGCCTTTCAATTGACAAGCATGACCTGAGAACGGGCATATCAAATCAAATGTTCTTTGTAGGGGCGAGATTTATCTCGCCCGCGTCCCTTTAGAAATATCGAACTGAAATCGAGAGATAACGCTGTGACTGATAATTCGAACACACGAGTAGTAGTAGCCATGAGCGGCGGAGTCGATAGCTCCGTAGCTGCGGCTTTGTTGGTAGAGCAGGAGTATGATGTTGTCGGCATGATGATGCGCCTCTGGTCAGAAGAAACCGTTGCTGGTGGCGCCCATAACCGCTGTTGTACACCGGATCAAATGGCGGATGCACGTCGTATTGCCGCCCAACTCGGTATTCCCTTTTACGTGCTGGATACCAAAGAAGTTTTCCGTAACACAATAGTTGAATTTTTTGTCGATCAACACCGACAGGGTGTAACTCCCAACCCTTGTATGGAATGTAATCGTCAAATCAGGTTCCGTTATCTACTGGAGAATGCGCTGGCCCTAGATGCTCAGTATTTAGCCACTGGACATTATGCCCGCGTCGCAAAAACAGATGACGGTCGTTTTACCCTCAGCAAATCGGCTGATGCCCATAAAGACCAAAGCTATGTCCTCAGCGTGTTAGGGCAGGAGCAGTTGAGTCATGCATTGTTCCCAGTAGGCGGTTATACCAAGCCTGAAGTGCGGCAAATTGCTGCGCGATTTGGCTTGCCCACTGCAAGCAAGCAGGATAGCCAAGACTTGTGTTTCATTGGCGACAATAACTATCGTCGTTTTCTCAATGACCATGCCCCGGAAGTGATGGTTTCTGGCCCAATTGTGCGTAAAAGTGGTGAAGTTGTCGGGGAACACGCAGGTCTAGTTAATTACACCATTGGGCAGCGCAAAGGCTTAGGCTTATCCAGCCATGATCCTCTATACGTCATTGGCATTAATCCGTCACAGAATACATTGGTCGTGGGTACAGCCGATGAATTAGGCCGCAGCAGCCTTACCGCCAAGCGGGTCAATTGGGTGAGTGGCATTACCCCAACCGAACCCTTCCGCGCTGAGGTTAAGATTCGCTACAAAGCCACGCCAGTTCCTGCGCTGGTCGAACCGCTGCCGGATTCGCGAATGGCAATCACCTTTGATGGTGCGCTGCGCGATATTACCCCCGGTCAGGGTGCCGTGGTCTATAACGGTGATGAAGTGCTTGGCGGCGGTGTCATCGAGCGTCCTAGCGCGGCTGAAGGATGATTTGTCAGCTACGTTTACGATACACACATATTAGCTGATGTATGGGCGCAACATGTTGCGCCCTTTTAATTCGCATTTGCAGCTTATTCGGCCTATGTACCGAGAACTCATTACTATAATTTTGGTTTAGATTAAGTTTGTCGGCAAACCATTTCCAAACCAGCTATCAACTCGCCTTATCCATTTCTCGCCTGCAAAGTTAACTGCAAGGCTGCGAAAGAGTTACAAAATGTTCTTCCAAAATGTAACCCGAATGATTTCAAAATCAGTTATCCTATCAATAGGATTGTCTGTATGGGTTGGCCTCTGGCAAACCCTTTCTCCGCGCAACTTAACAATCTCCCAACGCACTCATGCGCACAAAACGATCTGCACTTTTCGCCGCCTGCGCTGCTTTCGCCGCTTGTTTCGCTCATTCAATCGTGCTTACGGATTTCTAGTCACCCTTAGATGGCTTCTAATCTAGTCAAAGGGTTATCGTCCATTTGCGTGGTCTATCCACTGGAAATGCTAAAAACAAGGCATTTCTCAACTGCAACAACATTAACTGCATCGTTTTGTTGACAGTATGTTCGCCATAATAATCCGGTTATGTCGCGCCGCCAACGAGTGCGAAGCCTCCCGTGGGACGACATCACCGACACAAAATAGCTTCTCTCTGAAATTGAAGAATCCGAAGAATTTTGCGACCGACGGGGATCCTGTGGACGAATCTTTGGCAGTTCCTTCCCTCAAACCCGCCGTCAAAACGGTTTTCACAGTATTTGCGGAATTTCTGAATCAACGGGTGTTGAAAGGATTAACTTCAACATCTCTTACATGACTTCTAGATTGGTCTGTTGACTGTCACCTGTAAACTAGCGACTTTCACTAATTCGCGTATCCCACTAGGAAAATCCGGATTTGCGGCCCAAACAACATCATCAAAACCGTTCCCGCCACGATATACGGCCCATAAGGCAGTGCGGCAATCATACTTGAATTACGTCCTGCGACCCGCTGCCCGACTAAATACAACAGAGCACCCAATGCACCGAGGAGAACCGTCAGGAACATGGCGAACAACATGTCACCCAAGCCTAATACCAGACCACTTAAGAGCGCCATCATGACATCACCGTATCCAAACGCCACTTCACTGATGTTTCGACCTTGTACTTGGTTTGCGATATAAACATAGGCAATTCCGCCCAAGTAAAGCACGAAAAACACCCCAAATCCGAGTGCGCCGCCTGTGAGCGAACGCTCCAAGTTAGGGGGTGCACTGGTGGTGATTGCGTCCACAATGGCTAAGATGCACGATGGAATAATGACCACGAACAAAATCAACTTATGTTCGAGGTCAATCACCGTAATCAGTACGAATATCGCCATGTAACTCAGCCAATAAACCAGTTGTAGACCGTCAACTTTTGGCTCACCAGCTTTGATACTATAGGTCAAAAGCATAGCGATTACTGTGCCAATTTCAGCAATAGGGTAACGCCAAGAAAGTTTTGCTCCGTTTGGCGATGCGCGTTGCCCTAATATGAATGCTGTCACACCGAGCCACGCCGATATGGGGCGAGGGGTTCCATCAGGATAATGCGGTAACTTAGGTCTTCGATCTGTTGGCAGGTCGTCAGCTAAGGCGTTTACGATGCCGCCTGCGAGTAGGCCAATGATGATAATGATAATCGGAACAAGCATAAGGATAATCAGCAGCTTTCTGTTGTTAGCGAATCGGGATTATAGGTGCTGGGGGCAATAAAGAAAGGGAGAGAACCAGCAGAAAAATAAACGCAATAATAGCAGACGTGATAATGGCTCTTTTTTGAATATTTGAAAGTGAAACTGCTTCCTGCGCTGGTTTTTCAACCGAAACAATTAGCTCGATTGGCGCAACGCGATCTCGTTTGATTGACCATGCTGACAAACGGGCTTCGCCACCCCGTAAACTTGCAATAACATATGCCATGTCTGGATATGTCGCGAGACGAATATCTTCTTGTGAAGGGATTGGCTCAGTCCGAGGATGCGAGTGGTAAAGGCCAATGACCTCGAGATTCTGCCGTTGAGATTGGATGATGGTCTCCAAAAGTGCTTTATCATCCATGTGATAACGATGTTTAGGATCAGCTGCCACATTTGGAATCGTTACAATTTTTTCGGCCCGTATTCCTTCGCCAATAATCACTCCACAACACTCATTTGGTTGTGTCTGTCGTGCATGTTCGATAATTGATTTCGCCAGTTCTGGCTTGAGCCACATTTGCATAAGTGATTCCATTAATTCGACGTAGACATATTGGCTTCTGGAATCGTGAAAGTCTGGGTTTTTCGGTCTTGGGGCGGTGTTCGTGTTTGGTAAAACAATTCGACTGTCAACGTATATTCACCGGCAGGGTCTTTCACATTACGAATATGTAGCGTGAACTCCATATCAGCGTGCATCGTTTCAATGATGTTGAGTTCACTCACAATCACATTATCTTGGTTCCTCGCCACCATGAGCAAGTTGGGCCGTTCCAGAAAGGGTGTTACACGTACACGAGTATGCACCCGAAATCGATCAGGATAAGGGGTAATCTCGATTTGTTCAATCTTGATTTCATCGGCTGGCCGAGGAATTTGATCAGTCGGAAAAAGTGGTATTTCCATAGTCTTGTCTTGAGTTATGATTGGGCTAATTATAGGCTGGATTGTAGCTTTTTCAGCGCTTGTATCGCAATATCGAACTGCCGTGAAGGCACAAGAATATGGTCACGAGAAAACGCCGCAATTGGCAAAATAGAAACCTTGGCCCCGGCTAGCGTGTCGCTAACTACAGCCATGAATCCGAAAAGATTAAAGTCTAGCACAAGATCAAACGTAATCAACCGATAACGGTCTGATGCCAGCGTATGACCCTTCAAACGCCCCGCAAAATCCTCAACCGCCTCGCTCGGTAAAATCAGGCTAACCTCATCTTTATCGACAATCAGTGCACAAAAGGCCTCTCCAATTTCTGCGACTATTCCGGCTGCTGCTGTAATTGCTTGTGCTGGCAGCTTAATTACCGCGTAATCTATACCATCGCTGTACAACTCTGTTTGCTTTAACGCCGAAACTACGTCTTGATTCATCGATTATCAGCCTCTATTCGTCAAACAAATAACTTGACTCGGCATAATAACGCACCTGTCGGGCAGTGAGTTTTGCCTGTACCCATTGGCGAAGATATTCGTTTTTCTCGCTCAGACTTGTGTTGTGATCTCGCAGCAAAGCCAACGGATAATTGACCTTTAGCGCGCGTCCTTGAATAATATGGCGGCTAATTCCCGGAGGTAAATAAGCGTTAAAGCGTGCTGCCGCAATAATATCGGCTGGCTGATAATGCGGAAATTCAAAAATAGCTATCGCCGTTGGATGCAGTGTCCATATCTCTGATGGCTCGACCAGCGCCGTACGTTGTAATGTGGCATTTTGCTGGTAAATACGCACCACCTGCCGCAGCGCAGCGTTTCGTTCGTGTGTATTTTCGACCGGAGATACCAGCGCCAAAACCGACTCATCGCGCAGCAAAATATGAGCAATCGCTGAACTCACTTGCCCTTTGACAATTTGAATATCACCGAGTTGCTTGATATGCTCGATAAGTAAATCAACTTGCCAGTCACAAACCAAATGCCGCCAAGTCTTAAGGTCGACATAGCCATTTTCGTAGGGCGCAACCTGAACCAATATATGAGGATAGTTTAGATACGAAAAGGCGTGGAAACGATTTGCTCCATCCAATACTAAAAATTGGCTTGCGCCCATCGGTGCGACAATCGGCGGATTAATAACCACTGTTTCACTTGCGAGTCGTTCCATCAATGGTTGTGAACGCTGCGAGTCATGATCTTCATGAGGATGAAGTGAGTCTGTCAGAACAATTCGTAAGTCAGGCTGTGGTGCATCAGTTTGGTTGAGTGGCATAAAATAATAATGTTCCCCATCGGGCGCATGGTATCCCATTAGGTTAGATTAGCACGAAGATATAGGTTTACACAATCAAAAATGGTCAATAGGTGAATCGAAAACATGGGTGCAACTCAACAAGGTGCGGATGCTACTCAAAATCGTTGGCTGACAATTCCCCGTACATTATGTTTTGTCTTGAATGGGTCTGACGTATTACTAATGAAACGTGCTGCTCACAAACGGGTATTTCCTAACCAATACAATGGAGTCGGTGGGCATATCGAGCGTGACGAAGACCCGTTAACGAGCGCACGACGTGAAATTCTGGAAGAGACAGGTTTAACCGTAAATAATCTTCAACTTCGTGCGGTCTATAATATTGATGCTAAAGCCTCGACTGGAATTGTTCTCTTTATTTTTACCGCCGAGAGTCACAGTCGTGAAGTTATCGCGAATGATGAAGGTACTTTGCATTGGATTCCTCAACAAGACGTGTCTCATTATGATTTGGTCGAAGATTTGCCTATTATTTTGCCGCGTGTCTTGGCAATGAGCAAAACAGACTTCCCTTTATTTATACATGTTAGTTATGATGAACACGATCACATCCAAATGCGCTTTGCAGATGAGTAAATGCTGCTAATTTCAATCTCCGAACAACCATACGCTATACTCATATTCGCTATTGCTTGAGATAAACATTGCAGGTTATTTTCATGTCCGAAAACAGCCAACTACCCGTTGATAATAGTCCTGACTCTTTAACAGCTAAACCTCGAAGTCGGCTTCGCCGTATCAGTTGTGGCATAGGATTGGTCATTTGGATTATCATGCTCTTGTTTCCCTGTATCGCAATTGCCTTGGTTGCCCAAGGAGAAATTGCTATTCAATTAGGTGATGTTCCGGGGCAAAGTTTCCGCGTATGGTTAATACAAGATGCGACCGAACGCGGTTTGGGTATTGCCCGTCCTAGCTTACACACCGATGAAAATTCAAATACCTGTTTGCAAACGGATACCAGTTTCCTCATGTGGATGGGTAAAGGGGACACAACCAGTTTTTGTGAATGTTATGCCCATGAAGTCGACAACTGGAAATTGGTGCGTTCAGCACAGGGAAAATGCAATCCGTAGTATGATGGATACTGTTTTTCACATTTAGTCTAAATAGGTCTGGTTTCGACATGGATTTATTGCAAAATGCGAATTTGGGATCGCCTGTCTTATTGGCGGTCGGTTGTGCGGTTCTATGTGTCGTTGGCTTGCTCTTATTTTTCGGGTTGCAAATACTCGGTACAGGTCTCCATACCGTCGTTGGGATCATGCAGCTTTTAGGGGGTATTGTGAACGGCGGGCCGGTCGCATGGTGCGGTTGTTTAGCTGTGCTATTTGTGTGTGCAGGCGTAGTTGGTGGAGCATTGTTATTCGCCGGTTGTAAAGCCAATCCTACTTCAATGAACTTTTGCTTGTTCTTCCGCTGAGTAAATGCCGAATGAACGCTATACAACAGTTGAACGACATCATTAAACGCGAAGCTGGCGCGTTCTTAGAAGTCGCCAAAGAGACCAATCGGGTTATTGTCGGGCAAGACCGTTTGATTAACCGCTTGCTGATTGGTTTGCTGTGCGGTGGTCATATTTTAATCGAGGGTGTTCCCGGCTTGGCTAAAACCTTAGCTGTCCGAACGCTAGCGAGTACCGTGCAGGCTAAATTCCAGCGCATACAGTTTACTCCGGATTTACTTCCGTCCGATCTCATTGGTACTCAGATTTATAGCCCGCGCACCGGTGAATTTGCCCCTCGTTTAGGGCCGATTTTCGCCAATATCATTTTGGCAGATGAGATTAATCGCGCGCCTGCTAAAGTCCAATCTGCACTGTTAGAAGCGATGGAAGAACGGCAGGTTACAGTTGGTGATCAAACTCACGCATTACCGGTTCCTTTTATGGTGTTGGCGACACAAAACCCTATTGAGCAGGAGGGTACTTATCTGTTGCCTGAAGCCCAATTGGACCGTTTCATGCTCAAAGTGATCGTCGGTTATCCAACTCGTGCAGAAGAACGGCTGATCGTCGGCCGTATGACAAGCGATGACGAACCTACCGCTCAACCAGTAATTGATTTGAATACGGTTCAACAAGCCCGTTCAGTGGTGAATGGCATCTATGTCGACGAAAAAATTCATGATTACGTACTCAACATTATCTTTATGACGCGCGACCCGGTGGGTGGCGGAGCGAAAGAGTTGGGTTCACTGATTGAGTATGGTGCTTCACCACGTGCGACTATTTCCTTACTTAAGGCCGCTAAAGCTTTTGCCTTTTTGAGAGGACGTGGTTACGTTACCCCTGACGATGTTAAGCAAGTTGCTCCTGATGTCCTACGCCACCGAATATTAGTAACATTCGAGGCACAGGCCGAAGATGTCACCAGCGAACAAGTCATCGAACAGATTTTACGTAGAGTACCTGTACCCTAATGATTGCCCCAGACACTTTTCGTAAAATTCGCTTGGTCGAATTACGAACGCGTAAGTTGGTCAACGATTCGCTTGCTGGTGCGTATCATTCTGCTTTTAAGGGACGGGGTATTGAATTTGATGCTATTCGTCCTTATGTACCCGGTGACGACGTTCGCCTCATTGATTGGAATGTTACTGCGCGTACCGGCGATGCTTTCGTCCGTCAATATATT
>WGMX01000066.1 GCA_016124855.1 Anaerolineaceae bacterium | reverse complement strand
CTCGCGCTGGGATTGACTGCCGCTTTGAAACGCAAACCGGATGGTTCTTATGTTCGTCGTTGGAGCTTATTTCGGGAGGGGCGACAAGCTTTTTTAGCGCTCGCTCCTCCCGCTTGATTTTTACTGTCGCCCCCTCAGCTGTGTTTTGGGGAGGGGTTGGGGTGGGGTATGAATTTCTGTATTGGACTAACGACTGATGCCTAAAGACTTAACCATTGGCAATCTTGTCGTCGGACATCCCAACGACCTATTGCCGCATCTCCAGCCGGGCAATCCGCCGAAATGTCACTAAATTTGCCAAATGTCATGCCAACATTGACGACATTTCCGACATAAAAAAGGGTTATGTCGGATCGCCGCCGCCGACAACGCCGACATAAAATGATATTTGACTGATGACGGAATCAAAAAGCGATGAGCATTCACCGCTTTCGACTCGGTACTCAAAACTCGGTACTCGGTACTTTTTTACACCGCCTCAAGCTGATGACTAGACACCGACAAAGGACGACTAACCTGCCGTTCCTCCAACAGCAAATGTAACCCACCTTTGGGCTTCATCGTCAACAGAGGATCAATCTTGACCTCTTGTCCCGCCGAAAGCCGCAGTTGGTAGCGTTGGGCAATCATCACCAACATCAGGTGTGCTTCCATCATCGCGAAACTGTTCCCGATGCACACACGCGGCCCCGCGCCAAACGGGATATAGCTGTACTTACGGATATGCTCGGCGTTCTCAGGGCTAAAACGTTCCGGTCGGAAAGTCTCCGGCGCGTCCCACCAGCGCGGATCACGATGAACGGTGTAGCTCGAAATACCGATGCCTGTACCTTTCGGCGCATAAAAATTGCCAAGCTGCACATCATCAATCGCCACTCGCCCAAAGAAGTACGCCGGAGGAAACAAACGCATCGACTCTTTAATCACCATCTCGGAATAAGGCAATCGCCGCAGATCAGCCAACGTCGGCAAATTTCCACCAAGAACCGTATCGATTTCGTGGTGCAGCTTCGCCTCAACTTCCGGGTTCTGCGCCAACAAATACCATGTCCAGTTCAGTGTATTCGCCGTCGTGTCATGTCCCGCGAGGAACAGCGTCACCGCTTCATCCCGCACCTGTTTATCACTCATGCCGTTGCCCTCATCATCGCGGGTCAGCATCAGCATCGAAAGGAGATCACCGTTGTCCTTGCCTTCTTTTTTCCAATCGGCGATCAGCCCGTATATGATCTCGTCCAGATCATCGACAGCCTTCTTGGAACGCCTCCGCTGCGGAGTCGGTATCCACAGGGGAAGCAGTTTTTCGACAATACTGTTGTTGCCAACCATCTGCTGCAAAGCGGTCATCGCGTCGCCGATTCGCTCGGCCTCCGCTGAAATATCCACGTTGAACAGGGTCTTAACCACAATTTGGAGCGTAACCCGCATCATCTCGTCGTCAATATCCAGCGTACTCTGCCCATGCCAGCGGTCAAGCATCGCTTTTGTCGAATCCACCATCGTTTGGGCGTATGCCTCAATCCGTTTGGTATGGAACGCTGGCGCAACCAACTTGCGCTGTCGTTTCCAGAATTCGCCGTCGTTGGTCAGCAAACCCGTACCCAGAAAGCGGGCTAGTCCTCTTTTATCATCGATGTAATCCGGGCTTTTATGGAATTTGTCCGCTTGTTTAACCGTTATTTCTTGGATCAAGTCCGGCTCAGAGATCATATACTGAATCTCGCCGCCGGCTTCGATCTTCCAGATGCCGCCGTACTGCTTAAAGCTGCGCGACACGTAACCGAGCATATCCGTCTCGAACTTACGCATCAGTTGCAGCAGTTGGAAAAAATTACGGGGAGCTTGTGGGCCGGGAGGGAGTGTTTGAGCAGCCATTTTGAACAATCCTTTGCCAATGACAACTTGACATTTTATTTACAACCTGTCGTATAATGTACATCATAGGTGCATAATTAAACCTGTCAACAACGAATATTTAGAGGTTGTAATTTAATAAACAGGATGTCTATAAATGGAAGCGACTACCACTCGTAAAGAAGATCGCCGTAAGGAACGAACCCGCCAACTCCTGCGGGATGCGCTGCTGGAACTCATCCCCGAAAAAGGTTATGAGGCTATCACACTGCAAGACATCACCGACCGTGCCAACGTCGCACGCCCGACCTTTTATCTGCACTTCAAAGACAAACAGGACTTACTCTTTTCCAGCCTGCGCGAAATCTACGATGATCTGGCAAAGCGCCAGCATATAAACTGTGAACCTGATGAACTATTGTTGAAATCAATGGAAACAGGTGGCGACTCGGATTTCGAGCATGTCGCCGAAAATTCCGCTTTCTATCAAACCATGCTCAGCGAAAAAGGCTCAATCGCTTTCGTGCTGATGGTGCTGGAGTATCTAAGCACCATTATGGGAACAGAGTTCGTGAATAAACTCTCCGAAAAAACCAATCCCCGTGTCCCGCCGGACTTCGTAAGCAGCTTTATCGCCGGTGCCGAGATTGGGGTCGTTAATTGGTGGCTGAAGCACAACCACATGCGCTATTCCCCACAGCAGATTTCACGCATGATGAATCATGTCGCCTTGCTCGGCACCGGTTGGGCGCTGAATTTGGACATTCATCCGCCTGCCGAAGAACCCGATTTCTCGGAGTACGATCACGGCTAAGCAAACGCTAAGTCTGCTGCCCCCAGCCCTCACGTAAATCACTCAGCAGCCGCGTGATGTTAATTTTGAGGTCGTCCCGCAGCTTTACACCGCCTGCGACCGTGTTTTCATATTTGATGTAGCGCAGGTGACGAATGTCAAACGGTACTTTTTCGGCTGTGGTCGCCTGTGTTATTAAAATAGCGGGTTTGTTCAAGGTGTGGGCAATGCCCAACTCATAAAACACGTTATCGTTCCCGCCGGTAATTTCTGCGATCACAAACTGGCAGTTGTTCAGTGCCGACCACACTTCATCAATAATCGAGCCGTTTACCGAATTAAATTCATCTCCACGCGTAATGCTTAAACCCAAATCCTTGACCAGCGGGCGAATCACATCACTGTAAATGCCTGAGAATGATTCAGCAAAAGGCATAATCATAAAAATATCGCCCTTAAACTGGCTGGTCATAGACGGTTTGCCAAAGACCAGTTCGCCCGGTTTGAGCGTGAGCGCCTCGTTATACTTGAGCGTTTGTTCCACCAATTCTTGGTCGCGCTTTTGTTGGGCTTCCTGTACTTTTGCGGCTGTCTTTTCCGCTACGATTTCCGCTAACTCATCAATATTGATGGTGTCATCAGGGAAAAGGTTGTCGCGCCGTTCACGTGTCAAACTAGAACTGGCTGCTTGAGCTGCCAGCAGTGTCGAAGGCGGAGGCGTGGTTTGTGTTGACCACCGCGTGAGAATCGCCGTAAGTTTCGTTGAAAAATCAGTAATATCTGTATAGGTAATGGATGCGCCGCGTTCTTGTAACTTGCGCCAAAATGCCTGCTGGTTTTTCCGTTCATCGTCAGATTGATCCAGCGCCCACATGCGAAGATAAATATCAATTTCGCTGTTGCTTTCCGGCATCAAGATAGCGCTCGGCTTCACTGCTTGCATTGCCAGATCACACTCGATTTCTGTGAGCGATTTGCTGCCCGCATCAGCCGGTGTCCAACCATGAATATAAGTAATCAGGCTGATAAACGCATCTGCCGAAGCAATCTTCCGCCGCACAATATCTAGCATATCAGATCGCTGACGTTCTTCATCAGTCAGCCAATCAGCAGTCATTCCTTTTTCGCTAATTTGTTGGAGCAAAACCGCGCGGACGTTAGCAAGGTCAGAACTGGTATCGCTGATATAAATGGTGAAGGCCATGATATTTTCCCACGTTTCGGCTGACAAGATAAGTTAAACGTTTCCGCATTATACAGCCATTAAGAAAACCGGTGGGACATTGTGTCCTGTGTTAAATCTCGTCATCAATAGTAAGAACTTTTGGGCAAGCCAATTATTGATGGGTAGAATTCGCCTTTCTAAGCCTGCATTCATACCTGCTACATCACTCACTATGCACGCCAGTCACTACGTATTTACTCAGGGGGTAAGATGGCACAACATCTTTATGACTACGACATGGTTGTGATCGGATCAGGCCCAGCAGGACAGCGAGCGGCAATTCAAGCCGCCAAGCTCGAAAAAAAGGTCGCAATAATCGAGAAAAAAACCGTTCTCGGCGGAGTATGCATTAACACCGGTACCATTCCCTCAAAAACCTTGCGTGAAGCCGTGATGTATCTCTCTGGCTACACCCAGCGCGGTTTGTATGGATCGTCTTACACCGTTAAAGAACGCATCACGATGGATGACTTGATGTTCCGTACCGACGCCGTTATCCGCAGCGAAATCGATGTAGTGCGGCATCAACTCATGCGCAATGGCATTGATTTGATCGCAGCCGAAGCCTCGTTCGTGGATGCGCATAAACTGCGCCTCAGTTATGTAGATGGACGCGGGCAGCGCGATGTGACTACCTCCAATATTGTCATTGCAGTAGGAACAACAGTCGCGCGTGATCCTTCGATTCAATTTAATGGGCAAGATGTATTCACCAGCGACGAGGTCATGCATCTCGACCATATCCCCAAGTCGATGGCGGTCATTGGTGGTGGGGTTATAGGCTGCGAGTACGCGACCATCTTCGCTGCCTTAGGAGTGCGTGTCACTTTAGTCGATAAGCGTGAACGGCTGCTCTCGTTTGTGGATGCCGAAATTATTGAGGAACTGACTCACCAGATGCGTAACAACCGCGTCACACTCCGGTTGGGTGAGGAAGTCAGCGGGGTTGAAATGATTTCGAACGCCAACGGTGACGACCGAGTCAAAATCAAATTGCGCAGCGGCAAGCAAATTGTTACCGAGAAAGCACTCTATGCCATCGGGCGTATCGGAGCCGTGATGGCCTTGAACTTGACATCTGCTGGACTAGACGCAGCCGAACGCGGCAAAATCAAAGTCAATGAGAAATTTCAAACCAATATTCCGCATATCTACGCAGTCGGTGATGTCATAGGCTTCCCCAGCTTAGCCTCAACTTCAATGGAACAAGGCCGACTAGCAAGCTGCCACGCCTTCGGCATCGATGCCACGAGCATTCCGGACCTTTTTCCTTATGGCATCTACACCATCCCCGAAATTTCGATTGTGGGCAAGACTGAGGATGAACTGACCGATGCAGGCATTCCCTATGAGGTAGGCAAAGCGCAGTACCGTGAAATTGCACGTGGGCAGATTATTGGTGACCAAGCCGGTTTGCTCAAGTTGATTTTCCACCTTGATACACACGAATTGCTGGGAGTTCATATCATCGGCACGGGCGCAAGTGAGTTGATCCATATCGGGCAAGCTGTACTCGCGTTCGGTGGCAAAGTGGATTATTTCGTGAACACCGTTTTTAATTACCCGACTCTAGCTGAATGTTATAAAACCGCCGCCTTTGACGGCCTTAACCGGCTGGGTTAAAACATCAAGTAACCGTTAGCCTTTCTGACCGATGATTGAATAATTAGCACGGTTTTGAAGATTTGGGTCAGCCTCGACGCGCAGATTTATGAAACCGGCTTCAGAGAATAAGGATTGAACTTCCACCGAAGAATACGGCTTAAAATCTTCTGTGGCGGTTGGGGTCGAGTCCCAGCGTTCGCTTGGCAAAAAGGTAATGCTCAGCCAGCCGCTGGTTTTAAGAACACGCCTCAGTTCTTGGAAAGCAGTTAGCGCATCAATCCAGAAATAAATACTATTGATGCTAAAGGCTTTATCAAAGACACTGTCTGCAAACGGGAGCTGCCTCACTTCACCATAACGCACATCGACCAGACCTGCTTGAACAGCTCTGGCGTTGCGACGTTTAGCTGAGCGAACCATCGTCTGTGAAAAGTCAACACCTGCGATTGATCCTGTGGTGAGATGAGGAACAATTTCCTGAATCGCAAAACCGGGGCCAAAGCCGACTTCCAAGAGCTTATCGGTGGGTTGAACGTGCAGATGTGCGACCGTCCATAAATTTTCAGCACGATGTTGGTCGGCCATTTTGCCCCCAACCCAGCGCCCGATTAACCCCGACGGTCGGCGGTATTGCCCGTTTAAATCCAGCAGTTTTTGCAGCATAAGACTCTCCCAAATTGGGCATAAACGGTGCGCAAATTATACCCTGAAACGACATTCGCTCGTGCGCATTAGCCTGCCTAAGCCCAGCCCAACACACCGAACGGCAGGGGCAGCATTACACTATCTTCCACATGTAAGGATGCGCTTTATAGACGTTACAACCATTAAGATGAAACAAAATCAACACAGCCGCCAAACCCGATTCCCAGAAATTTGAGAGAAAAATCGACCTATCCACCGATCCGCCAACTGGATAGCTACGCACAGCTAAATTGTGCTAAAATACTTTTAAATTATTTGATGGATAGACGATGATGGCATTTCCTGCATCACATGACGCTCCGACTGACGTACTCTGGCGCTTAAACAACGAGTATCGTAAACGGCTGAATCAAGCCCAAACGTACCTCGATTTGTTAGAGCAGTTACTGATGATTCAATCTGGCGATCAAGGTGCAGAAATTTTTGAAGCCTTGCAGCTAGCCCGTCAAGAATTGGTGATCCTCAGCGAAGAACATCGAGATTGGCGTCACCATTACTACTATGACTCGCTGGAAACCCGCCGCATGGTGCACGACAGCCGCGCCGTCAATAAAGCCCTAGCCCGTTTCAGCCGGATGCGTTCACAGCATGAACAGCGGCTGTTTGAAGTTTACAACGTCCTCACGCAGCTTCCGCGGCCCGACACGCGTATGACCCGTGTACCCAATGGCGATTTGTGGGTCATGACGCAGTACGCACTTAACGACCTCATCGTTTTTGGCGACTACGCCAGCAAACTCGGCGTCCTCAACTAGACTCATCTCTCTAAATTTTCTTAGCGGTCTTCGTGTCTGTGCAAAGCTTCCTGCGGATGGCTGTTCAATTACATTTTCGGTTCTGTATTCTATGTAACAAAAAAGGGCAACCGTCTTTGGTTCACCCTTTTGTTTTGCATACCTATGTGCCAATGACTAGAACTGCTTCTTCAAGTCCTCGACAGCCGCGCGCTGCTGCTCGCTCAGGTTTTCTGGCACAGTCACCAAAATACGCGCGTACAAATCACCGAAGTGGTCAGCCTGCTTAACGTTCGGCATTCCCTTACCCGACAAACGGAACTTCTTACCCGATTGTGAACCTGCCGGAATACGCAGCTTCACCGGACGGTCAAGCGTCGGCACTTCTACCTCACCACCCAGCAGCGCCGTAAACATATCCACTTTGACTTCCACCGTCAGATCATCGCCTTTACGTTGGAATTGTGCGTCGTCTTCAACCTGTACCACCAGATACAGATCACCCGTCAAACCACCGCCCGATCCGGATCCACCTTCACCCGCTAACCGGATGCGTGTGCCGTCGGTTGCGCCGGCTGGAATGTTCACCCGCAGTTTACGGTCACCTTTTGTGACGATCCGCACGCCCCCATTGTAGGCTTCGCGCAGACTAATGGTGACCGGCTGCTCAATATCCTGTCCGTTGGTGCGCCCCATGTTGCCACCAAAACCAAATGGGTCTTGGGATACATTAGAACCACGCCCGCTGCGTGAACCGCGTCCACGATTCCCGCCTAAGAACTGCTCCAATATGTCGGCGAAGGGTGAGCCGCCCATATCATCGGTGCTGGTAGTATAGGTATAACGTCCACCACCGGGAGCGCCCGCGCCACCAAATCCAAAATCCTGTGGATTTACCGAACCAAACTGGTCATAGGTCGAGCGTTTAGTCGGGTCGCTCAGCACTTCGTAAGCTTCGTTCACTTCTTTGAATTTGGCTTCAGCGTTCGGCTTGTCCTGATTTGCATCAGGGTGCCACTGCTTGGCTTGCTTACGAAAGGCTTGTTTTATTTCTTTCTCGGTCGCATTTTTGTTGACACCGAGAATTTTATAATAATCTTTTTGTGCCATTGTCTTCCTCTAACGATCATGGATTTCATGTGCAGAGTAAGAGAGGCTTACCCTGATTATAGACATGATAAAAAGCGGCAGATCGGTCGCCGCTATTATTCATTGTATGAGGGTATGCACTTAGGGTCAACGACTCGAAGGGATTTCTTATGAAAGTTTGATGTATCGCGTGTTATCCTAAAATTGGTTAGACAATTTCGTCTTGAGAATGGTTTCTAACCACTCCGCAAAACCTTCTCTATCGCTAACGCACAATCATCGTCGCTCCTCGGTACTATTAGGCATTAACCAAGCACAGTGCTACAATGGAACATATTGTGTATTGCGACTATTCAGGAGCGTAGACTGATGCCCCGTTGGACTGACTTTGACACCTTTGTAGCTGAAGTCGAACGTGCCCGCAGGGACGGTGACCGTCAAACGCTGGTGGATGAACTCATGACGGAACGGCGTGAATGGCCTTGGATACAGGGTAATAAAGCCACATTCATATTCAACAGTCTTGGCGCGCGCAAAAATGTCTCACTCAATCTGGATACCATCAAGGCCGATCCACCTTTTGCGCCCCTTAAACAGCTTGAAGGCACGACCCTTTGGCATCTCACCCGCACCTTTGCTGAAGACGATTTGCTTGACTATCTCTTGGCTGTTGATGATCCACTAACGCCTTTAGCCCAAGAACCGGATATTCTCGCCCGCGTCACCAAATACTGGCGTGTTGATCCGGCAAATCCACTCAAGATGAGCAGCAGTCAGCAGGATGTCTCGGTACTGCGTATGACTGATGCGCGTCCTTATGTTGATTGGAATGCGCTGCCCGCAGTTCCACGCGGCAAAGTCGATGAACTGACCTTTGACAGCGACCAACTGCACTTCAAAGGTCGCAGTTTATGGGTTTATACCCCGCCCGGATACGAAGGTTCGGGTTTGGCCTATCCACTGCTCATTTTACAAGATGGCCAGTGGGCCAATGGGCCGCTGCAAGTTCCGGCCATCGCTGATGCCCTGATCAAACACAATCGTCTCGCGCCTCTGGTTATCGCAATGGTACAAAGTGGAAGCCAGAGCGAACGGCTGGTTGAATATACCAGCAATGACCAGCACTATAACTCACTGGTCTTAGAACTCCTGCCCCTGCTGCAATCCAAGTATCGCATCGACTCGGCACATATGGGGATTGGGGGTGTCGCCAATGGTGCGATAGCTGCCGCCCATGCCGCCCTGAAAAACCCAGCCGTATTCAACAGCTTGATTTTCATCTCGCCGCCGATGGGTAAAGGGCAAGATGAAGCTGTGCTCAGCCAATATCTGGAACGCTTCCAACAAGCTTCGGTGCTGCCGTCGCGCATTTTCCAATCGGTTGGTCGTTACGAGGCCAAAGCCCGCTTCTTGCGCCCGGCACAAGCCTTGCATGATATTCTTGAAAAACGGCACCAAGAGGGTTACAGCTACACCGAAATTGGCAGCGGTCACGGCTTGGTCGCCTTCCGCAGTATCATGCCCGAAGCCTTAGCATGGGCTTTTCCACCCAAATAGAATCCAACATTTCGGAGCGACGGCATCTTTGCAGGTGCCGTCCACGACATTATCTTCTCTAAAACTTCGCCTTTTGCTCTCTCATGTCCCGCTCATGAACAACTAACAAGTACTTTACGCGAATAGGCGTAATATGTAATCATGCAAGTCTGGTTGATTGGATTGTGCTCATTCCTCCGAAGTGGTGCAAGTTGTGTGAGCCAGATTTGCGGGCAAGTCAATTTTTTGGCAAGCCCTTCCCTCAACAAGCCGCTCGGTTGCGCCCCCCTCGCACCGGGCGGTTTGTCATTCAGGGAACAGTGACGTTATACTAACCTCATACTGGTTAGCATAAACAAGGAGTTCATATGGCGAAGAAAATGTCCTCCAGTGCCGCCAAGACCATACATATCGACAGCCTTTCGGCCAACGAATTCCGCTTGGAAATAGAGGGCGAAGTCGTTGACGGCATTTTTAAGATCATTGGGCTTACCCCTTTTAACTTGGAATTCAAACAATCTTCCGCCCTTAAAGCGCTTAAAGACCCTATCAAAATTGTCAAAATGGTTCGGCGCGATCCGAATAATGTGGTCAACCGTTGGCAGCGCGAGTCGATTGCCTCTCATACCGACATCATGCGCGTAAAACGCACTGTTGAAGTGGTCGCAGTCGATGATGGTGAAGAAATTCGCCGCTGGTTAATTAAAGGCGCATGGATTAGCGGCATCAGCTATTCCGATTTTGACACCGGTTCAGGTGAGTTGGTTCAGGAAACCCTGACCATTCAATGGGATAGTGTTGAAACAGTTTGGCCTGATGTCGCCGATAAAGATCACCAATTAACGGATAAGTCCGTCTAGTATAATCAAATCACTTATCAACAAGGATTAGGAAACACGCATGGCTGGAACAACGGTCAACCCATAACCTACTTTTAGGGATTCCCTTGACCGTGTTGAATTCGCATCCAACTGGATAGTTTGATTCTTGCCTACTGACACGCCGCATGGGTCGCCCTGCGGCGTTTTTGATTCTCCCTTTTGAAAAGGACGGCACAGCGTGTCACAAAATATCAATAAGCTCATCGTTATCAATTTCTGTTCGCGCTTTCACCTCTATATTCATGTTTATGCCTTGCTGCTTGGCAGTCGTGGACTCAGCCTGTTACAGATCAGCACGATTGAGTCAGTCGTTATCGCGACACTGTTTTTGATGGAAGTGCAAACTGGCGTAATTGCAGATCGCATCCCACGACGGTGGTCGGTGACTGCATCCCTTTTTTTGATGATGAGCGCGGAAGCCCTATTTCTGTTCTCAAGGAGCTATCCTTTATATCTGCTGGTGGCGGTATTCACGGGAACTGGATTCGCGTTTGCATCCGGCGCGGTCGAATCACTGATTTACGACAGCCTGCCCGCCGACAACCGTGATGCTGAGATGAAACGCGTGATGGGGCGCTACGGCAGTATCGGGCAGATTGCGTTTTTCCTCTCGCCGATTGTTGGCAGTTTTATTATCGGGGATATGGCTCCCGAACGCTTCAATATCGCGATTGCCCTGACAGTGTTGGCGCTGTTTGTCGGGGTGGCCGTCAGTTTGACGTTACATGAACCACAAGCCCTTCACACTAAGCGCCAGACAAACTCCCTTTCAATTCTGCGTCAAGGCTGGCGGGAACTGTATCATAATCCCCCGATGCAGCGGTTAGCCCTGATGACCATTTTCACTGCGACTTTTACGGGTGCGCTCGTCACCACATATGCCGCGTTTTATATGAGCAAGCATAATCTTTCACCATTAGCGATTGCGCTGGCGCTCTCGATTGGGAGTTTATTGGCTGCCGTAACGCAGCATTCCGCCTATCGGATTGAGCGCTGGTTGGGCAAACGGTGGAGCCTCTTACTGCTCACGCTGCTGCCGGGGATTTCGTATCTCGTTCTGGCATTCTCTACCGCGCCGTATCTGATCTGGTTCATCATCGTGTGGATGTACGCCACCAACGATACCCGCGTTCCGTTAATCTCCGCTTACCAGAACGCGCTGATTTCCAGCGAAAACCGCGCCACAACGCTCTCACTCGTCAACATGTTTTTGAACATCTTTGTGGCAGTCATGGGGCCAATCTATGCGACTCTCGGCACAATTAACTTCGCCTTTGCCTTTATCGCGATGGGATTGGTTATCCTGTTCGCAGGGATAACTTTACGCGTTGAGCCTCTACCCGGGAAGGCGAAAATGTGAAAAGTGGTGGAATCATCGCTTGGTTATATAACGCTTTTGGGTAGAGCGTTACAATCGCACTGGAAAACCTCAATAAACTTAATCTAAAAGGAGTTTTTATGGTGCATCATGTAGCGCTGGTTGGCTGCGCGCATATTCACACGCCCGGATTTATTAAGCGCATCAACGAGCGACCGGATATTCAAGTGAAAGCTGTTTGGGATCATCAACCTGAACGGGCAGCGCTGCGAGCCAAAGACCTGAACGCGCCTGTCGTCAGCGATTTATCCCAAATTTGGTCGGATAGCGAAATTGAAGCGATTATTATTTGCTCCGAAACCAACCGCCACGAAGAATTGATTATTCCCGCCGCCCAATCCAAAAAGAAATTGTTCGCCGAAAAACCGCTGGGTATCGGTGCGGCAGATGGTTACAAAATGGCAAAGGTCATTGATGAATCAGGCGTGGTTTTCCACACTGGATTTTTCCGGCGCGGTGATCCGATTCACCTGTTTGTCCGTGAACAAATCCAAAAGGGCAGCTTTGGCAAGATCACCCGTATTCGTCACACCAACTGTCACTCCGGTTCACTCGGCGGCTGGTTTGATACCGATTGGCGCTGGATGGCCGATTATTCGCAAGCCGGTGTGGGTGCATATGGCGACTTGGGTGCGCACTCACTCGACATCTTGATCTGGTTAATGGGCGAGGTCAACAGCGTCACCGCCAGCATCAATGTCGTGACTGGACGTTATGGCGACTGCGACGAATCGGGCGAAGGTGCCCTGCAATTCGCGAACGGTGTGGCAGGCACAATGGCTGCCGGTTGGGTCGATGTGGCTGATCCGGCGTGGTTGGAGATCAGCGGCACCGAGGGTCATGCTCACGTTCATGACGGTCAACTGTATTTCATCAGCAAAAATGTCGAAGGCGCAGATGGTAAATCACCGTGGACAGCGTTACCGCCCAAGCAAACCAGCGGCTTCGATCTGTTCTTGGATGTCATTGAAAACAAGGCCAACGCGCCGTTGGTCACGGCCCAAGAAGCGGCTTATCGCAGCGCAGTGATGGAAGCCTTGTATCAAGGGCACAAAGAACAGCGTTGGGTCGCGCCCAAAAAGGCATAATCGAGTTACAAGGGACAAGTAGCAAGTTACAAGAGAAAAACGGGAGACAGGTTGCCAACAGACATTGATAAAAGTTAACCTGTTTTCCGTAGTAAAGCGCATTTGAATGATTAGTGATTTGTTTCATAAATTTCAAAGGGATTAGAAAATATCATGGCAGAGAAATTAAAAGTCGGGATTATCGGTGTGGGTGGCATCGCCAATGCCCACATGGCTGGATGGCTGGATAACCCTAACGCCGAATTGGTGGCAGGCTGCGATTTGAACGAAACCGTCCTCAACAGTTGGGGCACGAAGTACAACATCAAGAACTTGACCACCAAAACGGGCGACTTATTCAATGACTCGCGCATCGACATCATCGACATCTGCACACCGAATAACTACCACGCGCCGCTGGCGATTGAAGCCCTGAAAGCCGGCAAGCATGTGCTGTGCGAGAAGCCGCTTGCGCCCAACCCCGAACTCATTCAAGACATGATCGCGGCGCGGGATGCCAGTGGCAAAATGTTGATGACCGCCCAGCACTTCCGTTTTTCGGGCGTAGCGAAAGCTATGAAGGCCGAGATTGATACGGGTATCCTCGGTGAGATTTACCACGCGCGGAGTTGGATGCTGCGGCGGGCTGCCGCACCGACTCGACCGGGCTTTATCCTCAAAGAACAGGCTACAGGCGGCGCGTGCATCGACATCGGTGTGCATATCCTTGACCTGACGCTGTGGTTCATGGGCAACCCCAAGCCAGTATCGGTTACGGGTGTCTCGCGTACAGAACTGGCGCACAAACCGGGCGCGTTCAGCATTTGGGGCGGCGCGATCCCGCAGGAAATGAACGTCGAGGAATTTGCCTCGGCTTTCGTGCGCTTTGAAAACGGCGCGACCCTGATTCTCGAAGTGAGCTGGTTACTGCACCACGACACCGAAGGCGAGGATATGCAGATGTGGCTGTACGGTAAAGACGGCGGCAGCCATTGGCCGTCGTGCAGCATTTACCAGAGCAACAACAAAACGCAGCAGTTGGTCAACCGCAGCCTGAAGCTGACCAAAGACATTCGTCCGCCACACGCTCAGGAGTGCATCGAGTTTGCGCAGGCCATTGTGGATGGCAAACCGTCGCCTGTTCCAGCAGAACAATCCTTGCAAGTGCTGACGATTTTGAACGGTGTGTATAAGAGCCAAGAAATCGGCGGCGAAGTGAAGTTGTAGAAGAACGCCTTACCCCTAGCCCCCTCTTCATTTCATGGAAGAGGGGGAACTATCCATTTGATTCGGAAAATTCTTCAGATTCAGAAGTGCATTTTGACGATCTTTTTGTAGCTTCAGCGGCTAGCTTGGCTAAATCTGCGGCAATGTCGCCTCGTCGGATGTTCAAGCATCCGCCTGAGTGAACAAAGGGCACCGAAGCGCACTAAAAAGCGAAATATGCGGCAAATTCGGCGAAAGCAGCAAAAAAACGGCACACCAAATGTTGTAAATATTGCAGTTGTTGCAGTTGAGAATCGGTGTTTTTTGTCACATTTACAACGATTGGTGGTTGTTAAAGGGCGTTGGAGAAGCGGGCGCAAAGCCTTGCGCCCCTACATTAATCGCCACAAATAGTTTAGTTGATTTAGAGGTGAAACGGGTTAACTTTTGGAAGAACATTTTGTAACTGTTTGCGACGGTTGGCGTTAACCATTTTGAGGGAGCAAGGCCGAGGCGAAGGTTGAAGAATGGTTAGAGAACCATTTGTCGGGTTAACCGAAAATAAACCTGATTACGAAGAAGTTGTGACAAGCGGGAAATTACGACTTATTTACTGTTCTAATTTACGCAAACTATTTTCAATTGCCTCTTTTATCTGCCCTTGTGACGACCCCAACATATTTTTTAGAGGCTCTATAGCTCGTTTATCTCCCAGTTCGCCCAATAGATAAACAGCACCATGAAACGCATGACCTGAGGTTGTTTGAAGCCGTGCGATGAGTGCGTCTACAAGCTCGGTTTGTCCACCAACGGCTTGAATAGCTTGCAAAACTGCCATCTCAACTTCGGGATGCCAACGCTCCCCACTGCGAAAATAGGCTTCTATTAAAGGCGTTGCTGCCCTATGATCTCCAATTTTCCCTAATCCAACCGCAGCAATACGACGCGTAATCATGTCAAGACTATCAAGAGCTTTGACTAATAGATCGAATGCTCGCGGATCTCCAATTGCTGCCAGAGCGTGAAGTATACTTTGTCTCATCCAAACTTCCGGGTGACTCTGTTCAAGTTCGATTAATGCACCGACGGCTGGTGTGCCAATCTTTGTGAAAGCGATTATCGCCGTCTGCCCATAACGCGAAAAGTGATCTACCAGTACAGAGACAAGGCGTTCTTCTTTCGCTTCGATCAATGTTTCAATGACTTGATTGGGTAAGTTGGAACGCCAATTGCTTCCGGGATTACGGAGAAAGGCAAGCATGGTTTCGACATCTCCGGCTTGCCGCACTCCTTCAAAAGCCTTTTGCGCGATGGCTTCATTTTCATTACGCATGTCGGCTAGAGGTTCACCGCCTTGTATTGTGTCTTTGATAGGTTGAAGCACTAATTCGATGCGCTCACGCTCCTGCGAGTTCGCGTTAGCATGTGCTTCCAGTAACGGCTCTAAAACGGGAGCGCCAATACGTCCTAAAACGTCCACTATTTCTCGCCAATGCCGTTCATCACCTAATTGATTGATTAAGGGAAGTATCACTCTTGGATCGTTGATTTTGCCAAGCGCTTCTATGACCCAAGACTTTGAATCTGAATTTTTATCGACCAACAATTCTAGGAGTGGTTCAACTGCACGTTGATCTTTAAGATCGCCCAAGGCTCTTACGGCGTGGCCTTTACTGGATGACTTTAAGGCGTTGATGAGTGGCTCAACTGCACGTACATCACCAATATCCCCTAAAGCCTCTGCTGCTCTTTCGCGATCATCGCTATACGTCCCGTTGTTGAGCACATCAATTAACACTTCGAGATCATCTACCCCATACAAAATCACATTTCGATCCGGCACAACTTGCTCGAAGTTATATTCGATTTCGGTGCAACCATCTGTTTTCAGTTGAGCTATCAAGGTGGGTAATTCGGGATGCTCGTCAAAGCGCCAACGATAAAAATTCAGTTGTGATCCCGCGCGTTTGATGCGGCGATTAAATCCCAAACGGCGTTTGTAAATCTCAGCAGCGGTATTTTCATCAGGTGCACGGCAGGTGAGATTAAACAGAATCCATCCCGTATCATCCCCATAAATATTCCCTTCGTGATAGCCTTTACCTCCCAAACGGTTGATGAGTTGATCGAAGGGCTGACCGTCCGCTTCGGGACGCTGCCCCGGCGTTATATAGACGAGGCGATCCAAAACAATGTCAACACGCGCGTTCCAGAACCAGTCAATCGCACCTTGCCATTCGATGTTGTATTGTTTGGCGAGTTCTTTTTCCGGTGGTGATGGATCATCAACCCAATCTCCGCTCGACCACCAATTTTCCATTTCTTCTTCATGCTGCGTGTGCCAATCAGCCAGATTCTTCAGTATTTCGCGTATTTTGTTCGCGGCATTCTGGGCATCAGCATGAGTAGCAAACTCTCCAACAACCGTAAAACCACTGCTGTGGTTACTGCTAAACTGCTGCCAGACGGATAATTTCATTTTTCGGTTCTCCATCTATATTTACAGCGCGATCTTGTAGTCGGGCGCAGCCAGCAATCGCAGCCGCTTGTCGTTGCGCGTGCTTCTTTTCCCAGTAGGCACGGACATCATCTAAGGTCTGGAATGGGATTGACCAATGATGAAACGAGCAGGGCTTAATCTGTCGATCACTGGTGATCGAGATGAAATCGCTGCCTGCACCGCAATCATTCCTTTCAAACAGAACGGGTACATTCTGTACAGCATCCCCCCAACACACGTCGAGCTTAATCTGAGCTATTCCATTGAGCGAGTGGTGCATCCGAGTAACAAAAGTGGTGAATTCATCATATTGCTGATAACTCAAGTGCAAGCTGGGATCATTCCCTTTATAGCTCAGCAACAAAAAGTCACGCACACCCAAGCTCAGCAAGTTAAGAAATTTGGCTTCCATTTGAGGGAGTTCACCCGGCGTAATGAGCCAATTCACGCCAAAGCGAGCGCCAGTTGTTACGAGACGCTGAATACTGGTTGACCAATCGTTGGTGTCATAAAGTGAAATGCGAATGTTACCGTATTTGCCTTCGATACTCTTCAAGAAGGCATCCGTTAACAACATGCCGTTCGTGGTGAAATTAATGCACAATGAGCTTGTGTCGTATAACTCGTGAATGAAGCGCTGCCATCCTTTAAAGAGCATCGGTTCGCCACCCCCAAAAGCCACTTCCAATACACCCCAATCTGACGCAGCGCGACAGAATTCCAGTAGCGTCTCATACGTCCACGCTGAGGCTAATTTCAGATCACGATAGCAAAATGAGCAGCTTAGATTGCAGATATTGGTTATGGCAATCAGTAAGGTACGCGGTGCAATACACTCAAAATGGGCTGTTTCATCCCCTTCAAGCAAAACGTTGATACCTGTATCGCGATTAAATAGCAGCAGTTTGCTATCTAGTGGATAGGCTTGCCAATTTAAATGACGCAGTTCTGTTGGCAGATACACGAGGAAAGGACTAGGGTTTATCATATTTTCCGCTTCCATGCGAACATTTATATTATAGGTGAATCTCAATTTTCGAATGAGTCTTAAGCAGAATTGATCTTTTTGATTGAAAAGAGACGCTCGTTATTTTCGCCCATAAATTGCAAAGAATCGGTTGATTATCACTGCACGGTTTCGGCGGAAAATTTTACTGAGCGGCCAAAGTGAATTTACCCACAAAGAAATGTCTCTTGTTGATATGCAGTACGGAATGGACTATATTCTTTTCTATTTATTCTTTAGGAAGCGTCTAAGATGATCACTTTGCCCCCTGCGCAGCCAGTTGGAAAAACGACTTTGAAAGTGCCGCTGGTCGGTTTTGGCACTGCCCCACTGGCAATCCCGCCGGGTTGGGGAGATGGCGAACCGATCCCTGAACAGCAGGCCTTACAAGCCCTACAATTCGCTTTCAACAACGGCATCCGGTTTTTTGACTCGGCTCCGGCTTATGGTAAAGGAGTGGCTGAAACACGCACGGGCAAGTTCCTCGGCCAGATTCCCCGCGAACAAGTTGTCATTTCCACCAAAATCGGTGTCGATATCAGTCAAGGTAACGCCCGGAAGGATTACAGCCGGGATGGCGTGCTTCGCTGTCTGGAAGGCAGCCTCAAACGATTACAGGTGGACTACGTAGACATCCTCCATGTTCATGATCCGGATGACTATGCGGGTCAAGTCCTGAATGAAACCTTTCCCGTGCTGGCTGAATTACGCGCGCAAGGGATTGTTAAGGCGATTGGTGCTGGCATGAACCAGTGGCGTGTTCCCATGGAATTTGCGCAGCACGCCGATTTCGACTGCTTTTTGATCGCTGGTCGCTATACGGCATTGGAGCAAGGCGCTCTTCAATTTTTTGATCTGTGTGACCAAAAAGGGATCACGATTTTTGCGGCAGGGATTTATAACAGCGGCCTGTTGGCGAAAGGAGCCGCTACAACTAAACCAACTTATAACTATGCTCCCGCACCAGCCGAAATCATCGCGCGGGTCAAAGCCATCGAAGCGATTTGCGGAGAATTCGACGTGCCGCTGCATACGGTTGCAACCCAATTTCCGCTGGCACATCCGGCAGTGAAAGCGGTTATCGTTGGTTTCCAAGCGAATTCTGAAGTTCAAGCGTGTCTGGATGCGCTTCAGCAGACCATCCCTCCGGTGATTTGGGATCGGCTGCGCGAAGCAGGACTGCTTGATTTAGCGGCTCCTGTTCCGGTGAGTAAGATTTGAGCGAAACCCCAACCCCTTAGCCGAAGTACAGGAAAAGGCAAGTTCGAGGGTGAATTAAGTTGTCTGTGCTGCGCCATCTCGTACTGCTGTAAGAAGTACATCGACGTTGATATTTTTGAGCGCCTTGAACTTAATACAATAGCCTGTAACGTTGGCTTTACCCAGTTTTTCACCATATGTTTGGGCTAAGTGCTGCTTATCTTTAAGGCCGAGGATATAGACCGAGAGTCCGGTTGTGTTGGCGCTCAACCCAATTTGATAGAATTCTCTGCTTGTTCCATCAGCATAGGTTGTGGTTTGAAGGCCATAGCCAATATTGGGATTGGTAACTATTTTGCCCTCACTGTTTTTACCATCCAAGAACCAGAGTTTACAGGCGGGCATAGCTTCCTGAATGGCGCGGTGCAGTGTTTGCATATCACTGCGTTTGGGTTCAGGCTGGCTGGCGATATAGGCTTCGATTTGTTGTTGTATGTTTGTCATTTGCTGTGGTTATCCATCTATAGATGCGAATGTCACTGCATGATTGAGAGAAGAGGTATAAATCCAAACTCCCTCAATCTCTTCATTTTAGCAGAACATTGGTTCGGTTGTATAGTGGCTGTGGGGTAGCTTTCCGGTGGGGCACGGCCTCTGACCCGCCCTGTATGAAATGAATAACCTTAGCAAAAGGCTTCTGAGGCTATTTCGACTCACAATCCACGGTTTGCGGTGACAGGATAAGACTGTTATCCAGCGCGGGTTGGCCATCGTGGGTCATCGGCAGTTGGTCGCCATTTAGCGTAAACATGCCGACGGCAATCTGGCTGATTTTGTCGGCATCCGCCAGTTGATAATGATCTACGAGGGTTTGTCCTGCCAGCCAATCGGATGGTGCATACTGCCCGTTGAGCGGCGGTGCATCGCCCTGCGACACGAATTGTCCATTCGCGTCTAGTCCATGCACAAACACGCGCAAATCGGATTGAGGCAGCGGATTCAACACATGCCAGTAGAGTGTCAATTGAAGTTGGTTATCGGCAGTTGATGTTGAAGCACACCATAATTCGACGCTGTTAGCGATCGTAACATTGAGCTGTTGACTGGCTTTAACACCGTTTCCGGTCACACGAACAGTCGCGGGCAAAATCAAGCGATCCGAACCGTCAGGTAAGCGCAGGGATTCATGAGTCTCGCCGTTCTTTAACTGGATGCTGATATGGCCGATATAAGGCGGTGCATCGGCGTTGACCGGCAGCTTGTAGGTATCCGAGATGAAATAATCCGGCTGATGGTTGACAGAGGCCGCGCCGATAAAAAAGTTACTCACCGTTCCCCATGCCTCGCTGACAGCCGGATTGACCAACTGCACCGTTGGCGGATACGAGCCTTCGAGTGGTCGCAGCGCCCGCCAATACAAGGTGACATTCAAAGTTTCAGTGGGAGCAACTGTATTCTGATTGAGCGTGTAGCCGAGCAGTTCATAAGCATCGCCAAAGACCACATGCACGGGCGTTTGCATCCCCGCCGGATTATCCAACGGTGATCGTATGCGGAACCAATCGGTTTGGGGCTGGATGTAGAAGCGGTTGAATATCGCAAATCCGATCACCATTACGGCGACAACGGTCACCGTAGGCAATGATTTTTCTGTCCCCTCCCTTGCTTGCGGTGGCGGAAGAGAGGGTGTTTCTGGAATTGGATTTGGTCTCACACTCGCCCTGAATCCATCCCGGCGAAAGACGAATAACGTGGTGGCGATGATTACATTCACCAATGACAACCACGGCGCGATCTGTTCAACCGCTGTTCCGGTTCGTGCCAGCGCGATCAGATGCACACCTGCCGGGACATTGAGACTCAACAGCCCAAATTCCGCATCAGGAAAAACGTCGGTCGGCTTGCCGTCAATAGTGGCTGTCCAACCCGGGAAATAAAACTGGCGCACATGCAGTTCAAAGGGCTGCGGTGTTGTGATCTGGAAGTGGGTGTCATCCACCAGACTGACCCGCACATTAACCTGTCCATCGAGTTTTAAGCTCAGATGCAGCGGATCAGATACATAGCTGGCTAAATCCGGCGGCATATCATAAGGGATTTTGTCGCCCCAAATTGGCTTGAATTCGTCGTAACTGGTGCCGCCAAAAGAATAGGTATCCTGTTCGTAGCGAATGAAATCCGCCGCCGACAAACGGTTGAAATCCAATAACTCGCGGCTGGGATACGCCATCGGCAGCGACGAAATCATAATCAGTGCACTGACCAAACCCGCGCCCCAACCCATCCAGCGACCGGGCAGCAATAACAAACTGCTCGCGCCGAGTAATCCAAAGAACACGGCGCCTAACCGCAGCACGCGCCCCGGAAACCGGAGCTGACCCAGCAGCGGCACATTCAACCAAAACTCGATTGAAACGGGCAGCAGCAGAAAGATGACGAAAACCGCCGACACGCCCCAAGCCAATGCTAGGCGATACTGCCGCCGATAAACTAAACCGATGAGTCCCAAAACAGCCAGTACACCGGAGATTAAACCAATGCTGTCCGGAATACTGCGGCTGAGATCACTCAAATCCGGCGCGGCGGAAGGCAGAAAGAGTTGATACGGTTGCAAGAAGCTGGCGGCAAGCACATTCGCCAGATTGGTCGCGCCTTTGGAAACTTGAATGAAGCCAACCTCTAGCGCCATCGGCAGCAGGAAAATCATGGCGATGCCCGCCCCCAATACCAATCCACCGCCGACACTGGCGAACCGTGCCAGCCAGCGTTTATCCCCCCGCGCGAACCATAAACAAAGCAGCGGCGCACCGGGCGCGATAAATAATCCCACCAGCACGCTTGTCGGCTGATGTGCCAGCAGCAGCAAGGCGAAAACGGCACCCAACACACTAACACGGCGTGTATCCGGTTTTTCCGCCGCGCGGATGACGGCCAAGAACAACCACGGCACCAGCGCTGAGGCCGTCAACTGTGAAAGGCTGCCGATGTTCCATACCCCTTGAAAGGCTGATGGCGCATACGACCACAGGGCTGCCCCGACTAAAGCCGCAGGAGCAGGCAGCCAGCGCCGCCCCAATGCATAGACTCCCGCGCTGCCGAGCATCCAACCTGCCGCGACGATCAAACTAAAAGCCAGCGCTGCGCTGATACCCACCAAACCCAGTAAACCACCAAGCCATGTCGCCAGCGGAGCGTAAAAGTTGAAAACCGGATAACCGTAACCGAGGTGAAAATAGGGAATCCAGCGTGGATAGAGGTCGCCACTTTGCATCAAGGTCGTCATGGCGAAAATGCGGTGCACGTGGAAGACACCGTCGGCAGTGTTAATGACTTGACTGCCGTTCAATGTCGGTAAGATCGCAACCAGCGGCAGCAGCGCCGCCAGCAGCATCCCCCAATTCAGTTTTTTGCTCATCCTTCGCAGCATCAGTTCGGGCTGTCCATAAAGTAACAAAGTTCCAGTTTACCGGACATCGGGTAATTCGTCAGCCGGAATTGGACTGATTAAGTAGCTTGTTTATGAAGTTCTTGGATTTTTATCTGGAGAAAAGCCTTCATCTCGTTCATCGCATCGATCTTCTGGCATATTTCTTCCAGCTTGCGGCACAAGTAATACTCTTTTTCATGCGGGGTGAGTTCATCCGTCTCCCATGCCTGAATCGCTTCTCGCATTTCGCTCAGGGTAAAGCCTATGAGCTGCCCCATTTTGATCAACTGCAAACGTTGCAGTGCTCCCTCTGAATAGTGCCGGTAACCGTTAGCTGTACGCTCGAAATGCGTCTCATCCAACAAGCCTTGCTTTTCATAAAAACGAATCGTATCAATACTCACACCAACTCGATCTGCAATTTCTTTGATGAGCATGATTTTAGCCTCTTGACTCTGGACTATACTCCATAGTTTACACTACCCGTCATCAATATAACATAAGTGAGGAATAACCATGACAACCGTTGTGATTACAGGCGCGGCAAAGGGCATCGGTCGGGCAACCGCTTTACATCTGGATAAAAAAGGCTTCACCGTCATAGCAGGCGTACGCACTCAGGCCGATGCTGACGCGCTTTGCAAGGAGGCATCAGAACGACTTCAACCCGTTATTGTGGACATCACCAACGCCGGACAGGTGGCACAGCTTGCCGAAACGGTGAGTCGCATCGTCGGGCAGCACGGCTTGGATGGACTGATTAACAACGCCGGAATCGCGGTAGCCGCCCCCTTGGAATTCGTGCCGATTGACGAATTCCGCCGCCAGATCGAGGTTAATCTGACGGCGCATCTAATGGTGACACAGGCGCTCTTGCCCTCCATCCGCAAGGCCAAAGGCCGCATCATCAACATCAGTTCGATTGGTGGGCGGTTGGCTGGCCCGATGTTGGGCGCGTACCATGCTTCGAAGTTCGCGATGGAAGCGCTGACCGATTCATTGCGGCAGGAGCTTGCGCCGTGGGGAATCAAGGTGGTGAGCATCGAACCGGGGGCGATTGCCACTCCGATCTGGGAGACAGGCGCGAATACGGCGGATCGTCTGCTGGCACAGATGCCGCCCCAAGCCCAAACCTATTACGGAGCAGGCATCGCCGGAACCAAAGCCTTCGCAGCCAAAGCCTCCACAGCCGGACTGCCTCCGGAAAAGGTCGCGGCGGTCATCGAACAGGCGTTGACTGCCCCTCAGCCGCGCACCCGCTATCCGGTGGGTCGGGACGCCGCAATTGGCACTCGCGTTATCGCCCATCTTCCCGACAGAATGCGTGATTGGATGCTGGCGCACCGGCGCTAGATTGTGGCAATCGGATTAGGCGAGGGGGTATGTAAAGGATTGCATACCCCTTCATTTGAAACACGGTTCAATTGTAACGGCTAGCCTTTAGTCACATTGCAGTGATACCTGCTTTGCGCTACACTTTGCCGTCCATGATACAAAAAACCCATGCTGATGAAAGTTTAAGATGTGAGTCCGACAAACATGTCCGACCCAACCCTACAACCGTTGATAGAAACAGCTATTGCTGTGACTGAACACGCCTACATTCCTTATTCGCATTATCCGGTTGGGGCTGCGCTTCGTGCCACCGACGGAACAATTTACAGCGGATGCAATGTCGAGAACGCGGCTTATCCGGCGACGATTTGCGCCGAACGCACCGCGCTGGTCAAAGCGGTCAGCGAAGGCCAGCGTGAATTTGATACCATCGTGGTCGTCACCAAAAACGCCGGTTCGCCCTGCGGAACCTGTCGTCAGATGCTTTACGAATTCGCGCCCCATTTGCGCGTCGTATTGGCTGATTTAGACGGAAATGTTCGCTCCGATACCACCCTCGCTGACCTGCTGCCGGATGGCTTCGGTCCGGATCGCCTTCCCCGTTAAACCAATGACTATCCATGTTGTTCTCCCACTCCCGAACGTTATATTTTTAGTAAGATTCGCATACCCTTCGCACGTCTATAACAAATATGAACTCATCTCTAGCCTAAATCTTTCCGTTTTATCTCCTCGTTTGTTGTCTGAAACGCAGCTTCCGGTTAATAAATATGGCACGAATTGAACGGGCTTTCCGAACACAGGCGATTATTCTTAAACGGCGAGATTTTGGCGAAGCCGACCGTCTTTTGACGATCTTCACGCCGGATCGGGGTAAGCTGGATGTGGTGGCCAAAGGTGCGCGCAAACCGACCAGCACCAAAACCGGACATGTCGAGTTGTTTACCCGCACCGATATGCTGATCCACAAAGGCCGTGAACTGGATATTGTCGCGCAGGCCGAGATGAACGAGCCTTATTTGGGTGTACGCGAGGATTTGGCACTTGGCGCATATGCCAGTTACGTCGCTGAACTGCTTGACCGTTTTACGGGCGAGGCCGACGCAGGCTACGAAGAACTCTTCGCCCTGATGGATGATACACTCGACCGGTTGTGCGTAGATAGTGACCCACGACTCGCGGTGCGCTACTTCGAAATGCAGTTGCTTGATCTGGTCGGCTTTCGTCCCGAACTGAGCGAATGCGTAGTCAGCCGTGAAGCAATTGAGGCCGAAGATCAATTTTTTAGCTATCCAATGGGTGGGGTGGTCAAACCGGGTTATGCCCATGAAGGAATGGGTGTGGTTCCGGTGAACATGCTGACGCTCAAGCTGCTGCGGCATGTGCAGCGCAGCCCTTACAGTCATGTGAAAACATTGAGCATTACGCCAGCACTACATGATGATGTCGAACGGCTGCTGTTGGGGTATATTACTTTTCTTTTGGAGCGCAAGCTGCAAAGTGTTGATTTTATTCGACGCATTCGCCAGTTGTGAGGATTGACCAACGATCAAAATAGGTCTTTTTGGTGATTACATTATTCATTTAACCTCTACACTTTTTAGATCGGGTCAGCGTTAGAGTTAGAGAAGGCAGTCATAATGGGGAACACAGCCTTGATTGAAGGGGAACTTGACAAGGGCGTGACCGAAATACCTATAGAAACCGTTCAAGCTGCGCTGCAAAATGGGGCATCGCTTGAACCCGATATTCGACAACAATATGCTGAACGCTTGCTGGATTTCGCATTAGAAAGCCGCGATCCGGCTGCCAGCAGCATTGCCGCCCAATTGATGGATAAGGATCCCTCCCTCGATAAAGTGCTTGATTCGCATTTGAATACGGTTGTCCAACATGAACCGGATGCGGTATATGCGTTTATTCGTGCGCATTTGGTTGACCAATGCAATCAGGTTTGGATTGAGCGCCTACAGTTAGCCGCTACGGCGGCCTTGAAGATCGCCATTACCGACTCGGCGCCTTCAACCACCATGGATTGGCTGACATTGATTGGTCGTGAGCCGGCCAAATACGAATTGGGCGAGATTTTGCACGACGGTTTGCTGGCGGCGCAAGACCGCGCTCATCACGAACCGGAACTGGCACGGGTACTCATCACGCTGGCAGCCAAACGCGACGCGGCTGTCCTCGAACAATTGTTGGACGACAAAGATTTTATGGCCGCGCTGCCCAACAATATTGGCCTTGTGATGCGTGATTTTTCGGGCGATCCCTTAGCACTGCTGCAAAATCGTGGCCTCGAATTGTTTATGGTCGGGATGTCACGGGCAGCGCAAGCCTGTGCCAGCGAACTGTTTACGCCCGCAGCCATAGCCGGTATCTGGGAGCTGTACGCCGGTGGGCAGCCGATTGCTTCTTTACCCCCGCAGTATCAAGCCGATCATATCATTCAACTGTGGTTGGAACGCGGCGTAAAGTGCTTAAATGTCGAAGCGCTTGAGTCACTGGCTATCCAAATTCTCACCAGCCGGCGCGATGACCTGTTCTTGCAGCTGCTGCATCAAGAAAACGGCGCGAAGGTCATCTTACCCCGCCTGATTTTCATTCTTGAACGCAGCCACCGCACCATCGAAGATGCCATGAATTTGATCGGGCGCATCGTGACGGCGGGTGATATGCTGCCACAGGAAGCGGCGGCCACTTATATCCAGATGTTGAACGGGCTGGAGTGGCAGAAGGAAACGCTGCCGCTCATCCAACAGCTTGCCCGCACCTTAACCAAGCATACCGATTTAGCACTTCCCCCTGAAATTTTATGGCGTATGCTGGGCATCGGCAGCGAGCGCAAAGACGAATTGGTGACCAAAACGGCGGTCAAACGGTTGCTCGGCAGCATTGCGACGATTGAGGACGACACCGACTTGATCGAGTCGCTGCGCCGTTTGACCAATGACACGTCTTGGAGCGCGCCGATACAGGACATCATCATTGACTGGTGGCGCAGGTTCATCCGGCAGCAGCCTGCTTCACGCATAACCCGTTTGGATAAAGGATTGGAAGGCAAGCGCGGTTTGGAAGAAGCCCGCAGTGTGCTCCAAACCCTCGGCTCGGTACGCAAGATGATGAGCAGTCATAATATGCCGGAGTTTGCTCAGGCAGTGCATACCACTTATACAGTGTTGGAGGCGCTTTCGGATGCCTTTGACCCGAACAGTAAGCGCAACATCAATTTTGACCCTGAAACGGCTCGCGCCGAGCTGGACGCGCAGGCCGACATGCTTTCCCCACAAGATCGACAGGTACTGGCGAATAACTTGCGCGAACTGGCGCTGATGATTGCCTCGATGGGCGATAACCGTACCCGTGCCAATTTGATGCGGCGCGGCGACAACGTAGACCGCGAACTGATGAAGGGTGAAGAACTGCCACACAGTGCAGTCGATGCCATGAAGTGGCTGGCGGGTTACTGGGGCGGTACTCAGGAAGACGATGGAGATAGTCCTTAGCTATTAGTTGACAGTCGTCAAATTATTTAGGTTCAGAACCTCATCTGGCGACTCGTAGAGCGAGACTGAATATTCCAAACTTCTCGCACGGCATGATGCCGTCCCTACAAATGACGCTCTAATAGATGCAAAATGCCCCTTTTTGCATCAAATTCTGTACAGACGTGATAATGTTTATTTACTATTTAATGGGGTAAACAATCGTTGAAAATTCTGTTTCGACCGATGGTATTTTCGTAGGGACGGCATAATGACATTTAACTTTTTAATACG
>WGMX01000032.1 GCA_016124855.1 Anaerolineaceae bacterium | reverse complement strand
GTCTCTACTTTGATCCGCAGGGGCAGCTTGTTGGCCTTGTTCTCAACTCGCTTCATCCCTTAGCCCGCCCCCTTGTCTTGGCCTTTTCCAAGGAGTGGGCTTCTCTCAACTTATCCCTCTTTTTGCGCGAAATTTAGGTTTCCAGACGAGTTTGATAACCATTTTGAGGGAAGAATAACAACACAGACGTTGTGGGATGGTTTGAAAGTCGTTTGGACAAAAAACGGGCAGGTTGTTATACCTACCCGTTTGATGATAGCAACGAATTAATCTTGTCCGCGCATACGAGGGTCGAGCGCATCGCGGAGGCCATCGCCGAGGAAGTTAAAGGCGAACATCACCAAGAAAAGTGCCAGAGCAGGAAACAGCGCTTGATAGGGATATGTGCTAATTACACGTGAGCCATCGGAAATCATGCCGCCCCAACTTGGGGTGGGTGGATTAACACCCAAACCGATGAAACTCAGGAAGGCTTCATAGGAGATGTAAGTTGGAATGGTGAGGGTTTCAGCGACGATGAGGGGCCCGAGGATGTTGGGAAGAATATGGCGAAGAAGAATGCTAGGGGTCGTGTCGCCAAGCGCGCGGGCGGCTTCAATATATTCACGTTCACGCTGGGAAAGTACCTGACCGCGCACTAGACGCGCCATCTGCATCCATGATGTGAGTCCGATGCCCAAGAATATAAAGAACATGCCTCCCATCGCTGAATCGATTTCACCCATGATATACGTCAATGACCCGGGTTCATGATTCCCGCCGAAACTGGTGCGGAAAAAGGCCATCAATAAGATGATAAGGAGGAAAGTCGGGAAGGCATACATGATATCTACAATACGCATGAGAAAGTTATCGACCCGACTGCTGCCATATCCTGCTATAAGACCGACAAATAAGCCAAGTGCGATGCTGACTATTGGGCCAACAATGGCGACTTCAAGCGAGATACGCGAGCCATAGATGATACGACTTAAGAGGTCGCGACCGAGGTTATCAGTGCCGAGTGTATAGTCGTTGTTGATGGTGACATATCCGCCTACATCACCTTTTGGAATCATATTAGGAAAGACTTGCGTGATCCATAAGGGAGCGGAGTTGTTTTGCGTCAAATCTTGATCAATATAGGACTTGGGGGCAATGACCGGCGCAAAGATTGCCATTAGTACATTAAGCAAGAGGATAATTGCACCGACAATGGCTGCTTTGTTGCGAAATAAACGTCTTAACGCATCAGCCCACAATCCCTGACCTTTGGGAACCGTTTTTAGCTCTGTGACCCCACTCACGGATGATGAGGTTTTGTTTATGGCTGCCATATAAAGTGTCCTTTAAGTGAACCGGATGCGCGGGTCGAGCCAAGCATACGCCACATCAACCAGCATGTTTGCCAAAACCAGAAACATCGCGTAGAGAAGGATCGTTCCCATAATCACCGGATAATCGCGACCGGTTACGCTGGTGACGAAAAAGCGACCCATGCCGGGAATTCCGAAAATGGTTTCAACAACGAATGTACCGGTCACTAAAGCTGCAAAGAGTGGACCGAGAATGGTTACGACAGGGATCATACCATTTTTAAGTGCGTGTATTGTGATAACAACCCGTTCAGGCAATCCCTTAGCGCGGGCTGTACGGATATAATCTTCGCCCAACACCTGTAACAGGCTGGCACGGGTCAACCGGGCTAAGATTGCTGATTGCGCGAAACCGAGCGCGACAGCGGGCAGAATGGCTTGTGCAGTTGTTCCCCAACCGCTGACCGGAACCCATTTCAATTCAACGCTAAATAAATATTGAAGGAGTGGCGCAGTAATGATTACCGGTACCGAGACCCCTAAAATGGCAATTCCCATGCCGAGATAGTCGTAGGTGGTGTTGTGCTTAAGAGCAGAAAAAACGCCTAAGGGTATGCCGACAGCCATCGCAACGGCTAATGCAGCAACGCCTAGCTGAAAGGATACGGGCAAGTTTTCACGGAAAATATCATTGACAGTACGGCTGGTGGATTTGAACGAAGGCCCAAAATTGATCCAGCGGAAGGTTGGATTACCATCGCCGGGGAGTTTGAGATTAACCAAATAATCGTGATCTAGTGACTTAACTTGTTTCCCTGTTGTTATCTGAGGGACAACAATCGAGGCCACATAATCGACATATTGTTTAAGAATAGGGTCATCGAGGTGATATTTTTCATTAAGTTGTTTTAAGTTTGCAGCAGGCAATGGCTTTTCACGGTCAAAAGGGCCACCGGGGACAGCGTGCATCAATACAAAAGTGACTATCGAGATAACGAACAGTACAAGTAACATCCATAACAAACGACGTATAATAAACTTAACCATACAATGAACCTTTTGCCCCGCTGGGTCTATCCAATAATTGAGTGAGGGGCGTGGTTAATGCCACACCCCTCGCTTAATTGTCGCTCTAACGTGAATTACCCGTTATTGCTTGATATCCCATTTTTCGTAGTATTCAGCACCAATTACCGAGTAAGTGCCTTCAACATTGGGCTTACGCAGCTGCTTGGTGACATACCAGTAAATCGGGGCGATGCCGCCATCTTTGGCTACCAGAATTTCTTCGGCCTGAGCATAAAGCTTGCCACGTTCGGCATTGTCAGTCAGTTCTGCAGCCTGTTCGACCAACTTGTCGAACTCGGGATTGCTGAACTTGCCATAGTTCTGGGGTACACCAGAGTGCATGGTTTCATTCAACCAGTTGTTGGCATCAGGATAGTCAGCGCACCAACCTGCACGGAAAATCTGGTTGGAGTCTTCGCGCTGAACACTGAAGTAGGTGGTGGTGTCGAGCGCAGCAAGTTCAACCGAGACACCCAGAGTATCTTTCCACATTTGTTGAATTGCCTGAGCAATTGCTGTGTGGGTGGGGGTGTTACCGAAGGCCAGTGTGATGCTGGGGAGGTCTGCAACGCTGGCAACGCCAAGTTCCTTCAAACCGGCGGCCAATTCTTCCTTAGCCTTGTCGACATTGTAGCTGACACCGAAGTCTGCGGGTGCACTTTCAACGGTGGGCGCGCCGACGTTGCCGGGACGGGTATACCAGCGAGCGGGAATTTGACCAGCCTTCAAAATATTGTCGGTGATAGCAGCACGATCAATGGCATAGGAGAACGCCAGACGCATGTGAGCGCTGGTGAACGGAGCCTTGGTGCTGTTGAAGCCATAGTAGTAGGTGCAGTTCTGAACACCATTCGAGTATTCTTTGCTGAGGGTCGGGTCAGCCTTCACGCGATCCAGTTGATCAGCGGGAACTTCGACGGCATCCATTGTGCCAGCTTCGTATTCGGGAAGTTGGGTCGAGTCATCGAGGAACTTGATCACGACTTCATCGAGCTTGGGCTGCGGAACCGCGTCGGTACCGGGCCAGAAGGGGTTCTTGATCAAGGTGGCGCTTTCTTCGTGCTTCCATTCCTTGAAGGCGAAGGGGCCGTAGGTGGCGATGTTTTCCGGCTCAGTCCATGATGTACCCGCATCGTCAATGGCGAATTGGGGGAGAGGACGTGAGAACCACATGCCGTAGATGTTCAGGGCGAAACCAGCCACAACAGGCGATGTGATTTCGACTGTGTAGTCATCGGTAGCCTTGACACCCAGTTCACTGTCGGGGCCTTTGAAGTCGGCACCGCCGGTGACATAAGGAGCCAAAACATAGATGTAGGGTGAGGCCGTCGCGGGGTCGAAGTTACGCTTCCAAGCGTATACCAGATCGTTGGCGGTCACATAACGAACGTTGCCGGCATCATCTTTGAGTTCTTCAACTGCATCAGTATCAGCGTTGTAACGAACCCAAGGAATATCCTTACGCAGTTTGAAGGTGAAGACCTTGCCGTCTTCCGAAATCGTCCAGCTTTCGGCCAAACCGGGTTTGACTTCGAGGCTGACTTCGTCCAAACGGGTAAGACCAACATAAAGTTCATCCAAAATTTGAATCTGTTTGGTATCCTGAGCAAGACCGGGGTCAAGCGATTCGGGATCGCCGTTGGTCATATTAATACCAGTGGTCAATATTTTTTTGTCCTGAGCGTGTACCATGCTAACGGCGGTTAACGCCATCAACAGGACAGCAATCGTCAGGAAACGTGCGAAGTTCCTTGAACGCAGCATTTACTTTCTATCCTCCTAAATTAAAAACGACTCGGTTTACTTTCTTACCGCCACAGTTAAGTCATTGACTGTGGCAGTCTCAAAGCTTAACTGAGGGTAAAACTTAACACATAGATACTCAATGTGCAATAGAATACTTGGTTGTCCTGTGCAAAATAGACAGGTAACTCTTGTCTATTTTGCTGCTATCTTATGTACTCCGTAATGGTGAATTAGGTTCAAAAATATTTCCGAAAAATTGGTGATTTGTTATTAATTCGATCCGTTACTGTTTGTTGTACAGTCTTATATTTTGATCCGTTTGTTAAACGCGCGGTTCAAAAGCATAACTATTTCTTCATTTTGATGTTAATCTCAGCTTATATGGAAGGTGAGTTTATATTTATTTACAGGGGATGAACGAAAAATGCTTAAGATCGGAATTGTGGGCAGCGGTTTTATGGGCCGCACTCATGCGGCGGCCTGGGCAAAGCTGCCTGTCGAACTTGTTGGTATTTGTTCGGCTGATCCAGAACGGGCGCAGAAGCTCGCAGTGGAATATGCAACACAGCCGTTTGAGTCGCTGGATGAGCTGCTTAAACAGGTCGATGTGATTGATGTATGTACTCCTACACATCTGCATCGTGACATGGTGATACAAGCTGCTGCCGCAGGTAAGCACGTCGTGTGCGAAAAGCCATTAGCACGGACTGTCGCTCAAGCAGCTGAAATGATCCGAGTTTGCAAGCAGGCCAATGTTCATTTGCTGGTGGCGCAGGTGCTGCGGTTCGCACCGGCGTATGTGCAGGCAAAGGAAGTGGTGGCGCGTGGAGATATTGGTAAGGTGGCGGTACAGCGGTTTACACGATGCAGCGCATTACCCAAATGGGCATCTGACAATTGGCTGATGGATTTCGACCGGTCGGGCGGGATGATGCTTGATTTGATGGTTCATGATTTTGATTTTGCCCGCTGGGTGGCTGGTGATGTCGAGAGTGTATTCGCCAAAAGTTTGCGTGGACAGCGACCAAACGCGACTGAAGATTATGCGCTGGTGATCCTCAAACATACGAGCGGCGCAATCAGCAACATAGAAGGTGGTTGGGCATATGCCGCCGGGATGTTTCGAACGGGTTTCGAGATCGCAGGCGATGCGGGTTTAATTGAGCAGCCGATGGATAGTACAACGCCATTAGCTGTCTATATGAAGGAAAAGAATGTTGCAGCAGCCGAAGCCATGATTCCGACCAGTCCGTTGGCTGAGGATCCTTATTGGACACAACTCAAACATTTTTATGATGTGATGACTACTGATGTTCAACCGTGCGTCACGGCTGAAGACGGAATGGCGGCGGTACAAATCGGGCTGGCGGCTATCGAATCGGTGCGAAGCGGACGGCAAGTGCAGATTGCGGAGGTGGCATAATGCGTATAGGAATTATGAGCTTTGCTCACCTCCATGCCGAGAATTATCTGGGTGTTTTGATGAAGATGCCAGATGTTGAGGTTATCGGAATTGCCGACGAGAACCAGCAGCGTGGACAGTATTTTGCATCACAATTTGGGGTGCGTTTATTTGCGTCTTATGAAGCGCTGTTGACGGAGAAGCCTGACGGAGTAATTGTTTGCTCGGAGAATGCACGACATTTGCCGTTGGTCAAGTTGGCTGCGGAAGCGGGTGTACATGTCTTGTGCGAGAAACCGCTGGCGACAACGGTGGACGACGCACAGGCTATTGTAGATATTTGCAAGCAAGCCGGCGTGCTATTAATGACTGCTTTCCCAATGCGTTTTAGCCCTGTGGCTTTAGAAATCAAGAGGCTCATCGATTCTGGTCGGTTGGGGCAGATTTACGGGATTAACTCGACCAATCAGGGGGCGCTGCCTGAATTTCATCAAGCCGAGAATTTGGGCTTTCTCAAACGGGATTGGTTTGTCGACAAGCAATTGGCAGGCGGCGGCGCTATTACTGACCATGTGGTGCATTTGGCCGATATTCTGCGCTGGTATTTACAGTCAGAGGTCATTGAAGTTTTCGCGACGACTAATGCTATTATGCACGCCGATAAGGTGAATGTGGAAACCGGTGGCTTAGTGATGTTGACTTTCGCTAACGGGGTATTTGCTAGCATAGACTGTAGTTGGAGCAAACCTGCCTATTACCCGATTTGGGGCGGGCTGACTCTGGAGCTGGTTGCCGAAAACGGGTTGGCCACGTTAGATGCTATGAAGCAGCATATGACTGTTTACAGCCACAAGGTCGGACGACCGACGTGGGATATTTGGGGATCGGACAGCAACGCGGGCATGTTGGCTGAATTCATAAAGGCTGTTGAAGGGGGCAGAACACCGTCCGTTACAGGTGAAGACGGTTTGCGTGCAGCGGAGATCGTGTCCGCAGCCTACAAATCGGCTGAGAGTGGTCAACCTGAGAAATTAGGTTAAGCAATCTATTTAGGGGTTGTGATGAATATTTGCATCATGCCCCTTTAGACTTTCGAAATTCACTGCTCTTTTGCTTGTCGATTTGTGAATATATCTGTCATTCATTTACATCATGCTTCGTTTCGTTTCACTTTTTGACATCCACCCTGTCTGCGCATAAGATTGATTATTAATAATTAATTACAGAAAACTGATCTTATTATGGACGCTTCCACACCGCAGCTTCACCCCCGAATGCAAAAACCTGCGTCCCTTTCTGACCAAGTTTATGAGCAGCTGCGCAGTGCCATTATCTGTGCCGAGCGTAAACCGGGTGAGAAACTCGTCGAACTCGAAATTGCTGCTCAGATGGGAACGAGTCAAGGTCCTGTACGCGAGGCGTTGCAACGGCTCGAACGAGATGGATTGGTTGAACGCCAAGCCCGCAGTGCTACGTATGTCAGCAGCATTTCTATGGATGAGATGTTCGAATTGTTTTCGGTTCGCAGTGTGATTGAAGGTTTTGCCATCCGACGAGCAGCACAAAAGATTACGCAAGAGCAATGTGACTACCTCCAAGAACTGATTGAAAATATGGAGCAGGCTGGTAAACGTGAAGATATGATCACGCTAGCAGAATTTGATATGCAGTTTCACCGCTTTATTGTTGAATGTGGCGGCAGTGCAGGACTGCTGCGCGTCTGGAACACGTTATCTAGCCAAATTCAGCGCTTTGTGGTGCAGTCACATCCACGACATTATCCTGATCTGGTTGAACTCGGAACACGACATCAATCCATAGTGGCAGCATTACGCCAGCAAAATGGTGAAGCAGCAGCACAAGCGGTGCAAGCGCATATTATGCTCATTTGGCCCGAAATACATTTTTAGATGGGTGTGTTTTGGTCAGCAACACAGCCAATAGTTAGAAATTATATGCTGATCACTCAAACAGCGAGCCAACCTCGCGCGGTGCGGGGTTCCTAGAACAACATGACTCGTGAATAGACTCTTTAGGCGTTGGAAGAAAGGAGCAGCCAAACAACACGCCCATTTTGCAATATTCTATTTAAGGAGATTGAAATTATGAGCAAGAAGCTAAGTCGTCGGGATTTCCTCCGTACTGCTGCTGCAACAGGTGCGGGACTACTTGCAGCAAAAGGTGGAATGGTCTTTGCCCAAGATCCCACTGCTACCCCCGCTCCTCTGCCGGAAGGCAGTGCTGGTAAACTCACCGTTATTCAAAAGACAGAATATTTCCCTGAAGCACAACAACTGATTCATGACAACATCGTCAAATTTGCAGCAGACAAGGGTGTCGAACTTGACCTTTCTACGGCGAACCCTGAATTGTTCGGTGATTTTACGGCGAAGATGTTGGCGGCTGTACAGGCTGGAAATCCCCCCGATTTGGGCTACCACACATTGAGCATCCCCCAGATGTATTCGTTGGATATTGTTGAAGATGTGACGGATGTGGTGGAAAAGGCCATCAGTATGTACGGGTCAGTCGTACCCGTCGTAACCGAATTTAACGGGAAGATTGACGGCAAGTGGTGGGCAGTGCCGTTTAGCTGCAACTCGGCTGGATGGTATGCGCGGAAAGATGTATTTGAGGCCGCGGGCATTGATGCATTAACACTTGATACATGGGACAAACGCCGTGATGCCTGCTTGGCGGTCTCCAACGCAGATAATAAGATGTGGGGCTGGGGCATGACCATCAATAAGAGCGGTGATGGTCACGGTCTGATTACCGGTATCATCCAAGCCTTTGGCGGCAGCTATGTTGATGAGACTGGCACGAAAGTAGTCTTTAATTCACCGGAGACCGTGAATGCTGTTGAATGGTTGAAAGAAACTTATACCAGCGACAAATATAAGCCGATGCTGCCTCCGGGCGTCGAAAGCTGGACAGATACCAGCAACAACGAAGCTTATCTGGCGGGCACAATTGCGCTGACCAATAATCAACCCAGCGTTTACGCTAAGGCTAAAGCAGACAAGAATCCCGTTTTCGAGAACACGCTGGTGCTGCATCCGCCCAAGACTTTGGATGGACGGTTGTTGGAAGGCGGCAATATTTTCTGGCTGACGATCTTCAAAGGTGCCAAGAATGTTGATCTCGCCAAAGAATTGATTCTCAACATGATTGATCCCGCGAACTTCCTGCCTGTATCTAAATTGGGCGGCGGTTTGAATATGCCCAGTTACAAGAATATGTGGACGGATGATATTACGGCGGTTGATCCGAACTTTGTCACCTTCCGCGATATTTTGTTTAACCCTGACCTTTACTATGGCGATTCACATCCGGCGAAGCCAAATGCTTTGGTCGCCGCAATAATTGCTGCGGCAATTCCTAGCCAGATGATGGCGAACGTTACCACTGGAGCGATGAGTCCTGCCGACGCCGTCAAAGATGCTCACGACAAAATTGTGCAAATCTTTGAAGAGGGCGGCGTTCCTCAGAGCTAAAACATTACCAGTTGGGGAGGGTGAACAATGCATCCTCCCCATTTTTGTAGGCTCATTCACGTTTTGAATGAGCGACGAAAATGGTTGAGTGGTGTCGTACCTGAAAGAGGCAGATTATGCATAAACAAATGGGTTTGGACTCGGCATCGTCCGTCCTTCGACCCTCTACAACCCAACGCAAACGGCGATTTGAAATGATTTTGGGGCGTGATTGGAAAATCGCGCTGCTGTTTATCCTCCCGTTAGTTCTTATTATGGCGGGGTTGATTCTATGGCCGTTTATTAACGCCATTTTGCTCAGTTTGACGGTTCGGTCGGTGGTCACGCGAAGAGATGAATATGTGGGCTTAGCAAATTACGCCCGCCTCATTCATGATAATGATTTTATTGGCGCTGTTTGGAATACTGTACTTTTCACATTTGCATCAATTGCAGTTAAATTTGTGGTTGGGATGGCAATTGCCCTTATCCTGAATAGTCGTTTGGTGTTTCGCAGTATATTGACCGGGGTGATGTTGCTACCGTGGATTGTGCCTGAGGTCGTTACCGCCCTCACATGGCGCAGTATTTATGACCCTATCTTTGGCGGTTTGAACCCGATTTTGCAGCAGCTTGGCCTGATTAATAGGCCAGTGGCATGGCTGGCTGAACCGGGATTAGCGATGGCAAGTGTTATCGCTGTAAATGTTTGGAAGGGTATCCCTTTCTATACGATTCTGCTTTTAGCAGGTTTGAAAGCGATTGACCGTGAACAACTGGAAGCGGCAGAGGTAGATGGTGCTGGAATCGTACAGCGATTCAGGCACATAACGCTTCCGGGGTTACAGTACGTAATTCTCGTCACTGTACTACTCTCATTCATTTCGACATTCAATACATTTGGATTGGTCTATCTGATGACGGGCGGCGGGCCGGGCGGCGCAACACGTCTGTTTTCAATTTTGGCATACGAAAAGGCCATTATTGGACTGCGATTTGGGCCGGGCGCTGCGACGGCTTTCGCAATGGCTCCGATTATGGCGCTAATTATATTTATTCTGGCGCGTGTTATGCAGCCTGATCATGGTATGTATGTTGCCCGAACTAAAACTATGATCCAGCGTATCGGTACCCAGATTGGCAAATTATTCTCTTTACTATTGGATCTCATTTTTCTGCCTGCCGAATGGCTTTTCAAAGTGTTCGAAGCCGCGTCAAAGGCGATTATTCCGGTTGATAAGACAGGCCGCACACGATTAACACGGGTTCAACGAGGACGAATGGGTATCGGCATTCGGCTGCTATTGCTGGTGCCTATGCTTATTTTTGTGCTGTTCCCGTTTTACTGGATATTTATTACATCGTTTAAAACTGATCTCCAAATTCAACGATATACGTCAATTTACTGGCCTGAACCATGGACGGCGGAGCAATATCAGGGGTTAATTGCCAATACACCATTTTTGACATGGTTCCGTAATACGGTTATCGTGGCGACGACCAGCACCGCGATTTCGGTGTTGGTGGCGGCTCTGGCGGCCTATGCTTTGGCACGGCTTAAGTTTACCGGTGGGCGACTACTGACCACGCTTTTGCTGATTACCTATTTGCTGCCGGGATCGCTGTTGTTTATTCCACTGTATCGGATCTTGACCGACTTAGGGATCATTAACAGTTATTCGGCGTTAATTTTTACTTATCCAACTTTTCTCATTCCATTTGCGACATGGGTAATGTTGGGTTACTTCCGTTCCATTCCGGTTGAGCTGGAAGAAGCGGCCTTGATTGACGGCGCGAACCGTTTGACCGCATTCTGGCGGATTACACTGCCATTGGCTGCTCCTGCTTTGCTGTCGGTAACACTTTTTGCTTTTACCAATGCTTGGAATGAGTTCTTGTTCGCGTTTGTTTTCATTACCAGTGATAATTTAAAGACGCTTCCTGTTGGTCTGCAACTACTGGTATTTGGCGATATTTATCCTTGGGGACGGTTGATGGCGGCCTCGCTGCTGATGGCTGTGCCCGTTGTCTGTGTCTATATTTATGCACAGCGCTATCTAGTTGAAGGCATTACGGCAGGAAGTGTGAAGGGTTAAAGCAGTATATTTAGCAAAATGAAAGAAGCGGGTCACACCCGCTTTTTATTTTGTGATAGCTTGTTTGACTAGCTCAACAACATCTAGGGCGCATCCCCACGAGAGTGTATAACCGATACCACCGTGACCGTAATTGTGGATGACCGTGCAATTCTCCGTTAATGTTTCGGACTCCAAACGAACTTGATAGCGACCGGGGCGTAGACCAACCAATTCGGCAATTACGGGTGATTGGCGGATGCCGGGAATAGCTTTTTCGCAGCGTCTCCAAATGTCTTCAGAATCCGACGTGTCGATATTGAGGTTCCAATTGTCTCTTTGAGACACTCCGCCAAGGACACACCCATCACGACGCGGCAATATATAAGTGAACGCGTCATCGTCGTTGAAAGCATTTTTGATATGCGGTGCGTCTATCTTAATGACTTGACCACGAAGTGGATAAACTTGCGCGTCATGGGCGACAAAGCGGGCATACACGCCGGTGCAGTTGACGATAAGTGGATGGTCATTGGCGAGTTCAGCAAGGTCGGCAATCGTGCGATGCTGAATTTGCCCGCCACCTTGTTGGAAACGGTCAACCAAATAATTCAAGTAGCGCGGCGTTTCAACTATCGGGATTTCCATCCAATAGCCATCCGCATAACCTGAGGGCAGATCAGCAGTCTTCACGCGTTCATAGGACGGAATCAGGTCTTTGAACCAAGGATCACTGACTTTTGCGCCGAAAACTTCTAACATGCGGAAGGTGGATACACCGCAGTAATTCTCTTTTGCGAGCCGCAAGTATTCCTTGAGTGATTCCGTTGACCAGCGATGACGGGCAGAATGGAAAGCCAATTCACCACCGTACCAATAGGCTCCAGCTACCGCTGAGGTGAGATTTGGCGGCAAGTCGCGGGAAATGATAGTGACTTCGAATCCGTTTTCTTGTAAGCGGATGGCGGATGTCAGTCCGATGACACCACAGCCAATTACTGTAACTGGGAGCGCCATTATTTACATTCCTATGATTAGACAACAGCAAAAGCTGGTGCGTCAAAAAGGGCATGAACGTTGAATTACCTGTAAATTATTGCCTAGTCATTCATTCATTACAAACCGGCATATATGCAGATGATCATCATTTGTTGTGTAGATCAACGGTAAGTTATACAATTCCCCTCTAGTTGATTTGTTTCGAGCCGTCTGATGATCGAGTGATTTGTGGATACATACCAAACTTTGCTCATGCAGATTGTGCAGTTTTTGTGGTTTAATGCCTTCATAATTGTGTACACTTAATTCACTTTGGACACTCCCGCTTGGGAATGAGGCGCATGTTTCTTCGTCAGTTATTACCTCCGATAAGGCGCTTATTCAACGGTTTGCTCGACACTACTCCGCTGCTAATCGCACTTCTGGCTGCGCTGCTGGTAAGTGCCGGATTGTTACTGGCCTTAAATGCCGATCCAATTAGAGCATATGGTTCGATGTTCCAAGGCGCGTTCGGCACCGAGAATGCTGTTGCGGAAACAGTGGTAAAAGCGATTCCATTACTGTTTGTGGGCATCGGCGTGTGCATCGCCTTTCGGGGTGGTGTAACGAATATCGGTGGTGAAGGGCAGATGATTGCAGGCGCTGTCGTTGGCACAGCGACGGCTTTAGCGCTGGCTGATTCGCCAAATGTGGTTGTGATTGGCGCGTCGCTCGGTGCGGGATTTTTGGCGGGTGCGTTATATGGCGGGTTGGCAGGATTTTTGAAAGCCTACTTTGGCGTGAACGAAATCCTGAGCACTATCATGCTCAACCAGATCGCTTTCTTGCTCATGAACTACATCTTGAATGGCCCGCTGCTTGATCCGACGGAAATTGGTACCAATCATATACCGAAGACTGCTAAAGTCGCGCAGGCCGCTCAACTGCCACGCCTTTCAATCGTGCTGCCGGATTCGATTTACAGCGCCTTACAGGGCTTGGGCTATGGAGGGAATGCTGAACTTTTTGCTAAGACCCGGATGCACTTCGGGTTGGTGCTGGCGGTGATACTTGCGTTCATTGTTTATATGCTGCTGTGGCGGACGACGATTGGGTACCGCATTCGTGCTGTTGGTCAAAATGAAAGGGCTGCGCGTTACGCCGGAATCAATGTGAAGCGACAAATGATGCTGGCAATGTTTTTGGCAGGTGGCTGCGCAGGTTTGGCTGGCGTGGTGCAGGTGCTTGGATTGCAGTACCGCTTGCAAACGGATGGTTCGGCGACTGGATTTACGGCTAACGCCGGATTTAACGGGATTGTCGCTGCACTATTCGGCGGTTTGAACCCGATTGGTGTGATTCCTGCATCGATTTTCTTTGGCGGCTTGCTGGTCGGCGCGCAAAAGATGCAGCGCGATGTAGGGATTCCTGCGGCGCTAATCACGGCAATCAACGGCCTCATCGTGATTTTTGTGGTGAGCAGCCAAGTGTTTGTAAAGCGGCGGATTCGGATGCGGTCACAGGCGGTTCAACCGCCGCATGGACAATCAACATCAGCTTTGAACACCGCACCTGTGGAGCAGCAAACATGATTGCCGAGATTATTACTGCCAGTGTATTTGCCTCTACGATCCGGTTGGCGACGCCTTATATTTTCGCCAGTTTGGGAGAAATGTTCGGGCAGCGCAGCGGCGTGCTTAATTTGGGTGTTGAAGGCATCATGCTCATGGGTGCATTTTTCTCCTTTTATGCTGTTTTGCTGACGGGCAGTTTACTGCTGGGGGTGTTAGCGGCTTTGTTCATCGGGATGTTGATGGGGCTGGCGATGGCTTTTATCAGCGTGACATTAAAGGCCGAGCAGGGTATCAGCGGTATCGGGTTATATCTGTTTGGTCTGGGCATGAGCGATTTGCTCTTTCAAAAGTGGGTGGGAACACCCAAATCCGTTAGCGGTTTTCCGCCAATCGACATTCCTATTTTATCTGGTTTGCCTATCTTTGGGGAAGTTTTATTTCAGCACAACATCCTCGTATATGTGGCTTTCGCACTGGTGCCAATTTCGGCATTTGTATTGAACCGCACACCATTTGGATTGATGATTCGTGCCGCAGGACAAAATCCCGAAGCGGCTGATGCCATGGGCGTGAACGTGGCGCGGGTGCGTTATATCACCGTCACCACTGGTGGAATGTTTTCTGGATTAGCCGGCGCATCACTGTCGATTGCGCTCATCAATACCTTCCAGCAGAACTTGACCTCCGGCTTGGGATTTATCGCGGTGGCGCTGGTGTACTTCGGGCGCTGGAAGCCGTATGGGGTGTTGGCGGGCGCGCTGCTCTTTAGTTTTGTGAATGCCTTCCAGTTACAAGTGCAGGCGATAGGCATCAAGATTCCGTCGGAGTTCGCGGTGATGCTGCCTTATGTCATCACTATTATTGCTCTGGTATTTGCTTCCAAACGGGTAGAGAAGCCAACTGCTCTGACCAAGCCGTTTGAAAGAGGTGAATAGTTTTGGTTCATTGTCTATTTGAAAGGGAGTCAACCAATGAAAAAGTCTATACGGTTTTCTGTTGTACTGGTTGTGCTGATGCTGTTGATGAGTGTGTTCACGCTCACCAAAGCGCAGGACGTGACTGTATTCAAGGTGGCGGCTGTTGCCCCCAGCGCTAAAAATGATCTTGCTTTTAGCCAGAGCATGTTTGATGCGCTAACCGCAATCCAGACTGAAATGGGCGCGGATAAGTTCCAATTTGACTTTGTTGAAGGTGTTTTCAATGTTGATGATGCGGCTTCCGCACTGCGCGATTGGGCATCATCGGGCGACTATGATTTAGTAATTGCTCACGGTTCGCAATATGGTTCGATTATTCAAGAACTCGCGCCAGAATTTCCCGATGTTTCGTTTGCGTGGGGTACAGATGTCAATACGTTCGGGCTGCCTAACGTGTACGCTTATACGGCGGCGGCTGAAGAGGGCGGGTACATCAACGGTGCGATTGCAGCTGAAATGAGCAAATCTGGAATTATGGGTGTGATTGGCCCGATTGAAGTCGGTGACGCGAAGGCGTATATCGATGGATTCAAGGTTGGTGCGGCAGCCACGAAGCCCGATATTACAGTGAACGTAAACTACATTCAGTCATTTAGTGATATTCCGCTGGCGACCGCCGCCGGTAAAGCGTTTGTCGATAATAAGGCGGATGTGTTGACGGGTTCGGCGCAAATGGTAGTTGGCCCGATAGGTGTGGCTAAGGAAAGTAAACTACTGTGGTTCGGTACCCAATCAAACCAGTCTGAACTGGCGGGTGACGCAGGCGTATTGTTCCAAGTTTACCATTGGGAAGTTATTCTCAAGGAAATCATCGCTAATATTGAAGAAGGAACGCTGGGTGGTGAGTCCTACACCATTGATTTGGAAAATGGTGGGTTGGTTATGGAATCCAGTCCAACTTATCTGGCGACATTGAGCGACGATGACAAGAAGGCCTTCCAAGCGAAGATTGATGATTACGCCGCCAAGATCGATTCGGGAGAAATTGTGGTTTTGCCAAAAGCAGAGGCTACGCCTGATGCTATGGAGATGACGCCAGAAGCGACGGCGGCAAGCTAGTTTCAGAATTGAAAGATTATGAGGGAAAAGGCACGCGCAGCCTTAATGCGGGATGCCTTTTCCCAATTTGCAAATGGTTTAAGAGATGAGTGATGACTGATTTACTGCCGAGTGGACACCGACGCATCAGCAGCTTGAAGATGCAGGGAATCGTTAAACAGTTTCCCGGCGTTTTGGCAGTTAACCGCGTGGACTTTGATGTGAGTTCGGGTGAAATTCACGCGCTGCTGGGTGAAAATGGCGCGGGTAAGTCAACACTCATGAAGATGCTTTACGGTTTGTACCAACCGGACGGTGGACAAATCCTGATTAACGACCAAGAGGTGCAAATCAAATCGCCACATGATGCGATTCGGCAAGGCATCGGCATGATTCACCAACATTTTATGCTTGTGCCTTCGCTGACGGTTGCCGAGAATGTGGCGTTAGGGATGAAATCATCGCGCGGATGGCGTTTGGATTTAGACGTGGTGTCGAAGCGCATCCACGAACTTTCAGCGCTTTATAATCTCAAAGTCGAACCACAGATTCCTGTTTGGCAGTTGGCCGTCGGTGAGCAGCAGCGCGTCGAAATATTGAGGGCGTTGTATCGTGGAGCGGCTTTGTTGATTTTAGACGAACCGACTGCCGTACTTACACCCCAAGAAGTTGATGATTTGATTGTTATCTTGCGGAAAATGGCAGCGGATGGTCACGCTCTTATTTTTATCTCGCACAAATTACATGAAGTTTTGGCAATTAGTCAGCGGGTGACCGTGCTGCGTGACGGTCAGAAAGTAGATACGATTCCAACGAGTTCCGCGACTAAGGCCTCTCTCGCTGAAATGATGGTTGGCCGGCCAGTGGTTCTAGAGTATGAACGGCCACAGGCACAGCAAACGGGCGAACGGTTATGGTTAAACGATGTTAGCGCCATCAGTGACCGGGATGAACTCGGTTTGCGCAATGTTTCACTGTCGATTTGCGGCGGTGAGATCGTTGGTGTTGCGGGTGTTTCCGGCAACGGGCAGCATGAACTGGCGCAGGTCATCGCTGGATTGCGACCCGTGAAAACTGGAGTGATTAGCATAAATGGACAGAACGTAACGGGAAAATCACCTTCCGCCATGAATAAAGCCGGGGTTTCTTACGTGCCTGAAGAACGGATGATTGACGGCGTGGTCAAAGATTTCACTGTTGCAGAAAATTTAGTGCTGCAAGATCATGGACGCAAACCCTTTAGTTGGGCTGGTTTGGTGATGAATTTTCGCGCCATTATCCGTGCATGTATTGCCGCGATTCGCGCTTTTGAGATCAAGACCCCCAGTCCTGAAACAGCTATCAAAAATCTTTCAGGTGGTAACATTCAGAAGTTAATTCTGGCGCGGGAACTGGCGCGAAAGCCACAGGTTCTGATTGCCGCGCAGCCTACGCGAGGCGTTGACATTGGTGCGTCGGAATATATTCATCACCGATTGTTGGAAGAACGAGCCAATGGTACGGCGATTTTGCTCATTTCGGAAGATTTGGACGAGATACGTGCCTTATCAGATCGGATTGTGGTGATGTATGAGGGGCGAATCGTGGGCGAAGTCGCACGAGACGCCGTCAGTGTTCGTGAACTCGGTGCTATGATGGCGGGTACAACGCTGGATAAAGCCGAGCAAACAGGGTAAAGTATTAGGAACCACAGGTCGTCTAGAACGAGATGGCGCTGGGTAGCAACCCCACCGAAAAGTGCCTGTTGGTTTACCTGAAAAATGAGTGACGAGGTAAGCCATGAAACTTTGGAATCATTATCATGTTCCCCAGACAATAGACGAAGCGCTTCACCTGCTGGAAAGTTATGCTGGCCAAGCACGAATCGTCGCTGGCGGAACGGATCTGCTGGTTGATGCGCGGGCAGAAGTTGCCTTTGAACCGCATGAAGCCCTCATCGATATTACACACATCCCCGAACTGCTAAACATCCAAGAAGAAGGCGATATGATATATATCGGCGCAGGTGTAACGCACAGCGCTATCGTCAAGTCGCAAATAATTGTCGACTCGGCAACTTGTCTGGTCGAAAGCTGTGGTGTAGTTGGCGGGCCACAGGTGCGGAATGTTGCCACACTTGGTGGTAATGTGGCTCACGCGTTACCGGCGGGCGATGGAACAACCTCACTGGTGGCATTGGATGCCGACGTGGAAGTGTTTTATGAAGGCCAACGCAGGTGGCTTCCGGTGTGTGATGTGTTCTTAGGGCCGGGACGTTCGCTGCTGCAGACGGGGCGTGATTTATTATTGGGTTTCCGTTTCAAGAAATGTGGGCAAGGCGAGGCTACGGCCTTCAAACGCATTATGCGGCCACAAGGGGTGGCACTGCCGATTATGGGCTGTGCAGTATGGGTGAAATTGGACTTGGCCTTTGCGCATTTTGAGAGCGTGCGCATCAGCATTGCCCCGATTGGCCCTAAGCCTGCCCGTGCAGTCGAAGTCGAAAATGAGTTGGTCGGTAAAGCGGCAAATGGTGATACGATTGAGTCGGTGGCGGCTTTTGCCCAAACCGTTTTGCATCCACGTACCAGCAAATATCGGGCAACCGAGGATTACCGAAGTGAAATGATTCGCGTGTTACTGCGCCGGACGCTGACACTAGCGACCGAACGAGCAAGAACAGGCACGGCAGTTCCCGAAGGTGTAGGGGTTTAGGAGCAATCAAATGAGTCAAATCAAAATTACGGTTAATGGAAAAGCACACGACCTCGATATACCCGATTCAAGGACACTGGCACAATTTTTGCGTTTGGATTTAGGACTAACTGGAACCAAGATTGGCTGCGAGGAAGCTGAATGCGGCATTTGCACTGTTTTGGTCGATGGCACACCGGTTGACTCGTGCATTTATCCGGCGTTTAAGGCGCAGGGTAGACGTATTACTACAATTGAAGGTTTGGCAGATGGTGAGACATTACATCCGCTTCAGTCAAATTTCATCCGGCATGGCGCAGTCCAGTGCGGTTATTGTACGCCGGGCTTAATTATGACGTCGGCAGCACTTATCGAAGAATGCCCCGACCCGAACGAACACGATATTAAAGTGGCGCTCAAAGATACTTACTGCCGCTGCACAGGATACACCAGCGTTATTCAAGCCATTCAATCGGCGGCACGGGAAAAGCGAGGCCTGCCTCCGCTGCCGGTGAATGAGCCTGTGGTTGATGAGCCGATGGATGTCATCAGCCGTTCGGTTCCACCCGTGGAAGTGACCGAGAAGGTGACCGGAGCGGCTAAATATACGGATGATTACAGCTTTCCGGATATGTTGTTCGCGCGGACGCTGCGGTCACCGCATCCTCATGCCAAGATATTGAGCATTCATACTGAACAAGCCAAAGCGCTTCCCGGTGTTCAGGCGGTGCTCACTCATGAAGATGTTCCCGGTGAAAATTTGCATGGTCTAGTCTATCGTGATTGGCCTGTGCTGTGTGGTGATGTGGTGCGCTATACGGGTGATGCGGTAGCGATTGTGGCAGCCGATACGGAGGAGATTGCTGACGCGGCCTTAGAACTGATCGAAGTGGCTTACGAGCCGCTGCCGGTTGTGGCTGACCCTGAATATGCCCATACGGCAGAAGCGCCGGTTCTGCATCCCAATCACCCTACGGGAAATTTGCTCAAGCACATTAAGGTGCGGCATGGTGATGTCGAGCAGGGCTTTGCCGAAGCCGATGTGATTGTCGAGCATGAGTATCGTACCCCGACGACCGAACACGCCTTCCTTGAACCCGAATGTGCGATTGGTGTGCCGAAAGGGTATACCGATCATGAGAAGCTAACAATTTATGTGGGTTCGCAAATTCCTTACCAAGACCGGGACCAAATTGAGCTGGCGCTGGGATTGAGCAGCAAAGAGGTGCGGGTCATTGGTACGCTCATCGGGGGTGGTTTTGGTGGTAAGGAAGACATCGCCGGACAAATCCATGTGGCGATGCTGGCGACTGCAACAGGCAAACCTGTGAAGATGTTGTACTCGCGGCAGGAATCGCTTATTTTTCATCCCAAGCGTCATGCGACGATTATCCGCATCAAGACTGGTGCGAAGAAAGACGGCAAACTGATTGCTGTTCAAGCTGAACTCTATGGAGACGGTGGAGCCTACGCTTCATTGTCGGATAAGGTGATGACGCGGGCGACGACCCATGCCACTGGCCCATATGAAGTGCCTAATGCAAAGATCGACTGCTATGCGATGTATACCAATAATGTGCCTTCGGGAGCGTTTAGAGGTTTTGGCGTTACGCAGTCGGCGTTCGCGGTCGAGCAGAACATGGATATGCTGGCGGAAAAGCTCAATATTGATCCGATTGAGTTTCGCCGGATGAATGCTCAAAAGGTCGGTGTGACGACGGCAACTGGGCAACTCCTGCGCGAGTCTGTCGGGTTGCTAGAAACGATTGACGACGTCCAAAAGGATATGGTTGCCAAGTCGAATGGGCATGGTTTCCGTTGGTCGTGGCGCGAGGGTAATAAGGCTTATGCATGGGGCATCGCCAGTGCATATAAGAACACGGGTTTAGGTGGCGGCGCACCGGATAAATCCGAGGCGGAAATCGAAGCGTTTGAGGATGGTTCGATTGAGGTGCGGACGGCTGCGGCAGATATGGGGCAGGGTATTGCCCATGTGGTGGCGCAGTGTGCGGCAGAAGAAATGCATATGCCTTACGAGAAAGTCAAAGTGCTGTTGTGCGACACTGACCTGACACCAAACGGTGGCCCAACGACCGCATCAAGGCAGACGTTTATGACGGGGAACGCGGCGCGTTTGGCGGCGGTCGCCCTGCGCGAAGCCATCACAACCTCGGCGGCCGAAATGATGGATGTGCCACCGGAGAAAATCTACTATGAAGAAGGTTTGCTGCGGAGCAATGGGCATTCTGTGCCGATGGGCAAAGTGGTGACGTGGATGAAGGAAAGCGGTCTTTCGCCCAAGACACGCCACGAGTATTGGGGCCCGAAGACCCAACCGCTGGGTACAGGCGGCGATATGCATTTCGCCTTTAGCTATGCCACGCAAGCGGCTTTGGTCGAGGTCGATACCGATACCGGTGAAGTTCATGTACTGAAAATCCTATCGAGCACCGATATTGGGCGGGCGATTAATCCGCTGATGCTGCAAGGCCAAATTGAAGGCGGCATCATCATGGCGATGGGCAACTGCCTGAGTGAAGCCTTCATCCTTGAAGACGGCGTGCCATGGACACGGTTGCTTTCACGTTACAAGATGCCAAGCATTAAACATACACCGGAAATTGTCTCACACCTTGTCGAACATCGTTCCTCCGATGGACCGTACGGCGCGAAGGGCGTAGGCGAAATTCCGTCAATTAACACTACGCCTGCGATTTGTAACGCTATCTATAACGCGACGGGCGTTCGCATCTTCAAGATTCCGGTTGACCAAGATGCGCTCCTATTGGCGATGAAGCGTGGACAAACGGAAGTGCATCGCGGTTGGCAAGATGTGAAGTAGCTCGTAGTCGCCAGACTCCAGTAAAGAGCAAGATTAGAGGATAGTTTTCAAGGCGGTGGGGAGTAACTCACCGCTTTTGATTCGGATTATGCAAATGATGCAGTTGATGCTGCTGTTACAGCACAGCTTGGACAGCGAGATTGAGGGAGCGAGATGCCGAATGTGCGAAATATGCTGCGAATTCTGCAAAAGCGGCGCAAATTTTGGGCCATAATTCTGCATTTGAACGATGATGTTAAACAGCACAGCGATTAATGATAAGCGCCATTGCCATGATAGCCGATTTAGTGAAGGAATGGGTTACCTTTTGGAAGAACATTTTGTAACTGTTTTGAACGATTAGCATCAACTTAGCAAGCGAGAGAATAATAGGGGGCGTTGGTAGACCGTTAGAAAATGGTATGCAGACAAACTTAAACTAAACTTCGAAAATAATATTCACCGTTTGAGGTAGTCTTTGATTTAGAATGACTTGTTAATTTGCCTCCTGTGGTCTATTATGACCTTTAGAAATTCCATTAATCGAAGGAAAACATATGCCAGACTTGCCAGTGGATTTGTCTCGAAGTGATGTGCCGCGCCAGATACAACAAAACTTAATCGCTTATATGGATTTGTTTTCGGGTTTGCCGAATATGGTGACATATGACGCAGATACTTATTGGTTTATTAGCAAAAAACCTGCCCCCTGTGATATTATCCTCCGTGCGAATTTTTCGCCCGAAAATATTGAAGAAAAAATAGACGCAACTTTTGAAGCGATTGGTCAGCATATTGATGAAATCGGTTGGTTTGTGTTTCCCCACGATGCGCCATCGGATTTAGGTAAGCGGTTGGAAGCGCGGGGAATGACGGGTGGCAAGGGTGGTAATTGGCTATGGGCTGACCTGACTCAGTTAGTTGATGCTCCGACTGTGCCGGATAATTTCCGGATTGAGCGTGTGCGTGATGATGAGATGATGGCGGTGTGGACACGAATTTCCGAAACGGGATTTGAGAATAATGATCTTCGTTGTTTTTATGATGCTTATGCCCGACACGGTTACGGAGACGATGCCTTCTCTCTGCACTATATTGGTTATTTGGATGACACTCCGGTTACTTCTGGTACGCTGTTGGATGCGGGTGGCGGGGCGACGATATACGACCTGTCAACGCCTCCCGAATTTCGTGGGCAAGGGTTTGGCGGCGCACTCACTTATGATTTGATGCGGCAAATTCGTGAGCGCGGCTACACTGATACATGGATTTGGTCATCGGACATGGCGCAACGTTTGTATCGCAGCCTCGGATTTGTCGATGCGGATTTTGGCTTGCGTGAATACGTGTGGCAAAAGTGATAAATTGAACATTTTAGGGAATTGAGCGTAGAGAGAAATGAGCGTCGCCGTTTTGCGTCACCCTAAAATGGAGAAATTAGCATGTACCAGTGGTTGGTCTTTTTGCACGTCCTGAGCGCATTTGCGTTTTTTATGGCGCATGGTGTTTCAGCGTTTATGGCTTTCCGGCTCAAGCGTGAGACTAACCCTGACCGGATGAAAGGGATACTTGATTTTTCGAGCGTCGCGCTGCCTGTGATGTATTCGTCATTGATGGTGCTGGTTCTAGCAGGTATCGGCGCTGGCATTATGGGCAATTGGTTCCGTATGGGTTGGATTTGGGCGGCGATTGGATTGTTGGTCGTGTTGTGGATTGGGATGTGGTTTTATGCGGCGCGATTTTATGCGCCAGTTCGCAAGGTATTAGGGATGCCATACCGTGCCTATAGGGGTGATGAAAAGCCAGTTGCACAAGCAAGTGCAAACGAGATCGTTGCGGCAGTTCAGGCGACTAATCCGGCGTTGTTGGGTGGTGTGTCATTCGCACTGATTGCGATGATCTTGTGGTTAATGATGTTTAAACCGTTTTAAGATTTACCCCTAATCCCAACCCTACATGGCGTTGTCCGGTACTAGGAAACGTCTTACTTTGCGTCGCCGAGGGCTAAAGCCGCTCGGCTAACCATAAGACAAGCCTGCTGAAGCGGCTTCAAATACGGGTATTTTCCCGTTGTTTGCCACGGGAGGGATTCATCCCTCCCCTACAAAAACAGGATGTTCGGGTAAAACACGTAGCGGACAAGCCTTACATCAGCTAGGGTCGCAGGTTCCCTCGCTGTTAGCCCGCAAGCGAGGGAAGGGAGTAATGCAAGGATTTGCCAGCGGCAACTAGAGAGTACCTAATGATTATTTCTTGGTTTCAGCTAGATTGTGATATAAGCGGATGCCTGCTTCGATGGCTTGGAAGAAGCTGTCGATCACCACGTATTCATTGGGGGAGTGAATGTTCTCGCCTTCACCGTAGCCGAAGCCGGTTATGGGTACACCAATCAGACGGTTGAACATGCCTAATATTGGAATTGAGCCACCGCCGCGCACCAGTTTGGCACGTTTACCGATGGTACTTTCGAGAGCCGTTTGCACCGCCTCGAGGTATGGGCCTTCAGTGACCATCACAAACGGCCATGCTTCTTCGCCAATTTCGATGCTGATTTTGACGGTTTCGGTTTCGAAGCTCTTGACATAGGCAATAAAGGCTTGTGTGATTTCATGCGGATTTTGATCGGGCACGAGGCGCATGGTCACTTTGAAAGAGGCTTCGGCAGGAATAATCGTTTTCGTGCCGGGGCCTTGATAGCCGCCTGACATGCCATTGACTTCAACCGTCGGCAAGATTGTTCCGCGCTCGGCATCTGGCGCGATACTGCGCCCCCACACGAGTGGGACTCCGGCATCTTTTTCCATACGCTCATCTTGCCATCCATCGTGGATACGCTGGCGTTCAAAATCGCTTACTGTGGCAACGGCATCATAATATCCGGGAATCTGAATGCGTCCTTCATTGTCATGAAACGAACCGATAATCTTGCCAGCCACATGCAGCGGATTTTGCACTACGCCGCCGAAACCACCCGAATGTAGGTCGGCTTTTGGCCCCGTCAGTTTGACTTCGGCGCTGATGATGCCGCGCCCTGCATAGCCCATTTCAGGTCTTTTGGGTTCAAAGTCACCGTCACAGTTGAGCATGACATCGGCTTTGAGCAGCTCCTTGTTTGCTTCGACAAATGGTTCCATGCTGGGTGAACCAGATTCTTCTTCACCTTCGAATAGGATTTTGACGTTAAGTGGCAGCGAACCGTTGGCTGCAAGCATCGACTCGAAAGCCATCAGGTTGCCCCAAACACCTGCTTTATTGTCGGTTGCGCCGCGTGCATAAAGTTTGCCTTCGCGTATTTCCGAGCCAAAGGGTTCGGATTTCCACAGCGGCAGCGGATCAACAGGCTGCACATCGTAATGATCGTAAACCAAAACGGTTGGCTTATCCGCGCCTGCTTTCAACCATTCGGCGTATACCACCGGATGACCGGCTGTGCTGATGGTATGGACATTGTCAAAGCCGATGCGCTTCAGTTCGCCGACAATCCAGTTGGCGCAGGCTACAATGTCTTTTTTGTAGGCTGGATCAGCGCTAATTGAAGGAAAACTGAGCAGTTTAATGAAGCCTTCCAGCGCTTCTTCACGGTTGTGATGGGAATGGTTGATCGCAGATTGTATGGTATCGGTCATCTAGGAATCCCCTTAAATTTAAAATTGGGTAATGGGGAAACAATACTATGAAGTTTCACCATTTACGATAGCCATCATAAGCCGCGCAAGTAACGCCGTGCGGGGAATGATGCTGCTTTTGAGGATGTATTCATCGGGGCCATGATCGAGGCCGCCGATAGGGCCGAGTCCGTCCAACACGGGAATACCTTCGTCAGCCGCGAAAGCTGCATCCGCCGCGCCGCCGGTACTCGCGCCTTTGACATCAAAACCCAATTCGTTGGCGAGACGTTTGGTGACAGCTTCCAATGTTTCGATGGCTGATGTACGCGGCATTGGCGGATGAACATCTTCGTAAGTGACTTTGAAAATCACATCATTGATGGGCGATGCGAACAGGTCAACAATTTTGGCGGTGACCGCGTTGAGATGTTCATAATCATAGGCACGGGCTTCGAAGCGGATATTGGCTTCCTCTGCCACGATGTTTCGGGCGCGTCCGCCTTCAATCACACCGACATTGACGGAAACGCCATTCGCGTAGTCATTGAGATTTTGGAGCGCAATCACCTGATGGGCGAGGGCGAGAATAGCGCTGCGGCCTTTCTCCGGTTCAACTCCAGAATGGGCGGCTTTGCCAAAGGCTTCGGCAAAGAAGGAACGCACCCCTTTACGAGCTGTTACGATGTCGCCGTTGGCGCGGGCGGCTTCGAGTGTTAGAACGGCATCTTTTCCCCGGCTGGCACTACGAATGAGGGGAATAGAGTAGCGCTCGTCGATTTCTTCGTCGGAGACAATCAAGAAGCTGATTTCTTCATAGTCGGTGAAGCCGATGCTGTCGAGCGCTTCAACCGCATAGATGCCGACGAGCAATCCAGCTTTCATATCGCAGGTGCCGGGGCCGAGCAGAGTATCGCCGTTAATGGTAACCGGACGCTGCGCCGCTGTGCCGCGCGGAAAAACGGTATCGCTGTGACCGACCAACAGCACTTTCCCTTTGCCTGAACCTTTGCGGGTCGCCAGCAGATTATCGCCGGCTTTGGCTTCTTGGTGGCGCTCGACGGTGAAATCCAGTTTGGTCAGGCGATTTTGCAGCCAATCCACGACCTTGTTCACATCCTCGCGGTCAAAGGAAAAGGAGTCCATGCCGGAGAGGGTGGTGAGTTCAGCGATATATTGGTCAAGGTGTGGGGTGAGATAATTGACAATCGGATCGGTCATGTTAATCCTATATGTATTCAAGTGTTGGAATGTCTATGCCTAGTTTCTAGAGTCTTTGTCACATTGTCTAATGTAGGCATAAGATGTGCTCGTGTAACACCTTCTACCGTTAAAAGTCGTAGTAACTCATTAGCTTGAGATGATTCGAGAGTTACTTTACGCAATGTCGAGTTATTGGCTTTATATATTTGAGGAACAAACACCTGTTCGATCCCACTCCAATATCCATTTTTGAGAAAATTAAGGTTTGCCATACTATCGTAAATAAATAAGCCTGATTGAGCATGTAGAAATGGAATTTTTGATCGTTTGTGAGTGATTACTTTTAGGCTCGTATTCTCAAGTAAAGTGTAATTAATTGCCCAAACAACAATTTTGCTTTCAGCTTGAGTTTCGGCGTTTGTTCCTTCAATTGCAAAGACAGCAGCTACTATGGGAGAATATGTCCAATCTAGTAATCGTGTTGGAATTCCATGATGTTGGGCAAGCGCGAATTTGATCCTTTCAGGATCCCAATAATCATAGTCATGATGCTTCATAGTTTTGGTAAATGTATCAGCGACTTGTCTCCAATTAATCTGTAGATCAGGCTCTATATAAGCAATATCATCCGCTGGTATTTGGTGTCCTACTTGGTTTGCTAAATCTATAAATTCTTGAACCGAATTCCATTCCGCAACTATTTGTAAAATGAGTTCAATTAATCTATCTTTTTCTGGTTGGAATTCGTCAGACTTGTATTCAGTTTTCTTACTGTAGACATAATCTGATACTTCTGAACGATATAGTTTCTTGAATTCATTAAACCATATTTGGTTTGGGCGCAAAGCACTTGGTAATAAACCTAAATCAGCACCGTATTGCCCACGGAAAACCCAAGGAGTCGAGGTTGCATTAGCCGGTAGCCAACGAGGGTTTCTTAGCTGAAGATAATCTAAGAAATCTAGAGCATTTGTGAATTCAATTGTTTCGAGATAATTCTCCATTGCTCAACGCAGCCCGTACAACTCTTTAGCGTTTTTGTTGAGAATCATCTCGCCAGCGGTGCGGGCTTGCTGCGGAGTGAGTGCGCCAGCATCCACAATTTCGCCCAAGACTTTTTCCAGCGCGGCACGTCCCCATTTATTTGCCAGCCAATAAATCTCCGGCAGGCTAAACGCATCTGAAGAGTACAACACTTTGTTCAAGGGAGTGAGCGCTAGGGCTTCGTGGATGACCGTCGGGATGAGAGTCGTCACAAAGGGAATCGCCAGCGACAAATCCATGTAGACGTTGGGATACATGGCTGCCAGATAACCGAGATCACGGGCATAAGGATATGAGGCATGAAGCATGACAAACTTAACGTGGTCGAACTTGTGGCTGATGAGCAGCGGGCGCATGTGCAGCGGATTGGCTTTGAGCATATCCACATCATTGTCGCCGAGTCCAGTGTGGAATTGAATCGGCAGGCTTTGAGCCTCGGCAATTTCGAGAGCGCGAACCAAGAGATAATCACACAACGTTTTGTTGGCGAGGCGGATTTTGCCTTCACGATCAGCTTGATCTTTGACTACACCGAAGGCTTTGGTGGCTTCCTCGCGCGTCACCCATCCCACATCGAGTCCAGTACGATAGGCGATTATACTCTTGAGGCCGATGTGTCCGGCGGCTTTTGCGCCTTCGACACCTGCACTAAAGGCATCCAAGAAGCGCGAGAAGGTGGCATTTTCGAGGATTTTGTCCTGCGCGAAGGTTTCCAGTCGCAGCAGCTTTTCGATCTTTTGGTTGAAGGTCGCCGCCATTTCTTCGGGTGTGTAGTTCATCCCGCCGCCGAAACCGTAGTAGTCGATCAGCAGCATTTCGCTGTTCTGCCGCGTCCACATGTCATTGGCGTAGGTTTGAAGGTCACGCGTTTTACGGGCTTCGAGAACCGCTTCGGGTGTCGGATCGCAGCCGAAATAATCCGCCAATTCACGGATGCCCCACATCCACATGATGCTGTGGGGAACATCGCGCTGCTTGACCAGTGGATCGCCACTTTCGCTAAAGTAGACTTGATACTGTGCCAGTGTTTGCGGTGGATTGGCCTTAATCAGCGCGTGGGCATGATGGTCAATGATGGGAATATCAGCCAGATCAATTTTGGTGGGCATGGTTAGAACTTCCAGAAATGGTGTTTGGTTTCAAAGGCATCGTCTTGCTGGCTGAAGGTGTCATATTCCAAGCGTTTGACGGCGGCATAACTGGTCGACAGAAGTGGGCCGAGCGCTTCGGTCAGTGCTTTGTCGTTTACCAGCGCATCAACGGTTTCTGCCAGCGTCGTCGGGAAGCGTTTGATGCCGCGTTTCTTGCGTTCGGCCTCAGTGAAGTTGCCGGGGTCAATGGTGGTGGGTTCGCCGGGATCAAGTTTGCGGCGCACACCATCCAAACCGGCTGCGATTAATCCACCAAAAGCCAAATAAGGATTTGCCGAAAGATCAGCCGATTTCAATTCAGCGTTGGCCGAGCCTTCTTCATTGCTCTTGTAACGGGACGAGATGCGGACAGCACCTTCGCGGTTATCAGGTCCCCATGCGGTGTAGGCGCTGCTCCAGAAGTGCGGCTGTAAGCGGTGATACGAATTATGTGACGCGCAGGTCAGCGCCAGCAAACCGGGCAAATGCTCAAGGATGCCGGCGATGAAGTGTTTGCCGGTATCGCTCATATTGTAAGGGCCTTTGGGATCGTACATCAGGTTTTTGCCTTTGTCGTCCCACAGGCTGAAATGAATATGGCCACCGTTACCGGCTTGATCAAGGAATGGCTTGGGTGCAAGTGAGGCATATAGACCGTGATTATAGGCCACATTGCGGATGGTTTCGCGGATCATGATATGGTTGTCGGCGGCGGTCAATGGATCAGTATGACGGACGGAAAGCTCCTGCTGCCCATGACCGAGTTCGGGATGAAACAGTTCGACTTGAATGTTCTGGGCTTCGAGCGCAGACACAATATCATGGATGACGTTTTGGGTGATAGTCATGGCTGTGGTGGCAAAGCATAGACTCTGGTCAACCGGACTGAATGAGCCGTCGGCATTTTTCTGCGTCATCGTCCATTCAAACTCGACCACCATTTGTAAGTTGATGCCTAAATCAGCCGCGGCTTGAATCTGGCGTTTGAGGAATGAACGCGGGCAGGCTTCCCATGGTGTGCCATCCAGCTTAATCATATCGACTGTCATTGCACCTACACGCGGCGCATAAGGCAGTATGCGGAAGGTATTGGGGTCGGGAACCATGCGGATTTCACCGACCGGCCCCATGCCTTCGACCGAGGCCAACTGATCCATCATGTTCATTGCCTGCATCGCTAACGTCAGGCCGATTCCGTCATTGATGCGGTTTTCCAGCGCGTTGATATGGGTCGATTTACCGCGAATGATGCCGCCATTATCGGTATAGAGGAAGCGAACCAACTGCAAGTCGGCTTCACGAGCACGGTTGGCGACTAATGCGGCGGAATTTGAACGGGATTTAGGTGTCTTTTTGGCGGGCATATACTTGCCTTTGGTTATAGGAACTCGAAATACTCATCGACTTCAAAAGAATCAACGCGATCAAGGAAGCCTTCACTGGAAGCATCTGCACCGTTGCTGGCGGCTTTGCTGATTTCATGGCGTTTAACGGCCAAGTAAAGCTGCATAAATTCGCTGCCTAGCAATTCGGCTAATGGTTTGTCAGCTTCCAATGCGGCGAGGGCTTGCGGCAACCCGCCCGGCAGATTTTCAACGCCTTCGAGGCCATAGGCAATACCCTGAGTAGCGGCGGGTGGCTCAATCTTATTGCGGATGCCGTCGATACCGGCGGCAATGACCCCTGCCATTACCAGATAGGGATTGGATGCGCCACCCGGAATACGATTTTCTAAATGTGCGCCTTCACCTTTCAATCCTTTCACGCGGATGGCAACAGTGCGATTTTCAAATGCCCATGTGGCATTGGTCGGCGCGAAAGACCACAACTTATAGCGTTTATAACAGTTAATCGTCGGCGAGGCCAAAGCTGCCAGCGCTGATAAATGTTTGATCTGGCCTCCCGTCCACCAACGGCAGAGATCATTCAATTCGGTGGGCGTATCGGGATTGGAGAAAGCATTTTTGCCCGTCTTTAAATCGACCAGACTGTGATGATAATGGCAGCCGTTGGCGGACTGATTGGCATAAGGCTTAGTCATGAAGGAAGCCATATAACCGTTCTTTTGGGCAATTTCCTTCACACCGTTCTTGAAGCGGAAAGCGTGATCTGCCGCCGCAATCCCACTGGCAGGGCCAAAGTTGATTTCCATTTGACCGGGGCCATACTCGGAGTTGGAGGTGATTATATCCACGCCGACTTTGGGCATATCCAGCAGTATCTGGTTGACGATGTTTTCGTCAAAGTTGTTGCGAAGCGTTGAAAAAATTTGGATTCCGGGGAAGGGGGCTTGCCGCGTTTCCCGGTTCACCAAGTAAAATTCGTATTCAAAACCCGAATAGAAGCCGTAACCCATTGACTCCAGTTCGCCGAGCAGGGCGCGTGCTACGGCGCGTGGGGCAGCCATTGCTGGAGTGCCATCTTGAAAGCGTGGTTCACACAGCAAACTGGCTGTGCTGCTTGCCCACGGCACGAGTGTATAGGTATCTAAATCCGGAAAAATGCGTGAGTCGGGGAAGCCGCGTTCTTCGAGATAGCCTGTTCCCGGTGCTACGCCAGACTGCACATCAAACCCTAACTGTCCGAGCAGGAAGTTCAGCCCATTGCTGGCAAAGTGCAGCAAGTGACGCGTCGGAACCGTTTTGGAACGGCTTGTGCCATGTGTATCTGACTGCTCAAAGCGCACAAACTCAATGCCTTTAGCATCCAATTCATCTTTAAGGGCTTGGAGGCGCACTTTGGTAATCTCAAGCGGTCGGGGCTGCGGCATCATACCCTCTTCTCATAAGGCGGAAAAGCTCGGATTAAATTCATGAGGTCGTTAGAATGGGTAGGGAAAAGTTGTTTCTTTTCCCTACAGCGTTACATGTTTTTAGGTGCTAGCGTTTACGAACCCGGTGTGGTTTCCGGTTCTGGCGCGTTCGGATCTGCCGCAGGAACCTTTTCTGGCACGACTTCGCCAGCTAAGGTGAACTTGCCGTCTTTGATTTCAATCAACGTCACACCCTTTTGCGGCACGTGTGAACCATTTGTGAAGCTGATTGCACCGGTGATTCCGGGTAGGTCTTTGGTTTCAAGCAGGGCGGCCTGAACAGCCTGCGGATCGGTGGAGCCAGCGCGCTTGATGGCATCGACCAGCAGGTAAACTGCGTCGTAACCTAAGGCGGCAAAGGCATTTTCAGGTTCATGACCGAATTCAGTGTTATAGTCTGCAATGAACTTCTTTATCCCATCAGTGCCATTGTCTTTGTCCATCAGCGCGTGGGTCGTGAAGTAGACCTTTTCGGCAGTGTCCCCTGCAACCTTAACCAGATCGGGTGTGTCGTAACCGTCACCACCAACGACCGGGCCAGTCAGACCCGCTTCGCGCAACTGCTTGACGACCGGCCCAACATTGTAAGGCATGGCGGCGATATAATAAAAGTCAGGTTGGGTCGAAAGCGCCTTGAGCTTGGTAATCTGTGCCGAGAAGTCGGTTGCGCTGTCTTCGTAGGTGTCTTCGAGGACAATCGTACCTCCCAATTCTTCAAAACGGGCTTTGAAGTATTGACCAAGCAATGTGGTGTATTCCACGCCCATATCCGAGAGCAAATAGGCAGTCTTGCCGAAATTCTTAAAGGCAAATTCCGCACCAGCCGCCGCTTGCACGTTGTCACCAAAGCAGGCGAGGAACATCATGTCGCCAACTTGATCGGGCAGTTTGGGCGAAGTCGCACCAGCGGTGATGAAGGGAATTCCCGCTTCTTGAATGATGGGGCCGGAAGCCAATACAGAGTCGGAGTCGGTAAAGCCCACAACTGCGGCGACTTTATCTTCTTCAACGAACTGCTTGGCGATAACAGCGGTGGTATCCATCTGATATTTGCTATCGCGAATGATGAAATCGATCTGTTTTCCTAAAACGCCGCCCGCCGCGTTAATTTCTTTAACGGCTAACATGGCACCGTTTGAAGCAGGCAAATCCAGCGATGATTCCGCTCCGCTCAGGTCAAAGCCACCACCGATTTTGATGGTATCCTGCGCGTGCACGACAGAGATTAAACCGGAAAGTAATAAGGCGACCAGTACTGCAAATACAGCAACGAACGATTTATGCTTCATCTCTCACTCCCATTGAATCGATTGAACTGAACGATGGTGTAGCAATCAAAATTGGTCGGAGACAGGTCATGTGTTTGACGGTTGTTCGCCTCCCCCTTCAAAAGCTGGATTTGATGGACGACCACGCCGCCCGAACCAGCTAAAATCGATCTCACGTTCGCCCATTAAACCACCGGGGCGGAAGATGATAATCAAAATGAAGACTACAGCTAGAATAATCTGGCTGATGCCGTAAAGCGTGGTAGCGTCCTCAAACCGGCGCAGCGCTTCTGAGATAATCGTAATTGAAATTGGTCCGACAACTGATCCGGTGACGGAACCCATGCCGCCGACGACGAGCATCGTGATCACGCGGAATGTGATGTCGAAATAAAAGGCTTTGGGTGAAAATGATGTCAGAAAATGTGCCCACAGCGCACCCGCGACAGCTGTAAAAAAGGCGCTGATAACGAAAGCCATGAGGCGCGGTCGCATGATGACAATACCGACGGATTCAGCAGCGGCGGTGTCTTCTCGTTGGGCGAACATGGCTCGCCCAAAACTCGAAAACTTAATCCTCCACACGACAAATAAGGCGATAATTACCCAGATATAAACCCACCACATATCGGTATAACCGGTAACGTTAGAGAAGGTGCGCGAACCGCGTGTAAAGTCGCTGGCGTTGATCAATATGACACGCACAATGACCAGAAAACCTAAGGTCGCTACCGATACAAAGCTGCCGGAGAGGCGCATGAGAACCGCACCCACCAGAAAGGCTACAACCATAACGATGATTCCAGCCACGAGTGTTGCCAGAAGGAAGCCGAGTGGAAACGGCCCGATCATCGTATCTAGGTGAACTGTTCGCAGCCAAGCAGGCAGGTTGGGAAGATTTAGACTCTTTTTAGCAAGTGGCAGAGTCAGGATAGCGGAAATGTATGCCCCTAAAGCCATGAACCCGATGTGACCTAACGAGAATACACCGGTAAAACCATTGGCGAGGTTCAGCGCCACAACCAGAATGATATACATACCAAGGTTAATGAAGATGCCTTGCCATAGGCTGCTGCCAGATGCTTCAAGCCCGATAATCATCAGGAGCAAGCCGCCCAGCAAAATCAGAAAGCCGTTACGTTGGATGTTTGATTTGAGTGTGTGTGCCATGACTAAGGCCGCCCTTCACGGTCAGTTGTACCGAGGATGCCGCCGGGACGCACCAACAACAAAAGAATGAGCGCCACGAACACAAAAGCGTCGCGGTAACTGCTGAGGCTGCCGGGTAAATAGGTCTTAAAGAACGAGATGATATTCGGTGAGGTAGTTGCCGCCGGAAGGATGTCACCGAGGCCGGGAAAGGTCGTCAATAGGACTTCTAAAAAGGCTAGTGCATAACCGCCAACCACGGCACCAGAGATGCTGCCGAAGCCACCGATGACCGCCGCGATAAACGCCTTCAAGACAGGTGTGAAACCCATATCGGGATTTACTGTTCCGGCTTGCACCGCGTATAACAATCCCGCAATACTGGCGAGAAACGAACCAATGACAAACGCAGTCACGATGACGCGGTTGGTGTTGATGCCCATTAACTGCGCTGCTTGTAAGTCTTCTGCCGCTGCTCGCATCGACAGGCCAAGGGTGGTGCGTGTAATGAACTGATTTAGCAAGAACAGTAGTCCCAACCCGATAATCAAACTGGCGACGTTCACTTTAGGAACGGTCAAATCACCAATGTTAACCACACCGCGTAGAAAGTCGATCTGCGGGAAGGCAATCTGGACAGGCTGCTGGGCAAAACGCGAAACGAGTAAGGTACTGTTTTGTAATATTTGTCCGACAGCGAACGAGGTTAGCAGTGCTGCTACTGCCGGTGCTTTACGTATCGGGCGATAGGCTACCCGTTCCATCAACACACCCACCATCACTGTGCCAACCATCATCATAATCAGTGCAATGGGCAAGGGGATTTGCGCCATCAGGGCGAAGGTGGCGATGTAGGCCGCAATCATCATCAAGTCGCCGTGAGCGAAGTTGATGAGCCGCAAAATGCCAAAGACCATTGCCAAGCCGACTGCGACCAGCGCGTATAAGCTGCCAATGCTCAGTGCGTTAATAACTTGTTGCAGGAAATACGTGCCGAGGCTCATACCGCGCCTCCGAGATAGGCTTGCTCAACTTGAGGATTGGTGAGTAGGGCGGAGGCACGGTCGGTCAGTGTGATTTTGCCTGTTTCCATGACGTATCCTCGATCAGCAATTTCGAGCGCCTGCCAAGCATTTTGCTCGACGAGTAGAATGGTAACGCCCCGTTCTTTGATTTGTTGGATTATATCGAAGACCGATTCCACAAGCAAAGGAGCGAGGCCTAGCGACGGCTCGTCTAAAAGCAGCAGTTTCGGCTGGGACATCATGGCTCGTCCGATAGCTAACATTTGTTGTTCGCCGCCGGACAATGTTCCTGCCTGCTGGTTAGCGCGTTCCTGCAAACGGGGAAATAATTCGTAAACATCTTTGCGCGTTTTTTCGGTTAGATTGGCGTCGGTTTGGGCAGCCGCGCCTAACCGTAAATTTTCGTTGACACTTAAGCTGCCGAAGATGCGCCGACCTTCGGGACAGTGGACAATTCCCATGCGTACGATGTCGTGGGATGCCAGCTTATCGAGCGGTTTGCCATCATAGAGGATGCTGCCCTGTTTTGGACGGAGCAAGCCGGAAATCGTGCGTAACGTGGTCGATTTTCCTGCGCCGTTCGAGCCGATGAGCGCCACTGTCTCGCCGTCGTTGACAGTCAGCGAAACACCTTTGAGGGCCTGAATTTTGCCATAATAAACATCAATGTTGTCGATTTGCAGCATAGTGAACGTTCTCTTGATGCCGATTAAACTTTTGCCGGGGTTTTGCGTTTTTTGCTCACACCCAAATACGACTCGATGACCTGTTGATTTTGACGGATGTCGTCTGGTCGTCCTTCAGCCAAAACTTTGCCATAGCTCAACACGGTAATCTGATCACATAGCCCCATCACCAGACGCATGTCATGCTCTACCAGCACAATGGTCAATGCAAAGCGCTTCTGTACGTCGAGAATCATCTGGTGCAGTGCGTCGGTTTCGCTGGCGTTCATACCGGCTGCGGGTTCGTCCAGCAGCAGCAGCGAAGGGCCAGTCGCTAATGCTCGGGCAATCTCCAAGCGGCGCTGTGTACCGTACGGGAGATTAATGGCTAGGCGATTGGCTTCTGCGGCTAATCCAAACGTGTCCAAATGCGCCAGCGCCGCTTCGGTGAGTGCCTTTTCTTTGCTGCGGAATGTACCCACATTGGCGATAACTTCGACCAGATTGAAACGTGTTCGCAGTTGTTGAGCCACGCGCACGTTATCCAAAACGGTCATTGTGCCAAACAAGCGAATATTCTGAAACGTGCGCGCGATTCCCAATTTGGCAATGGCTGGCGCACGAAGATGGGTAATATCCTGTCCCTTGAAAGTGATTACGCCGTCGGTTGGCAATATTTGTCCGGTCAGGCAGTTGAATAATGTGGTTTTGCCCGCACCATTCGGCCCGATAACACCGTGAATGGTTCCCGGAAATAAATTCAAATTGACATCTTGTAACGCTTTTAGGCCGCGGAAAGCCTTCGTCAGTTGGCTAACACTCAAAATAGGCGCACTTATAGGCGAAGCATTCACAATTTGTCTGCCTCAATCGATGTTGATGGGATGGATAACTGCCACTGTATACTGCCGATATTAACGTCAGTTGGGCGATGGTGCAAATCAATGTGACTAAGGGTGGAATATCGTGTTACCACCCTCAACCTGTTCTGTATGTGCTAGTCGTTGGCGATGAAGACTGATTTCAATTCGCTGTAATGTTCGAGCGCGACCATACCTTGTTCGCGTCCAATGCCGCTTTGCTTCATGCCGCCAAAAGGTGCTTCGATATGAACGCTGCTGCTGCTGTTGATTGAGAGCATACCGGTTTCGACCGCGCGAGCAACACGAAGCGCCCGACCAATATCGCGTGTCCACAGCGAACCCGAAAGACCATAGGGCGAGTCATTCGCGAAACGGATGGCTTCGGCCTCACCATCAAATGGCATGATGCCGACCACCGGCCCAAAGACCTCTTCCTGCATAATCCGCATATTGCTGGTGACATTGCTATAAACTGCGGGTGTGAGGAAGTTGCCCTTTGCCAGATCACCGTTAGGGATTTCACCGCCACACAGACGCTTTGCGCCTTCTTCGTCACCGATGTGAATGTAGTTGACGACACTCTCACGGTGCGAAGCCGTAATCAGCGGCCCCATTTCGGTGCTTTCACTGGTCGGCAAACCAACCTTCATCGTCTTAGTCCGGTTGACGAACTTCTCGACAAATTCATCGTAAATTGGGCGTTCGACCAAGATGCGGCTGCGTGAACAACAGTCTTGTCCGGCGTTGTCGTAGACTGCCCACAGCGAAGACTCGACGCATTGGTCAATTCGTGCGTCGGCGAACACGATGTTGGCGGATTTGCCTCCGAGTTCCAGCGACACCCGTTTGATGCCATCAGCGGCCTGCTTCATCACACCTGTACCGACTTCGGTTGATCCGGTGAATGAAATTTTGCGAACCAGCGGATGTAGAGCCAGCGCATTACCCGCCACGCTGCCTGATCCGGTGATAACATTCAATACACCTTCGGGTAAGCCCGCTTCGATTGCCAGATCAGCGAGAGCCAACGCGCTCAAGGGGGTCGCACTGGCGGGCTTGACCACCACTGTGTTGCCCATCGCCAATGCTGGAGCGACCTTCCATCCGGTGATGACCAATGGGAAGTTCCAAGGAATAATCAAGGCGCAAACGCCCAGCGGTTCACGGAAAGTCATGTGTGTGCCGTTGGCATTTACGGGGATGGTTTGCCCGTGAATCTTGTTGACCGCGCCGGCGTAATATTCAAATGTGTTGGCGACCGCGCCGATTTCGCCGCGTGCTGCGCTAATCGGTTTGCCACCATCACGCGATTCGATTTGCGCCAAAAATCCCACCCGTTCGCGGATTAAATTGGCGATTCGTTGCAGAATTTGCCCCCGTTCGCGGGTGTGCATATCGTGCCAACGGCCTGCGCTATAAGTCGCGTGTGCCGTTTTCACTGCTAAATCGACATCGGCAGCATTAGCCTGTGCCACCTGCGCGATAATTTCACCTGTTGCCGGATCAGTCGTCGGGGCAGTTCGTCCATCACTAGCTGCGACACGTTTGCCACCGATTGCTAATCCTTCAAATGTTGCTTCTGTTGCGACCATAGATCTAATCCTATTTACTATTCGGGTGTGACGTAAGCGGCGGTGATACCACCATCGACCATAAACTCGGTGCCGGTGACGAATGATGATTCGTCTGAGGCCAAGTACAACGCACCGTAAGCGATTTCTTTGGCTTCACCGAAGCGTCCCATCGGGATATGGACCAAACGGCGCTGCTTCTTTTCCTCAGTGTTTAGATATTTCATCAATAGTTCGGTACGCAGCGGGCCGGGGCAAAGCGCGTTCACACGGATATTTTGACGAGCATGAATCATCGCTAACTCGCGCGTCATCGAAAGGACTGCGCCTTTGCTGGCGGTATAAGCCAACTGGGGAGTCGCTGCGCCCAAAATGGCGACAAATGAAGCGGTATTGATGATCGAACCACCGCCCGCGCGGAGAATGGCAGGAATGCCAAATTTGCAGCCGAGGAACACGCCTTTGACGTTGATCGCCATCGTCAAATCCCAGACCGATTCTTCGGTGGTCATGGCGTTATCATCGTCAGCGTGGGAAATGCCGGCATTGTTGAACAGGATGTTCAGTTTGCCGTAAGTTTGCTCGGCAACCTTGACCATATTTTCACAGTCTGCTGCCTTTGACACATCGGCATGGGCATAAACAGCTTTGCCACCCGCCGCTTCGATCTCACTGACCACTTTTTTGCCTGCTTCGTCGTTCAGGTCAACAACGACCACCGCCGCGCCTTCCGCCGCAAAGAGCAGAGCAGTCTCGCGACCAATACCACTGCTGCCACCGGTAATCAGTGCCACCTTATCTTTCAAACGCATATCCATACTCCTGATGTAGGGACACGATTAACTGTGTCCATCAATGAATCGCCGAGGCTAATTAAATCTGCTCAAAATAACGAGCGCGTTCCCATGTGGTAACCGCTTTATCATACGCCGCCTGCTCAGTCTTGTAGAAGTGCAAATAATGTTCAATGACATCTTCCCCAAAGGCTTCACGGGCGAAAGCACTGCGTTCCATTGCATAGATTGCTTCTTGCAGCGTGCGCGGGACTTGCGGCAGGTCTTTAGCGGCATAGACATCGCCTTGAAAAATCGGCGGTGGCTCAATCTTGTTGCGGATGCCATCCAATCCGGAAGCCAGCGCTGCGGCATATGCCAGATACGGATTTACATCTGCACCCGGAATCCGTGATTCGATACGCAGTGATTTGCCATGTCCGACTGCGCGGAAGCCAGCAGTACGGTTATCAAAACTCCATGCAAGGCTAGTGGGCGCCCATGATCCGGATTGATAGCGCTTGTAGGAATTAATCGTCGGGGCATAAAAAGGCATCAGTTCGCGTGTGTGGGCGATCCAACCGCCAAGAAACCAGCGGAACGTATCCGAACATTGGATGGGGCCAAGTGGTTGTTCTCCATCAAATATATTCGTTTTGCCTTCGGTGTCCCATAAGCTCAGGTGAATGTGGCTACCTGAACCGGCATAACGATCATCCGGCTTCGCCATAAATGACACCGAGAGATTAAGTTGATCGGCTACTTCTTTAAAGCACTGCTTATAAATACTGTGATGGTCGGCAATCGTTAATGCGTCCGCATAGCGAATATTGAGTTCATGCTGCCCCGGCCCCCATTCGCCTTTGGTGAATTCGACTGGAATACCGCTGTTCATCAAATGTCTGCGAACAGCCGCGTTTAGGACTTCTTCGCGTGTCCCTTGCAGAATGTGATAATCCTCAACATAGTCGCCGAAGTAATTCAGGTTATTATAGCTTTTTGAACGGGCACTTTTATAGGTTTCGTCGAAGATAAAGTATTCCAGTTCGGAAGCACCTTGCGCCAAGTATCCCGCTTTGGCTGCTTCTTCAACTTGCTTGTTGAGGATGCTGCGCGGTGCAACGGAAATCGGTTCGTGCGTTTTGTCATTCGAGAGGTCGCAAATCACCAGCGCAGACTTATCTAACCATGATGCGATTCGCAGCGTCTTCAGGTCGGGTTCGCAGTGGAAATCACCGTACCCCAGCTCCCAACTGGCGAACTTATAACCGGGGATGGGTTCCATTGGCAAATCGACGGTCAGCAAATAATCACAGGCATGTAACCCGTGCTCGGCAGTTTGCTGCAAGAAGAACTCGCCCGTGACTCGCTTGCCCATGAAGCGACCATAAAGATCGGTGAAAACAGCGACAATGGTTTCAATCTCGCCGCTTTCAATTTTCTGGCGCAGTTCGTCCAGCGTCAACATACCTCGCGCAGACGCATCAACCATGACTTTCCCCCTTAGATGACGAAACCCGCAAATAAAGGCAATCTGCGGGTCAATGATAGTGTTTACTTAACCTAAATGCAATTGAATCTTAACGTGCGCTTAATCTTCTAAAAGTCGGGAACAACCGCCATCACAATCGCTGTGGCGGGGCCACCGAGGCGCATGTCAACAACAGCGCTGGCGAAGGCGTAAGCATCAAATGGTTCAAGTCCGCGTTCGTTGATGAGCAAGTTGTAGGCCTCATCGAGGGCAGCTTGATGTGCTTTTTCAAGTGTGTCGGCCATGCCTAAACAATAGGTGCTGGTTCCAACACGCAAACGCGGGAATTTCATTTTTACATTTTTCTCAAGTGTGATTCTTAAAGTGGCGCTGCCTGCTGCCTCTAGGCTCACCCATGTTGGCTCGGCAACGCCCATCGCCGCGTGAAGGTCACCCATCGAAAGTAATGCGCCATCGACTTGAATAGGCAGGTACAACGTCGCGCCGGGAGACATCTCACGCAAATCCATGTTGCCGCCGTAAGGATAAGCGGGCATAAAGGTAGAACCTTTGCCCTCTGCGGGAGCAACACCGATGCAGCCGATCATGGGCTTAATTTCGACGCTCAAACGGTTGCTAATATAAGCGCGTTCGTTTTTCAAGAGTATGGGTTTGACTTCGACTTTCTGTGTGTGTTTTCCCAGTCCACCGAAATCCGGCAGCCACACCGACCATGCCCGCGTGACCTCCACATCCACCACTTTAATTTTCAACACATCACCGGCTTCCGCACCCTTCACTTTTACAGGGCCAGTGACGGCATTGAAGTTTTCTAGCCCGATAGCTTCAACCGTTTCACCTTTGGATAAGCGTTCGTAAGCGGCATCCCCTGTTTCAAAGGTAACGGTATCACCACTTTCAATTTCCAAGACGGGCGGAATGCTAGCATCAAAGGCAAAGGCTTTTTGCTCTTTTTGAATGGTGTAGCTGCTCATAAGTTTCGGCTCCTTTTAGATCAGTAAGTCAAAAGTTACGGCTCATGGCGGCTGATGAAAGCACTCAACACTTGCATATAACGGTCAGCCTCCTCGACATGGGCCATGTGCGAACTGTTCTCAAATAATACCCATTCTGAGCCGGAAATGCCTTTATGAACGGTTTCAGCAATGGTCGGCGTTGCTTCGTCGTACCTGCCAGAGGTCACCAATGTCGGCGCGTTGATTTTGCCCAACTTCGGAATCACGTTCCAATTTTTGAGCGTGCCGACTACGAAAAATTCGCTGGGGCCGTTCATGGTATTGTAGACTTCAGGATTTTCGCCCAACTTGGTGAAACTGCGCTGCACATAATCCGGATTCGGTACGACGCGGCAAACGTGACGGTTGTAAAATTCAGTCATCGTGGTCACATATTCGGGATCGCTGGTTGTGCCGTCTGCCTCGTGTTGGAGCAGTGTGGCGTTAATTTCCGGCGGCAGTTGTTCGCGCAGCTTATTAGCTTCTTCAACCCACTGGATCATGCTGGCGGGTGAACTGGCAATCGTCACGCTGGCGACACCTGCCGGTTGGCGAATCATATATTCCATCGCCAACATCCCGCCCCATGACTGACCCAGCAGGTGAATGCGGTCAAGTCCAAGCGCTTTACGAACGTTATCTACTTCTTCTAAGTACAGGTCAACCGTCCACATCTCGGGTTTGGATTCGCCAATCTGCGACAGTCCGCAGCCGATTTGGTCATAGAAAATTACACGACGACCGGTTTCTGCCATCGGAGCGAGTGACCACAGATAATCATGACACGCGCCGGGGCCGCCGTGTAGAAGGAGTAACGGCAGTTTGCCGTCATCTTCTTTCTCGCCGACAATTTTGTACCATGTTTTGTAACCTTTGAAAGGGATGTAGCCTTCTGTTACAGGTTGGGCCATGTTTAGAATCCTTTCTTGATTCCTTCTCCATTGCTACTGGCTACCGGCAGACTGAGCCTGCGAAGACAGCCAATGGAGGTTAGGGTGAGGTATAAATTTATTGACGCTGCGAAGTGCGCGGATCAAGCGCATCGCGCACAGCATCACCGAGCAAGTTAAAGCCGAGTGTCGTAATCAATATAGCCACCGTTGGGACGATAATCATCCACGGCGCAATTCTGTAACGGCTCTGACCCTCATTAATCATGTTGCCCCAACTTGGATCAGGCAGTTGGATGCCAACGCCCAAAAAGCTGAGAGCGGACTCGACCAAAATGGTGTTGGCAAAGCTCAATGTCGTCCACACCACCGTAACTGTAATCGTATGGGGCAGAATGTGGTTAAAGATGATGTACCAATCACTTGCGCCCAATGCCCGCGCACTTTCCACGAATACCCGTTCACGTACCGTCAGGACTTGACTGCGTACAAGCCGAACTAAGGCCGGAAAGGTGACGATAGTCAGAATAATGATAACGGTTCGGTAGCCGCGTTCCAAAACCGCCCCGATTCCCAGCGCGAGCAAGATAGCTGGAAAGGCCAGCAGCACATCCACGAAGCGCATGATGAGCCAATCGGTAGGGCCAGAATAAAAACCTGCCCACAAACCGAGGCCGGTGCCGATTATGGCGGCGACCACGTTAGCAATGACGCTGACAGATAAGGAAACCCGCGCTCCATATAACATTCGGCTGAGGACATCGCGACCGAGATTATCACTCCCAAAAGGAAATTGCGTGCTTGGTGGAAGTGGAGTCCCATTAGCCGCCAGTCCATCCCGAAATTGTTTGAGAGGATCGGCTGGCGCAAGTATCGGTGCAAGCACGGCTGCCAGCGCTACAAGTAAGACTAAACCGGCGCCAATCCATGCGCGTGGCAAGCGGCGGAGTTGTACCCAGAAACCACGTTCAGAAGGTTTTTCGATTTCAATTTCAACCATGTTTTTGATGCCCTTATGTGAGCCTGACGCGCGGATCAATAGCGATATACAGGACATCAACAAATAAATTTAAAAAGACAACAGCGACGGATGCGAATAACACCGTTCCCATTATCATGGGTGTGTCTTGGTTGCGGATAGCATTCCATGCCTGTAAGCCAATTCCCGGCCATCCGAATACCGCTTCGATGACCACTACACCGCCCAATAGTGTCGCCAGATCAAGTCCCGCCAGCGTCACCACAGGCATAAGCGCGTTGCGCAGCACGTGCCTCACCAGCACCATTCGCGGCGATAACCCTTTGGCTTTGGCCGTGCGAACATAATCTTCGCCCGTCACTTCCAAAATGCTGTTTCGCAGCACGCGCGAATAAAAGGCCGTTCCACCAACACCGAGCACCAACGCAGGCAGCACCAGATGCAGCGGCGTGCCATATCCCCCGAGTGGAAAGATCGGTATCAGGAAGCCGAAGACATACAGCATCACTAACCCCAATGCGAACTGCGGAATTGAAATACCAACCAGCGCTATCAGCGTTGCCAGTTGGTCGATCCATGAACCGGGGCGTGTCGCCGCTAAGATTCCCAAAGGAACGCCCACCAGCAGTTCAATGAACAAACCCGCTAGTGCTAGCTGGATGGTCGCAGGCAGACGTTCAAACACCGCCTGTAAAACTGGACGTTTGTCGCGTGTGGATTCGCCCAGATCACCCTGAATGGCGCGTCCTAAATACCGAACATACTGTACCGGCAGCGGTTGATCTAACCCCCACAGCACGCGGATACGTTGAACGGTTTCTTCCGGCGCGCGCGGCCCTGCATACATACGGGCTGCATCTCCGGGCATCAGAAACACCATGATAAATGTAGCGGTGGCTACGAGGAAAATTACCCCAACTGTTCCAAGTAATCGGCGTAGGAGATAAGCAGTCACATTTTTACCTAGATAAACTACATCGGGACATGTTCGCCATGTCCCGATGTTTACTCATGTTATGACAAATCGGATCTTACTTGAGCGTAGCTTCAGCGAAGCGCAGCAGCACCGCCGGATCAGTTTCGATGTTCAAACGACTGCTCGCAAAGTAGTAGTCCACCGCTTGAATTAACGGAATGTTAGGCATCTGTTCAGCGACTTTCGCTTCAAATTCGGCGAATGCTTTCCAACGATCATCACCCAACGGGGTCAGGTTGATCTTCGCGAATTCGGCATCCAATTCTTCATTGCAATACTTGGCCCAGTTATATGAACCTCCACATTGCAGCAGTGGTTCCCAGTTGTCGGATGGGTCTTGATAATCCATGTACCAGTTGGTCATGACCAAATCCAGCGAGTCCGGCTTGGAATTCAACTGGTCAAGGAATTGGGCATTATCAATCGAGGTCATCGTGACCTTCACGCCAATATTGCCGAGATCATTGACAACGGATTGGGCAAAGGCCACGTCATCCGGGAAAAGGTTGGTGAGCATTGTGGTTTCAAAACCATCCGGATAACCCGCGTCGGCCAACATTTGCTTGGCCTTTTCGGGGTCATAGGTCGGCGCTTTTACATCAGGATTATGACCAACCACGCTGGCGGGCAAGAAACCACCAATCGGCGTGCCGCGACCATTCTTGAGTTGGACGATACGATCACGGTCAACTGCCATCGCCAATGCCTGACGCACTTCAACCTTATCGAAGGGCGCTTTGTTGTTGTTCATGATGACGTAACCCGTGTTGGGGAAACCCTGTGAAGCGATCAACTGCTTGGAAAGCACCGGATCAGCCGCCAACGTCGGGTAATCTGAACTCGGTACGAAGTCCAAGGCAATGTCGGCCTCGCCATTTTGAATCTTCAGGATTTCAACTGACGATTCGATGCTCAGTTGCAGGTCAAAGCCGTCAAACGCCGGTTGACCTTCTTGATAATAATAGGGGTTCTTCTTGCCAGTAACCTTGACGCCGCTTTCCCAAGACTCAATCATGAAGGGGCCAGCGCCCAAAGGCTTGCGACCAAAATCATCACCCGCTGCTTCGACACCCGCCTTGGAAACGATGTAGCCGGGGGGCAGGGCAAAGCGCTGCATCATTGTCCAAACGGGGCCATCAGTCGTGAACTCGATGGTCAGCGGATCAATTACCTTGATACCGGCGATAGAGGTTGCTGTACCCGCTTCATAATCCTTCGCACCCTTCAGCACTTCGAACATGAACGCTGTCGGAGCTGCCGTCTTGGCATTCAACAAACGCTCGAAGCTGTACTGTACATCGGCGGTTGTCAGGTCATCACCGTTGGAAAACTTCAGGCCGGGACGCAGCTTGAAGGTATAAACAGACCCATCATCGCTAATCGTCCACGATTCAGCCAGTGCTGGAATGGGTGTGCCGGGGTCTTTGAGCTTAACCAGCCCGACATAAAACAGGGATGCCATCGGCCAAGTTTCAGTTTCATAGGCGACGTGTGGGTCGGAAGTACGCATATCTTGATTAAACAAAATATGCAGGGTATTGTCCTGTGCGCCAACTGTTGCCAGCGACAGCACAAACGTTAACAGAACCATCAGAATCGTAGCACGAAAATAACGCATATCCATTCCCCTGTTAAAACTGCCTGTAGATAAAGATGCTGTTTTGCAGTGAATCCGGTCAAATCTAACAAATTCGTCATGAACCGTCAAACGGCTTGGTTCGACGGTTTTACGTCATCTAGACTACTCTCCAGCGGAAAAAGAAGTTCATTTGGTCAGAGTAACTAAATATGCAGAGCGTTTGTTGTGCGGCTTATGGCATCGACTCCGAATTTTCTAATGTTTCCATTTTATTGAGGCTTGAAATGGTCTGCTTGATAAACGGTTTTTCCGCCCACAATCGTCATCATAACTTCAAGTTCACGGTTGAGGAGCACGACATCTGCGTCGCAGCCTGATGCCAATTGACCCTTTTGCGCCAATTTCATCGCTTTGGCCGGGACAGCGCTGGCCATGCCGATAATCTTTTGCAGCGGTAAATCAGTAAACGACATCATATTCCGAACGGCCTGATCCATCGTCAGTGTGCTGCCGGCCAGCGCCCCATTCGCAATCCGCGCGATGCCCGCTTTGACCGTTACCATTTGCCCACCCAAATCGTAATCGCCATCACTTAATCCGGTGGCTTCAATCGAATCGGTAATCAGCATGACATGTTCCGCGCCTTTCGCCCGAACGAGCAACCGGATCATCCCCGGATGCACATGGATGCCATCGGCGATCAATTGGGCATTTACACGGTCATCGGTTAGGATAGCGGCTAAGGCTCCCGGTTCACGATGATGCAAACCAACCATTCCGTTAAACGTATGTGTCACCTGCCGAACACCCGCATCAAACCCCTTGACGGCCTCCTCGTAAGTTGCCGCGCTGTGACCGATGGCGAACTCAACTCCCTGCCTTTCGAGATCATGAATCATTTCCATCGCCCCTTCGATTTCCGGTGCAACGGTCATCAACTTACAAACGCCCGTTTCCAACCACTGACCATATTCGGCGGGCGAGGGAGGACGGAAATATTCCGGTGGCTGCGCGCCTTTATACTTCAAATTGAGATAAGGCCCTTCGACATGCACGCCCAGATGTTGTGCGCCGTTCGTCGGTTGTGGACAGTTTTCGACATTTTCCAACGCCGCTTGAATATTCGGCGCGGGCATGGTCATTGTCGTCGGATAATAACTGGTTACGCCATGTTTGGCATAAAACGCCGCCATGCCGTAAATCGCTTCCGGCGTGGCATCCATCGTGTCGTGACCATCAGCTCCGTGAACATGCACATCAATGAAACCCGGTACCACATAACAACCTTGAGCATCAATCACAGTCGCATCAGAACTCGAACCGCTTATACCTAAACCTTCAATTGTTTTGTCGTTGATAATCAGCGTTTGATTGTGTAAGACTTCCTGAGGGGAAATAATGATGCCATTTTGAATAAGGGTACGCATAAAATGTTTCGCTCCTTTGCCTAGCAAACATCGGAGATCGTACCGTGACTTATGAGTCTCCACAATATTCTTTTAGATGGTCTTATCGGACTCTGTATATTCGTTCAATTGATTGCTACATTCTATAGGCCGCACTAAAATCTGTTGATGATTACAAAAGTTGAGAAAAGTATGCCCGAAACGATACGAGTTGCCATCATTGGCACCGGTAAACGGTCTTTTAATTTTTATGGGATGCTCTTGCAGCATTTGCCAAATGTTGAATTGGTCGCCGTTTGGGGGCGAAGCGATGAGTCGGCTCGCCGCCTCGGTGAGCGTTTGAATGTCCCTTGGTATATCGATCTAGACCGTTTGATTCGCGAAACCGCTCCGCACATGGGCATTGTGTCGGTGGCTTACAGCGCAAATGGGGAAGTCGGTTTAATGGCGGTTGAAGCGGGTCTAAATGTGCTGCTCGAAACGCCAATTGCCCATCAACTCAGTGATGCCGATGCCATCATCGCCAGCGCCCGTGAGCATAACGTCAAAATTGAAGTGGCTGAACAATTCTATCGCCGCCCTTTAGAACAGATCAAACTGGCTTTGCTTGAATCCGGTTTGTTCGGGCGTGTTCATACATCCTTCAATGATTTTGCGGGACATGGTTATCACGGCGTTAGTGTCATGCGCAGCTACTTGGGATTCGATGCCAAACCAATAAAAGTGACTGGCGCTGTCCGTGAGTTTCCACTGGGTGCTTATTACTCGCGATTAGCTGACGCTTTTGGTCAGCGTAACGAAACTCAGGAACACGGCATCATCGAATTTGAAGATGGTCAGTTAGGTATCTTCCATTGGACGAATGTTGGCTACGACTCGCCCTTACGTTGGTGGCGCAGCAGCCGCTTCCTCGCTGAAAAAGGCATGGGGATTACAGTTGGAGTAGGGCTAGAGGTTCAAGAACGTCTTTCATTGCTTGCTCCAGATGGTGAAGCGCCGCATTTCATCACGGTAGAACGGCGTTGGGAACGGGTAGATGGCGGTGCGCTTCAATCAATGGTTGCTCATACAGGCAATCCTCATCTGCCAACCGTTCGCTGGGAAAATCCATTTTGCCATCCTGAACAGAGATTTAGTCCGCAGTGGCATGATGATGAAATCGCCGTTGCAAGCTGCATCATGAGTCTTGTGGATGCCATCCGCGAAAACCGTGAGCCAAGCTATGGCGCAGCCCAAGGCCGCTTAGATCAGAAATTGATCTTAGCCATTCGTCAATCATCGGCGACGGGTCAACCAGTTACACTTCCACTCGATCCATCGCGACAAACATTGTGATTAAATGGTTTAGGGTAGGGACACGGCAAGCTGTATACGAAATTCAAACGATGGCGATGCAACCAATTTTTACTCGTATTTATCTCTCACAAAAGGTTATCTTTTTCCATGCCCCCACAAAAAATTATCATCGACACTGACCCCGGTATTGACGACTCGATGGCGATCTTTTTTGCGCTGTCGTCGCCAGAACTCGAAGTCATCGGTTTGACGACCGTTTTCGGCAATGTCCATGTCGATCTCGCGGCGACTAATGCTTTGCGACTCCTTGAAATCGCTGGGCGCACGGATATTCCGGTAGCTAAAGGTGCAGCCAACTCGCTCGTCGGTGATTATGACAATCCGCCCGCTCACATTCACGGCGATGATGGGCAGGGCAATGTTCACCTGCCGCCGCCCGCTGGCAAACCGATTGACCAGACCTCGGCTCAATTTATTGTTGAGCAGGTTATGTCTAACCCCGGTGAGATTACGCTGGTGCCGATTGGCCCGTTGACCAATATCGCTCTCGCGCTGCGCCTCGAACCACGTATCGCCCAAAATGTGAAGCAGGTCGTCTTGATGGGTGGGAATGCGCTGGTTCCCGGTAACTCAACACCTGCCGCCGAAGCCAACATCAAAGATGATCCCGAAGCCGCCGATGTCGTCTTTGGGGCAGGTTGGCCTCTCACGATGGTTGGGTTAGATGTGACCACCAAAGCTGTGGTGACTGATGAACAACTTCAATCCTATGCCCGTTCCAGCAGTCCAATGGCACAGCACATCGCTCGTATTTGTCCCTTTTATTTAGACTTTAGTCGCCGTGTGAATGGCAATGCGGTTGGCGGTCTCTTGGTCCATGACTCGACCGCCGTTGCTTACCTCTTAGTGCCGGATGCATTTACCGTCAAATCGTGGCCGGTTCGTGTGGAAACACAAGGTATGAGTCGTGGCAAAACGTGGCCGATGGTGCGTCCTAATACCCGTGCAACCTATTGGCACAATCGCCCGAATGTCAACGTCTGCGTCGATATTGATTCGGCCCGTACCATCGCCCTCGAATTCAGCCGCGTTGCTCCTTAGTTGGAATAATCTTTCGCCTTCTCGCAGGGAACGGACTCAGACCGTTCCCTCTATTCACTACTAATCTCAAATCAACCATTTCAAACCCGATTCGAACTTGACGAAATGTGAATTTTTGTTCTAAAATGACCTTTTACATCAACGACATCTTTAATTGAGAGCCAGCTCGTTCATGACCATCATTTACCATATATTGACTGTCTCTGATTGGGAAACTGCCAAAGCCGCCGGTTCGTATCATCCACCTTCACTGGATGACGAAGGCTTTATCCACGCCGCCTACGTCTCGCAAACATTGGATGTAGCAAACATCCTCTATCCGGGGCAAACTGATTTGGTCTTGTTATGCATTGAACTGAGTAAAGTCACCGCTCGATTTCAAGAAGATTTGGTCGAGTTCCCACCCGGTACGAAGTCACTTCATCCGCATTTCTATGAAGCCTTGAATACTAACTCGGTAGTCAAAGTTGTGGATTTTCCAGTTGGCGTGGACGGTCAGTTCACAATGCCACCGGATGCTTTGCTCTGAGCGATAAAGCCTACTTTATGGCGAAGATGGCGGCAGACATAAAACTTGGTTTTGCAGCAGATTGAGCCGGGCGATCCGCCAAATTGTCACAAACTTCGCCAAATTCGCCTTATCAAATTGACAACTTTGCCAATAACTTGTAGCTTGAAACTTGCGCCTTGAGACTGCTCTACTCCCAACCGTTGGTCGCAATCTTCTCGACCTTTTGCATGACCATCACCTCTAAATTAGCTTGATAAGCCTGCATCTTTTCGAGCAGTTCTGGTCGTTGACTCGCCAAGATTCTCACTGCTAATAATCCGGCGTTGGTCGCGTTACCAATCGCCACCGTCGCTACCGGAATCCCGCGTGGCATCTGCACAATCGAGAACAACGCATCTTGCCCGTCAAGCGGTTCAATCCGCACCGGAACGCCGATCACAGGGAGGGGAGAAATCGCCGCTACCATTCCCGGTAAGTGTGCCGCGCCGCCAGCGCCCGCGATAATTACTTTTAGGCCGCGTTCATGGGCTTCCTGCGCGTAGTCAAACATTCGTTGGGGAGTCCGGTGTGCCGAAACAATCGTCAGTTCAAAAGGAACGCCGAAATCTCTTAGAACCATCGCCGCTTGCTTCATCACCGGCAAATCCGAGTCGCTCCCCATAATAATGCCGACCTGTGGAGCAGTTTCAGTTTGGAGGTCAACCAACGGTTTTAGTCGTTCCGCGATGTTATCCAGTGTTTCGCCTGTAACTGTTACATGTCCCATTTTCCGTTGAGGACGTGACTCACTTTTCCCATACCAGTGCAGACTCGCGCCGGAAATCGTCACCGCCCGATCAACCAAATCCTCTGTGGCTTCACCGCTGTCTTGACCGAGGATGTTAACCATTACTGCTGCCGGAACGCGCAAATCCGCTTTACCCAACGGTAATCCGGTGATCGCGCGAATGTGTTGCTCAAACTGGCTGGTATCGCAGGCTTCAATCGTGTAATGACCGGAGTTATGCGGGCGTGGTGCGATCTCATTGAGTAGTACTTTTCCATCGGCTTGTAGGAAGAGTTCCACACCAAAAATGCCTGCGCCATCCAACGTTCGAATCGCCGCCAGCGCGATTTCTTGCGCCTGCTGCCTCACCTTGCTCAGAACTGCCGCTGGAGCGCTCACCGTATGACAAATGTTATCTTTCTGAACAGTTTCGACTACGGGATAAGCGATTACGCTTCCATCCAAACCGCGCCCGATCATCACCGCCAGCTCTTTGGTGAACGGTATCCAACCTTCTGCATACAGCGCCCGACCACCAAGTACCTTAACTGCTTCGGGAATATCCTCTTTTGTGCGAACAACCGCGTTTCCGCGCCCATCATAAGCCAATTTCTTGGCCTTTAAGATAAATGGATAGCCTAGCTGCTCACCCGCTTGATAAGCTGATTGCTCATCAGTTACATCTACAAATGGCGCAAGCGGAATACCCAGCGCGTCGAAGTGCTGCTTCTGGGCAAACTTATCCTGTATCAAACGGATGGTTCGCGCACTTGGCTGTACTTGAATACTCTGTTGTTCCAATGCTTCCAGCGCATCCGCGTCTACATGTTCGATTTCAACCGTGACTACATCGCAGCTTTGCGCCAACGCGGCAATTTTATCGGGGTCACGGAAGCTGCCGATGATATGCTGGTTAGCAACCTGTCCGGCTGGGGCATTTGGATCAGGGTCAAGTACAACGACTTTCATCCCCATTCGCATGGCATCAAACGCCATCATCCGCCCAAGCTGACCACCACCCAAAATGCCAATCGTCGCAAATTTCATGCCAACCCCTCAAGTGCCAACCCGATACCCTTCACAATCAACTGATGCTCGGCCTCGTGCATCCGTTCCTCGTAGGCTTCCAATGTATCGCCCTCGCGGAAAGGAACGGTTGCCGTTGTAATCACTTCACCCGCATCAATTTCTGGGATGACATAATGAATCATACAGCCACTTTCCGTGATTTCTCCGCGTTGATACGCTTCAAACGCCCGTTCAATTGCGTGAGTCCCAGCGAACGCGCCGGGTAAAGCTGGATGTAAATTAATGATTCGCCCTTGAAACGGATCGAGAAACGCGGGTGTAACAATATGCATCCAACCTGCCAGCACCACTAAAGTCGGTTCATAGGCAGAGATACGTGCTGCCAAATCCGCGTCATATTCTTCGCGAGATTTGCCCGCATCGGTGTAGGTTTTCAGTGGAAAATATAAAGTCGGGATTTGATGCTGTTCTGCCCGCACCAATCCATAGGCTGCCTTGCGATTAGAAACCACCAACCCGATTTTCGCCTTGAAGGTTTTACTTTCGATTGCATCAATAATGGCTTGTAAATTGGTTCCTGAACCCGAGATGAGAACAACCAGCGTTGGTATCGACATAATTAGCTAATCGTTACGCCTGTACCGCTAATCATCTCACCGACGATTGGATATTCAGCAGGTAACAAACTGGCTTGCTCGCGGCTGACAACTGCGATCATGCCCAGTCCCATGTTAAATACGCGGAACATTTCGGCATCACTGACGTTGCCCAGTTCTTGGATTAACTCGAAGATTGCCGGCGCTTTCCAAGTTCCACGATTAATGACTGCGCCAATACCTTCAGGGAAAATGCGTGGCGGATTTTCAATCAAGCCACCGCCGGTAATGTGTGCCAAGCCTTTAATCTCTATGCCCGTGTTTTGAAGCTGATCGACGTCAGGAATATACGAGCGATGTACGGTGAGCAATGCATCGCCAATGGTTCCTCCGAGTTCGGACACTTCGGTTGTCCAATCCAGTTCATCAAGGACACGCCGTGCTAACGAGTAACCGTTGGTATGGAGTCCGGTAGATGGAAAGCCGACAATTACATCACCTGCTTGGATGCGTGACCCATCAATAATTTGACCCCGTTCCACCACACCAATAATCGTTCCTGCGAGGTCGATTTCTCCCGGCAGGTATACTCCCGGCATCTCGGCTGTTTCGCCGCCGATGAGGGCGCATCCCGCCGCTTTACAGGCTGCCGCGACTCCCGCCACGACTGCTGCGATTTGTTCTGGTTCAACCTGCGATGATGCCACATAATCGAGGAAAAATAGTGGACGCGCACCCTGTACCAAAATGTCATTGATGCTGTGGTTCACCAGATCATGCCCGATGCTTTCCCAGCGATTCAACCGCGAGGCCACCTTAGTCTTAGTGCCAACGCCATCTGTCGAAGCTACCAAAACCGGCGACTCCATCCCCTTGAGTGCGCTGGCATCAAACAACCCGCCAAACGCCCCGATTCCAGATAACACTTCTTTGCCATACGTCGATTTTACGGCGGCAGTCATCAACGTTTTGGCACGGTTGGAGGCATCAATATTCACGCCTGCTAGTTCATAAGCATTGCCTGTCATGATGAAGCCTCCGCCATAGCTGTCCGCCCAATATCACGGCGGTAGTGTGCGCCGTCAAAGTGAATCTGCTCGACAGCCTTATAAGCGCTGTCCAATGCGTTTTCCAAATTTGATCCTCGTGCAACCGCGACTAAAACTCGTCCGCCTGCGGTGACGGTTTCTCCCTCCGCGTTTGATGACGTGCCCGCGTGGAAAATCACTGCGTCTGAAACTGCGTCTAATCCGCTAATCGGTAACCCCTTCGGATAGTCATTCGGATACCCGCCGGAAGCCATGACCACTCCCGCACAGGATTCCTTTTGCCACAGCGTTTGCGAATCAATATTGCTGAGGTTTCCGTTGATACAGGCGAGCAAAATCTTAAGCAGATCAGCTCGAAGTAATGGCAAAATCACTTGCGTTTCAGGGTCACCAAAGCGCGCATTAAACTCCAACACGCGCACACCATCCGGCGTAAGCATCAATCCAGCGTAGAGAATCCCTTTATACGGAATACCTTCTGCCGCCATTCCGCGCACAGTAGGTAATAACACGGTATCTCGGACTTCATTCAAGAGTTCGGGGGAGAGTAGGGCATGACTCATATCACCGGTACAGTACGCACCCATGCCGCCAGTGTTTGGTCCTTCGTCGTTATCAAACACACGTTTATGATCGCGCGCAGGGGGCATCATTAGCACATCATAACCATCACAAAAGGCTAACAATGAAGCCTCGGTTCCGGTCAATCGTTCCTCAATCACTACTTGTGCGCCCGCCGCACCAAATTCGCTCTCGACGAGAATGCGCTTGAGAGCTTCGAGTGCTTCGTCAACCGTGTCGCAAACCACAACCCCTTTGCCGGCTGCTAACCCATCTGCTTTGACGACAACTGGCTTGCCGAAGTCACAGACAAATTGTGATGCGCTGTCGTAATCCGTAAATGCGCCGTAAGCTGCTGTTGGAATATGGTGGCGCTGCATGAAGGCTTTAGAGAAGGCTTTTGAACTTTCCAATTGGGCCGCGGTTTGTGTCGGGCCAAAGGCATGTAAGCCAACTTCCGTGAACAGGTCAACGATTCCATCTGCCAGTGGCACTTCGGGCCCAACAACCGTTAATTCAATGGCCTGCTCTTGGGCAAATTTTACCAGCGCGTCAAGATCATCTGCTTTGATCGCCACATTGCGCGAAGCCGCGCGGCCTTCACCCGCTGTCCACTGCGTTCCAGCGTTCCCCGGTGCGACAAGTATATTCTCGACCTGTGGCGATTGTGCCAATTTCCAAACCAGCGCGTGTTCGCGTCCGCCGCTGCCCACGATCAGAATTTTCATCAATTCCCCCACACACCTTCAAACAGCATCTTGTCGCGACTCTCAGCAAATAACCAATCCGGTATCTTGATCGGATAATCGCCGCTGAAGCAGGCCGTACAGTAAGTATTCTCGAATCCAACCGTTTCTTGGATGGCTTGCAACATCCCCGGCAAGCTCAGATAATCGAGACTATCCGCGCCAATATGTTCGCAGATGCCTTGTATATCCATCTTGTGGGCGATTAATTCTTTATAGGTCGCCATATCCACGCCCATAAAACAGGGATGCTTCACTGGTGGCGAAGATACCCGTACATGCACTTCTTTTGCGCCACCATCACGTATTAGTTGAACCAAAGGACGCGAAGTATTACCGCGCACGATGCTGTCATCGACCAGTACCACCCGCTTGCCTTCGAGGTTGGAAGTCAGCGCGTTATATTTTAGCCGGACACTTTCACGTCGGAGTACGTCATCGGGTTGGATAAACGTTCGTCCGATGTAGCGGTTCTTGGTTAACCCTTCGCTGAAAGCGATGCCCGATTCAAGGCTGTAACCAATCGCTGCAGGAGTCGCTGAGTCGGGCACACCAATCACAATGTCAGCATCTACTGAGGCTTCACGCGCCATTTGCCGACCCATATTTTGCCGTACTTTATGGATAACCTGCCCGTCTAAAATCGAGTCAGGTCGCGCAAAATAGACATACTCAAACACACACAATGAGCGCTTAGGTGCAGGCTCAATTCCTTGATAGGACGTTAAACCATTGGCATCAATTCGCACGATTTCGCCCGGTTGAACATAACGCTCATAGTCAGCGCCGATGGTACTTAAGGCGCAAGTCTCACTGGCAACTACGTAACCTTCAGCGAGCTTGCCAAGGCTTAATGGACGCAACCCGTGCGGGTCACGCACCGCATAAATCGCGTCCTTCGTTAATATAGCCAGCGAGTAAGCGCCTTCAACCGCAGCCATCATCGCCCGAATGCGGACGATCCATTTGTCATCGGTATCATTGTCAACTTGCAGACCAATCGCCCCCCAAACTTCGGGCGGTGAAGCGAGAATCTGTGTCATCAGTTCGGTGTCACTGGTCGATGACAAGCCGACACCCCGTTCCAATAATTTTTGACGCAGCGTCAGGGCATTGGTCAGGTTACCGTTGTGCGCCAATCCCAATGAACCATACATCGTTTCAATAAGATATGGTTGCACGTTGCGGATGTGCTGCCCTCCGGTGGTTGAATAACGGGTATGACCGACAGCCAGATGTCCTTGAAGCGGGGACAGGTTAGTTTCATTAAAGACCTGTGATACCAATCCCAATCCCTTGTGTGCATGGGTACGCCTACCGTCACCAACAACAATGCCCGCCGCTTCTTGCCCGCGATGTTGCAGGGCATACAGCGCAAAGAAGCTTAAACGCGCGACATCGCGCCCCGGCGCATAAACACCAAACACACCGCACTCGTCATGAGGGCGGTCTTCCTCCCAGAAATCAACATTTGAATAGTTTGTCACTATGCTTGTCTTTTAGCTCCGTCTAATGGACTGGTTGATAACTTGCGAGATTACGTGCAATTCGTTCGTTGTAAGGCATTTCTCCGGGAACGAAAGCCGCACCCGTCAATTTTTCAAATGCGGCGATATAACGCAGCGCCACTTGCGCAATAAATTCATCGGGCATTGTCGGTGGCATTCCTTCGCCTTTATAACCTTGCTGAATAAACCAGCGTCGTAAGAATTCTTTATCAAAACTTTCCGGTTCGCCATCGGCTCCAAATGCGCCCTCAACCCAATAGCGGCTCGAATCCGGCGTATGAATTTCATCAATCAGGGCAAGTTTGCCATCGATCAGACCGAATTCATATTTTGTATCGACCAGCACTAAACTAGCTTTTTTCGCGACGGCTTGTCCACGTTGGAAGATAGCAATAGCTGCTGTTTCGACCTGCTGCCACAGCGCCTCATCCACCAATCCACCTTTGACGATTTCATCCCGTGTGAGTCTTTCGTCGTGAGCGCCGCCGGTTGCTTTAGTCGTAGGTGTAATCACCGGATGGGGTAGGGGATCATTTTTGCGTAAACCCTCTGGCAGTGGAACACCATACGGATTGCGTTCACCTTGTTGATAAAGCGTCCATAAGGATGTGCTGGTCACACCTGTGATATACCCGCGTACCACCACCTCAACTGGTAGCGATTCAGCTTCCTGCCCAATCGTCACATTGGGGTCAGGTACGGCGATCACATGGTTTGGAATAATGTCTTTAGTCTGCTCGAACCACCACGCACTCAATTGATTAAGTACCTGCCCCTTAAATGGAATTGCACCTAAGACGCGGTCAAAGGCCGATACACGATCTGTGGTGATCAAAATCCGTTGATCGCCGTTGGCATAAATATCACGCACTTTGCCGGATATTTTTTCACCGAATCCGGTCAAATTGACCTCGGTGAGAACATCTGGTATTGCTTGAAGGACTTGATTTTCAGTAATCATCGTTGTGTCCTTATGCGTATTTGACCGCATTTTCGAAAAGTCGTAGCCCGAGCATTCCGGTTTCGCCGCGCCGCCAATTTGGATGCTGCCACGGGAAAACATGATTTTCTGGGTGAGGCATCAACCCCAGTACATTACCTGCTGCGTTGGTTAATCCGGCGATATTCAAATCTGAGCCGTTGGGATTACCCGGATAAGCCGCCGGTTCCCCGCTGCTATCAATATAAGTCAGCGCGACGAGTCCGTCATTCCATAATGCGGTTACATCTCTCGCAACCACTCGGCCCTCGCCGTGTGCCACAGGGCAATAAATCGGCTCGGTTAAGCCCTCAGTGAACAGGCACGGACTTTGGATTTGCGGTTGCAGCGTCACCCAGCGGCATTCAAATTGGCTGGAGGCATTGTAAGTCAATGTTACGCCTTCAACCCCCGGCAAGACACCGGCTTTCACAAGTGTTTGGAAGCCGTTGCAGATACCCATCACCGGACGACCATCTTTAACGAAGGCCTGAATATCCTCGTTGAGCCGATGTTGTAAATTCAACGCCCACAATTTGCCTGCTCCCAAATCATCCCCGTAAGAGAAACCGCCGGGAACAATCAGCATATGATAATCACGTATTTGCCGCTTGCCCGACAGGATTTCATTCATGTGAGCAATTTCAGGTTCTGCGCCTGCTAGGGTGCAAGCCAGTGCCGCATCTCGATCACGGTTAGAGCCGTTCGCGTGTAAGATCAATACTTTCGGTTTGGCGTGATGCTTCGCCACCGAACGAACAATCGGTTTACTTTCAGGATTCGCAGGAAGAGGGGCAGGCTTACCGCTTGCTTTTATTTCGCCCCGCCATGCCTGTTCCAAATCACTCACCGGAACATCAATCGTGGATTCACCATGATTGACTTTGACTTGTGCTTCTGCCGTGACTTTGCCCAACTTAATCAAAGTTTGCCCATCAAGCGCCGCTTCAAATGCCGCTTGATGTTCTGGCGCGACTTCAAGTACAAATCGCGTCAATGACTCGCCGTATAAGGCTGTTGTTGCATCATCAGCAACCTTCGTGGTGTTGACTTCAATACCCAGTCGCCCACCGATAGACATTTCTGCCAGCGTAACCGCAAGTCCACCATCGCTGCAATCATGGCAGCTTAGAACCAAACTTGCTTGTATGACATTATAAAGCGCTTGCAGCGTCAAAAGTGCGTTTTCTACAGGCTGTGGAACTTGTCCACCGCCGATATTGTTAATCAGACTATAGTGACTGCCGCCGCGTTCATCTTTGGTTTGTCCCAGCAGATAAACGGCGCTGCCAGCCTGCTTAAAATCGGATGAAACAGTTTTCTGTACATCTGGAACTATCCCCATGCCGGTAATCATCAACGTGCCGGGGATGGCATGACGTTGACCATCCGCACCCATGTACTCATTGTTCAGGCTGTCCTTGCCAGAGATAAACGGCGTACCATAAGCCATCGCTGCGTCGTAGCAGCCTTGTACGCAGCGCACCAACGAACCTAAACGATCAGCTAAACGCGGATTTCCCCAGCAGAAATTGTCGAGGATAGAAACGGTCGTTGGGTCAACGCCGACTGCAACCAAATTCCTCATCGCTTCATCAATGCTCGCCCATGCCATCGCATACGGATCAGTTTCGCCGTAAAGTGGGGCGATGCCATTTGAGAGTGCTACACCTTTATTAGCGTCATCTTCGCGTGTATCCATCGGCACAAGGACGGATGCATCTGCTGGCCCGTGATTATCCACACCCACTAACGGTTTAAGCGCCGTCGCCCCTTGAACTTCATGGTCATAATGACGGATAACCGCTTCTTTGCTGCGGATATTCGGATGCGCCAGCAGCTTCAGCAAACTCTCTTGGAGATCAAACTGTGGTTCACTTTCTGATGCAGTTGTTGCTGGCGTTTTCCACTCTGCTTTGAGCTGCATCTGTGGAATGCCATCGTGCAGGAAATCCATCGACAACTGCGCCACCAGCTTGCTTTCGAAGTAAAGTTGCAAGCGTCCATTGGCTTCTAAGGTGCCAATGCTCACCGCTTCGACATCTTGACCATCACAAATCTGCTTAAAGGCCGCCCATTTACTCGATGGTACTGCCAGCACCATACGTTCTTGGGCTTCGCTCAACCAGATTTCCCACGGACGCAAACCCGGATATTTCAGCGGCACAGTTTCCAGTTGGACTCGTGCGCCAATGTCTTTCGCCATTTCACCAACTGCTGATGACAATCCACCAGCACCGCAGTCTGTAATCGCGTTATACAGCTTGGCATCCCGCGCTTTCAGGATGACTTCTTGCACCTGTTTCTCATGAATTGGATGACCGATTTGCACCGAACTGCCTGCAATTTCACTGGTGCTGGTGTCCATCTCCATGCTGGAGAAAGTCGCGCCACGTAAACCATCGCGTCCGGTACGTCCGCCGATGACCACGATCAGATCACCTGCTTGTGGCTTGGTCACATGTGAACCGTGCGGCAGCAAACCAAGGCATCCACAAAACACCAGTGGGTTACTGGTGTATCCACTGTGGTAGACAATCGCACCGTTTACCGTGGGAATACCCATCTTGTTGCCGTAATCTTCAACACCGCGCGTCACACCGTCTGCGATGCGCTGCGGATGCAGGACACCATCGGGGATTTCATTGGCAGGTGTATCAGGCCAGCCGAAGCACAAGACATCGGTGTTAGCAATTGGTCGGGCGCTCACACCGAGAATGTCACGTACCACGCCGCCCACACCTGTATTTGCGCCACCAAATGGTTCCAGCGCCGAGGGATGATTATGTGTTTCGGCCTTGAGTGCCAAATCCCAATGTTCGGTGAACTTGATAATGCCTGCATTATCGACAAATGCGCTGCGAACCCACGGCTTTGCCAGTTGGTCAGTCGCCGAGCGTAGATAAGTTTTCAGCAAACCATCAATCGTCTGCTGCCCATTTTCATCGGTATAAGTGATCTTGGCGCGGAAGGTTTTGTGGACGCAGTGTTCGCTCCACGTTTGTGCCAACATTTCCAGTTCAACATCGCTCGGTTCGCGGTTTTCACTCTGGAAATACTTTCGGATCGCCTGCATCTCTTCCAAACTCAGCGACAGTCGCCGTTCGGAACTGATCGCTAAGAGCCGATTGTCATCAGCTTCGCGCAGTGCAATGTGTTCAACCGTTTCATCCCGTTCTTGAAAAGGAACAAACGGCGCATCAATCGGTTCATTCACCGAATAACGTTGAATGACCGGATTGGAAAATACACCCGTTGCCAGTTGACCGAGTTCTTCATTAGCCAGTGTTTGATGCAGGTAATAACGTTGACCCGTTGCCACCTGTTCCAGCGAGTTGATTCCAATCCACTTTGCAGCTTGCAGCAAATTTTCCGCCACCGGATCAGTCACACCGGGGAGCAGGGTTACGTCTACAAAGTTTTGAGTGTTGGATGTTGAGAAATCGATGGAGAAGGTTTCGGTTACGGGATCGGTGAGGAGTTCGGTGGCGAGTTTGGAGAGGTCTTCGTGCGTCAGTTCCCCGCCTAAAAAATAAAGCTGCGCGGTTTCCCAAGTGGCATTAAATGAAGCCGCCGAATGGGACTTGGGCTTGATGGTTCTCACTTCAACCAAAAAAGACTGTTTGGCAGCCGTCGCAAGTGACATCAGGCGTTCTCATTCTTCTATGTTGTATGGTTGGACGAAATGGTGGTTGTCGATAGCAATCTTACGGAAGGGAAGGATACACGATTCAAATCTAAACTGCTAGACCGTATTAAGCGCCGTTGAAAATTGGATAAAGAACCGTTATTATTCCGCCCGTTTAATAAAAAGGGGTGTTCAAGCGCATGACGACTCTGCGTCTGCCGGGATTGATTGATCCTCATGTTCATCTGCGTGAACCGGGTGCAATCCACAAAGAAGATTTCGAATCCGGCACGAAAGCCGCTTTAGCGGGCGGATTCACCATCGTTTTGGCAATGCCCAATACATCACCTCCACTGATTGATGACCAAAGTTTATGCTTAGCCGAAACAGCAGCCGCCCAAAAAGCTGTTTGTGATTATGGCATCCATCTCGGCGCGAGTCCCCAAAATATCGAGACAGCGGCAAGTTTAGCCCCTCGATCCAGTGGTTTGAAGTTGTATCTGGATGCCACATTTGGCCCATTACATCTCACCGATCTCCATATTATCCGTGAACACTTCGGACGTTGGCCTCACCAGCGTCCGATTTTATGTCACGCCGAAGATAGAACCCTCGCTGCTGTATTGATGGTCGCCTATCTCGAAAAGCGTTCGGTGCACATTTGCCATGTAAGCCGTCGCGCCGAAATCGAGATCATCCGTGACGCTAAAATGCGCGGTTTGGATGTCACCTGTGAAGTTGGTCCACATCATCTGTATCTTTCTACTGACGACATTCCACGTCTTGGGGCAGGCCGCAGCGAAGTACGCCCGCGTTTGGCAACCCCCGATGATGTCGCCGCTTTATGGGCAAACATAGATGTTGTGGATTGCATCGCGACTGATCACGCGCCGCATACCTTGGAAGAAAAAGACAGCGCGACTCCGCCGCCCGGTTTCCCCGGTCTTGAATCGTCCCTACCGTTGATGCTGACCGCCGTTCACGATGATCGTATCACGCTCGACGATCTTATTAATAAGATGTATCACAATCCACGCCGCATCTTTGACTTGCCCGAACAACCGGATACACACATTGAAGTTGATGTAGACGGCGAATGGACAGTTCCCGAAAAAGGGGTTTCCCGCTGCGGCTGGACACCCTTCGCTGGAATGCCCGTTCGCGGTCAGGTTCGGCGGGTTACGCTGCGCGGTCAACTGGTTTATGAAGATGGTTCGTTTTTTGCCTCGCCCGGATCAGGCCGCAATGTCGCGCCTGCCTATCGAAATCAGGAGAGTTAAACACCCTATGGCTTTATCGGTTGGTAATACAGGTTCGCTGGTGGCTGAAGTGCGCCGTGATGGTCGCTTCAAAGGTCAACATATTTTGTCGGTTTCCCAGTTTGATAAGGATGCCATCGCTTACGTCTTCGATGTCGCCGAAGAATATCATTACGATGGCAAAAAAGTTGCTGCCCTCAAACCATTGCAAGGCTATGTCCTCGCCAACCTCTTTTACGAACCGTCAACGCGAACTTCATCTTCATTCATGGCAGCCATGCAGCGTTTGGGCGGTACGGTCATTCCCATTAACGAAGTGAAATATTCCAGTGTGTCTAAAGGTGAATCCTTGCCGGATACGGTTCGCACACTTGAAGCCTATGCCGATGTGGTGGTGCTGCGTCACTACGAAACCGGCGCGGCAGCTCTAGCCGCTAAATATGCTCACAAACCAATTATCAATGCCGGTGATGGCATCGGCGAACATCCGACTCAAGCCTTGCTTGACTTGTTTACCATCCTGCGCGAACGTGGCACGATTGATAGTCTAACCATCACCATGCTTGGCGATCTCAAATATGGTCGTACCGTGCATTCACTGGCGAAATTGGCCTCACTCTTCAACGTCAAACTGAATTATGTCTCGCCCGACAGCTTGCGGATGCCCTCTGAGTTAATTTCTCAAATCACTGTACCGCAAACCGAACTCACTGATCTTCATGATGTTCTTGCGGATACCGACGTACTTTATGTCACACGCATCCAAAAAGAGCGTTTCACTGATGAGGCTCATTATGATGCAGTCAAGAATAGCTACGTCATCACACCGGAAACGATGGCGCAGGCCAAACCATCCATGACCCTCATGCATCCGTTCCCGCGTGTGGGCGAAATTCATATTGATGTCGATGACGATCCGCGTGCGGCTTACTTCCGCCAGATTGAGTACGGTATGTACGTGCGTATGGCGCTCTTGGCGATGGTGGTAGGCAAGGCATGACCACTTTTTTCGCTCAACTTGAACAACGCGCCCAAGCCATCGACAGCTTGTTATGTGTCGGCCTTGACCCGAATCCAAAAGATTTCACCAGCGCCGAAGCCGTGCGCGATTTCTGCTTCCGCCTGATTGACCAAACCAGCGCTGTAGCCCTCGCTTATAAACCCAACAGCGGCTTTTTTGAGGCGTGGGGCGCGGCGGGTTATCAAGCACTCCAAGAAATAATCGCTCATGTGCCAGCCGGAATCCCTGTTGTTTTAGATGCTAAACGTGGCGATATTGACAGCACGGCTAAGGGCTATGCTCAATCGGCTTTTGAAGTCTTGAATACATCATCCATTACCCTCAGTCCTTATCTCGGCGCAGATGCCATTCAACCCTTCCTGAGCTATGCCGATAAAGGTGTGTTTCTGCTCTGCAAAACATCTAATCCCGGTGCTGGGGAACTTCAAAACCTAGAAGTCGATAATCGTTACCTCTATGAAGTGGTCGCCGAAAAAGCCCAAAGCTGGGGTAGTGCAGATCAAATCGGATTTGTCGTCGGTGCAACTGACACCGAAGCTATGCATAAAGTTCGCGTGATTGCTCCGAATAGTTGGTTTCTCGTCCCCGGCATTGGCGCTCAAGGCGGCGATTTAGAAGCTGTCGTTGCGGCTGGCCTCCGTTCTGACAAGTTAGGCTTGCTGATTTCTGCCTCGCGAAGCATTGCTACCGCCGCTGATCCACTTGCTGAAGCCACGCGTCTGCGTGATGCCATCAATGCCGCCCGTGAAAAATTCAGCGCTAAACCATTTACAACATCGTCTGATTTAGAAGCGGTCGCTCGCGCCTTAGCCGACGCGGGCTGTGTCAAATTTGGCAGCTTCACGCTCAAGTCTGGCAAAGTCTCGCCGTTCTATCTCGACTTGCGCCGCTTGGTTTCCTATCCAAAACACCTCAATACTGTTGGCGCGGCCTTAGCCAACCTGTTGAGCAAATTGCAATTTGACCACATCGCCGCTATTCCTTACGCCGCGCTGCCTATTGGTGTATCAGCTTCCTTACAATCCGGTCGCTCACTCATTTATCCTCGTCGCGAAGCCAAAGCTTACGGCACGGGTGTCAACATCGAAGGCGTATTCAACACAGGTGATACTGCCGTTCTCCTCGATGACTTAGCGACGACCGGCGAAACCAAAATTGAAGCCATTGATCGCCTCACAGCCGCTGATTTGGTGGTCAAGGATATTGTTGTGGTCATTGACCGTGAACAGGGCGCAGCAGATATATTAGGGCAGGCTGGCTATAACTTTTACGCGCTGGTGACTCTCAATCAACTACTGCCGGTTTGGGAGCAGCAGGGCTATCTTTCCGCCGATCATCACGCCGAGATCAAACGCTATCTGGCAGCAGATCATGTATGACAGCCTCTATAAGCATCTTTTCTCACGCATAGATGCCGAACAAATCCACCAGCTTTCAGTTAACTTATTAGCGGGCGCGGGGCAGTTTGCTCCCGCCTGTTCCATCTTATCAAATACCTTTTCGCCGAAAACTTCTTGTCCGCCAATCAAGTTATGGGGCAAAACCTTTGCTCATCCGCTTGGCTTGGCTGGCGGATTCGATAAAGATGCTCGTTGCTTGCCTGCGTTGCAATCACTCGGCTTCAGCTTCATCGAAGTTGGTACCGTCACACCACAGCCCCAACCCGGAAATCCAATGCCACGACTTTTCCGCCTCACCGAAGATCAAGCCCTCATCAATCGCATGGGTTTTCCCAGCGCGGGTGCAGCCGTTCTTGCCGAGCGACTCAAGTCACAGCCTCATGTCGATGTGCCACTGTTCATCAGCCTCGGTAAAAATAAAGCCACCACTTTAACCGATGCTGTTCAGGATTACATCGCTGTCCTCAACTCACTTTATCCTTATGGCGATGCTTTCGTCGTTAACATCAGTTCACCTAATACGCCCGATTTACGTAAACTCCAAACCCGCGAATACTTATCTGATTTGCTCGGTCAGCTCGCTCAAACGATGAAATCATTTGCTGGAAATGCTTCACTAAAACCGCTGCTCGTGAAAATCGCGCCGGATTTAGAGTGGTCGGAAATTGACGATATTCTCGAATTGTCACTTCAATTTGGCATCGCAGGCATCATCGCCACCAATACAACTTTGCAGCGCCCCCAATTAAAAAGTACCCACCAAACCGAAACAGGTGGTCTCAGCGGTCAGCCTTTGCGTCAGCGCTCAACCGAAATCATTCGTTATATTCATGAGCATACTGAGAAAAAACTAACGATTATTGGTGTGGGCGGCATCTTCACGGGTGATGACGTGTGGGAGAAACTCAGTGCAGGGGCAACCTTAGTTCAAGCATACACAGGCTTCATCTATAAAGGACCAGCCTTCGTTAAACAAGCTCTAGCGCAGCTCGAAGCACGGATGAAGCAATCAGGTATCAGCCATTACGAAGACATTATTGGTATCAAGTAAGCGAGTCTTCGTCTGGCACACTTGAAGGTGTAGTGCTGGCTCCGTAACCGAGTGTCGATTGTGCGCCGCAGTAATTGCCCCAGCGCAAACAGGTTTTGATCGGCAAGTTTTGCAGATAAGCCGCGAGGAATCCGGCGTTGAAACTGTCACCCGCGCCTGTCGTATCTAACGGAGTTACCTCGAATGCCCGTGAGTGATAACCCGTTGAGCCGAACTGCGCCATCGCCCCTTCAGCGCCATTTTTCACCACGACTCCGGTTGTTATCTGCGACAAACGATTAAGCGCTGCACTGAGTTTACTTTCGCCCGTAACTCGTCGCGCTTCAACAGCGTTTGGCATAAATATGTCGACCTGCGACAGAATCTCTTGTACTAGCGGTGTATCCAGCGTCTCTTCGCTGTGCTGGCAATCCATCGACACGCGAATGTGTTTGGCTTTGCAAATCTGAAGCAGTTCTGGCATCGCTTCATAGACATTCAAACTAGGGAAGTGCAAATGTCGGAAGCTGACTTTCTCAATCGCTGACATGACTAACTCGACAATGTCTGGCGGTTTCTGAGCATAAGTCACAAATGCACGATCATTCGGATAAGAAAGTGCTACGGTCACCCGTTCCAGCGGTGTATCTAACTGCCGCACTAAACTGATGTCGAGTTTTTCCTGCTGAACATAATTTCTGGCATATTGGCTGAAAAAATCCGTGCCGAGCGTCCCAATCCAGCCAGCATTAATGCCCAACCGACGTAATCCCGTCGCGGTATTGAGTGCCCCCCCACCCGCAACTACCTTGATTCCTTCGCTGTAAATTTCAGCACTCAGCATCGGAAAATCATGCATCTGTGTAAAGATCACATCACAAAAATAATTTCCCGGTATGACAATATCGAAATCAAAACGCATGTTATGTTTTATGCTGATTTTTATTGCTGTGATTTATTAAAAATGGATTGAATAATGTAGGGGCGCACGGCTGTGCGCCCGCTTTTGTATTTCTTAATTCCAAATCCCGACTGTTTCTTGATGCGCTTCCAAGAACTCATCCACCAACTTCACTGATAACGGATACGATCCGATCAACGGATGAGTTGCTAAGGCCTCAACCGCCAACGATTTATCCCTCTTTAAGATCGCCTGCGCCGCCAACCGTTCATAACGCTTAACTGTCCGAACCAACACATATTGGGTTTCGGGAATCTCACCAATCGGAAGTGGTTGCATTCCGCTGGCATCCACACGGCAGTTCACCTCAACAATATCATCATCCGCCAATCCCGTGATTGTGCCGTTGTTCGGAACATTCAATCCGGTGTAGTGAATGGTGTTCTGGGCAATTGCTTCTACACAGCCCAACGCTACACTTGCGTAACCTTCATCATCACCCTCGACCGGTCGGGTTTTCTTACGGTCTTCACCATGCCGTGCGTGTGCCATATAAGTCGCACCGCGTCGCCCCATCACTTCATGATAGGCTTCAAGCGCTTCTGTTGGATGATGTTCCGGATTAATTTCTTCCAAACGGTCAAGCATATCGCGTGTCAGCCGCACTACTTCTTCGCCGCGCGTTTCGGATTTTGCCAGCAGCGCTTTGAGTGCCTCATCCCGATGATAGAAGTAGTGCAAATACTCGTTCAAGAACATGTGCTGTTGTTGAATAATAATCGGGTCAAACATCGCCATGTGATTACTGGCGATAAACTGGGGATCAGATAACAGACTTGGCAGCACCTCTTCGCCTTCGCCGTTTTCATCCACATCAATCTTTACGCTGCGAGTCCATGACAGGTGATTCAACCCAAAAACCTCATGTCGAAGCCGTGCGTTTGGAATACCGAGGAAGCGGCTGACAGCATGTTGAGCGCCGTTCGCGCTGTCACAAATGCCTACGACTTGGCGAATCCCTGCATCGTATAAACCTTGCGCCACCAATCCCGCCGGATTCGTGAAATTATAAATCCATGCCTTTGGTGATAGTTCCGCCGCCATCTGGCAGTAAGCGAGGATACTGGGCAAACTCCGCATCGCCATGGCAAAGCCGCCTGCGCCGGTTGTCTCTTGTCCTAATATTCCATGATTAAAGGCAATTCGCTCATCCAGCACCCGCCCTTGTTCCATCCCCGGACGGATTGTGGTGATAATGTGTTCAGCGCCTTTGATCGATTCTTCAGCGTTTGTGCTGAGGATCACTTTGAAACTTGCGCCCAAATCCTTTGCCATTTGAACCGACAAATTGCCGAGCAGGTTCAACTTATGCTCATCAATATCCATCAGCCACAATTCTTCTAAACCCAGTCGTTGCGCCCGCTTGACCAACGACGGAATAAAGCGTGGTGTGCGAACACTCGCTCCACCGATCACCGTTAATTTCATCATGACCTCCACCTGAAAAAATCAGCCTCGTAAATGATAAATCATGCCCTTGACTTCGGCGATAATGGATATATCCAACCAGAACGGTTTAGTAAAGAATGTGTATATTCGCGGGATTATGGCTTGCCGGTGGTGGAACATCGGCGATCTTTGTATGGTCGTTCATTTCGCGAATGAGTCCTCCCCAATATTAGTGTGTACGAATATTTGTGACCGATCACAACTCAGCATTCTTACTAAGCCTGCCAGCAAGCACAAATCGCTGTTTAGGCACTTCT
>WGMX01000024.1 GCA_016124855.1 Anaerolineaceae bacterium | reverse complement strand
TTGTACCAATCGTCAATCCACACATATAATGTGGTCATAAAGGTATCCAAATCCATTTTTCACTCCTTTGTCTGCTAACTCAGGAGTCTAACCTGCTTTGGTTACCTTTTCCTTTTTTCAACTACGGACAAGCCTTATATCCCGTCCGCCACTCGGAAACATGAAAACAGTCTCGCCGATACTCTCGCCGTCGCATGGTCAACCGATGCCGCCTTTTTGTTGAATGCCGCGATGGTGCTCTCCGCCGACCATGAACTCAACGCCTCATCATTTGCAGCAAGGGTCACGGCTTCGGTTGAGGCTAATCCTTATGCCGTTGTGCAGGCAGGCTTAGCCGCCATTCAAGGTTTCAAACACGGTGGTCAATCTACTCGCGTCACAGCCTTTATTCGTGAGGTCGGACAAACCCATCACGTCCAACAGGCCATTGGCGAACGCTTGCGCCGTGGTGATGATTTACCGGGCTTTGGTCACAACTTGTATCCTGAAGGCGATCCCCGCGCCAAAGCCTTGATGAGCATGATAGCCCAATATCTACCTGCCTCATCCCCCTTAACATTATCCCAAACCATTGCCGAAACGATCACCCGAATGACGGGCAAACTCCCTAATATCGACTTCGCACTAGCGACCCTCGAACTCGCCCTGTCGCTGCCCGATACTTCCGCCCTTGCCCTCTTCACACTTGGACGCACCGTTGGCTGGATCGGTCACGCCATCGAGCAGTACGGCTCACCGCAAATCATCCGCCCTCGCGCCCGCTACACGGGCCGCCCGCCGATGATTTAAACACGTCTCTATATGAGAACGGTATATTCTTAGCACCTGCTGTCATGTTTGATAACCGAATGTACTTCAGCTTAGTGTTTATTGGTTCGCTCTAGATCAATTAAGTAGGAAACTAATCCCTTTTGGGGCATGACATACGTCGTTGCAAAAATATGTATATTTCGGCAATGTTTTTACTATAGATTGAAATATTGAGACAGGCTGATAGACGTTATCTTAGTAGGTCATGAGAGCGAGGTGGTTATCATGATGACAGGTAATGAAGTTCAAAATACCCTGAAAAATCTCGTCAGCGCAAATCGAGAAGATTACCTGAAGGCATATGAAGTCATCCGTGCATCCAAAGATTCCCATTTTGTTGAGGGTCTAATCTTCATGCTGGGAGATGCAGACTTGCGCTTGCAGACCGATTGTATTTCCCTGATGGGCTATATTGGCGATCCCGACACTGTGCCGATGTTACTCGATCTGCTTCACAACCCGAAATATCGTGATCTCCAATCGGAAGTTGTCACTGCCTTAGGTCGTATCGGTGAGAGTGAGGCTGTCCCTGATCTGCTTGCGCTGCTGGATAGTCAAGTCGATAGGGTACTGCGCGAAGATGTCATCACAGCATTGGGTCTGATCGGCGACAATCGTGCCGAAGAACCCCTGCTATCGCTCGTTACCGACGAAAATGTTTATGTGCGTCAAAAAATTGCGAAAGCACTGGCAAGTTTTCAATCAGAGCGGGTCACTGAGGCACTGTGCAGTCTCCTCACAGATGCTGACCGGAGTGTGCGTGGCAACGCTATTACTTCACTTGGACACATTGCTGATCCTGTGACTATTTCCGCGCTGGATAAGATGATGGAGGATGACGAATGGTATGTCAGACTAGCTGCTGTTAACGCATTGACCCATTTTGATGCCGATGCGGTGATTGAGCCATTATGCTTTGCTCTAGACGATCCCCATTACAGCATCCGGGTGCTTGCGGCTGAAACACTCGGCAATATTGGAAATAAAGCTGCATACGAGCCGCTGCTGCGCGCCCAGAAAGTATACAAAAGTCCGGCTATTGATATGGCAATAAAGAAACTTCAAGCCCAGTGACATCGTATTCATGGGGCAAACATAGGCGGTCTGGGATGACAGAGACTTAAACGAATCAAAAAGCGATGAACTTATGCCCACCGCCTTTATCCAGTACCGGTTTGCCGCTGGCAAACCCTTTCTATCCGCCGAGCGATTCCCAAATTTCCAACTTGGACTTCACCCGCTTAATCACTTCATCGGTGAACTCGGTGGTGCTGGCTGAACCCGCCAGATCATTAGTCTTTACACCGCTCTGCACCGCCTCCAACACCGACTCGTAAATCGCGCGGCTGGCACGGTTGGCCTTCTCGGTCTTGACATAACGCAGCACGGCAGCACCCGCCAGAATCATCGCCATCGGATTAGCGATGTTCTTGCCTTCCAAACTCGGTGCAGTTCCATGAGGCGCTTCGGTCAATGCCACTTTCACCTCAAAGTTTTCATCGAAAGAGAAAATCACCGACTCCGCGCCCGCAATCGTCCCGAACATCTTCATGACGAGATCGCTCAGGTTGTCGCCGTCCCGGTTCAGCGCCGGAATGACCAGCGGTTCGCCTTCGGTTCCCAGCAGCAGCGCGTAGGTGGCATCAATCAACTGCGGATCATAGGGCACATCAGGGTTACGCAGGTGCGCGGCATCCAATTCTTCCTTGAACATACCTTCGTAGATCGGGCTGACGGTGTACTTCGGCCCACCGAAAACCTTAGCATTGTTGCGCTGGGCATAGCGAAACGTAAATTCGGCTACCGCGCGGCAGGTGCGCCGTGAAAGCCGCCGTGTGCTGTAGGCCACCTCATCCAAGCCTTCACCTTCACGCCACGCTTTTTCGCTGTACTCACCATCTACAGCCATGCGTACAACGGCAATCGGCGCGTGAACACCTGCAATCGGGCGCACCGAAGGAATACGTCGACCTGTACGCAGAATAACCTGCCCGTCGACCAGTTCACGCAGCAGAGCGTTCGGGCTGCCCACATCACCTTTTTCTGGCGGGGTAATGGTCGCGGCTTTGATGCCCAAGCCCGTTTCTTTGATGCGTGCTGCCGCGTCATGTACGACTTGGTTCTTGGTCGCACGGCGGTTTTCCAGCGAGAGATCATAGGTTTCGAACGTCAGCGGAACACCGATTACATCTGGATCAATCACGCGCAGTGCTTCGTCGAGCAGTTCCTGCCCGGTTTGGTCGCCCTTCAGGACGACAATTGTTTTAGGAGTCATCTTGGTTCTTTCTATTGCGGAATATCATTAATCGCATTTTAAGGCACTTGGAGGCAGGTTTCAAATAGGGAAAGCCTATCGCATTCATAGCGGTTCATTATGAACGGCCTTGTTCGATGATGGCTTTGGCCGCTTCGATCACCGCTTGTGACAATTCAGGCGGCTCAAGTACGAGCGCGTCTTTACCCAAACCGAAGACCAGCATCTTGGCTAACTCTATTGAGGCCATGTGTAAATGAACGGTGAGCCAGCCAGTTGCGTCCACCGGCTCAATCACCTGAACGCGACCGGGTGTCAACCAGCGAACAAAGCTGAGCCGGCTTTCGTGAATGCGTAACTTAAACTCGTATTCCGCCAGCGCTTCAGTAAACTCTTGGAGATGTTCTTGCCAGTAACCCGGTAAGTCAAAGTCCGTGCCGCGCTGAAAGTGGTCGTCAAGCAACTTAACATCTTGAAATCGCGAAACCCGATAGGTTCGAAGTTCACCCTCTCGTTTAGCGATCAAGTACCATGAACTCGACTTCGCCACAAGGCTGTAAGGCTGCAAAATTCGTTCGTTGATTGAACCGTCATAGTTCTCATACTTTGTTTGAATGCAGATGTCCTCATAAACCGCTTTCTGTAATTCATCCCAGAAGGGCAAGGGTTCAGAGTCATGCCACCACCACAGCGGATCAATGTAAATGCGCTGCCGAATATAATCGACCGAGGGTTGGTGAGCAGTGGGCAGTGCTGCCGCCAGCTTGAGTAGGGAGCTTTCAGCCGCCGCCCCTAACCCTACATCCTTCAAGAGTTGATTATTGTTGGCAACAAATAAACTGCGGATTTCGGCTTCTTTCAAGCCAGTGAGTGTGACGCGGTAATTCTCGTCAAGCGCGACGCCGCCACCATGTCCGCCATCACTATAAACCGGTATGCCTGCGCCAGATAAGGCATCAATATCTCTTAAAATCGTTCGGCGTGAGACACCCAATTCTTTGGCTAAGCGTTGGGTGGTCATTTTTCCGCGTGTTTGGAGGAGCATCACCACCCCTAATAAGCGATCTGCCCGCATTAATTTATTCCTCACAAATCCGTATTACCGCGTCATTCCCGACACTCGAAATGAGCGAAAGAACATCTTTTTTGACTCGCTATCTTGGGTGACATAAGGTGTCACTCAACAGAGTCTATCATGTTTATAAGTAAGCGATACAGAGGAGATTAACCCATGAAAACTGAAACAGGTTACCTAGAACTCAAGGACGGCAAAATCTATTATGAAGTCGCAGGCGAAGGAGAAACTCTGGTGCTGTCACACGCGGGTTTTGTCGACAGCGGCATGTGGGATGATCAATGGAAGGTGTTTAGTGAGAAGTATCGCGTTATTCGCTACGACATGCGCGGTTTTGGCAAATCCGGCAAGCTCGATCATCCGGTTGCCCGACGCGATGATTTAGGTACGCTGCTTGACCGCCTCAAAGTAAAACAGGCTCACTTACTGGGATGCTCGATGGGTGGTGAAATCGTTATTGATTACGCGCTGGAACATCCCGAACGTGTATTGTCACTCACTGCTGTGTCCGCCGTGCCAAGTGGTTTTGAGATGCAGGGCGAACCACCCGCCGAAATCATTGAATTATTTCAAGCCGCAAGAAACCGCGATTTAGAACGTCAAAGTGAATTACAAATCCGGCTGTGGGTTGATGGGCCGTTTCGCCAACCGGAGCAAGTTGATACAGTCGTTCGCCAGCGCGCCGCTGCGATGAACCGGATACCGGTTGAAAACGCAACATTTTTCAATGTGGACATGCAAGCACCCGAAAATCCGCCCTCACCTGCACTTCCGCAGCTTGGTCACATTCAAGTGCCAACATTAATTATCGCGGGTGCGTTGGATAACTCCGAAATTCTACGGGCAAGCGAAGTCATGCACCAAGCCATTCCCTCTTCACAAAAGTACATCATCGACGATGCAGCCCATGTTCCCAACATGGAAGAGCCAGCACAGTTCAATCACATTGTGTTGGATTTTCTTTCGCGTATCTAATTCCTCTTATGAAAACACAGAGGACGCTAGCGTGGCGCGTCCTCTATCCTTTGTTGATCTCCCGATCTCAAAATCTGACGCTTGCCCACCGGACTTTTTTCAGGGCTGAGTTTTGATCTTTTTTGCGGTATGATCGTCGCACGTTGTAGCAAAGATGTTTTTGTGGAGGTGGCTATGAAAAAGATTATCCTCGTGTTGGCGACACTCACCATCGCCCTGATGATGCTCAGTTTGGGGACAGGTGTCAGTCTGGCACAGAACGCAACCGCAACTCCCAGCAGCAGCACCAAGTACAATTCGAGCGTCACGATTTTCGCGGTGATCTGCGAAAATCAAGCTGTGGTTAACCTGAGCGGTACGATGGAACCGGGCTATGACGCTTATTATCAAGTCTTTTCTGGTGCGCAAGGTGGCGGCACAGCACTAACCAATCTGCGCCGTGTGCAGGTTGACGGCACTTACGCCTTTAGCGAAGCTGTTCCTTATTCCGGTGGAACGGTCGCTTCAGGCAGCACCGGCAGTGTCAAAGTCTACATCGCCAAAGAAAGTGCGCCCAACACACCCGCAGGAGACACCTTCCTTGTGGATGATGTTCAGGATGGCTGCAACAACGCCCAGAACCCCATCTCGAGCAGCATCGATACCGGCGCGGGCGCGGGGGCATCAACCTCAACCACCAGCTCAAGCGGCGGCATTCGCATCCGTTCACCCTTTGGCGGCTACATTAACACCACCGTTCCCGTTGCCCCTGAAGGAGAAGTCGTTATCGGTGCGCGTAAGTTTGTGAACCCTGAGCGTTCATCAACCCCCGGTGTCATTTTTGCCGAATGCAACAATTTCTTACCGGCAGCTGCCCCCGGTATTGTTTATGATAATGACAACATCACCATTTTCTGGTCGTGGTATGCCAAAACTGCGGCACAGGTTCAGGATCACATCAGCAAGGCACAGTATAACGTTACCCTCAACCGTGCCCCATTGATTAACGTCGGTACAAGTGAAATTAAAGTCATTGGCGGTAATAATTGGGTGTTCTACACCGCTAACGTTGGTAATCTGAAGCCCGGTCAATATGGTGTGGAATATAAGCTGACATGGTCGGAACAGACCTTTGACGGTTACAAGAAATTTGGTCCCGGCACGAATACGCTGGAACAAGATGCCGGCTGCTTATTTACAGTTGACCGTAATCCAGATGATGTCAGCCCTGTCTACAACAATATCTACAGCGTTCGCTAACAATTTAACTTCGTAGGGAAAGGTTTCAGACCTTTCCCTACACGACACCATTTTTGATCTCGCGCTTGTTTTTTCCCGGTTAAACTCATGAGCATCCTCTCTGAACAGGCAGCCGCCCTCCTCCAGATTAGCCTTACGCCCGAACAACTGGCGCAGTTTGAAGGTTATGCCCGCGAACTGGCGGATTGGAGCCAGCGCATGAACCTGACCGCCATCACCGAACCGGAAGCGGTACAGGTGCGGCATTTCCTTGACTCGCTTTCAATCGTGTTAGCCGTTACACCCTATGCCAATCTGCGACTCATCGACATTGGAACCGGCGCAGGCTTCCCCGGTTTGCCGCTCAAAATCGCTTTTCCAGAAATACATGTCACCTTGATGGAAGCGACGGGCAAAAAGATTACATTCCTCAAACATGTCATCGACACGCTTGGCCTTAAAGGAATCGATACCTTGAACGCACGGGCTGAAGACGCCGGACAGATGAAAGAACATCGCGCCCATTATGACGTGGTAGTCGCCCGTTCAGTGGCACGGATGCCGGTGCTGGTCGAATATATGCTGCCGCTGGCAAAGGTCAATGGACGCTGCGTGGCGATGAAGGGTGATACAGCCACCACCGAAACAGGTGATGCGAAACGGGCACTTTCATTATTAGGTGGTAAAGTCGAACACATCAAGTCGATTCAACTGCCGGGGGTAGCCGATACGCATTACCTCGTGACCATTCAAAAAATTGCAGCCACGCCGTCAGCTTATCCCCGTAAGCCGGGAACGCCCAGCCAAAAGCCGCTGGCCTAACTGGTTATAGCCCTGCTGCCCCAGTTCTCCTAATCTAGAAAAATCATTTGTGTTTGCGCGAGGTAGATAAACGTGTACACCCCTAAACATTTCGAGATGAATGATCCGGCTGAACTGACTGCGTTCATGGAACATCATAATTTCGCGGCCTTAGTCACCAGTCACGAAGGCGACATCACGGCTACGCATCTGCCCTTTATGCTTGATCCGTCACGCGGAGAACACGGCACACTCATCGCCCATTTAGCCCGTACCAATCCGCAGTGGCAGACATTCGTTGATGGTCAAGAAGCGCTAGTCATTTTTACTGGCCCACATGCTTACGTATCCCCATCATGGTACGAGAAACCAACGGTAAACGTCCCAACATGGAATTACACTGCGGTACATGCTTATGGTATCCCGCGCATCGTTGAAGACCCTGAGATGATTTACGCGATGCTTGACCAACTGGTGAAAGCCCATGAGTCAAGCTATGAACGACCGTGGCCGATGCAGTCTGCCGAAGAACATGTGCGGCGCTTGATCGGCGGCGTGGTCGGCTTTGAAATGACGATTACGCGCGTCGAAGGCAAGGCTAAACTCAGCCAGAACCGCAGCGAAGTTGATCAACATCATGTGATGGAGCATTTATCTCAAAGTGCCGATCCGCTTTCGGTGGATACAGCCAACCTCATGCGTGAGCGACAGGCAGAAAAGCAAAGTACAAACGCCTAAAACACTCTTGACATAATGGTGTCACAGAGGAGCGATAAACTCAGGTTATCATCAGATAACAATAACGAGGTTCATCCTATCTATGAATACTTTAACTGGCACCCTTTGCCCGAGCGCACCTTTCGAATTTAGACACGCGACACGCTTTCTGGGCAAATTCCGCCCGATGATGGGACAGCAGAAGATTGAAGACGAAAGCCTGACGAAAGCTTTCTACCTTAATGGGCAAGTCGCGCTGTTCAAAGTAACATCGGTCGGGACACCTGACCAACCGGAAATGGACTATACGATCTGGTCAGAGGGAAAGCTGACCCGCGAAGCCCAAAACCAAGCCGAAGACGAGATCACCTTTTACCTGAGTTTGAACGACGACCTGCGACCGTTTTATAAACTAGCGGAGTCTGATCCTCAGTTTATGCCGATTGTCGAAAAGCTCTATGGTTATCACCAAGTGAAGTTCAGCCTAACCGCTTTTGAGAATGCCTGCTGGGCGATCCTTTCACAGCGCAATCTGTGGACGGTGGCGCTAGGAATGAAAGAGCGCATGACCGAACAGTATGGTGAAGGTATCAGGGTCGATGGCATCAATCACCGGGCTTTTCCGCTGCCGTCACAAGTGGCATCGCTTGATCCTAACGAGTTAAACGATGTGATCCGCAACGTTCGCAAGACCGAAACCGTCCTAGCGGTCGCCCGCTCTTTTGACACGATTGACGAGTCATGGCTGCGAAGCGCGCCTTATGAACAGGTCGATTCGTGGCTGAAGGAAATCAAGGGCATCGGTACATGGTCAGCCAGTTTTATCCTCCTGCGTGGACTGGGACGAATGGAGCGCGTACCGTTAGACGAGAAGGCGCTGTTGGAAGCGGCCAAGCGGGTTTATGGTCGCGATGATTTGACGCACGCTGATGTCCAAAAGATGGGCGAACATTACGGCGAGTATGCGGGTTACTGGGCGCATTATCTGCGGGTCGCGGGATAAGAAAGTCGATAGTCTGTAGTCGTTAAGTCTTCAGAAAAGGCGGTGGATGCGAGTTCGCCGCTTTTGATTCAAAATGTTGTAAATGTTGCTGTTGATGCTGTTATTACAACCGATTTTTAACGGCGGATTTGAGGGAGGACTTTGCCAAAGTTTCGCAATTCCTTCATATTCTTCCCACGGGACACTTCGTAGTCCATTTCACAGTGAAGTTTGCGGTTTTTAGTCACCCGTTATTAGTCCCACGGAAAACTTACACTCACCAGTCGAATAGAAAGCCGGAAAACCATTAAGCGAAATATGCGGCGAAAGCAGCAAATTTAGTCGATAATCTTTAGCCAACGGCCACATTCGTTTGATATGGCGGTAGTGGCAATAGAATTTCGGCGGCGGTGGTTATCGCGTCCGGTATATGTTAAGGTGCGCGGGGTTTACCAGCAGGCGCAAAGCCTTGCGCCCCTACAATCCGCCCCGTTGATTATTGTACGACAAGAGAAGGTGCAATGGGTTACATTTTGGAAGAACATTTTGTAACTCTTTCGCAGGGTTGGCGCTAACGGTTTTGAGGGAGCGAGATTGTTAAGCGGGTTGGGAAATGGTTGGAAGTCGGTAGAGGTGGTTTGTCAATTTAAACCTAAGAAATAATAAGTGCAAGGCAGATTGACAAGGAACCAGATACAAATTATGGAAAGAGCTCTTCTAGCCGAAGGCTATTTATATGAAAATATTTGACCTCTTAATTCCAAGACACGATGAAAATTCATTCAACAGCTTTCCGGTCGAGGACACATTCTACTCTGATAATGTGTTGGTTGAAGCAACATTGCTCGATTTGTTGCACTACTTCCTGTATAAAACGGCAGCAATTTTGGTTGATTTAAGAACCTCTATTTACTTCAAGAATGAGAATACAGGTGTGGTTATATTTCGTGGTGTAACTGAAATCAGCTTTCATGATGATTTTAAGAAAGGTGTGGTAATGCCTTTAGGCGATATTAGTCTTAGGAAGACAGGTAAAGGGTTTGAATTTTCAATCGAATATACCTACACAAAAATAAAAATAGTTGCTCAAGACGTTGAGTTCTATATTGGAGATGCGAAAAATATCGGTGGAGTTGCGACTTCGCTGGATGAAGGAATCACAAGTTATCTTCAAACCACACCTCATTGGGATACCGAGTTCGAAATCCTCGCTGCCTCAAAATGGGGATAATCAAGCGGAAAAGCAGTGCCTTTTCCCTACAAGAATCCAGCCGGCGAGAATATTGATGAAGGCTGGCTTGCGCTCGTTCGAACATCTGCTTACACTCTGCTTTATCGACTAATAGCTAAAGACTAAAGACTATTTCTATGCGCTTGATTACACAACAACTCCTTGACGACTTATTGGCGAAAGCGGCGGCTGATCCACGCGGACGGGTGGTATACCGCTTCCATGAACATGAGGACCCGGTGCAGCGGATGTTGAATGCGATTAGCGTGGGGAGCTACGTCACGCCGCACAAGCATGAAAACCCGGATAAGGTGGAGTTGATCGCGCCATTGGTGGGCAAAGCGGCGATGTTCCAATATGACAACAACGGTGAGATCACCGAGATGCATATTATGAGTCCGGATGGCGAAACGCGGGGTGTGGATATTCCGCCGAAAACCTATCACAATTTTGTGGCGATGACACCGTGTGTGGTCTTAGAAATTATTCAAGGGCCGTATCATGCGGAGACGCACAAGCAGTTCGCGCCCTTCGCACCGCTGGAAGGTTCAGCCGAATGTGGGGATTATCTGGCGAAGTTGGAAGCGTATATTCGGGAGAATGCGGAGTAAAACGAACCCCCTCCCTAGCCCTCCCCCGCAAGCGAGGGAGGGAAGCAATCACAGTAGATGATATGGGTTTTTGCTAAAGGCTTGAGCGAGGATTAATCCCGTGCCGCCCAGATCATGCCGCGAGTCATCATGGTGAGAACGGGAGTCATTTCAACCACATCAGGGCGATGACCGAGGCTGCTGTAGAAGACGCGGCCTTTGCCCCACATTTTCGTCCAGACAACGGGCATGACGGTTGAGCCAAAGCGAGTAGTCGCTAAAACGGTATTGGCTGGATCAACATGCATGTAATACTGCTCGGTTGTGACTTCGAATTCTTGGATGCCTTCTGTGATCGGGCTTTTGACACCATCGATGAGGACACTGTAATGGGCCGCATCGTTACCGGGATGCGCGATCCACTGCCCGCCGGTCATGAACTGCCAATCGCATTCATTACGGAAGCTGTCACACATGCCCCCGTGCAAACCGGCTAAACCAACGCCGCTTTCAACCGCTGCCAAAACAGGTTTAAGCTGCTCTGACTTGATCGTTCCCATCGTCCAATTGGGGACAATCAGGTTAAAGTCGGTCAGGTTCAAATCCTTATAGGCATCTAATGTGTCACTGAGCGTGACCTCAAAATCATTTTGTCGCAGTTGGTTTGCCAAAATCGCTGAAATTTCTTTGGGCTTATGACCATCCCAACCACCCCACACAATCAACGCTTTTTTCATAATAGAAGTTCACCTTTTAAGACCGTTACCGCACTGCCACCTACTTTAACAGTTTCGATGTCATCTCGCGACCCAATGATCTCAACAGTGGCCTTACCCGGTCGGCTGATCCAATGGCCCTGCTCGGCGATAAACTGTGATTGAGTGATGAGGCCATAATGATAGAGATAAGCCGCCATGCCGCCAGTGGCTGAACCGGTAAAGGGGTCTTCGAGGGTTGGGCCAACATGACGGGCAAAGGTTTGACCTTCAGACGTAGCGCCTTGTGTGCAAAAAAGATGCGGGCTGAACCAATCTCCGATTTTACGCAGATGGTTATAGAGCGGCGCATTGACCTGAACACGGCGCAATGTGTCTAAATCCGGAACGGGAATCATCAATTGAGGCGTACCTGTGCTGACGGTTTGAATGGGATAACCGTCTAATAGGTCATCCGGCGTAAGGCCGAAGGCAGGCATTATTTCAGCGGGATCATGCTTGGATAAGAACTGCGGCTTCTTCTGTGACATGATGATGCGCTGAACTTTTCCGGCACTGCTATAAATCTCAATCGGTATAGGCCCGACTTTGAGTTCGAGCATAATGCGGGTGGTGTCACCGGTGAGCTTCAAACGTCCTGATTCGACCAGTGCGTAAATAGTCGCAATCGTCGGATGACCTGCCAGCGGGATTTCCTCATCGACAGTGAAGTAGCGGGCGGCGACATCTGCGCCAGCCGCAGTTGGTTTCTGAACGAACGAGGTTTCAGAGAGGTTCATCTCTTTGGCAATAGCGAGGCGTTTTGCATCATCGAGATTATCGGCCTCAAAGACAATGGCGCAGGGATTGCCCCCCAGTGCCACATCGGTAAAGGCATCGACCTGCATGAATGGATAATTGGTCATGTTCACTCCTCCTACATATCGTGAAAATGCGATATGTTCAATTCTAAGGGGAACACAAGCCGATCATATAACCGTTTAGGCCATTCGAGAAAATGAGAAAATTCCTATCGTTGGATGAGCGTTGGTTGGCGCGAAAAACGTTTCGAGTAGAATAAAGCGGTTAGTGAGAGGATTTGTAACCATGCAAGTTCGGACACGATCAGACGCGGATATGCAGCGTTTGTTGATACGCGGGGCATTGATTTTCCTCGGCCTCGCTTTAGTCGTCATACTTGTGGCGGCGGTAATGGGAACGGGACAATCCGCCGAAACGATTATTAGCATTTTCTCGACACGCTTCCTCGGAACCTTCATCGAAGCGGTGCCCTTTTTACTGTTGGGTTCGCTGGTGTCGGGCATCATCGACTCGTTCTTGACGGCGGATGACATCGCGCGGGTTGTGCCGCGTAATCCGATTCTGGCGACGATTGTCGGCGCGTTTTTGGGATTTGTGTTTCCGGTTTGCGAATGCGGTGTCGTGCCGGTGGTACGACGGTTGTTCAACAAAGGGCTGCCGATGTGGGTCGGTATCACTTTTCTGCTGGCGGCGCCGGTGATTAATCCAATTGTGCTGGTCAGTACCTACGTGGCTTTCGGATTTGGGCCAGTGCTCATCGGGCGATTGGTTTTCACGGTGATCGTCTCAATCGGCACAGGATTGGTGTTCGCCTTGGGTGCGCGTCCACAGGATGTCTTACAACCCCGTTCATTGATGCCGGTGATGGGTGGTTCAGGTGAGGTCGCCATGCATGTTGGACGAAGGAAACCGTTTGTCGTCGGCATGGGTGATGCGCTGCGCTCCGCCAACAACGAGTTTTTTGAGATGGGGCGTTACCTGATTATCGGTTCGCTGCTGGCGGCGACCATGCAAACCCTGATCTCGCAAGATGTGTTAATCGCTTTGGGCAAAGGGCCGGTGATCTCGGTGATTGTGATGCAGGCGATGGCCTTTGTCTTGAGTGTATGCTCAACGGTTGATGCCTTCCTCGCACTGTCATTTATCGGCACATTCACGACAGGTTCAATCATCACTTTCCTGACGTTTGGGCCGATGGTCGATATTAAGAGTACGCTGATGTTCATGGGTGTATTCCAGAAGCGCACCGTGCTTTACCTGATCCTGCTGCCGCTGCTGATGACCCTGCTCATCGGTGTGTGGCTCAACCTGAACGTTCGATTTTAACGGGGTTTATCTCGATGGCGAATCTTGAACTTTTTGATAATTATGTCGCGCCGCGCAGCCTTCAGCGCGAGAAATTGATCGGTTGGGCGAAGTCGGCGGTGCTGGTGGGTTTGGGTATTTTCTTCATCTACAGCATCGCCAGCGGCAACCTTAGCAATTACATCAACCAGCGTTTTGCGTGGCTGTCGTATGTGGCAGCGGGATTGTTTTTGGTGTTAGGCATCGCTAACTCGGTGGATATCCTGATGCACCGTGATTATGCCCTGCTTGACCGCAGTCATGCACCGATCACATGGACAGTGATTGCAATTGTGGCGATCCCGTTAGTGTTGGGAACGCTGGTTCCGTCACGTCCGTTGGGATCAGCGGCTGCGGCTGGCGGCGTGAGCTTGAGCGCGGCTTCGATCACCAAAGCGACCACTTTCACAACCGATCCGTTGAAGTGGAATGTGTTGGATTGGCTGCGGGCGTTCAACATGTCGGATGATGTCAACAGTTTTAACGGTAAGCAGGCCAATGTGGTGGGCTTCGTTTACCGCGAAGGGACGTACCCCGACAATGAATTTATGGTGGCTCGGTTCACCGTAAGCTGCTGCGTGGCGGATGCATCCGCAATTGGTTTGCCTGTAATGTCAGATAACGCTAAAGACTTTCCGGCGGATACATGGGTGCAGATCAGCGGGACGCTTAAGGTTGGGAAGTTCAAGGGCGACAACTGGCCGATTTTGCAAGCAGCGACCATCGAGAAGATCAGCCAACCGGAGCATCCGTATTTGTATCCGTAGGTATCAACTATCTCTGCTAAAAGGGTTTAAGATATAAATGTGTGTTTATTTATCGAAAACCCTTAGCAGATTATGGCTCGAAAACGCCGTTTTATAATCAGCCGCAACACATGGCGACTCCATCAATTTGAATTTAGTGTCGCCTGCTCCTATGCTAATTGCCTTGACCATATGAAGCGCCTCGAAATTGAATTACAGCGAACGTATCAACTTGGGTTAGAGAAAAACCCAAGATCATCTAATTATGGCAGTGAGCCATATCTCCGTTTTGGGGATCTGGATGACACCGCAGCATCATTTGAGTTATTCTGGAATAACATCGTGGTAAACGGCACAGCACAATCTCTGACCGAGGAAAGCACATTGTTTGTAGGATTATCGCAGTTCAGCGAGGATTTCCCCGAACCCAGACGTCTATCAATATTTAGAATTCCGTTTATTTTATTTCTCATTGGTATCGGTGCAGTCGCTGTACTGGTTATATTCTCCGCACTTTCGGCATATGTTTTAGGGAATCCATCAAGTAGGTTCAATGATCTCTATATTGATGGAAAGGCTGTTATACTCGGGTTTATTATTCTAGCGTTAGCTACAATCTATTTTTATCTGAGATTACGCTGGGAGATCGAACGGGCAGTCAAATTGTTGATGGATGCTTTTAACGATTGTTCCACTTAAAGAGTTGAAGATGCTTGAATTTGCCTGCCACACATGGGCGTTTACTGATCTAACTTTGCCAGAAGCCTTAGGCACGATTGCCCGTTTGGGTTTTCGCTACGTCGATATTGGCAGCGGCTCGAACTTGAACACGACGCGCGCGGCGGAAAATCCACGTAAAGAGGCGGCGGATATTCGTGCTGATTTGGCGTTATTCAACCTCAAAGTCAGCGACTTGTACTTGATGCTGCCGCGCATCTCGATGCCGGAAGAAGATCGCCGTCAAAAGGAACTCGATCAATTTAAAGCGCTGATTCCGTTCGCGGTGGCGCTCGGTACGCCGGGGATTACCCTGTCGCCGGGGTTGGTTCATCCGGCGGAAGACCTAGAGGCGATTGACCGCGTTACGGCGGCGCTGCGGGATATGGTCAAATGGGGTAAAGAAGCGGGCTTACAGGTGAGCATCGAACCGCATATGGACTCGATGGCACAAACACCGGAAGTCGCCATGAAGCTGGTCAAAGATGTGCCGGGTTTAACGCTAACCCTCGATTGGGCGCAGATGGTTTGCCAAGATATTTTCCACGAGGAGATCGTTAAGCTGCTGCCGCAAACGCGCCACATTCAAATGCGGCAGGCGGCACGGGCACAGTTACAAACACCGTTCGAGCGTGGACGCATCAATATTCCACAGGTGATGAAAGATATACAAGCCTCCGGTTATGGCGGCGTGGTCTGTGTGGAATATATGAACACCCCCGGCTGGCATGGTATGATCGCGGTTAACGCCGTCCAAGAAAGCGCAAAAATGCGCAATGCACTAAGAGATGCGCGGGATAAAGCGTCTGATCAAAAGCGCAAATAACATTCGATAACGGATTTCGCGCCCGTTAGGAGTCAACCGTGATTACCGAGAGAAAATCAGCCTATATTGAAGAAATTGAACATTGGCAGCAGAAGATGGAGAGTGATCTTCGTGCGCCGGATAGTTGGTTAGCATTAGTCGGTCTTGAGCCGTTGAAAACAGGTGACAATACCATCGGCAGTGGCGCAAGTTGTGACGCTCACTTGCCGGACAGCGTACCGGATCAAATCGGTGTGATTACCGTCAAAGATGATGTCGTCACGCTGAAGGTAAGCAACGATCACGTTAAAATTGACGGCAAGCCGGCGGTCGTGGGACAAAGTTACATCGTCAACAATCATCAAAAAGATGGCGAGCTGCCGCTGGTAAACATCGGTTCAGTCACTTTTTTTGTGATTGAACGCGATGGTGATTTCTTCGTCCGTGTGCGTGACGCCAATAACCCGACTCGACTAAACTTCAAAGGCCGTAAGTGGCAGCCGATTAATCCCGATTATCACGTCACGGCTGCTTTCACGCCGCATGCAGCGAAGCAGCCTGTTTCAGTGGAAAACTCCAAAGGCTCAATCAGTATTCTGCAAAATGTGGGCTACATCGAGTTTGATTTGCTCGGTGAAAAACGGCGATTAGAAGCCTTCGAAACCACCGGCAACCGCTTGTGGTTGATCTTCCGTGACCAAACCAGCGGCAAGACGACTTATGGCGCGGGACGCTTCTTGTATGCCAACATACAAAGTGACGGCCTCATTGATCTGGATTTTAATAAGGCGTATCATCCGCCGTGCGCCTTCACCGAGTTTGCCATGTGCCCTTATCCGCCGCGCGAAAATATCTTGCCCATTCCCATTTCGGTCGGCGAACAGTTTAATAGATAACATCTTCGCCAAATGGGTTTGAGGTTGGTATGCCTGCTCGACGCACATTGTGGATTACGCTGATTATCATGGCGGTTATGGCTGGATTGGTTCTGGTGGCGGTCGCCGTCACACCACCGCAGACTAATCCGGCATTTGGTGTGGCGGCGGATTTTGCCAACGCTGCTGGTCATGGGAATGACGCGGCTGCGCTGCCCTTGCTGAGTCCAGAATTGGCGCAAGCCATCAGCGATCAGTGTGAAGGTGGCAAGCCTTCAAGCTGCGTGATGGGTTATGCCCCGCCGGAATGGGGTGCGCTGGAAAACGCGGTGTTCCGTCGTGCCGTTCCGGACGGCGCGGCATGGGACATCGAAGTGATCTCGACTTATGAAAAAGATCGCGGAGCCAGCGGTGTGTGCAGTTATTTCCATGTGTCGCAAGTATCTGATGGTCAGTGGAAAATTGACCGGTGGGCGGGTTTTATCTGGTGTGGTGATTCCCGTTCGCGCGATATGGCGACTAATCCTGATACGCCGAACAGAATGCCGTGAGTAAGTTACAAGGCACAAGTCGCAAGTCGCAAGTTTTTTGGTGGCAAGCCATTCTTGTCACCCTGATATTTGTGCTGGCGCTTGATGGCTGTATTCCGGCGCATGAACCGGATAATTTGCATAACACGCCGGGCGCTCCAGTGGTGATTGATAACGGCGTGTATGAAGGGGCAAACTTCAGCGCCAACATACCCGATGGATGGCGCGTTATCACGGGTGAAGCGCAAGCACCGCAGTCGGTGATCTTTGTTGCGCCGGACGGCAAGACTTTAATTCGTTTGATCGCGGGAACGGTTGAAGGCGATTCAGTGACTGTGGAAAATCAGCGTAACGCGATTATTCCCGTTACGCTGGGGAATGCAACAACGGTGACGACAGTATTTAGCTCGCCTTATTCAACGTGGACGAGCTATTTCCCGGATTTTGAGGCGGTACAGGACTCACTAAGTTCCCGTTGAGCTGTCCGGCCAGCGAGAGCAAGCGCGTAACCTTGGGTTGAAGTTCTGCTGGAATACTGCGTGCTGGCGCGGGAGCGGCCTCCACCGGCATACGACGGTCCACCTTGACAATGACTTCAAGCGACATGCTGCCCAAGCGCAGCGTATCCCCGTGCCGCAGAACGTGAGCATTGTACGGGTAAAGTTTTTCGCCGTTGACGAATGTTCCGTTACGGCTGTCCAGATCGGTAATTTGTAAACCCGTGCGCGAACAGTCAATCACCGCATGAACGCGGGATATACCATGTTCGGCAGCACTATAGCTGGTGAGGTCTACATCCGGTAACTGAAGCATAAAAGGCGCCTGCCGCCCCATGATGGCGCGCTGCGAAGGTATAAGGCTCAACGGCAGTTCTTCGCCTTCCACAAGGAACTTAATGGCATAACTCACTTGCTGCGCGGGCTGCGATTGTGGAGCCGAAAGCGGAGATGCAGATCCGCATTTGACACAAACGGTATAACCTTCGGCATTCTCTTGGCCGCATTGTTGGCAGGTTGTCATCGGGCGCAGTTGTGCTGTCATTACGTTACTATCCACTTGAGACTAATTTGATACTTGTATCATACCGTTAATTATAGGGAAAAAGAGTTAGGAAATTCGTCATGTCATTGGTTTATGTTGCGTTTGTTACATTCTTAATCCTTCGGGTTAATTTTTTTACACAGTTCACAACAATATGTGAGATTCGTGATGTCGGCGTTAAAATGTAAATTGGCTAAGGATGCTTTACACTCATTCGAATCGGCTGTACAATTATAGTGAAATTTAGAACATTCACAATTTTGTGAACGTCAAAAATCCGGTATGACGATCTGAGTCACCTGTGATTCAGCGCCAGCCTTAAGACCTCACCTATTCATCGGAGGAGATCATCTCAAATGACCGATTGGAAGCGCATCAACGATAAGGTTCAAGCGGCAGAGCGCTTGAGCTACGACGAAGGTGTATGGCTGTTTGAACAGCGTGACATTATCAAGCTGGGTAAGCTGGCACAGATTGTTCGCAAGCGTTTGCATGGCGATAAAGTTTACTTCAATAAAAATCGCCATATCAACCCGACCAATGTCTGCGCGTTTCACTGCAACTTCTGCTCTTTTGCGCGTACCAGCGACAAAGAAGAAGGCGCTTATACCTTTATGCCAAACCAACTTCCTGATAAGGTGCGGGCGGCGGTTGATGCGGGCGTACGCGAATTCCATATCGTCGGTGGCTTACATCCTGAACTCGGCTTTGAGTATTATCTTGATGTCCTCGAAACACTCAAGAAAGAATTCCCGCATATTCACCTGAAGGCATTCACGGCAGTTGAGATTGATTACTTCGCCAAGCTGACTAATATGTCGCATGAAGAAGTGCTGAAAGAATTGGTCAAGGCCGGTTTGGACAGTATGCCCGGCGGCGGCGCGGAAATTTTCCATTGGGATGTGCGAAAGAAGATTTGCCCCGAAAAGGCCAACCAAGAAACGTGGCTGGCTGTCCATGATACCGCGCATAAATTGGGACTCAAAACCAACGCCACCATGCTCTACGGTCACATCGAAAAGCCCGAACACCGTATTCACCATATGATTGCGCTGCGCGAACAGCAGGATAAATCCGGCGGCTTCCAGACTTTTATCGCACTGGCTTTTCATCCTGAAGAAAATAACCTTGGTCGTAAGCTCGGTCGCCAATGGACAACCGGTGTCGATGACATCAAGACACTAGCCATCAGCCGTTTGATGCTGGACAACATTTCCAACATCAAAGCCTATTGGGTGATGTTGACTCCGGCACTGGCACAGGTGGCACTCAATTTCGGCGCGAACGACATGGACGGCACGATCATCGAAGAACATATCTATCAGGATGCGGGTGCAAAGCGGCAGGCGATGACTGTTCCTCAACTGATGCAGTTCATTCGCACAGCCGGCTACACACCGGTCGAGCGTGATACGGTTTACAACGAACTCGAAGTGTTTGCCTAATTGTTTATAAGTTTGGGAGCACACATAGGTGCTCCCCTACAAGATGTGTGACGTAGGTGTATGGTAACTACAATTTCCCCGCTGGTGATTGGTGGTGTAGTGTTCTTGCTCATCGGCGGAGGCTGGATGTTGTTTTATTGGCGGGTGATTGATCCATTACTGAGGCGGATACTGGGACGGCTGCTGCGAGCGGACATCAACCGTGGAGAGCAGCAGATTTGGGTGGTTAACCAAGAGTCCGAGGACAGCGTGAGTTGGCGGGCAGCAATTATCCGTCCCATACAGTTGATGTCGATGATGGCTGCGGGCGTATTTGCCCTGCTCATCGGGCTGGTGGTCACGATATGGTTGAGTCAGTGAGGTGAATGATATGGATATACCTATCAAAACCCGAACAACTTTTGCCGAATATGCGGCGCTTCCAGAATCAAACCAGATTGTGGAACTCATTGATGGAGAAATCGTCGTGAATCCTCCTCTTGATAGACATCAAAAATCGCTGTGGCAAATTGTTATTACATTGATACCACTCACTCGAAATGGTGAAACACGATTTGCTCCTATAGGTTTGAAATTTGATGACGGGAACAGCTTTGAGCCTGATTTATTTTGGGTCAGCAAGGATAATCCGAACTGTGCCTTAGGATCAGACGGTCGTTTCTGGTATGGTGCTCCAGATTTGGTGGTTGAAGTACTTTCACCTTCGACCGAGTTTAATGATCGTGGGCATAAGTTTCTGACCTATCAGAAATATGGTGTACGTGAATACTGGATGGTGAACCCGGAAGCCAAGTTTGTGGAAGCTTATACCCTAAATGATGATCGTCTAACACAGCAAGGTATTTATGATGCAACGCAACCTTTTGTCTCGGCTGTATTAGGTGCGACGATTGATCCAAAGACGTGGTTTCCTGAGTAAATAGTTTTGAAATTAGACGGTTTTCTTTGGACTTTTGACGACATGGTTTAACAAAGAAAGCTGAGTGACATATGCTCAATATCGGACTGATTGATTATCTGAATACGATGCCGTTTCACTATGACTTGGCGGAACGGTTACAAGATGTGGATGTGCATTTCGAACGCGGCGTGCCATCCATGATGAACCGCATGTTGAAGTCGGGCGAGATTGATATTGCGCCGATTTCCGCCATTGAAACCGCACGTCATGCGGATGAATATGTGGTGCTGCCGGGATTAAGTATCGCTAGTTTGGGCGCTGTGAAAACGGTGCTGTTGTTCTCGTGGGCAGCCGACATGAGCGAGTTGGATGGCAAGTCGATTGCCTTAACTGATCACTCGGCGACGAGCGTGGCACTGCTGAAAATATTATGCCGCGACCGTTACAAAATCGTGCCAAATTTCACAGTGACAGAGCAGCATCTACCGAGTATGCTATCTGAACATGATGGGGCGCTAATCATTGGCGATGACGCGCTGGTTGAGGGTGTGCACCACAGACCTTTAACCCCACCCCCTAACCCCCTCCCCGTAAACAAGGAGGGGGAATCGTTACCTTATATTTTCGATCTCGGTGACGAATGGTTGAAGATGACAGGTCTACCCTTCACCTTCTCGGTATGGGCGGCACGGAAAGATAAGGCTCAGGCATTAGCAGACGCAGGCGTGTTTGATGCACTCTACGATTCGACCGAAATGGGTTTGACCGAGGCCGGGCGGAATACCTTAGCGACAGGTTATGCTGGACGGCTAGGATTACCAGCAGGTGTATGCCGGCGCTATTTGCGTGATTTGCGCTATACCTTAACAGACGATGATCTGGCAGGTCTCAAGTTGTTTCTGGAATTGGCCCTAGACGGATTTGACTGGAACACGCTGGAATTTTGGGGCGAACACGCGGCGGCAGGTGTCTGACCCCCACCCTAACCCTTCCTCATAAACGAGGGAGGGAATTAAAATAAAGAAAGATCGAAGGCGGAGAAACAGTATGACAACAAACGAACCGGCAGTACAGGCACAAGTTGATCAAATCTTGGCGAAGGTACATGAGGGCAAGCGCATTAACTACGACGAAGCTTTATATATTTATCAACATGCGGAACTGCTCGATTTAGCGGACGCGGCGAATGCACGGCGGCAGCAGCTTGTACCGGGTGATACGGTCACGTATTTGATTGACCGGAACATCAATTACACCAATGTCTGTGTGACAGACTGCCAGTTCTGCAATTTCTATGCCCTTCCCGGTGACACTGAGAAGGGTTACGTCAACAGCAAGTTGATCCTCGGCAACAAGATCAAAGAGGCGCTGGAACTGGGCGCGACCCGTATCCTGATGCAAGGTGGGCATAATCCCGATTTGCCCTACGAATATTACACTGACCTCGTAAGCTGGATTCATAAAACCTTCCCGACGATTGAGATTAACGCTTTCTCGCCCAGTGAAATCCAGTACATGAGCGAGATCGGTGGCAAGACTTGGCGTGAAACGCTGACCGAACTCAAGGCAGCCGGTTTAATGGGCTTGCCGGGTGGCGGTGGTGAAATCCTTGATGATGAAATTCGCCAGCGCGTAACCCCTAAGAAAATCATGACCGATGATTGGTTCGGCGTGATGAAAGTGGCGCACGAACTCGGTTTGATTACCACCGCGACGATGGTGATCGGCTTCCGCGAGAAGTTGGAAAACCGGATGAACCATCTGCAACGACTGCGTGATGAACAGGACGACAGCCTCAAGCGTTTCGGCATGGGCTTCAACGCCTTCATTAGCTGGACGGTGCAGATCGAAGGGACACCGTTGGGCAAGAGTAAGTTCGCCAGCGAATACGGCGGAACCAGCACCGAATATCTACGGCATACAGCGATTGCGCGGATTTTCCTTGATAACCTGCCGCACATCAGCGCCAGTTGGCCTACACAGGGCGCGAAGGTCGGGCAGATGTCCCTGCACTTCGGTGCGGACGACTTCGGCAGCACGATGATCGAAGAAAACGTGGTGAGCGCGGCGGGTGCGATCACCAAGGCCAGCCCGATTATGCTCCCGGCTGAGATGCACCGACAAATCCGAGCGGCAGGTTTTATTCCGGCGCAGCGCAACACCAATTATGATGTGCTGAAGGTGTTTGGCGCGGTGGATGAAGCCGACGAGCTACAGTCCATTCAGGAGATCGAGGCGGCAGCGAGTAAGCAAGGCAATTGGGCGGGTTTGACTCTCATCGAGTAGTTTCAAGCTCCAAGTTTCAAGTTACAAGAAGGGTGCGTGAGCGCCCTTTTTTGTTTGTGGCGGCATTGGCGGCGGCAGTAGTGCCATAAGCTCCAAAATTTGTAAATTTCTTCATATTCTTCACATTCACTGTGAATTTTGGCGGCGAAGTCGGCGATGGCGGGCTGACATTTGGCATTATTGACGACATTTCGGCGGATAGCTCGGCTAAAAACGCGGCAATCTTGGGGTAAGTGTGTCCGATGCCAAGATTGCCATTCGCTACCCCTATCTCCCCAGCCCTCTTTCCCCATAGTAACAGGGCAAGAGGGAGCCAAACAAAAGCGAAATATGCGGCGAAAGCAGCAAATGCGGTAGAGTTGGCAAGTCAATTTTTGCCAAGTTTGCTAACAGAAACGTTTTTGCAGCAGCAGAGCATTTTTCCGCTGCTGCAAAACAGCCGATAGTCGTCGCCCAAAAGATATACCCGTGATGTTAAGATGCGTAGGGTTTGCCAGCAGGCGCAAAGCCTTGCGCCACTACAATCCAATCCATTGATTATTGTACGACAAAGGCAGGCGCAATGGGTTACATTTTGGAAGAACATTTTGTAACTCTTTCGAGGCGTTGACCCTAACCCTTTTGAGAGAGCAAATGTGTTAAGGAGGTTGGAAAATGGTTCGGATTGGTTTGAAAGGTTTGTGAAATCAAACGGAAAGCGTTTTAACGCAAAGGTGCTAAGTCGCAAGGACGCAAAGATTTTCCTAAATAGGTAGAAATTGTATACTGCGCGTAATGAACCTTCGACATAAGCCATCGTATATAGACTTGTGTGAATATACCTAATTAGAAAGCGACATGTGTGGGGATATTTTGGGGATTACTCTCAGCATTAGGATTCGGTTCGGCGGATTTCATCGCGCGGGACGCGAGTGTCAAACTGACACCCTATCGGGCATTATTTTATATTCATTTTGTGAGCGCGGTGGCGCTGCTGGTGGTGATCCTCTTTGATGGGATTCCAGCGACAGCAACGTGGGCAAGTGTAGGTTTAGGAATGCTGTTGGGGTCGATCAACACCATCGGAACACTGCTGCTGTATCGGGCGCTGACGATTGGCAAAATTTCGATTGCCTCACCGGTTACTTCAGCCTTCGGCGGTGTGGCACTGCTGCTGTCACTGCTGGCAGGCGACCATATCCCTTTTGGCGGTGTCTTGAGCCTGCTGCTGATGCTGTTCGGGATTGTCATTATATCGAGCGTCAGCCATGATCCGAATGATGCCAGCCGCAAAGGATTGAAAGGATTACCCGAAGCCGTGATTGCGGCGATTGCTATCGGGCTTAATTCGTGGGGATTGCAGTTTATCGTCGGGCCGTTGGGGTCGTACCTTCCGACACTCATCGGTCGGGTGATGACGATGATTTTGTTGAGTTTATTTGCCCGCCCGCTGCATCAATCGGTGGCGCTGCCAGCAGGCGGCTTATGGAAAATATTGGCTGCGGCTGGCCTGATTACAACGGTTGGTGAAGTGGCTTATAACATCGGTGTGCAAGGGACGACACCGGGGATTGTGGCGGTGCTGACTTCTTTGTTTAGCGCGGTCACGGTGTTTTTGGCACTGATCTTTTTAAAAGAGCGGTTGGCACAGCGGCAGTGGGTGGGCGTAGGAATTGTATTTGTGGCGACACTGTTGATTGGATACTTCCAGAATTTTGGTGGGTGAACATTTTTAATACAAAGGCAAGTGGCAAGGACTTGCCCGAACGCTCCAGATTGGTTAAAAACGCTGTTACACTTCCAGATGTTTAGGATTCCAAATTATGGCAGAAGATCTCGATCAGCTTCAAAAACATATTTATGCATCGTATCTACGCGATCAAGCCGAACTGGGCGAACAAGGTACGCTCGACCATCTCGAACGGGGTAAACAATTTACTCTGGCTGATACGCTCAAAAATGGTGGTGTTCTGGTCTTCCCTCACACGAACGTCAAAGACTGCGGTTATCAGGTTGCGGCCTGTGTTCATGCCTGCCTCGACAGCGGTGCCGATCAGGTGCTGGTCATCAGCGTCCTACATGCCTTTACCGACGATATGGAACAGGCACGGCGGCGTGTTGCAGCGGGTGGCGATTTCAGACAAGAAGCCTCGTGGGGCATCCAAGGGCCGGGGATTGCGGGACGCGATAACTACCTGCGCGACCATGTATTGATCGGTTGGCATCATTTTTGGGATGTGGAAACCAAACGGCGCGGCGGAAAAATCCCCAAAGTCATCGAGCGTTATCCCTATCTGGCGGGTGGTCATCCTGAACAGCTTCCCGGCATTGACGACGTGGCTGCGATTGCCAAAGATTCGGTGATCGTCTCGACAGCCGACGCTTTTCATCACGGCATCGGTTATGGCGATACCCCTGAAAATTCATTTGCGCCGGATGAAGCCGGACTACGCCGCGCCCAGAGTATCATTGAGGACGGCATTCGCATCCTCGAAAAAGGCGATTATTGGGGATACAACCAGCACTGCGTCCAAGTGAAAAGTGATGCACGGGATGCCGGTCAAGTTTTCCGCTACCTTCGTGGCCCGATGACAGGCCACGTTATCGATATGAGCTACACGGACGCAGCCCCACTCTACGACCAGCCTCCGCCAACATGGGTGGCTGGCGCGCTCACCGAGTGGCGGCGTTCATAGAAACTAATTAAACCGCCAACTCGCCAAGATCAAGACAGAGCGATTTTTAGCGCAAGGGCGCTAAGTCGCAAGGACGCAAAGAGTTGAATGTTTATTTAAATGCCTTCAGACGTTCAGCCGCTAAGGCCGTATCGCCATGCTCAGATTCCGATTTTAGCCACGCTTGATATAAGTTCAGGACGTGGTTTTCGTAAGCCAGTGTTTGTTCACATAAGGCACGTAGTCGGGCGCGGTCATCGAGATTAGAGGGAATGGTGTACTCCCATTGCAAGCGGCAAAGGTCATGCACTTCGATGATAAAAGTTGTCCAAGTGTCGTTGATATGCTCACGATACAAGTGCGGCATATCATCTTTGCTCGGAACCAATATGCTGGCTTGATATGCCAACAAAAAAGTCGCCATCCAACCGATGTCCAGCACCCAGATTTTAGTTCCCCAAATGAAATGCGGATGATTGGGATCAGTGGCTACATAACCGTAAAATTCAGTCTCCGGTTGGGGATAACTTAAAGGTAAGCTGACTGGCAAAGGGCGAAATTCTAATGTCAGGGCGCGATGCGTTGGAATGCTGACACGACGTAGATAGGTTTCGATGCTCGGCAATGGCATCGAGGCGCGTGTATCTTCACCATAAACCAGTGTACTGGCAGATTTGATGGCAACGGTGTCACTGTGGGGCAATGAGGCTTCGTCACGGGCAGGCAAATCAAGGTGGATCGGCGACAAAGCGCGGCAGCCCTGCCGAATGAGGATGAGACGTTCGGCTTCATCAGGCAAAAAGGTGTCTTTGAATATGATCTCCAGATCAATGTCACTGTTGCTTCCAGCAGTGCCGCGACTCAAACTACCGACCAGATAATATCCACGAACGCGCGCGGGAAAGGCCGCCTCGTAAATGCTCACGACTCCGGCGATAGCACGGTCAATCTGTGGACGGCCTGTCGTGTATAGCAAGTCAGCTAGCGGCATGAGACAAAACTTTCAGCGCAAAGTGATAACCCAACCGCTGCCCGTAACACTCACGATCACACCACCCGTCTTGACGAACAACACTGGAATAATCGGTGCATCAGCACGAACAAATGGTATGGGCTGCCCCAACTGTGCGCCGTTGGCATAAGCGGTAATTTCGCCGGTCTTGAGATCACGCTCCAAGCGGATACGCACGACGACGACATTCACCGCTTGATTGCTGAAGTTGGTGATTTTCTCACCGACACGCTGACCGAGTTTGATCACTCCCGGCTGCACCAATTGGACGTTCACGCCAGCGGTCTTGGTCGAGTCCGAGGCATCTTGTAAAAGCGCACCAAAGTACACTTGATCGGGCGAGATCACGGCTGCGTTAAAGGTGGTGAGGGTCAATTCGACCTCTACACGGCGGATGCGGCTGGCGGCGTTATTGCCAAAATAAGTTTCGAGCAGTTCGGCGGGAACCGGCAGGAATAAGGTGTCTTTATCGCCTGATGTTTCCGTACCCAAGCGCCAATAGGTTTGGTTGAGCGTCGTCACCTTAAAGAATTGATTGGCATCCCACGGCACAGAGGGTAAATTGTCGAATGTCGTCAACAAGTTGTGCGGCCCCTGTAAGCCCTGCGGCGGTAAAGTCGCCGTCGGGGTATTGGTCGCGGTGGGCGTGTTGGTAGGTGTCGGTGTGATGCTGGGTGTCAACGTCAAGGTTGGCGCGAGTGTGGCGCTCGGTGGTAGTTCAGTGGCAGTCGGTGCAAAGGCGGTCAGCGGCGGTGGCTCCAACGACGGTTGATCGGTTGCTGACGGAACAAGGGTCGATGTCGGTTGATCGCCGAGCAGTGATAAAAGTGTTGGAGTCGCCAACTGCGAGTTCAAACTCGTACCTTCATTAGGATCAATGGTTGTGGTGGCGCTTGGGGCTGCTGCCTCTTGAGTAGCCGTATCATTCACGGTGGCCGTCGCGGTAATGGTGACAGCGATTCCCGCCGCACCACTGCCATTGGAAACGGCTGCAATGATGGCGATTACGGCTGCAATAACGATCAAACCGCCAACCAACAGCAGCGGACGCGGTAAGCCGCGACTCGTTCCGACAGCAGCGGCACTTTCTTCCGGTTCGTCGCTGTAGCGCGAGCCTTTATAAGTATATTCGGGAATTTCGGCATCTTCATCCACACGCGGCGTGGGTTCGGTGGTCGGCGGCGCGGGAAATTCCGGCGCGTTATCGGTGAGGTCGTACCAGTGGCGATAAAGCGGATAAGCCGGATGACGGTCAATGAACATGGCGCGGAACAACTGGTTAAAGCGGTTGAGCTTTTCGCTGCGGCGCACGCTGGAAGTATAGACTTCCAAAAACGACTCATAAGTATCTCGCCAGCCGCGCAGCGTTGATGTGTAATTATCGCCGAGCAGCCGCAGCGTCACATCGACCATGCGGTTCATGGCGCCGCGGATGTTGTCCTGCGGATCAGCCGGTTTGGTATCGATTGCAGTGTGCATCAAACGAGATTGGTTATGGAGTTCAGCGGCGGCGGACTGCAATTCCATCAACCACGAGCGGTAAGGTGTCAAGGTGACAGCGGCAGCTTGTTCGACTTCGTTAATGGCGTTGATGGCATTTTCGATCTTGATTCCGGCGGAACGGAATTCGCCATCTGACCAATCGCGCAGGGCATTTTCCATTTCGCGCAGGCTGTAAATTCCGGCGGATAAAGTGCGCGCCTGCGGGTTATCTTCCAGCTTCTTGCGGGTCACTTCGAGGGTGGGCATGGCTGAGGTGCTGTTGACACTGTTGATCAACTCGGCACCGGCATTTAGCTCGGCACGGCGGTCGATAAATTCGACCAGCGCACGGGTCAAGGTGTGACGCTGGGCATATTCACCCAAGGTTCGCAGCGCGGCTTCTTTCCAGAAGTCGGCATCTTCCAAGCGGCCTTCGTTAGCATCCAGCACACCCAGCAAGATGAAATTGGCAAAGAGAATATGCGGTGCGGCGGTACTGTTGCGTCCAAAGAGTTCGACTAATCCTTTACCCATCGCTTTGAGATAGGTTTCCTTGCTGGGCATTTGCGCCGAGAAGTTGTCGCGAACCGTGATTTCATCGGGCGTATACAGATGCTCCAGCGCAACGACAGCCGCCTGCGTGCCTTTGACGTTACTCGCACCGTTACGTTCCGCCCAATCGCGCGAAATGCGGCTGAGTTCACGCAAGCGACCTGCCGAGAAACGCTGGGCATCATCGCGCGCGATTTCGTAAGCCTGCTGTCCCAGCCGTTCGGCATCCGCCAAGCGTCCCCGATCAAAAGCTTCCCAACCATCGGCTAAGGCACGACCTAAGCCGCCGAAAAGCGCGTGACGTTCGACATACTGTGCGTTGGTGATAATCGTCCGCACCTGATTAAGCCATCCGGCAAGTGTCGGGCTAATGGTGCTGACTGAATCAATGGCTTCAGTAAGCGATTCAATCGAGCCGAGACGATCACCCTGCACGGTGGTTTCGGCATAAGTTGCCCACGCCTGATGAGCCGTTTCGAGACCGGCAATCATGGTGACGAGCAGTTCATCAAACAGCCTGTCGCGGAACGGCGTTAGATCACGGGCGGTTGTTTCCAACCATCCGGCGAGATCAGAACCATCAGCGGCAGGCACATAGGTTTGGTAAGAGCCTAAAAGTTCGTACAAACCGTCGAGCATCCGTCCAAGCGCGTCCCACGCGGGATTGGTCGGATCAATGGCACGGCTGCCGTCCAGCGCGTGAACAGCATCACGCGGGCTGGAAGTCGCCTGCCGTCCGATGACATGCATGTTATCAGCTAAGGCCATCGCGGCATTCATGGCCCGTTCCAGTGCCGAAACCGGAAGTTGATGATCCGGTAACATCTGGCGGCGGTTGATGGTATCCACTAGCGTGTTCATGGCGGTCAAACCATCCACGACCAAGCGGTAGCCATCCCGTAGTTCGACCAGACTGGCAGTATTCGACGCGGCGATGCGATCCAAGGTTGCGTTAATCTCGGTTAAGACTGCGCGAGGCTCGGTGACCTGTACATTATTGGCTGCCAACTGCGCTAAAGCCGTTTCTAAGCGGTAGAGGTTAGGACGCAGCAACAGGATGTCGGGCGTATAAGCCGTCACCCGTTCGGCTAACAGCCATTGGGCAGCACGGACACGATTATCAGAAGCTGGTGTCGTCACCAACAGATGAGCGGCGCGGGCGTTTTGCCCTTCGTAAAGCAGGCCGATGCTCTCTTGAATAGCGACCGGCGCGGGTTGAAGGCGGGCTTCGTGTAAGGTACGGGCGAAATCGAGAAGCAGTTCGATGAGGGTGCGGGTTTCGTTACGCGATTTGTCGCGCAGTTCGTCTAACAAATCAATGGCGCGCGGCCAATTGGCGCTTTCAAGATAGATGCGGCTGGCGTCCAAATCGGATTCAACTTCCAGATCACCCAAACGCGCCATAATTTCGCGCTCGGCAGCCCGCGTCTGCGGATGTCCGGGATCAGCCGCAAATACCGGATTGAGCGTGTCCATCAAAGCGACCAGTTCATCTTTACTACGCTGAGTTTTAAGGCGTTCAGCAATCCGCCCCAAAATCGCGTTGCGCTCACGTTCCATCGGGTCGCGATAATCGGTGAGCGCCCGACGCAGATCAATGATGGTCTTGTAGCGCAGTTTGGCGTTGGGGTGCGCCGCTTTGCTGATGATGGTCTTGAGACGCGGTGACAGCCGTTCGTTATCACGCCCGAAGTCCAACAGGAAATCATCACCGGCATCACGCGGAATATCGGCGCGTCCACCGCCTGTGACGATGAAGTACAGCAGTTCACCCACTTGCATGACATCGCTCTGACGGCTGATGCCCTGCGGAGTCATCTCGTCGCCTTCAAGGAAAACGGCGTTACCCCAGTCAATCACTTTGAGTTTGTAACTGTCCCGATCCCAAAAGAGATGTTTAGCGTCAACATCATTATAGACAATGTCATGGCTGTGGGCGGTTTGCAGCAGATCAAGCAAGCCGTCGACAATGACCAGCATTTCCAATTCGGGCAGACGTTCTTCACGCTGCGCTAGTTCACGCACAGCGTCGGCTAATACCACTCCCTGCCCGCGTTCCATGACGATATACTGTTGAGCCGTACCGCCGACCAAAAATTGTCCACTGCCGAGCAAGGCGGTCGCCACCGGATGCCCTGCTAACTTTTGCAGTGCCTTCCGTTCGTTGAGGATGCTGACTTCCTGTCCGGCACGAATTGGCGGCGCATCATTAGGCGCCGGGCGCTTGACGACCACCGGACGGTCGCTGGCTTGAGTATCCACAGCACGGAGGGTTTCGCCGGAGCGTCCACGCGGATAAATATAGTCATATCGGTAACGGTTATCGAAAAGGCTGTCAGCCATTTGTGCTTCACAATCTATAGGTAAACAATTTTAGACGGTCATCGGGCATGTCACCTTTACCCCACCTGATGTTGATGTGGCCTGCCCTGATTAAAATCACTTTCTGTTATAAGAGTTTTATTCTACTGTTGGATTGGCCTGCTGCAAAGTCAGGTTTGGGATATCGGTTGATTCAATTTGGGAAATCATAGGGATATACGGGGCAATGGCGAAGAATGTTATAATCTGGATGAAGCCTATAGAAAGGTAAAACTGCTGTGTCATCCCAAGATACCCGTCACAATCCATATCGGGGTGGAAACGCCCACTTACAAAGTTTTACTCAGCATAACTCGATAGGCGCTTATAAAATGTGGCATAACGCCTATATCAATGACATCTTCAATGCCCTGAGTGAACAACTCCCAGCAGGTTATGAAGTCGGGATAACCACCTCATTACAAATTAGCGAATATCATCCTGATACCGGTGAACTCATACGCCGCCCCGAACCGGATGTCACCATCTATGAAACAAGCAAGAGTAGGCAACTAGAATCGCCATCATTGATTGATGGAACAGCCCCTACCTTAGTTTTGCCAGCTACTGAAACCTTACATGTTGACGATGAACTTTATTTAACCGGATTAATGATTTATCGTTTCCTTGAATCGGCTGATCTCATCCCTGTTACTCGCATTGAAATCCTGTCGCCAACTAATAAACCGCCCGGTGATGGATTTATCCAATATTTTGAAAAGCGCGATGCAACATTGGCACAGGAAATGCCCTTAATTGAAATCGACCTGCTGCACGAATCACGTCCTGTGCCACGCGGTGTGCCGAGTTATCCAGATCGACATCCTAAATCGTATCCCTATAGTATTTACATGAATGACACACGTCCCGGTTTACAAGATGGTACAACATGGGTATATGGTTTTAGGGTTAACGAGCTTTTTCCAATTCTGCCTATTCCTCTATCGGGAAAAGAACATATTCTGTTTGACTTCTTAGAACCTTACAACACAACTTATGCGCGGCTGCAACTGCTGCGCCATCGAGTCGATTTTCAACAAGTCCCACTGGCTTTTGAGGCATATTCGCCTGCCGATCAAGAACGTATTCGGTTGGTCATGGAGTCTATGAACGGTTAATCAACTCGGTCAGAATGGATGGCATCAACCCATGACTAAACCGCCTATCAGTACTTCAAGGGTTTTAATAAATTTATTTTCTCTCGCTATTCTGGGCTTTTGTGCATTAATAGTCATTATTCCAGTCGTATTGATCTTTGCATTACGATCCCCTCAAAATCCTATCGATGCTACGCAATTTAACCCTAACCGACAAGCTATACTAGACACTACATCAGTAACACAAATCATACCTAAGCAAGTAGGAAGTTTCGCGCTTCAAGAATCCACAAATCATGAAGCAAGGGAAAATATTCAGCAAGATATTTTTGCAATCTACAAAAATAATGCTCATCAAACTGTTTATCTAAATGTTCTACAGACCTCCAACCTTACTGAATATCGATCTTTTTTATCTCAAGGAGCTAATTGCGGAGATTGTGCAGGAACAGCTAAACTTTATACAAAAGCACCCACATCTTATGGATACGCATTTTGCGCCTGTATAAGGTTTGCTCAACACACACTTAGTTGGCTTAACGGAAACTGGGTAATAAGTGTTTCAACAGCTTCCACATTGCAGAGTGATGGAGAGACGCTGCTTAACTTCATAAAAAATTATCCCTTTTAAGCTATGTCTTAATTGCCTTGTGTTTTCGATGTGGTAATGAGGAAGACAGATGATGACTCTTGAAGAAGAACTGATTGAGAAAATCACCCAACTCGATGAGATTCAGCAGCGGCGAGTGCTTGAATTTATCGAAACGCTGCAAGATGAAAATTCGGCTGAACGCCACTACACCGCCAAAGACTTGATGCGCCTATCACCCGAAGAACGGGATCGTGTCGCACGAGAAGCACTCGAACGCTCTTTGGGCAGTTATTTCGATGAAAGCTGATGAATGAAATGGACGATAACTCATGACAACCCTCAAACAAGAACTGATGGAAAAGATCAGCCATCTGGATGAAAATCAACAGCGACATGTCCTAGAATTTATTGAAAATTTAGGGGCAGCTATCACTCATGGGCCACCATATACTGCACAAGAACTTATGCGCTTGCCATTCAAAGAACGGCAGAAAGCGGTAGCCGCTGCTTTTGCTGCTGCCGCAGATGAAGACTTTGAGATTTTTGAAGCCTTCGGTGATGAAGATCTTATTGATGACTGACTCCTTGGCTTAACGTCGCAAGCGCGAGAGCAATACGACGGCTAGCGGTGCAATTGTTGGCAGCAAGTAAGCACTGTTACGCGGCGAAACTGGCGAACTATCATCTACGATATGTTCAGTCAGCGGCGCAGGCACAAACACCAGTACAAAAACCACCAATGTAAAAATGGCTAACCAGCGCCTGCGCTGATCCAGCGGCGTGATCATATCCAGCGGCGTGGCATAAATCCGCCCGAAGAACAGCAGCAAAACCACCCACAGCAGCCACATGTTAGAGACTAACGCTAACAGCCCCATGATAATGAGCAGCGGATAATACAAACCCCGCGCCCGTTCACCAAGCAGTGAATACAACACATGTCCGCCGTCAAGCTGCCCGATGGGAATGAGATTCAACGCTGTGACCAGTAAGCCAGTCCAACCTGCCCAAGCCAACTGGCTGCTGGTGATATTGACGTCATAACCACCGCTGGGAAGAAACTGCCCGAAGATGACCGTTTTCGCCATGGCGTAAATGAGCGAATCACCTTCGTAAATATAGACAATCCCCGGCTGCGACATCGTAACCTGCGCGTGACTCAAACCGATCAGCAAAATGGGTACAGCGAAAATCAGTCCTGCAAGTGGGCCGGCTGCGCCCACATCAAACAACATTTTGCGGTTACGCATGGGCTGGCGAAGTTGGATAAATGCGCCCAATGTGCCAATCATAGTTAAACCGGGGATAGGCATCGGAATAAAATAAGGCAGTGTCACGGCCAGTTTATGACGGCGAGCAGCAAAGTAATGCCCCATCTCATGGGCGCCTAAGATCAGCAGCAAACTAAGGGCATAAGGCAAGCCACGCCACAGTTCCAAGAAAATCCGGCTGCTGAGTTCAGCCGCAAAAACGGCATCGGTTTCGTTAATCGTGCTAATGGCGAGATATGTGCCGACCATCAAGACACTGAACAAGGTGGCAGCGAACAAGAGCGCATTCGGCCACCATGGCCTTGGCTGAGGGTTTACCCTTCCAGTGATGATATGGATGGTGTGGGGAATTCCGGCGTTAACCTCATTGGGAGCTGTTTCGGTCAGGCGAAAGACCGGCATATGATTCAGGGGTATAAGCTGCGCGTCAAGCTGATCATAAGCCGCTTCTGACTCAATGAGTAAGCGGCCTTCGAAGGTGGCGACCAAGTGACTTTTTAGCCCCAAACCGGTTTCGACTGGCTGCGCCTCTTCGCCCTGTGAAGGTTCGACAAAGGTTTCATTTTGAATATCCATAACGGTGGCGACCTGCTGACGGAGTTCATTTTGCAGCAGTTCGGCCTTGGATATAGGCGCTTGTACTACCCGTAGTACGGGGCGATCTTCACGCGAGGAGGCAATTTCGTTAAGCATAAGGCTACACAAATCCTAAATGGATTGAAATAACGGAATGACAATCAATGATTGCATAATAATGCGCTAAGATGAGCCAGCGGTGATAATCTGCCACACATCACCACCCGGTAACAGTTGCAGCACACTGGTATCCGAACTGTTGACATACAAATCCTCTTTATCACCATTTTTGACGACCTGTATGAACCCATCGTACTGGGTTTCTGCCGCTGTTCCCAAACCAAGCCGGTTGCGAACGACATCATTACCGCGCCAGACGAATCCCAGAATTTTAATCGGCTGGAAGCGATCTGGCGGCGGGACAAAACTTTCTTCAGACTCTTTATCAACGGCGGGATTAAATTTGTTGTCAAAGCTCAACCACGCAGGAGCGCGTCCGTCATTAAACAACACATAGACGCGATTGCGTGATTGAACATAAAGCATTCGACCACGCTCGAAGGGTTCTTCAATAATGGTCGTGGCTTCAGCAGGAGCAGCCGGACACGCATCTGGCGCAGGCTGGAAAAACCAAGGATCAGGACATGACAGTGGAATCGAGAGTGATTGGGTGGTTTCTAGTTCGCCTTCACCCGCGCTCAATAAGAACACGGCCTGTCCCCGATCTCGCCGGCTGATGGTCACAGGCAGATTTCCGTCCGGCGGTACATTCCACAGGTTGCCACGCGCGCCGCTGGCATCAATCCGATAAATGATGGCGTTACGCACACCCCGCACTGACCAAAAGAGTGTCACCTGACCACCGGGTTCGACCTGCTTGACATTGGTGGTGAAAAATTCGATGCGCGGCGCGTTGGGATTCGGCGGACGTGTCACCGTAGCCAAGACTGCAACCGCCGTGCTAGTCGGGCCAAATAAGGGTGTTGGCGTTGGACCGGAAGCAACCGAGCGCGGTGTCACGGTTGGGGTCGCGCCGATGCCGGGTGTAGGGGTAACAGTCGGTGTAAGGGTTTGGGTAGCGGTCGGACGAGCAGTAGGTATCACTTGACGCGCAGTTGCACCACAGGCACTAATCAGCAGTGAAAGGAGGATGATACCTAGCAATCGAATTTTCATGCACTGTCTTTACGGTTGCAAGGTAATAATTGCAAAACCGTCTCCCCTGTAGCAAAGCCTGTTTATGTACCCATTGTAACACAAAGCCAACACAAGTTTGCCGCGCCAGCAGCCTACTTTAATAACCCTTAAACCAAAATCGTGGGGGAAGTCCATTGCAGGGAAGCTAGGCTTGCAGTCAGCGTGCTTCCGTCCGGTAATCATCACGGGGTGGAGAGAACGCGTCGATAATCAACGAATCAATGATGGCTTTAGCACTATGAGCAATGCCACCGGGGATGGCATAACTGTCACCGGGGTTACAAATAAATACCTCATCACCGACCGTGTATTCCACGCGTCCGTAAATAACATAGCCAACTTGATCATTCATATGGCTATGCAGGGGAACAAGCGCGTCACGCTGTAAAAAAAACTCGCAAAGCATTGTTTCGTCGGTTGTGCCCATGGTGCGGCGGTGCACACCCGGAAGCATCTCGACCTGATTAGCATCCTTAGGGGATACATAATATCCGTCTGCCATATGTCCCATCCTCGCTAGTACGTTATGCCCTGTACACATAATAATTTCTTGACTATTATGCGGAGGAGAGACAAGATTGTCCACCAACCTAACAGAACCAACTTTACCGTTTTGACTTGAGGGTCGGTTAAGCTGAGTAGACGAGGACTTATCGATATGTCTGTTAGTTTTTTGAAACGTGCCCCTTCTAAACTGAACGACATGCTTGATTGGACGCGGCGAAATATTGACCGCGTAAGTTATACTTTTACATCCGGGAGAGTTGTACCTGTGGATCCGTGGCCGAAAAAACCTTTTATTTACCAGATTAACACTTACGTTTGGCTGAATACCCTGAGCCGTCGTTATAACCGACCGATCACACTCGAAAATGTGCCGGATAAGGTGCTGGATGAACTTGTCAGTTACAACGTGGATGCCATCTGGTTGATGGGCATCTGGCAGCGCAGTGCAGCCGCCCGTGCTAGTGCCCACAATTATTTACATGAATATCGGGGAGCGCTTCCAGATTTAACGGCAGATGATGTTCCGGGTTCGCCTTACGCCGTCGGTTCATATCAAGTAGACGATCATTTCGGCGGACGCACTGGCTTAGCCCTCTTCCGCAAACGACTGCGCAAAAGGGGTATGCAGTTGATTTTGGACTTCGTGCCTAACCATGTGGCGACAGATCACGCATGGATACAAACGCATCCCGAATATATGATCTTGGGCAAGCCCAAAGACCTCAAAGAACGCCCCAGTGATTTCTTCAAAACCAAAGATGCGCTGGGTAAGGAGATGGTTGTAGCACACGGGCGTGATCCTTACTTCCCCGGCTGGATTGATACCGCCCAACTGAATGCGTACAACCCCGGTTTGCGGCAGGCCGTATTGACCACCATTTTGGATATTGCCAACCAATGTGATGGCATCCGCTGCGATATGGCGATGCTAATGCTGAATGATGTGTTCGCCCGCACATGGGGCGCGTATGCTTTCGAAAAGCCCGCCACCGAATTCTGGACAGACATCATTCCGAATGTCAAAAAGGTTTATCCCGCCTTTCAATTTATCGCTGAAGTTTATTGGGACTTGGAAGCGATGCTTCATAGTCTGGGGTTTGACTATTGTTACGACAAACGGTTGTATGACCGTATTCGCGATGACAAACGGAGCGAAATCCGCGCCCATCTCATTGCCCCGATTGAATTCCAGAACACGTTGGTGCGCTTCATCGAAAATCATGATGAGCAGCGCGCCGCGTCATCCATTGGTGTCCCGCGTGAGCATCCCGCGGCTGTTCTGATTTGTACCTTACCCGGCGCAACCCTGCTGCATGAGGGACAGTTCGTCGGACGCAAGATTAAGCTGCCGGTGCAGCTCGGTCGCCAGCCGGACGAGACACCTAACCTCGAACTGAAGGCATTTTATCTAAAACTGCTGGCTGAAACACGCCACCCGATTTATCAAGAGGGAGAGTGGCGGCTGTTTAACCCGATGCCGGGAAAGCCGGATGGAACCCATAACAATTTAGTGGCCTATGGTTGGCGATCCAAAGAAGATATGTGTGTAGTCATCGCCAATATGAGCGATCAGCAGTCCACGAGCAATATCCCGCTCACCGATTGGCCGGAATTGAGTGATGCCAATTGGCTGCTGACCGACGTATTGGACGGCGGCGGGCGCTACGAACGCAGCGGTGCGCTGCTGCATAACCCCGGCTTATATGTGCATCTAAAGGGTTATCAATCGCATATCTTCCACTTCACCAAGTGTTAAGGAAAGTAAATCAAAAACCCCGCCAATAACGACGGGATTTTTCTTTTGTCGGGGCGGCGGGATTCGAACCCACGACCTCTTCGACCCGAACGAAGCGCGCTACCAGACTGCGCCACGCCCCGATATAAATACGAGTGTACTGGAAACAGATGACGTGTGCAAGTGTGGTGTTTGCTAGTCCCCTGTCGCTTTGATCTCGCGTTCTTCGATCACCGGTTGTGGTACAGCTTCGCCCTTCATGCCCCAAGCCGCCGGAATCAGCGCCAGCACACACAACACCGCACCCATCAACCCCAACTCACCGAGCACGCGCACAGCGATGCCGGCATAAGCGTTGATGAACTCCATCGTTTGATCCGTCCCTTGCAGCGAACCACCCAATTCAGTCGCCGCTAGACCGTTGATACGGTGCAGCGCAAAATTGGTCAGTGAGGCAACCGCCACTGTCATACCGATGAGCCGCAAAATAATCACCAGCGCCGAGGCCACGCCGCGATGATCTTCATCCGCCGAGTTGATGACCGCCGCGCTAATGGGCGAAAATGTCAGGCCGATGCCCACGCCGATAAAGATCATTTCAACAACAATGAGTGCGTTGGATATATCCAGCTTCCACGTTTGCCAGACCAGCCCGAAACCAATTGTCCCCAGCACCAAACCGATCATGGTGGTTTTCTTGAAACCGATGCGATCACTCAACCAGCCGCCGGGGATGGCTGCCAGTGCCATCGGAACCGTGAGCGCCGACAGCAAAATGCCGGTTTGCAGCGCCGCCTCACTGAGCTGAGCGCTGTCTTGCACCCGTACATTGACCAAAATTGGCACGGTCACAAGGCCAATCATCAAGCAAAAGCCGATGAACAAATTGATCACCGCGCCGGAGGCCAAGTTACGCCGTTTAAACAACTCAAGGTGAATTAGCGGATCACGCAGCCGTGCCTCAACCAGAACAAAGCCAATCAACGCCAAGAGCGCGATCAGTAATACGCCACCATTCAACGGTGGTAAAGTAGTCGCATCCTGTAAATTGGTAGGGGAAAGCGACACATCGACGTTGCCGCCCAAGCCGACTACCAAAGCGATGAGTGAACCTGCAATGAGGAGCGTACCCAAGATGTCGAAGCGGCCTTTAGCCCGTTTCTCTTCCACATGCCGCAGCGCGAATAAGGTGAAGGCTAAACCGATTAATGTCAGCGGCACGTTGATCCAAAACAGGGTGCGCCAATCCGGTGCAGGCCAGCCCAAGCCTGATAGCAAATTGGTAAATGTATCTTGATGAGTGGCAAAGAAACTCACAAGGATACCACCATATAAATGCCCCAACACCCAACCCAGTGTGTCAACAGCACCCACCACACCCAACGGTTGAGCGCGGCGTTCCGGCGGGAACAAATCACCAACCAGCGCCAAACTCACCGGCACAAGCGCACCCGCACCGAGCGCCTGCACAATACGCCCGATGATAATCGCCAGCAGTGTCATGGCTTCTTTTTCGGGACGCTGACCCATACGTCGTGCGGCTAAGTACAGTAAATCGGTAGGCCATGTATGCGCTGTCGCCACCAAAATCGAGCCGACCACAAAAATGAGCAAGCAGACAATGTAAACTTTTCGCCGCCCGATTAAATCGCTGACGCGCCCCATGAACATCATGCTGATGGCATAGGCCAGCAGATAACCACTCACAACCCACGAGGCTTCATCCAAAGTGCTTTGCAGCGGCAGTCCCAACTTGAGCAGAATTTCTGGCAAGAAGGCCGAGACGATGGTTAGGTCTAGCGAACCGATAAAAATCGGCAGGCAAATAAGCCCCAGCACCAGCCAAGGATTTACAGTCGCACGGGTTGCTTTTTGTGTCATACGGTTTGTCTTTTGTGTCCCTGATTATATGAGTTATGGACTGGTTGTTACTTCGGCGGTCGCTTCTGGTGTACTTTCGGCAGTCACTTCGGCTGTACTTTCGGCGGTCGCTTCACTGCCCTGCGGCGGTGTCAAATTCGAGTCCACGTTGAAGTCGTAAAATTCCATATCCCATGTAGTTGGTTTGATCTTATCCGTCGCGGTGTCCGGCTGCACGACGGTGAGCTTCTGCGGCAGCTTTTTGTCTTTGTCGACGTATACGTCAATCTGGGTTTGTCCGCTAATTTGCACTAAGTAAAGCATCATCCACGAAATCTTGTCGCCGTCAGCCGTCGCCGACAGATGATAAACGGGTGTGCCATCATCAAGCTGCTCGTCACCGACATACGCCACATTTTCCAACGAGGCGAAAGCCGCACGTAAACCACGATCTTGCTGGGTCAGAAGCGAACGGGGGTTAAAACCGGGCAGGAATGTTTGCTTGGCCCAATTCGTGCCGACGATGCGCCACCATTGGTCATCGTCACGGGCGAAAATCTCTATTTCAACCGGTAGCTGCTTGAGCGTCACTTTGGCTTTGGCCTGCATCAAATTGGGCGCAACATATTGGGCTTCCATGCGGTTAAAAATGGCAGAGCCAATATCAGTTTTAAGGACATAATCCGCGCCGGTACGATCAACAATAATCTTCAGTGCATTGACCGCCAGAATATTTTCGGTGGCCTGTTTTAGGAGTTCCGCCGCGTCAGGGGGCGGTTCGTTAGTGGCGGTCGCAGCCGGACTGCATCCACTCATCGCTAAGATGCCAAGTATTACAGTAATGATTACGATTGCTAGACGCCGCACAAAATTATCCTTCCTCACGACGATAGTGCCGTCGTTCAGTATACTCTCAAACACCTATACGTTACATAAGATATTGCGTTGTATCCTGTGCTACGATAAGAGAATCATGAGCCTACAGGCAGCCTAAAGTCACGAAAATGAGAAAGATGTCCCGCCGCCGTCAAATCGTTTTGGGTGCAGCGCTGGTGACCAGCACACCCTTTACCGCTTTGCAGCGTACTCCGCCGGAAAAAGCGTGTGGAATTACACATATCTCTGCCACTCTGTCCATTGTATGCTGGTATCGCGTTCGGTTGGTGGATGATTCATTATGATGTCAACAACAGCCATGATGCCGCTCAACAGGTCGACGTAAGGCAAAAGTAGTATGGATTTGAAAACGGTGATGGAGCAAATTTGTGAAGGGCTTATGCCTGTATCAATTGCCTCACTGCAACCGGCAGCCAACTTGACCGCCGGTTTACAGGCGAGTTTTAGTAGCTAAAAAACGTGCCATTCAGCACTACTGGACAAACCGATTTCTTGCGTAAGATAAGGATGAAAATATATCGCGCAAAGACTCGCCAGTGATTGAGTATTGGTGCGGCAGCAAGACAAATAATACATTGAAGGCATCATACTTAACTGGATGATGCCTTTATTTTTGTAGGCAAGTTTACAACTTCATATCCCGCTGGAACATGGAGGGATTACGATGGACGGTCTCGTATTATTTTTAATCCTCGTTTTGGCACAGTTATTCGTTCTTTATCGGATCGCTCGCCTTCTATTTTGGAGACAATCCCCTCTAGGCTTTCTTGAATTTTGTATTTCTATTCCAGCGGCGATTGGTGTAACCGTCATCGCAGTGACAGTCATTGGATATGCTGGTTCACGCGTCCACATTCCTATTGATTATGGTTTAGCCCTAATGTTGTCCATAGTTGGCATTCCGCTTCTCTACATTGCCATACTAATTCTTAGCTTCCGCAGCCTCAAATACGCAAAAAATCTCATCGCCAATTTTCTGAAGAATCGGCGTACTCGGCGCCAATTCATCGTTGCTAGAAAGTTTATTCATCATCGCCAGTATCAAAAAGCGCAAACTGTTCTCTCGAAAATGAGCGACCCCAGAGCGCGTCAATGGGAAACCAAACTGAGTCAACTCATGCAGCATAATCCAAATGGTTTACGACCGTTATAGCAATGAAGTTTTGCCTTCCGAAATAATGGGGATCACCTCATGGAATTCATATGTGATCTAATTTTGTCACCGATATTTTGGTTCCTCCTTGCTAAATTGAATGAGAGACTACCCTCACAAGTCTCATTATTTCTCAAATCATTTCTGCTTGCCGCTATCACTGCGCCGCTGGGCTGGCTGTTGCTGTTATACGTTGGTCCCAATGACCGGGATTTGGATCAAGCTTTTCAACAGGCCAACATGAGCATTCCTATCATTTTTATCGTCGTACTCTTATCAACCTTTTTCGGTGGGAGTTATCTTCAAAATCGGCACAAAAAACACTTTAATCAAGATCAGTTCATCGTTGCCAAAGACCTTATTCGGGGACGCAAATATCAAAAAGCGCTTGATATTCTGGCGACAATTGACGACCCACAAGCACGGGATTTGGAAGATAAAGTATATGATATGGCGTTTCATGATCCTGACTTCTTGCGCCGTTTAAAGCAATAAATTATCATGCTCCAGAGCAAAGGAAATCACGACGTGGAACTGTTATTTGATTTATTGCTAACCCCAATCATTGGATTTATCCTCGCGCAAATCATCAAAAATCTACCTGCCAAGATTCAATTATTTCTCGGTTCAATCATCATGGCGTCTATTGCAGCGCCGCTCGCGTGGGTGCTGTTCGAAAGCCTCATTAAGAGTCCTACTGCTGAAGGACAAGCCGCCACTATCATTCCAATTGTGTTTGTGGTGATTCTCTTGTTGACCTTTTTCGGCATCAACCACGTTCAAACACGCCGGAATAAAACTTTTACTCAAGATCAATTCGCCCGCGCCAGTGACCTGATACGTGCATACCAATTTCAAAAAGCGCTGGATATTCTGGCAGGAATGAACCATCCCCAAGCGCGAGAATGGGAAGTGGTTCTAATCGACATGATTCGTAACGACCCTGACTTCCTACACCACTTAGAATCCGGCTAAAATGGATTTGACCTTTGTGAAAATTTGATCAAATGGGATTTTTAGCAGCCGAAATAGTGTCATTCAGCACTCCATATCAGCCCCCGCCTCCGTTACGATTAAGTAAAGGTAATTGGACTCGCAGAGGCATCAACATGGACAGCTTAGCAGAATTCTCAACCCTCGCGCTCTACAGCGAAGTATCAAAGAATGCACTCCTCTCTAAAGATCATTCGTGGGTCAGCATCACTAAATTCTATGTGACCCTTATTGCCGCTGTGATTGGGACAATCGCGGTTTGGGCGTTAATCGCCCATGTCGGTTCCACCATCTATGTTCCACTGAGTGTCGATTTAGCATCCATATTGACTCTCACCGGTATCGCTTCAACATTTGTAATCATACTCATCATCGTATCCCGTGCGGTCGAAGCTCTCGAACACGAAATCAGGTATTTGCTGGCAGCGCGCCATACCAAACACGACGCCAACAACAACCACAAACTGATTCATCTCCATCGATGAGTTTGTCCCGCAGCCCATGAATGCCCTCCGTTCGAGCGGCTAGGATTGTCGGGCGCTGGTTGCCTTGTATAATCACCGCCTGCAATGATTCAGGTTTTAGCGTTGGGAACACACTTTGATTCTCGCATGGGCAGCGGTTTTATTCGTCTTGATTGCGCCTTATCCAACCACCGTTTGGCTGCTTAAACGCAGTCCATTTCCGGTCAGTAAGTGGCTGGCACTAATCCTCGCCGCCGGATTCGGCATCGGTCTGCTGACATGGTTGATGATGCTCGAAGGAATGCTCGGCATTCCCTTCGAAGTCTGGTCAATCCTGCTGCCTTATCTATTGATCTTATTACCGGGAACAATCCTGTGGTGGCGCGGTCGTACACCGAAACAAGCTCCATCGACAGTAGATGAACCAAAGCCCAAACACTTGACCTTCTTAGGCCGCATCGTCATTATCACCGTCGGTGCAGCAATCTTATTAAACGCGCTTTACTGGCCCTTTTACAAAGATGACGCGGTTGGCATTTACGCTGATCAAGCCCACTTCATATACGCCACACGCGGATTGATTCCCCTCAATCTGACCTTCTATAGTTACTACCAAGCCTATCCCATGTTGGTGCAGCTTTCGTATACCTACACCTATCTTGTATCCGGTTGGGAAGATGTTTATTTAGCCAAACTGATTCCAACGCTGCTGAGCTTGGCCTGTTTAGGTGCGGTCTTTTATCTCGGCAAAACACTCTACGATGAGAAATCCGGTTGGTTAGCTGTGCTGCTGCTGGCACTCGCGCCGTTATTTGGACGTTGGGCATCGTCCGGCTATGCTGACTTACCGATGGCCTTTTATTACACACTGGCGGCGTTATTCGCGTGGCGAGTCTGGAAATCCAACAGCAGCGTTGACGCGCTGATTTCCGGCGCAGCCATCGGCCTCGGCGCATGGACGAAAAATGCTATCCTGCCTGCGGTAGCCTTCTGGTTGGCCTTCATATTGTTCGGGGTACTGCGAAAGCGTATCAGCTATAAAGCGGCTGTACTGGCTTGTGCTACCGCTGCCATCGTTGCCGCGCCGTGGTATGTGCGTAACCTGATTGAAGCCCATTTGCTCATGCCTGCCACCGCGTGGACAGATCAAGCCACCTCAAGCTTCTCTAATCTCTTGGTATTCATCACCCATCCTGAGAACTTCGGCCTAACTGGCTGGCTCATCATGATCGGCATCATCCTCGCGCTGGTTCAGATCGTGCGTAATTGGCGTAACGCGGATCGTGAAATTCACCTGTTGGTTTTCACAATGCCCTACTTCGCTTTTTGGTGGCTGCTGGCGAGTTATGATCGCCGTTTCATCCTCTACTTTTTGCCGATTCTGGTGGTGCTGGCAGCAGGTTACGGATTGAAGCTGTGGCAGCACATCCCACAGTCTTATCATCGTTCACTTACTTGGCTGCTGACCATTATCACCCTCGGCATAACCCTCTACATCGCCAGCATCAGCATCGACTTTAAGTCCGAACTGCTGCGCGACCCGTTGATGAACGATGCCGCTAAACACGCGGTTGTAGGCATCAAACCAAGCGAACCTTAATCAACCTTTTGCTAGACAAGATCAACGTCTACAGTTCTTCGACGGCATCATCAACTCGATTACGGAGTAACCCAACCACACTTTTCTGGTAGAAAAACACTCACTAAACATTGTGCATTTCCTGTAGGGGAGCACCTACGTGTGCTCCTATATGAACCGAGGCAAGAGAATTAAATCCATCAAGGCAAACATTCCACCACAACAGGCAGAAATCCATGTGTATTTTGAAGCGGCTTCAGTGCGCTTGTCTGGTGGTTAGCATCGCGGCTTTAGCCCTTGGCGAGGCAAACTAAGACGTTTCTCAGTACCGGACACCGCTCTCCCTCAGCCAACAACCTCCTATCTATTATAACCCACTAATAAGCGTACCAACGGCTTTATACATATAATGTTCTTGCATTAAACTTCTGTCCGGTTAATTTCGCAGGGAGTATACGATGCATAACAAAAAGATAGTATTCCTGTTCATTTTTTCCGCGTTCCTGATGATTTTCCCGACGGCCATTTTCGCTCAAGACGACTTGACGCAAACCTTTACCTCCGACAACGGAAAGTTCAGCATGAGCTATCCGGCAGGTTGGACGGTCAAAGTTAATGATGGTCTCATCAATATTGGCGGGAGTGTGGGATTTCTTCAGGTGAGTTTTTACGATAACAACAACAGCGGCTACGCTCCAGTTACACCGCTTGAATTATTAGAAGTGGGTATTGGCGAAGATAAAGATAGTCGTGCCATGCTTGGGTTTACCGAACCGGAGGACATCGTAGTCGGTGGATACCCCGCTTTGGTATCACGCAGCGAGAGTATGAGTCAGCTTCAAGTCGTTATTGATTTTGGCGATGGTGTCATAGCGACAGCCATCGGTTTCGGGCCGGATGGCAAGTTAGGCGCTTCTGAGTCGGTATTCATGGCGATGATCGAGTCGATTCGTTATGGCGATACGCCTCCACCACCCATCGTCAAATCCCCCCTCGCTGATATAAAGGCCATCACGCCAGCGAATGCCGCCAGCGTCTCTCAACTGATGACACTGGGCGAAGAAACCGCGACGGTTGAGAGCATCGCCTTTAGTCCCGATGGCAAGTGGTTGGCGGTTGGCTCGTCCGATGGCATCGTGAAGCTGTGGAATGTAGCTACGGGCGAAAGTGGTCTCGAACTCAAGGGACATACCAACGGCGCAACCAGTGTCGCCTTCGGTTCAGGCGGTTACTCGATTGCGGTTGGCACAGCCAACGGAGAAGTACGCCTGTGGGATGCGACCAGTGGTGAAAGTTATGGATTTCTGCAAAAGCACGATACCCGTGTCGAGAGCGTTGCCTTTACCGACGGCTTTCTCGTGGCCTCTGGCGCGTTGGATGGCAGTGTCAAGCTCTGGGATATTGCGATGGGTAAAGAACAACCAGCCCTTGCCGAAAAAGATGAACTCGCGCCTGTGGGAAGCGTCGCCTTTAGCCCTGATGGGGCAAAGCTCGCGGTAGGTGCTGGCAGTACCATAAAGCTGTGGGATATCACCGCCGGAACAGCACCAACGGTTCTTGAAACAGAGATTAGCAAAATCGCCACACTCAGCTTCAGCCCTGATGGCACATCACTGGTCTACGGTGGTGCTGGCACAGCCGCATGGGTATGGGATTTGAAGGGTGATAATCACGCTTTGCTTGAGGGTCACACTGATCAAGTAATGGCTTTAGCCTTCAGCCCCGACGGACAGGTGATTGCATCTGGCGATGCTGGCGCACTGCGTTTGTGGGCTGCCACTAAAGGAGAAAATCTAGCTGCACTAACCAGTCCCTCCGGTCAAGCAGTGAACAGCGTGGCCTTCAACCCGGATGGAACACTCATTGCCTCGGCAGGCTCTACCGGAGGAGTCGTGCTGTGGGGTACGGCGGACAATGCGTCATCAGGAACAGGCGCTGCGTCGGCAGGTACGAATGAAACCTCAGAAGCCGCCACAACCGAACAAAACACGGCGTCCGCCTCGGGTTGTACTATCACCGCGCCCAACAAGGCCAATCTACGGAGTGGGCCGGGTACAGAATTTAATCGGGCGGGCGCTTTATCTGGTGGACAGACAGCTCATGTCGATGGGCAGGCTAAAGGCTCGGATGGCATGGTCTGGTATCGCCTCACCGATGGGGCATGGGTTCGCAGCGATGTCATCGGCTCGCCTACCGAATGCACCAGTGTGCCAGTCGTGACCCCGTAAAGTTGTTACAGCAAGACGATCTGGTAGCAGTGTGTTCCACTGCCATTGCTGCCAAAGAAATCTTGGGGTGATCTATAGATCGCCCCTCGCGAAAGTTTTGCACAATGTGCTTCCAAAATGTAACCCATTAGCTCCCCATATTGTTTATTTGTTGTGCATTTGAGTCCCGTTTACGGGGCTTTATTCACCTTGACGGAGGGTTTATCCTCCGGCACTGTTAACTGTAAACTGATAACTATCGTTTATAAAGGGCATTAACCGTCAGCGTAAATGCCCCACTGGTCAGATAGCCATTGACCCGCACCCGATACGTGCCATCAACCGGCAGCGGCACATAAAAGCGCGGATTGATGTTGTTATCTTCATCATCACCTTGCCCCAACACACTCCCGTCAGGGGCAAGCAGCGCCGCCACCGCATCCAACGAGCTTCCGGGCTGCGCCATCACATGCACTTCGACTTGTGTTCCAGCCTGCGCATAGAAGGTGTAATACTGATAGGTGTTGGCGGGAACACTGTCGTCATACGAAAGCAGCAGCACCCTTCCCGGAACAGGCGTAGCCGTCGGCGGCCGCGAAATGATGCGCCAAACAAGCGTATATGCCCCCTGACCACTGGCATTAGCCGAGGAAACCCGCAGGTGATAACGTCCGGCAACCGGCGCAAGTGCCGAGGCAATCTGGGCATCACGATTTCCACCGCCGTTATCGTCCATCGCTACCAGTGCGCCATCCGGTGCGATCAGTTCCAAAACCGGATCAAGATTGCCCTGCCCGATGCTGGCTGCGGCTGAAATCACATCGTTCCGGTTGAGATCAACCGTCCATACCTCACTCAATCCGCGCCGTTGAATATTACCGTCGTAGATTTGGTCAGGTACCGTTTCACCACGCCGCGTTTCGCTGTGCGAAAAACCAACGCCATAAGCGATGCTGTACCCGCCGGTGCTGTTCGCTTCTCCCGTGACGAAAGCCACATAGGTGCCGCTTTGAGCCGCCATCAAAGCCGGAATGAGGGCGTCACCGCCTGCGTTCGAAGTTGCCGGAGTAGCGGTCATAATAAGCAGTCCCTCAGGATCAAACAGTTCTAACTTGGCTCTGAAGTTGGTATCAGGCCGAACACCAACCGTAATCAACTGCCCCTGCGTCACCGTGATCGGATAGCGGTCAAAATCGCCTTTACGCTCGATGACCCCCAATACTGGAACGTGGTCAACCAGCGCTTCGCCGACCACTGCCGGAGCGAGGGTTGGCTCTAAAACTTCTTCGACTCGCGGCGTAGCGGTCGCGGTTGGTTGAAACTGCGGCGTGACAACGATAAACTCTGAAACCAGATTGAGCGCCAAGCGATAGTTACCCGCAAAACCACGCCCCCACGCTTGGATGCTGTATAAGCCATCAACCGGTAACTGTACGTTCCTCAGCAGTGCAGCGCGGTTGCCCCCGCTGTTGTCGTCGGATGCCAGCTCATCGCCGGTTGGCAAATAAACATGCACGACCGGATCAACCGTGCCAGATACCCGTTCCATATACAGCCCTAGATACTGTCCGGCTTGGGCAGTAAAGGTGTAAACATGCTGCACTTCCGGCGCGTCGAATGTTCCATCGACTGTTTGTCCACTGCTGAGTTCATCAACAAACGTCCCGAAGCGGGCATAATAGGGCGGTGTGGCGCTTGGCGTAACAATTTCGGTTGGTGCAGGAGTCGGTGTGTAATCGGCAGGGTTAGGGCGGTCGGTATAAATCAGGCTGAGTTCGTAATCTCCGGCTGCGGCGGCCTGCACCAACAGCGTATACGTGCCATCGGCGGGCAAAGCAGCTTCCAACGGGTTGGCACTTTGAGCCACCACCGTTCCGTCAGCCGTTTGCAGCGTCAGCCGGAATGTGCCTGTTCCCAATACATGGGCACTGATGCCATCGCCTGTTCTGGCTGCAAACTGGAACGGTTGAATTTCATCCGGGCTGTTGAGGTGACCGCTGGCGCTTTCCCAAAAGTTAATGAGGCGGTTAGGCAGCGTCGAAGTGTTGACCGTCGGGCTAAGCGTCTGGCAGCCCGCCAAGAGAAGCATCAAGACAATAATGTACCGCCGCAATCTTCCGTCTCCCGTCAACATCGCCGCCTCGTAACAGGCAAATCTTAACACATATTCATGTTCTCAAAAGCCGATCAAGCAACGCTCACCCTACGTTCTTTTGCCATAATCACCAAAGATGTGGTTGAATGAAATAGCGTGGATGCTTGTGTGATTAAAAGGTCAAATAATGCAAACAGTAAATCTTCCCGTTGATCCCCAAACGTTGGCGGCAGTCCTTCAAGTCGGCGGTCAATATATGCTGCCCATAGCAGCTATTTTGCGGGCTTTATATGCCGGTTCGCGCGGAAAATTTCCCGAAGGCGCAGTTCAAATCGGCACGGCGGCCATCATTGCCGGAGTCAGCGCCGGTGTTAACGGGCAGCAGCCGGACATCAAAAACATCCTCAACGATGTCCTGAGCAATACCGTTTTCACCGCTGGCCTCGTCTCCTTTATCGTCATCTATTTACTGCGGGCATCCCACCTGACATGGATTGTCGATGCGGTTGTGGGTGGTATCATCGGTGCGGTGCTGTGGTTGTTCACTAACTACATCTTGGGCGTTAATTGGCCTTTGTGGTTTCTTTTTCTGGTTATTCCCGCTTGTGCGGCGGGCATGGTCGCGCTGCGTTTTGCGCTGCGCCAAATCTTCCGCGTTGTCCGGTACGCAACTTACTTGATTATCATCGGGCTGGTGTTGGCCTTGGGAGCAGGCGGCTTCTTGCTCCTGCAAACCATCATGAGCGGCCTCGCCAAAACCTAATTTTAGGGTGCGGCTACCCAAAACCGCACCCTTTTAACCGCTGTTACGGGGACATCTTCAACATGGTTTGCGCGCGAACAGGCAGCGCACCATTCATATTGATGAGCTTATCAGGCGCATACAACCGCTTCGCCTCATCAGAATCGATATATTGAGCAATATCGGTTTCCAGATGCAGCGTTTTGTCGGCTTCATAGCGAAAGACCACTAAGCGGTTGTAGCTGCTCGTCCAAGTTGGTTGACCGTTTAACAACCACTGAAATTGATCGGCTTGGAAGCGGCAGGTTTCTTCGAATGGCCCCCAAGCCTTTGTATCACCGAAATAACAAATGACAGCTTCCAAGTTCGGGTCACTATAAATAATCTTGACCGGGGCATCAAAGTAATAACTGATGTGAAATAAGTTCTCCAGTTCACGTTCAGGCGTTTCATCCACAATCACCACCAGAGAATCGGATTCAACCTGCGGCATGGCGCGAACCAGCGTTTGCATAAACGGCACTTGTGATTGTCCGGTGATGACCTTATTTTGATGTTGAATGAGCTGGCTGTTAATTGCCATCATCACCAAAGCGGTTAGACCGATGGCATAGATGATGGCTTGCTTGCGTAAGATGCCAGCGACCAACCACAACAAAGTGGAAACAAAAAGCGCTGCTCCTAAACTGGCATGAAGCAGCGTTCGCAGATTCAAATCCCTCAAATTGGTCAGCGAGTACAGCAGAAATCCAAAACTCAGCAGAACCGGACTAATCAACAAAATCAGGATTAAGCGTCTTCTGGAAAGACTTGTTTTTTGTGGAAGCCGAATCAGTACGAGACTCGTGGCAATGACGACTCCCGCAGCAGCCAGCGCAAAAAGTGTATAAGGATTTTGCGACATAGAATTGAATAGATTGCGGAAGCCCGACCAGCCTTGATAAGCAAAAGTCTGCAAAGCAGCCGAAATCCACGAATCCGCCAGACTATAACGGTTCGCCCGCCAGATGCTGCCGAGTATGGCGCCAAGTGAGTGATCGTCGGCAAACAGAAAACTTTGATAGGTATTGGTCGAATTATTCAGAAAAAGAATGCTGATGACCCGTAAACCCATCAAAATAGGGACGACAAACCACATCAAACTGGTGATCACAACACGTCGACTTATGCCACCTTGAAGATAAACCAGAACCAATGGCGCTAAAAGAATAAGCGGATATATTCCCTCATAGATGCCCGCACATAACACGGATATTGGAATGATCAATATCCATAACCACCGATGACCGGATTTCCAGAAACGAACTAACAGCCATACTGCCAGCAAATAAGTCAAGATAGATGAGTGAATCGAAAGCGCGCCTAAGTAAAAAACACCGGCATCAGCGGGATAAACAACCAGCAGTGCCGCCGTGCCAAACGCGTACAGCTTGTTAAACTGCAAATCAGACAACAGCCAATAGCTGACTATCCCTTTCCCCATAATCAGCAGCATGACCAACAGGTTCAGCCCAACGAATAAATTAGTGGGGTTCAGGTGATAGGCCACATACCATGACACCACTTCAAACGGGCGTACACTCTCCGTAATAAAGTTACCTGCCTGAATGTCGCGCATGGTCGTCCAGTCATCAGCATAAAAACCGATATGCAGACCAAACGGCAACCATAACAATAGAGCCAGCATCACCAGTGCAGCGATTGGCAGCCATGCCAAGGCGCGTTGTAATCGAGTTGACCGGAGTTGTTGAACGGTAGTATCCAAGGCGGCTCCAAAAGAGTTGGCAAAGAGCCGCCATTATAGATGAATTTATTTGACGCTAACAGTTCGTTCGCGAAACGGTCGATACGCGGCAACCCATTCCTGATCATAGTCCCGAATGTACTGTTCAGCCTTCTCCACAAGATCACGGTTGCCGACAATCAACGGTACACGTTGATGCAGCGAATGCGGTTGAATATCCAACAAGTTGCCAATGCCGTCCGAGCCGTACCCACCCGCTTGCTCAGCCAGAAACGCAATCGCCTGCGCCTCGAACATCAGCCGCATCTTACCGTTGGGCTGCTCTTTATCCTGTAAATCACCGGGATAAAAGAACACGCCGCCGCGCAGCAAATTACGGTGGAAATCTGCGACCAGCGAACCAATGTAACGATGTCCCAGCGGTTTACGACCTTCGCCTTCTATCCCTTGCAGCCATTTGGCGTAGCGGCGTATCCCCGGCGTCCAATATTTTTCGTTGCCTTGATTAGCGCTGTAATAAGTCGCTTTCTCAGGTACGCGGATATCGGGATGGCTGAGCAAAAACTCACCGACGCTGGGGTCAAGTGTAAAGCCGTGAACCCCTTGTCCGGTGCTGTAGACCATCATGGTACTTGATCCGTAGGTCACATATCCGGCTGCCGCGAGACTGCGCCCCGGTTGTAACAAATCTTCCATCGTGCCGCGTTCGGCCTGCGAGATTTTGCGATGCACAGCGAAGATTGTACCCACCGAAACATTCACATCAATATTGGATGAGCCGTCGAGCGGGTCATACAACAGGACATATTTACCGCTGTCAAAGTGCGGCGGAATATGAATGATGTCCTCGTGTTCTTCCGAGGCCATCGCGCATAACTGTCCGGTATGGTCGTTCATCGTAAAAATCGTGTGGTCAGCAAACAAATCAAGTTTTTGCTGCTGTTCGCCGTACACATTATGGTCATCAGACGCGCCCAGAATGCCAACCAATCCAGCGCGGGTCGTTTCGCGGGCAATAATTTTAGCTGAAAGTGCGATGTCATACAGGAGTCGAGTAAACGCGCCAGTGGCGTTGGGGAACTGCTTCTGCTGCTCCAGAATATGTCGTTCAATCGTCACAATGGGGGCCATAATTGCCTCTTTTCACAAAAAATATTATTAAGAACACTTTACCACTTAGAGGCGATTATTGATGTGCCAAATTACATCGGCCTAACAGCTTATCTCCCTATGTTATTTCACTCAACCAACTTTACAACAACACATTGAAGCTCCTTAAGGACGCTAAAAAGATGCTGCTAATCCACGATTGCGCCGCAGGAAATATATGGTCTATCCGTTCACCGAAGTCGAAATGGAGTTAGCCGTCTTTCACTTATTGGACAGCGCTGCAACACTGCTGGTGAAGTTAATGCTGATACGGTAAAGTACCCACATGACCGTATACATGAACATCAGACTGACAAACCCCATAGGGCGACAAGTTAGAACGTATTGGGCCAAAGGCATTGACCCGTAAGAAAACTTTGCCGCTATCTATCTTCTTCCGCGAATAGAAAACCATTCAAGCACATTCATCACAGCACTTCCAAACATTGACCAAAGGAGGCTGATATGTTCCGCTGGATAACCCGGTTAATGCTTCTCGTCTATTTTGTATTACCCATAGTCGCTGTAATTCTCGTGTTGACCACCATTCAACAAGTTCAAGCTGATGTCGAACCTGTTATCACCAAAGCGTCAAACACGATTAATACAGCTACAACCGCACTTAACACCGAGGTGCAAAACATGGGCAAGAACTTTCGTCCATTGGTAAGCGCTGTCAACGCCCTTAGAACCGGTTTGAATGCTGTTGCCTCGTTTGTCAGCGGTGCCATTAATGTGATGGTTGACGCAGTCAATGGGTTGACATTCAATTCGTTTCGCATCCCTCGTTTTAAGGGTATTAAAATTCCTCCGCTGGTTGACCTCCGGTTTATTGACCGTATTTCAAACAATATTTCCAGCATCAGCACTCAGGTGACCACCGTAGCATCAACTGTTACGGGTACCATCAGCGCGCGCTTACAAATGCTGACACTAGCCATTGTGCTGCTAGTCGTATGGATGGTGCTGGGTTTTGTGCTCATGTGGCTGACTATGTTCCTGACTCTCTGGCGCAAATAAGGATGGTGTTATCAGAATAGTGAAGAAACGGTTCATCTTTACTTGTAAGTCGCAAGTAATCTCAATATAATCACCGCTGAATCAAAAGTCAAGAACAGATTTTCTACTCATGAATTCATGAGCAGAAACTTAATTGCGAGATGCAGGATAATGCGGAAAAAACAAGATAGACGATCCGACTGCCCTATCAATTTTTCGTTGGAAACCTTCGGTGATATGTGGTCACTGCTTATCATCCGCGACATTGTCTACTTTGGAAAGAAAACCTATGGCGAATTCTTGAACTCGGATGAGAAAATTGCCACCAACATTCTCGCTGACCGGCTGGCGAATATGGAAGAAAAGAGTATTCTCGTTAAGAAGCCTCACCCCAAAGACAAGCGCAAAGAGGTCTACGAACTAACCGAAAAAGGACTCGATCTCATTCCGATTTTGCTAGAAATGGCGGCATGGGGCGCGAAACATGATCCACAAACCGGCGCGCCTCCTGAGTGGATTGCGATGGTCAAAGCTGACCACGACAACATCGTCAACCTGATTCGTCTCACTGTCCAGAACGGCGGCTCTATTTTTGTCGGTGCGGACAGCGTCATTAGCAAATTGACGGCGGCTTAACATCAGGAGGCTGACCATTTGCGCTTTAATCGATCAATCAATGTAAGGTCGGCATTCTTGCCAACCGACTCATAACCTTCAGAATTTATTATTCAATCTGCGCTTCAAGTTCAGCCAATGTCCGTTCAATTAACCCAACCAACCGACCAAATGTTGCGGCATCGAAGGCAAAAGTTGCGCCAGCCGCTTTAAAAATTTCAGGTAAGGTGCGGGTGCTGCCCAACGCCAAGGCCGAGCGATATTGTTTTACGGCCTGCGCTTGATCTTGCAAAGCGTTCTCCCACACTTGCAGTGCGCCAATCTGTGCCAAGCCGTAATCGATATAATAAAACGGGTCTTGGAAAATATGAGACTGTCGCCGCCAGCGAGCTGTTAACCCCGTTTCGAGTCCGCTGTAATCAATCCCCGGCATGAAGCGCTTCCACAACGCCATCCACTGCTCATCACAATTTTCGGGATCAGCCGCCTCATCAATATGCGTATATATCCAGTGCTGGAAAGCATCTACCTGCGCGATATAAGGCCACAACGTAATAATTTCTTCGAGGTGTTCAATCCGTGCGCGAGCCGCTTCTGCTGGCGTATAAAATCCGCCTTTATCATGAGTCAGATACGGTGCAGCGAGCATTTCCATCGACATGGAGGCCAGTTCAGCCACTTCCATTGTGATTTCAAGCTGCTGGCTGTAAGGCAGTACACCACTTTCAAAGCAGTGGAAAGCATGTCCACCTTCATGAATCAAAGTCTGCACGTCTTCATGCGTCGAAACGGCATTCATAAAAATAAAAGGTCGCTTCACAAACCTCAAATCCGTTTGATAACCACCCGGCGATTTGTTCTTACGATTGCCCAAATCCAGCAGATTTTCCTGCCGCATCGTCGTGAAATAAGTTCCCAACTGTGGATCAAGCTGATGGAAAATGGCTTCCATGCGGCTTTCAAGTTCGTCCACATTTTCAAAAGGATGCAGCGGCGGTTTACCAAAAGGATCAACCAACAGATCCCACGGGCGCAGGGAATCCAATCCTAGATGCTGACGGCGGCGTTCATAAATGCGTGTGGCAGCCGGCACAACCACCTCGGCAACTGAATCATGAAAGGTTGTGCAATCTTCCGGCGTATAATCAAAGCGTTTACGCGCCTGCCACATATAAGCACGGTAATCACTGAAACCGGCATTCGCCGCCATCTGCCGCCTTACCGCTAACATTTCTTGCCATAACGCATTTATCGCCGGTGTATCCGCTGTTCGCCGCTCGATTTCTAACCGCCACGCCTTTTCCCTCACGGTGCGATCTGTCCTTTGATACACTGTTCGCAGTTGAAGCAGCGTAATTTCTTCCCCTTCCCACTGCACCGTTTGTGTACCGGCGATTTGGTCAAATTCGGTATTGAGCTTGAGTTCCTCTGTCGCCAGCGGCACATTTTCGGTACGGAACAAATCTGCCTCCGCTCGCATATCGCGCAGTGAGATTTCCATTCCCGGAACCCCCAACCCACTGGCCAGTAACTTTTCCTTTAACTGCTGTTCGGCTGGCTCCACCTGTTCCATAATGTCTTTAAGATAAGCATGAAACCGTTCCAAATTTTCTTTGTCAGCTGTGTTGGTTGTCGTGCCGATCCATAAACGCGTGCGTGCTTCTGAAATCAAATTGTCCAGCCGAGTCCAATCCGCCAGCCAGTCTTCTATCGTGTTGTCGTTCAATGGTCGCGCCAGCAAATCAGCGTAATACGGTTCAATCTGCGACCAATTCCAATTCGTGAACTCCTGTGTTTGAGACGGCAAGCGATTGAACATAAACGTTATCCTTTTTGATTATGTCGCTGGATGAGGCACAACAAGTAGAGGGTAATGATATAAGTGAGAAGTGTACTCAAGTCTAAAGCGAACGCGCCACAAACCAATTTTCTGCACAACTATCGCGGAGTTATTGCAGCCTAAATGAAAAACCCCTCTCGCAGTGAGAGGGGTTTTATAAACTGTTTTTGTTTAACGCTTCGTCATGCTTTACCGGGTGAAGCCAACTGTCCTGTTGCTATAGGTTCTTTAGGTTCATCAACCTTGTGACCGCGCCATGGGGTTCCCAAGTAACGCAGCAGGAAGTAATCTGCACCGTAGTAACCAGCGATCTTCCAAGCCAAGACCAGAACAATCGCACCGACCAGCAGAAGACCGTTTGTACTCGCTGAGCCTGCCATGATGAAGTTCCAGTTCATCAGTGCGCCGAAGAAGGCGGCGATACCGACGAATGCACCGACAATCAAGCCGATACCAACCAAGAGTTCACCGACGGCGATCAGCTTGGCGAACCACACGTAGGAACCGTTGTCCACCATGCCCTGAAGGAACTGACGATACCAGTCAAAAGCGATCTTGGACTTGCCACCATCAGGGATCGCCAGCGCGCCTAGCCAGAAGCCCTTGAGCGCTTCACCTGTTTCCATCCATGCCGCACTGTTCAACTTATGGGAAGCCGCGTCAATCCATGAAAGTCCCAATAGAACGCGAACGATAGTCCACAGCCACGCCATACGGGTATCACTGAACAGGAAACGGGCCAGCGGCGGGTCTTCGATGATACGACCACTCTTGCTGATAATGTTGCTCATGATTTTGTACTCCCTTTGGTTATTTGCCCTCGTTGATTACTATGACCACAGTATGAGCCTGTTACTATCTTTGCTGTAGTGAGTATCGTCAGGTCTTACAATATGCATTTGTCATATCAACTATTAGAGGGGAAGGGAGTTCCCATGACAAAATAAAAGACCCATCTGTGTAGAGGGGTCTTTTGCTAAAAAATTTTCTAATAAGACTAATATTTTTAGATTGCTCAAGGCTCGTAAATTTAATTTATGCCGTGATTATGCCACAGATTTATTACATTGCAAATTACTTTTTAACAGCTCTGATCACGGTTCATCATGCGAATCAGTAGAGGAGGCGCTTCCGGTAGACGGATACAAGGCAATGAGTAACCCGTAAGACTGCTCATCTGGCGAATCACTCGACGGAAAATCGGCATATTCCTTGACCAGAGCTTTAAGCCGTTTATAAAAACCTTCGGCAGCTTCCGGCGGCAGCTTAATCGTATTACGCGAAATCAGCAGCGAACGATTCAGCGGTTTGTCAGCATCATCATCGGGTGATACATCCAACACGTCCGCCTCGGCACTGTTCTGAATATCTTCGCGCGTGTCGTCGAATAAGCCCGTGAGCATGACATTCAATCCCTCTTTGCCCGCTTGTGAGGTCAGCGAAAAGAGTTCGCGATCAACCCGATAGTTGAAGGCTGATGCCTGATATTGTTTTTCGACAATACCCGAAACGATGCGCGTGTCAACAACTTTGATGAGTGACCGTTCTTCCAATTGTTTGATATGGTAGTAGAGTTTGGTGGGTGGAAGACTGAGGACTGAAGCGACTTGTTTAACGGTACGCGGCGCTTGCGTACAAAGCTCGACGATTTGCAAACGAAGCGGATCAGCTAAAACTTTGAGCGTTTCCAAATCATTGATGTTAAATTCTGGTTCTGGCTTATACGGACGCTGGTTAGGGTCAGGTTTAGCATCAGACAAGATAACGTGCATTGTTCAATACTGCTCAACTATTTAAGATCAAATACTATGCATTATATATCGCCTTCCTCATTATGCCATGAGAAATAAAAAGGGCAGCAGGTCTCTAACCTACTGCCCATCTAACTCGATGCGTCAATCGCTCTGGGAACACCGTCCATAATTATGCGTTCTCCTTGTTGGCACGCTTATTAAACAATTTCTTGCGCGCAATCTGCACCATTTGACGACTCAGTCTATCGCGCCCGGCAATCCGCAGTTGATCTTTTTGGATCGCTTTCGCCAGCATGAAATTTGCGTTGAACATATAGCCCCCTTTCAACTGTAATACATTGAAATGTGTGATTAGTTTTCAACATTTAAATCAATTTCAATGTTCAATATTAATCTTATTATGAGACTGGCTTTAATGTCAACCAATTTCTACAACATTTAACTTAATTTTTACGACTTCTTAGCGTTGCGTGATTTCCCCTCATAAGACTGAAGGCTGCTTACCAAATAGCCCTTATCCCGCTTCGCATGGTGCAACTTCCTCCCTGTTACCACGTATATATGAGTAATAAACCCCTAATTCGCAGGGTTATCCGATTATCGCTAGTGGTACAATAATGAAAGATTACAAACATGATAAACAAGGAGAAATCCTGCGATGTCTGCATGGTGGGGGTCGAAGAACAATGTATCGGCGCGGCTGCGGTTAGAGGTGGAAGCCATGCGGGCGACCTTCGACAATACCTTCAAGTTGATTGTCCCGTCCGCTGGCGCGTTGTATTGGGAAGGTGATGTCGAACTCAACTTGGCGACGCTCGAATCACCCTTTCACCGGCTTAAAATCCTCTACCCGAACGAATATCCGAACCGTCCGGCGGAGGCCTATGTACTGCGTCCACGAATCTACAGCGAAAAGCACCAGTATGAAGATGGCCAACTGTGCTTATTCAATCCCAAAGACGGCACACAGTATGGCTGGAATCCGAGCAAATCAACTGCGGTTACGGTAGCAGGTTGGGCTGTACAGTGGATGTATGCTTACTACACATGGCGGGCAACCGGAAATTGGCCGGGTATAGAAGAACGGGTTGATCCCAACACACCGCTGCCGCCGCGTCGTCGCTAACAAAGGTGAATGCTCATGATTGGACGGCTTAAAAAAAGCAGAAGCAGCGTACCAAACCTCGTGATTGCCCAACGTGTTGTCGATAAAATGGCGGCGGCGGCTAAACACTTTTTGCAGGATGAAACCGGCGAAGCGATGGTCGGCCTGATTGTACGGGGTAAGCAAACCGGTGTGGATACTCTTTATGTGCTGGACACCATTGCCCCCGATGAAACGGCTGTGGTACGGGAATGGGCAACCTTCCAGCAAGGCGACGAACGCCAAGATGAACTCATCTACTGGTTACAAGAAAACTGGCATATTCAACGTCAGAAAAAGCGTGATGCAACCGGCAAGCCCGTGCTAGCAAAATGGGATGTACCGCTCCGTTATCTGGGGGACTGGCACAAGCAGCCCGGCTTTATGGTGCAGCCCAGCGGCGGCGACTTGATGACTGCTTTAAGTTGGATTGATGACCCTGATAATGGCATGGAGTTCTTACTCGCGCCGATTGTCACACTGGGTCATCCCGCGACTGCCACCAGCGAAAGTGGAAGTAACTTCATCGCTGTTTCACAAGGGGATGATACGGCGATGCGCGTCGATTTCTGGTATATCGACCGTCACAGCCGCGACTTTTATCCGATTGTTCCCTCGGTTTATCCTGACGACCAACTGCCCGTTTTAGCCCCTTATCCATGGCATCTGGTGAATGAGGCACGTTTTAAAGCCGAGTCCGAACTGCTCGAAACCGGAGGCTTATTTACAACCCTCGTGCTGTGGGATACCGGAAATGCCCCCCCGTTGGATGTATGTTTCCTGACGGCGCGGGTCGGCGCGGATAAGGTGCTGCTCATCATTACACCTTACAATTATCCGGCTCATGCTCCTCAAGCACGGGTTGCGCCCTTTAAGGGCATCAAACCCGATGACGATATTTATCAAGTATTTGGCGAACTGTGGAAGCAGTCGCAGCCAGTCCAAGAGCCTGCTGATTGGAAATGGTCGGAAGGCCGCCACTTGATTGATTATATTTTCGCGCTGGAAGAATCGTTGGGGATTAAACATATCCAACCTGCTCAATCTGAACCCGCGCCAGAGGAAAAATCATGAACTTTGACCGTGTGGAACGGCTTATCGGCGCAACCAACCTAGGACTGCTCAAAAAGAAACGTGTGGGTGTCGTTGGCCTTGGTTCAGGCGGCGGTTTTGTCGCGCTCAGTTTGGCAATGAGCGGTGTTGGCAAACTTGTATTAGTCGATGACGATATTCTTGAGAACACCAACATCGTCCGGCATGTGGCGGACACTCGTTATATTGGTCGCCCAAAGGCAGAGGTGGTTGCCGAACTGATTCGGCTGCGTAACCCTGATGCCGAAGTCGAAGTTCGCGTCGGGCGCATCGAACAAAATATGGACGTGCTCGATTCTATTGATTTGCTGGTCTCGGGTGTGGATGGTGAAGGTCCAAAATATATCCTCAATCAAGCCTGCCTGAAGCGAAATTTACGGGCGGTTTATGCCGGTGTTTACGAACGCGGCGAGGGTGGGGATGTGGTTGTGATTCATCCTTACGACGGCCCGTGTTATGCATGTTGGGCAGCAGAACTACGTGAAGGTTTGGCAGTTTCAAACCTAGCACCCGGTGAAGAACTCGATTATGGTATGATTGGGGCTGATGGAACACTCGAAGCCGAACCCGGCTTATGGCTGCATGTCGTCCGTGTAGCGGCGACTCAAGCGGATATGGCACTCAATGAACTTTTAGCAGGCACCAATGTCTATAAAATCATCCCTGCCAACACCGTCATCCTCGCCAACACCGCACTCGAAATACTCAGCGGGCACATCAGCCAGCCCTACTCAGCCGAATGGGTCAACATTGAACGTGACCCAAACTGTTTAGTCTGTGGCGACGCATTACGCAATGATCTTTCCGGCGAGGCTCACGAATCCCTTTCGCTGGATGCGCTTATGAACGCGACCGGCATTACGCTGGAAGGAAACGCGGAGGAAGAACAAGAATGAGCGAGATGAACAATCCTGAAAATAACAATACTCCAGTCGAAGGAACTGCACCTGTGCCGCCCGAAAATACAACACCTACTGACGTGCCAGAGACCAACAACGGCAGTCATGACAACATGGATGAACGCTTGGAGCGTTTAGGCGGCGAACCCGCACCAGCGATAACGCCCGAGGAATTTGCCCGTTTGCAAAAAGCCGGTCAGGTGCATATTGATGCGCGTGGACGGGTAAAAACGGCACGCCGAACGGATGCAGAAGCAGGGGTTTCCCTGAAGAAGCGGCGGGCATGGTATGGTCCTTAATACGCCCGAAGCGTATCGTACGAATCTGGTTGCCGAATTAAAGAAGCAGGATGGACTGCTCGACAAAACCCTCGAAGCAGCGTTTTTAGCTGTCCCACGTCACGTCTTCCTGCCGGATGTGCCGCTGGATGTCGCCTACTCTGACCAAGCGATTCCTATCAAAAAGGATACGGACGGCAGCGTCCTCAGTTCATCCAGCCAACCAAGCATGATGGCAATTATGCTGCGGCAGCTGCGGCTGCGCGAGGGCGATAATGTACTGGAAATCGGCGCAGGCACGGGCTACAACGCAGCGATTATGCAAACCATTGTCGGTGATGAGGGCAATATCACTTCGGTTGAGTTGGATAAGCTCTTAGCCGAAAGAGCCGGTTCCAATTTACAAAAAGCTCGGCTGGGCGCAGTGGTCAACATCGTCACCGCTGACGGGGCAATGGGTTATGCGCCGCGCGCGGCCTATGACCGCATCATCGCCACCGTCGCCGTTTGGGATATTCCGACAAGCTGGGTCAAACAGCTTAAGCAGGACGGCATTCTGGTCGCTCCAATTTGGTTGGAAAGTATGCAAGTCAGCGCGGCGTTTGTCATCCAACCGGACGGTTCGCTTTACAGCCGTAACAATATTCCCTGTGGCTTTGTGCCTTTGCGCGGAATTGCCTCCGGCCCGAACATTACCCGACGAGTCAGCGGTTCGACCCTGACACTTTCGTCGAACGAGGCGGAATTCATTGATGGAGCAGCGTTACTCTCGCTGCTTTCCGATGATACGGAAACCACTTTTCTGAGTAGTTCGCTCACCTTTAGCGAATATTGGCGCGGCTTTGTGCCTTATTTGACGCTGAATATGCCAGAAGGCTTTTTCTTTGCGACCTACAGCGTTGGCGAAAACCAGAAAGACTTTGGCCTCGAAGGCGATGGCTTCGCGCTTATCACACGCGGCAGCGCCTGCTTCGTGCGCTATCAGGGCAAGGGTGAAGTCGCGATTTTCGGTGGTGCTGACGCGATATTTACTCTGCAAGCTGTACTGGATCAATGGGAAAAGAGCAATCGGCCCGGCGCAGACCGCATTCGCATCCAACTGCTGCCTAAGAATTCCGCCGAACCGGTAGCCCATCCAAGCAACACCAAAGTCTACGAACGGACTTATAATGAATTACGTATCTGGATGGAAATTTAGCACTTTCAATTATAGGGGGATTGCTGGTGGCGGCCCCCTTAACATGCAACTATGATAACCCTCGACATCCTGAAAAAAGCTGTTCAACTGCCAGATTTTGATGCCTCGGCAGCTTACGCGAACCTCGCTGTTCCCAACAGACCACGTAAACCGGCTGAAGGTGTAACGCCACGTCAAGCGGGTGTACTGGTGCTAACGTATCCCGAAGCGGATGGCTTACACGTGGTGCTGACGCAACGGACACGCACCCTGCGCTCTCACAGTGGGCAGATTAGTTTCCCCGGCGGGCGGCGTAACCCTGAGGACGAGTCCTTTACAGCGGCAGCCCTGCGCGAAACCTGTGAGGAACTCGGCATCTGCGACGGTATCGAGATTATCGGCAAGCTCACGCACATTTATATCCCGCCGAGCAATTTTGAGGTTTTCCCGACTGTCGCCACCTTACCGTCACGGCCTGTGTATCACCCTAATCCGGCGGAAGTGGAGACGGTATTTACCATGCCGCTGCAACTGCTGCTTGACCCGCAAATCAAGCTGACCGAAGATTGGGACATCAACGGCATGATGCTCCCGATAACCTATTACAGTGTGGGTAGACATAAAGTTTGGGGCGCGACCGCTTTCATGCTGAGCGAGCTTGAAGCCCGTCTACGCCTAACCCTCGACACCGAAAAATCACGTTAAAAATGCAACCCCTCCTTACATCATCCCCCGCAAGCGAGGGAGGAAACATCTATTTGCATAAATTGGCGGCGGTCGTTATCGTTGAGTGAGTCAGCATCCATAGGAGGAAGCCATGAGCGCAGCAACCGATTTCGGCCAGTTGGTGCAGTTGATACAAGCCGCGCGCGGGTTAGAAGCAGGCGGTTATTATGGACTCGCCAAGCTGCTGTGGGCGTTGGCTTTTTCGGCGGAAATTAATGCCTCCAACATGGCGGGCATTCCGCGCGGCGCAGCGCTGGATTCGATGCTCATCAACATCATGGATATGCTCAAGGCGGACGGAACCGATGAAGCGATTATCCAAGCCTTTGACAAAGGTTTGCGGTCTGTTCGTGCCGACAGCACCATTCCCTATGACGATATTCCTGATGTCTACGTCAGCCGGACGCGCGGCGAGCTATTCCTCGGTGAGCCGCCCGAACTCACCGGTTACAACGACCACAGTTTAGCCCTGCGCGAGTTCAAAGGCATCTGGTACTTCGAGCCGATGTCACCGGATGAAGTTCTTAAAGCGCTGGAAAGCAATCCCGCCACGATTCAAAAACAAATCGCTGGCCTCAGCCCTGACCAACTGCTGATTGCACCCGCCCACAGCGAGTGGAACATGCACCAACTCTTATGGCATCTGATGACCGCGCAGGATTTGCTGGCTGAACGGGTTAATCTGATGCTGACACAGGACAATCCCAACTTGGCGAGCCAAGCGGTTTGGGCACAAAACGACCAACAAAACATGTCAACCGGTGATGTGCTGGAACATTACCTCGATTCACGGCATAAGGTGATTTCGCAGCTTCGGGCGCTTCCGTCGAGTGATTGGTGGCGCACCGGTTGGCATGACGAGTTCGGCAAGCAAACGGTTCTCTCACAGGCCACCTACTTCGCCCGCCACGAAATGTCCCACATGCCACAGTTCGCGCAGATTATTCAGACGGTCGAAGGGTAGTCGCCAGCTATCAGTCTCCAGTCTTCAGTCAAAACAAAATGCAGTTTTGTGTCGTCGGCGATAACAGTTGTTCACAAAATGGAAAATGTTGCAGTTGATGCTGTTGATGTTGTTGATGTTGTTGTTACAACATCATTTTGACGGCAGGTTTGAGAGAGCGAACTGCTGAAAATTCGTAAAATTCTTCAGATTCTTCAATTTCGCGGTGCATTTTAGCGATCAGCTCCCGATACTAAAGGGATATGGCGGCAGTGGCGGCGGCATTGACATTGGCAGAAAAGGCAGCAATTTCGGCAATGGCAAAAGTTGATTTTGTGCCAGAATTGCCGGAGGATAAGCCACACAAGGGAACTAAAAGCGGAAAATGCAGCACAGGCGGCGAAAGCGGCAAAATTTACCCTCTCAATATATGCGGGATTTCTATGTTAAGATGCGCGATGTTAATGGCTTACCGATGGCAAGCTCGTACAGTCCTATAAATATGATAAACGATATAGAGAGCTAATGGGTTACATTTTGGAAGAACATTTTGTAACTGTTTGATGAGGTCGGCACTAACCATTTTGAGGGAGTGGGATTGTTAAGCGGGTTGGGAAGTGGTTGGAATCTGGTAGCGAAGGTTTGGGGATTCAAACCTTGAAGGCGATCGTCTTTAGTCGTTAGCTATTGGAATAATACAGTTTGCAAATCACGACTCGGTAGAAACGGTCATTGTTAGACGAGGTTATTGAATAATAACCCATCAGCATTAGCGAAACAGCTTGGACACTTTCACAATTAATCCTGATATAACGCCAACAGGAATCCCACTACCAACACCATAAGTCGCCAGCGATTGACCGGGGGCGTAAACGTCAATCACGCGCTCGTCGGGGTAGACTTCCCAGAGGAGGATACCCGCTTGCGTATATTTGCGGCGTTTGGCAGCCGGATTTTCATTGGCGGAAATCACTTCAACTGCCCAAATTGGTGGCACATGGTCGGGAAATGTGGTCGATACCGGTGTTTGTTTGTAGGCAAAATCGGGAATAAAACACCAATCGCCGATGCAGTATTCGCCATCTGCGCCTGTGACGAAACAGGGAATATTGTTGGTGTCACAATGGGTAACGACGACTGCCGATAGCAGCAGCGGTACTTGGGCGTTCTGTGTGGTACTTCCCAATTTTTCGACGACCTTCCCGTTAATAAATTCTAAATTCCGGTCGGCATTTTCAGGCAGCGAGGCATAAGCGATAAATTCATCGACCGTTTTAATCGGTTGTCGTGTTTGCAGTACCATTACACCCACCTCATGCTTTTGAAGGATTATAACATCAATAAGATTGAATGGGATTATCATAGAATCATAACTTCTTGACTCAGGATGATTTTATGGAAACAATTCGACGATTGGCCTTGATGATTGATGGGGATAATGCGCAAGCAGAACTGTTACCACAGATGATTGATGAGGTCAGCAAATACGGCATCATTATGATCAGACGTGTGTATGGGGATTGGTCTAAGCCGCACATGAACAGTTGGCATGATGTGATTCATTCTTATGCGCTGCGCCCGGAGCAGCAGTTCGGATATACCAAAGGGAAAAATGCCACCGATATTGCTCTGACCATTGGAGCCATGGATTTTCTCCACAAAAGTGATATTGAGGGTTTCTGCATTGTTTCGAGTGACAGTGATTTTACTCCACTGGTGAACCGTATCCGTGAAAATAATTTGTTTGTGATTGGGGTAGGGAAAAAAACAGCACCAGAAGCGTTCATCAAAGCATGTAATGTGTTCATTTTCACCGATATTTTTCAGCCAGCGGTTGAAGTAGAAACGACTGTCAAAGTTAGTGAATCTCATTCGATAATAGAGGTGGCAACTGAAACAACCCCTCAAATGACGGCGGACTCCAAACAGTTTAGAGCGTTATTCCGTAAGGCCTTTGCCGAAACGCCACAAGTTGATGGTTGGGCGCAACTGGCTATTTTGGGACAATCACTCTTAAAACTTGACCCTGAGTATAAACGGACATATAAAATCAAAGGGCTGTCATACCTCGCACCGACGCTGAGTAAATTTATCGAAACAGAGGTGCGGAATAACAAAAAAGGCAATGAAGTGACGTATGTTCGACTCAAACAAAACACAAAGACTGCAAAATAAAGACAGCCGACTCTTTTAGGATGAAGCGGAACGGTCTGAGACCATTCCCTACAAGAATATTGGTTTGAGGCAAAGTCCAATGACTGCTATACAAAAAGCCGCGAAATACTTACTAGAGGCCAGCCAAATTACCGTCCTGACCGGCGCGGGAGTGAGCAAAGAGTCGGGCATTCCCACCTTCCGAGATGCACTGGATGGGTTGTGGTCACAATTTGATCCGACACAGTTGGCGACGCGCCAAGCCTTTAAAGCTGATCCCAAATTGGTGTGGGATTTCTACGAATACCGGCGCGAACTGATGCGTCCGGCAGAACCGAACGCCGGTCATTACGCGCTGGCGGAATTGCAGGAGCGCTTCCCGACGCTGCGAATCATCACCCAGAATGTGGATGATCTGCATGAACGGGCAGGCAGCACCAATGTCATCCGGCTGCACGGGAACATCGCCAAGAACAAATGCTTCGCCAACTGTCAGGGCAATCCCACGCCGGTTGATGTCAGCCAATTGGCGTGGGACAAAAGCAGTGGGCCGCCGCGCTGCCCGTACTGCGGCCAACCGGTGAGGCCGGACGTGGTGTGGTTCGGGGAAACGCTGCCCCTTGACCAGCTTGAACAGGCCAAAGAGCTGCTCGAAATCAGCGACGTGATGTTGGTGGTCGGCACATCAGGTTTGGTGTCCCCTTCTGCCGAGATGCCAGAAATTGTTAGAAGTCGCGGCGGTGTGGTGATCGAAGTTAACCCTGATAGCAGCATGATTACGCGGATCGCCGAGTTGAAACTCGATGGGGCAAGCGGCGTGATACTGCCGCAGGTTGTCACGGCATTGGCGAACAAGAATTAGAAAACAAAATCGGGAGGAACAAAAGCCTCCCGACAGAAAAACGAGAGCTGAAGTAAAAATGACTAAGCGACGGTGTCGTTGGTGCTGGAAGCAACAGGCGGCACATCAGCTTTGGGCGCGGCAGGTTCTTCACGATCCGCACCTTTTGCCAAGCCTTTGCGAAACTCGGCAATAGCCTTCCCCATTTCACCACCGACATTGGCGATGCGACCGGGTCCGAATAACAGCAGCACAATCACCAGAATAATAATCAGTTCGGTTGGTCCGATGTCCATTTTAATTTCCTCAGTTTGCCCTACTATTAGCATCATATTACGCCGGATTATGCTATCAGGGATGGGTGTACTTAGCAAACACTCACCAGAGGCTCAGAATCTAATCCAAGCCGCCGTAGCCTGCCGTGAAGGCTTCGATTTCGGGCATGGTGGGCATAAAGTTGGCGCAGCCGTGACGGGTGACGACAATCGCACCACAGGCGTTGCCGAGTCGGGCACACCGATATAAATCCCAACCGTTGACATATCCATACAGGAAACCGCCGCCAAATGCATCACCCGCGCCGAGAATGCTGTAAATCTCCACCGGAAAACCGGGAACATCCACCGGCGATTTGCCTGCTTCGTGGATGCGCGCACCGTGTGAACCGCGCTTCTCGATGAGCAGTTTGGGGCCAAGCGACATCAAGCGCTGAATGCCCGCTTGAACATCGCCCTCGATATGGGTATCGGTTTCGGACTGTGTGCGCTGCATCTGCTCGGTCGCGGTGAGCGTGGCGGCGTTAATCTCGTCCTCAGTGCCGATGACGACATCCACCAAGCGCATCATCGAACGGACGGCTGCACCAAAAGCACGCGGGTCATGCCACTGTCCGGGACGGAAATCAATGTCCATAACGACTTTTGCGCCTGCGTCATGTGCCAGTTCAGCCGCAAACATGGTGGCACTGCGGCAGGGTTCTTTGGCTAAATTCGTTCCAGCAAATTGAAACACTTTGCAATCGGTGATGGGAGAGGCCAGCACATCATCAATCGACAGTTGAATATCAGCACAGCTTTCACGGTAAAACATGATGGGGAATTTATCGGGCGGTTCGATGCCGAGCAGAACGGCGCTGGTCAGATGTCCGGGTTTGCGCGGGATGAACTTGGTTTCCACCTGCTCGTTATTCAAAAAGTTCAGTACAAAATCGCCTACCGGATCAGCACCGACAGCAGTCAACAATGCGGTTTTCAAGCCAAGACGATGCGCCCCTACACTAATGTTGAGCGGTGATCCACCAACATAAGCGGCGAAACTATTGATATTGACAAAGGGGGAGCCGATGTCGTTGGAATAAAGATCAATCGAGCTGCGCCCCATATTGAGCATGTCATAAGTTTTGGTCATGATGTTTTCTCTTGATGCGTTCAAAATTTGCGGTGATTGTAACATCGAACGATGGCAGCGGAAACGAACCATCAGCTATTAACGCCTGTTCATCTGTACTTCTAGTAAGATATAAATATCGCTTGACAAAAGTTGGAATAATATGGAAACACGCGCTACTGATATGAGTTTGTCGGCTGGAAAACCAGTCGCTGTTTATCCTAAGTTGTTTGCCGCAGTTCTACTTCGATCTTTTCTTCCAATTGGATTTTTCCTAGTTTTGTTTTGGAGCATTGCCTATGCTATGCAAAACAATATTCTTTCCACTTTAATAATCTTTATAGGGATTATGGCGATTATTTTCGCAGTTTGGCATACAAAACGTTCTAAAATCGAATATTACTCGGATGCGCTTGTTATTTGCTCCCCTTTTCGGCGTGATATGATACTTCTAAACGAAATAGATGATTTAGTTCTAGAATTTGTTGCCGGTAGAAGACGGACTTCCATATTTCTAGATGACGACTTTCCCAGAATAGGATACACCCGCTATTGGCTCGTGCGGCAAAATGGATCGACAGTTCATTTTAGCGACGAATATCAAGCCTATGAGGAATTAGTCGAATTGCTGAAAACGATTGTGTATAAAGCGAACGGTCCGCTGTCCCATATGCTTGCGAAGATTAACGACGGTGGGAAAATGACTTTTTTGCAATTTACCGCTAGTAGAGAGGGTATGACTGCCGAAGATGGAGATTTTCGTGCATGGTCACAACTCAAACTGATTAACGCTGAATTCCCACGCAGAATTCGTCTTGCGGAAGGATATAAAAAGAGATCAACGAGTAAGCCAGTTATTTGGATTAAACTTCCTACTCGTCGGTCTCTTGTTTTTGAAGGGGTTATTAAATTCTTTCTTGCTCCACCCTAGCCACAATTTTCACGACAGTTTTGGTCGATTCAGAGAAAAACTGGGAGGGTCACAGACCCTCCCCTACGAGAAGAAGATTCATCAGAGTCTAAAAGTGTCGTCTGGTGAAAGCCACAATTAGGGTAAATCAATGGCACATTGACCGGCATTGACTTTGCAGGTTGCCAGCGTCGTTCCGTTTACCGAGACGATAAAATCATCTTTCGTCCAGAAGATTTTGGCAGCAGTGAGGGTGATGATGCCGCGCGTCCATTTGCAGGTGGAGGGAATAGGCAAATCCGTACCAGTAAGCTCGATAGCCAGACAGTGAGATGACGGAAAGGCATCTACTGGAAACTCTGAGAACCTCGACCATAAGGGCGTTCCAACTGTGACACCGCTGCCAATTAACGATAGGCCGTTAATGTTGATGGGGCTGCTGCTGTTATTTCGGAGGAACAAGGAATTCGCATCATAGGTTATTAAGATGTCAGCAGTGGCAGGATTCACGGTCGGGATGGCGGTAGCGACGGGTGCAGGAACGGTCGGGGTGACATTCGGCACGACAGTCGATGCAGCGCTGGTGGCATTGGTCGCGGATACGGTGGGAGTCGCGGTTGGGAGTGCGCCGATAGTTGTGGGCGTGGCCTGAATATTTACGACCGCTGATGGGTCACGATTCACCAAGGTCGTCACTTGGTCAGCACCATTGGTGTAGACAACCTGAAAATTCGGTGTCGAATTATCGGGAATGAGAATGCTTGGCGACCATTTCATTAAATCCGTAAGCGGGTTGCCGGAAGCATCCAACAAGCGAACCTGAGTGGTGGCCGAGACGTTGGCATAGCGCGATTTTTCTTCGGTCAGCCAGAGATGCTTACCGTCAGCAGCGATGACAACCGGCAGCACACCGGGACGCGCGCCGAAATCCATCATGTATAAATACAGGCCGCCCTTCATCGGAAGTGCCGCAACGCCGACTTCGCGATAAGTGGTACTGAGCGCCGCTTTGGCATGGATAGGTGACCCTTTCCAGAAGTTCATGACGAATTTGCTGCCCCCTACGCCGGCATTTTCTCCTATTTCAATGTGATCGGCGTTCGTGCCATAAATCGGCCAGCCTGCCGCCGCGCCGCGCTGGCGAGGATTACGCTGTTTGGCATCAAGGTGGAAAAGCGATTCGTCGTCGATGTTCAAGGCGAAAGGCAGCACATAATTGGCCTGTGCTAACGCCAGCGCGTCCAGCGTGGTGTTAGAGGTTAGTGGCCAAAGACCATTTGCGATGCGCCACGCATTAACCTGTGCCAGAATTTCAGACGCTTTAGCCGTATCATTTTCAGTTTGCTGCGCTAATGTGATTTGAGGAAGGTAGACAAGTCCCAACAGGGCTATCACGAACAAGAATAAACGTGACAGCAGCTTCGTGAAATACTTATTGTAAGATAACATCTGTATACCCTCCCACTAATAACTTTACTATTTATAATAGGCGTAATAGATTTATTGTGCATACCAATCTCATGAAATTATTACGAATTTTTCAGATATATTGAGATTTCGGTCTCAATAGAGCTTATCCATCCATCCGATTGGTAGGCTGCGTCAGGTTGCTGGCGAAGTTTTTCTTGATTGACTGTTTGATGTGCATGTGTCCAAACCAGACAGCAATGATGAGGCGCGAAAGAAATAAGGGCATCAAACACTTTGGCTGTCATCAGTAGAAATGCCTGCTTCAAATCACAGAATGAGACGTATATATTCGCGTAGCTTAATCGACCATCGCCAACAAATGGTTTATAGTTGGTAAAATGCCCGCAGTTGATTAAAAGGAGAACCGATCTCATGGGTAAACTTCACGTTGAAATACGAGGCAGCGGCCCCAAGGTTCTGATGGTTCACGGTGGCGAAGAAGGCGGCGGGCTTTCGGCTTACGAAGCGCAAATGCCGCTGTCCCAAACATTCACACTGCTGCTGCCTGATCTGCCCGGACATGGAAAAACACCCGCAGAGGGAGTCACTAACATTGATGCTGACGCTGATCTGGTGGTCGAGGAACTGCTGACCGAACGCATGCATGTTGTGGGCAATTCCTATGGCGGTGGCGTTGTTCTGCGGGCTGCCGCAAAACGACCGGAAATGGTGCGTTCACTGACGCTCATCGAACCGAACACGATGGACATTGCCGCGAGCGATCCGGTTGTGCTTCAGATGTTGATGGAAATTATGCAAGCTGTGCAAATTCCCGACCTCCGTCAGAGGGCGATTGCCTTCGCGAATGTGTTAGGCGTCCAGAAAGAATGGCCTGATCCGCTGCCCGAAAATTACCGCTTGATGTCTGAAAATTTGCCTAACCTGCTCAAACCCAACCCGAATGCGCTGCCCACCGGCCAACTGACGGAAAAAGTTGTGGCGGCAGGTGTTCCTTCGCTAGTGATTTCGGGTGGACATCGTGAGGCATGGGAACATATCTGCGACGCGGTCGCCAAGGCACTCAACGCACAACGCACAGTCATCACCGGATTCGGGCATGCACCTCAGCAAAACGGTCTTGATTTCAATGCCCGTATGGAAAAGTTCTGGACGAGTGTTCCGTAATCGACCTACGGCATGTCCGGGTTAGTGGCGACTATCTGGCGAAGGGCATCTGCCACGCCGGGGTCGATGTGACTAATAGTTTCCACCGCTTCCTTAAAGGTTGCGACTGAGCGATGCTTTGCCCCCAGAAACACGCTGGCGATTTGTCCGGCAAAGCGCAGCATCACGCTGTTGCTAATGGTGATGATCCAACCGCCGTTGGGATGATAGCGCATGTCACCCATCTGGCTGATGATATCACGCAAATGGGTAGGCATTTTGGTGATAGCGGTTAGATCGACGATGACCTGCACCGGCGCGATGCCCGAATCGACAAACGCTTTCACTTCGGCAAGGCCGCTTTGCACGGTTTCGATGTCAAAATCTCCACTAATTTGCAGGTGAAGCACGCGCTGCGCAACCAACCAACCGACCTTATATTCCAAGATATTTCTCCCCAACTGCTGAAAATCAGTTCTTCATAGCATACGCTGTAGTCGGCTGCAAAAGCATAGAGAATGGGCTTACTCGTCCTTCGCCAATTCTGTGCGCCGCGTTATACTGATGCTGTACACTCATAAAAATATTTAGGAGCCTCGTATGTCTGACTCACCGGAAGTTCGGGATCAGCTTGCCAAGCTGAATGCCCGCAGCCGCACCTTGGTCGAAGGCAATGACCGTGCTGCTGCCCGTGCCATGCTCAAAGCCATCGGCCTGACCGATGCCGACCTCGCCAAGCCGCTGATTGGTATCGCCAACACATGGACGGAAGTTGGCCCGTGCAATTTTCATTTGCGCCGCCTCGCCCATAAATTGAAAGAAGGCATTCGCGCAGCAGGTGGAACGCCGTTTGAATTCAACACCGTCAGCATTTCCGACGGTATCACGATGGGTACGGAAGGCATGAAAGCCTCGCTCATCAGCCGCGAGATGATCGCTGACAGCATTGAACTTATCGGACGTGCCAATTACTTTGACGGCGTAATTGCGCTGGCAGCTTGTGACAAAACCATGCCCGGTGCGATTATGGCGCTCATTCGTTTGGATGTGCCTTCGGTTATGTTGTACGGCGGTTCGATTATGCCGGGTAACTTGCGCGGCAAAGATTTGACGGTGCAAAGTGTATTTGAAGCAGCGGGTGCTTATGCTGCCGGTAAGATTAGCGCAGAGGAATTCAAAGAAGTTGAAGACGCTGCCTGCCCCGGCCCCGGCGCTTGTGGTGGTCAATTCACCGCTAATACCATGGGCATTGTGGGTGAAATCCTCGGCATTTGCCCGATGGGTTATGCTGACATCCCTGCGATGGACAATGGAAAGGATAATGTCTCTTACAAAGTGGGCGAATTAATCCTCAAGATGATCGCGGAGGATATCCGTCCGAGCAAACTCATTACGCGCACTGCCCTAGAAAACGCGGTTGCAGCGGTTGCGACAACCGGCGGCTCGACCAACGGCGTGCTGCATACTTTGGCCTTTGCGCGTGAGGCGGGCATCCCCTTCACACTGGATGACATCGAAGCCATCAGTAAGAAGACCCCGTTGATCGCAGATATGCTGCCAACTGGTAAATATACCGCTGTTGACGCGCACAAAGCGGGTGGCAACCGGTTAATTGCCAAGCGGTTGGTGGATGGCGGATTTGCTGATGGCAGCGCGTTAACGGCAACCGGCAAGACGCTGGCTCAGGAAGCGGCAACTGCCGTCGAAACGCCCGGTCAAAAGGTGATCTACAACTGGGACAATCCGATTAGCCAAGAAGGTGGATTGCATATTCTGAAGGGCAATCTCGCCCCACGCGGCTGCGTGATTAAACTCAAGGGTGACGAACCCCGCACGCATCGTGGGCCAGCGCGCATTTTCGACCGTGAAGAGGATGCGATGCACGCTGTCCAATCGCGGCAGATTGTTGCAGGCGATGTGGTTATTATCCGATATGAAGGGCCAGTCGGTGGGCCGGGAATGCGCGAGATGTTGGGCGTAACCGCAGCCATCACCGGACAAGGTTTAGGCCGTGATGTGCTGCTGATCACTGACGGGCGGTTTAGCGGGGCAACACGCGGTATGTGCATCGGTCACATCGCGCCGGAAGCCATGCTGGGTGGGCCGATTGGGTTGCTGCAAGAAGGCGACATCATCAACGTTGATATTGATGCGCGAACGCTGAATGTTGAACTGAGCGCAGCCGAACTGGAAAAACGCGCGGCAGCATGGACTCCTCCCAAGCCGCACTACACCAGCGGCGTGATGGCGAAGTATGCCAAGACCGCTTACCAAGCTGATGACGGCGCAGCGACCAACGTCGTCGGATAAGCTGCTATCCAGACTAAAGTAATCTCAAAAACCCTTATTGGAAACAAATAGGGGTTTTTTATTTCATTAATGATGATTGACGGATAGCAACATTACAGTCATAATTAACTATATATGTGAACGATCCCAAAGGCTGACACGTCATGATTGAATTGGATTGGGACGATGCTGAAAAGACAATCATCTGTTACACGTTTTTTGACCCTTGGACGTGGGATGAATATTACGCAACCAATCCTAAACGGGATACGATGTTCGCTGAAACTAATCAGGTTATCGACATTATTCTGGACTTTCGGAAGGGTAGCCACTTACCACCCCAAGCCATGACTCATATCCGTAAAGTGGGTAGTTGGGATAGTCCAAAACGCGGAGTCGTCATTGTCTTGGGTGCAAACAGCATGTTGCAACTCCTCGCCAATATTATGAACAGTTTGTTTCCGCTATCGGTTTTGAAAACACCACGACCAGCAAGAGATATGCAGGATGCGCTCCGGCTGATCTCTGAAATCCGGGTTAAGCGTGAACAAAAAGCGTCATACGTTGCCTAGCGCTTGCGATTATTCCGCCACTTCAGGTCGAAGAGAAGCCACAATACTCACCGCCCATTTGGTGATGGCATCCCAATCCCGGTAATCCCCTAGCAGTGGTTTAAACTCTTTCACAATCTGCTTTTCGGCAAAATTGAGTTTTTCCAGATCAATCGCGCCATGAAACAAGGCGATATCCCGCGCATGAATACGGTCAGCGATGGGCCGCTGTGCGCTTGGAAAATGCCAACCGTTTACCAAGCTCACAGGATCGCCTTCCCCCATTGGACCGCTGGAGAACAACCATACGGGAAGCTTTGTCAGCAAGGTTTTATAATCTTCCAAGAATTTAATGGCCTCTTGACACCAACTGCCAGCATATACGGCGCTTCCTAAGACAACCGCATCAAATGGTGTGAGGTCAATAACCTTATCCGCAGGGAGTACATTCACTTTTAAGCCGGCCTGCCCGAGAATATCCCCTATTTTCCGGGCAATTTCTGCGGTTGCCCCATGTTTGCTGGCATAAGCCACTAAAATTCGGTACGTCATGAGCCACCTCTCTATATCCGACGCTTTACCGACACAACCACCCTGAGTATATTGTGGCATGGCTGCCGCAAAACATGCAGTGAACACCATCATAGGTTTCGGGTTATCTTTAGCGGAAATAAAAAGAGGCACATCTTTTTCGATATGCCTCTCATGTGCGTATGTATTTTGAAAGTTTTGGAAGCGCACTAAACTAATGCGATACACTCAATTTCGACCAGCGCACCAGCCCGGGGCAGAACCGCCTGTACGGTAGAACGCGCCGGTGGATTGTCGCCAAAGAACGTGGCATAAATCCCATTCATCTCGGCAAAAGCATTCACATCACTCAGAAAAACAGTTGTCTTGACGATTTTATCCATACTGCTGCCACCGGCTTCCAGAATGGCTTTGAGGTTATTCAAGACCTGCGCGGTTTGTTCTTTGATGCCACCCGCGACGAAATCTTTTGTTCCCGGCACGAGCGCAATTTGCCCCGCGACAAATATGAAACCATTGGCGACGATTCCCTGTGAATAAGGGCCGGACGCACCGGGTGCTTTTTCGGTTGCGACAACTTGTTTGCTCATCAGTATTTTCCTCACTAGCACGGCTAAAACGAGTACGAAGGGTTATTGTACCGCGTTTTGCCCGAAGCCGTGACGACCGGAAAAGGTGATGGACTCCAACCGGTTTAGTCCGCGAGAATACGGTCGAGTTCACCCAAGAAACGGCTGCGATCCAGCGGCTTGGGGAAGTAGGCGTTGAAGCCATCATTCATAGCGCGCTGTTTGAGTTCCGGTGTATGGAATGCCGTCATGGCGACACAGGGAAGCGCTGTTAAATCCGACTCGCCGCGAATAGCGGTGACCAGTTCAAATCCGTCACGCTCTGGCAAGGCTAAGTCGATGATAGCGGCGGAATACTGGTTGGACATCAGGAAGTTCCATGCTTCTTCGGCATTGCCCGCCACGTCTACCACAACATTGGCTTGGGACAGCATCCGCGAAACGAGTTCCTGTCCATCTGGCTCATCTTCGACAACCAAAATAGAAAATTGTCTAGCGCTCATAATCCAACTCCTTTAACGGACGGATGCCGAACCTTTGCCCGGCACCCTCTTTATGAATGATACAATCCAAGTGTACGTCCTTAAACGACTGCCGTGAGTTGAGCTTTCAGTTCAGGAATATCAACCACAATATGCATAAGCTGCGAGATAAAACGTGTCGGATCAAGCGGCTTGGAAATGTGATTATGGAAACCGGCTACGATAGCGCGTTCGCGATCACCGGGCATGGTATGGGCGGTTAAAGCGATGACTGGAATTTCCAAAGTGTCGCGTTCTTCTTTCAAGCGCTTGAGCAGCGTCCAACCATCCACTTCGGGCATCGACAGATCACTGATAATTAATTTGGGACGTGCGCTGCGTACTTTTTCTAGGGCTTCCTGACCACCATTGGCGGTGATGACCTCAGCACCCGCCATACGCAGCAGACGGCTGGCAATTTCCAAACTATCCGGTTCATCATCCACGACCATTACTCGCCAACCTTGTAATGCGCGGGGTATCGGTGACAACATTCCTCTATATCCTCTTTTAATTATTGATACATTTCAGGTTTCAGATTAAGCGGCAATGTGACGACGAAGGTACTGCCCTGACCAATTTCACTTTCAACTGTGATACTGCCCTGCATTAGTAATGCCAGCCGTTTAACGATGGCAAGGCCAAGTCCTGCGCCCTGATGCTTACGTGTAGAACTGTTATCCAACTGGACAAAGTCGTCAAAAATGACATGCTTTTGCGAAGCAGGAATGCCGATGCCCGTATCTTGAACTTCGATAATTAGACGTTCAGCGGCTGAATTCACCCGTAAGGTAATCGTGCCACCGGCTTCGGTAAACTTGAGCGCATTACCGACCAGATTGAGCATGATCTGCCCCATGCGCTCTTCGTCATGAAGAACTTCATCAGGGACATCATCGGCAACTTCCACCATGAGGCTCAGACCTTTTTCTTTGGCTTGAATGTTCAGATCTATGCCGATGCCGTTGGCAAGGCTGCGCGGTGACATATTGACCGGTACGATCTTTAAACCACCGGTCGCGATGCGCGAAATATCCAGAATGTTGTTGATAAGGTTCAACAAGCGCTGGCTGTTGGCAATCGAGCGTTCAGCCATATGAGAATTATCGGCATCAAGCTGCTGACTAAACAACATCAGATGTTGGAAGCCGATCATGGCATTTAATGGAGTCCGCAGTTCATGGCTCATGGTCGCCAAGAACAGGTCTTTCATTCGCAGCGCTTCCTGTGCTTCGCGGCGCGCTTCACGTTCATTGGCGAGCAGAGTTTCGCGTTCTTGATCGGCCTGTTTGCGTTCAGTAATGTCCTGATTGACACCGGCTAACCGCAGCGGCGTGCCATCTGGCAGGCGCTCGATGATTTGTGCCTTGGCATAAATCCACTTCCAACCACCATCTCGCGTCTCGGTGCGGAATTCTGCTTCGTACTCCGATGACTTGCCGGTTGCGTAGTTCATGACCTTTTCAAACATCTGGGTCATATCATCGGGATGAATATTGCTCACACGGGTTGGATTCTCGCCCGCCAGTTCACCGGGTAAAAAGCCCAGCATTTTTTCGTAGCGGTCATCAAACAGTGTCTTATTGGTGATGAGGTTGGCATCCCATTGACCCAACTGTGCGATATCCAGCGCCAATTCCAAGCGGTCTTTAGCCGCTTTAATGTTCATGTCGGCCTGTTTGCGTTCGGTAATGTCCTGATTGACGCCAATCATCCGTCTCGCTTTGCCATCTGCTTGACGATCAACCACCTGTCCGGTGGCAGCAACCCAGCGCCAACTGCCATCTTTATGCTTCATACGGAATTCGGTTTCGTATTTGGGCGCACGACCTTCTGTGTAATCAGCAACTGCCTTAAAGGTGCGTTCGATGTCGTCAGGATGGAGGTTATTTTGGAAGCCGGACAGATCATTCCCCAACGTACCCGGTTCGTACCCTAACATACGATTAAAGCCTGCATCATAAATCGTATAGTTGGTAACCATATTCCAATCCCAACTGGCGAGATCGGCAACTTGGAAAGCGAGTTCGAGACGGTTCTTGGATTCGCCCAGTTCTATTTCAGCCTGTTTACGCTCGGTAATATCATCGTACGTTCCGAGGATACCCACGACTTCACCCGCCACGTTACGCAGCGGAATCTTGCTGGTACGCAGCCACATGGTTGATCCATCGGGTGTGATTTGTGGTTCTTCAAAATTGAGCTGGCTTTGACCGGAGGCGATGACTTTGTTGTCATCTGCACGATAGGCTTCAGCATCTTTCGGAAAGAGTTCATAGTCACTCTTACCAATGAGTTCGGATGATGACTTTATCTGCGCATCTTGGGCGAAAAGCTGATTGCAGCCTAGATATACGGAGTCTTTATCTTTCCAAAACACGCGCACAGGGATAGCATCCAACACGGTTTGGAGCAGATTACGCGACTCCTGCATTTGTATTTCAGTTTGCTTGCTCTCGGTAATATCATCAAATGTGCCAAGCACACCGATAATTTCGCCCGCCACGTTACGCAGCGGAATTTTGCTGGTGCGCAGCCACATGGTCTTGCCATCTGGCGTGGTTTGCTTCTCTTCAAAGTTCAACCGGCTCACACCGGATTCGATAACTTTTAGATCATCAGCACGGAATGCATCGGCATCTTCGGGGTAAAAGTCGTAGTCACTTTTACCGATGAGATCTTGGAGTGAGTTAATCTTGGCATCTTGGGCAAATAACCGGTTGCAACCCAGATACTTGGAATTAATGTCTTTCCAGAAGACCCGTACCGGAATTGCATCCATAACTGTTTGCAGCAGATTGCGCGATTCAAGCATTTGCTTTTCGGCCTGCTTGAATTCGGATATATCAATCGCTAACCCCAACATGCCCGTAATAGTGCCTTTTTCATCACGCAGTGGTGAGTACCACGTTTGCATATGAACGGAACCCAACTGCATGGGGGCTTGGACATCCTCACCGGATAAGGCTCTACGGATATAATTACCGGTATCAGGAAAATCTTTGTACATTTCAAAGATGTTTTTGCCAACCGATTGGCCGGGTTTTGAACCGATGGCTGCTAACCCTTTGCCTTCCGACATGGTTACAGTGCCTTCTGTATCCAAGGTATACAGTACAATAGGCAGGTTATCGGTCAAAGCTTTAAATTTACGGCTGCCGTTTTCGCGTTCTTGAATTAACTGCTGCTCTTTTTCCAGTAGTTGCGCTTCTAAATCTGCGATGCGACTGCGGAGTTGTTCTACTTGGTCAACTTCTTGAACAAAGCTCACACCCACACTCCTCATTACAAAGTACGAAAGATTGTTACTGTGATTATCGTGCAGGTTCGTTAAAATATTCCCTTAAGGTCTTCAGATATCAATGGTAAATCCATGAATATTTCATAAATTCTTTATAGGCAAAATCGCAGCTAATAGATACTCAACAGCGAGGCAAAATGACTGACAATAAAACGAAACCACCCAACCTTGATTTAATCAACATGGTGCAGCAGGCCCGCATGATGCATGACCGCGAAGCGCTGCCCTCGACTATGAACGCCATTTACTGGATCGAATCCAAACCCTTGACCAGTACGTCAACTGCGACGTCACGCGCGGGAGAATGGCTGATCGAAACAACCCTATCAGAGGTCGATAACTTATGGGTGAAAATCCGCCACGCCACCGAAACAGGCCGCTTAGGTTATAAGTCGAAAGTATCCACCTCACCTGCTAAGGGACAGGCTCATACATCGGCACGGTTGATTGTGGTGAGAACGTATGATGCCGATGACACAGCCGATGTTGCGCGGATAGAAACGGCACTGCGTGAAATCGGTGTAACCAAGTTGCGCTACGAACGAATTGCCGAAAGTTAAAGCTGGCAGTGGAACAACGCTTCAGTAGAATGAGTGTGATAAACAGTACATGCAAGTAAAGGGAAATTATGTTGAAGATCAAACTCATAACGATTGCGGCAGCCTTAGCGCTGGGACTGGGCCTATTGGCCGTTTCGGCAAAAAATGCTGCGCCGGCTGTCGCAGCCCAATTAGACGAATCCACTCCCAATCACTTCAGTGAGTTGATTAGCCGCGCTACAGCCGACGGCAAAGCGATCACTTTTGACTTTGTCGTGCCGCTGGTCACTGGCGAACGGGTTTGGACGTTACCGGATGCCAACGCCAAGCGCGACATCTCCAATGTGGGTACGGATTATGTTTGCTTCAGCGAGCCATGGAACGAAGGCAAACGGGAGCGCTGCACACCTTTCAGCAACATCACCAGTATTACCTTCCTCAAATAAGGATTTTGGATGAGCATACGAAGGCCACTTGAGCCGATCATCGTCACCGATTTGTTTGCGGATATTCGACTCGAACTCACACGGATTTTAGAGTCCCTCTCCGACGAGCAGTGGGAGTATCCAACGGCCTGTACGGGTTGGACGGTACGCGATGTCGCACTGCATTTGTTAGGTACACGTGTCGGCTTGCTTTCCGGTATGCGCGACCACGATGGACAGTGGTTCAAGGTTGATGACTTCCAAGAGTTAGTCGATCTGATTAACGCCCAAAATGAGCTGTGGGTCAAGGCTGCGCGGCGCATCAGCCGCAAATTATTGATTTCACTGCTCAGTTTCACCAATCAGCAGATTATCGACTATCTCAACAGACTTAACCCTATGGATGTGGGCGGCGGCATCGGTTGGACAGGTAATCACGCTGATCCGATTTGGATGCACATCGCCCGCGAACTCACCGAGCAGTGGACACATCACCAGCATATTTGTGATGCGGCGGACATGATTAGTTTGAAAGAAGCCCGTTTCGTGCATCCAGTCTTAGGCACGTTTATCTATGCGCTGCCGCAGACGTATCGCAGTGTTAGCGCACCGCTGGATACACTGGTCAAACTTGAAATTCGAGGCGAAGGTGGCGACACATGGCATCTGGTTCGCGAGGCTGATGGCTGGCAGCTTTATGCTGATACAGACCTGCCACCGACCACGACCATTTCGATGGACGCGGATACCGCATGGCGGTTATTCACCAAAGGCTTAGAGGCCGAAACCGTACGCCAACGCACCGATGTCGAAGGCGATAGAAATTTGTTTGAAACATTGTTATCCACTGTCGCCATCATCGCATGAAGTTTTTGCGCCTAGATGGCACGGTGATCCATCCCCTATCGAATAGCGTATAATAGACATACTTGTGAAGATTGGAACAAGGTATTCATTCTATGTGGCGCTGGTTGGTTTTGGCATTAGGGGCAATCTTAATTGTCGTATTCGGTTTCAGCCTGATTGACAACACTTCAAGCGGAGACGTGAGCGCGACCACACAGTTCGCTGCCGTTTCATCAGATATTACGGGTTATACCCGCGCAGTTGAGCCACGCATATGGAACTTCCCACAAGACTTCGGCGCACATCCCGACTTCCAAACCGAGTGGTGGTATTACACTGGCAATGTGACCACCATTGATGGTCACCGTTTTGGCTACCAATTCACGATTTTCCGCCGTGCGATTCAGCCGCCGGATAAGAGCGTCGCCAGCACATCCGAATGGCGCAGCAACCAGATTTATATGGCACATTTCGCCGTCTCGGACATTGGCGGCAGGCAGTATTACCATGTACAGCGTTTTAGTCGGGGCGGCGCGGAACTGGCAGGCGCGACTACCGATCCAACCTACCATGTGTGGATTGAGGACTGGCAAATCAAAGCGGATGACGCCAGCGCAAAAGACACAACCATCAAAGCTGATGCCGGATCATTCGCAGTTGACTTGAATCTCGAACAGATCAAGCCACCCGCGCTGCAAGGTCAAAATGGACTCAGTCCCAAGAGCGATGAACCCGGCAACGCCAGCTATTATTATTCGCTGACTCGCTTATTGACCAATGGCAGCATCCGCGTCGGCGATCAAACCTTTACCGTCAGCGGAACCACATGGAAAGACCACGAGTTCAGCACCAGCGCGCTGGGTGGAACGGCGCAAGGTTGGGATTGGTTCGGCCTGCAACTAGACGACAACCGCGAACTGATGCTGGGGCAGATTCGTTTACATGATGGGGGGCGCGAACCGGCTTTTGGCGGTCTGTTGGTCAATGCGGATGGCAGCACGCATTATCTGAAAAGCAGCGACTTTACCATCGAAGTGACCGACCACTGGCAAAGTCCGCACAGCGGCGCAACCTATCCATCAGGCTGGAATATCACCATCAATACCGGTGACGCACAGCCGCTCAGAATTTCACTCAAACCGCTGCTGGCTGACCAAGAGCTGCACGGGAGCGGCAACGTCGATTATTGGGAAGGTGCGGTACAAATCAGCGGCGACCAAACCGGCTATGGATACGCTGAACTGACGGGTTACGTCCAAGCCATGACGGGAAGATTCTAAAGGCTGAGGTCGTCAAAACCTGTATCCGAATATCAAGCTGGAGAAATCATGAACATTGCTATTCTGGGTACAGGGAATATCGGCAGCACACTCGGCAAAAAATGGGCTAAAGCCGGACACACCGTTTACTTCGGCGTTCGTAATCCGCAAAAACCAGAAGTTCAAGAATTAATCAATACTTTAGGGGCAAATGCCCACGCGGTCAGTCTTGAGCAAGCGATCAAGGCTGGCGAAGTCGTCTTGTTCGCCATTCCCGGCAACGCGATGGATGAAACGATTACCGCAAATGCATCGGCACTCAGTGGCAAAATTATCATCGACGCAGCCAACAAAATCTCCTCGCCGGTGATTGACAGCTTTGCCACCTTTACGGCTCAAGTACCGACTGCGAAACTCTACCGCGCTTTCAACAATTACGGTTGGGAAAACTTCGAAACACCGCTGCCGGGTTCGGATCTCTTTTACTGTGGAACAGACGGCGAATCACGCAAAGCTGTTGAAACATTGATCGCGGATATCGGCCTGAATCCGGTTTACTTGGGTGGCACGGATCAAGTTGGGTTGGTGGACAGCATCCTCAAATTGTGGTTCGCGCTCTCCAGCGGTCAGAAAATGGGACGGCATCTGGCATTCAAGGTGTTAACCTAGATTTTACGCCCGTAGGTTAATCGGCGGTCAGGTGTGCGGAATTCATAAATCTATCGATACTCATGCCGTGATACAGTGAGTGAAATTCACTTCTCAGGGGGATTCACTCATGCGTCGCTTACTACATGGAATCTTTTTATTCCTTATGCTCCTTCCGGCGCTGGCAGCCGCGCAGGATTTTCCACCGCAAGTACAAAAAGCGCTCGATGATCTCAACACAAGACTGGGAACGCAGCTTACTCTTAAAGATTTTAACTGGCGCTACAGCCAAAATATCTACGAAGATAACAGCCTCGGCTGTCCAAAACCCGGCATCGCTTATGTCAAAGGCAATACACCGGGTTATCAAGTCCAACTGGATGTCAAAGGTTTGACATGGGATTACCGGGTATCCAGTGATCTTTCGCGGGTGATTTTGTGCAGTCCGTTAGCGACACCAACCCCAACACCGCTGCCCACCTTTCCGCCACCGGCTTATACGCCGCTGCCCGTTTCGGCGGATTCAACCGCGACGCCCACCTTCTGCCCGAACGCACCGGTACCGCGTTTGACCATCGGGCTTTTGGCACAAGTCTTACCGGATTTTACTAACATTGTCCGCAATGCGCCGGGACAAAGCGGCGGTTATCTGGGTGAACTGCCTGTGGGTCGAGTCATCTATGTGCTGGATGGCCCGCGGTGCGCCTCTAATATGACATGGTGGTATGTGGCAGATACGCAAAGTCACTTAATCGGTTGGACAAGTGAAGGTATGAACGACCCACAAGCGCAGATGCCTACTCAGTATTGGCTTGCGCCAGTGTTTCCAGAGGGTTATGTAACCGCTGCACCCATCGCAACCCTATCGGGCGTATCTGCACTCATTACCAATACACCGGGTGCATCCCCGACAGCCACACGCATCCGGCCTACGGCTACCATCACGCTTGTGCCAACCATGACGCCATCACCCGCCTTTCCCATGACAAGCACGACCATCTGCGATGCCAGTGTGCCGCCGCGTATGGTCATCGGGGCAGCGGGACAGGTGACACCCGGCATTCCCAATAACTTGCGAGAGGGAGCGGGCAGCAGCACCAAATATATCGGTGAAATTCCACCGGGCAGCCTGTTTACAGTCTTGGAAGGCCCGACCTGCGCATCCGGTTTAGCGTGGTGGAAGGTCAATTACAACGGCATCATCGGATGGACACCCGAAGGTCAAAAAGGGGATTATTGGATTGAGCCGGTTCTCGGTTAACTCAAAGAGGTTTTTGCCGTGGGGAATGGCCTAAGACCATTCCCTACAAGAGATTAGTTCGTCATTTAGGGGAATTGAATATCGGTAATCGGGTTGACGCTGCTGAATTCACCCTGTGCCGAGTCAAAGGTTTCATCAATCGTGGCATCACCGATTTTTCCGGTCAGGTGAAAGCTGTAATCGCCCGGTTGGGTCGGGATCAAATCAGCGGTATAATTACCTGCTTCTTCGCCGGCTCGTAGTTTCAACAGTTTTGTTTTGCCACCGTAGGCTACTTCGATCTGAAGCGTCTCGTCCAATCCTTCAACAGGTTGCTCATCTGTGCCAATAGCATTTACATGTATTTCAGGTCCGTTAAGCAAATTGGTATAAGCCGGTTCGACACGCCAACCAAAAACGATTTCGTATTTACCATCACCGACTTCGCGGCCTTCGTGCGCCGAAACAGTGGCAAACAGGGCTAATACAACCATCAAAACCACACCTAACCGAACAAACTGCTTCATTTCTTGCTCCTTAATATGATCAACAGCGTAAAGCAAATGACTCAGGCATAAGCACCTGTTCATTCCATAAAGGGGTTAGTGGTGATCAACATCACCCATACATTGATGTTCAGCGGTCAAGGCTAATCGCGCTTCGTCGAAAGTCATGATCTGCCCGCTAAAACCTTTTTGAAACTTGATCGCGTCCTGCGTACTGGCAAAGCATAAATAACTGGGCTGACAGCACAGGGTAATATCAGAATTGACCAGATAAGCGGCGGTTCGGGCATTCACCATTCGCCCGTAGATAAACTCTTTGGCCAGTATCGAAATCGGTTGAATGCTGTCCGCCAGCAGCAGCAAACCACAGTGCGGGCAGCAGGCATAAATTGGATCACCCTGCGCCGGTTGGATAATGACCTGTGTGCGTTCGGAAATAGGTGAATCGCATAAGTAACAGCGCTGCATGGCGCGGTTATTACGGGGGCGCGACTCGGCACGAATGACTCCACCATGTACCTTTTCGACTTGTCCGGCCTTCACCAGTTGATCGAGATCGCGGTGAACGGTCATGATCGAGACTCCCAAACGGCTGACCAGTTCATCAATCGAAAGCGAAGCGCTTTCAGCCAGCCAACTGAGAATAAGGTCTTGCCTTGTGCTTGGTAATTCACTCATGGTGCAGTTCCCGATGCCTAAATGTGTTAACATGTGTTAGGTATATCAGTTTATACCACATCTTACCAGACGCAACTGTGACCTAAGTCACTATCACATAATCAGTTCATCAATCGCTCATTCAAGCGGCGGCAAGTGCCAATCACAGTGGTCACCGGCAAAATGCGCTACAATAAAGTGAGAAGCTCAGGCTTTTTAGGGAGCAGACTCGATGACTAAACACAACAAACAGCGGCCTATCCCGCAGCCCAAACGGATGCAATTGAAGGAAAACCATAGCTGGAAGGCTCCGGCGGGGTTTAAAATTGTGGTACTGGATCGGGGCGCGGTGAGCTTCAACATTGCTGAAAAATGGTTTGTGGCGAAGATGGAGCCAACCTTCGAGATGCATAATGCGGCTCCGCCGGATGATGATGCGCGGTTATCGGTCACGTTCTTTCGAACCCAACCGGGCATTGACTGGTCAGGGCTGCCCGCCGACGCTTTACTACAACGATCTCTGCAAGGGGTTGCCGACCGCGAAACGGTCGGGACGAGCGCGATTACACGGATGCCGCGCACCGATATTGAGGTGGTTTGGGCGGAACAGCGTTTCGTTGATCCGGTGGAAAAGCCACGCGAAGCCTTTACACGGGTGACGCTGGCACGCGGGTTTGATATTCATGCCATCATCTCATTCGATTACTGGGTCGATCAAGCCGCGCAGTTCCGTCCGGTATGGAACGAGATGGTTCGGTCGCTGCAAATCGGGCGGGTGATTGCTGATCCGACGAGAGGCGACACGCTGCATTGATAATATCGCGGTCAAAATAATTCAATCAATTGCACCACAGAGACGCAGAGAACATAGAGTCCAATGCAGAGTGTTATTAAAAGGGAGCGGAACACATCATCCCTAGAGATTTAAGTTTTACCTAATTAACACGTTTGGAGAGTTTGGTCATGCAGTATACAGAAAATGGCCCATTGGGTTATTACTTCGAAGAAATTGAGATAGATCAGACAATGGTCACGCGCGGGCGAACCATCACCGAAACAGATATTGTGCAGTTCGCCGCGTTAACCGGTGACTATAACCCGATGCATACTAACGCTGAGTATATGAAAAACCATCCAATGGGTCAGCGGGTGGCACACGGGATGCTGACGCTGAGTTACGCGGTCGGGCAGTTGTACCAATTGGGCTTTATGGAACGCACCGTGTTGGCCTTTAGAGGTTTAGAAATGAAGTTCAGCCTGCCCGTATTCATCGGCGATACGGTTCATGTGCGTTTAACCGTCAAAGAGAAGAAAGAGATGAAACGGTTGGGTGGGGGCAATGTGATTGCCGAAGTCAAAATCCTCAACCAAGAAGGCAAAACCGTACAATCAGGAACGATGGAACTGCTGCTGGCATCGAAGCCAACTAGTTAAACGAGAGCTACTGCTGTGGCAAAACCAACACCGGAAGCTGAATATTATTTACTGGAATTCACCGATCTGAACGAGGCGGCGTCATTTGTCGCTGCCTTATCGCGCTTTTTCTCTGGTACACAAGGCAATAAATACCTACGCCCTGCCGCTGCCGCCGAGGTCTGGAGTTATATTGTGGGTGAGCATGAATCGGTAGAGCGGGTCGAAATCTACATGAACGGCCCTGCAATCAAAGCCGAAAAAGATGTCTTTACCACTTACACAGGCATAAAAATTCGGCGCGGCAATCAAATGCCAGTAGATTGTGTCCTCCTAATTGGCGCAGGCGGCGGTGAGGCATGGGGCGCGGAAGAAGCCGAATGGCATATGCTGTCCGAGCGGTGATTGACGGACGTTCGTAAACCCTATCTACGTCCACCGCTTTGGCCAGCTTAATTCGCAATGACTACCGGTGCTGCTTCCTTGATGGTCGGCAAGGTAAAAATGAAGGATGAGCCGTGTTCCGGTTCACTTTCCACCCAGATATGACCACCATGTGCCTCAACTGCTAAGCGGCAGAAGGCCAACCCAAGCCCGACCCCTTTGGGCGCATCTTTATACTTCACACGGCTGAACTTTTCGAATATTTTCCCCTGCATATTGGGGGCAATCCCCGGCCCGGAGTCGTTCACACTGATGCGCACTGCATTGGTCACGACACGCGCCGAAAGCGTGATCTGCCCGCCCATCGGTGTGTATTTGACGGCGTTTTCCATCAGGTTGGTAATGACGCGCAGCACCATATCGGCATCACAGGTCAGCAGCGGCAGTTCATCGGGAAAATCCAGCTTCAGTCCTTGGTTTGATTCGTGGATGAGCGGCTGTACGAGTTGGGCGGCCTCGGCTAGCAGGGCATGAATTGAAATCGGTTTGGCATCTAAAACCGCTTTGCCTTCTTCCAGCCGTTGAATATCCAGCAAACTTTCGATTAAGCGGGTAAGCTGCTTGGTGCTGCGAATGCCTACATCCATCAAGTCTTTGACGACTGATGAATTTTCCCGCGCCAGCAGTTTATTGAGGGTCACAATGCTGCTGTAGATGGTATGCAGCGGGCCGCGCAAATCATGATACACCATTGAGGTTAAATCTTGACGTAACTGCTCCAACTCCATACGAGCCGAGATGTCTTCTTCGACCCACACAATTACGTCATCTTGATCTAAAAATAAACGGCGGGCGCGTACCATCACCGGTATATCCTCACCTTGTTTGGGAAAAGCCGTCGTCTGAAAGACAACTTCTTTGCCTTCTTGGAGCGAACCAAAACGATTGCTGCCAATCGGGCCAGTACCCAACCGGTGAATAGCGGTGATGCCCTGCTGAATCAAATCGGCGCGGCTGTAACGCAAAAATTCGCAAGCACGGCGGTTCACATCAATGATATAGCCGTCCAAATTGGTGATGATCATGGGGACGACCGCTTCTTCAAACAACCACTTGTAACGCGTTTCATCTTTAGGGATAGCGTTCATTTCAACGGCATTACCCACCGAGGCGCTGACCATATCAACCACAGCCGTCAGCCAATCGACGATGCCGGATTCAAAATAATCGACTTCGGGATGAATGAGCGCCAGCACGCCGTACATGTTGCCGTTTTTTTCCAGAGGCAGCCCGATGGCTGATCCGGTACGCAGATCATCCGGAGTTGTTGTGAGCTGCGGCCAGCGTTGATCCGTGCCAATGTCGTGGATGACAATGATGCGCCGTCCGTGATGCACGCGGCCAATTAAACCCCGCGAGATGAGTTCCTGCCACAGCGCGTAGCGACCTTCGAGATTGCCCTGAGGCCCTAAGATCAGTTTATTATTGACACGATCATCTTTGTGAAACGTAATCATGCAGCCATGCCTCGCGCCAAGGACTTCAGCCGATGATACGAGAGCACTTTGGAGAATATTCTGGACGTTTGCCTCTTGTTCGCGTAAGGTGCGGCTCATTTTGTAGAGAGCATCCAAACGCTGGCGCTCGGTCAACATAACCATCCTCGACAATTCATGCTATACCATCCATAGGTATAACATCAGCAGCTTACCTAAATTAGTTCTTGTAACACATTGTAATAATCATTGTCTGGCGGACGTTCATCAGCCACGCGAACAGCAGCGACCATTCGCTGCCATACTAACCTTTCAGGCGTTTCACTTCCGTTATCAGCTCGTCAAAGGTCTTTTTCCGGTCGGCGCTGTTATAAGTGATGACCGAATGCTTTTTCAACTCCAACGGCATATCATCCACAGGCGCATAAAGCACCGGAACAATGGGCTTTTCGCGGTTGAAGAAGTAGCGATAGGCCAAACGGGTGTAGCGTGATTCAAGCGCTTCCGGCGAGACGACCACCACCAGCACCTTACATTCCGAAAGCGCCTGCTCGACGGCAATCATCCAATCATCGCCCCCTTGTATCAAATATTGATCGACCCACACTTTTAATCCGGCATCCTGCATAAGCGCCATCATCGGGACGATAATGGACTGCCATTCGGGACGCGCATAGGTAATAAAAACATGGTCAAGCAAAGCACCGGATTGCAGCCCCGTTCCGAGCTTGCTGGTTTGGCGTTTGCTGTTGGGCTGCGTGACAGATTTGTTATCGGCTGTTTCCCGCTGTAGAAACTCTTTGGTGCTGGGAATCGACCGTTTATCGGCTTCTGTTTCGTTCTTTACATCATCCGGCTGCCATGTGAAACGCAGTTCAATCGTCGCGGCAACATTGATCACATCGTTGGAATGGATAGACTGCGGTTCTTTAGGCTGCAAGACCGCACCATTCAAGGCGGTACCATTGGTCGAACCCTGATCTTCAACCTCATAACCATTGTCTTTCCAGCGCAAGATGAGATGCAGCCGGCTTATGGCGGAATTCGCGATAATAATTTCGTTGTTCTGGTCACGCCCGATGCGAACGGTCTCTTTTTCGAGCGCGAACACTTCACCGATCTTCATGCCGGCAGTCGCAACTAAATATGGGTGAGATTTGGCCGAGGGCTTATTGACATGCTTGGGAGCAGATTGTGTGTTAATCTTGGTCAGCTCAACCTTTGCTGGAGCGCGTTCATATTCCAGCGTGACGTTATCTCCCAATTCGATGACGTTCCCCGGTTTAAGCAGCCATCCAGCCTTGAGACGCTGCCCACTGACAAATGTGCCGCGCACCGAATTCAAGTCATGCAGTTCATAGTCCGCCATGACCCGAATCAGGCGGCAGTGTTCACGGCTGACATCATTATCTTGAATGACGATTCCGTTCTTCATGCCACTGCCAACAGTGACAATTTCACCATCAAGGTCAAAGATTTTTCCGGGCTGCGGACCGCGCCGCATAATTAAACGTGTCATAGTCTCAATGCCTACAAAATGAATTTCTTCCCCCACACCTATCTTAGCAGAGAGTAACCACAAGAATAACAAAGATCAACCATATTCAGACAAACGCATACAAAAAACAGTGCCGGCGTAGGATTACGGCACTGTGTTGAATGGATTTCGCCCCATTGAGAGAAGGTTTTGAAACCCCCTCTCAAATAGGACACATGATTTTATGAACTGGTCGTCGGGCTAGCCGTCACGGTGGGTGTGGTAGTCGGAGTTGCACTGGCAGGCACTTTGGTAGCTGTTGGAGGCAGCGGGGTTGCACTGGCAGGCACTTTAGTCGCTGTTGGAGGCAGCGGGGTTGCACTGGCAGGCACTTTAGTCGCTGTTGGAGGCAGCGGGGTTGCACTGGCAGGCACACTTGTTGATGTGGGGGCTGTCGTTGGCGCTAGCGTAGCTGCTTCAGTTGTGGATTCCGGCGCAATTTGAGCAGTCGATTCAGCGGTCACTTCGCTAGTTGCTTCTCCGGTAGCTTCAGCAGTCTTTTCAGCCATTGCTGTTAAGGTGATAATCAACTGCTGCTGTTGAACCACTGCGGTCGCGGTTTGTTCAACTTCGCTGTAAGGATTGGGTGAAGCAGTCGCGGTTGCCGTCGGCGTCGGGGAAGCGACATAAGCCGGAATGGCGATGTTCGCAATCAACATATCGACGGTCGAACTCTGAACCAGATAAACCATCTTGGTATCGTCATTCACCAGCACATAATAACGGGGCGTGGTTGTGGCTTTGTTACCGACTTTGACGCTGTAAGTCTTGCCATCCGAGTCGGTCAGAGTCATGGTGTACTTGGGTTTATCCAAACCATAATCCGCCAATTTATCGGTTTCAAAGGTTTCAACAGCCGTGAGTGAAGCCAGATTGCTCATCATCCCAACGGCTTTGGTCTGGTCGGTTGCAAGCGACTGGGTATTGGTCGCTTCACTGACGGTCCACACGCTGGCCGCATCTTTGGTCATGACGACTTTACTGTTGTCGGTGGTGTTGACGATTTCAAAACGGACAATCTTGCTCTGGGTATCTACAGTATTAATATCCGCGAAAAGTGGGCCAGCTGTCTGGGTAGTGGCGGTTGGTGTGCCACTGGGAACCGTCAAGCCGCCCGGTTGGTTACTGAGAATAAGAACCGCCGCGACGACGATGATACAGGCTAGGCCAAAAATAAGCGTTCCACGATTCAAACGCATGATGCAAATTCTCCTCGTAACATCCGAGATGTTCAGGTACAGGTTAAACGATTATCAAGTGTGAGGTTTCGATAGGGAAAAGGCGTTCTTTTCCCTACCTACATATACCAACTGAGATTATAGGTTGTCCTATGGACTCAAGATCAATTCGTTAGGAAACCACCCGTTTTTCCCGGCCTGTCCACCAAACCAGAATGCCAATGATCAGGACACCGAAGGGCAGCAGGATGAGAATCACGAAGTTGATGGTACGTGACGTCTGGCTGTCCATCACAATCGGTTGATCTTGTGGCTTCTGTGAGGATTGAAGCTGGGGAATCTTGCTAAAGAATTCATCGAACTTGGTCGTCCAGAACAGACCGCGCGCCGAAATTTCCAAGTCCAACACGTTGGCGCTGAGCAGCGACGCATATTGGTTTGCAGGGAAGTATTGGCTGCCGACCAGAATGACGCGCGCACCGGTCTTGGTGTTTTCGGCGGAAGCCATCAACACAAACGGCCCTTTAGGATCGGCATCCGTCGGATTGTACTGGCTGGTGTCGGTTGTCGACAAAATCTTGGGGTCTGTCTTGGCGTAAGCGTCCTTACCCGATTTCACCAACTGGGTCACGGTGACATCCGCCGGTGCGGTCGGCGCGACATCAAGGCTGTCCGTTTGTTCGAAGATCAAGAAAGCCTGTTGACCGGCAAAGTTCTTGGTGATATCGGACGTGCTGTCGAAATCAATCGCCGCTGGATAGAACGGTGATTGGCTGGTAGCCGCCTGCACCTGATCCAGAATGATGTTGTTGGCGAACTTCACACCAAAATTGGTGAATAGATAGTTGTTCAGGGTATCACCAGTCGCCAACGTGGGCTTGCCATCAGCGTTCATCGGTGCAGCGAAAATGATCAAGTCGCCGCCTTTATCCAGATAATCGGTGATGAACTTAACCTGTGCATCGGGCAGCACTGAAGCACCACCGGGGATAACCAACACTTCACCATCAACAGTCGGATCATTCAATTTGACTTTGCTGTTGGGTGCGGTCAAGTCAATCAGGTTCACTTCCTGCGTCTTCCAGTTAAAGACGTTGGTCAATTGGTTGTTCAACTGCGAAAGACCGGTGTTGCCGCTGTCGGTCAGCTTAAGGCCACCTTCGACCGATAAGAAATAGGCGTGAAAGTTGCCGGACGCCGCGACACGCATGATGGCGTTGGTCAGGTTTTCCTGCGTACTCAGGCTGACAGCCTGTGCCTTGTCCACCTGAGGCTGTCCATTGGCATCTAACGGTACAACCGCTAACTGTCCATTGCTGGTGATTTTATACTGCTGAGCCACACCGGGTGAGCGGTCAGGGTCAACAAATTCATAGCTGATTTTGTTGTTGCTGGTCTTCACGTAGTCGTCGAAAAGAACCGTGTCCTGATCTTTACGGCTGGCTTGAGCGGCGGTGTAGAAAGCGAAAATCTTGATGTTGGGAACTTTCGGCTCAACCGCGAGGCCGGCAATTGCTTTGTGCGTCTGGTCATTCAGCGAGAAAGTATCGCGCTGGGTGAGGTCAGCACGGATAGCCCGACCTTTCACGACACTGTAGATGGCAATGAGCGCCGCCAAAAACAGGATGGTGACCAAAACAGTCGTTCCGCCGTAACGTGCCGTACGTCCGGAGAGAATTGAACGGACTTGGTCGGGAGCCATGAAGCCCCAAACGACTATCGAGAGTATCGCTAAGCCTAAACCGCCCCAGCCTACCACACTGAAAGTAGCTTGTGTCAGGGCAACAATTACAGCGATGACCAGCCCGACAGCAGCTAGAATCAGCATGTAAAAGGGCGGGATAAAAGGCTCTTGTTCGGTCAGATTTGGATTGGGTGACTGAGTTGTCATGATCTCCACCGTCTTACTTCAACAATCCGCGTCGTGATGAACAGCGCGGCAACAATCATAAATACAAAGTACAACACATCCTCAGCACGGATTACACCGCTGAGCATGGTCGCATCGTAATGGGCTTGGAAGCCAATTTCACGGATAAACGAACCGAGTCCGGCACTGACGTTGGGTAAGTTACCGATGGCGCTGGCAGCAACTTCTGCCAGATACAGCACCAGCACGGTAGCCGCGCCGAGGAATGCGGCAACCACTTGATCTTCAGTCACGGCTGACCAGATCAGCGTGACGGCTAAGGTCGCGCCACCGTAGAGCCATGCGCCGAAGTACAGGCCGAATGCACGTCCGGTATCGGGAACGCCGACCACCAGCAAGACGATGTAATAGACAACTGTCAGCAGCAGGATAACCGTGTAATAGGCCCACACCGCGAGGAACTTGCCGATGATAAACTGTCCCTCGGTGATGGGCATGGTCATCAGCACTTCCAGCGTGCCTTCGCGAGTTTCTTCCGAAATGAGGCGCATGGTTAGCAACGGAGCGACCAAGAACAGCAAGAAGGTCAACACGCTCGGAATGTAATTGAGTTGATCGGCAGGCGCTTGCTGGTTGGCCTGATTCAGACTGTTGCTAAAGAGCAGCCCAAAGAATAACAACAAAGCAAAAGCGATGGCATAAGCCACCGGCGAACGGAAGTATAACCCCAGTTCGCGCTTGAAAACGGCAAATATCTGCCTCATGACGCAACCTCACTCTCTTCAGTGACTGCCTCAGGGGCAGGAATTGGTTCAACTTCTTCTTCATCACTGCGGCGTGTGACTTCAAGGAAGATTTCTTCCAAATTAACAGCCAACGGACGCAGTTCGATCAAATCCCAACCTTTAGCGATGACTGCGCGGGCAATCGCCGGACGTGGGTCAGTACGCGGATTAACCGGTTCAGCGATGATGCCATCGTTGGTGGTACTGACGGTGGCGCTGGCGACTTCCGGCAGTCCTTGAATAGTGGGCAGCGCATCAAGCGGCGGCACATTCAAGCGCAGCAAGACACGTCCACCGCGTTCAAGGTTGGCACGGAGTTCGCTAGGTGAACCTTCAGCCGTAATTTGCCCGTGATTAACGATGATGATGTTGTCGCAGACTTGCTCGGCTTCCGAGAGGATGTGGGTGCTAAACAGCAGGGTATGCTGCTTGCCCAAATCGCGGATGACTTCACGCAGTTCGAGGACTTGAAAAGGATCAAGACCGATGGTGGGTTCGTCGAGGATCAGCACTTCGGGGTCGTGCAGCAGGGCTTGCGCCAAACCGACGCGCTGCCGCATACCTTTAGACAGTGTACGAATACGACTGCCTGCGCGATCTTCTAGGCCGACGCGTTCCAACACTTCCATCGACTTATCACGGCGCTTGCTGATCCCACGTATCTCCCCCATATACATAAGATAGGCCAGCGCCGTCATGTCGCGGTAAAGCGGCACACTTTCCGGCAGATACCCTACCCGCTTGCGGACTTCCATGCTCTGTTCGAACACATCATAACCCGCGACGATTGCCTTGCCGGATGTCGGCGGCAGGAAGCCCGTCAGCATCCGCATAGTGGTGGTTTTTCCAGCGCCATTCGGCCCCAGAAAGCCCGTCACTTGGCCGGGTTTAGCGGTAAAGGTAATGCCCTTAACCGCGGCCACCTGACCATACTTCTTAACTAAATCGTGAACTTCTATCATGACCTATACTTCTTTCCCAAACAGCAAATGTGATTGAGGTTTAACAGCCAACGTTCCAGCCTAACGCCATGAGATGAGAAAAGTCTCAGTATTCGATGAAAACCAATTCATAAAGAAATTCATCTCGAAAGATGGCTGGATGCGACGGGGCATTATATTCTGAGGTACGAAAAATTGCCAGAAGCTTTAGTGGGTTGCTCATAGAGCACTAAATTGGAATAAAAAAGAGCGCAGCTTTCGCCACGCCCTTTCAAGAGGTCAAATAAGTTGAATTACATCGCCAGATAATCGCGCAGTTGGCGAGCGCGGCGTGGATGACGCAGGCGGCGCAGCGCACGACCTTCAATTTGGCGGATGCGTTCGCGGGTCAGTCCGAACTTCTGCCCCACTTCTTCCAGTGTATAGCAGCGACCATTTTGCAGGCCGAAGCGCAGACGCAGGATACGGGCCTCACGGGGGGTCAACGTCGACAAAACTTCTTCGATTTTTTCACGCAGCAAATTGTCGTGTGCGCTTTGTGCGGGTGTCAGTTCACTGTCATTCTCAATGAAGTTGCCGAGTTCGCTGTCCTCGTCCTCACCGACAGGATGTTCCAAGCTCAACGGCTGCCATGAGACACGCAGCATCCACTGGATTTTGCGCGGTTCACACTGCATCTCTTTGGCGATTTCATCAGGTGTCGGTTTGCGTCCATATTCCTGTTCCAATTGACGCGCCACGCGGTACAAACGGCGGATGCGGTCACTCATATGAACCGGAACGCGAATGGTACGCCCTTGGTCAGCAATCGCGCGGGTGATGGTCTGACGAATCCACCATGTCGCATAGGTGCTGAAGCGGTAGCCACGACGATAATCAAACTTCTCAACCGCTTTCATCAAACCGAGGTTGCCTTCTTGAATCAAATCGAGGAAAGGCACGCCGCGTGACATGTACTTCTTGGCAATCGAAACTACCAAGCGTGTATTGGCTTTAATCAGATGTTCGCGGGCATCCATACCATCAGCGGATTTGGCCTGCCACTCGCAAGCCTTCTTATGTAGGGGGTCTTTGCGCAGCTTGCGTTCGCACTCGTCACCGAGTTCCAAGCGCTTCGCCAAGTTGATCTCTTCTTCAGTGTTAAGCAGTGGAACGCGCGCCATTTCCTTCAGATACAGGCCGACGGCATCATTCGAAAGCATCCCGTTGACATCGTAGTCATCGAGGTCTTCGTCATCACCTAGCTCTTCATCAAGATCATCTTCTGAAAAATCGTCATCATAAAAACTGTCATCACTGTCCGAAGCAAAAAACGAATCTTCACCGGGTTCTACATCTATTGCACTACTAAAATCATCTTCTTCAAAAAAATCATTACTTGTTACAAAATCCAAACCTTCATAAGGCTGTTTTTCGTAGGCCACAGGTCACGCTCCCGTTGCTGTAGATAAAATATACGAAAATTCAGACTACTTGAGAAACTGCTTCAACCCGGCTAGGCGCGGGTCAATATTATCCAACGTACAATTACAGGTGGAGTGGTTGAGGTTTGTTCCACACTCCGGGCAGAGTCCTTTGCAATCTTCACGGCAGAGGATGCCGTTAGTGGATGCAATCATGACTTCTGCGCGTATCAAAGGCGCGAGATCGAGAACCGCATCTTCATGCACACTGAACTCGGATGTCGATGAAGCAGGATAAGCATATAATTCTTCAACAGGAATTGTGACGTTTTGTGTCACATCATCTAGACAGCGATAGCACTCACCGGCAATACCAGTTTCCAGCTTTCCCTGCACCAGAATGCCCGCCGCCGTCCGGCTTAAGCGGATTGGCCCACGCACATAATCGACCGTCAGATCCTCGGCTACTTTCAGCGTAGGTACATCAAAAACTGAGTCATGGTTTGCCCCCGGCCCCGCAGCGAGAAGAAACCCGACATTTATTTTTAACACCCGATTGCTGACGTAAGTGTTCACCGCATCAACTCTGGTCAAATGCCTGTTGTCATAACAAAAACATAACGAAACAAGTTACTTATTTACGAATTATATGAGAATTCGCTCATCTGTGTCAATATATGCGACAACTCATTATCCCAACAATTCCCACCTTTCCTACATTGTGACACACATTGTCACAAGCTGGCTACAGGACTAATGTACTGTCTTCATCTTTTACAATAAGGCAAATTTACGTTTTGAAGTTATGAGAATTTACGAATTTTTTGTTACATCAATTTTTCTCATAATTCAAAATGAATCCTATTTTCTGTCACAGTGAATGATTAATCGCTTTATAATTTATCTGCAAACTTTTTTGTCCCCTAAAAATTGAGGTAATCATGACCGCCTCGCGCATTACTTATAATGTTCATGCCCAACAATTGTTAAACCACGACGTTTTTATGCAGCACATCGAGCGCATACAACCCACTGCCCTCTTCGTCATGGATGCCTTGGGACTGGCACGAGAAATCAAGTCCGCCCTTCCCAAAACAATGGTCATCCACCGCAATTGGGGTGTCACCGGCGGCGATGATGCTGTATTCGCAAAGGTTAGTCCTCAGCAGTGGTTGGACTTGCGCTCGGCGGAAGCGGCAGGTGGAATCATGCTACACACCTCTTGCGAACCGGGATGGGGGCAAGATGTCATTGACTGGCATGTCAAACTGATGGAACTGGCAGCCCCTCGCGGAATTCCATTGGTCATCGGCAATTGGGCAGTCGGTACGCCCCAACCGGATCAATGGCCGATGGCGCGGCGAATGCTCGAACTCCTTGACCAGCACCGTGACTTATTTGTGCTCGGCCTGCACGAATATGCCGCCGGAGTCATCACATCCGGTTTGATCGGTGGCGCGCCGGATGATCCCCAACATCCTAATTTTGTCCCGGTCGAAAATTGGCCGGATGATGTCAGCAAATTAACTTTGTTTCACTGTGGACGTTTTCGCTTTCTGGTGAATTACTGCCACAGTATCGGCCTCAGGCCGCCGCGCATCATTTTGTCAGAACATGGCTTTGATGATGTCAGTGATATCAAACCATGGTTAAACGGCTTGCGTGTCAACAGTCCTTATTTGAATATTCGGGGTTGGAAATCCCTGCAAGATCAATGGAGCGACTGGTATGGAGGACGCGGTTGGTCAGCGCAGCGTGCTATGTTCGAACAGCTTGCTTGGGCTGACCGTACCATCTATCAGAACTCACCGGTGGAGGCACAGTGCATCTTTTGCTGGGGACATACGTCCAAAGAATGGGAACAATTCGATGTTGCCGAAGCCGCTGAATTCCACAGCCTTTTGGAGGCCTATGCTCAACAACAGCCCGCGCCAAGCGTTCAACCAGTCGGGCAACCTGCCGCACCGATGACACCTATAGGTTTCGCGCCCGTTGGTCAACCCACTTCTCCAATTGCGCCGGTCGGTGTTGCGCCTGTTGGTGAAGCTGCCGCAGTGAACAGCCATCCACCGGCTGTCGAAGTTTCCGCTGCCAGTGAGCAGTCCGCATCAGCACCGCCCAAATTATTGACGATCAGTCTAACTGCCGACGAAATCGCCATCATCAACAGCGGTTTACGCTTGATGGGCAAGGTAACGGTGGACCCTACTATCCTAAAGGCCTTTAATACACTGGCCGACGTGCTTGAACGCAGCGTAAGTGGCTGAAACTACGCCAGCATCATAATTGGCTGAAAACCACCCGGCAGGCGCACCACAAACGTCGTACCCCGCCCGACTTTACTTTGCCACGTGATGCTGCCGTTATGCGCTTCGACGCTTTCTTTAGTGATGGTCAAGCCTAATCCTGTCCCTTTCACCGATGCGGCGTTTTGGCTGCGAAAGAACGGCTCAAATACTTGATGCTGTTCTTCTTCAGGGATGCCAATGCCTTGGTCGCTAATTTCAATCACCACATGGTCGTCGTCGCGCGTCATCGCCAGCTTGATTTCTTTGTCGTTTGGCGAATATTTCACGGCATTGGAAATCAAGTTCATCAAAATGTGTTGAAGCAGCTTTTCATCCATTTTTGCGCGGCTAAAATCACCTGAGGTTTCAAATACAAATTGATGTTGATTGTTATCCGTCAACTGAAAATCTTCAAATAACACACGGCAGAAATGAACGATATCAATTGCTTGCGGGTTAAATTGGAATTTCCCCGCACGAGCTTTGCCAATGGTTAAAATACGATCCAACAATTCACTCAGGTAATGAATCTGTGTTTCAATTTTAGCCAACCGTTCGACACGCTGTTCGCTAGATAATTTGCCGTCATGCAGTCTCAAAATGCCGGTACCGGTCAGCATAATGGTCAAAGGACTGCGAAATTCGTGGGAAACACTGGAGATAAAGCGTTCTTTTAGTTCGACAACCTCGCGCTGTTTATCCAACTCGGATTGCAAAATCTCGATTTGCGCTTTTTCACGCTCAGTACGTTTGAGTGCTGTCACGTCAACAACAATTGATAAAAAGGCATCCTCGCCCTCAGTTTTCACCTGTTGAGTCAACATCAGAGCATCAACGTTTCGGCCCGTACGTGCCTTTAGTTTGTAATCCATTTCAAAAGTTGTCGGAACCGGATTGAGATTTTTTAAGTTTTCCATCTGGGTTGTACGAACAACAGCCTCAATAATTCCAAGTTCAGCGCCGGTGTGACCGATCATATCCTCAGGCGCATAATCGAGCATCGCCGCCATATATGGGTTAATACTGATAATCCGTCCGTCCACTAAACGAGTGATAGAAACACCAACCGGAACCGTCTCAAACACTTTGCCGAATAATTCTTGTGATGAGCGAAGTGATTCTTCAGTTTCTTTCTGCACTGTCATATCACGCACGAGAACTAAACGTGCGGGTTTGCCTTGAAAAACCGTTTCATGACCGGATAGTTCGACATATAAAATCTTGCCCTCTCGTGTGCGATGCCGCCATATATCCGGTGTCGATAATATTGGCAGTGCATCATTCAACACTGATTCAAGCTGCGGAAGGTCTGACTCAGGATAGATATCACGCACCGACATCTGTAAAAACTCGTCACGAGGGTAACCATAGAGTGCAACTGCCGCGTCATTCACGGCGATAAAGCGCTCGGTTGCTTTTTCAAATACCCACATGGGGTTAGGATTGTCATCAAACAAACGGTGATATTCTTGCTCGGAAAGCCTTAATGCCTCATCCAATTGTTTACGCGCATGAATATCGGTCAGCGTTCCAGCAAAGCGAAGCGGTTTTCCGTCCGGTCTAAACTGGATAATGTTGCCTTTATACAGGAACCATTTATAGGTTCCGTCGGCGCAGCGAACACGTAGTTCATCTTCGTAAGGTTTAGTCGGCTCTCGAAAATAGGTCTCGCGTTTAGCCAGTACACGTGGCAAGTCATCAGGGTGAACAAGTGAAGTTAACTCGGGTAAGTCTTTCAGGGATTCCGGGCTATAACCGAGCAATTCCAAATAACGCGGCGAACGGAATGTCACACGGGTTTCAAGATTCATATCCCATACACCCGTATCGCTGCCCTCGACCGCTAAGCGCCAGCGGAATTCGCTCGCAGCCAACTCCTGCTGCGCAAGTTCACGCTTTTCGCTTTCAGCTTCTAGCTGGCGGTTTCGTTCGCGTAATGCTGTCTCGCTCGCCCGAAGGCGCGTCAAAGCCATTTGAATAGTACTTGCACTTAAATAAACCGTTAGGCCAGTAAAGCCGAACAAGCTCAGATAATTGGCCAGCCGTGTACCAAGTTCGATTTGACCATCTGCTTGAATATATAAACCCGCTCTGGCTGCCCAGACAAATACCAGTGTGGTGATAACAGCTAAGGCCGTAAATGTTAATCCGGCACGCACGCTCACAAGCAGACCCGTTAATAAAATAGGAATAACGTACAATGCGACGATCGGATTAACTATTCCATCAACGGTCTGAGCAGCGTCGGTAATGACCAGCCAACCCATGAGTGAAAATACAAATATGACCTGCTTGACGTATCCTTTTTTCACGAGATATAAAAAGATAAATTGAATCAGCAGGGCGACAAAATTAAGAGTCAAATCAATGTGTATGGGGTTAAAAAGGGAAGATATAACGATACTGACGATATTTAGGAAAATTGTCGCAAGTATGACAATATGCGATTGCCACGAAATACGCGTCTTGTCGTCGTCATCAAACATGGGTGCAGTGACAAAAGCTCTTAAAGAACTTCTCATGGTCAATTGCCTTATTGCCCGCATCTATTTTTTCATTATAGCCGCTATGTGGCAAAGGCACGACAAAGACTCAGGATAATTGGCCTCCCTAATCGAAAGATATGGTTCATCACAATCCAATGCAAAACATAGCACAGCGTACTGTTCGCCAATCCGTTCATCACCTACATCAGTTCACCCACCGGCAGCAGATCATTCTTACAGGCCGGGCGGCTGCGGGTCTTTGGAGTGCTTTACGGGCATGGGGTTTCCGTAATCGCGTTATCCTCATTCCGGCCAACACCTGTTACATCGTGTTATGGGCGGTGCTCAAAAGCGGCAATGTCCCCATGCTGGTGGATGTTGATCCCCTCACCGCTAACGTTACCGTCGAAGAACTCGCCAAACACCTGACGACCAATCCGGCAGCAGTCATTCCGTGTCATATGTACGGCTTGCCCGCGCCAATAGAATCGATTTGCCAGTGGGCGCAGCGACACAACATCAAGGTCATCGAGGATGCAGCACTGGCTTTAGGTGCAGCAGTTAATGGAAAACCCGCCGGTAGTTGGGGCGATGCCAGCCTATTCAGCTTCGGGCTGGGCAAAATTGCTGATAATCAAGTCGGCGGCGCACTCCTCACGGATGATCCGTTACTCGCTCAAGAGATTAGGCGTCTCCTCGCGGCGGCTCCGATTTGGGATGACCGTTTGAGGGCGCTCACCAACCAATGGAACGGCTTATACTGGCCGCTGCACCTATACGAAGCACAAAATCCAGATCTACTGAATTTGTATCCTCAGTTATTCGCGCTCTATGGCGATCTCACTGTTTATCAACTTGCCGATGATGATTGGGCTGATTTGCCTACACTACTGCGCCAACTTCCGCAAAATCTAGATCATCGCGGACACTTAGCCGCACTATATGATTTACACTTAGGGATAAACCACCTAACCGAAGACAGCCCTTTTCTAAAGCCATTGTCTCGCCCCGCTGGCAGCAGCTTATGGCGCTATCCACTGCTGGTCAAACCCGAACTGCGAGATGATTTACTCGCTTATCTCTGGGAACACGGTATTCACGATGCCACCCGCTGGTATCCTCCGCTGCATCCCATGACCATTACACTTGCTCCACACGTCAACCAGCCGGTTACCCCCACAGCCAATTTATTAGGGGCGTCAATCATCAACCTACCGCTCGATGAACATGTTGATCAAGCAGATGTTGAACACATCACCTCGCTTATCCACGAGTTTCTAAATGCTCTTTAGTGCCGCAATTTCCCGTGTAATTGTTAGGGAAACCTTTCACAATGTTGACAAAAGTGTCATTTCAACCAAAAGTATGAAGAAAGTAAATAAAAGTATTTTGTGTATTACGAAAACTCAGTCAGGATTTTAGCTCTGGTGTATGGTCGATGAAATGTCTACGTCAAAGCGCTGACCTCTCGCTTTCACCCTCATTGATGCCTGCAAAGCGTGAAACAAGGCAAATCTGTACCACCAAATATCCCATCGGTCGAGAAATAGGGCTGTACCGACATTAGCTATACACATCCTTACGCCTTGTCCGGGTCTTGTGTGATTCTTGATTGACCGTCCGCAATTTAGCAGCGCGGTAGGAAGTTCAAACATGAAAACTCAAGCTGAATGGAACGCCGAACACGACCGATTGGTTGGATTACTGGATCAAGTAACAACCGAACTCAAAAAATATCCCGGTGTAACCTCAGTTGAGGTGGGTATCAAAGAAAGCGGCAGGCAGCTAACCAAAGAATTGGCCTTCCGCGTTTATGTAGAGCAAAAAATTCCTCAAGATCAGCTTTCCCCTGACGAAAAAATCCCCGACGAAATTTTTGGTGTAAAGACCGATATCATTCAACAGAGTATCCCCACAGCAACCTCAAATTCTGAAAAGTTTCGTCCGATAAAAGGTGGCGTTCAAATCCGCAATGACAAAGAAGCGGGCGGCACGCTGGGTTGTATCGTTCAGCGCAACAGCGACAACACTTACGTTGCTTTGGGTAATTACCATGTGATGTTTGCCGGACATTCAGAGGGCGATACCGGTGTCGAAATCGGACAGCCGAAAATTAGAGGTGTGTGCTGCTGTAATTGCGACATTATCGGCGAAATTTTGGATAAGCGACACGATGCCGTCATGGATTGTGCCATCTGCAGCCTGAAGTCCGAGGTCATTCCAACGTCGTTTATCCGTGATCTAAACGGGGCTAATCACGATGGACTGCTATTCGGAAGTGCCAATGCCACAGTTAATCCCGCCGATCCGCCTTCGGTATCGAAAGTCGGCGCGACCACTGACCGCACCATCGGTACGATTGTATCCATAACCCATCAATCGCCACCCAATACAGCCAAAGGAATTCCGCCGCGTATCCGGCAAATCTTAGTGAAGCCCGATGCGGAATACCCGATTTTTCAAGGCAAGGGTGACTCCGGCGCAGTGCTGGTAAACCCTGATAATGAGGTCATCGGCCTCATGTGGGGTGCTTACCTGAACCCGACCGATTCGCTGTATGGGCACGGCGTGGCTTGCCCGATTGCCGATGTCATTGCCGCCATGAACATTCGTTTTCCGGTCGGCAGTATTCAAACATCAGACGTGCTGCACGCGATAGAGGCCACACCACAAACCCTGTTGGAGCGGGCCGACGGCGAAGCGCTGGTGGATCACTTGCAAGTGCGTTTGTCGCAGTCCGAAACTGGACGTGAAATATTGCAGCTGGTCCAACAACACGGCGACGAAATTATTGATCTCATTAACAACAACCGCGCAGTCACAGTCACATGGCATCGCAAAAAAGGCCCTGCTTTTCTGGGGGCAATGGGACGCAGTGTCAAAGTCGCGACTTACAAAATCCCCAACGAAATTGACGGTGTCACCCGCCAGCAGTTGTTCATGAGCATGGCGACGGTGCTTTCTGAACAGGGCAGTTCACCCCTTAAACAAGTCATCGAAAAATATTCGCTGCCGCTGCTGCTATGGATGCAGCAGTCTGATACCGTTGATGAAATACTGTCGCTGCTAGAAACCCGTCAGCCACTTGCCCCTGTTATTGCCGAGTGAAGGAGCATATGAACCTCATGGACATGCCACCTCGCTCTCTTGAAGATTACTTGGACGAAGCAGCCCGCGCACAGTTGCGGTCTTTTCCCAACGTGACCGACATCGGCATCGGCCTCCGGATGAAAAACGGAGCCTTCACTTCGGAATGGGGTGTGGTGGTCTACGTCAAGGAAAAGCTTTCCGAAAGTCAACTGCCCAAAGAGGCTGTGCTGCCCAAAGAAATCGCTGGCTTGCCGCTTGATGTTCAAGAGGAACTGGACACGGCTTATATCAAACTTTCCGACGGTGAATTGCTTGATTTGACTAAGATACGTCCCATACGCTCCGGCATTGCTATTTCAACCTCAGCCGCATCTGATGGTGCTGGAACACTCGGCTGTTTTGCAAAACGCAACAGTGACAACAAAGAGGTCTTAATCTCTAATTATCATGTATTATTTCGCAACAAAGGTTTGCCCGGCATTAATGAAGGGGATAGTCAGGTCTACCAACCGCTAGCCGGTTCAGACAACGAAATCGGGGTTGTGCCTGATGGTACGGGCACAATCGGCGGTCAGGTCGATTGTGCGTTGGCGGTTTTGGCTGAAGAAGGCTCATGCTGCTGCTGTAAACATGTCATCCCGCACGAGAATAAAGTGGGGACTACACAGTTGGTAGGCGTGGGAACTGCCCAAATAGATATAAAAGTTTTTAAAACAGGAGCCAAGTCCGGGCCAACCGTTGGCAAAATTGTGAACGCCAGTAAGACGGTTGATGGAAAGATTGATTATTCTAAGTTTTTTCTACCTGCTGGTGACTCGTTTGCTTTCAGCAATATCATTATAGTAGTTTTTTTTGATGAAGCTGCTGACGACTTTGATCCTACGAAACCGTTCGCAGAACCCGGTGATTCCGGATCGGTGATTTACAATGAAGCTCACGAAATTGTTGGTCTGCATTTCGCTTCGTATGATGATCCTAAAACGGGCAACCATTACTCGCTAGCCTGCCATATACATTTGGTCGAAACGGCGCTGGGTGTGACCATTCCGGGAACACGCAATATTGTGCCAGTTGTCAATACACCACCAACCGGGGAGGTAGCAGTGTTGGATACTCCGATTGACGGTAACGACGTGAGTCTTGCCAGTTCAGAGATGACCGAGCAAACCCATCTCGAACGCTGGTGGCAAAAAATCTATCCACAGTTGGTCGCCGCTCCTGAACTCCAGCCGCTTTTATCACTTGCCGAGACTCACATTTACGAGATCATGCACCTCGTCAATCAACGGCGCGAGGTCACGGTCACATGGCATCGCAATCACGGGCCAACGTATATCGCCGCCATCGGGCGCAGCGTCAAAGTGCCGACCTACCAGATTCCGCAGGCAATTGAAGGGGTCAGCCGCCAGCAGTTACTCACGACGATGGCTGCTGTACTGACCAAACATGGCAGTCCACAGTTGCAAGCCGCCATCGAAAAATGTCTGCCGCTGCTCGCGCGGCTCATCGACCAATTTAACAGCGCCGACGCGGTTGCCGAAGCCATCCAGAATCGTCAGTGGTTAGAAGTTTTAGATAACTTTGAAATAGAAGTTTAAAGCCGAGGAAGACCGTTTTATGCCTCAACAAAATGGTACTTTAGAGTCGATTGCACTTGGGCTAAGAACGCTGCTGCTTCCCTTAGAAGAACGGTTGGAAGCAGGGCAAGTTCGGCTGCTGTTTGCCGAACTCGGCTTACAGTTTCCGCCTGCATTAGACAGCATCACACCGGTTACGAATGCTGTCGAAAACATAGTCACATTGGTGGAACAGCTTGCCGACAAAGCCATTGAACTGGTTGATCTGATCGAAGCCGACGACATTGGCGCAATCGTCAGCAAAAGCTTAGAGGTCATCAACCTCGTCAAAAAGTGCTTTGAAGCAATCGAGCAGTTAGCAACCGCCCTCAAGAACGCAGGCGCGGCAACCGGTGTCGCGGTCAATGATCTGAATACCTTCGCCAATCAACTGCCGCAGAGTCTCCTCGATTATTTAGTCGCCCGTGATCTGGAAACAATTAGCGGTTTAGCGGGAATTTTAGAATTTACCGGCTTACTCGAGCGAACCGAAGAAAACGTCGGATCGGTTGATCCAACGAAGCCGCCCTATACTAAACGCGCCATTCATATTGACCAATTCTTAGACTTCATCCAATCACCCTTAACTTATTTACAAACCAAATATGGCTGGGGTAGCCCAACTTTTAACGGTAACGTTTTACTCGATACCTTTCAGCACTTGTTGAATGAAGCCGGTCTGCCTGCCATCCTCGATACCAGCGTCAATCCACATGTGCTAGACATCTATTTCGTTGAGATTTCGCCCAAGACCGATATTGATCCTAAAGGCTTAAGCATCAAGGTTGTAGATACCTTTGGTCTTGATACGTCCAAAGCCTTCACACAGGACGATTGGAAGGTGGAATTTCAGCTCAATGGCGAACTGAATGTCGGTTCGGAACTCATCGTCCAACCTAATGATAAAATCACTTTTAAGCCGCCTTCAGGCCAAGCACAGGGCGATGGTCTCGTCATATGGACGGGCGGCAGCGAAACCGGCGATGCTTATCTGATATTGGGGCAAGCCGGGGGCAGCCGCCTTGAAGCCAAACAGCTCATCGTCAAACTCGGCGCGGGCTTCGCGTGGAAAGGCTCTCAAGCCGAAGGGGATTTAATCGCCACTGCCGAAGTTAAAAAGGGTAAACTCGTCATCGACATGTCCAAAGCCGATGGCTTTTTAGGGTCGCTGCTGTCGGGTGTCAATTTTCAGTCAGACTTTGATCTGGGCATGGGTTATTCGACCAAGAACGGTATTTTCTTCTTCGGCAGCAGCACCCTCGAAATCAAGCTGCCGGTACATATTTCGCTGGGGCCAGTGGACATCAGCGCATTGACCATCAGCGTTGGCATACAAGGGACGAAATTCCCAATCGGCCTGAGCGGAGACATCAAAGCAGCGCTTGGCCCATTACAAGCTGTTGTCGAAGAAATTGGCCTCATCGCCAACCTCAGCTTCCCAGCCGACCGCAAAGGTAGTGTCGGGCCGGTCGATTTCTCGCTGGGCTTCAAACCACCCAAAGGGGTCGGCCTGTCAATTGATGCCGGTGTAGTCAGTGGTGGCGGTTATCTGTTCTTCGACTATGACAAAGAAGAATATGGCGGAGTCCTCCAGCTTTCTCTGGCAGAAATTGTCACCGTTACCGCCATTGGCCTCATCACCACACGGATGCCCGACGGTTCAAAGGGCTTCTCGCTGCTGATTATCATCACCGCCGAGTTTGCCACAGGCATTCAACTCGGATTTGGCTTTACCTTGTTGGGTGTTGGCGGTTTGCTCGGCCTCAACCGCACCATGAATCTGCAAGCGCTGGCGGAAGGTGTCCGCAACGGCGCACTCAACAACATCATGTTCCCTCATGATGTCATCGCCAATGCCCCGCGCATCATCAGCGATTTAAGGAATTTCTTCCCGCCCGAAAACGGCAAATTCCTCATCGGCCCAATGGTCAAACTCGGTTGGGGAACGCCCACATTGGTCAGTTTGTCATTAGGCATCATCATTGAAATTCCCGGTAATATCGCCATCGTCGGCATCTTACGGGTAGCGCTGCCTGCCGATGATGCCGCGCTAATTGTCTTGCAAGTCAGCTTCATCGGTGCGCTGGAATTTGATAAATCGCGGGTGTGGTTCTTCGCCACGCTGTTCGAGTCGCGGGTCTTGTTCTTCACCATCGAAGGTGACATGGGTTTGCTCATGGCCTTTGGTGATGATGCCAATTTTGTCCTCAGCGTTGGCGGTTTCCATCCTCAGTTTAATCCACCGCCTTTACCCTTTCCTAGCCCGCGCCGCATCTCATTTAGCATCCTCAGCAATCCGGTGCAGCGCATCCGTGTTGAGGGTTATTTCGCCGTTACCTCTAACACGGTACAATTTGGCGCGAACGCTGAGATCGTCTTGGGCTTTGATGACTTCGGCCTCGAAGGACACATCGGCTTTGATGTACTGATTCAGTTCTCGCCCTTCTACTTCATCGCGCAAATTTCAGCCTCGGTGTCATTGAAGGCTTTTGGCATCGGCCTGTTTAGTGTTCGTTTGGCCTTCGCGCTCTCTGGCCCATCCGGTTGGCGGGCGAAGGGTTCAGGCTCGATCTCGCTGCTGTTCTTTGATATTTCTGCCGACTTCGACATCAGTTGGGGCGAATCGAAAGATACCTCGCTGCCACCGATTGCGGTTATCCCCATCCTCACAGGTGAATTGAACAAACCCGAAAACTGGAAAGCGGAACTGCCTGCTACCAGTAATCTGCTAGTGTCCTTGCGAAAACTTGATCCGACCGATGCGCTGGTGCTGCATCCGGTAGGAACGCTGCGCGTCAGCCAGAAAGCCGTGCCGCTGGATTTAAATATCGACAAAGTGGGCAACCAGAAACCCGACGATGCCAAACGTTTTAGCATTGAAGTGGTCATCGGCGGCTTGGGTAAAGCGGCGGATGCCACCGAGCAGTTCGCCATCGCCCAATATCAAAACATGGACGATGCCACCAAGCTCTCGCGTCCTTCCTATCAACAGCTTAACGGCGGTGTGCAGCTGTCGGTTTCCGGACAGCAGTTGAAGTCCAGCCACGCCGTTCGCCGTGTCGTGCGCTACGAACAGATCATCATCGACAACAACTACAAGCGCTTCCGCAAACGGTTTAGCATCTTTGTCTTTGGCTTGTTTAATCATTTCCTCGGCGGCGCTGCCATCAGCAAATCGGCGCTGTCAGTTAGTGTTAAGACCCAGTATCAGCCCTTTAAGGAAAAGGTCACGGTTGCTCAGGAAGGCTACACGGTCGCTTATCAGGCCAATAATAAAGCCTACACAGGCTCAACCACCTTCAACAGCGAAGCCGCCGCCCGCGACTTCATGCAGCAGGCCATCGCTGAAGACCCTAACCGCGCCGAAGCCCTGCACGTCATTCCACACTTCGAGGTGACACCATGAGTACACCCAGTTATTCATTTCTGCCGTGGTTACGTCAAGGTGTCGCCAACAGCATCACCAATCCTGAAGGCGATGCCAGTGTCAAAGTACGTGCCAGTGTGCAGGTCAATCTGAATCTCAAGCTGCAAAATCTCGACGGCAGCGATGGTACACCTGTCCCGATTACCCGTCCGGTGCAGTTATATGGCCCCGGTGATATTGTCGGCATTGACCAACGTGCCGTCATCAAAACCGACCCGCATAATTGGATCACCAACTATGAACCGAACTATCTGCCGAGTATCGAATTTTACGATGAAGATTTCCCGTGGCGTTATACCCCCTCCGCGCCCGATTTAGCCAAGAATCGGCTGCGTCCGTGGCTGGCCTTGATCGTTCTCCAAGAAAGCGCCGAGTTTGACGAAGGGACGAATATCAAAGATCGCCCACTGCCCTTCATCAAACTCAAAGTGGATGGCAAAGTGCTGCCGCGTCCTGACCAACTGTGGGCATGGGCACATGTTCATATTAACCGCAGCCTTATGGGCAACGACACCGACATGATCTCCGATGATATGAATGCGGTGCTGCCCCGTTTTCAGAGCATCCTCAACGAGAACGCCGACTTGGCCTATTCGCGCATCATTTGTCCACGCCAATTGCAGCCGAATATCGCCTATCACGCCTTCCTCGTCCCCTCGTTTGAAAGCGGGCGATTGTCCGGCATAGGCCAACCCATTCCAACCAATTTAGCCGCCAACACACCCGCGTGGCAAACCAATTCACCCATCGGTTTGGAACTGCCGGTCTACTTCCGCTGGTATTTCCGCACCGGTGATGTCGGTGATTTTGAATATCTGGTGCGTCTGCTGGAAGCCAAACCGGTCGATCCGCGTGTCGGCACACGCGATATGGATGTCGAAGTTCCCGGCGGCGGACTCCCCGGCATTACCAATCCCGACTTGGGTGGCATCCTCAAGCTCGGCGGTTCGCTCAAAGTGCCAAAAGTAAGCCTCAGTCAAGAAGAACTTGATAAACTCAAAAAGTACGACGAATGGGATAACAATCCTTATCCACAGCCTTTCCAGACTGCCTTAGCCGCTTTCGTCAATCTAGCCGATACCTATTCCGATAAACCGGCTGATGCGGCCAACGCTGATGCCTCTGCCGATGGCGTGACTATTCCGGTCGATCCTGATGATCCCGACGATCCGTTGATTACACCGCCTTTATACGGACGCTGGCACGCCCTTACTCAGCGTTTATTGGATGGCGACCCCAATACACCCGACCGTAATTGGGTGCATAACCTCAACCTCGATCCGCGTTATCGTGTGGCGGCGGGCTTCGGTACATCCGTCATTCAAGATAAGCAAGAAACTTACATGGACGCGGCGTGGGCGCAGGTTGGCGATGTCTTAGAGGCCAACCGCAAAATCCGCGCGGCACAGTTCGCCAAAGAAATCAGCTTCATCTGGTACGACAAGCACATCAAGCCGCTTTACGCCCAAAAAGTCGAACGCGCCATGACCTTGACCGCGCCCATGAACCGCCGCATCTTACTCCAAAACTTCACCGTGCAGCACACCCTCAGCGAGAGCGTCCTTCCGCCCGCGCTTGTATCAACCGCCATGCGCCGTGTCATCCGTCCGCAAGGCCGCCTGATGAGCAAACTGGCCTTCAGCGCGGATATTCAACCTGCTAATCTTTATCAGCGCATCAGCAGCGGTGCGGTGCTGGTTGTTCCGCCCAAGCTTCCGCAGCCCGGTTTGCCTACCACCGACGACATCGCCGACAAAATGACTCCCACCGATATTCCACCGGTAGCGGTCGATTTGCTGCGACGTTTCCCGTGGCTGGTCAATGCCATTTGGGTCGCGATTGCGTTGGTGGCGATTGTCACACTGGTGCTGGCTTTCACTATCGTCTGCATCCCGATTGGCCTCGCCATCATCTACGGCTTATATCAACTCTATCTGCGCGTCAAAGAGTGGGCAGATCGACTCAATCAGGTGGATGCCATTCGCCCTGAGAACCAAACTCCAGAGTCGGTTGACCGTCTGCCTAAGAGTCCCGATTTTGTTCTCAGCGAACCGGATGCCACCTTCAAACCCACCATCGGCGGCAGTGATAGTGTCGAAGCGATCAAGTTCAAAGATGCCCTGCGCGATACCAACGCCTTGATGGAAGCCACACTCAACACCGGCAAAGAAATCCCGCTGAAACCGGTTAGCTTGACCGCCATCAATGACCGTGTATTCGCCGCCATTCATCCCGACCAAACCATTCCCACGCGCTTGCTCAAGACAATCAGCATTCCGACTTATCTAGAGGATGCGCTGCGCTTCCCGTTGTCGCAAGTTTTCCAAGAACTGTTGGCCTATCCCAAAATTGACGCGCCGATGTACAAACCGTTGGTCGATATTTCATCAGAACTATTCCTGCCCAACATCCAACTGATCGAACACAACAGCATCACACTGCTCGAAACCAACCAAAAGTTCATTGAAGCCTACATGGTTGGTGTAAACCACGAATTCGCCCGCGAAATTCTGTGGCGTGAATATCCTTCGACATTGCGCGGTAGTTACTTCCGCCAATTCTGGGATGTCACCAGTTTCTTCTCGGGCATCGCCCTCGATGATCCACAGCGTGAGCAAAAGTTGAAAACGCTGCATGAGCAGTTGTACGACATCCCCGAAATTCACATATGGCCGATCCAAAGCCTGCTTGGAGATCATGACAATCGCGAAGTTGGCGGCAGCAAAGAGGAAGAAGTCGTGCTGGTCATTCGCGGCGAACTGCTCAAGAAATATCCAACTGCGGTGGTTTATGCCCACCGTGCCAAATGGCAGCCCAAATCGAAAACTGATCCCGCCATCGACAACACCAAAGAGCGTATTCTTGACCCCGACTTTGACACAATGGGCGACAATCCTTCGCGCGATAAGGTCAAATCACCCTTGTACGAAGCCAAAGTCGATCCTGATATTTACTTCTTCGGCTTTGATCTAACAGCCGAGAAAGCCATCGGCGGTACGGGCGAAAACCCCAACGACGATCCGGGTTGGTTCTTCGTCATCAAAGAACGCCCCGGTGAACCGCGCTTCGGCCTCGACATTGATCAGGATGCCGATAAACCAGCGCCGCCTCTCAACGTCTGGAATGACCTGACGTGGGAGCATATCGCCTCTCCCACCAGCTTCATCGAAACCAACCAGAATTTTCACCTCATTGATCCATCAGGCGATGAGGAACTCGAAGAAAAAGTGAAGCAGTACGGCGACGACAAAAAAATCTTTTGGGATAACACTCACGAACCTAACTCGGCGGAACTGGCCTACATCTTGTTCCAAGTACCGGTGCTGGTCGCCGTTCATGCCAGCGAAATGCTGCGTCGTAAATAATTGGAGTCCTCATCATGAGTGAATTCGATCAACTGGGCGGTGAACTGCATCAAGCACGGTCGGATAAAGCGACCGCAGCGCAAAAGCTGTTCGAAAGCCAAGAGAAGGTCAAGCAGTTACAGGCGCAGCAAGAGCAGCTTCAACGGGCTTTCGACCCGCAAAACCCTAACGATGCTCAGCAAATGGCTGTTTTGCAGCGCCGTTTGCAAAACGCCAAGGGTAACGCAGTCAAAGCCCAGTTCGAACATGACCGCCTCAGCCAATTAGAACTCGGCATTTTCAACCGCTTCGGCGAATTGACCGACCCGCGTAAGCAACTGACTTCGCTCGATGACGGATATCCCATCTTGCTCATGCCCCTTCGCATCGAGACTCGCTGGCGTGTCCAAGAACGCCAATTGTGGGTGCGCGTCTATCCTGATGATGCATCTGTCGATTCATTTGAGCCGACACTTTCCGAAGTGGAAGTCGCCAGTGGTCAGCGTTTTTGGGCGGGTATGTGGGCGGCAGGCGGTGTTGAAGCCCAACAGAGAGCCGCGTGGCGTGGGTTGGTTGCCAGTCACGGTGTGGGACGTGCCGCATGGATCAAACAGCAGTATCTGCCACTGAGTCCGGCCTTAGCCCCCAAAGTCGATCCCGAAGATGAGGTTCTCGTCGTCCCGACAGTCAATCCACCTTCCGCAGCGGATGGGACCTTACTCGTCACTTATTGGAAAGCGGTCTGGTTGGCGGATGGCAATGTTCCAGCATTGAACGCTGCCCGTTCTGCGCTGGTCAATGCTGTTGGCGAGGCTCACACAGCGGAACTGATTGAACAGTACACGCCTCAAAACATTGATGATAAGCCTGCCACCAAAGCCAAAAACGCGGTCGCGCTTTCAGTCGAATTTCTAACTTTCCCCACACCGGATGACACCGCCACCAAGCGCAACTCATGGTCGCAGCCCGCGCGCACAAATACCATGCCTGACCGTTTGGTGCTCCTCGGTTATCAAGGTGGCACGACTACACCCATCATCAACGAACTGGGTAATCCTATTCCCTCGCCATTGATCCTTACGCCTGACCCATCCGCCGCCTCTGCCGATCAAGTCCATCTCGAAAATGGTGATCTGGTCGTCAGTGAAGATATGAAATGGGTGGTCGATTTTGACCGCGCGGTTTCAGTCGGCATGGGTTTCAAGATCAACCTCGCTCAATGGAATGACGTTCAATGGACACGCGGACTCAGCCGCCTTATCGTGGTTGGTGTGCGCCTCAGTGGCGGCGCTCAGGCTGGCAAGCAGTTGCTCGAAACACTCATCAGCGACCATCATTACAGCGCCAAAGGTTTTAGCCTGCTTCCACAGGGTTCACCCACCAATAACACCGATGCCAGCGGCGCGAGTTACAGCCGCGCCGAAGACCCCGACGACACCTTTGATAACTACGTGCAGGACAAAGTTTTCTTTACGCCCGAAACCAATCCCCTGCTCAAAAAGGATGGTCAGTGGTTAGCCGAAGCCCTCGGCATCAGTTATGAGGCGCTCAATCACATTCCCAACACCGATCAAACCGATCAGGCCGAAGCCTTCGCCATGAACACCGCCTTGTATCCGGCGACACTGGGTTACATGCTGCGAACCCTGCTCAACCCCGGCATCTCTTGGGATCAAGTCGATGATGTGCGCTGGTTCTTCCGCAACTTTGTCAGCGGACGCGGACAAGTACCTGCCATTCACATCGGCAGTCAGCCTTATGGCATCTTGCCTACAACAGCGTATTCGCGTATGAAGTGGTTTAATGGAGAACGGCTGCCCTTTGTACCCAATCAAATCGAGTCGCCGCGCCCATTCTTCCGCAAACTCTATGACATCCTCAACAAGCTCAGCCCCTATTGGCAAACTGCGCTCGGTTCAGTATCCCATGTCGATGCCGAGCATTACGATGATGCCCACAAAGCCCTCTTGGATATTCTCGGCTTGCATCCCTCGTCCGTGGATTATTACAGCCGCGTTGCCCAGAGCGAAAATCATCTTTTCAACCTCATGAATTTGCAGGGACAGGCCACCCAATTCTTGACCGCCTATCGTGCCTTGATTTTTGGGGATCGTGGCACAGACATTGCCACCGCCGACCAAACATTAGCACTGCTGCACACCTTGGGCTATGACTTCGATGCTAATCCCGACATCCTCAAATTGATCTTCAACCGCTACGCCCAAAAACTCAAAGGCGCAGTCATTGATGATCGTCCGCTTTCTGAGACCGCCCTCATTCGCGATTACGCTGTGCCGCTGCCGCCGGATACCCAAAATCGCAATTACATCCAATGGCTGGTCGATTCGGCTAAGGTTTCATTCGAAACGCTGCGTACCGAAGCCGGCTTCATCGACAATAAATCACCAACGGCTTTGCTCTATCTAGTGCTGCGTTTCGCCATGATGCAAAGCTACTGGAAAACCACAATTGAGTTCCATCGTTCGGTTGCCAACGCCGCTGCCGCCTTCGATGTTGAAGCCGTTCGGGGTGAACCGCTGTTTATTAACATCAAACAGAACACCGAGATCAGCGAAAGTCGCTTCACCCATATGTATACACCGCTGGCAGGTGTCACCAATCCTAATGAGATGCTGGTTGCCGCCATTCCCCGTTTACTCGGTACCACTTGGCAAACCATTCACCTTGACGAAATGATTGCCGCCGCCCAGTCCTTGGTCAATGTACCCACAGCCCGCCTTGAACGCCTTTTCGCCGAACATATTGACCTCTGTTCCTATCGTCTGGATGCGTGGCAGCAGGGCTTTGTGCGCTTCCAACTGACCGCCATGCGTACCGCCCATTACAACCCACAAAATGAAACCCCCGGTGGTGTGTATATCGGCGCATACGGCTGGCTGGAAAACATCAAACCCGAAGGCAAAGCCCTCACACCGGTTCAGTTGCCCGAAGATTTACAAAAAGTGTTTAACACATCGGTCATACCCGGCGCAGCTCCCACGCCCATCATGCACGACCCAACCAACGAAGGTTATATTCACGCGCCGTCGCTCAATCATGCCGTTACAGCCGCTGTCCTGCGAAATGGTTACAACGCCACCGCAAACCCCACCGTCCGCGAATCAATGGCGGTCAACTTGTCCTCCGAGCGTGTCCGATTGGCGCTGTCTTTCATTGAAGGCATCCGCAACGGTCAAAGCCTGAGCGCCTTGCTCGGTTATCAACTGGAACGCGCCTTACATGATGGCAGCAGTTTTGCCGAAGTCGACACCTTTATCTATGCCCTACGTAAGCAGTTCCCGCTGCAAGCTGGCAAGATCAAACTGCCTATCAATCCAGTGACCGGCGCGGCAGATCCTGACCTCGCGCCCATCGAAGCACAAGAAGCCCGCAACGTCGTAGATGGAGTCGCCCTGCTTGACTTCATCAAAAAGAACAACAACCCAATTTATCCCTTCGGCAACACCAAACTGCCGCCGACCGATAATGCGGCGCAAGCCACCGTCATTAATGACGCGGTTCAACGTCTGCTCGATATTCACGACGCGCTGGCGGACTTAGCAATGGCTGAAGGTGTGCATCAAATCGTTCAGGGCAATTATGACCGTGCTGGCGCGACGATGGATGCTTACAGTCGTGGCAACTTCCCGCCTATTCCCGATGTGGTTCAAACCCCGCGCACAGGTATCACCTTGACGCACCGTGTTGGTCTGCACTTCGAACCCGGCCTCGATTTCAACACGTCACCTGTGGGTGGCATCGGCATGACACCCCGCGCCAACGGTGAACCGGCTGTCAATAAATGGATCAGTTCAGTGCTGCCTGCCACACCTGCTGATGTGCTGTGCAATGCCATCGTGACAAATCCGGTGACTGCTGCCGAAACACCTCTGCAAATTGCATGGTCAGATTTACAACTACAGCCAATTGATTTGCTCTACCTCGTCCAGCCCGAAAATCAGCAAGCGATGGCTGAACTGGATGACCGCATCGTACGTCATATCACTGCTACCTTGAACCCGCGTCCTGATTCCAAAATCGAAATCCGCTATGCCGAGCCGATTGCCACCAAATACAGTTTCTTCGAAATCGCCCCGATGATGCAAAGTCTGCGAGCGCTGCTCTTGGCCTCGCGTCCGTTACAGCCCACCGATGTCATGCTCACCACCGAGGCCAAAACCTCGCAGGACGATCCCATTACCGCCAACCGTCCACGCTTGGAACATGTCCGCGACTTACTCACGACCCTGCACACCGATCTCGCCAACGATGTCACACCTTTGCAAGCCATCTTTGATGATCTCGACAACCAACGCGCTCAACTCTTGGCAAATGTCGATACCCTCATCGACAACTTCAACGGACTGCTTGCCCGTGCCAGCAGTTTCGGCCTTCCCCAAACCGGATGGGGCTTTACCTACGCTTGGAAAGCCACCACCTTTGGCGGCCTTATTGAGCAGATTAAGACGCTGGTAGATCGCTGGACGACTCGCCTCGGTGATTTTGACACCGCCATGACGGCTTATGCCGCGCTGCCCATCACAACCACCGACGAAGAACGTTTTGCCCTTTTGCAAACGGCGGAACTGTTGATTTCGACTTCGCTCACGTCACCCATTCCCGCTGCACCTGCTGATCTGGAAGCCGCCCTAACCGTCAAACGAACTGACTTCACTAATAAGCTCGGTCAATTCTCAACCTTGTCAACCACCAACACTACTTCCATAACCACCTTACTCAACAGCGTTGAAGCCCTCCTGCCTGTTGATACTTTCGACACCACCACCATCGACACTGCTGCTGTCGAAAATCAAATCGTGACCTTCTGTGGTGATCTCCTGCGCGTATCAACCGGCGTTCGCGATGATGCTCAAAAACGTCTTGACGCGGCTCAAGTCGCCTTTGATGCGCACACTGCTGCATCTACCAGTAAGGCACAGGTTGATGCCTTGCAGCAGGCCGCCACCGCGCTCTTTGGCGACGACTTCCGCATCATCCCCGAATTCACACTGCTTGCCGATCATGGCAGCGAATGGGAAAAAGCCTACGCTGCTGGCACGAATGGCGAACTGCTCAAATTCCAAACCGACCCGCTGCCAGCCGGACGAAATGTCGATTTTCCGGTGGATGATTGGCTGTACGGAGTTGCCCGTGTCCGTGACAAACTGCACCATTGGGAACGGGTCGTCATGTTCTCCGGCGCATTCACCGGCGGCGAACCTGAACTTACACCGATTCAATTACCTTACCGCAGTGATGACCGTTGGTTAGCGCTCGAATATCCCGATGCCCCCAACTTCATTGTCGATAGCGAACGCCTGCTGTACACCGCCCATTATCCTTTGGGCTTCTCTAAAACATCTGCTCAATGTGGTATCCTGCTCGACGAATGGACGGAAATCCTGCCGATGGGAGAAGAAACCACTGGCCTCACCTTCCATTATGACCGTCCCAGCACCGAACCGCCGCAGGTCATGCTGCTGGTCACACCACCGCAGTTTATCGGCGCATGGCAGTGGGATGATTTAGTCGCTGCGCTCCACGAAACATTGGCGCTCGCCAAACAGCGCGCCGTCGAACCCTCCCAGCTTGAGAACACACCGTTGAATCGCCTGCTTCCCGCCACCTTAATGGCGCTCACACTGCGCGAAGTCTCCATCTCTGGCAACCTCGCCATCAACAACCTCGCCTTAGAATCGGTTCGGAGGAGTGTCCAATGACAAAGTTCACCGTCAGCGATATTTCACAGGTCATTAGCCAGCGCCTCCTGCCCTCCGTCACCACATGGAATCGGCTGGAAGCCCGTCCACGTACCGCCAACTTTGACCGCGCCCTCAAAGCCGAAATCCGTGATGCCCTATGGATGCTCACGCGCCAGTGGCAGGTTGGCGAGTTCAAAGGTGATGATGCCGGTTCACCGATTTTCGCCAAGCTGCAACTGCACACCACTCAGCTCACCCAATATCAACCGGACAGTCACGCCGCCGAACAATTCGACAACAACACACCCCTAGAAGCCACCGTCGAACGCCGCCTCGTACCGCTGCAAGTCGGCAAACAGGAAATCGCTCTCGATATTCGCCTGTTGATGGGGCGTTACTGGCTCAAACTAGTTAAAAGCGTCGGCAATTTTGATAAAACCTACACCACCGCATATCCTTTCACCATGCCCGACCCGACCGATCCTGATGATGTTTATCGTGCCGCACATCCCGAAGTCTGGGCAAGTTTCGCCGCAGTCGTCGGACGGCGTATGGACGGCGGTAAACTCTACCAGCATCTCAAAAAAGGTGGACATTCCTACGACGACATTTCGACTGCCGATATTCCCGCAGGCAATTATCCAGCCATTGATCCGCTCGAAACCAAATTCGTGACATGGTTTGAACAGTTATATTTGCAGCCGACTAATCCCGAAGAGGATGCATGGCTGCCTGACCACTTGGAATATCAGTTCAATGTCTCTGCCCCCACCAACGACGGCGAAAAAGTGCTTGCGGCGGAAGAGTATTATCAAGGCCGTCTCGATTGGTATAACTTCAGCATTGATCAGGCTTCTAAAGGTCTAGGCGCACCGGTTGACCCACAAGCCCCTAAACCCGAAGATCGTCCCGCCGAGTCCTTTATCCCTGTGCCAGTCGTCTTTGATGGAATGCCCAACACCCGCTGGTGGTCATTCGAAGACCGCCGCACCAACTTTGGCGACATCAAACCGGATACCACCGACATCGCCAAATTGATGGTCATGGAGTTCGGCTTGATCTATGCCAACGATTGGTTCTTAGTTCCGGTCGCATTACCTGTTGGATCAATCGCCAACGTCAAAGGACTGATGGTCACCAACGTCTTTGGCGAACGCACATGGATTGATGCGGCCGGCAGCGGTGAGGATGACGCGTGGCAGCGCTGGAATATGTACACCCTCAACACACGCGGTAATTTAGGCGAACCCGCCGATACCAGCCTCTTGCTCTTGCCCACTGTTCCTAAGATACAAGAAGGTAAACCCACCGAAGAAGTCGCCCTTATTCGTGACGAAATGGCGAACATGGTCTGGGGTATCGAGAAAACTATTCCGCTGCCCAATGGCGAAAGCAAAGCCGGTGCCGAAGCCGCCCGCGAAACCCTCGCCGCTTACACCAAATTGGCAAACGTCGGCGCAGTCGTGCCCCATGTTCCCAAAGCCAACATCACCTACAAAGTGATGAATACCGTACCCGAACACTGGATTCCCTTCGTGCCCGTTCGCATGGATGACACCACCGATCCGCGCCAGATTCAACTGCAACGCGCTGCCATGCCGCGTATCATCGAAGGCGCTGCTCTTGATACTCAATATCAACGTGTCCGCCCGCGAACCGTTCTCCTGCGCGAAGGCCGCGATAAACTCAACCCCAAAGCCTACTACATCCACGAGGAAGAAATCCCGCGCGCCGGTGTCCAAATCTCACAGAGTTTTCAGCGCACCCGCTGGAACTTCGGTAAAGTGTTTACATGGCTCGGTGTTCAAAAGCTAACCGGACGCGGAGAAGGCACTAGCAACCTTTACTTCGATCAAATTGTCGACTCGCCCATGCCGCCCGCCGAACCACCGCCTGAACCACCCATCGCATAACCTTCCTCGTATGCTGGTTTTGTAAGGGAACACCTATGTGTGTTCCCTGTTTTACCTTTCCATTCCACCCGTTGATGCCACACATGCCACCGATTGGGTATACTCTGCCGCATCACTTTTTTAAAACAATTACCCCTTAAAAGGCAAAACACTTATGAACATTGTTGCTATCGGCGCACATCAGGACGACATCGAAATTCACTGCATGGGGACGCTTCTCCGCTACCAGCAGCAGGGCGGTCATACCATCACAAACGTCACCATCTCCAATGGGGATAAAGGCTCACAGTACGAACCCAGCACACCCTATGAGGAAATCGCTAAAATACGGATCGGCGAAGCCACCCGCGTTGCCGAAGCCCTCGGCGGGCGCTACATCTGCATGGGCGAGTCAGACGAGTACATTCGTGACACCGATGATGTTCGTAACCGTCTGGTTGATATTCTACGCGAAGCCAAAGCCGATCTCGTTTTCACCCATCCGCCCGTTGATTACAACACCGACCACATCACCACCAGCCAGATAGTGTTTCATGCCGTCATGCTGGCAAACGTCACCACCATTTTTACCGATCATGACCCACTGCCCGAAACACCCGCTCTTTACTACATGGATTCGACCGCTGGCTTCGAATGGCAGCCCTCGCATTATGTCGACATCACATCCGTATGGGAACGGAAAGTCGAACTGCTCAACTATCATGAAAGCCAGATGCAAAACATGCTCAAATTTGGCGGTTGGGATTTGGTCAAATTCTCGCGCATCATGGGACAGTTTCGCGGCCTGCAATCCAAAGTCGAGTACGCCGAAGCCTTCAAACCTGCCCTCGCATGGCCTCGCGTCCGCGCCGGTAACTACTTACCGTAACCTTCACCAGTTGATAACTCTCAAATAACAAAAACCATATTCGTAGGGGCGGAACATGTTCCGCCCTCTGCATTACACATCATAATAACTTCTGGTTGTTTGCGATTTCTTGATTCTTTAATGCAGCGTTTTGAGATGTTTTGACAAAGAAATTAATATTCCAAAAATCGAACTCGTCATCAGTAAAACTTGTTCCCCAATAATAATATTCCTCTGAAAGTTTATGCCAATTATTCCATCCAATCGCTTGTCCAATTTCGATGATAAATGATGCCAAATTGTGCAGTGATGTAACGCGAACACCTAATTCCTGTATGTGATAACCCTGTTCATCATTGCGCGACCATAGTGCGTGTATTTCTCCGCCGAATTTATTCATCACCTCAATAGCTCTTGGTAATAAAGTAGGTTGATTAGGCAGAAGCACCCAATCACAACCGAAATAGTAATTTTCTGTATTTGCCGTGCTTATCTGCTCTTGCAAGTTTCGATTATGCTTAACATTGCGTATCATAGCGTCTATTTGACTACCTGCCTCAGTACCCATTTCAAGCGGGTTTTGAACTTCTTCTCCCTGAGCGAAGAATGTCGCACTAATTGGATACCAATTCACAAAACCTTTCTCAATGCCAATCATTTGCTTAAATGCTTCCAATTGTGTTTCCTCAGAAACGCGCATAGCAAACGTGATGAATAAGAACCCTTCGTCATTTTTCTTGAGTCCCCCTATCGTGACCAGTTGTATGCCTGATTGTTGTGCCGCTCGGAACGTTCGACCAAAAATGACTGCGGTGCTGATAATCCAATCACAGGCAAAATACAGATAGTTCATCAAAACCTTCCCGCATTAACTTGGCGACTGCACTGAACTAAGACTGCCACATACCCGTATTGCTCCCTCCATCGCTTGCGGGGGAGGGTTGGGGTGGGGGTTCTGAATGTATCACCCAATTGCCGCCAGCGCCCGCTCAAACACATCCTCCCACGGACGCGCCAACACCGTCGGTACACCTAATCGAGTTGTCTCTTGCATCAACCACCGGTCATATAACCAACTGACCTCCGCCCGCTTCACTTGTTCGCCTTCCGCCGGTTCACGTTGTAGAAAATTCCGCTGGAGTTGTATCACATCCGGTTCCATCAAAAAGATGGCCTTCACCCGCCCATTGTTCGGCTCATCACCATAAGCTTCTCGTGTAGCCAGCATCGGCAGGATAAAATCTCCTTCTAACACAATCGGCGTACGGGACTCCAAATGATTAGCGATCACCGCTATTAATCCCTCATTCAACACCGCGCGAAGCTCAAATCCCTGTTCCAAAATTTTCTCAGCAGGCAGATTAGCTGCCTCTGGATGTGTATCCCAATAATGAAGTGCAGGCTGCTGTTCCGGTGTCGTCATCCGTAACAGCATTTCTTGAAAATCATCGACTTCGGTGATGCCCACACCAAAATATTGAGCAATCCGATAACTGATGCTCGTCTTGCCCGCTCCCGACGCACCGCCAATCAGCAGCACATCCCATGTCCGCTTGGTATTTGATAGAAAATTACTCATATTTTGCGATTCTATTCTTAATAACCATCAATATTCATCCCAGAATTTTTTCGCTTGTTCCTCGTGAGGTTGCTTATAGCTTTCCATTTCATAATAGTAATTTACAAACACTTTAATCACAGCCTTTTGTTCAGAGCTAAAAAGTCTCATTCTTTCCATGAATTCTGCATTATCCGCTTCGTTTTCATGCGGTGTAAGATTGCCTATCACAAACTCTATAATTTCTCCTCTATCCTCACCTCTCAATGAGGCGATGATATAGGCCGGCAAATAATACTGAAATCCTTCAGGTCCTAGACGAAATAAATTAAACCGCCCATCATAAATAGAGATAGGCCAAAGTTCCTTCCAAGTCTTACCCTTTAGTTTGAGGGCTGTTATGAAACCTTCACCATAATTATTGATTGGGTCTACAATCCTATCATCGCCCGGATACGGCGCGTCTATAAAGGCTTCCTCGATTTTCTTGCAAATGGCTTCGCGTACTTCGTTTTGATCCACAACCACGCCCCAAAGATAAATATTTCAATGCAAATATTATAAATTAGGTTTAAACACACAAACCATCGCAAACACTTCCCTAACGACCTACCAACCCTTTATGCCAACGCGCTCCCTCAAAACCGTTAGTGCCAACCTCCCGAAAGAGTTACAAAATGTTCTTCCAAAATGTAACCCATTTCACCTGCAAATCGGTTATGATTTTTATGGGTTGTAGGGGCTTGCCGCTGGCAAGCCCTCACCTCCGCGCATCTTAACATTCCGCTGGCAAATCCAGCACAAAAACCACCTTTGCCATTGCCGCCTTTGCTGCTTTCGCCGCATGTTTCGCTTTAAACAGGAAACCTTTATTGCCGCCGCCGCCTTTTTTTCATCGCCACCACCGCACCAACGGTATTCGACTAACGACTAGAAACTAATGACTATAGACTTACCCGTGCGCTTCAGCGCCCTTTTTTACTCAGGCGGATGCTTGAGCATCCGAGTGCGAAGCCTCCCGTGGGACGACATTTCGGACAAAAATGCACTGCGAAATTGAAGAATCTGACGAATTTTCCGCAGTTTCAGCATATCGCTCCCTCAAATCCGCTATCAAAACCACCATTTGCAACTGCGGTTTTTGCAGTTTCTGAAGTTTTTGAATGATTAATCTGTGAACTGTGTCAATTAAAACAAAAAGGAGCGCTCACGCACCCCTTCTTGAAACTTCTAGCTTGTAACTTGCAACCGCTTACGCTGCACCACCTGTTGGCCCGACTCGTTGAGCAAACACCACGTAGCGCTTGTTGTCCACCTTATACGGATAGCAGGAAATCAGTGTCACCGTCGCACCGCTGCGATCATTCATTACCGAAACATCAGTTGGCTCAACAATCTTAAAACTCGTCACCGAGTAAACAAATTCTTGAGTCTGCGTCCGAACTGTGAATTGGTCGCCCACTTTGAGTTTATCAAGATCGCGGAACACTTCACCATAAATATCGTTATGACCGGAAAGCACGAGGTTGCCTTGTTTATTACCGGGGTTGACACCGTTCAGCACCATTCCCACGCCCAACTTCAACGCCTCCCAATCCACACCGGCGACAATTTGATGGTTAACATTAATCTGCGGAATATTGATCTGGACAGCCGTTTCGCTGGTCGCTTGCGGTCGGGCGCTGATCGGCACATAAATCTGGTCAGCCACCAATCCGCGTAAGGAGGCTGGAATTTCATCCAGATTGAATTGCGAACTCCCGTTGGCATTTAAAATATGCCCACCGGGCAGCACCACCGCGCTCAATTGAATTTGCGGTGTCGGTACAAGCGTGGGTAAGCCAGCCTTCATCTGCTGCTCAGCTAAAGCCTGTGCCGAAGCCGTTTCTTGTTGCAGTTTACTCTGGGCATTAATCATCTGGTAGCCGAGGAACAGCAGTCCGGCTACAGCAGCCGCCTCTACCAGAAACATCGACTGGTTGACGAAGTTCTTCCAAAAGCGCGACTTTTCTTCCGTTCGCGCGGAAGTGCGGTGATCATCTTCAAATTGAGGCGTTGTGGTCGAATAGCCCACCCGTGCGCTCATCGGCTCCGTTATCAACTGCGTCACTGGCGCTGGAACAACTGAATCAGGCACAGCCGGAACGGTCACGCCGGGGATTTGTGGAATCGGCGCACTTGAAGCCGCAGCGACTTCTGGCCCGACCACTCGTCCGGCGCGTTTCATCCGGTCAAGACGTTTCTCGCGTTCTTCTCGCTTACGGATAGCGAGAACTTTCTCAAGTTCTTCGATTGAAAGTTCGTCAACAGGTCGTTTATCGCGCATTGTTACCGTGTATTTGCCGAATTGCTACATACACCCATTATAGCTGGAACTAAAGGATTGCAAATTAAAGATCGGTTTGCGTCGTCAACCACTCGTCGCGCAGCACACCCATTTGCAGCAGATCGACATACTGACCGTTGCTCCACACATGGGCGCGTAGACGGCCTTCTTCAATGAACCCGCAGGCTTTATAGGCACTAATCGCTCGCGGGTTATGTCCGTGTACCTGCAGCCAGACCTTGCGGATATTTCTCAGCCGGAAAGCGTAATCGAGCAGCAAGGTAATCGCCTCACGCCCGTAACCCTTCGCCCAATAGTCCTTATCGCCAATCGTGATGCCCAACTCGCAGGTGCTGGCAACTGTATCGTAGCGAAACAGCGCACACTGCCCGATGAACTTCCCGTCTACCTCTATGGCGAATGTGGTGCTGTCTCGCCCGCCCCGTGCATTATCTTGGTCAAATTCTGCCTGTAACCGCTGTAAAGATTGGGGATAAGGTGGATCGCCACCTCCAGCCAGTTCAACCTCGACATCATTGTTGAAGCGCCATAAAAGTTCTAGATCTTCACGGGTAATCCCGCGTAAAGTGACACGTTGACCATATAACATAAGCTTACGCTTTCGCCGCTACTGCAAAGACTTCACGCTCAAAAAACCAGCGGAAGGGTGGTACATCAAAGGCCAAAACCCGCAGCGCAGCCATAAAAAGATTTTCAGCACGGTCTTGTGGCGGGCTGTCTAACCACACCTTACCGTTAAATCCTGCCGCCCGCAGCGCCTGCCCCATACTCACCATCGACTGCTCGTTCACATGAACATGCTGGTTGACCGCCACACCAAATTGGCGTGGGTCTTTGGGATATTTATCCCCGTCGCCCATCAATGTTCGGAAAGCTCGCACCATCGGGTAAGCATATTTGTCGTACCACACATTCGGCGCGGTATGGATAATAAACCGTCCATCAGGCTTCAATACGCGGTGGACTTCCAACATCGCCGTGTGCAGTTCCCACGGATGCAGATGCTCAACCACATCAAACATCAACACACGGTCAAAGCAACCATCAGGAAAAGGCAGCTTTTTAGCGTCAGCTTGCATCACAGCCGTTTTCCCCGGTGCGATACCGTTCACACCTTGTATCACATTCTGCGACATCTTGACCGCTACGGCTGCGTAATCGATGCCAATCGAATCCGCACCGAGTTTGGCACAGTGCCGCAAGATTTCACCACGCCCACAGCCCACGTCCAAAATGGTCATACCGGGGGTGATTTCAGCCAGCTTGAAAGCCGCGCTCAACCGCCGCGAAAGCTGTTCGCCTTCAGTTGTGGTAAATTCATCATACCCCTCACAAGCCGTCAGAAAGTATTCTTCTGTATACAGCGTGGAGGGAAGGGGTTGTTTTTCCTGTTCCGGTTTCAATATCACTGCCTGCTTAATGGATTTTTTTACATCATTTGTGTGGGGATTATACAGAAGGTGATAGGGGTTTCAACAGGTCTTTCTCAAAATCGGGCGCTTTGGATGAATTTTACAGACATTATACGGTACGTCCGAAGCCTTCGCGGTATGATAGGACTAAAGATCACAGCTAGGAAAGCGTAACCTTTTGAACATGAAAGCGGTAGAGTCATCAGGAGTAGACGACTCATTCCTCCACCGGAGTATAAACTGTGGAGTTGGCTAGAGAACGTCGATTACTCCAACAGGTGCTGCGCGGGGACGCGGATGCCTTTGCCAGTCTGTACAAAGATAATGTACAGGCGGTATTTCGTTATATTGCCTACCGCGTGAACGACACACATCTAGCCGAAGATTTGACAGGCGATGTTTTTGTTCGGGCGCTCAAAAGCATCAATACCTATGAAGATCAAGGCAAACCATTTCTCGCGTGGCTCTACCGCATCGCCCATGCCCGTGTGGTTGACTATTACCGCCAGACCGTTCGCCGCCCACAATCAACCGCGCTGGAAGAACAGCCGATTGAAGCACCCGGAGACATGGATGCGACCCTTTTACGCAGACATGCTGCCAAAGTGCTGCGCGAAGCCATTACTGATTTAACCGAAGACCAGCAGCAGGTCATCATCTTACGTTTTATTGAAGGACAGCGAATCGAAACTGTGGCAGAACAGATGGGTAAACAAGCTAACGCCATCAAACAACTTCAGCACCGGGCGCTGCACGCACTGGCGACCCGGCTGGAACGCGCTGGTTTCGATATTGAGACCGTACTGGCGGGCATGTCATGAACCAATATTTCGACGATCCCGACTTCCAGTCTGTCCTCGCGCAGTGTACTGAAGATATATTGCGTCAACATCGTACATTGGATGAATGTCTTAAAACCTATCCGCATTATGCTGCCCGATTAAAACCCCTCTTATTGGCAAGCATGATGACCAGCCGCTTAAAAGCACCACAGATGTCTGCCCAGTCCGTTGATGCGCTTGAAGCACGCCTGCGTACCCAAATGAAGCGTCAAAGACGAATGCCTCTGCGTCGCACCGGCCTATCCTACGGCCTCAGCCGTTTAGCCGCTGTATTGGTGATTGCGCTTCTGTTAGCCTTTGGCAGTGGAGCCGGGTTAGTCGCGGCCTCATCCAACAGTTTGCCCGGTGATCCGCTGTATAGCATTAAGCGCCTCTGGGAAGCGATTGTCTTGGCGCTGTCACCCTTAACAGGGCCTCAAGACGTGCTGTGGCAGCACATCGCCGAATCACGGTTGGATGAAGTCGAGCGGCTGGCGGCTGAAGGCAAACTCAATGAAAAAGTGCTGGTCGACTTTTACGGCGCTTTATATCATCTCAGCGGTTTTTCCAGCGCCGAAAATGATCCCAAAATAATGACGTTGATGCAAAATACAGCCAGCACCTTACTGGCAATTAATCCACCACCAGAAGCAAAAACCGTCTACGGTGAAGTACTGCGATTAGCACAAGACAATGTACGAACCGGCATCATCCAGCAGCCGCCCGCTGAACTACCCGCCAGCATTATTCAATTAACAGCGCTGCCCACGCTGATTCCTTCAGCCACAGCCAGTGACACGGCAGCCGCTTCACCAACACCCAGCGCGACGTTGACACCCACCCGCACTGCTGTTCCGAGTTCAACAGCAACCGTTACAAGCTCACCAACGCTCACCAATACACCCACATTCACGGTTACGCCCAGCCGTACACCGCGTATTCCTGCTACAGCCACTAAAACGCTCACACCAGCGCCTTCGCTGACTTTTACACCCACAGCCACCTATACGCCCATCGCGCCTACAGCCACATGGACGGATTTGCCTCTGCCCGTGCCGCTGTTCACAATCATGCCAGCCGCCACTCAGCCGCCACCTTCCTTTGTGACCGATGTTCCCACCAATGTGCCGAATATTGAAGCTACACGCGTCCGTGCGACTGAGCTATCCGTCTATTTGACCCAAACTGCCGGGCCGCCGAGCGCCACTAAAGCATCACCACCATGAGATAAAACACTTCGCAAATGCTCAGGTCAACCTCGCCCAAACTATGATAAAGTCAGGGCGATAAGCAACTTTGCACAGGAGCAGGCAATGCGAAAAATCCTTTTATTAACCGTTACCGCACTTTTGTTGGTCGTTAGCACCGCAGCAGCACAAGACGCGACCATCCCACAAGTGCCGGATGCCAAACAATATCAATTACTGGAAATCACCAATGGGCTAAAGCGCCCCCTTTTGCTGACGAACGCCAACGATGGCACGAACCGTATGTTCGTGGTTGAACAAAGCGGGCGGATTTGGTCCATGACCGTGGTCGATGGGACGATTCAAAAACAGCCCTTTTTAGATGTTTCAGGACTGGTTAGCACCAATGGCAATGAGCGTGGTTTATTGGGGTTAGCTTTCCATCCGCAATTCAAAACCAACGGCCAATTTTTCATTGACTACACCGATGTCAATGGGAATACCGTCGTTGCCCGCTACACCGTCCTTGCCAGTGATCCCAATGTAGGTGACCCCAACAGCGCCTCCTATGTCATCCAAATCAAGCAGCCCTTCCAAAACCATAACGGCGGCAATCTGGCATTTGGCCCCGACGGCTATTTGTACATTGGTATGGGTGACGGCGGCTCTCAAGGTGATCCGAATGGCAATGGTCAAAACGGAAAAGCCCTGCTCGGGAAAATTCTCCGCTTAGATGTTGACAGCGCACAGCCCTACGCCATGCCCAAAGATAATCCAGCCGCAGCCAGTTCTAATTTTGCGCCGGAAGTCTGGGCGATTGGATTGCGCAATCCGTGGCGCTTCACTTTCGACCGTTTGACAGGTGATCTTTACATTGGCGATGTGGGACAAAATCAGTGGGAAGAAATCGATTTTCAAGCGGCTGGTGCGGTTGGAGGCGAGAATTACGGTTGGAACATCATGGAAGGCTCTCACCGTTATTCAGGGGAACCCGTAAAAGATGGATTAACCGCGCCTATCGCGGAATACTCACACAATGAAGGCGGCTGCTCGATAACCGGTGGTTATGTGTATCGGGGAGAAACTCTTAAAGCTTTAGAGGGTGTATATTTCTTCGCTGATTATTGCAGCGGGAAAATCTGGACGACCTTTAGGGATGCCAGCGGCATATGGCAAACCAATCTATTTATGGATACCGCCTTTGCCATCTCTTCGTTTGGCGAAGACGAGTCCGGCGAACTCTATGTTGTCAATCAAGGCGGCAGCATCTTGAAATTAGTGGCTGCTTCGTAAGCACCATTAAAAACAGCGCGTAGGGACTGTGTCCGTCTCGTATTTCTTTAGGGATCTATTAACGCCGCAGTCCTATTCGACGCGCCAGCAGCCCACCAATCCAACGTAATTCTTCAATTTTAAGCAGTGTTGCCATCCCTAAAAAGACGGCTACGCTCAGTCCGCCCGAGATGCCCACCAACAAAGCTTCATGCACAATCGTGCGTGTTCCGATGCGCACCATCAATATCGGCAGGACAATGGCTGCCGAAACCCCCATGACACCTGCTGCTAGCCCTGCCTTACTAAACGTTTTAATCAGCCGCTGCTCACCAAAGCCGTCCATCCGCCGTGCCAATAAAACCGCCGACACCGAAGCGTGGGTGATGTGCTTGAGGCTATCCGCCAGCATCAGGCTAAAAAGGCCATAGCGCGGGAATAAAGTTACCGCTGTCACTGCATACACCACCAAACTCAACGCACCAATCAATGCCGGAGTTAAGGTATCTTGACGGGCATAGAAAGCATAAACCAACAGCAAATCAAGCGCAGCAAAAGGCAGTCCGATCAAATAATAACGCAGTGCCATCGCGGTCATGATGGTATCTTTTTCGACAAACGCGCCGTGCTGGAACAGCAACCCGATAATGGGATTTGCCAGCACCAACAGCCCAACCGTCGCCGGAATGATCAACGTAATCGCCAGCCGTAAACCTAACCCTAATGTATCCTTAAAAGCTTTACTACTTTCGGCAGTGGTTAATGCCGCCTGACGCGCTAAAGTCGGTAAAATCGCGATGCTGATAGCGGTAGCAACTAGACCCTGTGGAAATTGAATCAGGGTAGTTGCCCAATTCATATAACCAATACTGCCATCACCGGTTTGGCTGGCAAGGCTAAAACTGAAAGGTCGAATGAGCAGAATATCCATAATCAATGAAAACATGACCGGCGCATACAACTTGGCAATCTGACGCACAACCGGATGTCGCCAGTTAAAGGTAAAGTGCAGCCGCGCCCCTTTCATACCGGGAATTTGAATCGCAAGTTGTGCCAGCGAACCGATCAACCAACCAATCGCTGCCGCCGAAATGCTGTAGGCCGGACGCGCCATTGTCCACTGGATACCAACCGGTGTAATGGTGGGCAGCAGTTGAAGTGGAGGCGCGAGAAAAATAGTTGCCAGAACGATGCTGCCATTGAACATAACACCGGCAAAAGCAGGCCATGTAAATTCGCGCAGGGCATACAGGGTGCCGCTGAGTACGGCGAACAAACTCATAAACAACAGTGACGGAGCGATCAGGCGCAGCAAGTGGGTTGCCAGAGCCGCCTTCTCAGGGTCAAAACCACTGCCCACCACACCAATCACCTGCGGCGACAAGATGGTCACAAGCAGCACAAGCACCGCGAGTATGGCTGTCACCAGACTCAAAAGGACGGATACCACAGCCCACAGCGCCTTCTGCCCTTCACGCGTGGCAATTTCGCTGAGCACAGGGATAATCGCGCTGTTGACATGTCCACCGATCAACAGGTCATAGAAACCGGTCGGTACGCTGGTGGCAACCTCGAAGGCATCCACAGCCCGCGATGCACCAAACAAATTCGTCAGCGCGATTTCTCGTACCAAGCCTAATATGCGCCCCGCCAGATTACCCATCGCGATAATACTACTGGCTCGGGCAACTCCAGCGTTGGTTTCTTCCTGTGTTACTGTGGTATCTTGAACAACGATATTGGTGGCTGTTTCAGTTGTAGGACTTTCGAGCGACATAGGACTCCTGTCCGCTGCTATGTGTGCAAGGATAGCACATCAGCGGGGGAAAACGAGGTTAGATTTCGCTCAGAGCCAACGCTATAGCCCCGCTTACCAGACTGTTGACCAACGCACGCTGCCTGAACCAGCGCACTATAGCTCAACTATCTCGCCCCTAAAGTCTGTACTACAATCAAATCATCGGACAATCAAGTTCGCCATTAACATTCACTATTCACACCTTACATTGCACTGCTACTATGAGTCGAGCTACTTCTTGCTAAAGGGAAAATAGTATGACGAAACGCCTGTTAATCAGCTTAATCATTTTATTGGTGACCCTATCTGCCTGTGGTGGGAACACCACCAATAACTCACCCGCCGTCAATCAGACTAATCCCATTGAATGGGATCGTGACCCTAAAACTATTGTCTTTCGGGCGGACGTGAGCGGCGGAAATGATGATCCTTTCTATGCGCTTAGTGAAGTCCCTGTTTGTACTATCTACGGCGACAATCATATCGTTTGGATTAATGAATTGGGCGTAAATAATATTCAAGTGCTTGAGGATCGCATTAGCGATGACGCAGTGCGAGAATTCGTAAGTTACGTCGCGCTGAATAAGCAGCTATATAACTACAGCGCCAAAGCCGACACAGTACCACTGAGCGACCCCAAACCAGTTGTCGAAACACTGACCTTGTTCGTTAACAAAGTTAACCATAAGACCGATGCCTTCGGCGGTTGGGATTACGATTACTATCTAGATATTGTGACCCATTGCCAGCGGGTTAGCACCTCGCCTGTTATCTATGTCCCGACCGGTGCATGGATTTCAGCCCGCACCATCCCCTATGATTCACAGGCGGCTCGCCAGCCGTGGGATGCCAAAGCCAACAACTTGAGTCTTAAAGACCTTGCAGCCAGCGGCCAACCCAAATGGATTACGGACCGCAACGTCGGTGTCTTTTGGAACATGTTCCTGACATCGCCCAAGAACATTCAGTATATCGAAGACAACGTGGAATATAACGTCGCCGTTCAAGTGCCGAATATCACGCGCGACTCTCCGCCTGCCCCATAAATCTAAAGCGAAGAGGACGGTTGAACCGTCCTCTTCGAATGACCTGCTCGATTTCGATTTGCTTAAGTCGCTTCAGTCGAAGCTAATAAGGCGGCTTTCAAGGCATCAAGATCAGCATACTCACCCGAAGCCGATTGTAATACCCCTGACTTCAAACTGATGTATTCCACATCCGGCTTATGATGAGTCGTTTCACGGTCGCGTAATGGGTAAAAGTATTCACTCGACTGGTTGATGCGCGTCGTAATGCGGCTGCGAAGAGTGGAGACTTTTTCCGGTGAGGTAATGACCATAAAATCTTCAGGCGCAAGATGTCCAACGAAATCATCTTGTCCGCCCATCTCGCGCACTGCATTCTTGATCATCATGGTAATGGCGCGCAGTACATCGTCCGCTGCAACAAAACCATAGCTCTCGCGGAATTCACTCATCCCTTTGATGGCAATAAGCAGGATTGCCCAAGCATCGTCAGTTATTAAGAGTTCATTTAAGCGTTGGTCGGCTTGTTCGGATTCAGGTAACTCGGTGACGGGATTGCTGCTGGTTTGGCGGCCTGCGCGTGAAATAGCGTTACGCGCGCGCAAACGAAGTTCCTGTACATCAAACGGCTTGGTGATGTAATCTACAACGCCCAGTTCCAAGCCTTGCAGTTTGTCGATGCGGTCGCGTTTCTCGGTCAGGAAGATAATCGGGACATTTTGTGTACGCCGCTGCAAACGCATTTGCCGGCACACTTCATAACCATCTATATCCGGCAGCCGAATATCCAGCATCACCAACGCAACATTGTGATGTTGGACGAGTTCAAGCGCTTCTTTGCCCCAAGCCGCCGTTAATACTTCATAATCCTGCACTTTGAAGTAGGCGCTTAACATCTCAGAGAGATCAAGGTCGTCTTCGACAATCAGAATTATGGTTTTGGTTTCAGCCACAGGTGCTTTTCCTCCACAAATTCTTGATTAGCACTCAGCCAATCGGCGCTTTATTGATGACAAAAATACAGCGAGGATCACCACAAGCCGTGCAAGCGGTTTCGAAAACATAATACTCGTGACCATTTGATGACCAGCGCATGCACTCTTGAACGATGCCCGCCAAGGCATGACACACCGGTTTTTCGGACTTGCGTCCCCAAGCTGTGGCACTGTTATCCACAATAAAGCGAAAACTGTCGGTCGTTTGCTCGACTTCGCAGTGCTGGTCGCTAAATGTGTTATAGATATTGGCGAGTGCTTTAAGACCAATAAAGCAGCATTCATCACGGGGAAGGGCGCGGAAAGCCGGATCACTCATGCCCGCCATCGCGCCAAAGTTGCGCAGCCCTAATGAAAAGCTGGCACGTCCTACGCGCAGTGTCATGCCACGACCGCCACGAATACCATAACTATCTTCAAGGGCAATATTCAAAGCAGTCATACTGGCGAAATCAAATTGCTTCGCCATATTATCGGGTGGCAACTCGTTGATGTAATTGAACAGTTCTGCCTGTTTCAAGAGTGTTTTGAAGGCAGCCTGCCCCATAACATCGTCCATTGCCACGAAGAAATACCGTGCGATGCGGTTAGGGAGATATAGGCCAGCCAGTTGCACGAGGCTTTGCTTTTCTTCAGGTTAAACGAGTTGTGATAATGCATCAACTGTGCGGGTGACATCCAAAAAGATCAAACCAAGTTTGGCTTCTTTGCGTGCCAGCACGGTTAGCACCGCTTCATCGCCGACGGCAGTCAGGATGACGTATCCACTTTCACCCTTGACCATGACCTGCTCCAACATACCGCGCCCAAGTTCAGACGAGATACGTTCGCCCAGCGAGAGCATGGCAGCGGACATCGCGCTGACACGGTCTTCCTCGATATGACCGGGCAGTGAAGAAGCCATACTCAGACCGTCAACACTGACGATAGCCGCTGCTTCTACATCGCCAGAGCTGGCCTGCAAATCGCGTAGTCGTTCTACAAGTTGTTCAGTACGAGACTTCGCCACGAGCATCTTCTCCTGCACGACAAATTCTAATATCAGTTGATGAATTGGATTGTAGCATAGAATTACGGCAATGGCACTTAAGCATTGTGCCTACGTAAAGAATTACAGGATTGAAATAGACATCAAAATGTTCGCCCATGATAGACACCGGACATTTGCACAATACATTTCCCAAGGTTTATACAGAAACAAAGAGGCCGGGAAGCCCCGACCTCTTTGTTTATTTACTAAATCCGGTTGCTCGCAAGCAATTACTTAGCGAGTAAATCACCGGTAACAGGATCAACACCTGTCGAAATCCACCCGTGCTTGAGGCCGACCAGAATGTCGTTCATGTATTCGGTCACTGAATCAGGCACATCGGAGTCATGCTTGGGGGCGAAACCAACACCAGCGTTAGCAGCCGACATTGTCAAATAGCCACCACCGGGGAAGTCAGCGCCACCTTCAACCAGAGCCTTGGTTGCAAGATAAACAGCTTGGTCTACCTGCTTGACTGCGCTGGAGATAATCTTGTCAGAGCCGGGTGACTTGCCGCCACCGAACGAGGTATTGTACTCGTCTTGATCCACGCCAATGACATAGACACCTGACTGTGCGGCAGTGGTAATCGCGCCTGTACCGGTCGGGCCACCAGCTCCGAAAATAACATCCGCACCTTCACCGATGAACTGCTTGGCATTCGCGCCACCTACATCTGGCTTAACGAAGCTGTCATTGTAAGTGCCGAGGATTTTGATGTCGGGGTTAATGAACTTAGCGCCGTTTTCAAAACCGTTGCGGAACTTCTTCACCGGAGGAATTTCAATACCGTAAACGCCACCGATGATACCGCTCTTGCTCATCTGGGCAGCCAACGCACCGGCGAGGAAGCCAGATTGATCTTCACGGAAGACCAAACCAACCCAATTCTTGGGAGCGCCATCAATGCTCTGGTCAACGCCCATGAAGTAGACATCAGGGTTCGCTTCAGCTGCGGCCTTGGTTGCATCTGCAATCAAGAAACCAACGGTAATAATAGCCTTGAAACCTTCTTTAACGCAGGTATCAATATTTTTGGCATAATCGGTAGCAGCGACGGTTTCGATGTACTTATAAGTTAAGCCGAATTCATCGGCGGCTTTCTTGCCACCTTCATAGGCAAACTGATTAAAGGTACCGTCATTAATCTTGCCTGTGTCCGTCACGAGGCACAGGTTCTCGATCAGGCTGTCCTGAGCCGAGACAGTGAGCGCGGGAACAACGCTGAGCATAGCAATAGCCAGCATCAACAAAATAACAATACTGCGCTTGTTCTTCATACAAAATCCTCCACTATTCTTTCACTGAAAGTCATGAGGGCAACACTAGCCCAAAGTGCTTAGAAATATTACCCCACTTTTGATTTTCCCGAAACATCACTCATTGGCGAATTTATCCAATTGTATTTTGTGAAAAGTTGCCAGATTGTCCTCGCCTATCTATGCCTGAGATTCTGGGCCGGGAAAGTCACTGGTATCCGCATTTTGTGGATTATAAGCGGCTAATTTTTCAAGAACGGCAGCAAAGATCGCCATATGATCTGCGCCCACTAAGGCAGCGTATTCGGCCTCAATCTCGTTCTTGATGGCGCAAGCATCAGCGAAGAACTTCCAACCAGCATGAGTGGCCTTGACGACTGCTGCACGCCGGTCAGTCGGATCTGGCTTGACCTCAAGATATTTTTTACGTTCTAACTCCTGTACCAGACGACCTGCAAACTGCTTGGTGGTTCCCATCCGTTCGGCAATGGTAACGATGCGCGTCCCGTTGATGTCGAGGTTCGCCATGAGAAAGGTGTGAACAGGCGTTAGGCCAGCATAACCAAGCGCGGCATAGCGCTGTGCAGCCATCCCACTAAATTGACGATTTAACTGTAAAGTCAAACGGGCTAATGACTCCTGCCCTTGATTCATCAGAGCTTGAATAGCTGCTCCGTCTAATTCTGGTGTGGTATTTATTTTGCTATTTGACAAATTAGGCACCTTGATTTACTATTTAGACAACCTAGTTTACTGTCAACTTAGGTGACTATTATAACAGGCGCGTTCATATCATTCAAAAGTAGGAACAAATCATGAAAATTCATGCCATTCAAACCGGCACCGGATACGTCAAAGAGTCTTTTCTACGCGGCAGTATCAAAGCGGGCGGAATAGTCCCTTTTCTGGTTGATTTACACCGCGAGTCACCTTATGTAAAAATTCCGATCTACGCGTGGGTGATTGAACATAACGAAGGCATCATCGTCGTTGATACTGGCGACATTCCTTCAACTTCGACCACGTTTCTCACCCAATTTAAGCGTGACATTAAGCCCGACGAATTAATAGAACCCCAACTGGCAAAACTTGGCATCAAGATCAACGATGTTGCCAAAGTTATTTTGACTCATATTCACAGCGATCATGCCAACGGCGTTGCACCATTTTTGAACACGCCGATTTGGATTAGTCAACGGGAATACGATTCTTTTCATTCACTGCCTACGCGGATTATTAACAGCATTGCCTTAGAAGCACCTGTGGGATTTAAGCCTCAGCCGTTCCAATTTCAACCCTCACCTCTCGGAACATTTGAGTCGAGCTTTCCGCTGACCAAAGCCGGAGATGTAATAGCTGTACCTACACCCGGGCATACACCGGGACATTTATCGGTGATTGCGATTGAAAACGGCATCAGCACGTTTATCGCGGGTGATGTGACTTACGATGAAGCCGCACTGATTAACCAAGATTTCCAAGGGCCGAGTGAAGCGCCTAACGAACAAGCTGTGACTTTAGCGAAAGTCCTCGAATACTCTCAAGCCAATCCGACGATTTATCTACCATCACATGATCCTGAGTCGGGCAAACGGTTGGCAAATAAACAAATCGTGCCGATGCAGGAGAGTAAAATCACACAACCCGCGTAGCCTCAGATTCGGAAACTGCGAACAATGCGGCAAAAACTGCAAATTTTGCAATACTTCCGCTGAATTGTCCGGCGGATTTAGGCGAGCGCAGTGTTGAAATAACACTTTTGCAGCGGATTGTTCGCTCAATGCCATCGCTATGGCATTTGAGGTACGCCGCTGCTGTAGTTGCAAGTCTACTCAGCAGCTTGCCGCCTCCGATCCACACCAGCAAAGAAAAGGCAAATCGCTAAGTACGCCAAACGGTTCTGAGAAAAGGTCGAGCTTCATTAAGTAATGGAGGTTTGCATCCCTTATTATAACGCCTTCTCCAAGATACAAGGGATTATGGTTCGCCTAGACATAATCCCTCTTTTTGTTCGAGCTTCTCCTCCGCCCTTTGGCTGATTACCCCTCTCTAAAATAACAATACACTTCACTTCACATAGTTCCAATTATAGGGGGAGTATTATGCTCAACATACGTACGATTCTTTTGGTCATCCATATCATCTGTGCTGGATTGTGGATTGCCCAATTTGTGACCACGATTGTTTTTGAACGCCTTATTCATGCCAACTCAGGCAAACCTGCTGAACTCACATTAATGCTGGCGCAAATCCGTGTGAGCAGCACTGCCGGGATGATCGCAGGCAATGGCATTTTATTAACCGGATTAGCATTAATCGCCACCGAGCATCTCGGCTTTTTAGGCATTGGCGGCAGCGTCACGCCTTTATGGTTATTCGTTAAACAAATTGTCTACATCATTCTGCTGATTATCGTTTTTGTGGGCATTAATCCAACTGCCAGTCGCTTACAAAAAGAAATCAGTGCGGCTGCTGACGGTGGCACATTGGCAACGGCAGAAATGCGCTTGCAGCTCAACCGTCTGCGGATGATTATCTATGCCCACGATGCCTTCGTACTCCTGAATATCGTAATGGCGGTTGCCAAGTTCAACTAATCAACTTTAGCCGACGATGTTATAGATTTGTGCTATTTTCCCGGCAGATTATCCTGCTGTGTGCCTGAAATCGGTGTCACGTAATTTGTGGTATAATAGTATTAGGTGACATATTCCGCGTCATCTGGTTTTGACTACCGCAGTTGCACGCCCTTTGTATCAACTTTCACAAAAAGCCTCGTTTGTAACTGTATCGTCACAGCCGTCCAAACTGTCTGTGCCGTGCATCAGCTGCCAGCAGCAAAAGAATTTTAGGCGATTTTGTACCGCCCCGATTGCAGTAAGAATAAGAGAATGGATGTGAATATGACCAGAAGCAAACGTGCCAAAGAACTTCAAATTAGGCCGCTGGACTCGACTTCTCCTCCAAGTGATAACGATACCGATAAAACGCCTGATCCCCGCGTAGAAGCATTTCTAGAACGCCTTCACAAAAAAGCTGAAGCCCTTGATGCAGCGCAGCGCAAAAATCATGTTACTGCCAAACAGCCGCGTCGTAGCCCTAAAGTAGAGCGGGCGGCCACGCCCGATTGGTATCAGTCTGTTCCAGTTAATAAATCTGCTCCGCCTGTTTCGGTCGGCAAGCGTTTCGTAGGTAAGTCGGGACGAAAAGCCAAAACGAGCTAAGTTCGTCATTAAATCCTTCTTCAAACTGAATAAGCACTTTCAAAGAACTGCTCTTGAATGATACTGAATTCAAGAGCAGTTCTTTAATTTGAGTCTGATGCTTAATGCACCCATTTTCTATTTTGGTTCTCAGTCTTTAGCCTGATTACAGATTTCTCAGAACTTCATACACTTCTAGATAGTCGCGCCCGCGTGGTCGTTTTGAACTACGCCGTTGGGTGATTCTGCGTCAAATGAGAAGATGCTAAAGCCTATATCCGGCGAAATTAAATCGGTAGACAATATTAATATGTCGTTTGCCGCAACCGAAATTCGAACAAATTGTGTTATGTTTAAGGAAAAAATCATGAAAATTGTGCGTTTGCTGCCGTTTTCTGTTCTGCTGCTTCTGTTCTCCATTATCATTTTGCCCGTCGCCGCTGCGGATTGCCCCACCGTCGTCAAAACAGCTTTAGATGCCACCAATCAAGTGTGCAGCACTATTGGTCGCAACCAAGCCTGCTACGGCAACATCAAACTCAGTGCCGAACCACAGGCTGATGTCGCTTCTTTTAACTTCACCAAACCCGGCGACATGGCCGATATTAGCGGCATGAAATCCATTATTCTCAGCCCGTTGGACGCCGCTGCCGATACGTGGGGCGTGGCTTTGATGAAGGTTCAGGCCAACCTTCCGGACACATTACCCGGTCAAAATGTCAGTTTTATCTTGTTTGGTGATGTCCAGATTGATAATGCCGTAAGTGCTATTCCGGCGACATTAAAGGTCAGCGCTAAACAGAGCGTCAATATTCGGGAACAACCTTCAAAGACAGGTAAGGTAGTCGGGCCGCTTCAACCCGGCACCGATATGGTCACGGATGGTATTTCAGAAGATGGTGCTTGGCTGCGCATACACAACGATGACTCAAGTGTTCAAGGTTGGGTATCGGCAAGCATTGTCTCCGTTGATGGGGATGTCAAAACGCTGGCAGTCGTCAAAGCGGATGCACCCCGTTATAGTCCGATGCAGGCTTTTTACTTTAAATCCGGTTTGAACGATGCCCCTTGTACCGAAGCGCCTGACAGCGGCATTCTCATCCAAACCCCTCAAGGTGCTGGCAAAATCGCGCTGACCGTCAACGGCGCGGATATTACTCTGGGTTCAACCGCGTATGTTCAAGCGCAGCCCAGCGGTGAAATGACTCTCAATGTGGTTGAAGGACAGGGTACAGTCACTGCGGCAGGTAAAACCGTTACTGTTCCTGCGGGAACACGCGCCCGTGTGCCGCTGGATGCAAACCTAACGGCCAACGGAGAACCAGTCGGCCCTGAACCCTACGATCCGGCAGCTTTGGCCGCGCTCCCGCTGCGTTTGATGCCGCAATCCGTTACGGTTGCGCCTGCGCTGGATGCGGCTGCTATCGCCAATCTGTCGATTGCGCCGACTCCCGGTAAATGGCTCTATTCTGTCGATTCCGTCAAATTGGGTTCAGGATGTCCTGCGGGCATGGAAGGTGTGATTACGACTGCTATGTTCCCCAAGACTGGATTGACCATACCCGAAGGGCCATTTGACCTGAAAGAAATCTTTGATTCATCCGGCAACAAAATTCCTGCCGGCGCTGTTGTGACCAATCCGCAGCCTAACTTGTATATCCTCGAGTTGACTGAGCAAGGTTCAACACTGCATTACGAGTTTAATGTAGTGGGAACGGAAGAAATTCAAGGCAAGATGAATATCGGCGCGGAAGGCTGCGAAATGAACTTTGATTTCAGCATGACGCGGCAAGGCTAATTGAAACCTGCGGAGAATCAAACAGGGAGCCAATGGACTCCCTGTTTGATACTGCTTTTCAGAAAAATTACTTGGCGACCGGGTACTTGAGTTTTTCCCAGTCTGCGGCACCGACGAACTTGGTCAGATTACGACCATCAGCGGTCTTGCCCTTGATCGCATAGCGAGGGCCGCTCTTGGTATCCATCTTGACCTTGGTGATCTGCTTTTCGTCGATCTTTACCTTAGCGCGAGTCTTGACATCGTAAAATTCTACTGTAGCCATTTGAATCTCCTTTTGCCTTGTTTATGCATAACGCATCCACGCTAAAAAGCATTTTATCATGCCTTAACAAAATATACTTGAGAATTCGCCTAGAAGATAGTACTTCTGTGCTAAGTATACGAGAGAACGTAGGGGAAACGTCAGAAAACTGGTCTACGGGAGCGTTAAATCTTAACTTTTTTCATACTTTTGCTAATCAATTTTTTAGAATTCGCGGCTAAAATGAAGCTGTAATCTGCCAAAAATCACTCTTTTTACAACGCACTTCCTCAAATTCCTTTCATTAATCTCTCGTTTCCGCTATGGGGAGTACCCGTTTAACATGACAATAAAAGAACAATTCTGGCAGGAATATCGCCAGTGGCGCGGTTACGGCTATAACACGGTAACCGGTGAATTGCGCGTTACGCCCGGACTTTTGAGTCCACAGCTTAATAATCAGCGAGATGTCTTTGTCTTGCTGCCACCCTCATATAACACCACAGATCGCCGCTATCCGGTCATCTATATGCATGACGGTCAAAATTTGTTTGATCGCGCTATTGGTTTTGCCGGTAACGAATGGGAAGTGGATGAAACACTCGCCCGTTTGGCGGATGAAAGTATTGAAGCCATCGTGGTCGGCATTGCCAATACCGATAAACGTTTTCAGGAATACAATCCCTTTCCGAATGTCTGGGGCGGCACGGGGGATAAATACTTGGCTTTTATCGTGGATACCGTCAAACCAATTATTGACCGCGACTTTCGCACATTACCTGATCATGACCATACTGGCACAATTGGCTCGTCTTTGGGCGGCCTCATCAGCCTGTTTGCATTTTTCCAGCGTCCGGATGTGTTCGGATTCGCGGGTGTACTTAGTCCTGCTTTTTGGATTGGGGGCGGCGCGATTTACCCTTATATCGAGCAGCAGCCTTTCGTGCAGGGCAAAATCTACCTCGATAACGGCACACGTGAACCCAGCGCCCGTCGTATGAAGCATGTGCTGATTAAAAAAGGATACCGTCTACATCAAAATCTGCTGCATGTCGTCGAAACCGACGGCGAGCATAACGAGGCCGCATGGGCGCGCCGTTTGCCGGATGCGCTGCGTTTTCTACTGAAGTCCAAATGAAGTCCAGTTAGTTACTTTACTGCGCCACCAATTTCAGACGCGCAATCACAGGTAAATGATCTGAACCTGTTGATCCACCTAGCCATGCGGATAACGGCTGCCATTGGGCACTGTGCCAGATGTAGTCCAGCCTCATCAAGGGAATAAATGGAATTTGCTTCTGGTTGATAGTCACGTCGGTTGGGAAGGTGAACCCCATACCGAAACCGACCTCACCAAATGTATCGGTAAGGTTGGTTAAATTATGGAAAATATTGTAATCAACACTGGAATCCGCCGTGTTTAAATCCCCCATAACTAGGGCTGGCATGTCGTCGACTTGAAGATGTTCATTAAAGAAACCCATTTCCCATCGCCGATAATAGGATGTGTATTCGTAGGGGAATAACAAACCGGTTAAGCGCCCAACCTTAAATGGACGTTGGAACTTTGGCGCGGTCAAATGCAGATTATAGACCACAATCCGCTGCCCATTCACGTCGATAACTGCACGGAGCTGTTTGAGAAACGAAGTGTTTGGAAGGCCAAATATTTCTTGTGCCACGATTGGATAACGACTCAATATGCCCATCGTAGACAATTCAGGTTCACTATACACATGCATATTATACGGGTAAGTCTCGGCAAGCGTTTGCCATGTTGACTTGAAGAAATCATCAGGTATTTCTTGTATCGTAACGATATCGGGGTTCGCGGCCTGAATTTGTGCCTGCACGGCACCCCAATTGGTATTCCGTTTAAGCATGTTCATGGTCATAACGGTCAGCGTCTGGCTGTCAGCGGCACTGACTTTTGTCTCGCGCGGCAGGAAACGCGGGCCATACTTGAACGCGAAAATAGCTAACGGAATGAACAGAAGAATCACCCATCGTTTCCGTTTGAACAACAGCGTAATCAGTAACAAAATCGGCGCTGGCAAAAAATACCATGCTGTGAAGTTGCTGAGTAAATCCATCTGCCAATAGTGGTCACGGGTTACTAACCATACCAACCCATAACCGACAATTGTCAGCACATACAACACAATGACACAGGGCAATATTACGCGTCGCCAATTTTGGCGGAGGACAGACAATCGATTCATTCTTACAACTTCCAACATCTAACTTGCCAATACCTTGCAATTCAAACAAAGAGGGCTTGTGAAGAAGATATTAATCTGCCAGTGTAGGGGCGAGATTGTTCTCGCCCTATTCAACAAACTACGGACTCAGGTACGTTACTTCTTGCCAACGTAGTAAATGGCGTTACCCGAAAAACTTGAAATATAGAGCCCGCCATTGGGTGAATTAATGACGGATGACGGCCCTTGCAGACCGCTGATGAATGGCCGTACTTCACCCGTATAATGCTTATCATCAATCTTATAGTAGATAATCGACACCACTTCGTTTCGCAGCCACATCGACACGATCAAACGCCCAACATATTTAGCTGGCAGTTTGTCACCCTTATAGAGCTCGATGCCCGTAGGTGCGGCGTGGTCAGGAAGTTCCACCATCGGCGGTATCGTACCCGAATCTTGTGGCGGAATGCCGAAGTAATTGGGGAAGCCATAATCGCCACCCTCAGTAATGTAATTGACCTCTTCAGGAACATCGACCATCGTGAGGGGATTGCAATCGTCAACTTGTGTTGGTGTATCGATACAACCCGACGAACCATTATCTACCGCGAAAAAGCCTTTACCATCAGGAGCCGGAATCATCCCAAAAGGATTGCGAACGCCTGTTGCGTATACTTTAAAGTCCGACCCGTCGGGGTTCATCGAGAAGATGCGCGCAGCTTTCGGATTTTCTTCGGGGCGATGATCAGTTGTCGAGCCTGAACCCATATAGATGCGTCCGTCCGGTCCAAATGTCACGCTGTTATTCTGATGGAAAGCGTAACTCTCGGAAGGAAATCCATCGACAATGGTTTTAGTCTTATCGGCTTTACCGTCGCCGTCAGTGTCGGTCATCAATATCAGTGCGCCGCTGACGTTAACATATAAGCCGTCTTTACTCCACAATATTCCCTCTGGCTTGGTCAGTCCACTGGCGAATTCCGTCACGCTGTCGGCTATGTCATCGCCGTTGGTATCCTTTAGAACCCATATATACCCGTCAAAACCGGCAACATATAACTCGCCATCAGGGCCGAGTTCCATCGCAGTTGGGGCTTTAACCACCTTGTTTTCAAAGAACTGGATAGGAATCTGATCCGCAATGGTGATTTGATCTGTGGAAACAGTATCGGTTGTAACTTGATCCAAATCAGGCGAAAACGTCACGACATACAAGTAGCCGAGCGCTGCGGCGAAAACCACAATCATACCGATGCTCGAAAAGAGTAAGAAACGCCAATGCTTTTGATTATGCGCGCGGCTGGCGATGATATACAGCACCAGTGCAATCAATACACCGATGACGAAGCCAGCACCATCTTGAATAAGCGCACCTGCCAGATGGCGCATATCAAGGTTAATGTATGCCCTGCGGAAAGGAGTACTCGCCGTCAAACCCAGATAGGAGGCAAAACCAACAATCACAACAACAATGAGGACGAAGGTAGCTAGTCGCTGCTTCCGTGCGGCGGTAATAAAGGTGATAATGCCTAACACTAGCCACGTCAGACTAAAAAAAACCAGTGATATACCAATGATATTTGTAAGTGAAATTTCCAAGTTATTCCTCGTGTTCTATTCGTTATTATTTAATTTGATTTATCTTTTAACGAATATAACACCAAGTTTAAGGCTAAACACCTTTCAAATTCCTTAACATGAAGATGAGCTTTAATTACAGTATTAATGTTTGGTCCAAAAAGCTGCTGGATGATCTTAGTAAGCAATCACCGAGAACTTTTCTAGGAGCACATAATCACCGTTCACACCGGTCGGTGGAAAAATCGTATTTGCCGCAGGAATAAGATGCTTACCCGTTTGCCAATCGTAGACCGCCGCCACTAAATAATGATCTCGTCCCGGTGTACCAACCGGTAGTGTAATTGTCCTAAAATCTTCATAATATTGTCCGGGTTGCCACTGGCTAATCTGTTCCGGCGTCCCTTCTGCATGAGCAGGGCCATCACTTTGAGTAACGAGGTTGCCGTACTCGTCAAACACTGCCAGACTGATGCTGTAATCCATGCTGGGTGGTTTTAGCGCCGACCACCACAGCTTAACCTGTATGGTTTCATTTTCGTGGAAGGTTGACCGATTTTGGGGGATTTCAAATCCGTTTATGGCGACCTGATCTCCAAATGCGACACCTTGCCACAGCGGCGGTCCTTCATATAAACGCAGCAAGAAATTCCACGGCCCGACGAAGATCGATTCTTTACGTCCGTTCAGAATATCCGCTTTCAACTTTTCATCTTGCTGCCAACCGGTCGTTGCTAGATACCATACCCGTGAGTGCGTTCCCGGTTGTGTCGCCCATGGCAAATCGCCCTGCGGGAAGAACTGAGGCATAAAATAATCCCACACCATTGATGTACCACAAACGCAGTACGGGTCTTTTATCACCACATCACCGGGGCGGAGATGCTGGGCGAACCACGATAGTACCATTCGGATGGGTACGGCTTCAGTTTCAACTGACCGGAATTGCAGCCAATCTATCGGCAGGAAGGTCATGGTTAACAACAATCCGATTGCGCCCCATTGCAGCAAACGCGGCAGATAAATCGTCGCCGCGCCGATCAGCACTACCAATCCCAACGCCACCCACCACATATAGCGCACACTCAGGAATTCGCGGTTCGGCTTCACCACATAAACCACTGCTGGAATACCAACCCATATCACCAGCAGCCCCGCGAAGCGCCAGTCAATCCGTTTCAGAAACGCATAGTACAACACAATCAGCAAAGCGATTCCCATCACTACAGCGTGGAATTCCGTGCCGCCAAACAAGCTGTAAATCTTCACCATCTCTTGCGGGAAAGCTTCGGGAGGCTGGAGCATAGTATCTAGTCGCCCCAACGCGTTACTGATAAACTGCGGCAGTGTTGGCAGCGCGAAGAAAACAGTGAATAGCCCGACTATCGTCCATCGTCCAGTCAACCGTGGACGCACTAAAATCACCATCAGACTCAAGAACCCGATGTAGAGCAGGCTGGTATAGGTGCTGTAAAATTCCAATGCCAGCACCAAGGCTATCAATCCTGTTCGCCACCAACTGGAAGGCTTGTGCATCCAGCGTAGGGTTAGCCACAATGCCAATGCCCCCAACATCAAAGCGACACCGTATGCCCGTACCTCGACCGACGAAAAAATCAGGTACGACATACTGACTGTCGCCACCATTGCTACCCATGCCGCTCGCCCTTTGCCCGCAGCATTCGGCGCAATTCGTAGATATAGCAGCCGCGCTGCCCGGTACATAAAAACCAGACTCAGCAGTGCAAATTGGACCATCAAAACCCGCGAAGCTTCTAATGTCGGCCCGACGATTTGCGTCCAAACCCACGCTACGATGCTGAACAGCGGCGGCCAGTCATATGGCACGCGCGACATCGCTTGGCTGAACGTACCCTGCACATGCCACAATGACCAAATCTCGTCCGGCCATTCATAAAAGCTGACGATATGCTGCATCCTCAGCCATGCAGCGAACAGGAGTAAAAGGGTTGCTGCCCCAACCAGAAAGACCGGAGAGAGCATGTTTCGAGAGGGCGAAGGCGTAGGCGCTGTTACACTCATAAACTAACACTTCAAGATAATTCTATAAAAATTGGAGGACAAACAACGTAGAGTAAGTAAGAAATATGGAGATTATGTGGAATTTTGATTTGAATCTAATAAGTCTATGTGAATATCTACTGGATCATGCTACAACAGGTTCAATCTGATTTCAAATTAGAAAATATCAGTGAATATTAATAAACAACCTAATTTTGTGGATTTATTCGATTAATAGACTCACACATGGATGATAACCAACTTTTTCGAGTGAACTAATTTCCCTAAATTGGACTTATATATTCTACTTGACAGCGGCATGATTTAGGCATACAATCAAAAAGTTTTAGGCAAGTCTAAATTTCAAATAGGTTCAATTCATGGACACGTCACTCTCGAACAACAATGTCACAACCAATGATACGTCGTCGTCCGCCAAGGTAACATCGGAAGGCTGGCGCTTGGATCGTGGAACGCCATCGCTTCACGAAGTTCACGCCAGCATAACCGTACCGAAGAACGCTGGTTTCTGGCGCACATTACTTGCTTTTGCCGGCCCCGGCATGATGGTTGCCGTCGGTTATATGGATCCCGGCAACTGGGCGACGGATCTCGCCGGTGGCGCACAGTTCGGCTACCTTTTGCTCTCTGTCATCCTTATCTCGAATATCATCGCCATGCTCTTGCAGCATCTCGCGCTCAAGTTGGGTATCGTCACCGGACGCGATCTCGCTCAAGCCTGCCGCGATCATTACCCTCGCCCGGTAGTCATCTTCCTCTGGGTTCTCTGCGAAATCGCCATCGCCGCCACCGATCTTGCTGAAGTCATCGGCTCGGCCATTGCCCTCAACCTGCTTTTTGGCATACCGGTTGTCGTAGGGGTTTTGCTTACCTCAATGGATGTGCTCGTCGTTCTGTTTCTCCAGCACAAAGGCTTCCGTTATGTTGAAGCGCTGGTCGCCGGCTTGATCCTGCTCATCTTCGGCGCTTTCGCCTATGAATTGATCATCTCCCAACCGTCGATTATGGGCATTTTGGGCGGCCTCGTGCCTTCTCCACAAATCGTCTTTAACCCGTCGGCCCTGTATATCGCCATCGGCATCCTCGGTGCCACCGTCATGCCCCACAATCTGTACCTGCACTCCAGCATCGTCCAGACTCGCAACATCGAACAGACCGACGAAGGCAAACGTCAAGCCATTAAGTTCGCCACCATCGACTCAACTGGTTCGCTGCTGTTTGCCTTCTTTATCAATGCCGCCATTTTGATCGTCTCTGCGGCCACGTTTCACGGCACCCAGTACCAAAATGTGGCCGATATAGGGGACGCCTACAAGCTGCTTGCGCCTGTACTCGGTGTGACGCTTGCCAGCACCGCCTTCGCCATTGCCCTTCTTGCTTCCGGTCAGAATGCCACACTTACAGGCACACTTGCCGGTCAAATTGTCATGGAAGGCTTCCTCAACATCCATATGCGCCCATGGCTCCGGCGGCTTGTTACCCGCTTGATTGCCATCGTGCCCGCCGTTATTGTCGCCGCTATCTATGGCGAGCAGGGGACGGGTGAACTGCTCATTCTCAGTCAGGTCATTCTTTCGCTCCAATTGAGCTTTGCTGTTGTCCCGTTGGTACAGTTCACCAGCGAAAAAGCCAAGATGGGCAAATTCGTCAACCCCACGTGGATGAAAATTCTCGCATGGGTTATCGCCGTGGTCATCGCCGTACTCAACATCTACCTGCTCATCCAAACGCTAAGCGGCGTATAAAATCCCTGCCTAACACGTTGGGACAAAACTTTTCAGTATCTGAGGAGTGCTAAATGGCGCTCCTTTTTCGTTACAATGGCCCATCGGCCAGCGCATCGTCTGGCAGTAAAATGCGTATAAGAAATATGGAATGTAATTTGTTGATTACTTTCCTTTTGCGGTTTTCAGAAGGAGTTCATGCTTATGAAATACGTTGTTCGCTTAGCGATCACAGCTATGATGCTGATGCTTTTCGCCATACCCGTTTTGGCACAGGAGACGATTACTCTCAAACCCTACACCGATAACAATTTTGCACTTTCCAGCGTTGTCCCTGATGGCTGGACGGATGTGGGCAACGGTCTTTTTCGCCGTGCGAAGTCCGCCGCCGACATTACCTTACTGGCTCAACAAAGCGTACCGTTAGCCGCCGACAAGGTTATGCCCATGATGCTGCCGCAGTTGGGGTTAACCGAAGCGCCTGAAAGTGTCGGTGGCTACCAATCTGCCACGCTCGCTTGGACTCTCTACAAAGTGGATGTCAAAGCGCCTTCTGGCACAATTGCGGTTGATTTCGCGCTTGCCGAAGACAAAGAATCCGGTCGCACCTTTATCGTCTTGCTTCAAACGACACAGGATGAATACGACGCACTGCACAAAGCCGTATTTCAACCTGTTTTGGAAGCCCTTACGCCTTATGTCGAGCCTACGGCTGAAGATATGCCCTATGCTCAAGAAGAAGTGTCCATCAAGAACGGCGGCATAACCCTTGCCGGAACATTGACCCTTCCCGAAGGTGACGGCCCATTCCCTGCTATTGTGCTGGTGACAGGCAGCGGCCCGCAAGATCGTGACGAAACCATCGGCGCCATGAAACCCTTCCGCCTCATCGCTGATGGTCTGACGCGCGCAGGTGTGGCTGTGCTGCGTTGGGATGATCGTGGTGTTGGCAAATCTACGGGTGACTTTGAAAAAGCCACCAGCGCTGATTTTGCCTCGGATGCTTCTGCCGCCATCGATTACTTGTTGACTCGTGACGACATCAATGCCGACCAAATTGGTTTGCTTGGTCACAGCGAAGGGGGCATTATTGCCGCCATACTCGGCGCGACGGACAAGCACTTGGCCTTTATCATCTCGATGGCGGGACCAGCCGTTTCCGGCGCAGATGTGCTGCTTCAACAGAATAAACGTATCCTCGAAGCTGAAGATACCCCTGCAGATGTGGTCAAAGCGCAGTTGGATTTTCTTCCCAAGTTGTTTGAGAAAATTCAAGCCAAGGATGCCGAAGCAATTCATCAATTGACCTATGATGCAACATTGGCTCAAGCCAAGCTGCTCCCTGCCGACAAACAAAAGGAAATTGGCAACCTTGAAGATTATGCCAAAAAACAGGCTGATAACACGGCTGGCACACTGAATACCGATTGGTGGCGCTTTTTCCTGAGCTACAATCCCGGTAAAGACTTGGCGAAGACCACTATTCCCGCGCTGGCGATTTATGGCACGCTCGATACACAGGTCGATGCTGACCAAAATGCGCCTGCCTTCGAAGCAGCGATGAAAGAAGCAGGCAACACCCACTATCAAGTGACCGTCTTGCCTAAAGCCAACCATCTCATGCAGGCCGCTACCACTGGCAGCCCAAGTGAATATGCCAAGCTCAAGCAAGAATTTACGCCGGACTTCCTGCCCACCATCATCGACTGGTTCACCAAACAAGGCATCATTAAATCCGCCTAATCTACCCTCAAACTTGCCTTTGTTCCCCCTCTGCTATGCAATGGAGAGGGGGCTAGGGGGTGAGGATTTTCCCTAAATTTCCCCTCAGATACCTGCTTTTATTCCCTTACCCGTTACTATGGGCTATCAGCAGAGAGAGCCTGCGAAAGTCGCTGGTAAGGGATGTGACACCATCTAAGTCCATTTAAATATACAAGCTGCTTGTACAAGTAACCTGAATAAGTCTATAATGAATCCATGACCAATTCAGCGGATAAACAAGATTCGCGGGCTGTCCGTTTAGCCGTCGTCATCAAACGACTGCGTACCAGCTTGCAAGACGCAGCTCTTGCTGGCGCGATGGGCTTATCGCTCTCGGAACTATCCATTCTACGACGGTTACGCCATGAGGGACCTTCTACCGCAGCCTCAATCGCAGCCACCGAGCATGTCACGCATCAAGCGATAACCCAGAACCTCAGCCAACTAAAAAGTGCCGGACTTGTCGAAGCCACGCCCGATCCTAACGATGGACGTAAAAAGCTCATCCATGTGACCGCCGCTGGTAACAGCTTATTCGAAACGGTCAGTGCCTCGCGTAATGCATGGTTAACCCGCGTCATCGAGGCCACCGTTTCCCAAAGTGAACTGCCTGATCTCGACAAAGCCATCGAACTTTTAGAACGCCTAGCTGCTGTCAGTAATTCAGAGAAACTTCGATGAAAGACGCTGTTGATAATCTTCCCTCAATACCCGTGAGTGGCCGCTTCACTCAAATGCTACAGCATACTTTTCTGTCGCTCAGAAATCGCAACTTCCGTCTCTTTTTTATAGGCCAGTTGATTTCAAATACCGGCAACTGGCTAACCAATATTGCGATTACACTACTGGTACTCAACTTAACCCACAGCGGTTTGGCGGTCGGTTTGCTTGCGGCCTGTCAGTATGGCCCGATTCTATTTCTGTCCGCTTGGGCAGGGGCTATTGCCGACAATGTAGACAAGCGCAAGCTGCTGCTCGTAACCCAGACTCTGGAGATGCTCCAATCAATAGCCCTTGCTATCATTGCCTTCACACCCAACCCATCCATTCCTGTATTGTTTGTGGTTGCCACAGCGGGTGGCATTTTCCTCGCATTTGACAATCCGCTGCGGCGCTCCTTTGTTAGCGAAATGGTTCGTCCCGAAGACCTTCCTAACGCGGTTGTCCTCTACAGTACCATCGTCAATGTATCGCGCGCCTTTGGCCCGGCGCTCGCTGGATTTTTAGTATTGACGCTTGGATACGGTTGGGCGTTTACAATTGATGCGGTTTCGTATATTGCGGTCATCGTCTGTCTGATTATGATGCGTCCTGCCGAACTGTACCGCGAACCGTCCAAACCACGCACCAAAGGGGCTGTGCGTGCAGGCTTACGCTACATCATATCCGTTCCGCCACTTAGAATCAGTTTCGTCATGCTGGCTTTAATCGGCACCTTGTCCTACAACTTCAGTGTCACCTTGCCCCTTTTCGTAACACATGGATTGCACGGTTCTGATAGTGATTTTACGATGATTTACACCATCTTTAGCATCGGCGCTGTCGTGTCCTCATTGGTTGTGGCGAATCGCGGATTTGTGCATATGCGGCACATTCTCTATGGGGCTGCATCACTGGGCATCACCATGCTGGTCCTCGCCCTCGTACCGACGCTTGGCTTTGCTGCTGTTGTGGCGGTGTTTTTTGTCGGCTTAACCAGCATCCTCTTTATGACCGCAACCACCACATTTGCGCAGGTCGAAAGTAAGCGCGAAATGCATGGGCGGGTTCTCGCCTTGCAAACTGTACTCTTAATCGGGCCAACTGCCGTCGGTGGCCCGATCTTGGGCTGGATTTCGGATACACTCGGCGCACAGGCCCCGCTCATCATTGGTGGGATTGTATGCCTGCTTGCAGCCGCTTGGGGTTATTACGCCACACACCGCCACCAAACCCCTTCTTAAGCAAACTCAGACTTCGTCAGAGGTGCATTTTGGTAATCATTTGCCATTCATTTATGATAAACTATGCCCAACAATCTAACGGATTTGTTACGCGCTAACCATCAAGTATGATTGGCAAATCCGGCACATAAACTGACCTTTACCTTTGCTGAAATCGCTGTTGCCAATTTTGCCAGCAACGACTACAACATTTGCGATGATAAAGAAACACTGTCACCTGTTAACTGATGACTATTTTCTCGACATTTCGACTCAATAAACGCTTCTATACGGTGCTGGCGTTAGCCCTGCTGCTGTTCACTATTTTCCTTGCCTCTCGCGCCCAATCCGAAAATCCACTGCCGCCCTTGAGTGATACAGTCATTTCCCAAATCAAAACCATCGCTATGATCGGGAAGGCACGCGCGAATAACCTCACCGTGTTCGCCAAAGTCGGGGACAGCATCACCGTCGGTCAGCGTTTTCTGTACCCCATTGGTGATGGCCAATATCAACTTGGCGATCACACTTACTTGCAGCCCGTCATTGATGCTTTTATCCAAACACCCGTCCGCAAAGGCAATTCCTTCAATAATCCGTCGCTTGCTTCATATGTCGGTTGGGCAGCCTATAACGTGCTTGCTCCGCGTAATGCTGATCCTTATCAGTGCGACGTGGGCGAGTCACCCTTAGTCTGCGAATATCGCATTATCCAACCTTCGATTGCCTTCATCATGTTTGGCACAAACGATGCTGGCTACCGCACCGATGATGAATACCGTCATGACATGAGCGAAATCATCAAAACATCCATGGAAATGGGGGTTATTCCGGTCTTATATACCATCCCCCCGCAGCCCCGCGTCATGGATCGCGTTTCCGCTTTTAACACCATCATTCGTGATCTCGCCGCCAATAACAGTTTACCCTTGATTGAACTGACCCCTGCCATGATGGAATTGCCCGGTAACGGTCTCGCTTATGACAATGTTCATCCCTCGTGGCCGCCCGGTGATGAAGAACTTGCCGCCTATTTCACACCTGAAAACTTGAGTTATGGTTACACCCTTCGCAACCTGTTGACCCTCCAAATGCTTGACCGTGTCTGGCGCGTCATCAGACCCGACCCCGAACGCAAGCTGTAAACAACTTTTCTTATCTTAGTCTTCTTTCCTCTCTTGGTGATGGGTTCGATTTTGTGTATTTGTGAATAAATCTGCATTTCATCCAACTAGAAACTTGCATCTTGAAACTTGCATCTTTCTCGCTGACGACTGTAGACTATAAACAGATAAGCCAAATCCTCATATGCAGGAGCAAAAATGGACCCCAAGCATTTTGAAATCAAAGAATACATGATCATCTGGCGGCAGCTCGAAATTCAGAACTTCAACGGCATCACTGCCAAAGTCCGTGCTATCGTGCGCTGCACCGGTGGCGATAATGCGATGGATGTATTTTTCTTATCTGAAGACAGCGCCTATCCTGATCCGTTTGTCGATGAAAAAGATCAAAAGGGATACATGTTCCTCAACATCCGTGACATTATGGCGTTCGTGGATATGCTCCGCAACGAGAAACCCATCTTCGGTCATCTCCGCCCGGATCGTCCCGAATGGATGAGCGTCACCACCACCAAAGAACCCGTCGGCGAAGGCGAATAACATCCTAATGAAAAGAGGATGGCATTCGTTGTTTATGCCATCCTCTCTGTATATTCCTCTGCGGCTTACATCCGTCTTTTCCGGTGGCTGGCGACTAAAGACTAAAAGCTAAAGTCTATCAACTTTACTGCCCGTAAACGTTGGTATAGCGGTGATGCAGCTTGGCGATATCCTCCTCCGAAATGGTCAGTGGTGTACCGAGTTGCGACGCTAACCATACAATCGCCGCATTATCCTCGGTCATCACGGCAGCCTTTACGGCAGATTCAGCGTTCTTACCCGTTGCAAACACCCCGTGACTTTGCAGTAAGCATGAAGGACTCTTAGAGTCTTTGAGTGTTTCCACCACCACCGCCCCGATTTCCTCACCACCAATCAGCGCGAAGCCGCCGCAGGGAATCGGGCCGCCGAACTCGTCGCCCATGGCCGTTGTCAAACAGGGAATGCTGCGTCCTAATACGGCGAAGGCCGTCGCATAACGCGAATGGGTGTGTACCACACCAAACACATCGGGACGGTTGCGGTAAATGTAGCAGTGGGATGCTGTATCGGATGAGGCTTTATAATCTGATTCCACAATCTTGCCGTTGATGTCCACCACCACCATATTTTCGGGTGTCAGGTTATCAAAAGTGATGCCGCTGGGCTTAATCACCACCAGATTGGTTTCAGGGTCACGGGCACTCACGTTACCGCTCGTCCACGCCACCAGATTATTTTTGGGCAGTTCGGCGTGCAGCCGGCAGACTTCTTCACGTAGCGCAGGTAACAGCATGATAATTCGCTTTCCACTCTATTTAATTAAGATCACTGGAATCTAACGATAAATTTCAGTTTCGGGTAGGGTATAGTTACCTGCCGTTTGTCATCTCTTAAAAAGATTTCGGATCGAGATGCCGTTCGACCATTCCAGCGATATTCAGTTCTGCCGTTGGCATACCGCCATCTTCTAGATACCAACTCGCACTTAAACAGCTGTAAACATAAACGAACGCCAGCACCCGTTTTTGTTCGATTCTCATCTTGTCCGCCAAAATACCCGTTGTCCGTAAAATCCGTTCCTCGTTCTCCACCAAATCCGGCATGTTCATCGGATTGCACAACGTATTCGCCGCATCATACGTCCGCTCACCAACCAACCCTTTGGGATCAAAAGCCAGCCAACCCCGTTGCGTGTGATAACGGATGTTCTCGTGGTGAATATCCCCGTGCAGCACGCGTACATCATGTGGATCATTCAGCAGCTTTTCAGCCAGCGCTGCCGCCCGTACAAAAATCGTATCTAGTCCGCTGTTTTTATCGGTGGTGGCTTTCACGAACAGGCTGCGAAACCAGCGATTGAGTCGTGTGAGGTCATCGGGAAGCAGTCTATCTTTCGGTTGATGGAGTTGGTTCAGCACATCGCCAATAATGGCTGTGGCTTCATCGTCTTTGCCATTCTTGACTAATCCAACCAGATTATCACCAGCGATATATTCCACCAGATGCGCGTGTTTGTCGTCACGTAGAATCCGTGCTGCGCCCTGTCCATCAAAATAATGGAGCGCAATCGCCCCTTCCACTTCTTCGATACCAAAGGCCGTTATCAGCTTAAGGACAACCCGTTCTCCTCTCGATGTAACCGTATACACATAACTGCTTGCGGTGGTTGCCAGCGGCTGCGGATCGGTCAAATTCCACTTTTCGAGATACTCGGTCAGTTTATCGGTCATCACTCTGGTGACTCCGTTCCAAAAGAGGTTAATCATCGGGCGCTCATCGGTTATCAATCACTCCGTTATGTTACAATGCCCTGTATGATACTCAAACTCAAAACCCAATTTGCTCCCGTAATCAATACCCCTAATTACCGCCTCTTGCGAATTATCACTGCTGTCGGCTATATCGCATTGTTGACCTTAGTTTTGCTGCAATCCAGCGCCCATCCTGTTGTTGGCCCGTCCGCCCCGCCAGAGTTTAATCTCGGCTGGGAAATCTTGATGACCACCGCCCACTTAACCGGATTTGGCCTGTTAGTCGTGTTCATCTGGTCGGCCATGACCACCGTCACATCATCCCATCGGGCGTTGATTACGGCCTTCATTTTTGCCTGCCTACTTGGACTAATCACCGAACTTCTGCAATCGCTCGTGCCGGATCGTGGCTCTTCATTATTCGATCTCGCTTGCGATTGTGGCATTGCCTTTACAGTGGTGGTTTTAATAGGCCGTCAAATGAGAAAGTTAGCCTAGTTCCCCTTTTTGGCATGAATGCGGTAACATCTACAACTTAAGTGGCTCTAAATTAGGATGAGATGTTCCATCATGCCAACCGCCGATATAGCCCAATATTCGCTTGCCGCAGGCGAACCATTAACCGCTACTGCCTCCCGTGCCTCCATCTGGATTTTGCTCGAATATAACGAGCTGTGGGGCGCGAAAGCCCTCGAAGAAAGTAACCTGACTGAACGGGTCAAAAATTTGTTGATCGCCCAATCGACAAACTTACCCAACGTGCGCTTTCAGTTCATTAAACAGGCTGGCACGAATCAGGATATTCGCCTGTACGTTGCTCACGCCAATCCGGTTAATCCCATGCTTTTTCGTTTTCGTTTGGAAAGCTATGAAGATCTGCTCGACATGGATTTGGCAGCCATTGCTTCCGCTCGTTCTGATCAAACCCTGTCGGAAGATCGTCTATTCTTGGTTTGTACCAATGGCAAGCGCGATGCCTGCTGCGCTAAAAACGGACTGCCTCTTTATAACGCCTTGTCCAACATCGCCGGACGTGATGTTTGGCAAACGACCCATATTGGCGGACATCGTTTCGCTGGAACCATGGTCTGTCTTCCGCACGGCATCTGTTATGGACGTGTCCCGCCTGAAGATGCTCCGGCGGTTGTTCAGGCTTACCGGACCAACACCTTGCTGCCTGCCTATTATCGCGGTTGTGTCGCTTATGATCCACCTGCTCAGGCCGTTGAAGCCTTTCTCCGGCGGCAAATCGGTGACCGCTCATTGGATGCCTTCCGTTTGAGGGGCATACAAGCTAATGGCGAAAATCGCTGGTTGGTTCAATTTGATAGTGCCGATGGCGCACAGTATCGTGTTCGCGTCCGTGCCGAACCCTCTCATTTCACCGTCTATGAAAGCACGCGCAACGCCGATCCCAACGCCGTCACCCAATACATCATCGAGGACTAATCTCCAGTTGATAGGTGTTCATAAATGGTCAATATGATCTGCTCAAAGTTAGAAAACTCGAACCGAATCGCATTGACCATTCCACACAGAGTTTATGTCCTAAACCGTAGTCAGAGGGTTGCAGGGATAGCACCGCACTGAGTAGTAGAAACGAAATTTCACACCCTAATTGTATAAAGATGGTATACAAAAGGTCTTTAAAGTCACTCTCTGACCTGTGGAAAAACTGATTACTTCCCTAAAGTAGGATCAAGTGTTTTCACAGTGGCATAGAAACTATTTAAGGCAGTTGGCATTAATGTCAACGAGCCTTGTACACTGGCAAGATCATTATTCAAAGCAGAATTGAGCGCATCCGCGCCCGCTTTGAAATAGGTTATCAGATAATCAGCTGCTTGGTTAACACACTCCGGGAATGCTGCTTTATCGGTGTTCAAGCTGCTTTGCAGAGTGCGGAACTGCTTGAGCAAATCGGTCATCTGAGCCGGTGTGAGTTTGGTAATATCCAGCTTGGGATTGGTCTTGATGAAATCGCTGTAGCCTTTGCCAATGAAATTTTCGGTATACCAGCGCGCGGCAGGGCAATCCGAGCGGGTGTAATCTCTGACCTCTACTAACCATGCATCGGTCGCCGTCACTTTCAAATTCTCCAAGGCGTCATACAGCAGCAGCAGTTTATCCGCTAATTGAATGGACTGCTGGGCGCGCTGCGCGTCAGTGGTCGGTGTGGTGTAGAAATTATAGAGATCATCGGCTGTTTTGGCAGCCACTAACGCTGCATCTTTTGCCGGTTTGGCACACGGCGGGGCAACATCACTGACTTCAAAATTGGTTTGCCATACCTTTAAAGCGGCTTGGGCTTTTTGAACATCCGGCACTCTGGTCGTGATAGTTGTGTTACGGGCATTGGTAAAAACTTCACCCATCGGTGCGCTGTTTTTATCCCACCATTCCTGTATGGTACAGGGAATTTCTGTCGGAGTGGCGGTCGGCGGCGGCGAGGTTGGGATCATCGCGGCGAGGTTGACTGCGGCAGGCGTGCCATTAGCATCCGTTGATCCGGGGATACCAATCGCTAAAGAAGCGCCAATGCTAATGATGGTTAAGATCACCGTCAGCACCAGTCCGATGCCAATGATCTGAATAATGTCTTTACCGATAGAGCCTGATTTCATGCTCAGTATCCACTTTCCGCCAAAAGCGAAATGCCTTCAGCCCAAACGCTATGCTGAATAACTTACTGCTAGTTTAATTATGTTCTGAAGATGGCGCAATTGGAGGTAAAGAAATCAATGGGAGTGTTATTCATTTGCTCTCATCAGTAATTTCTGTGAATAGACGGCGGGCGCTTCAAGTGGCATAAAGTGTCCTGCGTTTGTCACCACATCAAACGGTGTTCCGGCAGGTAAAGCACGCAACAAGCGTTGACCAATGACTTCAAAAGGCTGATGACGGTCGGTATCTGACCACAGGACGAAAGTGGGCATTGGAACCTGTGCGAGCTGAGGCACAATTTCGACGGACTCAGTGTTACGCAAATGTTTTAAGTGTTTTGCAAATTCTTGGCGACCCCGCTGCTCGTTGACCTTTCCATCCCAAAAGACGGTTTTCATCATGTCGGCTGTCAGATGAGAAGGATTGGCGAAACCGCGCCGAATTTCGCCGTTCATATAAAAGTTTGGGATAAGCCCCAACTGCGTGAACGGAATGAAAAGACCGGTTTTCGCCGCGAGGATAGCAAGATTAACTGCCGTAACCGGAAACGAATCACCAATTGGACAGTTGCCCATCGTCAGGCGGCTGACAAGTTCTGGATAGCGCACGGCGATTAACTGCGCCACTGCACCACCCAAATCGTGACCAACGAGCCAGATAGGTTGGCGCTTTTCAGCCTGAATCCAAGCGGCAATCAAATCAGCGACCGCCGAAATTGAATAATCAGCCATATCTGATAAACGGGTTTCGCCATAGCCCGGCATATCCGGGGCTATGGCGTGATAGCCCACGTCGGCCAAGATGGGGAGCACCGAGCGAAACAGATTTGCATTGGTGGGAACGCCGTGCAGCAGCACAACTGGTTTGCCGCCAGCGGCTCCCGCTTCCAAAACGGATAAGACACCGTCTTTGATTTGAAAGGCGTGACGCTCTATAGGTATAACCATTGACAAGTTCCTATCGTCCAAAATTCAGATGTCGGTTGGGTAAAAGTTAGCCGTATTTTTTAAAATGTTGAAAGTGTAGCACAGGTCGGGGATAAAACATTGAAATTTACACCGAGGGAGCAGGCTTTTAACAAACCTACTCCATCGGGCTACTTGTTGCTGACTTTAGGCCATCGCAATCTGGCGCAGATGGTGACGATCTAGTGCCGCCTCGACAATGGCCCCAACGAGGCGGTCATGCTCCCAACCTTTGGCGAGGGCTTGCAAACACAGGTCACTGTAACCGGGATTTAAACCGGGCAGCGGGTTAATCTCCAAAATGTGGGGTTTGTCGTTATCATTGGCATCCAAACGGAAGTCGATGCGCGAAACATCGTAGCAGTTAGTGGCGCGGAAAGTTTCGGCAGCAAGGCGCTGCAACTCCTGAACCTGTGCGTCACTCAACGGTGCGGGACAGTGATAGCGATATTCGTCTAGGCTGGAAATGGTTTTCATTTCGTTGGTATAAACACCCGAATGATTTTCGCCATAAGCGGCATGATCGAGTTCAAGGATGGGCATAAAGGTCACATTCGGTAGATTACCGACGAGGCCAACCATCACTTCACGACCAGCAATAAAACGCTCCACTAAAATCGGCTGGTTATAGCGCGATAAATGACTCGCCACGCGCGTCCGGAGTTCAGCAACTGTGCGCACAATGCTGTCGGCGTTCGCGCCCATGCTTGTCCCCTCAGCGTTAGGTTTGACAAATAACGGATAACGCAGTTCGCCATCTTCGTTCAGCAGTTCGATATTAATCGGCGCATCGGCTGACTCAAACAATTGAAATTCGGGCGTGGGCAAACCATGCGTTTTCAAAACACGCTTGGTCATGGCTTTGTCGAGCGCTAAGGCTAATCCCAACATGCGGCTGCCCGTGTAGGGAATTTGCAGCATTTCGAGGATGGCTGGAATTTGCGCCTCACGAGCGTCACCGAAATGACTTTCAGCGATGTTAAAGCACAAATCAGGCTTATATTCCCGCAAGCGATCAATCAAATTAAAGGGGGGGAGGATGCTGGCTTCAAAAAAGACGGCATCATGTCCCATGCGCTGCAATACGCCGACAATCGCATCCGGCGTGCGCGGGCTATCAAGATCATCCCAACGGTCAGCGGGCATTCCTTCGTACTTGGGAGCATTGGTTTTCAAATTGGCTAAAACAGCGATACGCATGATTTTCATCCTTCATTGACGTGTACTCAATAGACCGTCACCTCATGGAGATTTGCCGGCAGCAAACCCGTCCATAAGATGTGGCAAAAAATTAGTTTGATGACTTATCGGGTGTTGCCCCGTTTGATTTGTGTTTTCCGTTTACCTTTGGCGACCGTGCCTTATCCGCGTGATAGGGCTGCCACTTGCTGGCATCGGCGTTTAGACGGTGAGTTGAACTGCCGCGTTTATGCAGGGAATCAAAGCCCTGCGGCTTGATTGCCAGTGATTCACCTGCCAACAAACCAGCTACACCGGATTGTCCGGGTTCGGGACGGCGCGTTACCTGCCGATCCAGATGGTCGATCATGCCCGCGTCATAATCGGTTGGCTCTTCATAGGTGGCAATATAACCTTCGTAATTTCGCAGCACGACACGTCCCGGTGCTTGGCTGATGAGATACTGCGGCATGACCGGAATCTTGCCACCACCGCCGGGGGCATCCACCACATAAGTCGGCACAGCATAACCGCTGGTATGTCCCCGCAAGCCCTCGATAATCTCGATGCCTTTGGCGACGGTTGTACGGAAATGTCCCGCGCCTTTGACCAGATCACACTGGTAGAGGTAATACGGTCGGACACGGTTACGAACCAGCTTATGCACCAACTCGCGCTGGATATTGACGCTGTCGTTAATGCCCGCCAGCAGCACACTCTGGTTGCCAAGTGGAATTCCGGCATCCGCCAGTTTCGCCAGCGCACGGCTAAGTTCCGGTGTGATCTCTTTGGGATGGTTAGTGTGAATATTCATCCACAGCGGATGATATTGCCGCAGCATAGCGCAGAATTCGTCGGTAATGCGCTGCGGCAAGAAAACCGGAACGCGGCTGCCGATACGAATGATTTCAATATGCTCGATGGCACGTAAATTGCTGAGAATGTAATCCAGCGTTTTGGGCGCAAGTGTCAGCGGATCACCACCACTAATCAACACATCACGAACCTGCGGTGTACGCCGCAGATAATCCAACTGGGCTTCGAAATCAGTTTTGCTGAAGTTCTCGTGCGGGCTGCCGACGATGCGGCTGCGGGTGCAGTAACGGCAGTAGCTGGCACACTGCGTCGTGATGAGCATCAAGACACGATCAGGGTAACGATGGACAAGACCGGGAACAGGGCTATGCGCGTCCTCAGCGAGACTATCCTCCATCATGCCTTCGAAAGCCTGCAATTCACGGCCTAACGGAATCACCTGCCGCCGCACCGGACACAGTGGGTCATCGGGGTCAATCAGGCTGGCGAAATACGGTGTGACATCCACACGGAATTTGTCATCCGCGTTTAAGCCTTCAAGTTCTTCGTCCGTGAGGTGAATGATCTGCGAAAGTTCCTCAACACTGTTGAGGCGGTGAGCAAGCTGCCAGCGCCAATCGTTCCATTGTTCATCGGGAATATGTGACCAAATTGATGGGCGTGGGGTTTGCGTGAGGGCAGCCGGTTTAGCAACCGGCGTGGCGTGGGGAGGCTCCTCGTCGATAGAGGGAGGCTCGTCCCCGTTCAGAGAGCCGGGTTCGTCGTCAGCCGGTGTGACGTACTCCTGCGAGGGGTTCGCTATAGTGGCTTGTACAGCGCGTATACTCATGTTATGTGACATCCTCCAAATACAAAGTCATAAAGGTAATTTTTGGTTAAACAGCTTATAACACTAAGAACCGATTATAGTAGGGTTCGATATTGAGTCAACGTATCAAAAATATTACAACGTTGGAATACAATGGGACGTTAAAAGCGAGTTGAAGTTCGAGCTGTTTTGAGGGAGAAATTAGTAAAATTTTTAAGCGCGGGCCGAGAATGCTCATGCGATGCTCATCAGCTATGAGATATTGAAGTAGATCGAGGAATATCTGACCGTTGAAATGAAACAGTTTTTGAAAGACTACTGACTTTATGCAAACAATCAAAAGCCCAGAAATATCTTCAAAAAATCTGATTAAAGTCATTGCAATATCTGCTTGGATAACTCCGCGCTATTATGCAATAACCTTCATGCTATGGATACAGGCACACCTTCTGTTGGAGGGGATTCGTCATCTGTCCTACTATCCGATCACATCCTCACAATTTTGGAGTGGAGAATTTCTGTATATGAGCTTGTTCGCGTTCGTTTCTGCGGCAATGATTGGCTTAGTGGTGGGGATAATCGCGGGATGTCTGATTGCGGTGATTTACTTTAACAATTCAAAGCTCGCTTCTCAGCCGGTTCGCTTTAAATTTGCAGTCTATTTTGTCAATCTGCTTCCGCTGATGCTTCTGCTTGTCGTAAAACTTCCTGAAGTGCTAAGACACGATGCTTATCGAGGCGCTTGGGAGGATTTGGGACTATTCAGTATTGCCCTTGCAGCAGCAGCTTTTTATACATCACAGCGATTTTGGCGCTGGTGGATTCGGGACACAGTTACAACTAAGACTTAAATTAGTGTATAGTTTTTCCTGCCTCTTCCAAAAAACGTACAACCTGTTCTCGGCTCACTGTAGGGAAATCTTCAAGGAAAGTTTCAATCGTATCACCTGTAGTGATGTAATCAATCAAGGTTTGTACAGGTACGCGTGTTCCGTAAAAAACAGGCGTACCACTCATCACGTCATGACCTTTATAAATTAGTGGTGTGTCCATATAAGCCTCTAAACAGTTTTTTAGGTTTCCAGCGCGGGCAGACGCACCGTGTAGAGTGTGCCTTTTTGAGCGTCACTTTCGACCTTGATGTCGCCGCCATGCAGTTCGACGATTTCTTTGGTCAGGCTCAAACCCAAGACTGTGCCGCTGACCAAGCCCATGCTGGCGTTAGTAAACGGTTGAAAGACCTGTGCCAGCATATCCGGCGAGAGTGCCATGCCGTTATCCTGTACCTGCACACAAGCCATTTTGCGACCATTGGAGTTCGGGTCCATCATGACGTGTACATCTACATGGCCTTCTTGCGGCGAATGATTCACGGCGTTGGAAATCAAATTGGTAATCACCTGTACCATACGCTTCGGATCGACCAGCACTTTAATCGGCTGACCGGACAAGTCCGAGTCCAAGGTGACTGAACGACGAGCAGCACGCGGTTGGTATCCCGTGACGGCCTCGCTCACCAACTCTTGCAAAACAACGCTGTCACGGTCAAGCATGACCGCGCCACGCTCGAAGCGTCCAATATCCAACATTTCATCCAGCAGCTGCTGCATGTGAGCCGCCATCTCGTCCATCACGGCCAAATGCTCTTCCAACTTTTCCGGCTGTTTACGCAGCAGATAAAGACGGGTGGTGATGTTCGACAGCGGTGTACGCAGCTCATGGGATGCATTCGTCACAAAGGTACTGCGCTGGTTTTTAAGCTGCTTTTCCTGACTGTTATCGCGGATCAGCAGCAGTATTTGCCCGCTGGGAGCGGCACCCGCGTCGAGCGGCAGGCCGATTACCGCGACATCGAGTTCCTTGCCATCCTTAATATTCAATTTGTAAGCGCCCTGCCAGATTCCGCCCTGATCAATTGCTGCCGACACTTTTTCGCGCAGTTTTGCCAATTGTGCAGCCAATGGGACGGCATCTTGAGCGGTGAGTGATTTGCTTGTTAAATCATCGCCGCTAAAACCGGTTAAACGCGTCAAAGCCCGGTTGGTATAACGAATACGGTCGGCATCCAAAACAACCACGGCCTCCGACATACTTTGCAAAATTGTTCTACTTTGCGTACGTTCGTCAGCCAATTCGCTGGCACGCCCGCTGAGCTGTGATTGCAGATCATTATTGGCACGTAGAAGATCACTATTTTGACGGCGAAGTTCGGCGTTATCCTCGTTAGCGCTCTCCGCCTGCCGGCGCACATCAAATATCAACATCACGGTTAAGACAGCACCCAAGGCTAAAATGCCTGTTAACACCACGCCCAGCGTCACATCATTCTGGCTGCTGCGTAACTCTCCCACCAAAATTCCCGCAACCGCCAAAGCTGCTAAAAGACTTAGCAGTATGACCGCCGAGAGATACATCCCGTTGATATGGAGAGAAGGCCGTTTATTTTTCGGCTGCTGCATAACTTATTTATCTCACTCAACTTAATAGTGGCAAGTTATAAGTATAGATCAAATTACCCGTGTTCGGAAATAACACTGAAGTCATGTGTCCATTGTATATCGAGAACGGGGCATTCAGGTTCAATTGATTATGTCCAAGTGCGCCGCATAGTTAAATGATAATTTTTCCTTAATAAAAGTTTAGCATTCATTTAAACGAAAGTACGCCAAAAGCCGCTAACCTTCTGGTTGTCATGACGACAAGAAGACACGTTTACGCACAAGGAGTTATGAATGAAGAATCGCAAGTTACTGGCAGCAGTTGCCTCTGTATTTATTCTTAGTCTATCCATCGGTTTTGTTTTTGGTCAAGATGCCACACCAGAAGCGACCCCGGTTGCAGGTTCTGGCATGATTACTGGCCCCATGGAGGGCGAAGCACAAAGCCTCAACGGCGCTGGCGCGACATTCCCTCAGGTTTTGTACACAACTTGGTTTAGCGACTATGCCAAACTGACCAACGTTCAGATTAACTATCAAGGTATCGGTTCAGGCGGCGGCATCAAGGGTGTGACCGACGGTACACTCGACTTCGGCGCTTCTGATGCTCCCATGAGTGACAAGCAGCTCGAAGATGCCAAAGCAACTTGCGGCGGCAACATTCTGCATATCGCGACTGCTTTGGGCGGTGTAGTTGTTACATACAACATCCCCGAACTGGCAGGCGGCACAGACGTGTTGAAATTCACCCCCGACACATTGGCTGGCATTTTCTCTGGTACGATCACCAACTGGAAAGATGAAAAATTGGTTGCAGACAACCCGGCACTCGCCGCTGTTGACCAGCCCATCGCCGTTGTTCACCGTTCGGATGGTTCAGGCACAAGCAATATTTTCACCAGCTACTTGAAAGCTGTTAACGCTGACTGGGCAGCCAACGTTGGTGCTGGTACTTCGGTCAATTGGCCGACAGGCATTGGTCAAAAAGGTAATGCCGGTATCGCTGGTGCTGTTAAGGGTGTCCCCTATTCACTGGGTTATGTCGAACTGGCTTATGCTGAACAGAATCAACTTCCGGAAGCATTGATCAAGAATGCGGCTGGCCAATTTGTTGGCGCAACCGGAGACTCGGTCACGGCTGCTGCGGCTGGTGTCACACTACCCGAAGACATGCGCATCATGATCGTCAACGGCGAAGGTGATGCTACCTACCCAATCGCTGGCTTCACATGGCTGCTGGTATGCGATACCCAGAAAGATGCCGCCAAGGCCACCGCTTTGACCCGTATGCTGTGGTGGGCCATTCATGATGGACAGGCTTATCACCTGAAGTTGGGTTATTCGCCTCTGCCAGATGCAGCGATCAAGGCCAATGTTGCTCAGATCGAGAAGATCATGGTTGATGGCAAACCGGCTCTCCCTGCCGAACTGATGAGCATGGGACAGTAAGTATTCTAAAGTAACCATAAGACTGGTATCATGGCAGGGAATTTCTAAAAAATCCCCTGCCAGTTCTTCCTTTATGATGTTGTGATGTGATTTAGTGGAGTAGTTATGGCGGCAACAAGCCCTTCCATCGCCAACGAACCCAGCACGCGTGCTGCTGAAAACAGTTTTAAAGCAGTTGTCTCGGTTGCAGCTATCGGAATGATTGTCCTGCTCGTTGGGGTAGTCATCATTTTATTTATAGATGCCCGTCCCGCGATTGAGCGATACGGCTTCAGTTTTCTGATTAGCTCCGATTGGGATCCCGTTTTCGAAAACTTTGGCGCTGCTCCATATATATTCGGCACTGTTGTGACGTCAGTCCTCGCCCTTATTTTAGCAACTCCGTTTGCAGTCGGTGCGGCCCTATTTATCTCGGAATATGCACCGAAAACCGTCGGCGGCATTTTGTCATTTATTATTGAACTATTGGTCGCCATTCCGAGTATCGGCTTCGGTCTGTGGGGATTGTATGTATTAGCACCTTTTATGCGCGGAACAGTTGATCCTTTCCTCCGTAACGTAATCGGCCCCATCCCCATAATTGGTGAGCTGTTTAAAGGTCCAACCATCGGGCAGGATTTGATCACAGCCAGCGTTATCCTCGCCATCATGATACTACCGACAATTCTCTCCATTTCGCGTGAGATTATCGCCCAAGTGCCGCGTCTCCAAAAAGAAGGCATGTTAGCGCTGGGTGCTACCAAGTGGGAAATGCTGCGCAAAGCGGTTCTGCCCTATGCGTGGGGTGGCATTGTTGGTGCGGCGATGCTCGGCTTAGCGCGCGCCATTGGTGAGACGATGGCTGTTACGATGGTCATTGGCAACAGTTCGCGGGCAATTACCCCCTCATTATTCACGCCGGGTTATACCATTGCCAGCGCTATCGCCAACCAATTCACCGAAGCGGACTCGGAAATTTATTTCAGTGCCATCGTCGAACTCGGTTTGGTGCTGTTGTTGGTATCCGCCGTATTTAACATTATTGCCCGCCTGTTGGTGCGACGTATGAACCGCCAACCGGGTGGTGCCCAAGCTCAGTAGGTAATAAGGTTTAGTTTAACAATGGAACAAACAAGCGCATCGGCTCTGAATACGGCTGTTATTGAAAAACAGCGACAAGCCCTCTTTACACTTGAGGAAACACGCTATCTGCGGCGGAAGGCCACAGGTACTTTCATGGTTGGTTTATTAACAACCTTGACGGCGATCTCAGTACTCATTCTGTTTATCATCGTAGCCTATATCACCATTAGCGGCATCGGTGGTATCGACCTTGCCTTTTTCATTGATACGCCAAAACCACTTGGTGAAGTTGGCGGCGGCATCGCTCAGGCCATCCTCGGTACGTTTGAGATGCTCATCGTCGGCGCACTTATTGCTATACCCTTAGGCGTTGGAACCGCCATTTACATGGCAGAATATGGAGCAGGCCGGTTAGCAGGCGCTATACGCTTTTGTCTGGAATTGCTAGCCTCACTTCCTTCGATTGTCATCGGTGTGTTCGTGTGGGCAATCATCGTCCGCACCTTCCACAGTTTCTCCGGTTTTGCTGGCTCTATCGCGCTGTCCTTTATCATGATCCCGATCATCGCACGGAGTGTCGAGGAAATTTTGCGCCTTGTGCCAAACAGCTTGCGCGAAGCGGGATTGGCGCTGGGTGTTCCGCGCTGGCGCGTGATTATTGGTGTAGTTATCCCGACGGTATTACCCGGTATTGTCACAGGCATTGTGCTCTCGATTGCTCGCGCGGCGGGGGAAACAGCCCCGTTGTTGCTCACCGCGCTGGGCAATGAATTTTTCAATTTTGACCTTTCAAAGCCAATGGCAGCTATCCCCCTACAAATCTATAACTATGCCGTTTCACCATATGATGATTGGCATAGAAAAGCTTGGGCAGCAACCTTGGTTTTAGTTGTCGTGGTTGCAATTTTTAGTGGTGCTATCCGTTTTACGATGAGGAAATTTCGCTATGTCCGTTAATGTTCAGTCTCCGGTCGCACCATCAAAGCAAGGTGTTGATAGTAACGCATTGACCGTCCGCAATTTGGATGTCTATTATGGCAAAACGCTTGCCGTAAAAGGTGTCAATATTAGTTTCGCACCGAATACGATTACCGCATTAATCGGCCCTTCTGGCTGCGGCAAATCGACTGTTCTGCGCACCTTGAACCGGATGCATGAATTAGTAGAAGGTGCTTACGCGACCGGTGAAGTGATGCTGAACGGCGAAAACATCTATGATCCCCAAATTGATCCGGTACGTATTCGCCGCCGCATCGGTATGGTATTCCAAAAACCGAATCCCTTCCCGATGATGTCGGTTTATGAAAATGTTATCGCTGGTTACAAGCTCAATCGCGGTTCAGCCCGTAAAGGTCAAATGGATGAACTCGTCGAGAAAGCGTTGAAGGGCGCGGCGCTGTGGGATGAAGTCAAGAATAAGCTGCACATGTCGGGAGCGGCGCTTTCCGGTGGTCAGCAGCAGCGTTTGTGCATCGCCCGTACCATCGCCGTTGAACCCGAAATTATCCTGATGGACGAACCGTGTTCGGCGCTTGACCCGATTTCGACACAACGTATCGAAGAACTCATGCGCGAATTGGTGAAAGATTACACCATCGTCATCGTGACCCACAATATGCAGCAGGCCACCCGCGTCAGCGACCATACCGCCTTTTTTAACATTCACAAAGAAGGCATGGATGCGCAAGAAAAACGTTGGGGTGTGCTGGTGGAATATAACACCACGCAGGCTCTGTTTAACCAACCCGAAGAAGCCGAAACGGCAGACTACATCTCCGGACGCTTCGGCTAAATGCCTGAATTTTTTCCGCAGTCGATATTCAAAAGGCGCTCATACGGGCGCTTTTTCATTTGTCATATTGATAAGAGTTAATGTTTTATAAGAAGCATTGACTACTTTACGGTAACAATGTTACATTTAAGGCGGTGGTTAAAGGGTTATTTGTCGCCCGCACTACGCCAACTATTTATCGTGCGCAGCCGGGCGTGTGGACAGCACCCGTTGTCCATAAAGTCATTCCATTATTATTTAAGGGGTTTACACACCTGCCCTCCGACCAATCGCCACCATAACCCAATTTGGATCGGTATTCGCCCACATTTATCCGCGAAACAGGCGGGGTTTACAACTCCGGGAGTACCACATGACGATTGACTTCATTTCCCGTATGGTTGGCACGGTTATTTTTGCGTTGCTCGGTCTGCGGCTTGGTGTCGATTCCGCCTCGGCCATTGGTCTGCCGGCGGATATTTCTGCCGCCATCTTTTCGTTGGTCGGTGTGCTGGTTGGCCTGATCCTCACACCATGGCTGACCATACGCCCATTACGGCGCATCCGCGAAACGATCACCGAACTGCCAGTTGATGTGCTGCTGACTTCACTGGCAGGTATGAGCATTGGATTGATCCTTGCTCTGCTTTTGGCTTATCCACTCTCGCTGCTTTATCCACCCCTCGGAATCTGGCTTCCAACCATTATCTCGGTCGTTGCAGGCTATTTAGGCTTGGTCATTTTCCGCACCCGTTCCCGCGAAATATTGGGACTGATGGGCGAACCGGGCAGCAAACGTTCGCGTAATTTCCTGACAGGGACAGAACGAATCATCCTGCTAGATACCAGTGTTCTCATTGATGGACGCATTGTGGACATCGCCAAAACCGGATTTCTCGGTGGCACATTAGGTGTCCCACGCTTCGTGATTACCGAACTACATCAGGTGGCGGACTCGTCGGATACCCTGCGCCGTAATCGAGGTCGTCATGGGCTGACCAAATTGAACGAACTTCAGCGTGACGCAGTCATGCCCTTCAAAATATTGGAGGATGATATCCCCGGCATTGTCGAGGTCGATGATAAATTGGTGGCCTTGGCGCTGAAAATGAACGCACCGATTATCACCAACGACTATCCATTGAACCGCATCGCAGAAACGCAAGGCGTCGCCGTGCTCAACGTCAATTCACTGTCCAATGCAGTGCGCTCGATTTACCTCCCCGGTGATACACTACCTATCCGTATCATTCAGGAAGGCCGCGAATCCGATCAAGGCGTGGGTTATCTTGAAGATGGCACAATGGTCGTGGTTGAAGGCGGCAAACCCTATATGGATCGCACCATCACCGTGAGTGTGACCAAATTCATCAATAAAGACACGGGCCGCATGTTCTTCGCCATTCCTGAGAAAACTTAGGGGCGGTTATCCGTCAGGCAGGCGTTGGGTGAGACAGTGCATCATAGTTCTATAATTGGCGTTATGATGCGTTACATCCTGTTTATACTCACCTTGTTTTTATGCCTGCCTTTGATGGCGATCAGCGCCCAAACCGACGACTCCAAACCGGACGCGCAAGTGATCCAGATGGATACCCGTTTGCGCCTGCGTGATGCTCCTTCGTTCAGTAGCGGAACATTGGGCGCGCTTGATCCCGGTACAGATTTGACTCTCATCGGGCGCACGGTCGATTCAAACTGGCTCTACATTCGTACCAATGACGGTTTGGTTGGTTGGACCAATGCGGCTTATCTCATCGTCAATATTGATCTTGCCAACTTATCTGTCACCACTGATTTAACGACTCTCGCGCATCCCCTGCATATGGCGGCCAAAGTCGCCGAGAATATCCGTGCCATTTATGCGCATGGACAAGAACTCGGCAATCGGGCAGGAGTTTTCTCCAAAGTCGGTGACAGCATCACTGTCGCGCCCAATATGCTGCATCCGATTGGCGAAGGACTGTATGACCTCGGTGATTATCAGTATTTGCAGGGCGTGATTGATTACTTTTCACTGACCACCGTCCACGCTGGCAATTCCTTCACCAATACCTCGGCAGCCGCAGGTTCTGGATGGACGACTGATGCTGTGCTTAAATCCAAATATGCTAATCCAAATCTATGTCTGCCCGACGAGTCAGCCTTGCTTTGTGAATATCGCCTGACCAAACCAGCGTATGCCTTGATTATGTTTGGTACCAATGATGTGGCGCATTTGACCGTCAAAACCTATGCCTACAACATGGGTTTAATCGTCAAAGCCTCGATTGAGAACGGGGTTATCCCTATCATCAGCACTATTCCGGTTCGCGTCGGTTATGAAGATCAAGTCATTGCCTTTAACGAGGCACTGGTCAAAGTGGCGCGGCGTTATAACGTCCCACTTTGGGAATTTGGTGGCGCGATGCAAGACTTACCAAACGGAGGGCTTGCACCAGATGGAACACACCCTTCTATTCCACCCAAAGGATACAAAGGTTCAGCCGATTTCCGCGCGAACAACCTCTATTATGGTTATGTCATCCGCAACCTGACCGCCCTCCAAATGCTGGATGCGGTCGTGCTGGCGGTCGAAAACAATTAAAAAGCCTAGCGACTTTGCTAGGCTTTCGGGCATCAATCAAACCCTAAAATTCATTAGTCACCAGCGGCGGGAGCTATTGTCAACTCGGGTTCCGGTGCAGCTACGATTTCGCCTTCAACCGGCTCTTTGATGCGTGATGGCAGCGTCACCAGCACAAAGGCGGCTGAACAGGCCATGATGATCGCACCAACAGTCATGGCGTGGGTCATCCCGTCTACGAACGATTGATTGGATGTGCTGATAATCAGCGCGCCCATAAACTTTGGCACTTGCGGCATGGCAGCGATGGCATGAGCGGCTTGAATGCTGCTTGATACGGCATCCAGCAGTTCCTTGGGGAAACCGGGAATCAATTTCAAACTGCCTTGAACACCGTTAATGTAAATGGTGTTCATGAATGTACCCAAAACCGCCACACCTAATGCCGTACCGAGTTCACGTGTGGTATCGTTCATGGCGGAACCAATCCCCGACTTATTGGCAGGGATAGCGCTCATGATTGAATTGGTCGCAGGAGCCATTGCCAAGCCCATACCGGCAGCCAACAACAGTTGTCCCGCGGCGATGGTAATGTAGGGCGTATCGATTTTATAAGTCAGTCCCATAAATAGCAGTGACAGAGCCGCGATGCCGATGCCCAGCGCCACCGTGAATTTGATGCCGATGCGTTTGCTAACAGGCGCGGACAGCGGCGCGACGACGATCAAACCACCTGCCACAGGCAGCGTTCCCAATCCAGCCATGAACGTGTCATATCCGAGGATGGTCTGCATATATTGGCTGACGAAGAACATCGAACCTGCCAAACTAAACATCACCATTGCCAGCGCGATACTCGCACCGCTGAATGACAAATTCTTGAACAGATACAGCGGCATCATCGGTTCTTCAGTACGCGATTCGATAAAGGCAAAAACCGCCAGCAGCACGAACGCCACACCAAACAACTTCAGCACTTCCTCGTTACCCCAACCTTTAGAACCCGCCTCGATGATGGCATATACCAGCGCAAACACGCCTGTGCTAGAGAAAATCACGCCCGGTATATCGAGCTTGGGTGCTGTCTCGTCTTTGGACTCCGCCAGAAAACGCTGCCCGCCGACCAGCGCAATCACAATAATCGGCAGGTTGATGAGGAACAGAATATGCCACGTATAAAACTTGAGCAGGAAACCGCCTAACAATGGGCCAATCGCAATGCCCAGACCGAAAATGGCTGACCAGATACCAATGGCCTGCGCCCGTTCACGCTGCGGAAAGCTGACATTAATCAGGGAAAGTGTCGAGGGCATAATGAACGCGCCCGCGATACCCAAAAAACCACGGGACAAAATCAGTGCAAATGTCGTGGTCGAAAGCGCAGCCCCCAATGAACCCGCGCCAAACATCACCAGACCAATTTGCAGCGCCCGTTTACGTCCATAGCGGTCACTCACCGCGCCCATCGTCAGCAGCAAGGCGGCGAACACCAGCGTATAAGCATCAATGATCCATTGCAATTCGCTGATATTGGCGTTCAAATCGCGCGAAAGTGATGGTATGGCGATATTGAGAATCGTATTATCGAGGCTGATGACCAGCAGCGAAATACCGATAAAAAGCAGACCTTTCCAGCGGGTTGCATAACCCGGCATGGCCGACTCGTCTATAGTAAAATGAGTGGTCACAAACATCCTCCGATAAAGCAGATTCGCACAAACTATGTGATATTTTTAACAATAAGTGGAAATTCAATACCGTTCAAGTGGGAAAAACAATTTCTAACGGGAAATTATGAGATTCGAGGAATAAACCCTCAAAGTTGGGGGTAAGACCTCGAAAACCACCACACAGATGAATTGTGAGCAAGGGTTCACCCATATGAAACTTATTTCACTTTAAGTCCCACGTCACCCTGCACTTCTAGTCCAGCATTGCGCCCTGTACCACTAAACAATTCGCGACCGCTGTTCACTTCTGAGAGCCGAACATCAACCGTTGCACGCAAAGTTTCTTCGACACGTCTATGCATTTCCTGACGATTCGGTTCATGCAGCAAGCCGCCCTGCGCCCGTGTTGCCCGCATTTCAAGCCGGTGTTGGCGGGTACGCAGCACCCACTCGACACTGGTATCCGTCACGGTTAATTTCTCCACTTTTGCGCCGGTATACGTCGCGAAACAGTAAAGCTGCTGTTCATGCCACAAACTAACGATATAACCGGGGAACTTCAGCACCTTAAACGGAATCACCGCAATCGAAGCCGTCAAACAGGTTCCAACCTGCTCAAAGTGATTACTCTGCGTCCATATCCACGCCGACGGAAACGACTCGCCCCAATCTTTCTCGATGTACCCGCGTCCACCGTTGAAATCAATGGATTGACCATCAAGCGTCAATGAGCCATTGATCTGATGGTCGAGGCTGACAACGCCATGATAGCATTCCATAAATGTCAGCCATCCGAACGGCCCCATAATCCCCGGTGCTGACCATGTTACCGGATAAGGAACTGTGTTCTCGAAGGTTAAGTCGCCTTTGAGTGCTAATAACTCCCCTTCGAGCTGCAAGTGAATCCCGTCGCGTCGAAAACGGTTCGCGCCAATCTTCACATCGAAGTCATTCTCGGCAGCGCTAAACTCCTCGGCTGGAAAACGAAAATAAGCTGATGCACCGGTCATGCCATCCAATACCTGTATAAACGCGTGATGTTTTTCGGGGTCGTTGCTGAGGAAAATACCGGGAATAACCGCGTACCGATGCTGTTCGCTGGCATCAATCAATTTGAAATACCAGCCTTCGAAAAATGGTGGCTGCTTGTTTTGCCCATGATACCAATCGGGATGCATTACACGTTGAATAAAATTGGGCATATAGCTGCCAGTCCTTGATGCGGCCTAAGACGGTCAATGCCTACAGTCTACTATGGATGATGAATGCTATCCCATCCTAAAGTTGGCATCAGGAGAGTAAACTGTTTTGAACAGCCTCAGCAGTCCTCCGTTGGCAGCGTAATCGTGAAGGTCGTACCTTTGCCTAACTTACTCTCTACACTGATCGTGCCGCCATGCAGTTCAACCGCTTGCTTGGCGATAGCTAACCCTAAGCCCGTTCCTTGAATATTCCCGACGTTTGAAGCACGGCTGAATGGATCAAATAAGCGCGGCAGATCGTCCGCTGGAATACCAATACCCTGATCTTTAACTTTGAGAATCGCTTGGCAGTCGGCGTAGGTCAGCTCCATATTCACGGGCTTACCTTCGGGCGAGTATTTGATGGCGTTCGTCAGCAGGTTCATCAAGGCACGACGCATGACTTTCACATCAATCAGCGCCTCAATTCGCCGGTCAGTACCGCTAAAGTTCAATCTACGCTTCATACGGTAAGCCAATTGCAGTTCTTCAATAATATCGCGGCAGTAGGTCTCCAGATCAATAATCTGCCGGTCAAGTTCCGCCCCCGTAAAATCCTGACGGCTGATGGTCATGACATCATTAATCATTTCAGTCAGGTGCTCAACCTGCTGGTCAATCGTGTCGTATGTTTCTTGCTTTTCTTCGGCTGAGGAACGGTCGCCATAATTCCGCAGCATACTGTTCGCTAGGCGGATGGCTGCCAGAGGTGTTTTCAAATCGTGGGACATCATCGAAATGAAACGGTTCTTCACATCGCGCAGTTCACGCTCTTTATCCAGTTCAATGTTCAGGCGCTCTTTGTCCAGCACTTGCGATTCCATAAACTTACGCTCGGTAAAGTCTTGAATAGTCGCCGTGTACAACGTGTGATGATCTAACTTTACTTCATTGGTAGCGACGTAAATGGGAAATGCACTGCCATCTTTACGCTGACCTTCAAGTTCATCCCCTAACCCTTTTAACCGTTCCAACTGTGCCTTAAGACTGCCGTTTCCATTGGTATTTTGATACGCCAACGAAGGAATTAACGTGCCAATATTCTGCCCGATCATGTCATCGGCTGCGTAGCCGAAGATATAAGCTCCTGCCCGGTTAACGGACTGTATTTCACCTTTTTCGTCAAATGTTAAGATGCCATCTACCAGATTATCCAAAATGGCTTGTAATAGCTGCTTGCTGGTTTCCAGTTCCATTTGAGTATTTTTCATTTCTAGTCACATTCTGGTCAGAAATAATCCGGCGATTATTTCAGTACCACGACAAGCGCAATTTGTATGGTTAAACCGTGTTACGCCTAAAATTCTACCAAACCATACACACCCGAAAAGGTGATTTTATTTTCGTCTCTGATAGTAATATCTACGTTAGAGAAAAGAGGACTGTTTCTAAGATGCCACCGTGCTGTTGTGGTCACGCATTGAGCCTATAGTTGTGAATATTATCGCTTTACCTGCACGGATGAAACGAATAGTTGTTAGTATGTTGATTTTCTCAATGTAACTATTTTGTATTATAGCTCGCTTGTGAACCGCCGCTATACGTGTTACCCTTCCCTCATCAACGTCAAGATGATGATTTCTCATTAATTCCGTAAAAATGATGACCAGCCGCACAATTTAGAGAAGTATTCGGTAAAAAGTAACAGAGTCTGTAATCTAAAACAGGCTCAGAAATAGGTTTACTTATACTTGGCTTGATTCGGCGTGAAACTTTTGTGAAATTTGTGAATATTTCCCGAAGAAGCATTGCAAACAAATCAAATAACCTTTACGATTTGTTCATGATTTTCATTCTTTATCAATGTTTATGAGGCAAGCTTATGTTTTACTTTACGACTGAGCAATCAACTCTTCCCACAAATACGGGCGTTGATGTGCAGCGCGTCACAAGCAAATTTATGGATTTGCACACAGCGTTGCTTCCGCGCGTTCGTAACCATAACCTTGACCTCCATCCCCGCTGGCAAAAGACATCCATTGTTTCCCAAAAATCAGCGGCTTCGCTCGATCAACATGACTCAGTCGTGCTGACTTACTTCCGTTCACAAGAACAGGCAGAAATGGTCGAACGCTTGATGGGCAAAGAAAACATCGCCCTCAGCAAAGAAGTGGACACTTACTGCCATCCGGTCATCGAACTTCGCCTGACACCAGAGCACTTTGTTATCGAACTCGTACTCTCACCGAAAGCATGGTGGGATCAACAAAATCTCATCGGTAAACTTGATCTCCCCCAACACCGTTCGACCTTCCGCACACTGCTTCGCGGCCTCGACCGTGATTATCGTCTGGGCTTCTGGGGTGGCACACACCTCAGTGATATGCATCTAACCGTCAACCATCTCCTTTACGGACGTGTCATGGATGAATGGATGAACACCTTTAGTGACCGTCAAGATTGGCTGCGTATTGGCAAATGGTACAGCTACGATGACCCCGAATTGGACGACAAAGTCATCCAGAACGAAATTTTCAATGCTGTCCAATCCCTTTATCCGGTTTACAACTTTATTCTGTGGACGAGCAACAACAACTTCCACGATTTTTACCAGAAGCGCACCAAATACAGCACCCGCGTCCACGCCTAATATTACTCTCCTGACAAGCGGATATCCCCAAAAAGGATATAGTACAACCTATATCCTTTTTGTATCCCGTCGCGTTTGAGCATCTCTAGTAATTCAGACCTTTAACCCACAATTTTCATTCCACGCTTCAAGCAAAATTCCCTGAACTCCGTTAGAATATCTATCATTTAACCAATATCGTTTTGATCGAAGTTAAGCATGTCCACATCCGGTAAACAAACTCAGGATCGCTCCAATCTCATCACGCGCGCCATCACAGCCCTTGTTGGCGGCCCGCTTATCCTCATCCTCACCTATGTTGGTGGCATTCCCTTCCTCATTACCGGCATTGTGATGGCTGTGTTATCGCTGCTCGAATTTTGTGCGCTGGGTAATGATCGCCACATACCGGGGAATATTTATGTCGGCTTACCCGCTGCTGTCATTTTGGTACTGCTCATTACCAGCCATCAACCTTTGCTGGCAGTTTTAGCCGTTGTAGTTGCAATCGCTGCCGCGCTGCTCTGGGACGTTGTACGCGCCAAACCGGAAAAGCGCGTGCAGCGTCTTGGTATGACTCTCGCAGCCGTTTTATACAGCGGCCTGCCGCCTGCTTTTATCATCCTCATTCGCGCCTTACCCGACGGTCTGCTGTGGATGTTCCTCATTTTTGCCCTGACATGGGGAACGGATACCTTAGCCTACTTAGGCGGGCGTATGTGGGGCAAACGACTGCTTGCGCCCACCATTTCACCCAAGAAAACGGTTGAAGGCGCGGTCGTCGGTGTCATCGGTGGATTTCTTTTGGGTTTATTAACGCTCATCGCCAGCCAGAAATTAACCCCCGCGCTGCTCGTATTGGCACTGATTGCGCCGCCTTTAGCCGTGATCGGTGATCTGTTCGAATCCCGACTCAAACGCTATTTTCACGTCGGCGACTCTCACTTAAGCGGCTTCAATATTATCCCCGGACACGGCGGTGTCCTCGACCGCACCGACGCACTGATCTGGGTCGTTACACTCTTTTTCCTCTACTTTCTCATCAGCGGCGCAGGAGTATAAGTTTTTTACCGTCCCATAAAGGAAACCCATTTGCGAAAATTTGGTATGCAAGCGAAATTCGCACTACAATAATTAAAATTTTTTACGAGGAGAACGGCCTATGAAGGCTTTTACCTATGTTGCTCCCCGGAGCGTTGCCGAAGTCACAACGCTGCTTTCACAGAATGGCTCTCAAATAAAACTTCTTGCTGGCGGAACAGATTTACTCACTCAAATTCGCGAGAACCGGCGTACCGTCGATGTTGTCGTGGATGTCAAACACATCCCTGAACTCAACCAACTCAGTTTCGATCCAGTTCAAGGTCTGACCATTGGCGCCGCGGTACCCTGTTTCAAAATCTGGAATAATCCCACCGTTGCATCCCTCTACCCCGGCTTAACCGAAGCCGTCGCGCTCATCGGCGGGATTCAAATTCAAGGACGGGCAACACTTGGCGGCAATCTGGTAAACGCCTCACCTGCCGCTGACTCGATTCCGGCGCTCATCGTCCATCACGCCACCTGCAATATCGCCGGCTCCCATGGCATCCGCAGCGTTCCAGTTGAAAACTTCTGTCGCGCGCCGGGACAAACCATCCTCCAAAAAGATGAACTGCTCGTTTCGCTGCATCTCAAACCGCCGGTCAGCGGATTTGGCGCACATTATCTGCGCTTCATCCCGCGCAACGAAATGGATATCGCTGTCGTGGGTGCGGGTGCATCCGTAACCTTAGATGCGGCAAGGACACACTTCCAATCCGCGCGAGTTGCATTGGGTGCGGTCGCACCAATCCCCTTGCTTATTCCTGAAATCAGCGCACATCTCGCCGGAAAAGCCATTTCAATTGACGTGATTGATGAGGCAGCGCAAATCGCAGCTCAAGCCGTCACACCCATCAGCGACGTACGCGGAACAGTCGAACAACGTAAACATCTGGCAAAAGTTTTGACGCGTCGTGCATTACTCGGCGCATGTGAACGCGCTGGACATCATTTCGAGGAGAATAGATGATGCTCAACAAAGTGCAGGTTCAAGCCCGTATCAACGGCGATGATGTCGAGTTCCTGTGTGAACCGCGCCAGAGTTTGCTCGAAGTTCTGCGCGACACGCTCTGGCTGACTGGAACTAAAGAAGGCTGTAACAACGGCAACTGTGGCGCGTGCAGCGTGATTATGGATGGTGTCCTCGTCGATTCGTGCTTGGTCTTAGGTGTCGAAGCGCAGGGCAAAACCATTCAAACCATCGAAGGCTTATCACAGGCCGGAGAGTTGCACCCGATCCAACAGCAGTTTCTGAAACACGCAGCTTTACAATGTGGCATCTGCACACCGGGGTTGATTATGGCGACCAAAGCCTTACTTGACCATAACCCGAATCCCACCGAACATGAAGCCCGTTTGTGGTTAGCAGGCAATTTATGCCGCTGTACCGGTTATGACAAAATCGTTCGTGCTGTTCTTGATGCAGCCCAAGTTATGAAGGAAATGCCATGACTGACATTCTTCATCCAGCCGAAACCGAAACATCGTATCGGGTTATTGGCACACGCCAACAACGGTATGATGCCACCGACAAAGTAACCGGTCGCGCACAGTACGGCGCAGATATCCGCTTGCCCAACATGCTCTATGGCAAAGTGCTGCGTAGCCCCCATGCCCACGCCATCATCAAGTCGATTGATACCAGCGCGGCGGAAGCCTTACCCGGTGTGAAAGCCGTCATCACGGCTGCCGATTTGCCCGATGTAGCGGATAAACTAGTCGATGCTGGAGAAGGCGCAACCACCAATTTGCGTTACCAGAGCAATAACGTGTTGGCGCGTGACAAAGTGCTGTATTTTGGTCATGCATTAGCTGCTGTTTGTGCCACTAACGCTCATATTGCCGAAGAAGCCTTGGCACTCATCAAAGTTGATTACGAGGTGCTGCCACCCGTGCTCGATGTACGTGAGGCCATGAAGCCCGATGCGCCTATCTTACATGACCACCTTCGCACCGACGAGATGGGCCAAAAAAGCAGCGCACCAACCAACGTCGCATTGCATATTCAGCATTTACTAGGAGATGTAGATCACGCTTTTCGTGAAGCAGCCGTAATCGTTGAGCGCGAAGTCAATACCGCCGCCGTCCACCAAGGCTACATCGAACCGCATAACGCGACCGCGCTCTACAACGCGGCAGGGCAGTTAACGGTCTGGTGCAGCACGCAAGGGGCTTTCGGCGTTCGCAGCCAACTTTCCGACATTTTACAGATTCCGGTGGCCGATGTGCGTGTCATGCCCACCGAAATTGGTGGCGGCTTTGGTGGCAAAATCAGCGTTTACCTCGAACCGCTGGCGGCGTTGCTGTCGTGGAAAAGCGGGCATCGTCCGGTGCAGCTTACCATGAACCGTGCTGAAGACCTCGCTGCGACCGGCCCGACTTCCGGTTCCTACATTCGCATTAAACTTGGCGCGGACACTCAAGGTCACATCACCGCCGCCGAAGCCTACCTTGCTTATGAGGCTGGCGCATATCCCGGTTCATTCATCGGTTCTGGCGCGGCTATGCTGCTTGCGCCTTACAAAATCGCCAACGTTCGCATTGATGGCTACGACGTGGTGCTGAATAAACCACATGTCACGGCCTATCGCGCGCCGGGTTCATCCAACGCAGCCTTTGCCGCTGAAGTATTGATTGATGAACTAGCCGAACGCTGTGGCATTGATCCGCTCGAATTTCGCCTGCTGAACTGTGCCAAAGAGGGCGACCGCCGCCCGGATGGTTTGCTCCAACCGCGTATTGGCATGTGGCAAACTTTAGAAGCCGCTCGCACTCATCCCCACTACACCGCACCCTTAGAAGGCAAACATACGGGGCGCGGAATCGCCTGCGCCTATTGGGATAACTACGGCGGACAATCCAGTGTTTCAGCCTGTGTCAACACCGATGGAACCATCAATCTGGTAATCGGTTCAATTGACTTAAGCGGGGAACGCACCGCCACCGCCATGCAGCTTGCCGAAACACTCGGCATCACCACCGGCCAGATTGTGCCCCAAATCGGGGACACCAATTCCGTAGGCGATACTGAAGGCAGTTATGGCAGCCGTACTACCTTTGCCACCGGATGGGCAGCTTACTTACTCGGCAAGAAAATCATTGATGAATTAACGCAGCGTGTCGCTCGCCTCTGGGAGTTATCACCGGAGTCGATCACCTATAAAGACGGTGAATTCCATGCAGATAACCGCTGCATCAGCTTCAACGAAATAGCCGCCGAACTCGATCATCTAGGTGGCGCATTGATGGTCAATATCACGGCCCGTCCGTCCGGTTTGGGTCCCGGTGTTGCAACACACATCGTTGACGTTGAAGTCGATCCGGATACCGGAAAGGTCGATATTTTGCGCTACACAGCCATTCAAGATGCAGGTAAAGCCATTCATCCGGATTTCGTAGAAGGGCAAATTCAGGGTGGAGTTGTTCAAGGCATTGGTTGGGCGCTCAACGAAGCCTATATCTACAGTCCTGAAGGTCACCTCTTAAACACCACCCTGCTCGATTACCGGATGCCAACCAGCCTTGACGTGCCGATGATTGATACCGTGATCGTTGAAGTTCCCAATCCCTATCATCCTTACGGCGTGCGTGGAGTCGGTGAAGTTCCAATCGGGCCACCGCCCGCAGCCATCGCCAACGCCATTTACAAAGCAGTCGGTGTTTGGTTGGATGTGCTGCCGATGTCACCCGCAAACGTGCTAGAAGCACTGTGGAAAAAACAAGTTGTATCAGGGGATTAACCCTATGGCAGTTGTGTTCATACCACCCTTACTCAGAGACTTGACGGACGGTCAAACCTGTGTTTCCGTATCCGGCGATTCAGTGCGTGAGGTCATCACACAGCTAGAGTCGCGTTTTCCCGGAATTGCCGGGCGGTTGTGCGAAGATGGGCGCATCCGCCCCGGCATGGCTGTCGCTGTGGATAGTGTCGTCAGTACTGCTGGAATACGCCATCATCTATCTGAAAAGAGCGAGGTACATTTTCTGCCTGCGTTGAGTGGTGGTTAAATATCCTATTTTCAGGAGTGGGTACCTCTAAACTAGGATTTAAGTACGTAACTCGATCAATACACGTCCTTGCTATTTCAAAAAGTAAAACTAACGATACAATTAACACTATGACGAAATACGGGATCATGTATTGAGGTGAAAAATGGCAAAAAAAGATGCTGGTAGCCCACAGCCAAACCGCGAAGAACTCCTACAAATGGGCATACGTGCCGCCAAAGATGGAAACAATGATGGCGCACGCATCTTTTTTGAACAGGTGCTCAGTCAAGATAAGCGTAACGAACGTGCCACCATATGGATGGCAAAAATTGCCACCGACAAGGTCGAGCGCAAGAAGTGGCTTGAAAAAACGCTGGAAATTAATCCGGACAATGTGCAAGCGCGTGACGCGCTCAAGAAAATGGCTTACGTTCGCAGCGCCACCGAAAACCGCACCTTGCTGATGTTTGGTATGGTCGTCGGTGTCCTCATTGTACTGGCGTTGGTGGTTGTGGTTGGCATCATACTCACTAGACCATAATCCATAACCTCTGCTCAACCCTAATCATACCCGGTAAGGCATACCTGCCGGGTCTCTACGATATGCAATTCCCTTTTGTGGTATAAAATAGGTTAGCGTAGCGGAGCGTACAGGACGCGGAGGGTTTGCTTTGGCCGGAAATAACTCACTTGATGAAAAGCTCAGAACAGGTATAGAAGCCGCGCGGCGTGGCGACAAGGCGACTGCCAGCCGTTTGCTCAGGCAGGTTGTCGATGTTACGCCTAATAATGAAGTCGCGTGGATGTGGCTGGCATCTGCACTGGATAATTTAATCGAGCGCAAACAAGCCCTTGAACAAGCCTTACGCATTAATCCCTCCAACGCGCGGGCGCAGCAAGCCCTTGACCAGTTAAACGCTGTCTTGGGAACGCCCGGCACTGTCCGACGTGGCCCGTCTTCGCCGGCCAATCTTCCCCGTCCCGCAGGTGCAGGCGGTGGAGCGGGCAACACCTTAATCACCATTGTGGGCGCGGTTGTCGCCTTAGCCATACTAGCGCTCATTATTTTTGCGGTCGTCTCCAACAGTCAGGGCAATCCAACCCTGCCCAACGAAGCGACGCAGCTCGCGGTGCTCAACACCCCCTTACCGACAGCCACGATTGATCCCAAAGACTACACGCCTACGCCGTTCTACGGCATCATTGTGACCGTCAATCCGACCACCCAAATTACTTTGCCGCCATCCTTTACACCGACCTTTACACCCACCACTGTACCCATCACACCCACAGCCACACTTTATCCGATGGCGCAGTTTGCCATGCTTTACACCAGCATCAAGGATGGACAAACACAGCCCTCGCTATTCAGTGTCGATGGTGCGGGAACCAGTGACCGGCAAATCGCGGATGGCACAGCAGGCTTCAGCGACATTGCCTATTCACCGGATGGCTCAAAGATCGCCTTCGTTCGCAGCACCACTTACGACAACAATGGCACGTCGGTGACTACGCCGGAACTGTTCGTCGCGCCCGCTTCCAATCCGAATGGTGCGGTACGTATCACCCAATTTGGTAAATCCGAACTGTCTCATCCGTCGTGGGCGCCTGACAATGTGCAACTTGTGGTCGCCACTAACTACGACGGCGACATGGAACTCTGGACACTAACCGACGACGGCAAGAATCAGAAGCAGATCACCAATAACGATTTTGCCGACCGTGATCCGGCTTGGTCGCCCAAAGGGGATGTCATCGCCTACGCCTCAGAGCAAGCCAATGGCGCAGGAACCGGTCTAACTGAAATCTTCACCATAACCCCCGATGGCAAGACCATCACCCAATTGACGGATGCAAACGGCAGCAGTTACTCACCCGCTTGGTCACCAGATGGCACACGCATTGCTTTCGCCAGCGACCGTAATGGTGACAGCGACATCTTCGTCATGGATGCGAACGGCGGAAACTACACCCTTATCACCAAGGACAGCACCAGCACCAGTAATGGCGCTGAAGATCGTATTCCCGCCTTCAATCCGCTCGGACAAATGCTGGTCTTCATCTCCAATCGCGGCGGCGATGCCATGCAGTTTTACGTGTCCGATCTAAAAGGAAGTGAGATTACGCGTCTCGCCGATCCCGGCTTGAACATTCAGTCGTTCGCTTTCCGTCCCGAGCCGCTGCTTCTCCCGCGCTAGCACAAGTTATGTACTTTTAGCCGAAGATAATGGGACGTTAAACATAAAAGTAATTGGAAGTCCCTCGCCCTGAGGGAGAGGGATTTAGGGTGAGGGCAAACATAGCCCATCAGAGTGCCTAACACGCGCTAGGCTCAATTATTCGAGATTTATGTACCGGACAGGATGTTGAATAGTGAGTGAAGAACAAAATCTACAAGACTTAATGCGGCAGGGTATTGAAGCCGCCCGCGAAGGCCGGAAAGCTGAAGCCAAAGATTTCTTTCAACAGGTCGTTGATCTGGATGATAAGAACGAAAAGGCGTGGATGTGGCTGGCTTCGGTTGTCGAAACCGACGAAGAACGGCGCGTCTGCCTGAGTAATGCACTGTTCATCAACCCCAACAACGAACGCGCTCAGGCCGCTATGGCAAAATTGGATGCCCGCAGTCAGGCGAATAAACAAGATGAGGAAGTCATTCCCGGTATCAGCCGTCGCCAATTATTAATTTTCGGCGGTGGCGGCGCGGGGGTTATTATTCTCCTCATCGTGATATTCGTGGTCATCACCAGCAGTCGCAACGCCCAAAATGCCGAAGCCACCCGCGTCATCGAAGCTAATTTCGCTACCGGTACTGCCCTCATCGCGTTGGCCGCTACCGACAACTTTAATGCAACCGCTACACTCTTAGCGTTGTCCAGTCCCACCCCAACCGCTACCGCAACCTCATCCAACCCGACCCTGCCACCCGAAATTAGTGTCGTCACACCAACGCCAACACCCGCGCCAACCGGTACCGCCCTGCCTTATCCCAGTGGCATGACTGGACGGCTCATCGGTTGGAGTGGGCGAGATATAACACAAACCGGCTACCTACCATTAGTGGCCTATGATTTTGTCAACAATGGCGCAGCCATTCCGCTCGGCAATGCACAAGGTCGTAACCCTGATCTTAGCGCCGATGGAAAACGTGTTGCCTATACTCGCTACTACTCAGCCACCACCTATGACACCGGCATCGAGCAAATGGGTATTGATGGCTCCGGCAGCACACCGTTGACAACCAACGTGGATGTTATCAAGGCAGAAATGCCCAGCTACTGCCACACCCAGAATCAGATCGTGTTTGTGGCGCTGCCTAAGGATTTTCAAGGCGATATTAGTGCCACCGTTTTCCCCTATCAAGTTTTTGTCTACAATCTCGACGCCAATCAGCTTTTCCGTCTGACCAATGACAAAGCCAGTTACTCGTATCCAGCCTATTCGCCTGATTGCAGCCGCATCGCCGTCATCCGTACCGAAATGGGCGGTCTGAATGCTGGCTCAGATGTGTATATCATTGATACCGCCTCACTGGCACAAACAGCACTGACCAACGACAGCGCCGCTTATACCGAGTCCGCGCCCCATTGGTCGCCGGATGGCGCACAACTTACTTACAGCGCTTTCCCCAAGGATAATCCGGGTAACAGTGACATCATCGTGCGCCGTGCTGATCCCTCAAGCACGCCGCTTGTCGTAGTTAAAGACCCGGCTGATGATGTGTTCTCGGTATTTAGCCCCGATGGCAAGTATCTGGCCTTTTCCAGTAATCGCGGTGGTTATTACGACATCTATATCATGGATCTAGAAACCAGTGCCGTTTACCAACTGACCAACACCGAAGAACAAGACTATCCCAGTGCGTGGGGGTCGTAATTACCCCACCTGACTAACGGGCGATTGGCAAACAACGGTTTTCTCGTTAGGCTGTAGAAAGTAATGAACAGTAATATGGGGTATGATATAAATCATATCCCATTGTTTGCACATCCAGTGAGGTACTCAGCGCATGGTGAATCAGGAGGCCGCGCGTCCCGGCAGCGAACGTTTTGATGAGCTTTTTCAGGCCGGACGCAGCGCATTCGCAATGGGCAATCTCCAACAGGCGCATGACTTCTATAAAGAAGCGGCTCGCCTAAGCCCCTTTAACGAACAAGTTTGGCTGGCATTACTTGAAGTCATTGACACCGATGAAGACCGCCGTGTATGCCTGCAAAACATCCTACAAATTAACCCCATGAACGTTCAGGCGCGGCGCATGTTGAACCAGATTGTCGCCCGCACCGCCAGCGCCGTACAGCTTGAAGCCGACAACAAAAAGGATGTTAAAAAGAACAAAAGCCGTCGTCGCGGTGTTTTCGCCCGTGCCTTCTTCCTCGGCTTGATTATCGGCATATCCGGCGTGGTTTTCGGCATCGTCCTCAGCATCCTCATCTACGCCCGCTGATATTCCTCAAACCAATTCATATTGAATATCACTTCAAATATGCTGGAACAAATCTTCACAGATCGTAAAACATTGATTTGGCGCAGTCATATCGAATTCAATTCACCTTATTCGATGAGTGACTGCATAACTCGTATCAAATCTACAAATGGTCAGAAAATCGGTTCATTGAAATTGTCTATCAAGATTACGGATTTAGAATCTGCCGATAATAACGTGCATTTTATAGCTGAAAATTGGTATGGGAATGCCAAAGCCTATGCAATAGGGACGATTAGCGCCGCGCAACACGGAACATACATACAATTCAATGTAGGTATCGCTCAGATTGATTTGCTGATTTATGGGGCAGTTGTACTCTTTGTTTGTCTGGCTTCATATAAGAGCCAATACTTTTCAATTGTTTATCTTATCGGCTTGGCAATCGTGCTATCACTCATCTCTATGGTTATTGGGTACGCCTATGCCTCCGTCAAATCCGAACTGGAAATTTCAGTTACAAAATTACTCTCTGCTTAATACTTGGCGATACCTATTTCTCGGTAGTTTAAAGTAAATATTACGAAAATGCTTTTGGTATAGAGCCTTCCGCCTTTCCCCAAACTCACCAAAACTGTCGTGTGGTGAGCGCTTGTGGGGGGAGGGTTTGGGTGGGGGTTTCGTATTCGCATAACTTTCTGGGTTCACCTGCAATATCGCTTTTGTCTTTGCTGGAGACTGGCGACTGAGAGCTGACGACCACTTGCAACTTGTAACTTGCAACTAAATTACTTCTTCTTCCCCTTCGGCATCCGGTTACCAATCCACCAACCACCGACCGCCGCCAATAATCCGCCGCCAATCAGCAGCACAATTTGGCTCGAACTGATCTGACCTTCCGGCTGAACTTGCGCCGCCGAACGATCAACCGCTAAGGTCGCTGTCGGAGTACCAACCTGTGCCGCTTCTACTCTCAGTCGAATCCCATCGGGCATTCCAATATCCGCATGTGTACTGTTCCCCAACGACGCACAAATCGTATAATCCCCCGGCGCGAGGTCGATAACCGCGTTCGGTTGGTAAACCATGCCCGTCAGTGTCCCGTTGACCCACAAGTGCCAGTGCTGACCATTTGCGTTCACATCAAAATTGTTCGTCTGGATTTGGATAGTCACCGCGCTGCCGTATACCACATCACTTGTCGGCTCCACAATCCGAACGCTCGGCGCATTTTCGCCCGACTCAACCGGTCGATCCGCTGGCAGCAGCTTGATACAATCTGCCAGTACATTGCTGTCGTCTGGTGTGAGTGTTGGCGTAGCTTGTGCCAATACGGTGAGTGTCATGGATAATGTCAGCAAGGTAACGATTGCCTTAATTGCTAGTTTGCGTGTTTCAACCATATGCCTTAACGAGAGAGAATAGTTTGGAAGTCCCCTCTGCCATGCAATGGAGACGGGATTTAGGGGTGAGGATTGGTCACTATGATAACGAGCAATCAAGCTAACGATTAAAGCTCTGAGCATGATAGAATTAACAGCCTCCGGTCAAAATGCCAAATCAATTCTCCGCCCAACTCCAACAAAAAGCACATAGTTTTGTTGCAGAGTGTGCGTTACTATTGTACAGAAGCATGACCGTTATAGTGTGGTGAGTGTCTCATCCCTCACCGAATATTAAATAAGGGTTTTAGAATGTCCAAGCGTAAAAACCGCAACCAATCGCCGAATATTCCGCAATCGACACTTGACCGCGCCCGTCAACAATTGGGACAAGCTGCTGATGAGGGTCCGGTTGAGTCTGCGCCCGAAGTGAAGACCGAAAAAGTTGTTCAGGCAGCCGCCAAAGCCGAACCGGGTGTCACCGCCCGTCCGGCAGCCGAGCGCCGCGCGCGTCCTGCCCGTACCGGAACCAGCACCACTCGCGCCCCACGCAGCACCAGCCGCAAGGATGACAAACACGACATCTCATACATTCGTGCCCGTCTGGCAAATCCCACCCGCATCGTCACCGAAGCTGACCTCAAAGCCGAATACGGCTATGTCATCAAAGACCTTCGCGCGATGGGCATTTTGGCGACCGTTCTGGTTCTCGCACTGGTAGTCATCGAAAAAATTATCTAATACCGGGCTGGATCGTGCCAGCTAGGTACGCGGCGATATAACAAATAAATCATGACTCTGTAGGGGCACGGGCCGCCGTGTCCAGCATTGTTTTGGAGCTGTGTTCGCTGATGAATAGCGGGTGGCTCTGGTTTGCTTTGATATAATTTTTTTTACAGCTAATATTGACACCCAAATTTTTACGTTAGGACTGGTCATCAGAGTCAACAGTTACCCATGAACATTGATTGGACGCAAATACCCTACTTCGAAAGTCTGGCACGGTGTGATCTCAGCCTCATCGAAAATGCCGCCCACCACCATAGCTATCTGGCGGGTTCGACCATTTTTGGTGAAGGCGATACCTGCGCCGGTTTTCACATCGTTGTGGATGGTCTCGTCCGTATTTACCGCATGAATGTCGAAGGCCGTCTGCACACCCTCAGCCTGCTGCGTCCGCTGTCCACCTTTAACGAAGTCGCTGCCGTAGATGGTGGCCCAAACCCTTTCAATGCGGTTGCCGTAACAGCAGTTGAGGTCTTGGTCATCAGCCATGACCGTCTGCTTAAGCTCATGTCCACCGAACCCGGCTTACTCAGCAATTACGTCCAAGCCTTAGCCCATCTCAACCGTGAGTATATTGAACGCTTGGAAGATATGACCTTCCGCTCAATTCCCTCACGCCTTGCCAAGCTCTTCTTGCACGAAACCATGTACGCTGAACAAATTGCCGAAGCCCCAACCCATCTCACGCAGGAAGAAATCGCTGCCATCCTCGGCACAACCCGCGAAGTCGTTGGACGTGCCTTGCGTGGACTCTTTAATGCAGGCTTGCTCAAAAAACGTGGGCGCTTAGTCTATGTTGTGGATCGCGCTGGCCTCGAACTCCTTGCCGAAACCAACACCATCCCCGAACGCCTGCGTCATTTGTAATCATTTCGGGAAAAATGGTAGCACTACACCAAACGGTGGAAGCGGAACTTTATCCTTTCAATCTTCAAAACCAGTTCATAAAAGGTCTTTAAAGTCCCCTCTGCCATGAAATGGAGAGGGGATTTAGGGGTGAGGATTATGAAAATCATCCTTGCTACTTAATCCTGTTCTACCTAAAAAATCCTCGCTGCACAAACCGCATCCCGGCCAGCACTTGATTAACAGCCCGCTCGCTTAACGTCCCGATATACTCACCCAAATGTGCTTTATACACACTCGACAGCTTCGACACTTCCACCACACTCGATTTAGGTAAATTAGCTTCTCCCGCTTCGAGCAGAACATTCCCCGGTAAACTTGCCCGCTTGAGGTTCGAGGTCAACGCACAAACCACCGTCGTATGAATACGGCTGTGGTTAAAAAGGTTATCTTGAACCACCACATATGGATGGCGAATCTCTGCACCCGACACCTGCTCATCATCTAACTTTACCCAATACACATCGCCTTGATGAGCGACCCGCGCTTCAGCGATGTGCATTGCAGTTTGATTTTGGGAGTGATTGACGAACTGTTCCAGCGCCATCTCGAATAACTCATCGCGCGAGATATTCAGTTTTTGCGCTAAGTTGTCCGCTTGCTCAAGAAGCGCATCTTGAATAGAAACTTCTGTTTTTACCGTTGCAACCATATCGTTAACTTTCACCATCTTTGTGGAATGCCATATTTTCTCAAATCTATCGACAAAATCGCTTCTAACCCCATCACAATCACCATTATTATTTTTTAGGTTTAAATAGACAAACCTGCTCTACCGACTTCTAACTATTCCCCAACAATCTTAACACTCATGCTCCCTTAAAATGGTTAGTGCTAACCTCGCGAAAGAGTTACAAAATGTTCTTCCAAATGGTAACCCATTCGCTGTCCAAATCGAATAAACTATCTATAGAGAAATTGCCTTTGCTCCCCTTGCCCCATAGTAATAGGGCAAGGGGCTGGGGGTTAGGGGTATCTCCCACGCACCTTAACATCTTCCATATGTCGAAAATGTGACAAAACAATTGAACGGCATCAACATCAACATTTCACCCGCTGCCAATGACAATGCCGCCGCCAATGCCGCCAACTAAACATTATCTGGTTTTCTGCTTATGTATTCGACTAAAGACGATCAACTGAATCTGAAGAATCCGACGAATTTTCCGAATCACAAGCCTGTTGTTTGGCGGTTTTTATGGCGTAGAATTGGGCTTGTGTCGTTCGCCACCAAAGACGACAACGCCGACATAAAATTCACAGCGAAATTGAAGAATGTGAAGAAATTTGTGAATTGTATTGGGCTGGCGACTGGAGACTGACGACTACTCTCTGCTCGTTGTACACTTAAGGAATGAACACCACATCCCAACCCAACACCTTTCCAGTCGTCATCGTCGGTGGAGGCTTAGCTGGCCTCACCGCTGCCGCCCATCTCGCCGCCCGTGGCATCCCACCGCTCGTACTGGATGCTGACCGTCTTTGGCCCGGTGGACGCATCGCTGGCGGCGCACCCGACTCCTTCACCTTCAATGGGAAATCGTGGTCATTTCCCTCCGAACATGGAATGCACGCCCTCTGGGGTGGCTACTACAATATGCGCGCCATGCTCGACCGTTTCACCGCCGTTCAACTTGAACCCTCTATCGGGGAAGAGTGGATTAACCGTTGGGGACGCGAAGTCCGTGTGGTCGAGGCTGGACAGTTAGTGCGTTTTGGTTGGGTTCCCGCGCCCTTTCACTACCTGAGTTTACTCTACAGCCCGCGCTTCTGGTCAACCATCACCCCGCTCGATTTTCTTTCACTGCCCGGTTTTCTCTTTAGTATCCTGTGGACAGTCGGCTTTGATCCCATCAAAGAAGGTATCGCGCTCGATGGTTTACCGATGTCCGAATACTTTCGAGGTTGGACACCCAACCTCCGTGCCACTTTCACCGGCCTCGCCGTGAACCTTCTCGCCGCTCCCAAAGAACACATCTCGCTTGCGGGGATTATCGCTGCCTTGCGTTTTTATACACTTCTCCGCCGTGACTCATGGCAAATGGAATACCTGCCCGATAATCCCAACACAGCCGTCATTCAGCCGCTCATCGAAGTCATCAAAAAAGGCGGCGGGCAGATCATTCACGGCGCAGATGCTCAACATCTCGAACGCGAGGGAGAAGGTTGGCGTGTCATCTTTGCCGACCAAGCCAAATCTGGATTGCGTTCCGTTCAGGCTGATCAAGTTATCCTCGCCACCAATGTTCCCGGCGCACAGCGCTTGCTCCTTAACAGTCCCGCCACCTCCACCGAAGCCAACCAGATGCGTTTCCCCGCTGTTGTTCGTAATGCCACCGTTCGCCTCTGGTTCAGTGCCAGCCCACGCGAAGGCGCGAATGCTGGTATGTTTACTGGCGATTTTCTGCCCGACAACTTCTTCTGGCTGCATCGTCTCTATGAGGACTTTCGTGCCTTCCACATCAAAACCGGTGGCAGCGCCATCGAACTCCACCTCTATGCCAATGATGACGTGCTGGAACAACCTGAAAATGTCCTGCTCATCCGCTGTGTGGATGAGGTGCAGCGCGCTTTCCCCGAACTGCGCGGCAAATACATTTATGGAACAGTTCGCCGCAACAGTCGCGTTCATACCGCCTTCCGTCCACCCACGCCTGATAGCCTCCAACTTCGTACTCCTTGGCCTAACTTTTTCGCCTGTGGTGATTGGATCGGCTACGACTCGCCCGCCCTGTGGATGGAACGCGCCGTTACCACCGGTATTGCCTCCGCTAACGCCGTGCTAGAGTCTCATCACCTCGAACCCTATCCCGTTCTCCAACCACCTGCCCCCGAATCCCTCGCACAGGGTATGGGCTTCCTCGTCCGCATCTTCCGCCGCACCCTCGGTCGCCTCTTATTAGGCGCGGCACGCGGTTTAAGGAGGCAGAAATGAAGCGCAAATTTATTATCGGGTGTATAGGTATTCCATTTCTCATCCTCGCTGGTCTACTACTTTTTGCCCAATGGGTATGGGGTGGAAGTATTAAACCCTCACTTGACGCGCAATATGTACCAACTGCCGAGTATTTATTCGAACACCCACAATCGACACCTTCATTTCTGAGCATACAACCTTCACCCAGTACTTATGTAAAGAATCAAACACCTTTTCACATTACGCTAAGTCTGGGAGATTCTCGCTTTGGTTGTAAGGAACTATGTGTTGATTCAGACAGTCATAATGCAGAGGATAATTATGAAAGATGGAGCAATATCTTTATAAACAACCAAAGAATTCCACATCTACTTATATTTGCCAGCAGTGCTGGAAATTTAGGCCACTATGGATTGACTTTTAACTTCAACCCAGAGTTGTCATCAGGGTTACATTTGTTCCGAATTGAGATAGGTTCTTCCTTCAATGACTTCCTTAACCCTGACCCAAAACTCAGGTACGAGTGGGCATACCGTGTGGAGTGAGCAACCGTGCGTAAACGTAAAATAATTATCGGATGTGTTGGTTTCCTGTTTCTCACTGTACTTTGCGTTTTCTTCTTTAGCCCACTATATAATCGACCTTTTTTAACTTCTGAACTTCTCCCAACAGCCGAATACCTTTTTAAGTCGCCATCGGATCAACCGAGATGGATAAATATCAAGCCGCCACCCGGTAGCATAATAAATACAGGCAAGACAATTGATATCTACCTGAATTCATGTGAGTCTCGACCTTATTATCCAGAAGAGTGTGATGGATTTCTGCTGGTCAAAGACGATAGCTTTGAAGCAACCGGACTTTATCAACGGTGGAGTAATTTTTTTATAAATGGACAGAAGGCAACCCTTCTACCTGACGGAATTGTTGGTAATGGAAATCATGGAACTGTGATAACGCGCGTCAATCCATTGCTTTTTCCCGGCTATCACCTATTCAAAATTGAAGCCGCGAATTCTCCAGAAGCACAAAATAGCCCCGATCCGAAACTCACTTATGAGTGGGCATATCGCGTGGAGTAATTTCAAATGAGTTGGGCAAAGTTTGCGATAGAAAAACTACAAAAGGGCGAAACAGCCAAAATTCGTCCGCGTGGTCATTCCATGACAGGCAAGGTCAACGATGGTGATTTGGTCACCGTCGAACCCTGCAAACCCGAAAATCTAGCCGTCGGTGATATTGTCTTGGTTAAGGTCAAAGGCACAGTCTATTTACACCTCGTCAAAGCCATTAACGATAAGCGTTTTCTCATCGGCAATAATCGCGGTGGCATTAACGGTTAGATCGGTGCAAATGGCATTTATGGCGTCGCCACTCACATCGAACCGTGATCCGCTGGATTGACAAAAACCTTTAATCCCAAGCAAGCTGATAATTTCCCTCAAACCGATCCGTTTGTGCCATCACATCGTAAGCACCACTTTGCGGGATAGTGACCTCGATCCGTCCGGTTTCGCTGGCGGTGAAGGTCTTTTGCCAGACTGCGCCAGCGGGGCCTTGCATCGTTAAAGTCACACTGCCGGATGTCATGGTCACAACATAACTGAGGCCAACCGTTTTTCCGCCAGATGCTTGAATGGTCGTACTCTTCACAGCTTGTTGAGTGGAAACCGTCGGAATAACGGTTCCACTTGTAACTGCATTCGGGCTTGCACCTAACGGTAGCGCTGTCGGTGTATCGAGAATCACACCCGGTGGAGCAACCAAACTCGGTTGTGTGCTTGGCACAGACTGATTAGCTATCGGTGTACGAGTAGGCTGTTCGGTTGGTTGGTCTAAGGCCGTGGGCGTTGCTTGGAGTGTCGGCGTAGGATCCAACGGCGTTTGTTGAAGGTTACACCCACTAATTAGACACGAAACGCCAACGACAACTATCGTGAATTTCTGCTTTAAACTCAGTACTCGATACTCATTACTCGGTACTTTTCGCATTTAACATCCATTCGGTACAGAGATGTTGGTCACTTGCCCAACATCGTACAGGTCATAGCGTAAAATCACTTGCCCATCAACCGGCAGCGCCCGGTCGAAAATGATGGCGTTCGTCACATTCAAGTTGACATAAAACCGGATCACAGCATTCAGAGTCGGTGCAATCCACAATTCACCGCCTGTGGCCTCGACCGTTCCACCATCCGAAAGCTTGATCGAGGGTAGATTAAGGTCAGCCGACGTGAAATTATATTTGTAGGCTTCTTGCCCGTTCAGTGTTGCTTTCTCGCCCGCAGGGATCGCTTTTTTTGCGCCGCCTACTAATGTCCCAGCTCGAAGTCCTGCTGCTGTCACCGCATCCGGGCCAGCACTCGCACATTCTTTGTTCTGCACCAAAAAGGAGTCGTTACCCAGCCGCACCGCCTCAAAATTATTATCCGTTTTGCCCAGTAGTTCACCCGTAATATCGACAACCACACGTCGTGAACCGGACTGGTTGAACCAGACCTCAGCAGTGGCTTTGGCATTCGTTGTACGGGGCGTACTGGTAAATACACCGTTGAACTCTAGCGTCACCAGATAGCGTCCGCCCAACAACTTTTGCAGATTCGCATCCACCTCAGGAAAGCTAACCGAGTCACGGAATCCTTCAGGCGGTGCGACTGCCGTCAATACATTCGCGGTTCCCAAAGCTTCGATAGAAGCCGGAGTTGGTATGTCTGCAATGTTTTGCCCACGATTGCAACTCGTTAGCAGCAGAACGCTCAATATCAGCGTGACGACAAATAGACGATTAGGTTTCAAGATTTTTTCTCAGCACTCGGAACTCAGCACTCAGTACATCAAAAGGCATTCTACGGTGGCTAACCGATATTGACAACCCCACCCCCTTCCGCTAGAATGCCCTCCAAGTGGCTAAAGTGTATTGATGCTCGCCTATTATCCATGATAAACTTCATGGAAATTTGACTAGAACAAATACATTTCACTTATGGACAAATCACAAGCTGGCAAACTCGGATACGAGAAAACAAAACATATTCTCCAAGAGCAGAGCGAAAAACGTTCTAAACAAACTCGTGAGAAATATGAAGCAGATCCAAAGTTTTGCCTGTTTTGTGGACAGAAAATACCTTTTGAAAAACGTTGGGGTAAATTCTGTAACCATTCTTGTAGCGCCAGTCATAACAATAAGGGCGTAACCCGACACATCAAACGATCTAGAGTTTGTAGTTGCGGTAAACCTAAAAAGTTGATTAATCAATATTGTGATGACTGTATTAAAAATCGAGTCTACAACAAGACAACTTCACTTGATGAAGCGCAAAGTGACAGAACGCGTAAGGCAATTCTTCTCAAGGAAAGAGGTTCTAGTTGTGAAGTTTGCGGCATTTGTGAGTGGATGAATAAGCCAATCACATTAGAGCTAGACCATGTTGATGGCAACGCTGATAATAATAGTGCTGAAAACCTAAGGCTCATTTGCCCAAACTGTCATTCGCAAACCGAGACTTATAAGGGTGCAAACGCGGGCAGAGACAGTTCGAGACAAAAGAAGCGTCGAAAGCGTTACTCGGATGGATTGACATACTAATACGCCGCAATAGCTCAGTTGGTAGAGCGACCGCCTTGTAAGCGGTAGGTTCGTGGGTTCAAGCCCCACTTGCGGCTTTATGATCTAATAATAAATTTAGATCATTTCATGGGTCGGTGTCCCGAGTGGCAAAGGGGGCGGACTGTAAATCCGCTGTCGGAAGACTTCGAAGGTTCGAGTCCTTCCCGGCCCACAGAGACTGTAACCGATAGGCAGTCTACGAGTGCCTTGATAGCTCAGTCGGTAGAGCACACCCTTGGTAAGGGTGAGGTCATGGGTTCAAATCCCATTCAAGGCTTTGGGTTCATAGTTAAGGGTGATTGAGAAATGGCGAAAAAAGGCAACCGCACAATCGTGAAAATGAAGAGTAGCGAAAGCGGCCATATGTATTACACCGAGAAAAACCGCCGCAACGACACCGCGCGGCTGGAACTGATGAAGTATGATCCGCTTGTCCGCAAGCATGTGATCTACCGCGAGGCTAAGTAGTGAATATAGGGGAGTAGCTCAATTGGCAGAGCAACGGCCTCCAAATCCGTAGGTTCAGGGTTCGATTCCTTGCTCCCCTGCTTTCGTAGAACAAGACACCGTCGCTCATAGGCGGTGTCTTGCTATACGGCAATATCTGGTAAAATAATAGAGGCGGACAGAAGCCGCCTTTGTGGGCAAACTAAAAAATACTGAGTTAAGGACATAAGGCATGTCTGCCAAGAATAAACAAGCTAACCTGATCGTGGATGATGTAGAAGAGCTGGAAAACGATACGGTTGAAGACGAAGCCGAAGACGAAGCTCCCTCAACACGCGGCATAACCGCTCCCAAAGGTCGTGCGACACCCGGTCGTCGTACTCAGGAAGTGGAAGAAGAAAAAGCCGAGTCGGGGATTGTGGGAGGCATTACTTCGCCTTTCCGCAGCATGATTGAATATTGGGAAGGCGTGCGTTCCGAAATGCAGAAGGTCATTTGGCCTACTCGTGACGAAACCCAACGCTTGGCAACTATCGTATTGATTGTAACAATAGTCTCCTCGATTGTTCTGGGTTTGCTCAGCTTGATTTTTACCGCCGTAATCGCTGCTGGTTTGAACTCACCACTGATCGTTTTCGGTGGCATACTCTTAGTGTCGCTAGTCGGTTTCGGCTACTACCTGCGAAGCAGCAATCGAGGGTCTAGTCTGTTCTAAAGTCAGGCAAACGATTCCTGCCGATATGTGATGATTTAGTGTGAAGGATTGAGCCGCCATGTATGACGATGCGGACGATAGAGATGATCTGGAACAGGAACAGGATTATGATCCTGAACCGGTTTATTTAGAAACCAAACCAGCTAAAAGCGGCAGTTCGGACGGGGATAGCTTACCGCCATTGTTAGACGCGCCGCTGGCGAATACCGATAACAGCCGCCAGTGGTATGTCGTACATTGCTACTCCGGCTATGAAAACAAGGTGCGCTTTTCCATTGAACAGCGTATTGAAACAATGGGTATGCGCGACAAAATTTTCGATGTGATCGTGCCGACTCAGGAAGAAATCGAAGTCAAGGAAGGCAAGCGCCGCACAGTCGAGCGCCGTGTGTTCCCCGGCTATATTCTGGTTGAAATGAAAATGGACGAAGACTCATGGTATGTCGTCCGTAATACACCCGGCGTAACAGGCTTCGTAGGCATGGGTAATGATCCTACGCCCCTGCGCCCTGAAGAAGTCAAAGCGATTATTGACCGCATGGAAACCTCCGGGCCACACTTCGTACCCAAGTTCCGTGTGGGCGAACGTGTACGCATCATTGACGGGCCGTTCAATGATTTCATTGGTACAGTCGCCGCGATGGAAGCCGAAAAGTCCAAGGTTCGCGTCATGGTGAACTTCTTCGGACGTGATACTCCGGTTGAATTGGACTTCCTTGAGGTCGAGAAGGTCTAGTTTACTCACGCTCGTTCAAAAATTTATACACTCTTGAAGGTGGTATTCCGATGCCCAAATACCGTGATAATCTACCCCAGATTTCAGGTGACACGTTTATCTCGGACGGCGGTTTGGAAACCACCTTTATTTTTCATTATGGTATCGAGTTACCGGAGTTTGCAGCCTTCGTTCTGTTGCAAAATGAAGACGGGCTTAAAACGATGGAGCGTTATTATCACGATTATGCTGCTATCGCCCAACGTTATGGGGTTGGTTTTATCTTTGATACCCCGACTTGGCGCGCTAACCGCGATTGGGGTAACAAACTTGGCTTCTCGGAGCAAGATTTAGTCCAATTCAATCAACGTGCTATTGACCTTCTGCTAAATATTCGTGAATCGATTGAAACCGACACCACACAAGGGATTATCAACGGCGCGATTGGCCCTCAAGCAGATGGCTACGTACCCTCGAAGATGATGACAATTGAGCAGGCCGCTGCTTATCATCTTCCCCAAGTTACAACCTTCGCTCAGTCTGAAGCCGATATGGTAACGGCTTATACCTTGAATTATGTCGAAGAAGCCATAGGTGTCGCGTTAGCAGCTCAGTCATGCAATATGCCTGTCGCACTCTCATTTACGGTAGAAACCGACGGAAAGCTCCCAACTGGAGACACCCTCCAACAAGCAGTTGAACAAACGGATGAAGCGACAGGCGGTTATCCGCTTTACTACATGATTAACTGCGCTCATCCCCTTCACTTTCAGCAATCACTGGCTTCCGAAGGAAAATGGGTATCGCGTATTCGGGGTATCAGAGCCAATGCCTCTCAAAAGAGCCATGCCGAACTCAATGAGGCCACTGAATTAGATGCAGGTAATCCTATTGAATTGGGAACCTATTACCGCACCTTAAGAAATCAATTTGGTCACTTGAACGTCTTGGGTGGTTGCTGCGGAACAGATCACCGTCATATTGAAGAGATTTGCAAATCAACGCTGTCATAAATGAGTAAAAAAATAAACAGGGATATAACTCGCGCGAGTTGTCCCTGTTTTTTCCCCACTGGTTTATCTATAATATCCCAATCTATTTAATGCGACGTGCAGATATGAAATTGGCCTCCGGTCAAGCGTAAATACCTCCTCAGTGATCAGTTTTACGAACACAACCCTCAAAACGATTTCTTAAGCTGCAACGTAAAGCGAGGACACAATGGCAAAGAAAGTCAAGGCAATCGTAACGCTGGCTATTTCGGCGGGTAAGGCAAACCCTGCTCCCCCGATTGGTCCCGCGTTGGCTCAACATGGTATCAATCTGATGGCCTTCTGCAAGGAATATAATGCCCGCACCAGCGCACGCATGGGCGAAATTATTCCGGCGGAAATCACCGTTTTCAGCGACGGCTCGTTCAAATTCATTCTCAAAAGCCCTCCTACATCCTTCCTCATCAAGAAGGCGGCGGGTATTGAAAAGGGTTCAACCAACCCTAACAGCATCAAAGTGGGCACGATCACCCGCAAGCAATTGCGTGAAATCGCAGACATCAAGCGCCCTGATATGAACACCAAAGACACCGACGCAATCGTTCGCCAGCTCGAAGGCACTGCCCTGAACATGGGTGTGGAAGTTGTTGGTGACTAATTCCGGCTGTTAGCAGTCCGATGAGACTGTTTATCGCAAATTTGTAAGTGGGAGGATGCAATTCCGCATCCACTCGAACCACAGGAGATCAAGAACATGGGATACGGAAAGCGTTATCAGAACGCACTCAAAAACATTGAATCTGAAAAGTTGTATACACTGCCTGAGGCCGTTGGTTTGGCGAAAAATGCAGCCACAGCGAAATTTGACGAAACCATCGAGATGCATTTCCGCCTCGGCATTGACCCGCGCCACAGCGATCAACAGGTTCGCAGCACCGTGTTACTACCAAACGGCTTGGGTAAAACAGTGCGCGTCATCGTTTTCGTAGATAACGCCGATGATGTTCGTAAAGCCGAAGCCGCCGGTGCAGACATCATTGGTGATGAAGCAGCCATTGCCCGCATTCAGAATGAAGGCTGGTTGGACTTTGACGCGGCATTGGCTGTCCCTTCAATGATGGCGAAAATAGGTCGCGTAGCGAAAATTCTCGGCCCACGCGGTTTGATGCCCAATCCTAAGGCCGGCACGGTTGTACAACCCGACGGTTTGGAAAACGCCATCAAAGAATTGAAGGCGGGTCGTGTGGAATTCCGTAACGATAAGACCGGTAATTTGCATGTTCCGGTGGGTAAGGCCAGCTTCGATGCGACTAAAATCGCTGAAAATGCACAGGCCGTTTTGGATGCAGTTCAGCGCCAGCGTCCCGCGACAGTAAAAGGCTTGTTCATCAAGCGTTTGGTTGTCACATCAACAATGGGGCCGGGCATCAAGGTTGAAATCAGCGGACAAGCTTCCTAAAAAGCTGTCGGTTATACACTGTTTGAAGGGCGGGATAACCCGCCCTTTTGATTCCTGCTACTTAAGAAGGGCAGTCAATGATGGCTCAAGTTCAGGGTCGGCAATGATGGTAAGGGAGTCGTTGGCCTTAATCTCGGTATCGCCATGTGGAATGAGCTGTTTACGTCCGCGCTGGATAGAAGCGACTACACTCTCGTGAGGCCAGTGAACATCAGCAACATGTTTGCCGTCAACGCCGCTGCCCGGTGCGATGTGAAATTCAAATACATGTCCACCGGTCAATGCGTTGAGACGAATGCGCTCAGCCGTATGCTGATCTTGTAATTTATTCGTAACGGCAAGATTATAGGCCTTCATCACGTCTTGCCGTCCCATCAAGCCAACCAATTCACCGGTTGACCGCTCAATTACGGGTAAACGCCCGACCTCTCTGAATCCCATAATCTTGATCGCAGTCCAAATCTGATCGTCGGGCGCAACTATTGCAGGATTACGAGTACAAATGGTGCCAACCGTTGTTGCTTCATCAAGGTCTGTACGGTAAGCACGCTGTAGATCGGAAAGGGTTACAATACCAACTAAGGTGCCGTGTGCATCTACAACGCATAACGAACGGCTTTTGTAAGTGCGTAAAGCATCCCGTAGTTCTTGGAGAGATGCGTTTTCCAAAATACGAGGTGCGGGCTTGCTCATTACTTCGCTGACAGTTACCCCTTGCATCAGATCAATCTCCCGGCCAACCGGTAGATAAACCCCTTTATTGCGTAATCCTTGTTCGTACACACCATGAGGGCGCAAACGCTCTGCCATAAATATACAGACGACAGTTGCCAGCATAATCGGCAAAATCAACCGGTAATCGTTAGTCATCTCAAAGACTAACATAATCGCGGTAATCGGTGAACGGACAACACCCGCCATGACCGCAGCCATGCCAGCGATAGCATACACCTGCGGATTACCTTCTTTACCACCAATAGTCGCTTGCATCACCTGACCGTAAGCAGCACCTAACATCGTGCCCACAAATAAGGCGGGTGCAAAAATACCACCGACGAATCCGCCCGCCATACTCACCGTCGTTGCAATAAGTTTGACACCACCCAAAACGAGGAGCAGCAGGAAACCAAAGTTTGCTTCGCCGCTGAGTACCGAACTCATACTCTCACGGCCTGCGCCCATTACTTGGGGGAGAAAGACTGCCACAATACCCACCAGAGCTCCCGCGAGTGCGGTTTTGACTGGACGGTTTAGATGGACGTGGTGATGCCACCAATCATGCTGCCAATAGACTGCCCAGATAAAAAAGGCGGAGACAAAGCCCAGTAATATGCCCAGAGGAATAAAGAGCGGAATTTCCAGCACACTACCGAGAGTGTAATTAAAGGGACCCATTTCAGGAGCAGGTTCAAGCGCTTGGGTTAATGCAGAGGAGACCACGGCTGCTAGGACGATTACACCAAAGGAACGTGTCTCGAAAGAACCATTGAGGATCACCTCCAAGGCAAAAAAAACACCCGCAATGGGCGCTTTAAAAGCTGCTGCGATAGCGGCGCCGCCACCGGCAGCGACCAACAACCGCATCTGATCATCACTGAGCCGGAGGCGCTGACCAAAAAATGAGCCCAGATTGGCACCAATTTGAACGCTGGGGTCTTCTGGGCCTACAGATGCACCAGCACCTAGAGACAGTGCTGAAGCAATAGCTTTGTAAGGAATACGTTGGTAACGCAGCCGTCCGCCTGACATCGCGACTGATTCCATGATGCCAGCTACACCGTGATGGCGTTCTTCGCCAATAAAACGATCCATGATAAGGCCCACAACCGCACCCGCTAAAGCCAAACTGATGACGATGCCCAGAGCACCAATGACAGGGCTGAGTAATGAACCCGCCAAAACGCCGGTAAACCAATGATTAAAGAATTCGATGCCCTGCCGGAACAGCCAAACGGCTAAGGCCGTAGCTAATCCGAGTATTACAGCAAGCACCAGCAGCGTATTACTGTTAGGCTTGTGTAGACGCGTCATAAACATGCTTATGGGATTAGAGAATGTGAACATATGAGGTTATTCTTTAAATTGTCTGCAAGATGTGGAATTATACCACTCACAAGATGGATTCTCACCTAAATCAAGCAAGTGTTAATCATATTTCAATATATGTACTAAAATGAGACTGAAACATTTTTTTGGAGTTCTATGCCTATTACCATAGTTAAAAATGATCCACTGACTACGCGGTCACAAACATTGGCTTTCGGCTTTAATGCCAAAGGCAAAGTAGAAGTGGGTGGATTTGAAACACGCCTCTATGACGCTTACCCGGCGGCCTTCGCAACATTTCGCAAGCAGTGCAAAGGTGAACGAATCAAACCGGGAACACTATGGATGTGGCGCGAAACTCAGTTTAATCTCTTGTTCTTAGTGGTGCGAGAGTCATCCGTAGGCATGACCCGAATCCGTTACGTGGAAAATGCACTAATGACTATCGCCCGCGATTATCCGCTGTACGGGCTGACGAGTCTTGCAATAGCACCGTTGGGCAACAAGGAAGAACAACCTTTACTGCGGCCATTGGTGGATTACTGGTTGAAATCGTGCCCACTGCCGGTGACGGTGTATGAGCCGATGTGAGTAAGCCGCACTCAGTAGAAGGTCAACTATTAGGCACATGTGGAGGATACGGAGGTTTATAGCGGCGAATCAAAAGGCGACCCGGAGGCCGCCTTTACGCACTAAATAGTGATCGAATTAATAACGATTGCGGTCGCCGTAGCCACCGTTGTCGCGACGCGGACGTTCTTCACGAGGACGAGCTTCATTCACGGTCAGCGGACGGTTATTCATACTATAACCGTTGAAGCGACGAATGGCTTCCTGTGCAAGGTCTTCGGTCGCCATTTCAACGAAACCAAAACCCTTTGAACGACCGGTTTCACGGTCACTAATCACCGCAACGTCAGCGATTTCGCCGACCTGTTCAAACAGCGCCCGGATATCTTCTGCCGTCGCGCTATACGGCAGGTTGCCAATGTATAGCTTCTTGTTCACGAAACTCTCCTATAACATTTCCTAAAAAAGACGATTGATAGCGGAAGAGGACGAGGCATTTAGCAAAGACACCAGACGGCTATGTAGCACAGGGGCGTATACTGCATTTCTCAGACCCGGTCATATCCCAACCTATCGTTGCACATCTTCTCACAAAACACTTATTTTGTAAAGATAGAAGTCTATCATAGAAACAGCGAGACCTAACCGAGGTATCAGTAAGGCTAATATATTGCCGAATAGAGGCTAAGCGTAAACCCATGTTTCACGACCACTGCGCAGCGGCACACGCACACGTCGATAGGCCGTTGTTTCGTACACATCCAACGTCAACAATTCTTCTTGTGTGATTTCTAAAACTAAGCCGGCGACTTCTTGCCCATGACGGGGAATGACTAGCGGATAAACACCTTCAGGCATCGACATGGAGGATTTAAAAAAGCCTTCCAGTGTATCGGGCGAGCCGGTGACGGTACGTCCGATTAAGCGCTGCTGGACGGCAGGGTCTTGTAATGTGCCGTAAACGAACAACAACTCCATATTGGCTTCCTCTGCTTCAAATAAAAATCCCCCATTGAAGGGGGAATATTAACATCAGTCTGTGTTAGTGGACCGTTACTTCATCGCGTCGTAGCCGGGGCCCGAAGCGAAGAATTCATAGTTGTGTTGAATATCATCGGTGAGATCAAGAACTTCGCCAGCACCGTGCTTGACGCGGGTCTTGGTTTCAAAGGGAATGGTTTCTTGACCATCATTGGTGGAGAAGTCTGAGGGTACTTCTTCCTCAATGAAGATGGCTTCATAAGGGCATTCGGGAATGCAAGCGCCGCAGTCGATGCAGGTATCGGGATCAATAAAATACCAAGGCCATTCATTTTCTGGCTTGCCGGGAACGATACATTCGACCGGGCAAACTTCCATACAAGCACCATCACGCAGACACAGGCTAGTGATAATGTGAGTCATGAGGGTAATCTCCTATCGTCTCTTTAATAATTCACCCACTATACCCAATTGTAACCGGTGTGTCTGGAACTTTTGTTGGATTTGCAAAACAATTTTTCAGCCCTGATTATTGTATATTATTATGGCGATAATCCGGTTTTAATGCCGGTTAAATTTTTCCGAAAGACTGGGGATTGGCTCAAAAAGGGTGCTGCTTTTATCGGCGAAAATGGCAAAACAGCTTCATCTTTAAGTCATTTTTTGGCAAAAGTGGCGCAATTTTGGCGGGTTGCCCGGCTGAAGCTGCGGCAAAATAGGTTATGGGATGTCTGTCGCCAAGATTGCCATTCGTGAAGTACCGAGTTACCAGTTCCAAGTACCGAGTGAAGATGGCAGCTTCTCGAGGGTCATAGTTCACAATATTCTTCACATTCTGCAATTTCACAGTGAAATTTGACCTTAAAAGATGATCCCAATACTGGCAGGGATCGTTTTTTATTTGCAGCAGCAGACGTATGCTCTGCTGCTGCAATGTTTGCTGCAAACTCATATCTCGTTTGGCTGCAATAGCTCGATGGGGTTTCCGGAGGGGTCATTGAGTAGGATTTGCTTCCCACCGTTACCCTGTATAATGTCGCTGCGAAAAGTACATCCAGCCTTCTTCAATTTTTCGACGGTTGCAGCCAAATCCTGTACTTCAATTTGAAAGCGATTCCAGCCACCGGGTGCCGGAATCTGACCATCGCTCATGGCCTGGCCTGCTCCACCCGCACCGGGGCGATTGAGCAGCAGGCGTAAATCCCCTTTTGACAAACTGGCAAATCCGGGCGCGGGATGCATATCCAGTTGAAAACCGAGCATCTCGACATAGAAAGGAATTGCCGCGTCAACGTCATTCACAATGTAGCGGATACTGACTGTAGTCATGATTTAACCTTTCTGTCCGCAAGTAAGGTTTAATTCAAGTAGTGGTTATGCATACCCCACCCCCAACCCCTCCCCAAAACACAGGGAGGGGCTTTAAATGCCGTGTCCCTACGAAAATGCGTTTGATTGAAGGATAAACTCTCCACCTTTTAGCTGCCAATACCGGACAGGATAAATCCTGTCCCTACAATCGTTGTTATATATTTGCGCGAAAACAGACTATCACCGTCACTTATCAATTCAATTTTAGAACAAAAAGGCTATCGAAGTCAAGCGCTTTGGGTTCGGGTAGGACCACATTAAGTGGTGGAGCAGATTTACCAGAGAAACCTCACCCCTAAATCCCCTCTCCGCAAGCAGAGAGGGGACTTTAAAGACCTTTTGTAAACCGTCTTTATACGATGAAAGGCGTAAAATTTTGTCTCCACCGTTTATTGTGGTGCTACCCGGGTTCGATTTTCCTAACCTAGATAGCGGGTTTCAAGCATGGTTTCGACGGCTTGCGAGTCATGTGAATCGACATGATAGCCTTTGGCGTTGGGGCGAGAACTGACGCAGGCCGCTAAATTGCCATCCACAAAATGCCCTGCCGCACCGTCATCAAAGGCATAACCGGGCATGATGTCCCCATTAGCAACATACGATTTAAACGACGGGCGGCGATTGACTTCCCCATCATAGTGAGGTGTGCAGCTCCCAGCTAGAAAACCGAGGCACGGCAAAACAGTTAGTATGCCGGGGATGGAGTCGGTTAAGCCTTGTTCAAACCAGCAGATTGATCCTGCGCTGATACCCGCCAAAATGATGCCCTGTTCACCCGCACGGCGCAAGATGGCAGGCAATCCCCATTCTCGCCAGAGGGCAAGCATACTCTTGGTGTTGCCACCGCCGACATAGATGAGATCCTGTGAAAGGAGAAAACCTTCGAGGTCAGCCGTGTGTGGATTAAAAAGCGATAGGTGACTGGCCTGACACTCCAGCTTATTGAAGGCATTATAGAAGTTGATAATGTAATCCCGCGCTTCGCCGCTGGCTTGTGACAAAAAGCAGACTTTCGGATGTGATTTGGCCGTTTGAGCAACGATGTAACGGTCGAGGGCGAGGTTATCCGGTTCCATCGAAAAACCACCACCACCCATCGCGATAATATGCTGCATGTTGTTGTCCTCTTAGGGATGAATGCCATGGGATGGAGTGTAGTTCAGCTTTTGGCGGTTGGCAATTAGCATGTCAAGGCCGCCAGCTATCAAGTAGGTTATCGAAAGAAACAAGCCAACCCTCCCCCGCAAGCGATGGAGGGAACTATACCAATACACGTGTTCATAAGCTCACAACTTTCGAAAAACCACTCAGTCGCCAGTCATCAGCCAAAAGCAAATACATGACGATATGGGGTATTGAGCGTTAGCAGATTAGTAAGCATACAATACGAAACTCCTGCCCCATAAACGTTGACAAGGCGACAGTTTTGGTAGTTCTCACTCAAATCCTCACCTTCAGCCCACAACGGCTATCTTCGCAGGCTCATTCCGCCGATAGCCATTTCATGGCAGAGGGGAGCAAAGCGAAGCATCATAGGAGGCAGATGTTATTGATCAGGTTATGGATGAGAATGCGATACGGGAGGATACATAGATCCTCCCCTACAAAAAGCCAAAATTTACGGGATCATAACGGGATTTAGGAACGGGTGTTGGCAGGTACAAGGCGACCAGCGGCGTTCCTCATGGTGTTCATTTTGTCGCTGATGAGGCGCGGGAACAGGGCGACATAATCTTCGATGGGCCATGAGCGACCTTGCACGAGGGTGGCTTTGCGAGTTACCGCGCTGCGGAAATCCTCAGCGGTATGACCGACAAATTGGGTTGTTCCACGACCAATGGCCGCAAGGGAGTGTCCATCACTGTTGCCGACGATGGGCATCTTGAGTCTGGCAGCCATGCGACGTGCCAGCAAGTTATTGCCGGGAGTCAAAGCGCCAGCGTTGTGAACCTCAATGGCATCGATACCGGCTTCACGGACAATTTCGGGATTGCGCAGATAGCGATAACAGGCATCGGCGGCAACCACAACTTCAAATGGATGCGCCAAGATCGCCATCCCTTCCTGCTCATGAATGGCGGTGACGGTTTCTTTGAGCGACATTCCCCGCGCAATGGGGTGTGTGACCCACAAGGCTAATACATGACCTTCGGCGCTGCTGACTTCGACACCGGGAATGATGTCAAAGGGGTAATTCTTACGGTGTTCGTAAGCCCAGAGGCTTGAATCCATCACATCATGGTCAGTGATGGCGATGACATTCAATGTACCCATACGGGTGATATGGTTTAGAACTTCTTTGACGGTTGCAAAGCCATCGCTGGCAGTGGTATGCATGTGTATATCGGCGAAACCCATCAGATTGTTCCTTCTCTCACAAATCGGAAGTGACAAAGGTTAAGATAAACGTTTCGCCTAAAGACGGCCTAACGGTTCTTTGTTAGGCGGGGGAAAAGTTGATAGTCGTTAGTCTGTAGTCTTTAGTGGAAAACAAGAGAACATGATATTATGGTTCGGTAGCATTGAGCAATTAATGAGTCAGTGGTTTTTGTCGCTGAGGGCTAAAGCCGCTCAGCTAATCACCGGACAAGTCCACTAAAGGGATTTCAAAAGGATTATTCTCGTGGAAAAAGTTGTCTACATTTTAGGGGCAGGATTTTCAGCGCCGTTGGGTTTGCCTGTGATGAGTAATTTTTTGGAGATGTCGAAGGATCAGTATTTTCGTGATATTAAGTTTTTCTCGCATTTCCAAGACGTTTTTAATGCAATTAGAGAAATGCACGTCACCAAAAGTTATTTTGAAACAGATCTTTTTAACATTGAAGACATATTATCAATTTTAGAGTTTCGTACAAGTTTTGATGTAAACGGTATGCAAGAAGAAAGACGACAGAAATTTATCAAATATATTCGTGATGTAATTAATTTCTATACCCCATTAGATATATTAGAAAACAACAATAACAAGCTATTTACCGATGGTAAATGGAATATGTATATTCGATTTGTTGCCGCATTAACTCATTGTACATTTCTAGACAGTAACTACCATAGAACACCGGGTTTAGAGCATTTATCACATACATTTATTGACAGAGAAGAACTTCCATTTGAATATTCAATTATTACTTTAAATTATGACTTAGTTTTAGAATACATTCAGAAACATCTTCAAAATTTAGGTTCAACACGACAGTTTTGTACAAATTTACAGGAATTTGGTAAAGGGAAAATTTACTTATCGAAATTACATGGCAGCGTAGATAAAGAAGATTTAATACCTCCAACATGGAACAAAGGTCTAAATCCTAATATATTGTCAGCTTGGCAAATTGCATATAAGGTACTTTCGGAAGCGAATTATATTCGTATTTTAGGATATTCCTTGCCGCCAACTGATACATACATACGGTATTTGCTTCGTGCTGCATTAATTGAAGCTCCACACCTAAAACAAATCGATGTCTTATGTCTCGACAACAAAAATAACGATGTTCATCGAACATATGGTGAGTTCATAAACTTTAAAAATTATCGTTTTTTGTCGAAAAATATTACAGACTATCTGGAGGCAAATAAAGAATACGATAACCGAGAAGGTTTCACTCATTTTGCGCTTGAACAAGCTCATAATAGCTTTTTTAGGTAGTTTCCATTCATTACTCCTTTTATGACACCCTCTATACGGTTCATTACAAAACTGTACAATACTGCATAAGACTTGCGTGGTTATTATGCTGTGGATAAAAATAACTCGAATAACATGGAGGCAAGATGATGTCCCTCTACCCTTTTCTGCTGAATCCGGCGCTGCACGTTAAAGTGTGGGGCGGGCGCAAACTTGAGACGATTATGGGCAAACATTTGCCTACCAATGAGCCTTACGGCGAATCATGGGAGATGCACGATACGGCGACGGTTGCTAATGATGATGAGGCTGGTCGCAGTTTGGGTGATTTGCTGAAGCAATACGGTCACGATTTGGTGGGCAAAAAGAATAATCCGGCTGAAGGTTTCCCACTGCTGGCGAAAATCCTTGATCCATCGGATTGGCTGTCGGTGCAAGTGCATCCCAACGACGAGCAGGCAAAAGAATTGGAAGGCGATCCACGCGGCAAAACCGAGGCGTGGTATGTGTTGTATGCCGAACCGGGAGCCAAGTTGGTCAAGGCGGTGAAACCGGGAACCACGCGCGAGGCAATGGCACAGGCGATCCGTGATAACACGCTGGAAAATCTGTTGGTCTATGATGAAGTCGAAGTGGGTGATGTGCTGCTGAATAATGCGGGCGGGATTCATGCGCTTGGGCCGGGGATTATGATCTATGAAATCCAGCAGTCGTCGGATGTGACGTATCGACTGTACGATTGGGGTCGGATGGATTTGGATGGCAAGCCGCGCACGCTGCACATCGATAAAGGTGTGAAGGTGTCGAATTTGGATGTAATTCCACCGATTACGCATACGGCTGGGAATACGCTGCCTGTGGTAGATGTGGTTCATTGCCCGTACTTTGTGACGCTGCTGCATCAATTGAATCCGCGCAACGGCACTCGAATCACCTTGGATACACATGGTGAACAATTCCATATCCTCACATGTATTGAGGGTGAAGGCACAGTCAGCGCAGGTGATACACAGGTGGATTTCAAGAAGGGACAAACAGTGTTGATCCCTGCGAATCAGGGTGAATATATCTTATCCGGCACAACGCGGGTGCTGCGATCATTCCAACCGTAATCTGAGGAATTGCAAATTGAGAACTTATGCGGTGATTTATGACGTGGGGCGCGGTTGGAAGATGGGTAAGCCGATTGAGGAACAAGCGCTCGAAGACCATTATCAATTTTTACAGTATCTGTTCCAGCAAGGTATCTTAATTGAGGGTGGGCCTTACCTTGATGATTCAGGCGGGTTAGCACTCATCCGTGCCGAGGATATTGACGCGGCGTGGGAACTTGTCGAGCAAGACCCGGCGGTCATTAATGAGGTGTTTGTGCCAGAAATCCATCCGTGGTTTCAGGGCAATTGGGAAGGCCAATGACTATGCCTCAACTGGCTATTTTGACGGACGATGTACAGTCCGGTGATATTTACGAAACGGCTTATGGCCCATCCGCGCCGGTTCATAAGCTTGAGGTTGAGGGAACTAGCATATTGGTATGCAGCCCAACCAACGCTGATCCCCGCGCGACGATCCAAGCGCTTAAGGACAACGGCGCGACTCATCTGTGGTTATGTGAATCAGTTGGTTCACTGTCGCCTTTGCTCGAAGCGGGTGATTGGGTGGTCTGCGATGACTATATTGATGGGACGCGCGGGCAGCATTACACCTATTTTAGTGACAAGGCAGGCGGTTATGTGCAGCAAGTTCCGGCGTTTGATGCGAAGAGTCGGGAGGCACTGATTGGAGTACGTTATCCTCGCCTCCACACGTCCTCTCCATTAACAGGGCGAGTATTCAAACGCGGGGTATATGTGTGTGTGAGCAATACTCGTTATGAGACACCTGCGGAGGCGACTTTTTGGGCGCGATCAGGTGGACATATCGTCGGACGATATTTGAGTCCCTATCTGACACTCGCACGTGAGCTTGAACTGTCGGTGGCGGTGTTGGCACTGGTTGTTCGGGAAGGTGGGCAAGCAGAAACTAGCGTGCCATTTGAACGTTATCTACCGATTGTGCAGCAGGCGTGGGCAGGGATGCAATAAGCGTGGCAAAAACGATTTTCTTCAACATTCCGGCGCAAGGACACATTAATCCGGCGCTGCCCGTTATCCGCGAGTTGGTGCAGCGCGGGGAACACGTTATTTGCGTCAACACCGAGGAAACGCGGCTGGCACATGAAGCGGCTGGCGCACAGTTTGAAGCCTACCCTTTCATCCCGACGATGGATGGGTTAATCAACAACGCAAGTGGGGGTAATCTGGCGGATAACGCGCTGTCGCTGGTAAAAATCGCAGAGCAGATTATGCCTTGGGTCTTGGGACTGCTGGAACGCGAAAAACCGGATTATGTGATTTTTGATTCGCTGTGTTCGTGGGCAAAGCAAGCTACCGAAAAGTTGGGCATCCGAGCGGCGGGGTCGATCAGCACGTTTGTAATAGCGCCCGGTGCGATGCCGCCTGTTCCAATCTCCTCGCTGTTGAGTATGGTAGGAAGCCTCATTCCACGAATGCCAGCATATTGGCAGGTTGCGACGCGGATGCGGCAAAAGTTTGGGGTGAAAGGTGTCGGGTTGGCGGGCGCATTGAGCAATAGTGGCATGATAAACATCGTATATACCTCAGCGCTGTTTCAACCGGGTGGCGATAAGCTGGGCAGTCAGTTTAAGTTCGTTGGGCCGTCACTGGCGGAACGTCCGTCATCGGCAGATTTTCCATTTGAGGCAATCACCCGCAAGCCGGTGATATACATCTCGTTGGGTACGATCAATAACGACAACTTGGATTTTTACCGGCAGTGCTTTGAGGCTTTTGGCAGCTATGATGCTCAATTTATTTTGTCGGCGGGCAAGCGCACCGACATCAAAGCACTAGGGAATATTCCGGCGAACTTCATTGTCAAAAACTTTGTACCGCAGCTTGAGGTTTTGCAGCGCAGTGATTTGTTTATCACACACGGTGGTATGAACAGCGTTCATGAGGGTTTATATTACAATGTGCCGCTGGTGGTGATTCCGCAGCAGTTTGAACAGTCGATTGTGGCGCAGCAAGTGGTCAAACATGGCGCAGGTGTAGCACTGGCGGATAAGCCTCCGTTCGGACAAGTTACAGCAACCGATTTGCGGGCGGCTGTCGAACAAGTGATGAAGGCGCGGACGCAGTATCAGGAAGCGGCGATTCACTTGGGCGAGTCGCTGCGAACGGCTGGTGGATACCAGCGAGCAGCGAAGGAATTGATCGCATTTGGGCGAGGGAAATAACCCCACCTCAGTCCTCCCCCGCAAGCGAGGGAGGAAGCAATCATAAAAGCAATTCATGTCAATTGAATATAGCAAATGTTTTAAGGGATTTAAGCATGGAACTCTCGACACGTAATCTGGTCTTAGACGCTGACAGCGCCGTTGATATGCAAATGCACACCACCAACAGCGATGGCTCATGGTCACCGGAACAAATGGTGGACTATCTGAAAGCGGAAGCGTTTGGGATGGTCGCGATTACCGATCACGATCGGGTCGATCAAACAGCGGCGATACAGCAGTTGGCAATTGAGAAAGGGCTGCCGATTCTGGTCGCGGCAGAGTTCAGCGCGAACTGGCGTGGACATTCGGTCGATGTACTATGTTTTGGATTTGATGCTGAAAACGAGTCACTTAAGGCGGTAGCGACAAGCGTGCTGATTCGTCAAAGAGAAAACAGCCGACAAGTTTATGATTACCTGCTCAAACAAGGTTATCAGTTTGATGGTGAGACTGATGCACTTGAAGGTGTGTTGAAGCGACCATCGGCGGGACAGCCTTTCGCGTTAGCCGATTTGTTGACGGCACAAGGCCTTGACGCAGGCGCAGCATGGAAAATGATCCAATTGGGAGGGATGGCGTTCACAACCACGCCAATTGCGGAAGTCGTTGAGGCGGTACACGGCAGCGGCGGAATCTGCTTGATCGCGCATCCGGGACGGGGTGAGTTTTGGCCTGTGTTTACGCCGCAGTTGTTGGATGATATTCGCAGTGATGTCCAGTTGGATGGTTTCGAGGCCTATTATCCGCTGCACTCGCCAGAACAAACCATGATGTTCGTAGAATATGCCGAGAAGTATGACTTGTTGACCAGTTCCGGTTCGGATTCACATGGCAGAAATCGGAATCCGATTAAATATCCGGCAAAAGACAGCCGCAAGTTGTTAGAACGACTGGGTGTACACGTCAAATAGGCGGCTGAGTCCCCATTCAGGAAATTGTCAGTTCGGAACGCTGATCAAGATGATAAACCGCACATCTTCAACCTATAAAACCGGCGGAGTTGTCAACAGACTTCGTTCATGGGTTTCATACCGGATATGCCCCGCGAATTTTTACTCATCGCCATCGTAATAGGCGCTTGCCATAGTCGCCAATAAGCGAGAGGACAAGGAACGGTGGCTGTCAGGTGCATTCTTTGTTGGCTGTAAAAAGCTTCGACAAAGGCTTTGTTTAATCCTTGTAGTGCACCCGATTCGTGAGCAGGCCATCCACCGAGAAGCAGGACAGCATCTCCTGCCAGAATATGGGTGTGAAGGGCAATGTCTTGGACTATCTGTTCACCGGTCGTGGGGTTAAATGCAAGATAGATGGTGTTCTCGCCGCCCTCTAAAACAACGGGCTGCTTACCATTCCACTTCCAATTTAAGGCGATGGTGCAGCACCCTGCATCAATATGACTGCTTATGTCGCCAACCCAAGGATTAGCCGTCAACAGGGCATATGCTTCTTTTGCACGCGTTAATCCCGGTCGGATTCCCATAAAGCAAGGAGGCGCGCAATCTGCCGGTAACAAAATATCGCGTATTGTTTGGTCATCGTAGGTCTGAGCGCGAATTAGTGTTATTGCAGTGCTCAACAACGCACATACGACAATTATGGGAAGCAGAAGAAGTCGTGTCATAGGATAGTAGACAACCCTTTCTGATGCCATCAAGTTCAGTCTGGGCTATGATAATAGCTGATCCATAAAACATTAGGATAGAATATGTCTACAATCTACCAAATTGTCAATGTTGAAGGCGCGATTGTGCGCAATGGTTATTATCTGCTGGTGATTCGTGGTTCAGGCGAAAACCATGCAGCGGGGATGTTGAGTCTGGTAGGTGGCAAAGTAGAAGGTAAAGGCAATATCGCGAATATTCTTGAAGATACTCTCCGCCGCGAAATTCAAGAAGAAATCGGCGTCGAAATCAGCGATACCATTTACGTGCATAGTAACGCCTTTATGATCAGCGAAGATAAACCAGTAGTGAACGTGGTTTTTTTGTGCCGGTTGGATCAAGGTGAGCCGTCCATCCATGATAGTCATGAGGTTGCCGAAATACGCTGGCTGACGGCCAATGAGATTCTCACGAACCCTGATACACCCGATTGGACGCGCGATAGCATACGACGTGCCGAGAAGATGCGTAACATGCTCGGTTGGTAACTTTTCGCTTATCCTGTCGATGCAAAATTATACAAATGGCTGATGGCTTTGACTCCAATGGATGGCAACTGTTTGGTCAAGCGGTTAAATTTGAACGACGAACAAGAAACCAAGTAGAAAGAAAATATCGAGAAGCAGATTCATATCCTGTCCCCGGATTCTTCGGGCTGAAAAAGGTACCCGTTCCGCACGATGAACCGCGTACCCGTCATGACTTGTGGCTGAGTCTGGTGAGCTATGCATGAATGGCAGGATGCTTGAGTTTGGACGAAGTAACTCAGGAAAGGTTTGAACACGCAACCGAGATCGACTGAAGGATCATATCATGGACGAGAAAACGAGTTCATTTGGGCTGGTGCTTGACCCATTTGAATATCCCGTGATAAAGTTTGCCCCATTGTTACAAAACTGATTACACCGGAGTTATAGATGTCCACCGAACTCAGCACGGCATTGACCCTTATCAGCGGCATCAGTTGGACGCTGGTTTACATCCTGTTGATCTGGCGCGGATTCAAAGATCAGAGTTACGGAATGCCGCTGTTCGCGCTGACGTTTAATTTGTCATGGGAGTTTTTGTTCGCGTTTGTGTTCCGCGACCAAAATTTGGTGACGATCCAAACGATTATCAACATGATTTGGTGCGGGTTTGATGTGGTGATCGCTTACACTTATTTCAAATATGGGCGTAAGGATTTCGCGCAGCACGCAGATACGCGCTGGTTTGTGCCATGGTCCTTGGCGGCCTTTGTGTTCAGTTTCGGGGTCATTTATTTCAGCGCTGTGGAATTCGGCAATAGTAATGGGGCGATTTACACCGCGTTTGCCCAAAATTTAATGATGTCAGTGCTGTTTGTAGGGATGTTAAGCAAGCGTAAGAATGTGGATGGGCAGTCGATTTACGCAGCGATTTTGAAGTGGATTGGCACGGCTGCTCCGACAATTCTGTTTTACGGGCGCACAGGTAGTATGTTGGTGTTGATATTGGGGATCGGCTGTTTTGTTTATGACGCCTTATATACCTATTTGCTCTACCGGAAGTTCCAAGAATTAGGGTTAAATCCGTTTACACGGCAGCCTGTCAGCGCCTAGATACGATTTTCATCCCTTGGGCGAGAAAGTGCGCAGTCGCCATAATCGAAATCATGGGGTTCACACCGCTGGCGGTTGGTAGAACACTGCCATCGGCAACGTAGAGGTTGCGCACTTCGTAGGTTTGTCCGGTAGGGTCGAGCGCTCCGGTTGTGCTGTCACCACCAATTCGGCAGGATGACATCTGGTGAGCACTGAAAAGTGAACAGGCATTTTTATGAAGGCCGCGCGCCTCAACTTGGCTAAGAAAGTCGTCAAGCTTACCTCCATCAGCGGGACGGAAAAGCATCTGATGGTTGTGCGGGCTGGAAACTTCTTTTGCTCCGGCGGCGATATGAACACGCAGCGATTCGATCATTCCTTTGAGCATGTGTGCGGCATCAAACGGGTGCAGTTTGTAATGCAGTACCGGATTACCTTGCGGGTCGAGAGCAATGCGTCCACCGTGACGGTCACGGGTTAGGACGATAATGTTACTCATAGTGGAGAGGTTGCTCATCAGGCGTTTGTGTCCCTCGCCAGACTGCCACGGGAAGGTTGCCGCAGCAAGGCCGGGATGCACTGGAGCGGTTTCCAAGCGAACACCGTAACCGCGTCCATCAAGGTTGGCGAATTGGCGGCTGAAGCGGGTCATGGGTGGGCCTTGCCAGCCGAGAACCGGTTCGTCAAAGAGACCATAGGTAACCGTAACCGGATGTAAATGCAGGTTAGCGCCAATGTTGGCATTGGTGAGGCCAGAACGCATCAACAATGCGGGCGTATGGATTGATCCGGCAGCGACCACCACAACCTTAGAGCGAATCGTCACTTCACGATTTGTTCCGTCTGCCGCTTGGACGACGAGTTCTGCACCGACGGCTGTGCCATGCTCAATCAACACACGTTTGACAGTGGCGTTGACGATGATGCGTGTGCCACGTTGATAAGCATCCTGTAGATAGGTTTTGAGCGTTCCCTGCTTCGCACCAAAGGCACAGCCGAAGTTACAAAAACCACATTCTTCGCAGCCTTTGACATTACGGGGGATGGTGGTCACGTCATAGCCGAGACTTTTGCAGCCCTGCTCTAAAACGGCGTTGAGTCCATTAACGGGCGAGTCTTCAACCCCGACATTCATGCGCTTGATAACCGCATCAAGACTGCGTTGAAAACCCTTACCGGATGCTCCCCTAAAACCGTACTCATGCTCCCATTCGTAGAGGACGTCTTCGGGGGTGCGAAGTGAGGCAGCCCAATTGATGGTCGTACCACCGCCGAGCGTGCTGCCCGCAAGAACGCTGATGCTGAGGTCGCTGGTGGTGAGTAAGCCGCGCTTCTCGAATAACGATTGGCTGGCAAATTCTCCAGTGCCCATTTGATGATCCGCCTTGTAGTCTCCTTTTTCGACGACAATAACTTCTTTTCCGGCGGCGCTCAGTTCGCCAGCAATAACCCCACCACCCGCGCCTGATCCGATAACCAACACATCGGTATAGAGAGTAGTAGGTTCGCTAATTTGCAGCGGTTTGATGGACCTTGGTGCTGGTTCGGTATGCGGCGGGTGGTCGGGATAGTGTAAGCTGGCCCACGCTGGATTGGGTTCGTTATCTGGTGTCGAGGCATAAAAAAGAAATAGCGCCAAGCGTTTAACACTCTGGAAGAACTGCCGCGCGAGAGCGTGATCGCTGTTGCCCCAGCTTCGCAGCGTTATTGTACGGTCATCCAATGACATGTCAGAGAAGGCTTGGAATTGAGCAACCGTCACCCGATTAAACCATGGGATTTCCAAGAGATTCAATATCAATTGAAGTTGGTTGCGTTCACCAGCGGACGTGATTTGCTCAAGTGTGGCTTCTAGGGCTTCAGCAAGATGCAGTTGCTTGGCGCCCAACCCAAAGAGGCGGGGACTATCCCCATTTTGGGCAGGTAGAGCTGGAATGAACGTATCACAAATAGAAATCAGTGTTTGTTTTTGGGTGGGATTTAAAAAGGACATGGAACGTGAAGTTTTCGTTATTGGTCGATAATCGTTTGTCATTCATTATGGAGTATAACAAATTTTTAATACTTCGGGTGATTTCGGCTACACCCATTCACGAGGCGATGATGCGCAGGGTAGAAAGAACAGTGGAACGGTCTGAGACCGTTCCCTATGAAAAGAAAGCCAATTGAATGTTAACGTGGCGGAGGAACACCCAATGCATCGGCAAGGACTTGGACGGTGATGCCGAGTTTAGCGGCTGCGGCCTGTAAGTTGGGTGGCGGTGGGCCGAGCGCGTCACGCAGGGCTTGTTCAGAAATACCGAGTTTGGCGGCTGCGGCAGCTAACTCTATCCGACCACCTTGACCTTGTGGAGGCTGACCCTGCTGACCGTTGGGCGGTTGACCTTGCCCGTTTTGTCCCTGCTGAACGTTGGGCGATTGTCCATTTTGACCTTGTCCAGCTTGACCGGGCCTGCGTTCGCCGGATAGTTGAACCGGTGTGCCGCGATAGCAGCCCAATGTATAGGGATACTCATAGGTCGCGACGTAGTGATACATGGTAACCCGCTGACCGTCCCAATCGACTTCGCTGGTTGTGCCGTGACATTCATCAAGATCAGCATTAGTCAGAACATTGCCACTGGCATCACGCGGGCCATAAATGCCGAAACCGTCCAGCGCATACCCCATCAATGCCGATTGACCCGATTCGCTATCCGTCAGGCATGAACTGAGGTTGTGATAATGATAGGTTCCGTCCTGCTGTGGATGGCCTTGACAGCTATCCTGTGTTTCGTGGGCGACCGCATCGCGATTGCCAGCATCGAGGCCGTTAAAAATGACTGTGCCGCTGAGGGTGATGCCAATCGCGCCGCCGGTTAAGCAGGTCGGTTTAGCGGCAGCATTAGGCACAGCAGGCAAGTCTGCTAGAAAATTTTGGGGTTTGATGCTGTTGGGGTTACGGTCATATTGGTACGCATCATCGGCAGAGCTAATTGGATAAACCCCTGTACCGTGATCGGGTAAATCATTGGTGCTGATATGGCGAACATTACCATCCAGCGTGATTTTGAAAGCGTGTTCCGACCATTGAACATCGCCATCGACCACCGCTTTAGCTGTGAAATCGAATGTCCCGTCACTGTGAATCCATGGTCCGTCTGTCCCCGCACCACCTTGCCCCGCCGCTTGGGTATTGCAAAGGTAAATGTATCCCACTTGCGGAGTGGTACTGACCTTGCCATCTCCCAGCGGCAGACGGGTTAAATCCGGCAGGTTTACGGCCAAGACTTGAACGACATGCAGCATCAAAAGACTGCCAACAGCGATCATTCCAAATCCGGCTAATTTTTTATACGTCATAAATAATCCTTTCTTCAAGTATTTACCGCAACAGTTTAAACAGCAGATGTGGAGAATTTATGAAACTCACGACTATTACAGCTTATAGGCAGACTTCCATTTTGTGGCGTAAGGTCTAACCAAACGGATGTCCGCCCAACGTTCACCCTTTTTCCATCAAAAGACGGATGACCCCATAAAATCAGTTTTTATAGAATGAGCGAGAGTATTCGTAACTGAGGAAGGTCAAGATTATGTTTCGTAAGTGGATTATGGTGCTGCTGCTGTTGACTGTAGGAACAGGTGTGATTCAAGCGTACGACAGCGAAGCACACAGCACATCCGATACAACACGCATCAGCTTTTATCTCAAGGCGGATGCAAGCGGGATTCAGCAGATTTATCAGCAGCTGCTTGATGGGCAGGCTGAAGCACGTCAGATCAGCCATGCAGCGAGTAATGTCCTGACATTCGGCGTGGCATATGACGGTTTGAGTGTGGCATATGTGAGTGAGGGACAGTTATGGTTGCAGCCTATCCATATGGAAGAAGCCGAAGCGCTGACAAAAGTGAGCGCATTGCAATTCTTCCATAGTCCAGTTTTCAGCCCCGATGGACAGTACATTGCTTATGCTGATAACGGCTTATGGCTGCTGGATTTAGGAACCCGCGAAACGCATGAACTACTGGCAAACGTAGAAGTGAACGCGGATGGTAGCAACATGAGTGAATTCCGGCTGTATGCACCAGAAAAGTTCGTGATGGATAAGGATGGCAAGGCATCCAAGCTGGTGGTGAACGTGGGCATATGGGAGTGGAATACAGCCGGTATCTATGATCTGGAAAGCGGAAATTTCCAGATGCTTGAAGGACAGATGCATACCGATTTACTGCCATTAAGTGATGGTCGTGTCCTACTATACGGCAATACCGCTGTCAGTGGTGAACCCGTTCTGCATATCGCAGACAGCTTGGATGACATCAACAACTATACCGAAGTCTTGAAATTCGGTTCGGTAACCAGTGCAACTCTCTTTGCCGAACAGGCTGTTGAGCTTCAACCGGGCGTAGTCCGGGTCTTCGGTCAATCAATGGGTGCATTTCCAGATCAAGTCAAAACGTTCATCTTGGACTACGACTTGAATACCAACATCGTAGGACAAGTTCATATGACGTTTATCCAGAACTCGTCTCAAAATCCGATAAATCTAGGTACTCTTTCACCAGATGGCAAGCTCCTGCCGGTGCATCAAGATGTGCAATATACCGATGCTGGTACGCCTTACGGGAACGTCAGCTTGGTAGAGTTAGGCGCAGACACAGTTACGCCGGTTGATGGAACCGTGGGTTTATTCCAGTGGCAAGAATAACGTCGCTGGTCTGAATATAACAAAGGTGGGAAGCAGTCCACCTTTCTTCATTTATTCTCGCCAAGAACCGCATCATAATGGAAGTACTAGATACATCAATTAACGATATCAAACACAAGAACAATGGATTATATACAGTTCAAATTCGATACTCCGGGCGGAAAACCGTTATATCGGGCGCTGCCTGCCACCGTTATGCATCCACGGCTTACACCTCAACTGACTAAGCAATCCTTTAATGCACTGACCAAGCAGAAAATGGTATCGACACCGTCACTCATAAAAGGACACGCGGGAACCGATCTCTGGTACGCCGGTTCAAAGCCTGATCATTTTTATGTTCTGCAAATCAAATTTGAGGGAAACTTTTTCACTAAAAAGCCCGATGTCTATTACCGGTCGCTGTGTACCTTTACACCTGAATTTGGCACGGATATGGTTGATGGATGGTTTTGCGCCGATATTGAAGAATACGTGTTGTCCGAAATGTTTAACTACCCTTCCAAACGTCTTGCCATCTTTGACCAACGGGACTCAGTACCAATAGAAGATTATTTAAGATCACGTGGATTCCCGTTATCCCCCACATCAGACAACATCACTTAGGTTTAACGACTTCGTCAACTCTGGCGCATCGCGTGCGCGGTGTGGTTATAGGGGGCACCAATGTAGGCACAGCGGTTTTATCGACTGTCACCGGCTTATCAGGCAGTTTGCCGATGAGAATGATTGGGCTGCCGCCGATGCCGGTGATGTCGGTCGATTGCAAAAAGGGGAAGTAATCGCAATCAGCAGCCGGCAGATCCAACTCAAGGAAGCCCTTTTTATCCGGTGTAAGCCTATATTGAGCATTGAGCGTGCGCACATCGAGGGCGTCTTTGCCAACCGGCAGTTTAACCGTCAGCGTATCAAGCGTGTTATTCCAAACGATGTACAGGCGCTGGTTGGTTTTGGGTCGATCAAAGGTTATCAGTGTGGCGCGGTTATCAATGACAGTGATTTTGGGTTTATCGAGTTCGCCTGTGCCAAAAACATCAGCGACCAGTTGATAAGCGCCGGCAGCAGGCCGTGCTGTACCCGCTTTGGGATGATGGCTAAAGCAAACTGATCCGACTTCGTTGCGAAACAATCCGAAGGCATCACCGCTGCAAATTGCACCGGGGCAAGTCGGCGTAATATGATATGTGAAATCCGTTCCGGCAGGTTGGTTGCCGCAGTCGTCAAAAAGCTGGTGAAAAAAGACGACTGACGCGCCCTCAGCATAAGCATAGGCCGCACTTTGGACGAAGAAATCAGCCTGCTGCTGGCTGGTAGCACGAAGTTCTTTTTCAACAGGTGTATTTGCCCACAACGGGCCGGGGTAATCGTCCCAAACGGGAACGCCGCTTTCGTTGAGCCAAATAGGACGCTTGAGTTTATAAGCGATCAGGGTTTGATCAACCACGTTAACCAGCCAACCGCTGCGCCAAGGATAGCTGTAATTGTGGACAGCGACCATATCCATGTACCAGTTATAGGCTTCGTGGAAAGGATCGTCCTGATAGATGGCTAAGACCCGCGCCAGCCAATTGTCATTTGTGCCAAAGAGCAGTCCGGCAAACATGACTTGGGCGTTGGGATCAACTTGCTTGATGACGATATAGGCTGACTTCAAAAGGCGAGCATAGTCGATAATGCTGGATGACCAAAAAGGTTGAAAATCGGGTTCATTCCAGATTTCCCAGATGCGAATCCCTTTGTCCTTCGACCAACCCTTCTCCCGTGCCAGTTCACCGTTAGGCATATACCGCAGCACGGCTTTTTGGACGAAATTCACCCAATGATTTTTAGGGTTCAGTTTTTTGCTCTGGCTCGGCGTATCGCTGCTGTCGGCAAAGATCGGTTCTTGTAAGCCTTTGATGCGGTTGTCATCGGCATAAAAAGCTGGACGACCGAGCAAAATGGCATCAATACCCAAACCCTGTGCCAGATCATCGGTTACAAGGCGGTCATAACCTGACCAATCAAATACGCCTTCTTTGGTTTCGACACGATCCCAATAAATTGGCCAGCGGTTCCATCCCGCGCCGAGTTCGAGGGCTTTTTGATATCGGGCGGGACTGGTGACTTCCTCAACGCCGCTGATGTGGTTGATGCCTAAACGGAGCGAACGCATATAGCCATCATCATTGGTGGTCGAGGTGGTGGTATCTTGTGCCTGTGTGATGGAAAAGCCCAACAGCAGCATCGTCAACAGCAGCGAAAGGGCAGCTTTCATGCGCGGTCAATCCTTATCGGCGACGGAATATTCGGGTTAACACGCCAATTTTACCATTGATTGAGCGATGGATTGAATAAACGATAGAATGGCAAGACCACGCCAAGACCAATCCGAAGGGAACTTATAAGCCGAGTTGGGCGATGAGTTGGGGAATAAATGCGTCTTGGTTGTAGCTCAATTGTGAAGCCCCGTCGGGTAAGTTGACCCAATAAAAATCAAAGGGAATCGGTTCGTGGCCTGCGGGACGGTCACTGGCAGTGTATTCATAATGCCGCCATGTTTCCTGTGGGAATTCGTCACAGTAGACATGGTAAAAGTGACGATGGTGAATTTCGTCCATTCCATAAATCGATCTATCACGGCGGTCATCACCGAGAAAAACGCCGGGGCGTAGGTTCGTTAATCCGGTTTCTTCGACGGCCTCACGCAGTGCAGCTTCATCAAGCGGCTCATCGGGTTCGACGCTGCCACCGGGAACTTGGATGCCGGCTTCGGGCGAATCCGTATGGGTAAAAACGAGCAAGCGATTACCATACGTAACGTAGGCGAGGACTTTAAGGCGTTCGATCATTTAGTACCTCCACTTGGATTGCACCATAAAGACTGCCACAGGATTTGACAGCACAGGGTACAATACAGGCGAGATTTTAGCGAGTAATAGGTTCATCCGTTTGCATATTCATCCCCAATGTGACCACGCATGAATATCTCCCTTCAACAGTCGCCATTCGTCATAACCCTATTGAAGCACAAACTTGCAGTCGTTTTGGTGATTGCCGTTGCAGCGCGTTTAGTCATCTTTTTCGCTGTGCCATCGGTATTCCGGTTTGAACAAACGGGCGCGGTTCACGGCTCGGATGCTTACGACAACTACGCTCAAAACTTACTCAATACTGGAATCTATGGGCGCTTCGCAGGCAAGCCGGACGCGATGATTCCCCCACTTTATGGTTATGCACTGGCGGGTGTATATGCAGTATTCGGACGCAGCGGTTTGTCGGTGGCTGCGTTCAATATCCTGCTGGATTGTTTATCCATCACCTGTTTATATTACACAGGTAAAAGACTATTTAAGAAACATGGGGAATGGGTTGGCACGCTGGCGGGATTATTTTACGCGTTGTATCCCTACCTGATTTTCCAAAACCTGACGTTGATCGATACGGCGTTTTTCATGACGCAGATGTATGCGTTCGTGCTATTGATGGTGCTGCTGCGTGATCGCCTGAATCTTGACCGAGGAACATGGGTAATCGCAATTACAGCCGGTGTGGTGCTGGGACTTTCAATGCTGACGCGCTCGCTGCTGCCCTTGTTGGCGATTTTCGCGGCGGTGTGGTTTTTGTTCCGGCTGTCATTGTGGCAAACGGTTATCCGGCTGCTGCCAGTCGCTATAGTCGGTTTCTTGGTGATGATTCCTTGGATTGTGCGGAATTATGGAATTTACAACGCGCTTGTGCCGAGCGCGTTGAACTTCGGGGATAATTTTTATCAGGGTAACAGCGAGTACACGATTCCCTTTTTCCGCGCGGGTTATGATGTGCAGTGGGTTCCCGCGCCGCCCATCAAAGCGACTGACTCGCTCAGTTTGGAAGCCAGCCAACAACGTTTTGAATATGGCATGACTTACCTGCGAACGCACCCTGAGCAAATTCCGGATTTGATATGGACGAAGTTCCTTGTGCATTGGAGTATCGACATCGCGCCGCGCAAAAATCCGGTGAACGGGCAAGTGCCACGTTTGGATTATCACGGGAATGCGATACAGGAAACAAATGCTCAAGGCGATTTGCAATTGGGACAACTGCCGCCGGGTGATCCGGTTGGAGAATATTCCAGTTCCCTGTTTGATCAAATCGGGCGGCCTATTCACATTGTTTATTGGGGTGGGCTGCTGATTTTAGGGATTATCGGCATTGGATTGACGTGGCGACAGTGGCGTGATGTCAGTTTGCTGTGGTTCGTGCAAATCACCATGACGGTGATGTATATCATCTTCCATCCATCGACGCGCTACCGTGCGCCGACTGATCCACTCTTGTTTCTGTTCTCGGCCTATTCATTGATCGGGTTGGGGCAGCGTTTTGTGATCAGGTCGAGAAATCAAGTATTCTCTCCAAGCGTGACCGAGTAATAATCGCCCTGTGCGCGGACACGAAGCGGCACTTCGAATAACGAACTGAGGCGTTCATCCGTGAGCATTTCCTGTTTGCTGCCATCGCCAACGATGCGTCCATGTTGGATTAAAATCACTCGCTGAATGGCGGGAATGATTTCCTCAAGATGATGCGTGACCAAGAGAATGGTTTTGCCCTGCGTAGTCAAACCTTCGACAGTTTGTAAAAAGCGCTGGCGCGTCACAATATCGAGGCCGGTAGTTGGCTCGTCAAGCAATAATGCGGGCGGATCGGTCACAAGGGCGCGGGCAATGAGCATACGCCGGACTTCGCCGGTTGACATTTCCTCCATCGACTTGGCAGCGAGATGTGCCGCATCTACTAACGAGATGGCTTGCTCGGCCTGCTGTCGCATCACGGGCGTAATTTCATCCCGATGCATAATCCCTTGACTGGCGAAGAAACCAGACAGCACCGCATCCAAGCCAAGGACATCTCGAAAAGACGAACCACGCGCAAAACTTTGATGCAAGTCTGCTGATACGAGTCCAAGTTGGGTACGAAGTTCAAACACATTCCAGTGTTCACGCCCAAAAACTTGAACAACCGGTGAGCCATCGTTATGTGCAAGAGGATAGTGCTGATACGTAATTAATTTAATAAGCGAAGACTTACCGGAACCGTTCGGCCCGATAATCGCCGTGTGTTCGCCTTGCTGAATGGTCAGGCTGATGTGGTCAAGAACAGCTTGCTGCTTTTTGAGTACGGTCGCGTCATTGATTTGCAGCAGCGGCGAGTTAGACATAAACATGAAGAAAATACCCATAGAGTAAGATGATTAATTTTTCATCTTACCCGAGCGGGTTATGTCCGTGTAGGTCAATTAGCGGTTAGTTATCGAGCGACGACGTGAGCGCTTCTCGGCACGAACTACGACCGATTCTTCAATCTCGACCCTAAGAGGCAGTTGGATTTCATGGCGGGTGCGGCGCATAGCGGCCAAGCGCACAATCCGCGCTAAGACTTCACCATAATCATAACCAAGGGTAGCAGCCATCCGTACGATGTAGCTGACTTCGGAAATATCCGGATTATGATTGGGGTCAAGGATATAAGGGATGCCACCTCGCAAACGCAGGTCAATGCCGCCGTAATCCCGCATTCCAGTCACGCGGAAGGTTTCCTTAGCGACCCGTTCAATGTGTGCTTTAACGCCCGGCTTGAGCTGTGCCGGAATTTCAAAGTGCATCCGGCTCTCGTCCCATTTGGTATCGTAATCTTGGAAAGCGAGGGATGGATCATCGGCCTGCAAAAAGTGTACCGACATCAAGGGCAGCACTTCGAGTTCCGCGTTGCCCCACACACTAACCCGATATTCCTGCCCGCCGATAAAGTCTTCAACTAAAGCCGACTGCTGCCATTCTTCCAGTAGATATTCAACCTGCTGTTTGAGTTCTTGCTGCGAGTGAACGACGGCTTTTTGATTGATACCGTAAGAGGCGTGAAATCCGTTGGGTTTGACAATCGCCGGAAACAAATTCCAATCACCAACGTTTGAATGATCAAAAACGCGATAAGCCGGTGTAGGTATGCCATGCAGCATCATTTGCGATTTGCCGATGCTTTTGTCCAGCCCTTGCAGCAGTGCCTCATCATCCGCGCCGGTGTAGGCGAAACCTAAGGCTTCGTACAGGCCGGTTATCGGGTCATAGCCCTTGGGGCCATCATGATAACCATCACAGTAATTAAAGATGACGGTTTCGGCAGTGTCGTAGCGGCGAAGCACTTCTTCGATATCCTCTCCTACCAAGATTATTCGGGTATCGAAGCCTTCTTTTCGCAGCGATTTATCCACCAGTTGAACCGTTTCGTCACTGGCTTCGTTGGCTAAAAATTCCGATTGTTCGAGCGGATAAGATGGGCGGTAGAGGATGAGTATTTGGTAGGGTTCAGACATGTCGTCCATCTCTCTGTTAAGGGCTATTAAATAAGCGCATTTTTATAGCACAGGATTCGTATAAAAGAAAGCAAATTTATGCATCAAAAATGATGAGTAAATAGTCCCATTTTTTGAGGCCATCAATAGGTTTATTTTCGCACCTTTTTTGACTCATACAATCAAGGTTTATTTGTACACCGGAATTGCAAATTGTGCTGCAAGAGTGCGAGGGAAAGTTGAGGGAGAGGTTTATTGAGGGAGGAATTGATCAAAGGCATCTCGAAGACTAAGAGTTTTTAAGCTTACAAATCGACTTACAAAATCAAAAGAGGCTGACCCATTTGCCAGCCCCTTACAAAACGGTTTGTTCAGCCGCGTTTAATATTCACCGTGAATGTTAAATTGCTGTCGCTAATTGTGATCGCTGTGAAGGTGATTTGCTTGTTGTCGCGGTTGGCGCGGCGGTTGAATGCATCCGTCAATTTTTGGTTGAATTCTGCGATGCGTGAATCGCTTGCATCCCAGCCTTCGATATCGGCTTTGGTAATCTGTGGCAGCAATGAACCATTCTGGATAGTAATGGTCACAGTGACGCTGCCGCTGACGGTGCCTTTGCCATCGCGGCGTTCGTGTTCGCCGTTAATCAGCAATTGGCCGGGTTGCAAATCAATCTTAGGATTACGCAGCAGCGGGTTACCCTGTTTGGAGAGCGCTTCTACCACCGCATCATTGACTTCTTGTTCAGTCAGCGTAACGGTCGCATCGACTCCACCATTTGCGTCGCGCTGAACATCGCTGACATTACCCCGATTACAAGCTGCTAGTCCTAACAGCAGCACACAAAAGATCAACACACGTATTTTCATCGTAAAATATTCCCCTTGAGTAATTGTGACCTTTTTATTGTAGGACGGGAATGAGCGGCAGGTCGTAAAGTATGTGTAACCAATGTGTAAATTCTTAAGGGGTTGGCAAGGCGAGTATTTTTCCAATATAATTTAATCTAACGAAGATTAGATTATTTTTGGAGATGGAAAAATGGTTGATATGACGAAGGTACAAGCAGCAGGCGTTTCGTTCGCGCTGACCGAAGAACAAAAGATGTTACAAAAAATGGCGCGGGATTTCACCGCTTCCGAGATTATCCCCGTCGCAGCCGACTATGATGAACACGCCACCTTCCCCGAAGCCATTTTCCACAAAGCGCGTGAACTAGGCATCGTCAACATGAACATTCCAGCGGAATACGGCGGTGTTGGCGCGTCACCTTTTGAAGAAGTGTTGGTTGCTGAGGAAATCGCGTACGGCTGCACAGGCATCAGCACCAGCATCAGCACGAACGCGCTCGGCGATTTGCCGATTATTTTGGCAGGTAATGAAAAGCAAAAAGCTTATTGGCTCGGTGAACGCTTGGTAGACAAAGGCGAATTTGTCTCCTACTGCGTGACCGAAGCGGGCGCTGGTTCGAACGTGGTGGGCATCCAAACCCGCGCCGAGAAAAAGGGCAGCAGCTACTTGATTAATGGCTCCAAGATATTTATCACCAATGCCAGCCATGCTCATTTTTTCACGGTGTTTGCCAAGACCAATCCTGATGCAGGTCATCGCGGCATGACCGCTTTCATCATTGATCGCAATTCCCCCGGCGTAAAGGTCGGCAAGAAGTTCGACAAGATGGGTCAACGTGCCAGCGATACCGCTGAAATTGTCTTTGAAAATGTCGAAGTGCCAGAAGAAAATCGCCTCGGTGAAGAAGGTCAAGGTTTTTATTTGGCGATGAAAGTGTTCGATTACAGCCGTCCCGGTGTGGCAGCCGCTGCCGTCGGCTTGCAGCGACGCGCACTGGATGAGTCGGTCAAATATGCCAAGCAGCGTGAAGCCTTCGGCACACCGATTTACCAGCATCAAGCTGTTGGTCACAAAATTGCAGACATGGCAATCAATTACGAGGCTGCCCGTTTGCTGACATGGCAAGCCGCTTGGCAAGTCGAAGCCGGTATCGTCAACTCGAAAGTGCCGGCTTATGCCAAAGCCTTCGCGGCTGATATGGCGACCAAAGCCGCAGTGGATGCCGTACAGGTTTTCGGTGGCTACGGCTTCATGAAGGAATATCCGGTGGAAAAGCTACTGCGTGACGTGAAGATTTTCCAGATTTACGAAGGCACGAGCGAAATCCAGCGCAACATCATCGTGCGCGAGTTGTTTAAGTAGAAAATCCAGTCAAAATCGGGTACATTTAGGGTAAGCGGAGAGGCGTTCACGCGAACGCCTCTTCTTTATTCCCAATCCCCGGAAGGTAGCACTCTACAGGCAGGCATTTGTGGTACGGTTTGACACATATCGAGCAGGTGCATTCCTCGTCTGGCAGTTGAAACATGCAGGCGCGGTCATCCACGAAGACGGGGGTGACATTATCCACCTGAGCCTGCCCACCGGTGAAGCCATCAGCATCCATATCATTGAAAGTTCGATTCCCGCCTACGAAATCAAAAATACTATCGTCTATAACCAAGCGCATCATGTCTACACGCTGTTCATTCTGTGGGCGGATATGCTGCTGCCACCTGAAGGTCATGTGGTCGAGGTGGAAGAATGGGAGTGGCCTTTGCTGGCACTCTATGGCGATAAACTGTGGGCATACGACATCTTCGGCGGCGAACTGTTTATCTACCCTATTTATTATGACCGCATCGGCCCCTACCGCGAAATCCGCTATGGCAAAACGGTAAACATGCGGCAGTTGATGGGTACGATGGTTGAGGTTGAGACACCGTTTCTTCGTGGTCGATGGCGAGTCGGAACATTCAGTGACAAAGTTCCACATAAACGCCGCTATGAAACCGATACTGACGGCCAACAACCGCCGCGCTCAACGAAGCCTGCTTCACTAGCTGAATGGTATGCTGTACTCGGTATATCAATGGATGCGGAAGAAGAAGACGTCAAAACGGCTTACCGCAATCTCGCCCGAAAAATCCATCCTGATGTGAACAAAGCGCCCGATGCCACTGCACAAATGCAAGCACTCAACGAAGCCTATCGGCGCTTAATGGCAACCTTTGACGACGATTAATCTGGGTGCTGTTTTAGAAGTGGACGAATATCCTTCCAGCCATATACCCGCATGGGCAGGATAAAACCGTCCCAATCATAAGGCTGTTCGGAGAACAACGTGCCGCCGAGGCGTTCATAAAATATGCGGTTCGGATTAACGCGCAGTACTTCAACCCTCATGCTGTGTAAATCCTGTTCGAGCAAACGTTGGGCAAGCTGACAAGCCAACTGCCTGCCAATCCCTTGTCCTTGATAGGCGGGCAGCACCGAAATCTGGCGCAGTTCAGCCGCGAAATCCGGTTCTTTGGTGTTTGGACCACCCCATATGTAACCGATCATCTCACCTGTTGGGACAATGGCTGCGATCATAAAATCGCTAGCGGGCAATCCCTCGGCGAAAAAGCGCTGCCAATTGGCGGTGCTTTCAGCTTCCGTAAATTCGAGGCAGCGATCCGGCACGAGGCCACGAAAAGCGTGTTCGTTAGCCTCGATTAAGATGTGTGCCAAAGAAGGTGCATCCGACGGAAGAACGTCACGCAGCTCGATTCCCATCGTTGTCCCTCCTGTGAATTTTGCCATCGCTATATGCGAATTACGGTTCCGCAGTACATACAATCTATCTGATTTTGACCAGCAACCAACATCGGTAATGTGCCGCCGCAAGATGGACAAGCAGTCGGCGCTTTCTTGATGGCTTCCAGTGCTTCGGCATCCGGTTGGATAGCGCGTTCGTCTTTGGTATTGCCGCTAATCATACGTTGAATTTGTGCCGCCCAGAACTTACAGGCCACACCGCCCTTAACTTCAACCGTGATTTGCGAGAACGGCGCGCCGGACTTGAGCGTAAAGTACAGCATATCTTTACCGCCGAACAAACCCTTATTCTCGGCTTTAACTTCGGCAACCAGATGCAGCGGCACTTCCCATTTCAGGTCCTGAGCTTTTTTGCCACCGAACAAACCGAGTGTTTTGCCAACGGTTTCTTTTTGCTCAAAAACCAACCGTTGATCGGTCAAATAGAGGATACCATCGGGATCGTTCTTGCCCTTACCCGTTTCAACCCATTCGGCTTTGGCTGCCAGAAACAACGCTTCATTCGCCAAAAATTTGAAGCTGGCCTCCTCTTTTTGGTCGAGATACCATGAGATGTCCGACAATTGTTTGAGGGTTTGATCGGTGTCAGATGGAAGTGAACCAAGATCCGCTTTGAGTTTACGCTCGGTCGCTTCGACACGATCTTCCAATTCCTGAATACGCTGGCGAATAGGCGGCATCCGACTTTCAAGGGTCGCTGGATTGGAAAGCAGCCGGCTCAAATCGGTCATCAAGCTGTCGATGCGGTTATATTCGGTGCGAAAGGTTTCGGCTTCTGATTGAACGGCGCTTTGGATATTGCGTTTGATGTCATCCCAACGTTTGACCAGCACATCACGTTTCTGTTCCAAATACGAAGCAAAAACATATCCGCGCTGGCGAATTCGGACAATTTGTTCCGGCAGCTTGTGCAGCTTATCGCTGGTATCAGTTATTGTGCGGCTGATTTCCGGCAAACTAATTTTTTCAAAGAGTTCTTTCCATTGGCGCTGCATGTCCTCGTGTGCGGCTGCGCTCGGATTCGGTTCTGGTGTCGTCATGAGCAGTATTTCCTTAAATGAATGATGCGTGTAAGTGAGTCTTTTTCTACTGTACACGCATCTTGCATTCTCAGACAACCGGATAAAGGCGGAAGACTACCCGTCATTCGATGTAAGTTAGGCTGCCTGCAATCGACATAATCACTTCCTCGTTGGAGGCTCCTTCGCCTTTTGCTGATAGACCATAAACCAACGCGACTGCGCTATCACTCAGTCGCAGAACACTGATACTCAAATCGTTCTCCCCATCATCAACCAGCACTTGAACACCCGTATAGCTCCCAATCTTGATAGCTTCCGGTGTACTGACGATATACTTCGGCTGTTGGGAAGCAATATTATCGGTGATGATTTTCATCAAGCTGTCGGGTGTTGTGCCGGCGGGCAAATTGAACTGCGAGTAAGTACCCGCCAGAATATCCACTTCGATTTGACCGGGGTTAATGGCGTTCTGCGTTCGTGTATACATGGCTTCGTCATTGACGATGGTAATCGTGCCATTATTGCCTTCTCTCGCGAACCAACCATTCGGATAACCGACCTGCACTTTTTTATCGGACGATTCGAACGTCTGCCCGAGCGTGCCATCCGAACCCGCTGTATTCGTCGAAGTGTCATTTTCGCTGGTAGCACCAACTTCAGGAGTAGCAGTTGCGCGCGGAACGGGCGTAGCCGGTGGAGCGTTGGTCAGCAGAACCTGAGCCGTCGCCAGTTGACTGCTGCTGTCGGCCTGCCGTGTGCCGACTGTCCACAATTGGCTAAGCGCATTCGCGCGGTCATCTTCGGCGGCCTTACGGGCAAACTCCGCCAGATCAACCTGCGCGGTAGCCGTTCCTAATTGACCTTGTAACTGCGCCTGTATAGTCACCTGTCCTACTAACTGCCCCTGTAAAGTTGCGACCTCCGCAGTCGATTCAGCTTGTAAGGTCGCCAGTTCATGAGCGTGCATCGTCACTGTTGCTTGCACTGCATCGGCGTTGGCGGTCGTGGTCGCGGCGAATTGAGCGCTTCGTGTGCCTGCGTCACCTAATTGAGCGACAGCTGTACCAGCAGCAGCTTGTGCCGTCGCTTGCGCCGTATTTGCGCCTTGGACGGCAGCAAGCGCAGTAGACTGCCCGATCTCAGCCTGCACCTGCGTACCGGAAGCTGCCTGTGCCATCGCCACAGCCGTTCCTTTGTCATTATCCGCACTCGCGGCACGTGTCATTTGTGTTCGCGCATCATTAACGGCCTGCTGTTGCAGTCCCAGCGCAAAAATAGCCACGATTATCATAATCACAAGCCCGATGAGAGGCAGTCGGTTAGAATTCATGCGGAAGCTCCTGAAATCAGGTGACGGTTACATCAATAAAATAGATACCATTACACCACAAAAAGGTTCAAGATGGCGTTAATGATGGCATAGAAACAGAGGAAGGGCAAAATTAGCTTGGACAGGTGCGTTATCGTCATGCCTTTAATCTGTGTGACGAACGTGGTGTAACGTCAGAAGGTTTGCCAAGACTCATCAACTAAAGGAGTCACTATGTCCCAACTGGATGCAGACTTAACTCGACATTACGCCTTTACTGATGTTGAAACGGCGGTATCCGCCGCCATGAACACCTTGGATTCGGCGGGCGCGGAACTGGCGCTTAAAGACCTCGCCGGACTGGATCAATTTCATGTCGGTGGTCTGGATGCCAGCCTCAAACTTGCCCAACTCGCCGATTTCAAAGCCGGGGACCATGTCCTTGATGTCGGTGGCGGATTAGGCGGCACGGCGCGACTGTTAGCACGTGAATATAGCTGCGACGTGACGGTTCTTGACCTGATGGAGTCTTACTGCCGCGTCGGTGAAATGTTGACGGCGCGTACTAATCTGGCAAGTCACGTTCATTTTGAGCAAGGAAATGCGCTCGATATGCCCTTTGCTGATCAGTCTTTTGATGCGGTTTGGACACAGCACTCTTCCATGAATATCGCCGACAAACAGGGTTTATATACACAAATTCACCGCGTACTGCGGCACGGCGGAACGTTAGTGATGCATGAGGTGATGGCCGGAACCGTGCAGCCAGTTCAGTTTCCAGTGATGTGGGCGCGTGATGCATCCATGAGTTTTCTCATTCCGCCCGATGCCTTACAAACGCTGCTCATCCAAACGGGTTTTCAAGTGCAAAACTGGGAGGACATATCCGAACAATCCTTGACTTGGCTAGAAGCGCGTGCTGCCAACCAACAAAGAACCGGTGCCAACATGAACTCGCTTGGATTACATTTGCTTCTTGGCAGTGACCTCGGCACGCTGCTAAGCAACCTCTTACTCAATTTACGCGAAGGGCGTATCCGACTCATTCAGACCGTTTTACACCGTCTATAAAAGTCAATCCACTCGTACCTTACGGTTATCCTAGTGAAAGAGGTTGGCATATGAGCCAGCCTCTTTTTAGTTTCCAGCCCGGATTTGAGGGGTATGAAAACAAATACCAGCATTATGATGAGAATATGTTCTTCAATCATTGGGTGCTGCAATGCCTGATTTTTTTACCCTCAATCCACCTTATCAACGCTATGAACTCGGCGTGTATCCTCTGGAATATCAAACGGTTTACGGAGTGGAAAGGCATCCTTTCGGACGCATGTTGTTCTTTGCTGTTTTTTAATGGTGATGTACACAATTTTAGCGAAATATGACATGGCCGTTTCTGGCCGCCCCTCGACCACAGCTCTAGATAGTGCACTCACTTTTGCATTGATTGTTTGTGCCATATGGGTGATCCCAACAGAAATCTTCAGTTTGGTTCATACATTGAGAACCAACAATGCTTATACACGCTTGGTTCGGGATGGTATTTTGATAAATGGACAGATTTTTGAAATTCGGGTTAGAGAACAAAGGCCGCGCTTACTAGGCTCATGGCTTAACAAGCCACAGGAAAAAGGATTGTACTTCGTTGATTATATCTACAAGTTCACTTCACCGGATGAGCATCTCATTTTTGGGAAACAAACGATTGTACGCCCATACAAATACCTCAATGACCAAATACTCCCACCAGATGGTACACCGATTCGCGTCCTTTACGCGGACAACAACACCCATGTGATGCTCTAGTGACCTTGCCATTCGGCGCAGGTTCGGACATATTCATGGGAGTAACAGCGAATATGGTACAATCTGCCGATGGAAAACATCACTTTATTTTGGGAACGTCTCTCACCAACATTGCGCGATAACATTACACGGGTTGTGCTGGCAGTCGTTGTGCTGGCGCTGTTCTGGCTGCTGCGAAAATTGCTAGCGGCACTGGTTGTTCGTCCGCTGCACATCATCGCCAAGCGCACTAACATCGGTTGGGATGACATTGTTCTAGACATTGTTACGGTCCCTGCGCGCTTATTGATTGTTGCCTTTGGGATGCTGGTTGGCGCCGAGATTTTGAACGTCGATATTACCACGTCGGTATTTGTGGTACATCTGGCGCGGGTGTTTATCATCATCGCCGTGATGTTGGCGGTTTACCAGATCGTAGATGCGCTTGCCCCATCCAGTAACAGATTGTTTCGCCTGACTGGACTAACCATTAATGAGCGCCTGCTCCCTTTTATGCGGACGGCGATTAAATTGATCGTCATCGCGGTGGCTGTCGTCATCATCATCCAAGAATGGGGCTACGATGTCAGTGGTTTAGTCGCTGGATTAGGCTTGGGCGGTCTGGCATTTTCGTTAGCCGCTAAAGACACGGTGGAAAATTTATTCGGCTTTACCACCATTGTCGGTGACCAACCGTTTATGGTGGGCGAGTTCATCAAGTCTGGCGAAATTGAAGGCATAGTGGAACATGTTGGCATCCGCTCGACACGCGTACGCCAGCTCGATCAAGCTTATGTGATAGTCCCTAACAGTAAGCTCGCCTCCGCACCGGTTTTAAATTGGTCACGCCTTAATAAACGCTGGTATAACACGACCTTGCGCGTGGCCTATTCGGCTTCACATCAGGACATTGTTGAACTCATTGCGCGAATCCGCGCGCTGCTGGCAGCCCATGAAAAAGTACAGGAAGATTCAATCATTGTTTATTTCATCAATTTTGGTGATTACGGTTTCGAGATTCTGGTACGCTGTTATCTCAATATTCCTGAGTGGCCGTTGTTCACAGCCGAGCGTGAAAAGTTCAACTTAAAAATTATTGAATATTACGAGGAGTTGGGGCTTAAATTCCCGATTCCAGCCCGTCCCTTGTAACACCGTTCAAACAGGTAAGCTGTCGCCGGGAAAGCTGCGGCTGGCATGGATTTCATAAACAAAAATGCCCGCTTTCACGCCGGAGTCTTCATCCATAATCGCTTGCATGAGTTCGCCTCTAAATAGATACCATAAGAAGGTGATGAATTGCAGTAAATGATTCGAAAAATTCGCAATTGCTGCATATTTTGCATAATTCCCGCCGAAATGACCGGCGGACGCGAGAGAGCGAGGCGCTGAATTGACATTTTGTGTCGGCGGGAAGCTCACTCATTGCCGCTGAAATGACGCTTTTGCAGCGAATTATCCCCGTGTGTCCGCCGCTATGCAATTTGTGCATGTCGTCGCTATCATTGCACTCATTTTATGGGTGGCGAACGACGAGTCAACGGCATACAAATTTCTCTCAAAATAGTTGATTACAAAGATAAATTGTAGAACAAAAGTTTCACAAAATCAACACAAAACAGTTCGGGTAGGACTACATTAAGTGGTGGAGCAGATTTACCAGAGAAACCTCACCCCTAAATCCCCTCTCCGCAAGCAGAGAGGGGACTTTAAAGACCTTTTGTAAACCGTCTTTAT
>WGMX01000001.1 GCA_016124855.1 Anaerolineaceae bacterium | reverse complement strand
CTCACTACTGATACTCCGTAGGCTTTCGCCTTTTTGACGGCGCTGTACGATTGTTTCCCGTATCGAATTGGCAATTGGGCTTGGCATATGGGTATACCTTGTTGTCGTTTTCTTGAGTATATCCCTACAGCGCGTAACACGCGCCTCAGCCGCCACTTGTTTACCATTCCAATTTGTAACTTGCCATTATCCCGTCCGATAATTAAGTACCGAAATGAGGTTTTATTCAGCCGCCTTCAACAGCTCAAAGAAACACGAAACCGCACCTGTATGACACGCTGGCCCTGCCGGATCAACCAACACTAATAACGCATCACCGTCGCAGTCAACTCTTATTTCTTTAACATACTGAACATTACCGGATGTCGCGCCCTTATGCCACAGTTCTTGTCGGCTTCTGCTCCAAAAAACCGTCTCGCCCGTTTCAATCGTCATCTTCAAGGACTCAGCATTCATATAAGCCAACGTCAACACTTCGAGCGTATTCGCATCTTGTACAATCGCTGAGACCAACCCTTTTTCATCCCACTTCACCTGCTCAAACATTAAAGTGCCTCCCAACCGTGTAGTCGCATTGCCACTCCCTGCTCGGCTAGATAGTTCTTCAAGTCTCCAATTCGAATTTCGTTGTAGTGGAACAAGGTCGCCGCTAGGGCTGCATCGGCTTTTCCGGTCGTCAAAGCGTCTCGAAAATCGTCCATTTTCCCCGCGCCGCCTGATGCGATCACCGGTATCGAAACCGCCTCCGCTACCGCCTGAGTGAGTTCCAGATTGTACCCTGATTTTGTTCCGTCCCGATCCATACTGGTGAGGAGAATTTCGCCTGCTCCCCTGTCTTCAACTTCTCTCGCCCAGCTTATCGCCTCTTTATCGGTTGGAACACGCCCACCGTTAATATGCACCACCCACTTTCCCCCTAACCATTTGGGGTCAATCGCCACCACAATACACTGGCTTCCAAAACCCCACGCCCCATCATCAATCAATTGGGGGGTCTTAATCGCTGAGCTGTTGATCGAAACCTTATCCGCGCCTGCCAACAACGTCGCTCTTATATCTTCGACCGTCCGTATCCCGCCACCTACACAAAACGGGATGAAGATGCTGTCAGCTACTCGTCTTACCATATCCAGTGTCGTATTCCGTCCCTCGTGCGAGGCCGTAATATCGAGGAAAACCAGTTCATCGGCCCCTTCATGGTCATAAACGCTGGCCTGCTCTACCGGATCACCCGCGTCGCGCAAATTGACGAAGTTCACACCCTTCACAACCCGCCCATTCAGCACATCTAAACAGGGAATAATCCGCTTAGCTAACATCTTTGCCCTCCGCCAACACCAACGCATCCGCTAATCCGAAACGCCCATCGTACAACGCCATCCCAATTACGGCTCCAGCTACCGCCCCTGTCGCTTTCAGGCGTTTGATGTCGTCCAAGCTCCCTACCCCACCCGACGCAATCACCTGCATTCCAGTTTCCTGTGCCAGCATCGCGGTGGCATCGACATTTACGCCCTGCAATAAACCATCACGGTTTACATCGGTATAAAGTGCATGAATGACACCGCGTTCGACCATCTGTTTGCCCAATTCCAATGGTGTAACTTTAGATTTAGTTTGCCAGCCGTGTGTTGCCACTTTTCCATCCCGCGCGTCTAAACCAACCGCCACACATTCGCTCCCCCAACGCTCGATAGCTTGGCTCACCAATTCCGGCTGCTCAATAGCTGCCGTCCCAATAATCACGCGGCTTGCTCCCTGCTCAATCGCCCGTTCAATATCGTTCATCGTGCGTAAACCACCACCAAACTGTACCTTCACGTCGAACTTGGCTACTGCTTCCAAAATACGCGCATTGTCATTGAGCGTCGCAAATGTTCCGTCCAAATTAACGATATGTATCCATTGCGCACCCTGTGCCAACCATTGTTGAGCGGTTGCGATAGGATCGTCACTAAACACCTTCTGCTGGTTTGGATCTCCCTCTTTTAGGCGTACTACCTTGCCACCACGCAAATCGATCGCCGGATAAATAATCATGCGCTCACCTTCAGGAAATTGCTGTAAATTTGTAAACCCATCGTCTGGCTCTTTTCAGGGTGGAACTGAACACCGTAGACATTTTCATGCTGAACAATCGCAGTGAAGGGGATTCCATAATCAACTTCAGCCACGACATCCTCAGGTCGCTTCGGAGTGCAGTAATAACTATGGACGAAATACCCGTAGCTGTCCGGAGTTAAACCGTCTAACAGCTCACATGCGCGGCACTGTCGCACCTGATTCCAACCCATGTGAGGCACTTTAAGACCAGCTATCTTAGGAAAGCGCGTGACGTAACCGGGGATAATTCCGAGTCCTTCAAATTCGCCCATTTCATCGCTGGTATCAAACAGGAATTGCATTCCTACACAAACCCCCAGTAAAGGAATGCCCAAAGCTGCCGCCTCTTTGAGTGGTTGGATCAAATCCCGCTTGGCGAGTTCGCCCATTCCAGCTCCAAATGCCCCAACCCCCGGCAGGATGATCTTGTCTGCACCTTTCAAATCGCGCCCATCTTGGACAACACGCATATTTTCTGCGCGTAGATAATTTAGTGCATGTAAGACACTCCCCAAGTTCCCTGCCCCATAATCTACAACTGCCAGCATCGCCCATCCCCTCCCTAGATAAAATAAAAATCCCCGCAAGGTGCGGGGACTTCAAAAATCAAACGAAAGCGACGGTTTATTTGTGAACCAACACCAAAGGTTTACTATGAACATTCAGATGATGGTGCAAACAAACCATTAAGCAATTTCTCCTTGGATTGAGGATAGTATAGCGATTGACGATAGGGTTGTCAACGCACCTACAAACGCTACAATAAGCCGTCGTTGTTCGTGAACACACTTTGTAGATAGGGACATATTTATGGAGCAATTTGTAATCCAAGGTGGAAAACCACTTTCCGGCACAATTAAAGCGGGAGGTAACAAAAATGCTGCCATCAAAATGATCCCTGCCTGTTTGCTCACTGAAGAACCTGTCATTCTGCGCAACATGCCCAAAATCGGTGATGTACTCACTACGCTCGATATTATGCGCCAGCTTGGGGCAGATGTGACGTGGGTAGATAGCTCATCTGTAAGAATTCATGCTCAAAACATCTCAACCACGGACGTAGACCCTACCCTTGCCAGCAAGATTCGTGCGAGTATCGTATTCGCCGGCCCCATGTTAGCGCGTATGAGACGCATTCGCTTACCGATTCCCGGTGGAGATAGTATCGGCGAACGTCGTCTGGATACCCACGCCGTCGCGCTCCAAAAGCTCGGCGCAAATATCACCCTCCAAAAAGCCTTACTCGTGATGGAAACTGAGGGGCTGGTGGGCACCAATATTCTTCTCAACGAAGCCAGTGTTACTGCTACGGAGAATGCGCTCATGGCGGCTGTGCTAGCGAAAGGCGTCACAGTCCTTCGCAATGTTGCCTGCGAACCTCATATTCAAGACCTTTGCCAAATGTTAAACACTTTAGGTGCTCAAATCCAAGGCGCTGGCACAAACCAACTCATCATTACCGGCGTAGAACGGTTACATGGAGGTGAAGCCCGCATAGGGGCTGACTACATGGAAGTTGGCAGTTTTATCGGCGCAGCCATTGTCACGGGCGGAGAAATCCGCATTACGGACGCCGATCCCCAGCATCTTGAAATGATTGCTCTTACCTTTGGTCGCTTAGGCGTCCAGTGGGATACTCAAGGCGAAGATATTGTTGTACCTGCCGCACAAACACTCAGTATTGTTCCCGATTTAGGCAACCGACTGCCCATCATCAAAGCCCAACCTTGGCCCGCTTTCCCACCGGATTTGATGAGCATTGCCCTCGTAATCGCAACCCAATGTGCCGGAGCCGTACTATTCCATGATTGGATGTATGAAAGCCGATTCTTTTTCACCGATAAGTTAGTTCGAATGGGCGCGCGCATTACTTTGTGTGACCCGCATCGGGTTTTAGTTCAAGGGCCAACCACATTACAGGGTCAATCCTACATCACCAGCCCTGATATTCGGGCTGGCATGGCCATACTGCTCGCTGCACTCGGCGCAAAAGGCCAAACGCGCATTTTTAATATTCGCCAGATTGATCGGGGTTACGAACGCGTTGAGGAAAAATTAAAGGCGCTAGGTGCTGACATCAATCGAGTTGAAGATGAACAACCCGGCATCGATGAAACCCATGAAGCGCCCCTTGCTGAACACTAAATTACCCGACTATGTATTTCCATTGCCGTTGGTATTATTTCCATTGGTTGAGGGAACGGCTGGAAGTTTGACGGTGGTTGTTTTAGAACCGGTATCAAATTCTAGAAGTAAAGATTGGTAACGGTCACGATAAAGCTGCGCCCGTTCACGTTCCAACGCCCAGATACGTCCAAGACTATCTTGCATGGGTGGGAACATCGCTTCAATTTCAGTCATCTTGGCAACAAAACGATCAAATTCTTTGTCGTGGCTGCGCCAAACTTCATCATTGGAAATCGTGAACTGCTTCCATCGCTTTTGATCATCAGCGGTCCAATCGTTCCATTCCTGCCGAAAACGTTCTTCACTCAGGCGCTGCATTTCGGCGACTTCGTTAATACGACGTTCTAAACGGTCACCAATTCGTTCAAAATCGTCAACGATTTTTTTCATATTCCGGTATGCTTCTTGCCATGTTTCGAAGCGCTCAATGTTACGCTGCATCTGGCTATCTTGTTCACCAAAACGCTTCACGAGTTCGGCAATTTGTTGATCCCGCTGCTGGATTTGGAGCGTTTGTTGGTCTATAAACTGTTGAATTTGTTCACGTCGTTCGCGCTCGCTATTTTGAACATCCTGCACACGACGCTCTATACGCAGTGTCAGGTCTTCCAATAAGGTCAATTTTGGTCGAACACCGTCAACTTGCTTTTGAATTTCGGGCACTTCGGATTGCACTTCAGAAACACGGCGGCTATCTTGCCTGCGTTGTTCTTCCAAGAATGCAAGACGACGATCAGGCTCTTCAACTTTCTTGAACAAATCATCAACACGTTGCTGCAGCGCCGCGACAGTATCAGAAACACGTTCACGCTCAACTTCATATCCCGGCAGCGTACTCGTCTGGCGTTCTAACTTGTCCAGTTTTTCAGTCAGTTCACGAACTGGTCGCATAGCATTCTCACGTGCCAGATCAGCCCGACGATCTGCTTCGCGTTCGGCAGTTAATCGCTTAGCTTCAATATTTTCAATAAGCTGTAGAACTTCTTTGCGAACCTGTTCAATGAGATCAGCTTCACGACCTGATGGCGTGATTTGAGTACGTATGACTGTCTGGTCGGATTCCATGCTATTGATGCGCTTGGAAAGCATTGTTATGGTATCTTGCTGCTGTGCCAGTCGTTCTTCTAGGGTAGAAATATTCGCCTTATCCCGCCGACGTTCTTCATCCAGCCATTCAATCATCCGTGCGGCTTGGTTAATGTCCATATCCGCATCCTCCGGTTAAAAATCAACTCACTTGTTTAACCTATGGATTATAACACAACCGTTACATTTGCTCCCACAATTTCCTATTTGGCATGTCGTAGTCCGTCTGTTATCCTCCAGTCCTCAAATGTAGATAATTGGAGAATTACTTTGCCCCCGACAGATCGAGTAGTTGCTGAAACAACTTTATACGTACGCTATGCCGAAACCGACGCGATGGGCATTATCCATCATGCCAGTTACATCATTTATTTTGAGGAAGGTCGCAGCAATTATGCCCGACAACGGGGCAGTGATTACGCAAGCTTTGAGCGGAGCGGGCATTATCTTACTGTATCCGAAATCAATGCACGCTATATCAAACCGGCACGTTACGGACAACAAATTACTGTTTGCTGTTGGATTGATGACATGAAAAGTCGTGGGCTAACATTTGCTTACGAGATTCTTGACGCGAACACGCGCGGTATATTGGTTGTAGGATCAAGCAAGCACATCTGCATCACCCATAGCGGGCAAGTCACACGCTTACCGGATGAATGGCGGGCATGGGGAACGACATAACCTTTGACAGGTTACAAGGGATGATTATACTTGGCATCAATAAAGATTAGATTTACTAAAAAGTATTTGGAGCACAAAATATGGTTACATATGCTGATCGTCCTTGGACAAAAAATTATGACCCCGGTGTCCCTGTAAGTTTGGAACCATACCCGGATGTTAGTGTTCAGAGTTTTCTTCAAGAAGCCTCTAAAAACTCCCCGAATAACCCGGCTCTAATTAGCAGCGCTCACCTTCCACTGCTTGGGCGTGTGAGTAGTTCAGTAAGTTACCAAGAACTTGACCAGTATTCGGACGCGTTGGCTGCTGGACTGGTTGATATGGGTTTAAAGAAAGGCGACCGTGTTGCGCTGGTAATGCCCAACATTGCCGCCTTTGTCATCAGTTACTATGGCGTACTTAAAGCTGGTGGTGTGGTCGCCGCCACAAACCCAACTTATCCAGCCGACAAAATGCAGTTCCAAATCAATGACTGCGACGCACCCATTGTCATCACGATGAGTCTGTTTTATAACACCATCAAACAAATTCAGGCGAAGACAAAAGTCAAAACGGTGATTGTCACCAATGTTAAAGAATATTTGCCCGGGGCAGCCAAATTTCTTTTTACATTAGCCAAAGAGAAAAAAGAAGGACACCGGATTGAAAGTTTGCAAAACGGCGATGTATGGCTTCAAGATGTACTGACCAAATACGCGGGCAAAAAAGCCAATGTGACGATTACACCAAGTAAAGACTTGGCACTTTTCCAGTATACGGGTGGTACTACAGGTGTATCAAAAGCAGTGATGGCGACACATCGAGCGCTAGTGGCTAACACACTTCAGATGCGCGCGTGGTTATCTGGCGGAGGCAACACACAGAAGCCCGACAAGTTTTTAGGGGCAATCCCATTATTTCATGCGTTTGGAATGGTTGCCGTGCTTAACTTTGCGGTAGGGGTCGGCGCCGAAATCGTTCTCGTCCCTAATGCCCGTGATATTGGCGACGTACTCGATAATATCAATGTGTTCAAACCCACGTTGTTTCAAGGTGTTCCCGCGCTGTATAACGCGATTAACAACCACCCAGATGTAAAAGCTGGAAAGGTAGATTTGCACTCGATACGAGCATGTGTCAGTGGCTCTGCCCCACTGCCACCCTCAACCAAACTTGAATTCGAGCGCATCACCGGGGGTAAACTGCGTGAAGGCTATGGCATGAGTGAAACGCCGACAGCCAGTCATTGTAACCCTATAATCGGTGAAAATCGCACTGGGTCAATTGGCTTGCCTTTGCCGGATATGGATGTTCGAATTGTTAGCCTTGATGACGGTGTCACTGAAGTCCCAATGGGTGAAATCGGCGAAATTATCATGGCAGGGCCGCAAGTAATGGTGGGCTATCACGGAATGCCTACGGAAACGGCCAATGTGCTTAGGCCCAAAGACGGTAAAAACTTCGTTTACTCAGGTGACATTGGTCGCATGGATGACGATGGATACTTTTATATCGTTGACCGCAAGAAGGATATGGCGCTCATCGGCGGGTTTAATGTTTACCCCAACAATATTGAAAAAGTTTTGAGTGAACATCCAGCGGTTATGGAAGTAGGTGTTGCGGCTATCCCTCATCCTGACGCAGACAAGAGTGGACAGGAAGCGCTTAAAGCATGGGTAGTACTGCGACCTAACCAATCCGCGACCGAGAAGGAATTGATTGACCACTGCATAAAGCGATTAGCAAGATATGAAGTTCCTACTCGAATCAGCTTTATCAAGGAACTACCGAAGACTACCGTTGGGAAAACGCTGCGACGTGAGTTAATCCAAATGGAAATGGCAGATCGCGAAAAAACGTTGTAACAGTTCATGCTTGATGCCCAATCGCTCTGGTCATTTCGATTGGGCATTTATTCGAATGAAAAACTCAGGTTGTCTAGCGCACTTAAATGGTAGTTGTGGGCTGTGTGGCACTTTCAGGTACGCCAGTGTCAACAGGCATGGGCAAGTAATATCCACGATAGAATGCCCTCGCGGGTCCCCGGTTTAAGTACCAAATTACATAGAGGGTGACTAAAACCCCGGCGGCAAATTGGCCTAATGAGAGTGAACTCAACACCGAGTCAAGCGAACTTGCTCCGGCCTCAAAATTCTGTTGACTTAGCTGTCCAATCACGATATTCAAAATGTTGAAGAGCGTTAATCCTGCACAGCTCACAATCAGTACAAAACGCATATATTTTCGGCGTCCACGCCACGCCATAACTGCAATGACTAGGAAAACAATTGCGATAAGGGTTTGTAGGAAAATTTTACTATCAGGAATTCCTAAAAAATCAGCACCCATTGCAAGCGGCTGCGTTCCGTCGTCAGCAAACGTTAGGTTAGCGAAATGTAAACGTACAGACAGCAGCAATCCCACCTCTATGAGAGGAAAACATGTGAAAAGGATGAGACTGGCAAATATGGCTAAAGTCACGCCAAATGGCCGTGGTGGGCGTTGCATTTTTCCTCCAATTGATAATTTGTAAGAACCCTATACGCTCGGATTAGCAAGCTCTATTAAACTATGTTACAATTGTTACTATCCAACGGATGGAATCATCACTAAAGTGAAGTGATAATTATGAACCTCGACAACCTGATTGACCTTTCTTATCAGACATTCCAAGAACAAACCCAAGTTGCACGTTTAATTCTTTTACATCCCCGAAGCCGATATCGATCAGTATTAGTCGCAAAACTTCTACATTCATTGGACAGGCAGGTGCTTTATTATGCACTTGGGCCGGATGACGTTGATCTGAAATCGATGCTGGCTGGTTTAACCCATGATCTTGCGAATCAGTTTCCAACGTTCGGACGGCACATAAATATCTTACCCCCAAACAAGGCTACTGACTTTAACACTTTAGTTGAGACGTTCGCACTCGATTTATCAGAGGTTAGCGAAGAGCCTTTTTATCTCATTTTGGATGAGTATGACCGCAGCGACAGCGCCGATGATATTCAGATGTTTGTAGAAAAGCTGGTAGCAAGTCCAACGCATAATTGTCGGATTATTATCAACAGTCGGACGCTGCCCCGGTTGCCGTGGGTTTCATTGATTGCCCAGAAACGCGCGGTTCTTTTAGAAGATAACCTCCTCATTAAACATAACTTTTACCGTGTTGAAACCGGCGGAACGCATAAATTGGAAGTGTTTGCGTTAGGGCCGGGGCATGTTTTGATGAACGGCAGCGCGATTGAAAGTTGGGAAGGTCACCTACCCCGATTGCTGTTTTTCTTCGCTTTAGACCGTCCGATTATTACGAGGTCAGAAATATGCCAAGCCTTCTGGCCCGAATTACATATGGATCAGGCGGTTAATGTTTTCCATGTGACTAAACGGCGTTTACATAAGGCACTGGACATGGACGTGCTTGTCCACGACGGTGGGTATTACCGTGTCAACCCGGATATGGCAATCCATTATGACATTATGGATTTCGCTACGGCTCTCATGGATGGGCGAACGGGTGAAGGTAAAGAACGTTTGGCGGCATGGCAGCGAGCGATTGACCTTTACCGTGGGCCATTCCTTCAGGGTCATACTGATAAATGGATTTTGGATCGACGAGCAGACTTCAAGGCCGGTTATTTAGAGGCGTTATCAGAAGTTGCGCGTATTCGGCTGGAAGAAGAACGACCGGAACATGCGCTAGGATTGTTCCAACGAGTGCTTGCGGAAGATTCGACGCGGGAAAATATCCATAGAGAAGTCATGAAACTTTATGTGGCTTTGGGACGACGGAGTGAAGCTGCAGCTCATTACCAGCGGCTGACAGATGATTTGAAACGTGAAGGCAAGCTTCCGTCCCCTGAGACATCTGAGGTTTACCAAAGTATAATGGCACAATAAATACTCATATCGGGCATAATATAACAGCCACTTGCTATAAGTGGCTGTTTTGATTTACGCCCTCGGAGAGATTCGAACTCCCGACCAACGGTTTAGAAGACCGCTGCTCTATCCCCTGAGCTACGAGGGCACTAGAGAGGATTGTAAAGCGGCGAGGAAACAGAGTCAAGCGGTTATGAAAAGGTGATGATAAGTCGAGTTTTGATCTTGATTCACTTTGTTGCAGTTTTTGCAAATTTTGCATATTTGCCGCCGAAATGACAGGCGGGTAACAGCCGAAAATCCGCCGAAAATTCAAACTTGACTGGCAAAGACGCCGGCTAGAACCGCTGAGTGCAGCGACAGCCTCTCGTAATTCCTCCGCTATTTCGCAGTTGTGCCATTTCAGCGGATGTGAGAGAAGATGATACTAACGTTAATAACAGTACTCCTATTCCAACATCCTACTGATGGGAGGCGGGCAAGCACCGTTAGCACGACAGTTTTGAGGATTGGCAAAATGGCGGAGGCCATACATGGCCTCCCCAACTCATACATCAGCAGTGTTCGCATACAGAGTAATACTGCTCAATTCAGAGTGTCCGTTATCATTCTGCCGATAGCCGTAACAACAAGCGGCGCCACCGAAAAATTCAGCATTTTCAATTATAGAACATTTATTCCGTTTTGTCCAGTAAAATTGATGTTTTGTTCTACTTGTGGAGGATTGTTCTTGTATGCGTTCTGAAGTATAATATATCAATGAAGAGTCTACGGAATTTCCCCGAATACGTTCTCCGGAAAAACCCGTATTTTTCACATAATAGGACGATGAAGGTAAGGAGCTGCTATGGCGGATCAAGATACCGCGCAAATCAGGCAACAGCGTGATGAAGATATCGTTCGTCTAAACCCGATGGAGCATGTGCGAAAGCGTCCCGGCATGTACGTGGGCGGCACAGATAGTAAAGCACTCCATCATCTGATTTACGAAGTTGTTGATAACTCGATTGACGAAGCGTTAGCCGGACGCTGTGACCACATTATGGTGACACTCTACGACGATAATATCGTAGCGGTGCAAGATAATGGTGGTGGTATTCCGGTCGGCATTAATCCCAGTACAGGCAAGCCCACGGTTGAGGGTGTTATGACCGAAATCGGCATGGGTGGTAAGTTTGGCAGTGGCGCTTATAAGGTCAGCGGTGGTTTGCACGGTGTCGGTGTATCAGCAGTGAACGCCCTCTCAACCGAAATGCGTACCAATGTCTGGCGAGACGGGTTCTTGTGGGAACAAAGTTATAAGCAGGGCAAAGTTGCATCCAAGCTGAAAAAAATCCGTGAGATGGAACCCGGTGAACACACTGGAACAAGGCAGACTTTCCAGCCAGATTTCACGGTTTTGGAACACAACAATTTCAATTTCGAAGTCTTAGCGCAGCGTTTCCGTGAGATGGCGTTTGTTACCCGACGTGTCAATATAACGTTGAGAGACGAGCGAAAGCAGCCAATTCCTCATGAAACCAGCTTCTATTTTGAAGGTGGGTTGTATTCTTATGTGCGCTATTTGAACCGCAACCGCAGACCTCTACACGATCCCGTCTATTTGGAAAAAGAAATCGAGATCACACGCGAAGGTAAGGAACCAATTATCATTGGCGTGGAAGTCGCGTTCCAATATAACGACTCATCTAACGTGGTGGAGATGGCATTCGCAAATACCATTAATACTCCTGACGGTGGGACTCATCTAACCGGCTTGCGTTCGGCGATTACAGGTGTCATCAACCGATATGCGCGAAAATCGGGCTTGTTAAAAGAAAAAGAACCGAATTTCTCCGGCAATGATACGTTGGAAGGCATTACGGCGATTGTCAGCGTGAAACACCCTGATCCATCATTTGAAAGCCAGACCAAAGTGAAGCTGATTAACCCTGAAGTTCAGGGAGCTGTTTCACAGGTGGTGACAGAAGCGTTTAATGAATTTCTTGAAGAAAATCCGCGTGAAGCACGGCGTATCGTTGATAAGTGTATGACGAGTATGCGGGCGCGTGAGGCGGCTCGTAAGGCGCGCGATCTGGTTCGCAGTGGGCCAAGTTTGCTGGAAAGTACGACGCTCCCGGGTAAACTGGCTGACTGCTCCCAAAAAGGGGACGGGGCAGAGATATATATCGTGGAAGGTGACAGCGCCGGCGGCAGCGCCAAGCAAGGGCGTGACCGTCATTTTCAGGCGATTTTGCCGCTACGTGGTAAGATTTTAAATACGGAACGCGCACGGATGGATAAGGTGCTCGACAGCAATGAAATCAAAGCGTTGATTTCGACACTGGGTACTGGCATCTCGGAAGATTTTTCGGTTGAGAATTTGCGTTATGGTCGTGTCATTATCATGACGGACGCGGATGTTGACGGCAGCCATATTCGTACTTTGCTGCTGACATTCTTCTTCCGGCACATGCAAGCAATCATCGCTGATGGGCATCTCTATATCGCGCAGCCACCGATTTATCTGCTCAAGAGTGGTAAGAAATCTGAATATGTTTACCCAGAAGCAGGACTGTCCGAACAAGAAGTTCTGAATAAGGCTCTCAAGAAATATGACCAACCGGATAAGGTTGGGGTGCAGCGCTATAAAGGTCTGGGTGAGATGAATCCGGATCAGTTGTGGGAAACGACGATGGATCCGGCGACCCGTACTCTGCTGCAAGTAACAATTGATGACGCGGCTGAAGCCGATCGTGTCTTCGACATGTTGATGGGCAGCAGCGTTCCGCCACGCCGCCGTTTCATCCAAACCCATGCTAAGAGCGTGCGGAATTTGGATGTGTAAAAGTCATCCTCTCCCCAAAATCCCCTCGCCGCTTCGCAGTGAGGGCACCTAGAAAAAATTCACAAGGTCGCTGATCGGCGGCCTTTTTATTTGTCACTGAGAAAGAGGAATAATGGCGTTAGGAGAAACTTCAATGGCCATTATGTCATCAATTTGAAGAACTGATGCAGTACTCGGATATTTTACGGTGAGGGTTGTGCCGGAAGCGTGTCGAAGAGTTAATCGATATGAATCACCTTGAAAGACCGATTGGGTAACTCTGGCAGAGATAGAAGCAGGTGTAGTCGGTGAGACAACTCTTAAGAAATCCGTATGCAGCAATAAGCTTTTCGCAGGTTTAGAAACAGAAAATTCACCTATTGGTGTAGTTGCTACGCCATTTTGCTGGTTGAGGATGGGAAGGATGTTATCAAAGCCAAGAAAATGAGCGACAAAAGCGGTCGTTGGATGCTGATAGAGATCAGTGGGAGTTGTGAACTGTTCGATCTGTCCGGCGTTCATAACCGCGATACGATCCGCAATGGCAAAGGCTTCGTGCTGATCATGGGTTACGTAGATAGCCGTCAAATGAAGCTGCTTGACAATAGACCGCAAATCGACAATTAAATCCTCGCGTAAGGCCGCATCCAGTGAACCCAACGGCTCGTCCAACATTAAAAGGCGCGGATTAGGCGCAAGACTGCGAGCCAGCGCAACTCGTTGACGTTCACCGCCCGAAAGCTGAGTTACATCGCGTTCGTTAAAACCTGTAAGTCCCACCAAATCCAACATTTGATGAACCCGTACCTGTTGATTCGATAAGGGTATCTTTTGCATCTCAAGGCCAAATGCGACGTTGGCAGCAACGTTCAGGTGTGGGAATAAAGCAAAGTCCTGAAACATCAATCCAAAGCCCCGTTGATGCGTTGGTACGGGTTGAATGTTTTGACCATCAAGAAGAATACTGCCACTATCGGCTTTTTCTAGTCCAGCGATGATACGCAGCAATGTGGTTTTTCCACAGCCACTTGGGCCGAGAAGACAGACGATTTCGCCATCATTTATGGTGAGGTCGATGCCACGCAAAACTGGAATGCCATCAAAGGCACGTTGAACACCGCGAATGTCGAGCATCAGAACTCCCCTACTCCGGCTGTTCGTAATCGTTCGATGAGAATAAAACCAACAGCTGAAACGAGCATGAGGACACTGCTCATAGCAAGTGCTTGTCCATAGTTTAGTGTGCCGGGTTGACCCAACAAGCGAAAGATCACAATCGGAATGGTTGGTGTATCAGGGCGCGCGACAAACAGCGACGCACCAAATTCACCCATGCTGGTGGTAAAGGCGAAGGTTGCGCCGACAATCAAAGCGCGGCTGATGAGAGGAATATCAATTGAACGCCAGACCTGCCATGAGGATGCGCCAAGTACACGGGCTGCTTCTTGATAACTCGGTGGAACAGCGCGTAACGCAGGCAAAATGCTGCGGACAACAAAAGGCATAGCCACCAAGGTATGGGCAATCGGAATGAGCAGCAGTGACGAACGCAGATTGAGTGGCGGTTTATCCAGCGTGATGATAAAACCGAATCCGAGCGTGACCGCACTCGTCGCTAAAGGGAGCATAAACAACGGGTCAAGCAAGTTGGACAAACGCGACACACGCCCCGATAGCAAATAGGCAGCCATTAAGCCAAGAGCTACCGCGAGTACAGTGGTAATCGAGGCGAAAAGCAGGGAGTTACCAATCGCTTGAATCGGCGGGACAAATAGTATGGATCGGCGAGGATTGAGCGAAAGCTGTTGATAATATTGGAGGGTCAATCCTTGTTCGCCGGAAACCGAGGCTGCAACCAACGACAGTAATGGGGTGAACAACAAGACAGCCATCAACAAGAGATTCGTAAAAACCATCAACTTATCGCGGCGGGTTGAAGGCCGAACGGCAACATTGGTTGCACTGGTAATTTCGGTCGAAAGGCGGCGTTGCAAGCGCGTATAAACGATCATCAAAGCGAACATTAGAAGGATTTGAACGAGGGATAAAGCCGCCGCAATCGGAAGATTAAAAAGGTTAACCGCTTGACGATAAATCTCGACCTCAAGGGTGGCAAAACGTGGTCCGCCAAGCAATAAAACCACGCCAAAACTAGTGAACGTGAAAATGAATACTAAAATGCCCGCGGCGGTGATGGCAGGTCGCAAAATCGGCAGGCGAATGCGCCACCACAAGTGCCAACTATCAGCCCCTAAAACACGGGCAGCCTGTTCGATTTGTGGATTTTGATTCGCCCAAAAGCCTGTGATAATGCGAAGGGCAACCGCATAGTTATAGAAAACATGAACGATGAGAATAATAGCCAGCGTTCGATCTAACTGAATCGGTGGCGATTCAAAGCTAAAAGTATTGGTTAAAAAGGTGTTGAGCAATCCGCGTGGGCCAATTAGTGAAGTAAAGGCAGCGGCTACCACAACGGTCGGTAAGACAAAAGGAAGTGTCGCCAGCGAGAGAAAAAGCGATTTACCCGGAAAAGCATAGCGCGTAAAGACATAAGCCGATGGTATTGCTAAAACCAAGGTCAACACGGTTGAGAGGACAGCCTGCACAACTGTAAATGCAAGCGTATTGAGATAATAGTCGGTGGTGACGAGATGCGTAAATCCACTAAGATCAAGCTGACCTTGCGGCGCGAGGCTCACACCAAAGATTGTCAGAAGCGGATAAATAAAAAAGAGCAGCAGAAAAAGAAGTGGCGCGAGTAATACCCCGCGCCACAGCAGACTGCCTAACGCAAGACGGTTTCGGTCCATGCCTGCAACCACATTTCACGGTTGGTATTGATATCGGCAAAATCAATGAGCGCTGGTTTTTCAGCTACGGCAGCGTACTTCACAAATACGTCGGGTAAGACCGCCGTTGGAAGAACAGGAAAAACAAACATCTGAAGGGGCATATCCTCCTGAAAAGGCTGACTGAGCATAAAGTCCACAAATTTCTGTGCCGCTTCAATGTTCTTTGTACCTTTGAGGATACCCACAAATTCGATTTGGCGGAAGCATGTCCCATCAGCGGTGATACTGCCGGTGGGCGCCGTATCCGGCTGAGGATCAGCAAAATAAACTTCTGCCGGTGGGCTGCTGGCATAGCTGACCACCAGCGGACGTGGGCCTTTGCCGCTGCTGGCGCTAAATTGTGTATAGTAAGCATCTTCCCAACCATCCGAAATATAGACGTCGTTCTTAACAAGGTCTTTCCAGTAGTCGAGATAAGTGTACTTACCTTCAGTACCGAACTGCTTAATGGTGGCGAGTAAGAAAGCTAAACCGGGCGAGGAACTGGACGGATTTTCGACTGCCAGCAAACTCTTATATTCAGGTTTGGTGAGATCAGCCAACGATGCCGGTAAAGCCAGCTTTTTGTCCCCAAAGTATTTCACATCGTAATTCAGGCAAACATCGCCGTAATCAACAGGTGTAACCCGATTTTCGGGATCAAGTTTGAATTCGTCGGGAACATCTTTAGCGGCGGGTGATTCGTAAGGCTCGAAAAGATCAGCATCCAATGTGCGACCGAGGAAGGTGTTATCCACACCAAACATCACATCACCAAGTGGATTGGCCTTACTGAGAATGGACTGATTAACCATCGCACCTGCATCACCACTTTTGAGGATTTGAACGGTAATGTCGTTTTCCTTTTGGAATGCATCCAAGACCGCTTCACTGACGTTGAAGGAGTCGTGGGTAACCAGTGTCAGTGTCGTGTTTTCCTGCGCGGCGGCAGGTGATAACACTGACACCACCAATACAAACAGAACCAGAAACGAAACAAAACGTCGCATATACTCTCTCCCTTTCATGATAAAAAAACACTCTTGAATGGGAGCCTGAAATAAAAAACCACCCGCTGCATATTTGTAGGGGTGGTTTGACTGAAAAGGTCTATCAGGCACTCCCTACGCCGGTATGACCCGGATCAGGTTAAGGGTCGGTGCGACATTACGCACCCTCTCAGCCCACTTGTGCGGACTCCCCTGTACACAGTATTCAATTAACAAAAGGATAACACAAATCCGTTTGAAGTTACAAGCTGCAAGTTACAAGCTATATCAGCAATACAGAAACATGAATCGCCAAGAAGTTTTAGTATGATGGCGATTAGGGTTGGTTTAATAATTCGTCTAGATAAGTGTTGAACTGTCCGGCGTTACAAGCATCGACATAGCGCATGAGTTCACCACCGCCTACCGGATACAAGGGGTAGCAACTGGTCGGCCACGCACCTTTAGGCGCATGGGCAATATAATCTGCGCCGGGGGCAGGGATGAGCAGCGAGTCGAGGCTGCGTTCAGATTGGTGGACTAACTGTTCAACGGTGAAAATCACTTTATCTGCAAGATAGACCAACTCCATATCTACACCGACATTGTTGTTAACACGGACGTTGCCGAAGCTATCCCCTTCCAAACCATGGATTACCGCGATGTCACAATGAATCGCAGGAAAGGCAACCAGTTCTTCACCCGTGTAGGGATCAATAATGGTTTTGACATCGGGACGAAGGCGGGGTAAATCCGTGCCAATCCATGCGTGAGAGGGTGTATATCCGACACCCGAAATGCCTGCACGAATGCCAAGCGCGAGACTGGCTTCAGTTTCCTCGACAATTTTGATTGTGCCTTTTTGAGCGGCTTCAGTGAACATTGGCGCAAAACCAAAGGACTCAAGCCCAAAGTAGCATGAGTGAACAGTGCTGACACAACCTGCCCCAACCAACAAATCCGACTCATAGCCGGCTGTGAAACATAGCAACGTCAAGTCACGTGGGCGTGGGTCGCGTCTCAATAATGCACGAACAAAAGCTGTCGGGCGACGATAAATGGTCATGCCGCCAAGGGCAATGGTCATGCCATCTTGGATGAGATTTGCAGCTTCAGTTAGTGAGATTTGTTGATGCATTTGGTATCAATTTATTTTGATGACGATTGTAAGCCATACAATTACATGCTTGAAGGCGTATAGAGTCAAGTAGCGAAGTTTATTGTAAAATGTCCAACAAAAACTTGACAAACCCCTTAAAGGTCATTAAAGTAGTTTCCATGCATCAAGAGAGGCTCTCTAATGAGAGTCCGGCAACCTAGGAGTCAACCCAAGGTGCCCTTCCACCGTTGTGGAGATGTGGTCACAATTACGATTGTGGCAACAAATTTGACGGTGGTGACTATCTCGCGCCTCGTTGTGATGCTATCAACGAAGGCGCTTTTTATTTCACCAAGAAAGGTTCGTAATCATGACCCCGATTTATCTCGACCACTCTGCAACCACTCCTACTGATCCCCGCGTCGTCCAAGCGATGCTCCCGTACTTCACCGAGATTTACGGCAATGCGTCGTCAGCCCATTGTTACGGACGCAACGCTGAACATGCCATTGAAACCGCCCGTGAAATCATTGCATCTGTACTCAAGTGCCAGCCCAAAGAAATTATCTTCACCAGCGGCGGCTCAGAAAGTGATAATTTGGCGGTACGCGGTGCAGCATGGTACGCCCGCCAAAAAGGTAAGGGAACACATCTCATCACCACTCCTATTGAACACGGGGCAATTGGTAAGACGATTGAACAACTGGCGAATTTACAAGGATTTGAGCGTACTATTCTCCCCGTTGATCGTTTTGGTCGCGTGAGTGTACAGGATTTCCAAGCCGCTTGCCGTCCCGGGACAACTCTCGCTAGCATTATGTACGCTAACAACGAAGTCGGAACTATTCAACCGATCAGCGAACTGGCGGCGATTGCCCACGAACATGGCGCTCTATTCCATACGGACGCAGTACAGGCGGCAGGCCAATTGTCGTTGGATGTGAATCAACTTGGTGTCGATTTGTTGAGCATTTCGGGTCACAAGTTTTACGGGCCAAAAGGTGTGGGGGCGCTGTACATCCGCGATGGTGTCGATATAACCCCAGCACAGACCGGTGGCAGTCATGAACGTGGCTTACGGGCCGGTACACAGAACACGCCATTGATTGTCGGACTGGCAGAAGCACTGCGTTTGGCTTACGAAGAATTGGAAACACGCACAACGCACTATCGTCGCTTACGCGATCAATTGATTGGCGGCGTACTGGCAACTATCCCGAACGCACGGTTGAGCGGTCATGGCAGCCAACGGCTGCCCGCACATGCCAGCTTTGTGTTCGAGAATATTTACAGTGGTACATTGGTGAGTTTGTTGGACGAACAAGACATCGCAGCCAGTGCAGCATCCGCGTGCAAGACCGGCAATCCCGAACCATCGAGTGTTCTGCTGGCACTGGGTTATGATCGTGATACCGCCGCTTGCAGCCTGCGCTTAACGGTTGGGACACAGACCAAAGCGTCCGATATTGATTACACGGTTAAGACCTTAGCGGCAGCGATTAAGACCTTGATCCGCAAACCAGAAGGTCAAGCTGTCGTCGCCTAAGCCTTAATCGCATACAAATTAGGATTTCAGAAGGGCTTCTCGATCTCGTTTGGGAAGCCCTTTTACAACCTGTTCATAAGCGTGATCGACCATTTCGAGGATTTCATCATCAGGTATCGAGCCGTCAAATACGACCGTATTCCAATGTCGTTTATTCATGTGATAACCGGGAGTCACCGCTTTATAGGTTTGGCGCAAAATCTCGGCTAAATCAGGATCGCACTTGAAATTGGCTTGACTGGGCGAGGCGTTTATCGGAACGAGTACAAAGATTTTCCCTTTGACGCGGATGACCATCGTTTCGGAATCGAATGGGAAATCAAAAGTGGTGGCAGGTTTCGCCAGCGCATGAGTTTTGAGTGTTTCATTATCCATAGAGTATCCCTCACCAGAGCCTTCCTAGACTTCTATGATGTGCCCTTCAGCAGCGCGGAGCAATCGATCCCAGAGAGCAAGCCCAAGTCCCGATTGTCCAAAACCATGCACCAGAATGACATCAACGCCAGCTTGGTCGAGCGAACGCATGGCACTAAACAGGTTGTGACTCACTTCGGATTCGGTCGCGCCTAAATTGACCGTTTCAACAGGCAAATCCGATACACTTGCAACTTCGCTATCCGGCAGCAAGAAACCAACTCGCTTGCCCCGCTCGATTTGTTCAATAGCACGGATTCGCATGGCAGGCAGCAGCACATCAGCAGCGCCATTAAAAAGCTGCAACTCCGCGCGAGGTGAATAATGTTTGTAAAGCATACCGGGTGCTTCGATACCCTGTTCATCCTCATGAAGATGTTTGGAAACAAGTTGCAAATCAGGGATGATATTTCGCAGCGTTTCCATAGTTATGCCACCGGGGCGGAGCAGCACGGGCTGATCTTTGGTGAGATTAAGAATAGTTGACTCGACACCGATCACTGTCGCACCACCATCAAGGATGCAATCAATTCGACCAGCTAAGTCTTCAAGAACGTGGGCGGCAGTTGTCGCACTGGGACGTGCAAACCGATTGGCACTAGGCGCTGCAATGGGCAAATCAGCAGCACGGAGCAAAGCGACCGCTACCGGATGAGATGGCATTCGAACAGCAACCGTCGCCATGCCTGCTGATACATTTGCAGGCAGATTGTCGTTACGCTGCAAAACCAATGTCAACGGCCCCGGCCAGAATTGCTGCGCGAGTTCATACGCCAAATCAGGAATATTCACAGCCACAGTTGGCAATTGAGCTAAATCATATAAATGGACGATGATCGGGTCAGAGGCCGGACGTCCTTTAGCCGCAAAGATTCGAGCAACCGCTTGAGCATCCAATGCATTTGCACCAAGACCGTAAACCGTTTCAGTTGGAAAAGCGACTAAACCGCCACCCGCCAAGATACTAGCGGCTTCCCTAATAGACTCAGGTTGCGGGGAATCGGGACTAATAGGTAAGACACGAGTCGTAAAATCAGGCATTGTTACATTTCCTTAAGCATCGCGAACAGCCAGACGACGAGCTATATCGGAGATCATGGCAGCGTTCTCGCAGCGTAAACGCCAATCTGAAGGAATGGCATCTAAACCAAGACGAGCGCCCATGATCCCGCCTGCGATACAAGCAATCGAGTCACTATCGCCGTTGGTATTGGCAGCACGATGCACACAAGCGACATAATCATCGGGATAGCGGAGAACACAATATAAGGCGAGCGCAACGGCTTCTTCGCCTGTCCATCCCTGACCAATATGATCGAGCGCGAGGTCTTCATTCATCCAACCAAGCACATGACCGACACGCAAAATAGCCAGATCAAATTCGTCGGATATACCAGTCGTGAAATCATAGAGGCGTGGCATGTAGTCAGATGTAGAAACACCATCTAACGCCAGTTTAACCAGATAAGCCGCCGCAACTGTCGCAGCAATCGCGGTTGGATGGCGATGGGTAATCTGACTGGTGGCAACGGCAACTTCGCGCAAACGGGCTTCGTCATGCTGATAAAGGTAACCCAAAGGGGCAACGCGCATGGCAGAACCACAACCTTTGGACTCGACAATCCCTGATTCGCGCCACGAAATACCCGATTGAAAACGATTGACACCATTGATGCAGGTTGTGCCGGGGGCACGATTATTTTCGGGGCTCTCGCGCCATTTGATGAAGCGATTGCCAACACCTTGCATCAGACTGTCTAGCGGTGCGTTAATGCCAGCATCCAGCATCCCTTCGGCAAGCGCAAGAGTCATCTGTGTGTCATCTGAATATAGGGCTGGATTAGGTAGTTCTTGAATGCCGACATGCCCATAGGTTTGGCGAATATCAGCAAGTTTCATAAACTCTACTGGATAACCCAGCGCGTCGCCTAGCGCTAATCCAAACAAGATGGCTTCAATTTGTTGAAGTGCCATTTTCATTCATGCCCCATTCACACGTTCGTATCTAGAAACGGATATAATCATAACAGAACGAGATTGTAATGGAGTAGTGACGATGGCAGGATTGCAGCGTATTTGGGAGCGGGTTAGACCACTCTCGATTAGTTTATTGATTGTGCTGGTTTTTGTGGCGGGTTTTGTACTGGGCAGCCAACGAAACCCCCTGCTAGCACAAGGGGATACAGCGGCGCCGGCTGATGCAGCAAAGGCATTTGAACCCTTCTGGCAAGTTTATAACATGATTCAAAGCACTTATCTTGATCGTGACAAGATTCAAGACAGCAAACTGGTTGATGGCGCGATTAAAGGCATGGTTGACACACTGGGCGACCAGTTCAGCGGATACATGGATGCTGAAACCTATCCGCTGTTTAACAGCGATCTTTCCGGAGAGGTTGAAGGTATTGGTGCTGTGGTGCAAACGGACGAAAAAACCAAAGCAATCAGCATCGCACAAGTACTAGAAGGATCACCTGCCGAGGCCGCTGGATTGAAGAGCGGAGACATCTTCCTCAAAGTTGAAGGCGCGGATGTAACCCAAGCCACACAATTCGATCTGGTACGGTTGGTGCGTGGCAAAGAAGGCACATTGGTAAACCTTACGATGCAGAGGGGTGACCAAACATTGGACTTCAAAATCATTAGAGCCAAAATCACTACACCGGTCGTTGAATCCAAGTCGTTGGATAATGGCATCGGATATGTGAAGCTGCGCAGTTTCGACGTAAACGCCTATCAAGAGGTGAGTTCGGCAATTGAAAAGCTGGGGGGCAAGAATCTCAAAGGGCTAGTTTTAGATTTACGTGGCAATCCGGGTGGCCTGCTGACAAGTGCCATCGATATTGCCAGCATGTTCCTAAAAGATGGTACGGTGCTGGTTGAGGATTTCGGCAATGGGAACACGCAAACCTACAAAACAAATGGTAAGTACCTCGGCTATGAGATTCCGTTGACAATTCTGGTTGATGAAAACAGCGCAAGCGCATCCGAGTTGGTTTCGGGGGCGATGCAAGATACAGGTCGTGCAACACTGGTTGGCGTCAAGACTTTTGGTAAGGGAACTGTTCAAACATGGCAGCAGCTTGTAAACGGCGGTGGCATTCGACTGACAATTGCGCGCTGGCTTACTCCTAATGGTCATTGGATTCATGGCAACGGGGTTACGCCTGATGTGGTGGTTGAATGGCCGCAAGCAAATCGCGACTCGGAAAACGACCCACAGCTAAATGCAGCCATCGAGTCCTTAACAACGACAATATCCACCGCTAAAGCCAGCTAAGAACTAGCCTTCGTCTAACCTACGATGCTCACACCTAGACTTTTCAAGGTGTGAGCATCGTGCTATACTGCCTCAGCTTTAAACAATTACTCAGGAGATTCTGCCATGCAGGTGGCTTTACAAATTGCTTCTATTATTATCTCGGTTGTGCTGATTATTCTCATCATGCTTCAGGTTAAGGGCGGTGCGCTGGGTAACCTGCTGGGCGGTGATGCAGGTGGTGGTATCTCGCGGACACGTCGTGGTTTGGAAAAGACGCTTTTCCAAATTACTATCGGTCTGTCGATTGCGTTTTTGGCGATCTCGATCCTCTCGGTGGTCGCTAATCAGGCCAAGTAGCCAACCCTGATTCATTCAAGCAGTTATATGGATGCTAATTACGAGGTGTTTTGTAAAACTGCAAAACACCTTTTTGCATTGAAAGTATAAGAGGCTGTTATGCTGCGAGGTTTCCGCTGGCAAGTACTGGTTTTGGTAATGGCGCTGGTTTTATTTGGAATAAGTCTTGTTAGCCGAACGAGAGACGCAGACCTTCCACAGTCAAACGCCGTACCGACTTCAACACTCAGTGCGACCGAAACCAATGCCCCTACCTTCGAACCAACTACCGTACCTGTTGTGCTGACACCAAACAATAACACCGGCAGCGCCGCGGCCAATATTCCAACATATAAAGAAGCCCTGATCGGCAATGTGCAGCGATTGAATCCTTTGCTAGCCAGTTTAAATCCGGTTGACCGTGATATTACATCGCTGATTTTTGAAGGTTTGGTCAAAATTAATGCTTTTGGCGAACCCGTACCTTCTCTGGCAAAAAGTTGGGTCATTTCGTCCGATGGGTTAGATTACGTGTTTCAACTACGGAATGACGTGCTGTGGCAGGATGGGCTGCCGTTTAGCGCAGCGGATGTGCTTTATACGATGAGCATATTGCAAGCGGGAGATTTCCCCGGCGATCCCGCGCTCGGTGCGTTCTGGCGAACGATAGAAGTCCAACAGCTTGATACCGAGCAAATCCGCTTCCGACTCACCCAGCCACTGGGAAGTTTCTTGGATGCGATGCAGATTGGTATTCTTCCGGAACACGCCCTGCGTGGAACCACTGCCGCACGGCTCGCAAGTCATCCGTTCAATTTGTCACCCATTGGTACAGGACCCTATCAACTTGAGGCACTGCGGTCGCTTGGCAGTAACCGAATGGATATTATCGATTTGCGGGCTGCACCGGTCTATCGCCAGCGTCCTGAGGGGCAAGGCGGGTATGCAGTAGACCGCATCAGTTTCCGGTTATACGGCACATTTGACGAAGCATTAAACGGATTGAAAACCGGCGAGGTTGATGGGTTGGCAGGAAGAAATCGGCTCGAAAGTGCATCGCTACTTGACCTCAGCAATCTGAGTTTAAATACGACAGTAGAACCAACACTTGGTGTACTCATTTTTAACTGGGCGAGTGATAAAACGAAATTCTTCCGCGAACAACGTGTTCGCCAAGCGCTGCAAGTTGGTTTAGATCGAACGTCCTTGACGACCCACAACTTGAAAACAGCGTCCATGAAAATTGAGGCTGTTACAGCCAACAGTCCACTGATACCGGGTTCATGGGCTTATGTTGATGATTTACCGTGGCCTAATCCTAATTTTACGGCGGCCACGCAATTACTCGACACCTCTAATTCAGGCAAGGGTACAGCCGATAGTGCGGAAACTACGCCAGATGCAAGTGGTACGCGTTTTAGCTTTAGTATCCTTGTACCGAACGTGCCTAATCTGGTGAGCTTGGCACAAGACATCGCCAACCAGTGGGCGCAGTTAAATATCGATGTAACTGTTGAAGCTGTTGATCAAGATGCTTATCAAAACCGGTTGGATACAGGAGAATTTGGCGCAGCGATTGTCGAACTCTCAATAAAAGGCAGCGCCGATCCTGATGTTTATCAATTTTGGGATGCTGACCAATATCCTGATGGTAAAAATTACGGTGGTGTCGATGACCGCCGAATTGCAGAAGATTTAGAACGAGCGAGAGGGGATTACAGCGGCATCAATAGGGCAATCCGTTACCGGAGCTTCCAAGAAGATTTTGTCTCGCGGGCGATTGCGATACCCCTCTATTATCCGCTCTTTACTTATGCGGTAGCGCCGAAGGTCGCAGGCTTACAACTGGGATTTATGGGATCACCAGCCAGCCGATTTGTGAACATTCAGGATTGGACACTCTCGCCATAAACTCGTTTTAAAGAGCGTTTTCGGCTGTCAAAATCTGTGTCAGGAGCTCTTTACGCGCGCTGCCGCCGAGCATCTCTAGTTTTCGAACATTGAGGGGATCAATAGTTTCACGCAGCAGTTGAATTTCTTCAGCCGAAGGATGTTTCGTTTCGGAAACGTCAGGCGCTATTTCTAGCGCAAAACCTGTTTTCTTTTGTATTTGCTCAATACTCGCGCCCGGATGGTAATGTGTGAGCCTCATACGACCACTGAGCCAATCAAATTGACCAAGATCAGTAATAAGATATCGTACCCCTGCCCCGCGCTTTCGCTGAGGGTTATGCCCCAACCCGCTTATAAAATCCAATTTTTCGACAAATGTCACACGCGAATGGCGGGGAACATACAGATGGATTTTATTCGAGAAGGTGGTCACATCGGGTATACCACCCGTACCGGGAAGTCTCATTCGCGGACGCAGATAATCACTTCCGAAAGCTATATTGTTGAAGTTTCCTGCGGAATCAACCTGTGCAGGACGAAAAAACTCTTTCAGTTCGTAGGCGGGTAGTAAATCGGCTGAACCCGCAACAAAGCCGAAAGTCATTTGCGCTTTGGGTAACCACATGTCCTCCACTCGCCCTACGCCAAGCGGCGACCAATCTTGAACAAGGCTTTGACCAATTGCCGAGGTAAATTTGACGTTCGGCGCGTGAGTACATTTGGCAAGAATAAAACCTGCCATTACAAGCGGTGTATTGATCCCTTGAGCCAACAATTCACCATCAACAACCTGACGCGCAATGCAAACACAAATGAGTTCATCAATGGTGAATTCGGTCATCGGTTAATCTTCCGCCTTGCTACCTGTACCATCCATACGAACCATGATTGGCTTAAACTTGCCCACAATTTCCACAAGATCGGATTGGGCAGCAACCACTTGTTCCACATTTTTGTACGCTTGAGGTGATTCGTCAAGTCCAGCACTAATCAAGGTTACGCCGCGCTCTTTCAAGTAACGATCTCTTTCCGTTTTGGTAATACTATTGAGCGCCGCCCGACGACTCATGGCACGTCCTGCGCCATGCGAAGCGGAATTTAGTGACTCGCTCGTCCCTTTTCCCCGCACCAGAAAAGCCGGATCTGCCATGGAGCCGGGGATGACACCTAATTCACCTTGACCAGCCGGCGTAGCACCTTTGCGATGGACAATCACTTCTTGCTTGGAAGGCCCATACCCCTGTGATAGAGATATGGTTTCCTTCCACGCGAAATTGTGATGGTTCTCCACAACCGCTGCCGATTTTAACCCCACTGCTTTGGCTACACGTTTGTGGATAATCTCATGATTGGCTGATGCAAAGCGTCCAGCCAATTCCATCGACAACCAGTATTCCTGACCTTCATGCCAGTCCAAAGGAAGCCACGCAAGGTGACTGACCTTCTTATCCAGCATAGGATGCAGCTTTTGCGCCAGCTCAGAATAGTGATTGGCGATTTTAAAACCTACCCCACGCGAACCACTGTGAGAAAGCAAAGCGAGATATTGACCTGCTTTCAAACCTAACTGGTCATCATCGTCATCAAGTGTAAATGATCCCCACTCAACAAAGTGATTGCCACTTCCGCTTGTTCCCAACTGATTGTAGGCAGTGTCCTTCAATGATCCCAAAAACTTTGTCTCTTTCCATGTGTGGTCATCTAAGACTTCATGCTCAGCACGGTAATTTCCAGACCATTTGCGACCAGCACCAAATAGTGTCTGTTCAACTAACGCATTTTTGAACTGGCCACTTTTTTGCCCAATGACTATTGGTGAAACTTCAAAGATCGAGAACCGGACACGGCATGCAATGTCTACGCCCACTGCATAGGGGATAACTGCGTTATCGGTCGCCAACACACCACCAATCGGCAGGCCGTAACCAACATGAGCATCGGGCATTAATGCACCGGCCAAAGTGACCGGTAAACACATCGCCGCGTTCATTTGTGCCATCGATTCATTATCGATATAGTCACTGCCCCACACTTTATAAGGCAGGGGTGTCAAGCGAATCTCTTCATCATATTGTGCCATGAGTTTTTACTCTTATTATGACATTCATTTGAGATTTTAAGGGGTCACAAAGGATTAATCAATCCTAACAAGAGCAGCATTTACAAAACCATACAAGCGAGACTTTGCTTTTGCCTCTTCTCCCAAGTATGCTACAATGGCGGCATGTTGTAGAACTCTTATCCAACCCGACTGGATAAAATACAGGAGCGGCAAATGTCATTCGTAACCATCCTTAAGCAAGCCGATATATTTTATGAACTTTCCAATACGCAGCTTGAACTCGTCGCTTCAATATGTACAGACAAGACTTATCAAGCGGGTGAACTGATATTCGAGGAAAATACACCGGGAAGTGAATTGTGCATCATCGCGGATGGTGAAGTCGAAATTCAGGTTAACCCGGCAACGTTGGGCAAGGCGGATGATGGAACGGGTCCCTACACGATTGCTACGCTAAGGCGAGGCCAATCCTTTGGAGAAGTGACACTGGTAGATGAAGGTTTACGTTCAGCTTCGGCAAGAGCTTCACAAGCGGATACCCATTTGCTAGCCATTCCACGCGCCAAGCTGATGCTGCTTTGCGACACCTATCCGCAACTTGGTTACCGGTTAATGCGAAATCTGGCGGCAGACTTAGCCATGAAGATACGTCACACGGATCTACAGGTACGAGAAGTATTAACGTGGGCTCCGCGCAAGTAAGTTAGTAGTTGAAGGTCAATTTACTTATTTTAAGCGCACATATCCTGTGCGCTTTTTTGTGAATGGTCAAATTATGGATTTTCATATTGTCATCGCGCTGTCATGCCTATTTATTGGCCTTTCGAAAGGTGGATTAGGGGGCCCCGTTCCGGTTGCGATGTTAACCCCTCTTTTAAGCCTCATCATGCCTGCATCGCAAGCTGTTGGATTAGTGTTGATACCCTTGATGGTTGGTGATTTGATTGCGGTTTCATTTTACTGGCGAAAGTGGGATTTAAGCCGTATCAAACTCCTGCTGCCGATGGCTGTAATTGGGATTTTTGTGGGCGAATTTGTTTTACTTTCGCTAGCGAGTTCGGGGCAAAACCTTATCATCAAACGGCTAATCGGTTTATTCACATTAATTGTGGTGATCTATAAGGTCAGCGACAGCATGATTAGCAGTCTGAATTACCAGCACCGACGCTGGCACGGATACTTGGCGGGCTGGCTAACCGGATTTGGCTCCGCATTAGCGAATGTGGGCGCGCCACCTTATACGGCCTATATGCTCCTTCAAAAAATTGACAGTCCGATCATATTCTTGGGGACAACTTCGCTATTTTTCGCTATTGTAAACGTGATTAAGCTACCTTTCGTACTTTCTAATCAGAAGGTACTTGATCTCCATTTGCTAGTGAGTATCTTATGGGCGCTACCCTTAATCCCAGTTGGAGCTTGGTTGGGGCGGAAGTTACTTGGCTACGTGAACGCGAAGGTGTTTGAGCGCGTGATGCTGGTACTGCTGTTTTTGCTGAGTATTTTTACGCTGGTATCGTAAAACTGTTCGTTTAAGGGCAAACCGATGGCTTGCCCCTAGAGTGAGATTTTTATTTTGCCGTGAGGCGGACGAATTTGCGTTTGCCGACCTGAAGGACAACGGGCAGCATTTCAGGTGTGATGGTTGCCATTGGATCGGTGACAGGCTGTTCGTTCATGCGGATACCATTTTGCTGCATGAGACGTTTGGCCTCTCCACCGCTACCGACCATATCCAAACGCTTCAAAATATCGAGCACTTTTTCGGCAGCTTCCAGTTTTTCTTCAGGCATGTCTTCGGGCAAACCGCCGTGACTGCGGAAAACTTCGTCCCAACGTTTTTGGGCGGCTTGAGCGTCATCCGCGCTGTGGAAAATGGTCACGATATCGCGTGATAGGCGCATCTTAACTTCATTGGGATGCAGCTTACCGGAGTGTAGACCTTCTTCAAGTTCTTTAACCTGTGCTGGTGACCAGCCCAAAATCAGTTTGTGGTAAATGGGCATGACTTTGTCAGGCAGGCTCATGACCTTACCGAACATGTCCCACGGTTCGGCCATAATCGGAATGTGATTTCCAAGACTCTTGCTCATCTTGATTTCACCATCGGTGCCGGGGAGGCTTTCGCCCATGATGATGGCGACTTGCGGACGCTGACCCATCGCTTCTTGGAGTTTGCGCCCCGCTACAACGATGTTAAAGAGCTGATCTTGTCCACCGACTTGAACATCGGTTTCTTGGGCGACCGCATCATAGCCCTGCATTAACCCATAGAACAGTTCATGCAGGTAGATAGGCTGACCATCATCCAAACGGCGTTTGAAGTTTTCGCGGACGAGGAATTGTTGAACCGTAAAGTTGCTGGCAAGGCGGATGATGTCGGCAAAGTCAAGCGTGGCTAACCACTCATCATTGAAGCGAACGCGGGTTAGTTCACGGTCCAAGATTTTAAAGGCTTGGTCAGCATAAGTGCGGGCGTTTTCATGCACCTGTTCGACCGTGAGTTGATCACGGGCTTTGTCTTTATCCGACGGGTCGCCGATGAGGCTGGTGAAGCTGCCGATGAGAAAGGTGACATCGTGGCCGAGTTCTTGAAACTGGCGCAGCTTCCGCATGGTGATGGTGTGACCGAGATGCAAGTCAGCCGTGCGAGGATCGTATCCACAATAGACGCGCAGGACACGACCCGCTTTTTCGGCCTCAGTAAGACGGGCGTGAAGCTCTTTACGCATGGTTTCTTTGGTTTGCGGATCACCATATTCCGCGCCGGACATGAGAATATCGACTTGCTCATCAATGGTGGGCATAAGTAATTCCTAATTAAAACTGGTGTGAATTTATACCCGTAGTATAGCGAACGGGTGTAAAAGGTGGAATAGTCGATACAGTTACAAGAGACAAGTTTCAAGTCGCAAGAAGGAATATTAGTAAGTGATAGGAGTTGCAATTTTCGCATATTTCGCGAATTTTCCGCTGAAATGAGCGGCGGAATTGAGGGAGCAAGGCGCTGAATCGTCAAAAGTGAATGGCGGATAGCCCGGCTAATGCCGCTGAAATGGCGTAATTGCAGCGGATTGGTCGGGTGTTGCCGCCGCGTGCATTTTGCACATTTCGCTTTTGCGGAAGCGAGGGAAGAAGCCGCTGAAGATGGAAAGTGGAATGCAATTGAACTGCACTCCACAAGTGGTTTCGCACAAATGAGGAAGTAACGCGAATATAACCCCCCAACCTAGGCCCACGTCAAGCGATGGAGAGAATCGATACAATGAACTGCTATATTCGCAGCACTTACTTTGAACTGCTGAAAAAGAATTGGAAAATGAAGGCAAGACGTGACCTTTAGAAATTGAGATACGAAATAACTTAATTTTAGCACACATGTTCTTAAACAGTCAATTGATTTTAGGTAAGAACTGGGTTTGGAAAGAACCAGAGCCATTGAAAGCTCCATCGCTCACTCTCTGTCCCAAGCCGGGTTCATGACTTTACAAACGCGAAATTTCGATTTAGTAAGAACGAGCGCAGCGAAATCCGAAGTCGAAATATTGATATAGTGGATTATTCCAACGGCGAAAGGAAGCACGGAGAGCGCTTGCGGGGTTGAACCACGAGCCGCCATGTAAGGCACGGCCATTGTTAGTGTTTTCGTTACTTTCTCTACCGTCAGTAGCAATATAGGGATATAGTTCGTAAATACTACTGACCCATTCCACCAGATTGCCGCTGAGATCAGACGCGCCAACCCAAGAATTACCGGCAGGTCGACTCCCTACCTCAGCAGATTGACCATTGGAGTTGTCAGAATAGACCGCCCGATCAGTCAAAAAGTCATTACCCCAAGGATAGACAAGATTTGATGGGCCGCGAGCGGCATATTCCCATTCGCGTTCGGTGGGTAGACGTGCGCCGCGTTGAACACAAAAGTCACGGGCTTGAAACCATGTTACGGAGTCGCGAGGATGGTTGTCACCCTTAATATTGCCATCCGAACCAAACTGTTTGTTCGTGACTTCATAACGATCAATCCAGAATGGTTGATCGAAGCACTGCGGGTTGACCGGTTTTTCATCATCTTGTCCTTCAGTGCTTCCCATTAAAAAACAGCCAACAGGCACAAGCGCCATTTCATAGCCGCTAAATGTAAAAAATTGAGGTACCCAGTCGGTGTTACGAGCAATGGCGGTTAATGCGAGTGCGAAGGTTGGTGTTGGGGTCGATGTAGGTGGCGGAGGCGTTAATGTGGCGGTCGGTGGTACATCTGTCGAAGTTGGTTGTGGTGTCGCAGTCGAGGTAAGCGTTGCAGTATCGGTTGGCCGTGCCGGAAGTGGTGAATCTGATGGAAAGAGACTGATATTACTTGTCGGAAGAGGTAAAGCTGGTGCATTCAGTGAAGGCAATATAACGGCAGCGGCAAGTATCAGAACAAGAATAAGAAATCCAATAATGAAGGCTGGACGGCGGTATCCGGTGCGCTTGATGGACGCTGCGGCAGAAGATTGGGCTTTCGGACGAGCTGGCACGGGCGAAAAAGGCAGCGGTGTCGGTGGTAATGAAGGAGCTGGTGAGAGGTTTGTAGGAGCGGGAATGCCCGCACGCGTCGTGATTTCCCGAATTAAACGTTGAATGCCAGATGATGAATCACGAGTGAAATCGATATATTCAATACCTGCGATTTGGACAGGAACACGGGTCTTTTGAGCCATAACAGGGAAAATTGTCTTTTTTCCCTGTTGAGCGTAGTGAATCTCCTTTAGGACAAAACTTCGACCATTTGGATGATCTGCAGGGCGGTTAACGTCCTGCGAAAGTAATACAACGACCAAATCAGCGCGGTCAATTTCATCCTGAATTTGAGATGCCCAATCTTCTCCAGAATGTAGCGATGTATCCATCCACGCCGTGACACCGGGCAAGGCGGTAAAGGTATCACGCAAGTGGAGGGCTAAATCGCGGGTATCCGATTTGGCATAAGAGATAAAAATGTGCATAAAAGTTTACGGTCAACAATTAGCAGTCAACCACAAAATATAGCACACGATATTCAAAGATGCACAATTATTAGCCCGGATACCAGACGATGCGCTGATCATCGTCCAAGCGTTGAAAGTCGAAGGCAGCGTCCGCGAGTTTGTGGAGGTCATAAACCGGTCGCCAGCCGAGCACAAATTTAGCCTTCGTGTTGTCCAGCCATGTTGAATAATATTCTGTCGGAATAAAAACCTGTGGAAAACCTCGTGTCTCTGACAGATATGATCCCAATTCACCGTAATCGACCGGTTCATCCATACAAATGTTGAAGATTTGCTGACGGGCGGCAGGATTATCAACCGCCGCAATAATCGCGCTGACTAAATCTTCCACATGCACAAAATTGCGTTTCACCGGTTTGCCGGAAGGGTCAAGCATAACGGGTACAGCATTCGACTCGATGTACGAGTCAGCGATGGAGGAATCCATCATGTCACGCCAACGGGGACCGCCGAAGACATCCTCACCAAAAGACAGTTGATACTTAAAGTCGTCTTTTTCCATAATCCAAGGGGCACGAAGGCAGCAACCGTTTAGATCGTATTGAACATAATACTGTTCAAGCATGACTTCTTCGAGGACTTTGGAAAGAGCGTAACAACCGGGATAAGCACTGTGTTTCTGCTGTTCGGTGACGGGAATGGGATGGGGATACACGAAGTGACCCATGGCTGCGTCACCACCAATGAGAATGAACTGTTTAAAGGTCGGACTTGAGCGGCTGGCTTCGAGCAACCAAAACATACCCTTAATCGCAACGTCCATGATGTCGTTGGGGGTTTCTTTACAAGTGGCGAGATGCAGAACGTGAGTCACGCCATCCATTGCTTGATTAACCACATTTTGATCCGAGAGCGAGCCGCGCACAATTTCGAGGCGATCATGCGGCGGCAGAGTTCGATTATGGCAAAGCGCGCGGAGGGTAAATTCGGCAAAGTGAGACTCATCCCAAAAACGATTGATGAATGCCTGCCCTACTTTGCCGGTTGCACCGGTAATTAACAGCTTTTTAGTCATATTTTCCTCAAGTTAAAATACAAATGTGAACCGCCAAGTCACAAAGAACGCCCAGATCAAGCATTCGGTATAATGCATGGATGATTGTACCCCTTGTTCGGTGTAAGGCGACTGACTATAATTCCAAAAAATATTCGTCATTGTATAAGGATATGATCCACGTTATGAAACCGATGAGCAGCAGCGAAGCGCGACAAGCATTTTTAGACTTCTTTGAAGAACACCGTCACAAACCGGTGGCCTCGTCGTCGCTGGTACCGGGAAACGACCCTACCCTACTGTTCACGAACGCCGGCATGGTGCAGTTCAAAGATGTGTTCTTGGGAATGGATAAACGCGATTACAAGCGGGCGACCACCTCGCAAAAATGTATGCGGGTATCGGGCAAGCACAGCGACCTCGAAAATGTTGGCCCGTCACCACGTCACCACACTTTCTTTGAGATGTTGGGGAACTTCAGCTTTGGCGATTACTTCAAGGCGGACGCGATAAAGTTCGCGTATACGCTGCTCACCGAAGTTTATCAACTGCCGAAAGAGCGGTTAGCGTTCACCGTTTATCAAAGTGATGATGAGGCATACAACATTTGGGTCAAGGATATGGGCGTTGATCCGAAGCGTGTCGCACGGTTGGGTGCAAAGACCAACTTCTGGCAGATGGCGGAAACAGGGCCATGCGGGCCAACCAGCGAACTGCACTGGGATAAATATCCAGAGCGCGGCGAAGATGATATTATTCCGTCACTCACAAAAGAGGATGATCGCTTTCTTGAACTGTGGAATCTGGTGTTCATGCAGTTCAACCGGACGCAAGATGATCCCGATAATACCGGCAAGTATGATGTGCCGCTGCCTGCACCGGGCGTTGATACAGGCATGGGGTTGGAACGTATTCTGAGTGTGGTGAATGGTGTTACCAATAACTACGACACGGATTTATTCCTACCGATTTTCAAGGCGACACAAGCGCTCACGGGTGATACCGATGCCCAACGAGATAACAACATTGTGCCGTATCGTGTGATCGCCGATCATGTACGGGCGGCGGTTTTCTTGATTTCGGATGGCGTACTGCCGGGAGCGAAGGGACGCGATGCAGTATGTCGTTTGGTTATTCGCCGTGCGGCACGATTCGGCAGTAAGTTAGGTTTCACCGAACCATTCCTCGGAACAGTCGCACAAGCGGTCATTGATGTGATGGGTGGACATTATACCGATTTAGTCGAACGCGCGGAAAACATCAAGAAGGTGATTACGCAGGAAGAAATCCGCTTCCGCCGAACGCTGGATCGCGGTTTAGGCGAACTCGAAGCCGAACTCGACACGCTGGCGAAAACTAATCAGACGGTGCTAGCGGGTGACAAAGCGTTCTATCTTAAGGCGACAATGGGTTTGCCAATCCAAGTCATAAAGGACGTGGCAGAAGAACGCGGCTTTAGCGTAGATGAAAAAGCTTTTAACGAGGCGGAAGCGCAGCACAGTGAAGTGAGCGGCGGCGGTCAAGCGATGGGTGAGATTGACGCGAGTGAAGCGTATAAGGCAACTCTGGCGCAGCTCAAGTCTGGTAAACAACTTGGCGACAAGGGTGTTGAATACAATCCTTATGGCGATACCGTCATTGATGACAACGTGCTCGCTATTTTCCGCGACGGAAAACCGGTTGAGAGCGCGATTGCGGGCGAAAAGGTCGAAATTGTTTTGGGCAAGACGGCGTTCTATGTCGAGTCGGGTGGTCAGGTAAGTGACACCGGTACGATCAGCGGAAATGGGTGGTCGATTGATGTCGAGGATACCAAGCGACCTATTGGTGGCTTGATTGTGCATGTCGGTGAAGTTGTTGAGGGTCAGCCAAAAGTCGGCGCTGCGGCTCACGCGGAAGTCGATACGGAACGGCGCGCCAGTATCACACGCAACCACACCGGAACGCATCTGCTTCAAGCGGCGCTGCGAAATCGATTGGGTACACATGTGCAGCAGCGTGGTTCATTAGTCGCGCCTGATCGACTGCGTTTCGACTTTGTTCATGACCAGAAAATCAGCGCCGAGGAAATCGCGGACATCGAGAAGCAGGTTAATGACGTGATTTTGGCGAATTATCCGGTTAAAGCGGTTGAAAAGCCGCTCAGCGAAGCCCGCGCAGAAGGTGCGATGGCATTGTTCGGTGAGAAGTATGGCGACACGGTACGAACAATTACTATTTCCAAGAATGGCGACCGTTACAGCTATGAACTATGCGGCGGTGTCCATGTGCCAGAAACCGCAGAAATTGGTTCGTTCATCATTGTGAGCGAAGGCAGCGTGAGCGCGGGTATCCGCCGTGTAGAAGCGTTGACCGGACGCGGCGCGGTTGAATACGTGCAGAATACGCTCAATACGCTGGGTAATATCGCGCAGCAACTGGGTACAACACCCGAACAGGCCGGCAGCCGAGTCCATGCTCTGCAAACTGAATTGGCGAACGCAAAGAAGCAAATCGGGCAACTTCAGCGTGAAACAGCGAAGGCGCAGTTCGAGCGTTTGACACCGGAAAACATCAATGGTCTTGAAACGGTCATTGGTCAATTTGAGAATTTACCCGTTGATACACTGCGCGAAATGTCCGATTGGTTCCGCAGTAAGGTCAAGAGTGGTGTGTTAGCAGTCGGCAGTGTGGTGGACAATAAGCCACAAATCTTGATTGTCGTGACGGATGATCTCACCAAAAAGGGCCTTCACGCAGGTAATCTGATTAAGGAAGTGGCGGCTATCGTCGGCGGTGGAGGCGGCGGACGACCGAATATGGCGCAAGCTGGCGGTAAGGATGTGAGTAAACTGCCGGACGCATTGAATAAAGCGCGTGATTTAATCGCTCAGAACTATAAAGGCTAAATGGCAACCAAAGCCGACTACATTCAGCTTGAGAACGCGGATGATGTGGCATCTATCCGTGATCGTTTGTCGTTCCTACGTGGTCAACGGGTACTCATGATTTGGCCTGAGGAAGGCACGATTCTGACGCGCAAGCTGGATTTGGTGCTGATCCAACGCGAGGCCATGCGACGGGCAATAAGGTTGGCTTTGGTGACACACGATACGGAAGTGATTCGGCACGCGAGAGAATTAAACATCAGCACCTTCGAAACGATTGGTGCAGCAGAACGCGGTCGTTGGAAACGCGGACGGGGTAAGGTTTTTACTAATCGTTTCCAGCGTCCGAAAGAAGAACCCATACCGGACGATCTGAAAGAAGTTGCCAGCCGGATTTATGCGGAGGAAACAGCGCGCGAAAGACGTTGGCGACGCATTCGTCGGGCAGTTGGCGCACTGGTTTTTGTGCTGTTCATTCTGGGCATCGGCTATGTGATGCTGCCAAGCGCCACGGTGATTATCACCCCGGCGGCGCGGCGTGTTTCCACAACAACCGACATCACCGTTTCGCCACAATCGCTCGGTATCGACATCGAAAACCATATTATTCCCAGCAGTCCGATGAGCATCCAAATAGACGATAACGGCACAGTCGAAACGACCGGTGTGAAATCATTGGAAGATTCAACTGCGGCAGGCTCGGTGGTATTCATCAATAAGTCGGGGCAACCGGTAACTATTCCAGCGGGAACAGTGGTCACAACCAGTGCTGGAACACCGATTCAGTTCCGAACGACAATTGAGGCCAAATTACCGGGCGGCGAAGGTTTACAAATCGAAGTGCCGATTGAGGCGCTGCAAGCATCGGCTGGTTCGGCGGGAAATGTAGACAGTGGGATGATTAACACAGTTATTGGACCGATAGCTGACAGCGTAACGGTGCGTAATGTCGCAGCAACGGCAGGCGGCACTACACGCACCCAACATGTCGTCACTGAAGAAGATATGGCGAACGTGCTAGCAATCGTCAAACAGCAGTTGCAAACCCGCGCTTATGTGGAGATGCAGTCACGGCTGACGCCCAAGCAGTGCATTATTCTGGACACCATTAAAATCGGTGAAGAACGCGACGATTGGAAAACGTATAGTGCCAAACCGGGCGATATCGTTGATTCTTTGTCGCTGAGCATGAAAGCAGTTGTGGATGCCGTTCTGGTTGACGAAACATTTGGTCAACAAGTAGTATTGGCGCAACTGACGAAACAAATTCAAGATGGTGAAGCGATCAAGCCAGATAGCGTAACGTATGATTTGGGATGTCAATCGACTGGACATATTGATGGTGCAACGGGACAAATTGTGTTCCAGATGAGTGGTACGGGCGTGGTTAGCGCACAAATAGATGCTGAACAAGTACGACAGCAAGTTGTCGGACGATCATTCAATGACGCGACGGCCTATATGCTTACTGATTTGCCACTGCAAGAGGGCATTCCACCTCAAATCAGTGTATGGCCGCAGGGCTTCGACCGGATGCCGCTGCTGCCATTTCGCATCAATGTACAAGTTCAAGACGCGCCGACACCGCCATGAAAGGTAAGCTGCTGTGTATCGACCACGGGTTGAAGCGAATTGGGCTGGCGGTTAGTGATGCGCTGGGTATTTCCGCGAGGGAATTAACTATCGTCCATCGAACCACCAATATTGAAGATTTTGCCCGCATCAATCATATTGCTAATGAGCAGCGCGTTGTGGGTATAGTGGTGGGTATGCCTGTGAACAGCGAAGCGCAACCGGGCGAATACACACAAGGCGATACGGTAAGGAAGTGGATTGAGCGTTTTACTCAAACAACAGCTCTACCGATTGTCACATGGGATGAGCAACTGTCGAGTCTTGATGCGCGTGAACTTTCGATACAAAAAGGGCGTAAAGTCCGCGAACCGATTGATGATTTGGCAGCGCGAGTAATCTTACAAAGCTATCTGGACGCGGCGAGAGATGGGTTGGCAGAGTAAGAAGGCAGAATTGAACCACAGAGACGCAGAGAAATACTGAGCATTTTTAAGAAGACAGAGGGACGTGAAGCTTGAACCGTGCGATTAAAGTTATCATTATATTGTTGGCGTTGGTGTTAATCGCAGCGGTTGCGTGTGCTGGAACATTACTTTACGTATCAAACGGTCAGCCGGTACGGTTTATTCAACGGTCGCTGATTCAAATTTCGCTGGCGGGCAGACAAGATGACTTAAACCGTGCGATTAGCAGTGATACATCGCCAGTTCGGTTCACTATCAATAGAGGCGATACCCCACGCGCCATTGGTCAAAATTTGGTCGACAGTGCTCTTATTACGGATGCGCAATTGTTTGTTGATTACGCACAGTTAAGCGAACTCGACACTAAATTCCAAGCCGGCACTTATTTTTTGAAGCGCTCCCAAACACTGACTCAAATTGCGGTCGCGCTGACGGATTCACGTAACAGCTTCATTCCCTTTCGGATTATAGAGGGTGAGCGAATCGAAGAAATTGCCGCTAAGATTGATGGCGCTCAAGCCTATTTCGGCTTCAGCGGCGCGGAATTTATGGTACAAGTGCGTGCTGGCTCGCCTAGAGATGCTGCATTCGCGAATAAGGTTGGGTTACCGCCGGGAGCTTCGCTCGAAGGCTTCCTTTATCCCGACACTTATCAACTTCCCGCAGACGTGACAGCTACCATGCTGCGCGATATTCTGGTGAATAACTTTTTGTCAAAGATTAGTGATCAGGTTATCAGTGATGCGAATAAACAAGGATTATCGTTATTCCAAGTGGTAACACTGGCCTCGATTGTCCAACGCGAGGCGGTTCACGTGGATGAACAAGCGATAATCGCGGGGGTGTATCGTAATCGCCTCAATATCAATATGAGACTGGAGGCTGATCCAACCGTCCAATACGCTATTGGCTATAAGGGCGGTACGTGGTGGCCTCAAATCACAGCAGACGACTATTCCAATGTCAAATCATCTTATAACACCTATTTGAATAACGGATTACCTCCGGGACCGATCAATAATCCGGGAATTGCGGCTATTCAAGCCGTTGTTTATCCGACAGCATCGGACTTCCTATTTTTCCGCGCAGACTGTCGCAGCGATGGGTATCACAGTTTCGCGCGAACATTTGAGGAACATATTGCCAACTGTCCATCGTAGTTGTAAGTTGTAGTTTCAAGATACAAGTTGGAAACCTCAATATGATTGGGCGTACCTATACACTTCTATGTTTGTTTTTGCTCACAATCATGACGGTTGGATGCAGCGCCGGAAATGCTAATTCCATTCAACGGATTGCGCTGCTCGCTCCATTCGAAGGACGATACAGCGAAATTGGATATGATGCCTATTACTCAGCGCGCTTGGCTATTAAAGAACATGGTGACGATTCAATTGAGCTATTAGCCATTGATGATGGCGGAAGCAGTGCAAGCGCAGCAGAACGAGCAAAAGCACTTAGTGCTGATCCGTTGGTGAAGGTAGCAATCATTTTAGGGAGTCATGCTGCACAACCTGAAGCTCAAAAAGCGTTTGGAGAACTGCCCGTGATTATCGTCGGGCAATGGCAAGCCAAACCCACCAGCAAGAATATTTATATGTTGGCAAGCAACCAACTCGCAAGTGTACTAACACCATTTGACCATACACTGAACGTGAATGAGGCAGCAGAACTACAATCGCCCGTTGTCGGTGGTGAGGTGTTCGCACTGATGCAGTTTCCGCTTCTGAGCAAAAATACCGAAAAAATCACGATTGCCAGCAGCGCCAGTTTGCCGGATGCCGATTTCCGGCAGCGATATTTGAGCACTGGACAATATGTGCCAGATCCGGGATTGTTGGCAACACTCAGTTACGATGCAACAACAATCGCGATAAATGCACTAAAAAGTAATACCCCAAATCAACAGATTGCCCTAGAGACTTATAACGGGATCAATGGCAGTATTCATTTTGTTGATGGATACTGGGTCGAAGCACCCATCAACTATTATCGATACAACTCTGAGGGCAAATTAACGCCCGAAGATCCTCCCGTAAAATAAAGGGAGTGGTTCAACTGGTGAGTCACTAAACGTAATGACCCGCTCAAGATGCGCTAAACAGGGCGCAAGTTGGGACTGCTTTTGGGCATGAATAGTGACCAGCGGCGAACCGTTTTCTACTTTCTCACCAACTTTTACATGGACTTCTAAACCAACCGCAAAATCAATGGGATCGCCTTTCTTCTCGCGACCTGCCCCGAGGTCAAATGAAGCCATTGCGATTTCGTCAGCCGGAATCTGAGCAATATATCCACTGCGAGAAGCAGTCAACTGCTCAACAATTGGGGCTTTAGGGAGTAGTGAGGGGTCATTCACCATACTCACATCACCGCCCTGCCCGATCACGAGCTGTCGCAGTTTCGCAAAGGCTTGACCATTGCCGAGTTGACCGGTCAATATGGCACGAACTTCTTTTTCATCTGTCCATTTTTGACCTTGACCGGCAAGACGCAGCATGTAACCCGCAAGTTCCAAACAATGCTCACGAAGATCGTCCGGCCCTTCGCCATGCAAACACGCGATGGCCTCTTTCAATTCTAGGGCATTGCCAACGGCATCACCTAATGGTTGATTCATATCGGATAATACCGCAATCATGTCACGCCCTGCATCAACGCCAATGTCCACCATGATTTGGGCGAGTTCACGCGCATCGTCGAGGTTGGTCATAAATGCGCCCCGTCCGACTTTGACATCCAACACAATGCCATTCGCTCCGGCAGCGATTTTTTTACTCATGATGCTGCTGGCAATGAGAGGAAGACACGGAACGGTGGCCGTAACATCCCGAAGGGCATAAAGTTTGCCATCAGCCGGTGCTAGATCGTGTGATTGTCCTGAAAGCACGATGCCATTTTCGCGCACGAGCCGCCGAAAATCATCGTTGGTGAGATTGACATTGTAGCCTTTTATCGACTCAAGCTTATCGAGCGTGCCGCCAGAGAAACCAAGTCCGCGTCCACTCATTTTAGCGACTGGTACCCCGCAGGACGCGACTAGCGGCATTACTACCAACGAGGTTTTATCCCCTACGCCGCCAGATGAATGCTTGTCGACGGCATATGGGATAAGATCAGACAGGTCAAGCACGTCCCCGGAATAGGCCATTGCCAATGTGAGATTAACGGTTTCTTCGCGCGACATGCCTTTTAGGAATATGGCCATCAACAGGGCGGAGGCTTGATAATCGGGCAAATCGCCGCGCGTATAGGAGTCGATAAACCAATGAATTTCATCTTTGGAAAGTTCATTACCATCCCGTTTTTTAGCAATAATATCAATGGCGCGCATTATTATTTCTCCTGCACAAAGGATAGGCATCCATGTTTATCATCGTTGTGCTAACCCTATTGGGCTATGGTTTAGTCCATAGTTGGTTAGCAAGCACACACTTGAAACAATCACTCCGGCAATTGGTCGGCAATCAACTATATTACGGTCTATACCGCGTTAGCTACAATGTAGTGGCTATTGTAACACTCACTCCAATTTTAGGGCTGGTGGTTTTTCGACCGGGACATTCCATTTGGGAAGTGACCGGATTGGCTCGATACGGCCTTTTATTGATTCAAGCTGTCGGCCTGATTGGTGTGATTGTATCCCTCTTGCAAATTCAACTCGGACAATTTGTTGGTTGGACACAGGTCTCCGCTTATTTTAAAGGACAGCCACTGCCACTGCCGATTGAACCCCTTCAATTTGGCGGGTTATATCGTCTGGTACGACATCCGTTGTATTTCTTTTCGTTGATGGTGATATGGCCCATGAGTACAATGAGCGAATCACTACTCGCTTTCAACATTGGTGCAACAATTTATTTCATAGCAGGTTCCATATTGGAAGAGCGTAAACTGGTGGCTGTTTACGGCGAAGCATACCGCGATTACCAGCGGCGTACTCCCGCCCTCATTCCGTTTACCAATCGTCTTCGTGAACGTTAATCTAATTTGGACTTGTGCAGAGCCATAATATTGGTTAAAAACGTGCAACATTTACATTGCAAAAGTAGCAAGGTTGATGATGGAAAAAAGTATTCCGCGACAGACAAAAGCTGCTGCACCTAATCCAAACCGTAACCGTATGATTATTGGTGGCATCGTTGGATTAGCGATTGTCGCAGCCGTTATATTTATCGTTATTTCGTTGAACAGTAGTAATTCGACGGCTGTTGGCCAATATGCCGATTTGCCCCAAAGCCGATTGGCGGATGGTGGCTTTGTCATTGGTGACCCTAATGCGCCGGTGACGATTATTGAGTTTGCTGACTATGCCTGTGCACACTGCCAAGAATATCTGCCGACGATGAATAAATTTACCGAAGCCTACGTGAAGACCGGTAAAGCCAAATTTGAATATCGTATCCTGCCCACGGCGGGTGGTGAATTAACCAAATATCTTGGCAATATGTTGGTTTGCATGGAAGAGCAGAAACCCGGAACCTTCTGGAAAGCGCATGATCTCCTGTATAGCCTCGCAATGGCGGGCAGTTATGACGGCAACACCCTTCGTAACCTCTCTAGCGAACTGGGCGTAAATTACAACGATGCGTTAACCTGCTCCCAAACACAGACGCAGGTTGATACCGATATGGCGCTGGCAAATCAGCTCAACGTGCATGGTACACCTGCAATTCGCGTGCGCGATGCGAGTGGCAAAGCCGGTTCGCTCATTTTGGATGGACAATCCTATGACTCCGGTGGTCCATCATATGATGTGTTGAGCCGTTATATGGCTCAATACCAGTAACAAATTACGTGTTTACAGCGCTTAAAGCCCGCTAACATTCGCGGGCTTTTTGTTTGTGGCGGACGACGATCTAAAATAGAGCAACATCATATTGGGAGATTTTCCTATGCAAGTTGACACCTTTATCGAAACCAGTAAGCCATTTATTGAGTGGATATTAAACTGGCAGGCTAACCTGAAACCTATAAATCTAGCCAGCCTAGCCGCCAATAGTGATCCCCGTTCGATTGGAATCATTTCAGTCGATGTGATAAATGGTTTTTGTAATGTGGGGCCGCTGGCATCGCCGCGTGTGAACACGATTGTGGAGCCGATTGCCGAATTGTTCAAAGCGGCATGGAATTTTGGTATACGTGACATCCTGTTGACACAAGATACGCATGTCGAGGATGCTGTTGAGTTTGCCCAATATGCTCCACACTGCATTCGAGGGACTGTGGAGTCGGAAACGGTAGACACGTTCAAAACGCTTCCATTCTTTGACAAAATTGATGTGCTTCCGAAGAATTCAATTAACAGTAGTTTAGCACCGGGATTTGACAAATGGGTTGCGGCACGGCCCGAGGTCAAAACATGGATTACAGTAGGCGACTGCACCGACTTATGCACGCATCAATTGGCGATGCACATGCGAACATGGGCGAACCAAAATCAGTTAAAAGATGTGCGAGTGGTGCTGCCTGTTAACACGGTGGACACCTATGATTTACCAGTTCAACTCGCAAATGAGTTGGGTATTGTGCCGCATGACGCAAACTTTTTACACCTCGTGTTCCTGTATAACATGATGCAAAATGGCATTGAAGTCGTGAGCGAAATCACTACCTAGTTTGAAGGTTGTCATTACCCCTACAGGATAAGTTTATGCGAACAGTTGAATGGCATGACGGCATGGTACGCATGATTGACCAGAAAGCACTTCCGTGGAAATTAGAGATGGTTGAATTACTTGATTACCAAGCAGTAGCGGCAGCAATTACCGACATGACGGTTCGAGGTGCGCCTGCAATCGGGGCATCGGCGGCCTTTGGGATGGCATTAGCAGCCAAACAAAGTAAGGCTAACACCGTAGATGCATTACTAGATGATCTAGGAAAGGCGGCAGTCCATCTTAAAGCGGCTCGTCCGACGGCGGTGAACTTAGCGTGGGGTGTTGACCGTTTGATGGGACTGGCTCGTAAAGGAAATTATCAACAAGCGGATGATCTACGCGCGGCAATGCTCAACGAGGCTCAGCGCGTTGCTGATGAAGATGTGGCAATCAACAGAAAGATGGGCGCGAACGGTGCTGCTCTGATAAAAGATGGCGACACTATTTTGCATCACTGTAATACTGGCGCTTTGGCAACGGTCGATTACGGGACAGCTCTTGGTGTCGTACGGGCCGCTTTCGAGCAAGGCAAGAAAATCCACGTGCTGCTCGATGAAACCCGTCCACGCTTACAAGGTGCGCGGCTAAGCGCGTGGGAGATGGAACAACTCGGTGTTAGTTATGACATTTTGCCGGATACCGCAGCCGGATATTACATGCAAAAGGGGGAGATCAAGATTTGTCTCGTGGGGGCTGATCGTGTAGCCGCTAACGGCGATTTTGCCAACAAAATCGGGACATACCAAGTGGCAGTGCTGGCGAAGGAAAATAACATTCCCTTCTATACTGTCGCGCCAACCTCAACTATCGACCTGAATCTGGCGACCGGTGCGGAAATTCCGATTGAGGAACGCAGCAAGGAGGAAGTCCTAACACCATACGGTAATCCACTGACTCCATCGCACTTTCACGCGCGAAATCCAGCATTTGAT
>WGMX01000071.1 GCA_016124855.1 Anaerolineaceae bacterium | reverse complement strand
ATTTAACTTTTTAATACGGAGTACCCGGCGTAGGGGAGCACCTATGTGTGCTCCCGTATTTCTCCCTTGCCCTGTTACTACGGGAAAAGGGCTGGGGTTAGGGATATGATTGTTTCTCCGTTCCAATTTGTTAAACATCATCATGTCGTCCGTTATCTTAATTAGCAACATTTTGCTGTCCCAATGGCGAGGGCAGTTCGACGGGTAATGTGCCGTGATCGTAAACGTTCTTCCAGAGATCAATTAATGGGGCAAGTTGTTCGCGTTTGGGATGATTGGCTTCCCACGGCTTTTCATACTGAAAGTGAATCAGGTGAATGCTCTCCCAATTCCACAACTGCGGCAGGTTGAACCACACATATTGCAGCGTGTTATAGATGTAGGGCAGGCCGTGCCAATCGGGGAAATAGGTTTGCAAGAAAGTTTGGTCAGTGCGCGGCCAGAACACATCCGGTTGATCGAGGCGGGCGAGCATATCCGCGAAGGTTTGCGGGTTCGGTTGGGCGACGAATACTCCGCTGTTCATGCGGTGAAAATCCGCCAGCGATTCGTAGAGATTAGGCGCGGCGACAAATTCGGGATAACCAAACAGGCGGTCGATATTTTTGACCACCAGCGTATCCGCATCCAGAAAGACGACTTTTTCATGCTCGGTCATCTGCCACAGGCGCAGCTTGAGAAAATTGTTCAGCGGATCATGGAAATCTGGCTTGTTGCCTTTGGTGAAGGGCGCGAGTTTGTGCTGCGAACTGCGCGAATGTCGGGTGCGAAAGGCCTCCGAAACAGGCAGCGGTTCCACGATTTGGATGCGGCAGTCGAGCGATTCGAGTCGTTCAATACCTTCGATGCCATCCAGCGCGAGGACGGTGAGGGGAAATTGGGCTTTGACCATCAGCAGCGAACGGGCTAAAGCGACCGCGCCCGTTAAAAAATCTGGATTGCTGACCAGCGTAATGTAACTATTCAATCCGGTAACTCCTTGCGATAAATCCAGCGGGAGTTTAACGCTGGAATGGAGAAGTCGGTAGTCTTTAGTCAGTAGTCGTCAGTCGCCAGCTAACAGTCTCCAGTCAAATACAAATTGGGAAGATTGTTATCGTGAATGTCGTTGAATAAGGCTTATACTTAATCTAGATAGTATCTATGTAGGGAAGAGGCGTGCCACTTCCGCGTTTCCCTTAGAATGACAAGTGCATTATGCGACGAATAGCCATCTGGGTGACTTGCTGCTTACTCCTTATAACGGGATACACCCACGCCCAATCATCACCGGATGCATGGCCGATTGTTGAGCATTGTGTTGGCAGCGCCACCAAACCACCTGACGATTGGCACTTCGATGGGACATTGTTATTAAAAGGGTTTCGACCACTCCATATTTATCGCCAAGATTGGGAGACTCCACATATTCGAGTATTCCGCTTAGATGACATTCCAAATAATGGACAGCTATCGCCCGATAATCATTGGTACGCGACAGTCATTGGAATTCGCACGGATAGTTATAATTTTTTGGCCGCAAGTTGGAAAACGAATGCAATAGTCGTTTACAACACACTAACTGAAGAAAAATATACAGTCGACTGGCAAAATACCTTCAGTGCACTGCACAGACTCGATGGTCATGGATTATATTGGCTTGATAATCAACACCTCTTATATTCAAAAGGCGGTGGCGATGGCTCATGGGAGGTGTGGTTTGTTATTAACCCATTTACAGGAGAAGTAGAGTCATGGCAGGGCGAAGTGTCGCCTTCTCAATCGCTATTTACCCTGTCACCAGATGAGAGAAAAGTTTTGTATTGGAATGCATCTACTTGGACGCTGAACAATGATGGGCAAGAAATTGAACTGCCATTGTTAAATGATGCTGCTTGGAATTCAAACTCGACTCGCTTTGTAGGTATCACAAACGGCTTGAATGGCAGAGAAGATAAAGACCTCGTTACGTTTGATCTTCAAGGGAAACTAGTAGATCACATATTCAGCTTTTCTTTAAATCATTCAATTCGTTTGCAAAGAGGCTGGTCACCAGATAACCAATATCTCTTGTTTGCTTCCGATCACCTCTATCTTGCAGATATGACCGAAAAACGAGTGATTGACACTTGCATCCCAACGCGCTCACCAACAGTTGCATGGTCGCCCGCATCCCATCAGTTCGCTCTCATTGACAGGTTTGACTCCAAGCACAAAGTCCAAATCTTCGATCTTGACCGTTGGGCGCGTTATGTTGTTGCCTATCACGCTGGTTCTGTTATCGGCTGGCGCTCTGATGATTAAACCATTTGACGACATCGAGATAAACCATAATAGTGATATTGCATTTCACTCAGCACTTGGTACTCGCAACTCGGTACTATGAACTAGGTTTATTTTTGGTTAACCCGACAAACCATTCACTAACCATCACCAAACTCACCGAACTTTATTTCTCTCTCAAAATCGTTTGCGCCAACGCCCCGAAACAGTTACAAAATGTTCTTCCAAAAAGTAACCCGTTTGCTTCTCAAATCCCTTACACTGTGTTGTAGGGGCAGGATTTATCCTGACCGCGCATCTTAAAAAATAATGGCAAATCTGGCATAAAACTCACCTTTGCCATTGCCGAAATTGCTGCCAAATTTGCCTTTGTATTGCTCCCCTTCCCCTGTTACTACGGGCGGAAGGGTCGGGGTTAGGGGTACTGATTGGCAATCTTGGCGTCGGACGTGCGTTTTTAAAATTGTCGCAACTTTAGCCGAGCCATCCGCTGTAATGTCGTCAATATTGCCAAATATTGACGATACTTCCGCCAAAACCCCTAAAAACCTGTATTCAACTGAAGACTAATAGCTGGAGACTATAAAACTGAAAACTTCACTTCTGAATCTGACGAATTTGCAGAATTTTCCAAACACTCGGCAGATTGCTCTCTCAATCCCGCCGTTCAAAATCGTCGTAACAACAGCATCAACTGCAACATTTACCACACTGCCAATGTCAATGCCGCCGCCACTGCCGCCATAACTAAACGAACCGCAATAAAGGTTAAACACGCTGCATGTGGGTGTCTTTGAATTCGGTGGGGTATTTGAGGCCGAAACCCAAAGCACGGTCAGCACCAATGTGGGCGAACCAGATGAGTGCAATGAGCAATAAAGTTGGTTGATTGAAAGCGAAGGCCGCTCCTGCCAATACAATAGGCCACACGTAGAAATGAATGAGATTATAGGTTATGCTGCCGACGCGCACATTGGCAAGATAACCCAATGCACTCAGATCAGGCACGAGGATCAGCGCCAAGAATAACCAAATGCTGCCGCCTTGATGCGCATATGCGACGATGGCAGCGATAAACACTGTTAAGCCTTCTAAGCGCAGTAAAACGTTGGGCATCGACATTGTTTGTACCTTTACGGCCTGTTGGGTGTTAGGTTGATTAATGGTGCTGATCATGTGCTTGCGACCTTTTAACTAATTTACTTCGTATAAAAACTAATATAGTTAGTTTTCTGGGATTTGTCAAGCAAGTGGGCAAATTGGGTCGGGTAACCGGAGTTGGCAAGGGCAAACCCCTACTCGGCAGTTCCTTTCCGATAGCTGCGGATTTATAATCCTGTGCCGGAGGCTTCATGCAAACGCAAGATTTTATTTTCACCGAGTGGGTACGTTCCGTTATTCGCGACCGCATGGGCGAATTGGGTCGTACCTTGCACCGCTTGGGTGTTCACCCGGATATGATTACGCTGCTGGGTCTGGTGATCGTGGCGATTGCTTCGGTCATCATCGCACAAGGGCAGTTCCAACTGGGCGGGATCGTGCTGGTGCTGGGTTTGCCGTTGGACGCGCTGGATGGGGCGGTGGCGCGGGCGATGGGACGCAAAGGCAACTTTGGCGGCGTGCTCGACTCCACATTAGACCGTTACGCCGACGCTTTCATTTTTGGGGGATTGAGTTATCATTTTGCGTTGCTAGGGCAGTTCGACTATATGCTGCTGTGCCTCGCGGCTTTAACAGGCGGCTTCGTTGTAAGTTATGTGCGGGCGCGGGCTGGTGAAGCAGGGCTTTCGGTCAAGGTCGGATTGTTAGACCGGTTTGTGCGGGTGATTATTATCATCGCCGTGCTGCTGGTTCCGCAGTTGACAATATTAGGCTTGTGGGTGCTGGCGATTGGGGCGAACTTTACGGCGCTCCAACGTATCTGGTACGTTTATAGAAATACTTAGAGAGGGTATCTGAACATGACTCCGGAAGAGGGAATTCGTATAGGCTCAATCCAAATCCGTTATTACGGGTTGATTATTGTATTGGCAATGCTGGTGGCGGCATGGGTCGCTGCCCGTTTGGCGAAGCGTGACGGGCGTGACCCCGAACATGTTTGGGGCGCGCTGACATGGGCGATTATCCCCGGCATTATCTTTGCCCGTTTGTTTTTCGTGTTGTTCCCGCCCGTTTCCTTGACGGCTGGCTGCGCGACGGCTGTGACCACCGATGTGTGCCGCGACGCGAGCTGGTTCTTGCAGAACATCACCAACTTGCAGCAAGGCCCGCTGGCGATTTGGAGCGGCGGCTTGAACATATTCGGCGCGGTGATCGGCGGCTTCCTCGGCGCCTACATTTACATCAAGCGCAATAAGCTGGCGCTCGGCCCGTGGTTGGATATTGCGGCGGTTGCACTGCCGTTGGGTCAGGCGATTGGTCGTTGGGCGAACTTCATCAACCAAGAATTGTACGGCGGTGTGACCAACCTGCCGTGGGGTATTCCTATCGACTCGGCTCATCGTGTCGCACCTTATGGCAGCACAGTGAATTATCCGGTGGCGACCACGTTCTTCCATCCGTTATTCCTGTACGAATCGTTGTGGAGTGTGCTGGCTTTTATCATTCTCCTCAACCTGTTTCAACGTAACCGCAAGCGGCTGTTCCCCGGCGACATCTTCCTGTTCTATGTCATCCAATATGCGGTCATTCGCTTCCTGCTGGAATTCATCCGTGTGGAAGTATCGGTCATCGGCGGCATCAACCTGTGGCAAGGGGTTAGCTTGTTCGTCGGCGTCGGCGCGCTGGTTTACTTCCTATACCGTCACCGTCCCGGCGCGGCGGTCATCGAAGCGCAGCCGGATATGCCCCGTGAGCAAAAGGTTAAGCCCACAGAAGCTGAACAACCGTCGGCGTAAGACGGTTCCTCAAAATTGAACAGCAAACAGGCGATTCGCATCGTGACGAGCCGCCTGTTTTTGATTAGAAATCCTCACCCCCGACCTCTCTCCATTTCATGGCAGAGGGGAGTAAATCACATCGTTAAACGTCGAGTTTGGGGAGAATGTCACGGAAGATCGACTCGTGAACGGCTGATGTGTGAAAGCGCTCATGCCGATAAGCAGTCACCAAAACCGAGGCATAGAATAATGCCGAATCAAATTGCACTGAATTCTGTTTGTAACTTTCGACCATCGCGTTGGAAAAGTCGAAGCCATGATCCCACGGCACGGCTGCGTAACCCAGATCGAACATGGGCATTCCGGCGTATCCAGCGGGGTCTAAGATGGCGGTCAACTTGTGAGTGTTCGCATCCACCAGCGCATTCGTCAAAACCAGATCGCCATGGATAAGTGAGCCATCACGAAACGCGAAATATCCGGTTTTATGCAGAAGGCGTTTGAAGATGGGCAGCAGTTTGTCATCAAAGAGGGCGTTGGGCGCGATGTTATCCCAATCAGGACTAAAGCCATCAGTCAAGGTTGTTTGCCACGTTTCGACCCGGGTGCTGAAGCGCGTGACATAACCGAGATGAACGGTATGCAGTTTTGCCAGCGCATGACCAAGATCGTGGCCAAGCTGTTGGATGGTGTCAGGACTCATTTCATTATGAACCGCGCCCCAACCATTGAGGCTGTTTGGGATATAACTCATCAAGAAGTAAGTGGCATTTGGAAGTGCTGGATGCTCCAAGTGACCTGCGGCGAAAACCTTGGGCGCAGGAATATTGAGGGCTGCTGCTTGGCGTAAAAAGTTCACCTCAAAGTCATTTTCCATTGGGGATAATTTAGCGACTACACCCGCCGGTTCCAAGCGATAAAGCGCGTTCCACATGCCAGCGGGCAGTGGGATAACTTTTTGGGTATGCAGTTGTTCTTGTTCATCAATTTGCGTCAGGAGTTGAACCGCCTCCGCCCGCAGACGCGCGACATCCGGATTTCCCGGCGAGAGCATATCTTGATGTCCGTTCAAGGCCGAAAAATCGATAGTCATTTCTGTTCTCTAAAAATAGTTTTGAAATTATGGCGTGGATGGGGAAAAGGAAGGCTCTTAGAACCTTCCCTACGCGAAAAATAGAAAGTTGTTTTGATTTTTCAGTCGATTGATTGGTTTAGGTCGTTGACGTCTGTTTGGTCGGCAATTCCACTTTTAATATGACGATTCCCAGCGGCGGAATGGTCACATCGAGACTGTGCTTCCATTCGCCCCATGGTTCAGGTTTGCTTTGAACGCCACCATCATTACCCATATTCGCGCCGCCATAAACCGATGAATCGCTGTTGAGCAGTTCTTTGTAGAAGCCTGCTTCTGGCACACCAATGCGATAGTTTTGGCGTGGTACAGGCGTAAAGTTCATGACTACGACGAGAAAGTCGGTTTTGTCTTTGGCAAAACGCATGTAACTGAAACTGCTGTTGTCGGCATCATTGGCTTGAATCCACTGGAAGCCTGACCAATCAAGATCACGTTCATAGAGGGCAGGTTGATCCTTGTAGAAATGGTTTAAGTCGCGCATCCACTTGAGCATTCCCTGATGCGTCGGCAGTTCGAGCAGTTCCCAATCCAGACCCCGTTTTTCATCCCATTCGCGCCACTGTCCCCATTCCTGTCCCATGAAATTCAGCTTCTTGCCGCTGTGGGTGTATTGATAGCCGAACAGCAGGCGCAGCGTGGCGAACTTCTTCCACCAATCGCCGGAGGCTTTGGTCATCAACGAACCTTTGAGATGCACCACCTCATCATGCGAAAGGGCGAGTACGAAGTTCTCATTAAAGGCGTAGAACATGCTGAAGGTGATTTTGGTGTGGTTATAACGGCGGTAAATGGGGTCGAGTTTGATGTAATCCAACGTGTCGTGCATCCAACCCATGTCCCATTTGAAGGTGAAGCCCAAGCCGCCGACATAAACCGGACGTGAAACATTGGCCCACGATGTACTTTCCTCGGCAATCGTTACCGCACCGGGGCATTCTACTGGAATGATGGTATTGAACTCGCGGATAAACTCGACCGCTTCCAAGTTTTCTGGCCCACCGTATTTGTTGGGAATCCATTCCAGATGTTCGCGGGAAAAATCGAGCCGTACCATGCTGGTGACGGCATCCACGCGCAGCCCATCGCAGTGATACTGCTTCAGCCAGAATAAGGCGCTGCTGAGAAGGAAGTTGCGAACTTCGTTGCGTCCATAATTGAAGATGAGCGTACCCCAATCGGGATGTTCGCGCTGAACAGGGTGTTCGTGTTCGTAGAGGTGCGTGCCGTCAAAGTAGTTCAGGCCGTGACCATCTTTGGGAAAGTGCGCCGGAACCCAATCGAGAATCACGCCGATGTCATTCTGGTGGCAGGTATCCACGAAGTACATGAAGTCTTTGGGTGTACCGAAGCGGCTGGTGGGCGCGTAATAGCCTGTAACACCATATCCCCACGAGGCATCCAGCGGATGTTCGGCTATTGCCATCAATTCAACGTGGGTGAAACCCATATCTTTGACGTAGGCGACCAATTCATCGGCCATTTCACGATAGGTCATGAAGCGGTTCTTGTCTTTGCGCCGCCACGAGCCGGGGTGCACTTCATAAATAGACATCGGTGAATTGAGCGGGTCACGTTTGGCGCGCCGTTCCAACCAATCAGCGTCCTGCCAATCATAGCCGTTGATCTCGGCCACTACCGAGGCGTTCAGGGGACGAACTTCGCTGTAGAAGGCGTAGGGATCAGACTTCTCGATTTGGAAGTTGTTGAAGCGGCTCTTGATGTGATAACGGTAGATCGCGCCTTCACCGATGCCGGGGATAAATAATTCCCAGATTCCACTGTCATTCACGGGCTGCATAGGGTGAATACGGGCATCCCAATAGTTAAAGTCGCCGGTCACACTGACTCGCAGTGCGTTCGGTGCCCAGACGGTGAAGTTTACGCCGCTGACTCCTTCTATGGTCATAATATGGGCGCCGAATTTTTCGTAGCTGTAGAGATGTTTGCCTTCGCGGAGCAGGTAGACATCATATTCGGTTAACTGAGAGGGAAAGCTGTACGGATCGCCAAAGGTTTCTTCATGCCCGTTAAAGGTGGTGGCTTCGAAGTGATAGCTGCCAGCAGGCCATTTGCCCTTGACCGTGACTTCAAATAAGCCTTCCTCGCGGGTACGGGTCATACCGAATTTTTCCCCGCTTTCGGTTTTTACGAGCGAGAGGCTGGCGGCATTCGGGCGCATGGTGCGGATGATGGTTTTGCCGGCGTCATCTTCATGTGGGCCGAGGATATCACCCGGTTTGCCGTGATAACCATTGACGAGAGCATATATGGATTCGAGGGGTATTTCGGTTGGCATTGTGCTTCACCTCTACACTCAATTGAAATTGATTCCTGCTGATTGTAGAGGATGATAGGCATTTGAGCGAACGCAAATTAAATTAGAGTAATTGTAAGATGGCATCATTTTTTTGATGCAAATTTCTGGAGCCATAAAAATTTTAGCGATTTTTGTGTTTCTTTGGTAGCTTGCAATTCATTATCTTCAAGCCATAAAATCTTAATATCCCTATCATTCTCGAAATAATCCTTTAACCAATATTGGGAATCGGCTATAGCATCAGGTAATGCGATTATAAGAGTGGAAACTTCTAAATTTTCTCGATAACGTGCTTCATAAAGTTGCACCATAGCATTTGTCATGCTTTCAAAGGTGTTGTCTCGTAAAGCAATAAAGTAACAATGACCCTTAAGCTTACCTATTAAATCTATCTCTAGGTCATAACTATAAGGATAGACGGGGATATAAATTACTCCTCCGGCATCAAGAAATCGCTTCTGAATAATATCTGCAATTTGTCTAGGGTCAGACATTTTCTTAATCCTCTTGCACTATGCTTGGATCTACTACATTCAAGTATAGCAGTTATTTCAGAAGATACCATATTTTGATGCTCGGTTGGTAAGCAATAGAAAAATTATTAAAATTGAGAAATGATTTATATCTTGTTGGAGTAATAAAACAGTGAAACAGCACGAAGCAGTTATAGAAGTTATGAAGGCTAACGGCGGATATTCCACTTTAGCCCATATATATAAAGAAGTATTGAAAGTTCCAAACGTAATTTGGAATACAAAAACGCCTTTTAAGTCAGTTAACCGAATAGTGCAAACTCATAAGGAGTTTTTCAGAATACGTCCCGGTCTTTGGGGGTTGGAAGAGTTTCGAAATCGTATTCCCGCTGATGTTATTGGGCTAGATGAACAAAAAGATAATAAGATTCTGAATGAATACGGTCATTCATACTATCAAGGATTATTGGTTGAAATTGGGAACTGGGAGAAATACTTGACCTTTGTTCCAGCACAAGATACGGGAAGAATGTATTTGAATACAAAACTTGGCGATATTACAACTTTAACGCATATACCACAATTTACTTATCAAGGGTTAGTAAAGCGTGCGCGCACAATAGATGTCATTTGGTTCAACAACAAACAGATGGCTATGCCAATTAGGATGTATGAAGTTGAACACACAACAGATATTCAAAATTCCCTATTAAAGTTTACAGATTTACAGGATTTCAACATAAAGTTCCATATTGTAGCGAATTCAGTTCGAAAAGAAGAATTTGAGAGGAAGAGAAAATATCAAGGATTCAAGGAGATTCAAGATCGATTAAAGTTTTTAAGTTACGAGAACCTTGCTGAATTGCATACAAAAACTGCGGAATATGTGACCGTTAAAGAAAAGATCGATAGTTAGTTTAATATTTTATGACATCGTTTGGGCGAGGACACTTCGGCCTATTTCTGGTGCAAGGTGAATAAAAACAGCGCGGGCATTCACCCGAATACCCGCGCTGCTGTTCAACCTTGATTATTGGTCAAACGGTTTATTGGACAATGGGTATGGTGTTAATATCGCCTTCGACCACGCGCACCCATGCTGCCGCGACCCATCCGGTTGTTCCCTTCCAGATGACCTGATACCAGTCGCTTAAACGTGTACGTCCAATGACTGCCACTGCTCCGCCCCATGTGACACGCCCGATTTGCGCCGAGCGAACGTCGGGCGCTGCCCGCAGCTTGAGCGTCCCAACGGATTGAGCGACGACACCGGAGGCTGCTGCCGGATTGCCACCTAATACAAAGTCGCTGACTACCGGAGCATTAAACTCGTTGGTGTTGAAGTACAGATAGTAGCCTAACGCCCACGCTTGTTTGCCGCTGAGTTGGAGCAAGAACCAGCGGGCATGTTCATCGCGCCCAACCACAGCATAGGTCTGACCACGAAGTACGCTGCCCAGACGATCTGCAAATGCTGATGGCCCCGCACGGACGTTCAGCACGGGCGCACGGATGACGGTCGCCGTCAATGCCCCGCTCGGAATGGCGGGTAGGCCAGTGGGCGCGGGTGTGGCAGTCGGGCCGACTGTTGGTGATGGGCCAGCTGTGACGACTCCACCGCTTAAACCCCATTGGAATTGTAAAATGGCTTGATCAACACCTTCAAAATACTCAACTGTCAGGGTATGAGGGCCGGCGGTTAGGGTTGAGGTAAAGGTATCTGAAGTGAGCTGCCGCCCGAAGAATTTATCTAGGAGCAGCGCGCCATCTATATAGACACGCATACCGTCGTCCGAAGCCGCCGTGAAGGTATAGGTTCCGGCGACGAAGTTCTGGACTGAGGTAAAGCGCGCCGAGAAGTTATCGGCTGGCATACCCGGCACGGCTACGCCGTTTATCACCGGAACACCTGTACCCCAGTTGAAGTTTAAACCCTGAATGTTACTGACAGGGACACCTGTGCCGGTTAAGTTATTGCTAGGGAAAAACGTACCCGTCCAATTGGTGCCGAAGTCCTGCGCCTGAATTAAACTGGCGGCTGAACTGAAGATCAGCACGACTAACATCACAATTAAGCTAAAAACGGCTGCTCGTCTTTTATTCATTTATCACCCTCCCACGCGTCAACAGATGCTCTATCTGTTTTGTAACTCAACCAATATGTTCTTAGTATAACCATATTCCGCTTTCCGCGCAGAGGACTTCAGTATATTTCGTAGGGCAATCGCAGGAGTCACTCTATACGTGCGGAGTTCTGAATGAAAAACAGTTGAACCACAACGCCCCTATGAAGTGACATCAGACCCAAAGACGAAATACAACGCTGTATCCCTAACCCCAACCTGTGCCCTGTTACTACGGGGAAAGGGAGCATTCGGCGGTTAGGTAGGACAACGTTCAGAGCAGATGGAGAGAATAGCAAGATTATTGGACGTTGGGGGTAAGGTTTCCTGTGAGGGCGCGGGTATTATCTATTACCCCTTGTTGGATAGTGTAGAATGATAACGCAACTTGTTAATGTGTTTACCGAGGGAATGACCAATATGCATACGCTGCATGAGCCACATGCCAGCCGCACTGTGAATCCAAACCTGACTTTGAGTGTCGTTATCCCCTGCTATAACGAAGCAGAAACGATTGAAGAAGTGTTAGGCCGTGTGGAAGATGTGGGTATCGCGAACGAAATTGTTATTGTGGATGATGGCTCAACCGATGGCACACGGGACATTTTGAAGCGTATTGAGGGCGAGAAGCGTCCAAATGTACGCATCATCTATCATGACCGTAATCAAGGCAAAGGTGCGGCAATTGTGACCGGATTTGCTGCCGCAACCTGCGACATATTTTTGATTCAAGATGCGGACTTTGAATATGATCCGCGGGAATATCCGGTACTCCTCAAACCGATTGAAGAGGGGATTGCAACAGTGGTTTACGGCTCACGTTTTCTTGGTGGCCCGCGTAAGGCGATGAACTTCTGGAATATGGTTGCCAACCGTGTATTAACACTGACGACCAACATTCTTTACAATGCCATCCTCAGCGACATGGAAACCTGTTATAAAGTTTTCCGCGCCGAAGTGGTGCAGGACATGCAGATTCGGTCACGGCGTTTTGAATTTGAACCTGAAATTACCGCTAAGGTCCTCAAAAAAGGCATCCGTATTTATGAAGTACCTATTTCATATAATGGACGTGAGTGGGACGAAGGCAAAAAACTTCAGTGGACGGATGGGCCAATTGCGCTGTGGACGCTGTTTAAATACCGCTTTGTCGATTAAGGATGATTTTTAGACCTTGTCTGAATATTCCGGAGTTCTTGGACGGCATAATGACGTTTTTCAAATTGGAACGGGGAAAAAATCATACCCCTAACCCCAGCCCTTTCCCCGTAGTAACAGGGCAAGGGAGCAAGACGGGAGCACACATTGGTGCTCCCCTACGCCGGGTACTCCGTATTAAAAAGTTAAAGGCCATTATGCTGTCCCTACAAAACATCGTTTTGAACAACGACAGACAATTAGTGCTTCATCGAAAAGCAGGGACGCGATATAAGGCTTGTCCGTAGTTGAAAAAAGGAAAAGGTAACCAAAGCAGGTTAGACTCCTGAGTTAGCAGACAAAGGAGTGAAAAATGGATTTGGATACCTTTATGACCACATTATATGTGTGGATTGACGAT
>WGMX01000057.1 GCA_016124855.1 Anaerolineaceae bacterium | reverse complement strand
ATCCCCGGTCATCGTTGGACACCCCGTTCCCCTGCTATGGTCGCTGGTTTGACCGGCCATCTCTGGTCTGTTTATGAACTCTTATCTCTCGTCCCTCTCTTTATCAACTCTCCATAGGGCCACCACCCTATTTTCATACCGTTTATCGACAGTTTTAACAATTTTTCTCCCTCAAAATCGTTGGTAAATTGGTTGCGAAAGAGTTACATTTTGGTAACCCATTCAGAACGTATGTGCTGTATAATGTTGAACATCTGTTCTTGTAGAGCCGTCATTCAAAATGATGTTCCGTAGGGGCACACGGCTGTGCGCCCAAATACATCAATCCAACGGCTACAGAAGGAGTCCACAATGTTCAACTGGTTATCCACCGTTTTCCCACGCCGGAACGGATTGCGACCTGCACCGCATATCGCCGCCGTTGCCACCCGTAACACCATGAATTGGCCCAACTTGGCAGAAGCTGAAGCCCAAGCACGGCTCTATCAGCAGTCGCCTTGGGTTTATATCGCCGTCAGCCGCATCGCCGAAGCTGCCGCCCTCGTCCCGCTGCGCGTTCACCCTCGCCTCTCGTCAGAGTTTGCCTCTCTGCTTGCCGAGAGAGGGCTAGGGGGTGAGGTTCATCATCCCCTCGAATCCCTGCTCGATGCACCCAACCCTTACATGAGCCGCTTCGAGTTAATGGAGCAAACGCTCGGCATGTTGGAACTCACTGGCGATGCCTATTGGTTCTTGGGCGGTGATGGTTCCGGCACGCCCACCGAAATCTGGCCTCTGCGCCCTGATCGGGTTAGCATCGTGCCTGATCCGGTCGATTACGTCAAAGGTTATGTCTACGAGTTGGATGGGCAGCGCATTCCCTTGATGCCGGTCGAAGTCATCCACTTCAAGCGCTGGCATCCCAATAACGATTATTATGGACTCTCCGCTTTAGAGGCCGCCCGCCTCGCCGTCACCAGTGACCACGCCATGGCAGAATGGAATCGCAATACCTTCGGGCAGGACAGCGGCGTTCCGGCAGGCATCGTCAACATCAAGGAAAAGGTCAACGATGCCGACTACGAGCGCGTCAAACGCGAATGGCGCCAGAGTTACGGCGGCCCGCAGCGTCGCACAGCTTTCCTACGCGGCGGCTCAATCGAGTGGCAAAACATTGGTCTCAACCACAACGAATTGGATTTCCTTCAAGGCCGCAGAGCACATCGCGACGAAATCCTGAACATCTTCGGTGTACCGGTCGGCATGGTCAGCGAGAACGCCACTGAAGCCAACGCCAAAGTCGCCGAGCGCCTGTTCATCGAGCGTACTCTGTGGCCGAAGCTCGTCCGCCTCAGCCAGAAAATCACGCAGGACTTGCTGCCGTTCTGGCCGGGGAATTACGTCGCCGAGTTTGACGACATCCGCCCGACCGATGTCCAAGCCCGTTTGGATGAAATCAAAACCGCTTATCCGGTCATGAGCATCAACGAAATCCGTGAGCGTTATTACCGCTTACCCGCTACCCTCTGGGGACAGATGCCGGTCGGCGCACAAAAACAGTTGACAGACGGACCTCAGCCCACCACTGAAGCCGCGCCTCCAGCCACCGATACACTGCCACCCGCGCAGTCCTCCAAATTCGAACCCGTGCCATTGACCGATACGTTACTGGCTAACGAATCTGACCCCGAAGCCGCCGCCAAAGAACTGGATCAATGGGAGCGTTTCGCCCTCAAGCGCTTGGGCAAAGCGCAAAGCCGCGCCTTCGAAGTCCGCCATCTCCCGTCAGAAATCGCCTTTGAACTCTCGGCACACTTACTCGCCGCCACCACCGCTACCGATATTCAATCCGCTTTCGCCGCCGCCCGCATCAGCCTATCTACCACCAACCCATCCATCGAATCCCCATCACCTACCGATCTCTAAATCCAACCGAATTGTACGGGCTTGCCATCAGCAAGCCCTCACCTATTGACTTGGCCTTACTGAATAACCGTGAAATAAAAACGGTCATCGGTCATGAACAATGTCTTAATATCACCAGATATAGGGTCTACACGCACAAACGAGGATGTGCGATTTGCTGTATAAAAAACCTGCCCAATAAGAATATCCTCATCAGTCAACCATCGCAGAGTTGCCGGTAATCCTCTCATAGCTAAGGGTTCTTGCATGTCAAACACGGTATCCCAATCTTCATAATTGATGACTTGCAGTTTAGGGTGATTACTGTATTGCCATTGAAATAGAAGATACTTCCCGTCTGAAGAAAATTGTATTTGTGTACCATCAAGTATAGAGGCGGGATGGATTTTTTCAGACAGGATAAGGGTGTCCACATTTAGGCGGTAAAATCCAACTTCTTTCTCTGCGGCTGTAGGATCGTCTTTAGGTTGTGCCACTAACAACAAATCTCGTGTGTTGGGTATGGCAGCAAACGAATAAACGACCCAATCATCTAATACAGTCTGTGACTCATTGTTGTCCAAGTTAGCTTGCACTACAAGAAAAGGTTCAGTCTCGTAAAATCTGAGAAATGTTTTTTCGTTTACCCAATACATTGTGTTATCATTACCCAAATTTGCGGCAGCTTTCTGTTCAAGTTCAGTACAGGTATGATCGATCAGGCTAAATAAACATGTCTTTGCTTGCAGACCCCCAAAATACTTTTCGACATGAGGAAAGTACGTTAACAGTAGATAATCAGAATTGGGCGGAAAAGCGGTGATTGCAATCAAGTTTTCTTTCTGCCAGAGTAAAGTGCGTTTTCCTGTTACCAAGTCGATTTGTATTAGATCAAAAATGCCCAAATACTCCGACGAGATTTTATCGGGAGGAACTTCAATCGCAAACATAACCTGTCGATTGCGATCAATAGACGAACTGCGAAATGCTGCTTCCGATGTATCCCGATAAAATAAATTTCGTTCACCAGTCTCTAAATCTACTTTCCATGTGCTATAAGACCATACGCCGTCGGGCATAAAAATTAGAACATCTCCGCGATTTAATAGGCCGGGAATTAATTGCTTCTCTGTAGAGGAGTGTATTTCAGTCTGACTAATACTCACAAAACTCCGACTGAGTATCAAAACAGCACAAAATACACATACGACAAGTTTCACTTTCACACCACCGATTCATAAAATCTATTTGCAATACCAGTACCTTCTTCATCATAACGGCTTCAAAAACCATTGAAAAGCACTTGGCGGGAAGCATCGGGCAATCGTCAGGAGATCTTAATGTCCAACAAAAAGCCGGACGATTTCTAATCCGGCTTTTCTTTACTTCATTCAACTCTCCGCCTTGATCTTGGCGTTCTCCGCGTCTCGGTGGTAAAAATTCTTTTCGGCCTTTCCCTCAGTACTCAGCACTCAGTACTGCTTAATTAGGCCACCCGCGCCGACCACCCCCGCGCGGATCATCCCGTCGTTCATCCCCACCGCGACGGCTCAACGGATGCCCACCTCCCCCAGCACCCAACGCCCGCTTGGCTTTCTGCACATCGCTCTCATGCTTCAACAAAACCGTCAGCGTATTTTCCAACGTCTGCCGGTCAAGACCATCCGCGTTCAACATCACCAGCGACTTCGCCCAATCAATTGTCTCGGATACACTTGGATTCTTCTTCAAGTCCATCTGCCGAAGCTGCTGCACCACCTCAACCGCCTGCGCGGCTAACTTGGCGCTCAACTCCGGCACGCGCATCTTGACGATTCGCAGTTCCGAGTCGTGGCTTGGATAATCAATGAACAGATACAAACAGCGCCGCTTCAACGCCTCGGAAAGTTCACGCGTGTTGTTGCTCGTCAAAATCACGGTTGGCTTATGCGTCGCCGTGATCGTCCCCAATTCTGGCACTGAAACTTGAAAGTCGCTCAAAATTTCCAGCAAAAACGCCTCGAATTCTGCGTCTGCCCGGTCAATTTCGTCGATCAACAGCACTACCGGTTCTGTAGATGTAATCGCTTGCAGCAAAGGCCGCGCCAACAAAAACCGCTGCGAAAAGAACACGTTTTCCTCTCGCCCCAAGCGGTCAGCCGCCTCGCCCAAACTGTTCGCGCTTGCCAGAACCTCGCTCAACTTGTCCCGCAGAAGCTGCGTATACAACATCTGCTTGGCATATTCCCACTCGTAAAGCGCCTTGCTCTCGTCCAAACCCTCGTAACACTGCAACCGGATCAACTTGCGTCCGTTCGCGTTGGCCCATGCCTTCGCCAATTCTGTTTTACCTACACCCGCTGGCCCTTCCGTCAAAATCGGCTTCTCCAGCTTATCGGCCAAAAACATGACCGTCGAAATTTCATCTGTCGAAATATACTGCTGCCCACTCAATGCCTGTGTGATCTGTGTATAGTCCTTAAACATGGATGTAAATACTCCTATCCTTAATGAACTGGCATGTGGATTGTCTGGGAGGCTCTATCCGTACTAACTCTCTTGTGATTTTGCGCTGTTTTGGGCGAAGCCCTATAACAACGCTCCTCGTATAATCTTGGCGTTCTCTGCGTCGTGGCGGTTCAATTGCATTCTTCCCACAGCATACATCGGATTACAAGCCGTGTCGAACAAAATGGCCTGCACTTTAGGGTAGGCAGTCACAATTCCTCACGTTCTCCTCACTTCACGGCCTTCATGTATCATCCGTTAATGCTTCGGCAACGACTTCTAAGAATTCATCCACACTAAAATACGCCACGATAAGGTGCTTCGGTTTCCACGTGATTCCATAATGACTATTACCATATCCTAGCACCCGGATGCCCGCCGTCACCCCATCACCACGCAGCGCGTCCTCAACATTAGTATCAAGACCTAGCAGCGCCACTACGGTGATTTCATGTCACTACTTCATTAGCTGCGGCATGGGTGTAATTTTGAGCGTGTATGCTGGAGCGTCCGTAAGCGCAGGCAGCGAAACCTGCAAGCCGGATTCATTCTGTTTCCAGCTTAAGTTTGACGAACTGCCGCATAATGTAATGGTTGTGCCGTCAGCAGATTGCAGCTTGTCTAAAGTAATTTGTCCACTTGCAGGTGTTCCGAGCAGGATAGCATAGAGTGAGCCAGCTTTTTGGGTAAAACGTATGGGAATATTCTCGGTGGATGTTCCATTGGCAGTGACCCAAGGACGTGTTCCAAAGATCGCTTCGCCGTTGACATCCAGCCAAGCACCTAAACCCAGCAAGCGTTCCTTTTGCAGTGGAGGGATGGTTCCATCAGCCATCGGGCCGACGTCCAGCAGCAGGTTACCGTTCTTGCTGACAATATCCACAAAGCTGCGAACCAATTCCTCGACTGAAAGATAGTCGTTCGGGCCTTCATTCTGGTTGTAACCGAAAGAATGTCCAATGCCGCGCGTGGCTTCCCACTTTTTCTCGACGATGTCTTGATAGGAGGTATATTCGGGTGTGGTGAAATCAGAATGCGGCGCGGGCGGCGGCGGAATAAATTCATGTACTCCTTCAGGGACATGCGGCGGTTCTTGACTCCAGCGGTCATCGACAACACCATCTGACACTGTATTGTAGTAATAGGCAAACAGTTCGGGTACATTGGCTGACGCAGGATAACCGATGTCATTCCAGAGGATGGATGGGGCGTAACGGTCAATTAGTTCAAAAAAGTGTCCCTGAGCATAGTCGACAAATTCGGGCGTTTGAACAATCGTGCCATGCACATCGGTCAATGTGCGAATTGGTTTTTGCTCAAATGACCAATCTAATCCACCGGAATAGTATAAGCCCATTTTCATGTTGTGTTTCCGGATCGAGTCGGTCAGTTCACCGACTAAATCCCGCGTGGTCGAAAAGCGACCGGACTTGTGGGGACTGGTGCGTTCGCTCGGCCACAGCAAAAAACCATCGTGGTGCTTGGTCGTCAAGACAGCGTATCGCGCGCCAACCTTTTGAAATAACTCCGCCCATTCGTCGGGATTCCATTTTTCAACAGCTTGATTAAACATCGGCGCGAAATCATCGTAAGAGAAATTTTCGCCATAAGTGGCGATATGATGTCGGCGAGTCGGTGTGTCGCCAAGCCGAAGTGTGTTCAGATACCATTCTGAATAGGGATTATTGGCAAACATGGTTTCCCAGCCTTTTTCCGCGACCTGCTTATCAATATCTGCGCCTTCAGGAGCCCATCCGGGAACCGAGTACAATCCCCAGTGAATGAAGATGCCCAGTTTGGCATCGTGAAACCATTCGGGAACTTGATGTTGTTTGATACTCTCAAATGCTGCTTCATATGTCATTGTTAGGGTGCCTTCGTTATTAAAACTTCTATGATGTTTTGGGATATGGGATTTAAAGTATATGATTTTTCGGGCATTTTTATGGGTAGGTTTTCGCTGTGATCAGACGATAACATACACGGGCATCCTATTTCGGCACTATCCGACCCGAAACGAAAAGCCAAGTCTCTGCCAGTAAGCACACATACCTACTACGTTTTGATTAACATCCTTTTCTCCTCCAATCAGGCGCAGCGTAATCCTATCCTTTTCAGGTGATTCGGCTGCTGCATTTTGAAAGAGAGTATATCCTCTATTGCATTGACCAAGCCATCAATGGTGCGAGTAGGATTCCGTTAGGCAGCGGTGGCCAATAGGAGTGTGGCGAATGACAGGAATGTAATGCGAATGACTAACTGTCGATCTTCGGTGTGGGAGCGAGTATTCCACCCCATAGCAATCGTGGCATCATCTTCGACGAAAAGGAGAGCAGGCATAGAAAAATTCCTAAAATTCGACTCGGGTATCGGGGTCATTTTACAAATGAGGGAGTTTTGAACTTTGAACGCTGAGCTGGATTCGACCAAGCATTTGGGCACTAAGATTTCTAGTGGGCATTTATAATGCCGTGTCAAAAGGAGAATCAATCGTAGAAACTTAGAGCAGTTTGAATATTCTAATGCCTATGGATGGCATGAACGTCCTCCCGATATTTTCCGTAAGGGATATGCCAATTTATTTTCACTTTCCCGCAATCTGAATCCCCTGTTTACTCCATCACTTACAGCTTTCGATAGAACAAATTTGAGTTTTTCATGCCAGCTAATTGTTATTGTGACAAATTACACTAAGCGTACATGACGGCGGGTACTGTCGTCACAAGGCCCCACTTGTTAGTCTATGAATGTATGTATATGCGTTTATTCATATAAAGACGATTAAGTTGTTGTCGCACAAAAAATGTGGGCTTTTAAGAGCGTTCTTTTACTCAATAACTTGTTTTGAGATGGGCAGAATCCTACTGCATTTCTCAAACCGGCTATATCGTCTAAACCACTTAAGTTTAAGGGGGTGAATACGTGATTTCGCAAACCTTAGCGCAAGAAGTATCACAGATGGAAGCGGATCTCTGCTCGGCGTTTGCCGATCCCACACGAATTTTGATTTTATATGCACTGGATGAAAAACCACTTTACGTTGGTGAATTGGTAACGGAGCTGAATAGTACTCAGTCGAATGTATCCCGCCATTTGAAGGTCTTGAGAGATCGTGGATTGGTTACGACTATCCGACAGGGGACAAACGTCCAATATCATCTGGTCGATAAACGCTTAATTCAAGCGCTCGACATACTTAGATCTTTAATGCGTGACCGAATTACTTATCGGGCTAACCTGATCGAAAAGGTAGAGGCCTGATTTGTAAATTTATCCGCATGAGCCTCTTTCGAGGAGAATTATATGCGACTAAAAAATGTATCGTTCCTTTTTTTGATGGGTGGCTTGTTGGTAGTGGCAGGAATGAGTATGCTGCTGCTAACATCCCAGCCCGTTCTGGCCTCATCGGTACCGGTGTATCCGGTGCTGGATCACCCTCCAATTGCCGACTGTAAGCCCGGTTCTACCGACCTTCAATGTGGATCGCAGGCCTCGTCATGCAAGAACTGCCATGAAGTTCAAGCCCAAAAACCTGTTAATAACGATGGAACCGGTTGGCATGAATCCCACGCCTTTGGCGATTTTTGTGTTTTTTGCCACGCCGGCAATGAGCAATCAACTGATAAGGTGGCTGCCCATAGCGGAATGGTTCCGCCGCTTTCGGATGTGAAGGCGGCTTGTCAGCAGTGTCATACGGCTGATTTGATGGAACGCGCCCAAGTCTACGCGACCACGCTCAACATCAAACTTGGAAGCACAGATAACACGCCAATCCCAATTTCACCTACGAATGCGATTACACCCGCCGCTGCTATTGACGCAGTACAAGCCACTCAACCACCGGCTGAAGTGCAGCCTACGACACAGGCAGTGGTTAGTGCGCATGTCAACAACGAAGTCGTCATCAATGATCCGAACATGGTGGATTATGTCCAGCGGTATAACGAAATCGTGTTGGGTGAACGTCCCGTCAATTGGGGCAACGTTATCTTGATTGGATTGATTATTTTGGTGATCGTCGGTGGTGGTGGTTTCGTCCTCATCAATGAAATGCGTTTGCATGTACCCACTACCAAGATGGCACCGGTTGAAGGGCAATATCCAACTGATGTGGTGGACATGCTGCCCGCACTCGTACGCTTGAAACTGCAAACACGCAGCACCTTGCAGCGCATTCTGAACAATCCTACGAAAACAGACAAAGTGTTGAATGTCATCGACACATTGATTTCAGACAACGAGACGGAGGAACACACGCCATGAAAGGCATCATCAATTATATTCGCAAGGACGAATGGTCACCTTATGTAGCGGGAATTTTGCTGGGCGTGGTCGGTGTACTGGCCGTTTGGCTCAGCAACAGCTTACTGGGTGCATCGGGTGCATTTGAGAACATCGCGGGGTTGATTGGTACGCAAGTCGCCCCCACATTATTCGACAACACCTACTTCAAATATGTTATGCCACCCGGCATTACATGGGGCGTGGTGCTGCTGGTTGGTATTTTCTTCGGCGGCATGATTGGCGCTGCGACCAGTGGAACACTCAAATGGGGTAAGAAGGAAGCTGTCAATGATGACGAGCAGTGGAAAAGCATCTTCGGGCAGCAGACATGGAAGCGCTGGGTGCTGGCGTTCATAGGCGCCATCATCCTTGAATATGCGGCTGGCATCGCCGGTGGCTGCACCAGTGGTTTGGCGATTTCTGGCGGGATGCTGCTTGCGCCTTCGGCCTTCCTATTTATTGCCGGAATGTTCGCGTCTGGCATTATCACCGCACTCATTATCTATCGTCGGAGATACTAAAGATGAACACTTATGTCATTGCTATCTTATTGGGCATATTCTTCGGTTTCTCGCTGAATAAAGCCGGATTAACCAAATACCACAAAATCGTCAATGTTTTCCGTCTGACGGACATGGCGGTACTCAAATTCATGATGACCGCGTTGATCGTTTCGATGAGCGGGTTGTATCTCTTACGAGGTTTGGGTTTGATCACCTTTCCGAACGTTCCGGCTACATATGTGGTCGGCAATATTGTTGGTGGGTTGATATTCGGTGTTGGCATGGCGCTCAGCGGTTACTGCCCCGGTACCTGTGCAGCAGGCAGCGGCGAAGGCAAACTTGACTATCTGATTCCCGGGCTGCTGGGTTTCCTCGTTGGCGCTGGAATCTATGGCCTTACTTACCAATATGTATTCCCGGCTATTTCAAAACTTGCCAATATCGGGAATGTCGTCATCCCCGACCTTTGGAACCTCAGTCCTTTTTTGACCGTCGTCTTTTTCGCACTGCTTTCTATGTTCCTGTTTTATCTGATTGATCGCGCAGGTTTACAGCGCAAGAACAGGATGTAGTCCGTAATTAAGGGATAGAAATATTTTAAAGTGTGCAGTGCCGACTGGAGGCTGTAATGACAATTGATTTAACGAGACGTGACTTTCTCAAAATGAGTGCGACCACAGCCGGAGCCTTTGCTGTCGGACAATTGATCCCGCCAATGGTGGCACAGGCGGCGCAAGACGCCGGATTACTAAGTCCATCTGGTGATGGATTTATCCCCAGCATGTGTGAAATGTGCGTGTGGCGCTGCGGTTTGATCGCTAAAGTCAGGAACGGACGCGTCGTTAAGTTGGACGGCAATCCTGACCATCCTCATTCACGAGGTCATCTCTGTGTGCGTGGTCAATCGGGATTAATGAATACTTATGATCCTGACCGTGTTTTGACACCGCTCATCCGAACAGGTAAGCGCGGCGAAGGCCGCTTCCGCAAAGCGACGTGGGAAGAAGCACTGGACTTGACCGCGAGCAAGATGCTTGAGATCAAAAACACCTACGGGCCGGAAGCGATGGTGTTTTCTTCAACGCATAATCTGAGTCAAGTGCAGTTCGAGAATTTGCTTTACGCTTATGGTTCGCCCAATTACGGCACGCAGCGCAGTCTATGCTTTAATGCCATGATTGTTTCCAACTTGCTGACTTATGGCATGGAAGAACCCGCCCGTATTTATGATGACAAGCTCCAGTACATCATCTTGACGGGACGGAATTTGATGGAGGCCATCTCAACATCTGAAACGGGTGAATTGAGCGAAGCCATTACACGCGGGGTCAAAGTCGTCTATCTTGATCCACGTTTTACCAAGACGGCTGCCAAAGCCACCGAATGGCTGCCCATCAAACCCGGCACAGACTCGGCGTTCCATCTTGCGATGCTGAATGTGATTATCAATGAAAAGCTGTACAACCAGTCTTTTGTCGATCAATACACCGTTGGCTTCGATGAACTGGTAAAGGAAGTCGAAAAATATACTCCCGAATGGGCGGCGACAATCACCGAAATTCCGGCTGAGACGATTCAACGCATCGCGCGCGAGTTTGCCGCGGCAGCGCCACACGCCCTCGCGCATAACGGTTGGCGAACATCAAACTTCCAAAATTCATTCCAGACTGAACGCGCAATCGCGATTTTGAACGCCCTTGTTGGTAACTGGAATGTAACACTGCAAGCAGCGGCAGGTGAAGGCAGCGGCGTGTTAGGCAAGCCGCCACAACCGTCTTATCCACGTTCCTCGGCCCTGCGACTGGATGGTGTTCCGGGTAAGTATCCGGTTGTGCCGCTGAAAATCGGTGTCTTTCAAGAGCTGCGAGACAACGTTCTCACCGGACAACCGTATCAAGCGCATGGTTGGTTTATTGCCCGTCAAAATCCTGTTATGTCGCTGCCTGATCGCACCAAAACGTTGCAGGCTTTCGAGAAAATGGACTTTATCGTCACGGTGGACATCTTGATGAACGATACGGCTTGGTTCTCGGATGTTGTGCTGCCCGAAGCGTCGTATCTCGAACGGTATGATCCGCTTAACCCGGTTGGCAGCCGAATTTTCCTGCGCCAACCTGTCATTGACCCGCAAGGCGAGGCTAAATCCGCCCTGTGGATATATAAGCAGTTAGGCGAACGTCTTGGACTCGGCGATTATTTCCAGTACAAGGATGAAGAAGACTACATCCGCCAACAAATTGCCCCGCTTGGTGTCAGCTTTGAAGAACTAAAATCCAAAGGCTTTATTGAACTACCTTCCAACGAGGAGGAAGCCAGTTATAGCTGGAACACGCCCAGCGGTAAGATCGAAATTTTCTCTGATACCCTATCCAAAATAGGTTTCCCCGGTGTACCTGTGTGGCAAGAACCACCGCAACCACCGCCGGGACGCTTTTATCTGCTCACCGGCAAGGTCGCCCAAGCAACACAATTTGGGTCACAAAACAATCAGCTCCTCAACAAGTATGCTGACGAACCACGTATGTGGATGAACATCGATGTGGCTTCCGAGCGTGGGATTGAAGATGGTGATTGGGTAGAAGTCCTGAGTGATGTTGGGCAAGTGAACGTTCAGGTGAAGGTCACCCCGGCTATTCGCCATGATTGTGTGTACATGACACCCGGATATGGACATCTTTCCAAGGGTTTAACTACCGCTTTCGGACGAGGGGCCAGCAGTTCAGTTTTACATGTGACATATACCGATCCTATAAGCGGCGGACAGGCACTCAGTCAGACTTTTGTAACGGTGAGAAAGGTATAACATCATGAGCGAACATACGACAAAACCACGTTACGGGTTTCTGATTGATGTCTCGCACTGTATCGACTGTCGTTCGTGTATGGTTGCGTGCAGTGTCGAGAACAATGTGCCGATGGACAGTACCCGTATCTGGATAAAAGAAACGGGTGTGACGGGTGAGTACCCGAATCTCAACCGGTTTACGGCGCCGTACCATTGTATGCACTGTGTAGATCCTTCGTGCGTCTCGGCCTGTACAGTGAGCGCGCTAACGCGCAATGAAGACGGTATCGTAAGCTATAACAGCGATGTTTGTATCGGATGCCGTTACTGCATGTATGCGTGTCCATTTGAAGTGCCGAACTATGAATGGGATCAGCAGCTGCCGTTGGTTGTGAAATGCGACATGTGTTTTGCGCGTTTGAGTGAAGGACAGCAGCCTGCTTGTGCTGCCACTTGCCCGACGGGCGCAATCAAATGGGGCAAGTACGAGGATATGGTGGCTGAAGCCCATCAGCGCATCACCGACCGACCGGATAAATATGTTCAGCATGTTTACGGCGAAACCGAAAACGGTGGAACATCGACCCTCTACATTTCACCTGTGCCTTTTGAGGATTTAGGTTTCCCGATTGCCGGCACAACATCGCCCGCGTTCTCCAATCGTCTGGTGACTGAAGGCACACCCATGGTGGCCGGTATGATGCTGGTGGGGTTATCCGGCGCTTATCTGACTATTAAACATCTCAAGGAAGAAGCTGAAAAGGAACGGTTGGAGGCTGAAAAAGAAAGAGCCGCTCAACCGGTGGTGGAAGATAAATAACCATGCTTCAAAAATTACTACATGAACTGCGTACTCTGCCGAAATTTATCTATGTCTTGGCTGCCATTACGGTCTTCGGACTCGGGGTGGGACTTTATCGCTTCTATGCGGGTTTGGGTGCGACAACCAATCTCAGCAAAGCCTTTCCATGGGGCATCTGGATTAGTTTTGATCTAACGACTGTTTCACTGGCAGGTGGGGCTTTTATCCTCGCCGCCCTCGTTTACGTCTTGCACTTTGAGGATCTTCACGCTGCCACGCGTCCAACGATTCTGGCGGGATTACTCGGTGAGTTCGCGGTATTGATGATCCTTCTGTTTGACCTTGGACGTTGGGATCGTTTCTATAATGTATTCTTACGACCCAACGTTAGTTCCGCGTTATTCATTGTGAGCTGGTGTATCGCTGCTTATTCACTGGTTTTGATATACGAAATTAGTCCGGTGCTGCTGGAACAATCGCGCTTCAAATGGCTGTTGCCTACCATCAAGAAATATACGGCGCCGATGGTGATTATTGGCACGACCCTTTCAGTCATGCACCAGTCGTCGCTGGGAACGATGTTCGTCATCCTCTCGCCGCGCCTGCATCCATTGTGGTATTCGATGCTGCTGCCCGTTTTCTTCCTCATCAGTTCGCTGGCCTCGGGTATTTCATTGGTCATCGCCGGAGCCAACATCAGTTATTGGATGTTCGGACGCAGCTTGAAAACCAAGACTCTCGCCAAACTCGCGTGGTTCCTGCCGTGGTTACTGGGATTTTATCTGGTCATGAAGTTTGGGGAACTGATCATCACCAATGAAGTAGGCTTACTGTTCGAGGGCGGTATTTACACCTTCCTTTTCTGGACAGAAGTGATTGTGGGAGCGGTTATTCCGATTATTCTGTTCGCGTTCAAACAGGTCCGACTGAGCCGCCAGATGTCCCTATTTGGTGCTCTACTCGTTATGGGAGGCGTTATTCTCAATCGGTTTGATGTGACATGGTTTGCCATGAAGCCTGTTAACGGACAATTTTACTCCCCACATTGGATGGAAGTCGCTATTCTCGTGGGTGTGGTCGCAGGCGTAGTAATGGTTTACAGCCTCGTGGCGCGCTACTTCCCGGTTTATGAAGAGACCGATGTGTACCAAGAACCCGCAGCACCTGTGCCAACATCGTCATTCATTGACGAATCACATGTAGCCAAGCAGCATTAGGGAAATGATGCCTAAACAAGTATCACCAAAAGTAAAGACACCGCGTTCAGCTTTTCGACAACGAGCGCGGTGGATCGTTATGGCTGTCGTGTCGATGGGGCTGGTGGTATTCTTCATGCTTCTGGCTCAAACGCCAGCCCAGAGTTACGAGTTTTCGACCACCGATATAGCAGGGGATAAAGTCTCGCTATCGGATTATCGCGGGCAGGTGGTGATGGTCAATTTTTGGGCGACATGGTGTCCACCCTGCCGTGCCGAGATGCCGATCATCGAAAGCGCGTTTGAGCAGTACCGCGGTCAAGGTTTTGTAGTGTTGGCGGTCAACAATGCTGAGAGACTTAATCAGGTTGACAGCTTTGCCACCGAGTTCAAATTGACATTTCCGGTGCTGCTGGATTATTCGGCGGATATCTCGTATCAATTTGGGATAAAAGGATATCCGACCAGCCTATTCTTCGACTCCAAAGGCAATAAATACGCCACACATCAGGGCATGTTAACCGAGGCGCAACTCAATAGTTACATTAGCACCGGGCTAGAAAAATCGGCCTAAGCAGAAGGGCCGGCTCCAGACTTCAGCTTTTCCAAAATTTCGGGCGTGTTGACATTCATGAATGATTTCAATTCGGGGTCATATTGGCGGAGCACAGTTTCGTCAACATAATGGGTTTTGACGAGGGCATAAAAATCTCGAATTCGGAGATGGTTTTGTTGGATTTCCCGCAGCATCGGCTCAAGACACGTTTTTCTGTAGACGGCGTGTAAACCCTGCGGATGCTGGTTAATGATAGGCACAACTGCGTCATAACCGGCACGCAAGCTTATCAATTTTTCGAGAATCGAGACATTTAGGAAAGGCATGTCACAGGCAACACATAGGGTATATTCAGTCCGGCTGTAATGAATTGCTGAATATAAACCGGCTAATGAACTACGGTCAGGTAAAACATCAGTAAAGAGTGGCAGGCCAAAGACTTGATAGGCATCAAGCCGGTTGGCAATAATTATCACGGGTAGTGATAGTTCGCTCACTCGCTTGATGACGTGAGCAATCAGCGGTTTACCCCGCAACTCGACAAAGCTCTTGTCTTGCCCCATCCGGGTAGATTGTCCGCCGGCGAGGATGGCGATACTCACGGACTCATTCATGATGAGTGCGCCAGAATAGGTTCCAACGGTTGATAGTAACTTTCTTCGGCGCAAGATTGACACAGAATTTGCCCATCAATAATTCGTTCGCGTTCGTTCAATATTTCCTCTCCACACACCGAACAAATCGTACGAACACCGGGGCGGCTTATCAACGCCTTCATGGACAGATTTAACTGAACTGCTGAGGCGCAGAGCAGATCATCGTTGGTCATGATCTGGTAGGCTTCGAGCTGGCTTTGCCAGTGTCCTCCGGCAGTGGGTGCAAGGCAGACCGCCGTCTGACGTGCCTTGGGATGCGGCCAGATACGGAAGGCGCGTTCGGTCTGGGTATCATAAAAGGTGGCGGCAACCTTGCCATAGTCCATCAGTCGCATCGTCCGGTGTCCCATCCAGCAGCCGGTCGCGACGGAAACTCCATCCGCGAAACAGCCATCTGTTTCAACCAGTGTGTATAACCGCTTGTCGGACTGTGGCAGTGACAAATTCAAGAGCTCGGCGGCATAAAGTCCAATACGGATACCGAGAATCTGTCGCGGACAAAGATGGTCATGTAAAGCCAAAGCCTGCTCTAAAAACGGTTGAATCCCGGCCATATTCGATCCTTTATGCTATAAACCGATCATCGGCTGATACTGTCCGATCACGCCGGATCATCAATTTGCCGTCGTCATCCAAATCCACCATCAGGAAACGGAGCGAATGCCGCGCCGGGCCTGAAACAGGAGTACCTTCGGTCGTAAAAATACTATTGTGGCAGGGACAGCTAAAGCTGTCTTCGTCAAATACGATCATACAGCCAAGATGGGAACACGAGGCATCAACTGCATAGAAACCCAACGCGTCCCGCACAAGCCACGCATGAGCGTCCTCAATTAAGACCCAACTGTGACGGACATAGTCGCGCGGATAACCGGTTGTTGATGCCGAAACGATCGGTAGGTTACGCTTCACCACTTTGGGTTTAACAGTGCCCTCGTTGGGAATTGTGAGAAAATCACGTCGGTTCATGGTATGGGCGCGTTTCTGTCAACTGCGTGACATTGATGACAATAACTACTGGCTTGTTGATCCGGTTTTTGTTGGCATTGTGATCCCTGTACCAGAGGCAAGACATAGTTTGTCCCATCCACTTTAGTGGTCAAAGTCCATTGATCCTGCAACTTACGGATGTTATACAGCGGTTCATTTCGGCTCGTTTTGAGGATTAAATCGCCCACCTGTAAATCTACTAAAGGATTCAAATTGGCGCGGGTCATCGCCAGTTCGGATTCGTATTGAACCGTGTGTTCAAGTGGTGGCGAGTCTAATGTTCCATGACAGGTGGAACACTGGACGTACTGTGCTTCGCTGCGGTTGTTATGCAAGACTCCGTCCCCCATAATTTCAAGAGACGTATGACAGTCAATGCAATCGAGTTCCCATTCACATTGTGTGAATTCGCCGATGGGTTGGTAATAGTCGTGCAAACGCTTGGCTTGTCCGGTAAGCGGTTGAGATGCAGGAATATCGGAACGCGGCACGAAGGTCATGCTACGAAGATCATAATTGCCCCGATTATGACAATGATTGCATTGAGTATAGGGGATTGCGGTGGTGAATTGATGCTTCTGTGGATAGCCTATTTGATCTCTGGGTATGGTCGGATCGCCGCCCTCATAAAATCCAGTTTCGCTGTATAAGACGTGGCAGCTGGCACAGCCCGTGCTTCGATGAAAGTAGTCCGCTTCCAGCGATTGGCCGTCGATATGACAATTCAGGCAGTTCGCTGCAAAATCTTTAACGGGTTGGGGCTCATTTGCTTCGGGAAAGAAGGCTTTTAAGTTGTCAATTTGATGAACCGCGTACAGTGCCGCAGCATCCGATTGAGAACCGAATGCCCTGCGCACCAGAGTAATCGCGCCGCTGTAGGTTGTCATGATACTGTGCTGAACAAAGTAAATCTGCCCGGCGTGGCAATCTCCACAATACTGTTGTGCTACATCCAACGTGCTCGGATTGCGAACCATTCCGCTGTGGGCAGCATCACCATCGAGCGCCATCGCATCCCCACCATGACAAGACACGCAGCCGAATTTCTCGGTTGGATGGGACACGCTAACTGGTTCGATGCCTACGTGACAACTTAAACAGCGCTCCGGTTTTCCGGTCAAAGTCGGTGTCATTTCGCGGATGGGCTTCTGGAACATGAGCAACACACCCGCCAGCATTAATCCTACTCCACTGAGCAGCAGCATGAGGTTGGTTGAAACAGTGATTTTAAGGGGAAATTGTAATTTCATGACTAGACGTATTGACATTCACTAGGATGTACAACTTGATCGAGTATCAAAATCATTTTTCTACCGAAGTACCTGAACAAACAGCTTTACTCAATATTCCATATTTTCGTTCATACGCATATAAGCATTATCGAATGAACTGGACAAATCGCCTAGTAACAAATAACCCTCCATCATCGTGTGAGAAGTCACGTCAAAATACCTTATTTCTCTCCTAGAAATAGGGCGACATATGAGTTTTGTCGTGCAGAGAGGGTGACCAAATTGACTGTGAGAGATGGACACTCCTCACTATGCTAAATATATGTGTATGGGTTCGAAAAGTATTATAGAAAGAAGTAAAAGAATGAACACCACAAAAAGGATTTTAGTTGTTAGTTTAATGTTGATGGCGATTCTGGTTCTCGGCACGCGAGCAGTAGTCATCGCGCAGGAGGCGACTGCGGAACCTACTACCGCAGTGAGCTTTGACATTCAGCCCGTCGTGGTTGATTATCTCCAAAATCTGCCGGATAACTTTTACGGGGTTAAGCCTGAAAATGTCTTAAAAGAACTCAGCAGCGACATCAAACCGTTCGTGATTGATGTGCGTGAGGCAAAAGAAGTGGGTGACGGTGGTTATATTGCTGGTGCTGTGCTCATCCCTCTCCGCACACTCGTTGATAATCTCGACAAGCTTCCAGCTCAAGACCAACCGATTATTGTCTATTGCGGCATCGGGCATCGGGGCGGTATCGCGACTGAAGTGTTGCATCTGCTTGGTTATACCAATGTTCGCAGCATATTTGGCGGGTTTACAGCGTGGAAAGCAGCGGGACTGCCTGTTGAATCGGGAACACCTGCCTCACCGACGGTCAGCGAAGCAAAATTACCGGAATTTGACCCGGTATTATTTGATGCGGTCAACGAATTTGTAAGTACGATGCCGGATGGTTTCTATGCTGCCTCACCTACGGCAGCTTTTAAAGCACTGGGCACAGAACCGAAGCCGTTTGTCATTGATGTACGTGGCGCACAGGAATTGAAGGACACCGGTTACATTGATGGTCAGGTTAATATTCCAGTGAAGACTTTACTGGATGATGTGTCCTTGCTGCCGACGGATAAGAGCCAACCGATTATCGTCTACTGCACTATCGGTCATCGGGGCGCTATGGCGCTGACGGCCCTCCGTCTGCTGGGATACACTGATGTGACCAGCATTGGCGGCGGTTTCAACAATTGGATTAAGGGCGGTTTGCCAATTGTGAAACCCGCATAATCCCTTTTGCATAGAAGGATGTAAATAAAGACCTCATCAATCTAGTGATGAGGTCTTTTGTTGTGATCTGGCTCAGCCTGTGCAGCTTCGACTTTCGAGGTGCAATGCCCGCAATTTACGAGCATCGCCTATCACGAATTTCAAAGCCAATCGTTAAGGTAGTGGCCTTGATGTTATTTGATCTCTTCTGCAATTTGGCTGACGAAGAACACCGGATTTGCAAGCGTCACATGTACCGGACATTTACCAGCGATTGTCATCAAACGAGATCGTTGTTCCTCGGTAAGTGGGCCTTCAAAGAGGATGTGCTCTCGAATCTCGTGGACAAAGGGCGCATCACCGGTATAGTCAGGATAATCTTCGCGGCGGATACGCTCCATTTCAAGTTCAACTGATACCCCTTCAAGCGGCCATGATTTACGTTGGGCATAGGCTTTGGTGGTAACTGCAACACAGGCTCCCACCGTTCCGAGAAGAATTTCCATCGGCGTTGGACCGGTGTCCGTGCCGCCATCTTGAATCAGCTCGTCAGCAATCACCGTATGATTGCGAATATGAATAGCAGTTCGGTAGCCTTTTTCTGTACGTACGGTTATTGGAGACACGATAACCCTCTCATTTATAGCGATATAATGCGTATCAATAACCTTTTGACAGGATGTTTTACCTTGCTCTTTCGGCAATCTTGGAGGCAGATGACGTTTGTCAGCAAAATAGGGTTACATCATTAGGAGACAATCAGAAGATAGAAGTTCTCTCTTATACTTCTTGAATGAACTAAACGGTGGTCAATCGCTAATCCGCTCTAGCAACCCATTCAGCACGGGAAAGCTGTGGCCTAATTCAGTTAAGAAAGCGTGCGTGATAGGCGTAAAAGGGACATTCGAATCCCAGATGAGCTTTAAGCTGCGGGTTAAGGGTTTGCCTGTTATCGGTATCATATGCAGCAGGTGCTGCTCAACTTCAGTTTGGACGACATAAGGCGGCAGCACTGCCAAACATCTTCCGAGCGATACAGCACGTTTCATCGATTCGAGGTTGTCAAATTCTGCGCCGATGACCGGCTCAATATCGTGCCGGTGGAGGTTTTGTTCCAACCAGACACGCGACTGGCTGTTAGCTTCGCGCACAATGAGGGATTGATCCCGTAAGTCTTCGATGTCAACCGTCGCATGCTCCCAGAACGGATGCTTGAAACCGACCACGACCTGCTGCTCAATTTCCTCTAACACTAACGAGGAAAGATGGGGCGAGATGTGATCATCCAACTCCCCTTCGATGAAACCAATATCTAAACGCTGACTTAAAACATCGCTGACAATTTGCGGCGTGACGCCCGTTTGTAACACAACCGTTAACTGGGAATAATGGGATCTAAAGTGCTGCACCCAGTCCGGAGCGAGGTATATCGCTATGCCGGGGGTCGCTCCGATGCTGATCCGTCCGCTGGTCAATTGGTTCACATCAACTAGAGCATTTTCGGCTTTAGCCACCAACTCGAAAATTTCAATGGTATAGCGATTGAGAATTTCACCGTGCGGCGTGAGCTTGACCCCGCGCCATCCCCGTTGAAACAACGGTCTACCCAAGCCTAATTCCAGTTCCTTGATGTGCTGGCTCACTGCCGATTGGGTGATGTATAGGCGTTCGGCGGCGGCGCTAAAACTGCCTGCCTGCACCACCGCCGAAAATATCTGCAATTTATAAAGATCCAGCATACATTCACCCCAAAGCCATAAGTGTTTACTTATGGCACATTATAAGTCATTCGGTCTAACTCGACATCCGTAATTGCGGTTAGAGTAATACCGTTCAGCATAAACGAGGACAGACTATCAATGTCAAAACAAAGTCAACCGAAACGGTCTAGCCAACGCAATAAGTATCTGACGATGTCAGGTGTCGCAATCGCACTGCTGATTGCGGCCTTTGCGCTAATAGCCTCATCCCGTGGGACAACCAGTGCGGCTCAAAAGCTTTCGCCTTCGGATTATCAATCTCAGTTTGAGAAAGCCAAGATAGCCTACTTGCTGGTTGATGTGCGGACACCAGATGAATTTGCGACCGGACACATTCATGGTGCGGTCAATATCCCGCTTGATACTCTGGAAACACGCTTAAACGAAGTCTCTCGAACCGAACCAGTCGTGGTTTACTGCCACAGTGGCAACCGCAGCGCTAAAGCCGCTCAAATTTTGGCTAACGCGGGCTATACACGGATTTACGACCTCGGTGGAATCAATGCTTGGACTGAACAGGGTCTCCCGATTGAATAACGCTTAACCAAAAGGAATAGACATGAATATCTTCAAATCACTTTTCGGCAGCAGTGCCAACGCGCTCACAACGGAAGAAGCAAAAGCCCGGATCGACAGTAAAGAACCGCTCTTAATTCTCGACGTGCGCCAGCCGGATGAATATCGTTCTGGACACATCGCCGGAGCCAAGTTAATCCCATTGAACGAATTGGGGCGTCGCGTTAACGAACTGCCCAAAGACAAGGAAATCTTGTGTGTATGTGCATCCGGTGCGCGCAGCAGTGCAGCTACCGGACAACTTTCCGGTGCAGGATTCACTGTCGTGAATCTGCGTGGTGGTATGTCGGGTTGGCAGCGTGCAGGCTATCCGATCAAGAAGGGTAAGTAATGCCTACTTTAATTCTCAGTCTCGTGCTGGGATTTGGCATCGGTGGGTCGCTGGGGCTGCTGGGAGGCGGTGGATCAATTCTGACCGTCCCCGCGCTTGTGTATCTTATAGGCCAAACCCCACAGGTTGCGGTGACGACCTCATTGGCAATTGTCGGCGCGAACAGTGCCTTAGGTGCATTTTTCCACCGGTCGCAGGGGACATTGAACTGGCATGTCGCCCTCATTTTCGGCGGAACGGGAATGATTTTCTCGTATCTTGCTGCTGGATTATCCAAACAGTTTGCACCCAATGTGTTGATGGTGGCCTTTGCTGCTCTGATGTTGATTGTAGGTATCGTGCTGGTTCGGCAGAAGTCCGCCACTAAACAATTAGAGCATAAGGATAATCTGAAACTTTGGAAAGTGTTGATAGGTGGTGCAAGCGTTGGGCTGCTGACGGGGATTCTGGGAGTCGGTGGTGGATTCTTGATTGTTCCGGCGCTCGTTATGCTGGTGGGAATGCCCATGCATCAGGCAGTTGGCACATCCCTAGTGGTGATCACCATGAACAGTCTTTCGGGTTTTCTGGGGCATCTCACCGGAATGACTCTGGATATCCCTGTCATTCTTATTTTTATCGCAACCGGCATCATCGGTACATTTGCCGGCGCACGCTTGGGTAAACGCCTAGATGCCAGTCTACTGCGTAAAGCGTTTGCGTTATTCGTCATCGGGTTAGCTGTTTTCTTATTGTATGACAACCTTCCCAAAATTCTGTAGTGTAGGAGTGAATGAGCGATGTATCTAGAACAGTTTTTTATCGACGGGTTGGGCTGTGCGTCCTACTTGGTCGGGTGTGAAGGCGCTGGTATCGCGGCAGTGGTGGATCCAGATCGCGATGTTCAAAAGTATGTGGACGCCGCCGCCGCACGGCACATGAAAATTACGCACATTATTGAAACCCATTTGCATGCCGATCATGTCTCCGGAAACACAGACCTCGCAGCCCAAACAGAGGCTGAAATCTATGTTCATGAAGCTGCACAAGCTGAATTTCCGCACCAGAAACTCAAAGGTGGCGATGTCATCACCCTCGGCAATGTAGAGCTTCGGGTACGGTTCACACCGGGGCATACCCCTGAAAGTATTACGCTGTTGGTCGTAGACAAAACCCGTGCTGAAGAACCATGGATGGCCTTAACCGGGGATACTTTATTTGTGGGAGATGCTGGTCGGCCTGATCTGGTTGGTATCGAGGCTGCCCGCGAGCTGGCGGGACATATGCACGATACGCTGCACAATGAATACTTGACTTTGGCTGATGGGGTTATGGTGCTGCCCGGTCACGGTGCAGGTTCACTGTGTGGCAAATCAATTGGTTCAGTCTTGAGTTCGACACTCGGTTTTGAGCGTCATCATAACCCGGCACTTCAGGTTCGTGACCGCGAGGCCTATATCGATTTTGCGACTAGTGATCTTCCAGAACAACCCGGTAATCATAAACGGATTAAGCAGATTAACCGGCAGGGACCGCGTCCATTGGGTGAAGTCAAGCTGCGCCCGCTCGGAATCCAACAGGCTGTGCAAGAATTTCGACACGGAGCCGTGTTACTAGATACACGATCAAAAGCTGAATACAAAGCAAAACACATCCCCGGCGCGGTTCATCTTGAGGCAGACAACCAACTGAGCAACCGTGTGGGTTTTGTTCTGCCGTCTGATTTGCCAGTCATCCTTATGCTGGCCGACACAAATGATTATCAGCGCGTGGTCTACAGCCTTGCGCGGGTCGGTTACGACAATGTGGCCGGTTATCTCGCTGATTCGCTTGGTAAGTGGGAAGCATTGGGACTTCCGACGACCAGCGGTGATGTGCGTGATATTGAACCAATGGAATTGAAGGAACTGTTGGATAAGGACAGCAACCAACTGCTGGTCATAGATGTGCGCGAGTCTTGGGAATATGCACAAGGCCATGTGCCCGGTGCGCGCTCGATTTCGTTGGGCGAATTCGCACGCCGTGCCGAAGAACTGAACCCAGCGCAGCCTATCGCCGTGATTTGTGCCAGCGGTGGACGCAGTCAATCTGCCGCAGCCTTGCTCGGACAAAAAGGATTTGACACGGTTTATAACGTCGTTGGCGGAACGTTGAATTGGATGCAAAACGGTCTGCCACTAGAACGTAACTAGGAGGACAAGATGATAGCAACACAACCGACAATCGGACTGACAACCTATCTTCGCACGGATTTTGATACCGCTCAGAAACGGGTTGTTGACGCTTTGAAAGGCGAAGGATTTGGTGTCTTGACTGAAATTGACATCAAGGATACGTTCAAGAAAAAGCTGGACATTGATTTCCGCCCCTACAAAATTTTCGGAGCCTGTAATCCAGCGTTCGCACACCGGGCATTGACCGCTGCACCTGAAGTGGGACTTCTGCTGCCCTGCAATGTGACAATTGCCGTGATGGAAGATGATCAAGTTCAGGTTTCGATTGTTGACCCGCTGGTTATGATGGGCGTTATATCGAACAACGCACTCAAATCTGTCGCTACAGAAGTGCGCGAACGGTTGCAGCGCGTGATTAAGTCTTTGGAGGGATAAAGATGCCACTCTATGAATACGACTGCCCCGGATGCGGACGCTTATTTGAAAAACGCGTCCCTGTAGCCGAGGCTAACGATACAACCTGCCCACATTGTGGCAACAGTCATCCGAAGCGTCGTCTACCACGGATCAGCATCAAAGGACAAGCCCATTCTGAAAGAAATAGCTTTGATGATTCAGCATCTTCGTGTGGCTGCGGTGGTAACTGTGCCTGTGGATCTCATTCAGCATTCAACTAATCATCAGTTCACCAGTGGAATGAGCAAACAACGGTACAGGGTCAAATAGAACACTGCACCCGGTAGCGCGAGGGTTGAACCGCATTCAGATGTGGAGGCTGAGTATACCCCCAACCTCTCACGACATTTTGTGACACGACAGTTTTGGAGGATTGGGAGAAGCAGAGAAAATCCGTCAGATGCCAACTGAGAATCCTGACTGAACAACACGCCGAAAGGTATATTACAACTGGCTTCGTCAAAATGAAGTCAAATTGCGCTTGAAGCGTGCCTCGTAGACACGGATGAATAGATAGGCCCATGAATGATCACTGAAGATCAGTTTAAACAAGCACTGCTTACAATCCCTGTTTTACGTCAAGCCGACTCACAATTGGTGAACGAATTCAAACGCACAGCATTCTTTGCGCGTATTCCGGCAGGTCGAGATGTGTTTGTAGAAGGTGACGAGGTTGATGCCATTGCGCTGTTGGTGTCTGGAGTTGTACGTGTCTATAAGGTGGGTGAAACGGGTCGTGAAATCACTCTGTACCGGTTTGGACTTGGCGAATCTTGCATCTTAACAGCCAATGCCATCCTTTCGCGGCAGTCATTTTCAGCGATTGCGACCGTCGAACAGGATGCTGAGGCTGTCATGATTCCGGCGATCACTTTTCGAGAGTGGGTACAGCGCTACGATTTATGGCGCGATTTTGTATTTACGCTGCTGTCGCAGAGACTGTCTATCGTAATCGAAATTGTAGATGAGGTTGCTTTTCGCCGCATGGACATTCGGGTTGCCACATTTCTACTCGAACGCAGTCGGTTGAATAATCCGATGAGCATTACTCATCAAGAAATCGCGGCTGAACTGGGTAGTTCGCGCGAGGTCATCAGCCGTATTCTGGAAAATTTAGCGGCAAAGGACATCATCCGGGTAATACGTGGTTCAATTGAAGTTCTCGATTCGAAACTTCTAGAAGACCAAACTACTCGGTGACTTTGTCACATACATGCTGCTCGCGTTCTTTTATAGTAGGAGTATCAATCACGTTCAAAAAGGAGAAATTCAAATGAGTTCCTTTGTTAATTTTATGGCTTCATCGACGGGGCGTATTGTCCGCATCGTGGCGGGCGTCGTCTTAATCGCGTGGGGGATTCTGGGATTAGGCAGCACAACGGGAATTGTCGTGGCGGTTATCGGTGCTGTGCCGCTTTTGGCAGGTGTGTTTGACTTTTGTATTTTTGCACCTCTATTTGGTCGTCCACTGAACGGTCCTAAGATTCGCTCAGGTCAGTAATCTTTCATAGGTCAAATAAAGACATCACAAGTAACGCTTGTGATGTCTTTTGGGTTAAACGTGAATGACTCCTAAAGTGATCTACTTCAAATCAGCGATTTGTCCTCGCTGTCGGGCGACTGATCGACGATTGTCAGAATTGCAAACTGCACACCCAGAAGTTGAAATTGAGACGGTTGAGATATTGACTGATCCGGCACGTGTTCTGCGTGAAGGCATCTGGATGAATTCCCTCTATCATCATTGGGGAACAGCGCTGGTATCATGCGCCGTCTATTTCTGAGCTGGAAACAGCCCTCTGGAATTCAAGTGAAGCAGCTCAGAAACAGAAAAATTTCAACACATTGCCTTCATAATGTCTACATAAGTCTGATGCATCCTGTGAGCAAATCGAATCTAAGCTCAATATAAGGAGAGCATCATGAATAAGAAACTATTGATCCTATTTGCAGTGCTGGCCATCTTGCTAATCGGTATTAGTGCTGTTGGCGCCCAAGGAAACGGAAATGGGGTTTGTGACCCACAGCGGCAAGTAACCTGCCCAAATAACGCACAGGGTAATCGCGGCGGAATGGGCTTTGGAAATGTACAAACGAACAGCACGATGAGTGGACGCGGCCAAGGGAATATGAGCCGTGGGGCAACCCAAAATGGAATGGGTTCATTCGCCAACCTTCCGACTGCATATGAGGGCGAACTGCCACAAGAGGTAATTGATCTGATGATCAGTGGTTGGATGGATGAACAGCACGCCTACGCAGTATATCAAGGTGTCATTGACCAATTTGGTCGTGTGAAGCCATTCGTCAATATTCAACGCGCAGAAGTGCAGCACATCGCCGCATGGGAATTTTTATTCGACCGTTACGGCATTGTGACACCTGAAATTCCTGTGATCGAAGTGCCGCAGTTCGCCAGTGTGAGTGAAGCTTGCCAACTTGGCGCAGAGGCGGAAGTAGCCAACTTCGACCTGTATGACACGATGCTGACGACCTTTGATCCATATCCAGATATTTACCAAGTGGCGCTGAATCTTCGCAACGTATCGGAGTACAATCATCTTCCCGCCTTCCAACAGTGCAGCGGCTAGATACAGCTTCACTAACTTAAAGGTCAAAAGCTGTGATGAGTAATCGTCACAGCTTTTTGTTTTCTAGAACTGAAGGTCTGTTCCCTAATCAACATAATCTCCTTGTACTAGCTTCACATTTTCAACATAAGTTCCGGACAAACTGAGGGCATACCGTTGAAATTTATAAGGAGCAAAGCTCATGTTTAAGAAAATTCTAGTCGGGACACTCGTATTAACATTGGCAGCTGCTGTTGTCATCGGATTAACCGACAGCCGACCCACTAGTTCAGTCAGCGCACAAGAAATCAGTGCCACTGCCCCGGTAAATAATGGCAGCGAACAAAATACGGCGGGAGGAACGGGGCAACAGCAGTCGTTACAAAACGTCGGGGACCCATGGACAGGCATTGGCATCATCACCGCCTTCGATACTACCGGCATAACACTAAGTTTGGTCAACAACACCTCGGTTTATGTGGAATTAGGCCCGAGCAGCTATTGGCAATCACAGGGAGTCACGCTGGCGGTAGGCGACCATGTAACGGTGCAGGGGTTCTTCAATGGCGACCAATATCATGCAGCGCAGGTGACCACCATTGAGGGGACGACACTCCATATACGCAGTGAGTCCGGTCAACCTCTCTGGTCAGGCGGTTCAAGTGAGCAGAACGGACAAGGGGGCACAGGACAGGGACAGGAACAGATTCCTGCTGACCAATGGGAAACCATTACGGGAACGATCACTGCGGTCTACAGCAACAACCTAACGATAAAGACCAATGACAACACGACAATCACAATACAACTGGGCAGACAGGATTTCATACAGGGACAAAGCGTTGTTTTCACAACCGGTGACAAGGTAGAGGTGTTGGGCTTCTGGCAAAACGAACAATTCCAAGCCGGGCAGATTACAAACACATCAACTAATCAGCGACTCCTGCTGCGTGATCCGAATGGCCGCCCATTGTGGGGTGGGCCGGGACGAAACGGTAGTGGTGGTCAAGGTAATGGTAATGGCAATAGTAACGGCGGTCAGGGCAATGGTAACGGCAAGGGTGGTAATGGCAATGGCAACAAAGGAAATGGTCAGGCAAATCAGTCTACGACCACTCCTTAAAGGAAAAATACGATGTCTAACGAACTTGACCCAAGACCAGAAAACTTACAGAAACGTGTATGGGAGTCCATCCAACGGGATGAACTCCCCCCTCAAGATGATCGTGGACGGATGCGGGTGGTAATGAACAATCTTGTTTTACACCTGCATCCCAGCAAGGTTGCTAAACCAACACTTAAGTTCAGCTATACCTTCGGGCTGGGTGGATTGGCGATACTGTTAGTCGCTCTCCTAGCTGTCACGGGCATTATGTTGATGTTCGTCTACACTCCCTCGCCTGACACGGCTTATCAAGATATGCAGGCGCTGCAAACAGAGATCTGGTATGGGCAGTTGATCCGCAATTTACATCACTGGAGCGGTAATCTACTGGTTGTTACGGCCTTCCTGCATCTGCTGCGCGTGTTTTTTACCGGCGGCTTTCGCACTCCACGTGAATTTAATTGGGTGATGGGCATTGTCCTGTTACTGCTGGTGGTAGCCGCGAATTTCACCGGTTATTTACTGCCGTGGGATCAACTAGCGTATTGGGCAGTGACGGTTGGCTCAAGTCTGCTGAGTTACTTACCGTTTGTTGGTGAGGGGCTGCGGAATTTCTTGCTGGGAGGCCCGGAGGTGGGTGCGGCGACTCTCACCAATTTTTACGGCATGCATGTCGCTATTATCCCGCTGATACTGATGGGCATTGTGTCTTTCCACATCTGGCGGGTACGAAAAGATACCTTGACTATTCCTCATCGTCTGGATGGTATGGTCGATGATGACAGCCCTGAAGGTGGCAAGCCAACGCAGATTGAGAAAGTAACCACTTTACCGCATCTCGTGTCACGCGAAATGGTTTTCGCACTGGTCATGATGGGACTGATTCTCATTTGGTCGATATGGATCAACGCTCATCTGGAAGCCGCCGCGAATCCGGACCTCAGCCCTAATCCTGCTAAAGCAGCATGGTACTTTATGGGATTACAAGAACTCCTTCTTCACTTCCATCCTGTATTTGCCGCGATCATTATCCCTACGCTGGCACTTGGGGCTTTGGTACTGCTGCCTTATCAACGCTTTGACATGAGCGCGGAAGGTGTGTGGTTTCGTTCGCGTAAAGGACGACAAATGGCGGTTGTCGGGGCGTTAACTGCCCTTGTGGTTACGCCGGCATTGATACTGCTTGATGAATATGCGCTTGATCTTCCTGCTTTATTGCCTTCTCTGCCCACGATTGTGAGTAACGGTTGGGTGCCGTTGGCCGTGCTGCTGCTGCTGTTAATCGGCTTTTATGAATTGATGAAGCGGCTCTTCAAAGCGTCAGCATGTGAGACGCGGCAAAGTGTATTCGTGTTATTGGTAACCAGCTTTATTGTGCTGACGGCCATCGGCATCGCGTTTCGAGGCGAGGGAATGGCCTTGATGCTGCCGTGGGAGGTGCTGCAATGAATAGAGAAATCGAGCAAACAACCACAAAGCCGGTTACACGGCGCAATTTTTTGAAAGTGGTGTGGGGCATGGCAGGGGCGTTAGCAGCAGCTCAGGCCGGTGGTGTCGTCTTGAGTTTTCTTTCACCACGAACTGCGGCAGGTGAGTTTGGTGGCGTTATTGAAGCGGGGCAGGCTGTGGATTTTCCAACCGGAAGTGTTACCCCTTTTACAAATGGGCGTTTTTATCTGGTGAGGATGGATGATGGGGGATTCATAGCCCTTTATCGCAAATGCTCACATCTTGGCTGCACGGTTCCATGGGATCAAGCACAAGGGAAATTTGTGTGCCCATGCCATGCATCGGCCTTTGAGATGAATGGGCAGGTACTGAATACGCCGGCTCCGCGTCCTTTAGATCGCTTCCCCGTAACGATTGAGAATGGCGTTGTTACAGTCAACACAGGTGAAATTATCCAGCGTGATCAAGCAAGTGCTGCTGATTTGGTTTATGTTGAAGGAGGTGGATGATGTCACGCCAGATAAGTTGGTTAGGAACGTTTGGCGTGCTGCTGATTGTGACGGGTTTTGGATTAGCAATGCTGCGCGAACCAAGCCGACAGATTGAAGCGGCAGAGGATATTCGCAGCGCGGCTATTGCTGAAGGTACTGACTTATACGTCAAAAACTGCATCACCTGTCATGGCGCAAATGGAGAAGGTGTGGCCGCCTATCCTGTCTTGAACAGTGAGGGGGTTCGAAGCATGGATGCCGACATGTTGTACCACACAATTGAACGAGGACGTTACAATACGGCAATGACTGCCTATAGTGTGAACGAGGGCGGCATATTGACACAAGCGCAGGTCAGCAGTTTAGTGACACTGATTCAGTCCGGTACATGGGCGAATGTGTCTGCGCGCGCCGCAGAGCTGAATCTTATGCCCCCTCAAATGGTCAGTATCGAAATTCCGCCAGAAACGTTAGCAGTTGTACAATCGCTGCCATCAGGTGACCGGCTTGCCAATGGGCTTACCGTCTATGCGGAAAACTGCACGTCCTGTCACGGCGCAAATGGAGAAGGAACTAGCATCGCGCCGGCGCTGAACAGCGCGGAACTGCGAAGCCGTTTGACGGATAATGATGTGGCACGAATTATCCAACAGGGTGTACCTGCCACTGTGATGTCCTCTTGGGAGCGCGCCTTGACCACAGAGCAAATCACCGATGTGGTGATACTAATTCGGTGTTGGGATGACTTGGCCGCAAACGGCATTCAACTTCCGCAGCTTCAGCCGCAAGCCATTGATCGCAGTCCGGAAACGATTGCCGCGGGGCATCAGATGTTTAATCTGGTGTGCAGTCAGTGTCATGGTACAGATGGGTACGGAACAAAATTGGCTCCAGCACTCAATAACAAAACGTTCCTCACCCAGAAAAGCGATGAGGTAATCGCGAACATTATCAGCCTCGGTGTTACCGGAACATCCATGCCCGCATGGAGCGGGTATCTCCGGGATGCGGACATCTATGCCATCGTCGCCTATCTACGCAGCTTGGAACCGACTGCACCGGCGGTCGCTAACATGACTGTGGGAAAGCCATAAATGAATTACTTGGAACATTTAAGAAGGGGAATATCGTGGCGCACAAAATTTTGATTGCAGATGATGAACCGCATATATTGGAAAGCGTAGGTTCTTATCTGACAGAGGACGGCTTTCAAGTCGTTACTGCGCGAAATGGACGGGAAGCATTGTTTGTGTTTCGCCACGAAAAACCGGATTTAGTCATTCTGGATGTGATGATGCCTGAGATGGATGGATGGGAAGTCGCCCGTCTCATTCGTAAAGAGAGTAGTGTTCCTCTCTTGTTCTTAACTGCCCGTGTTGAGGAAGTAGACCAGATTCGAGGATTAGAAATTGGTGCCGATGAATATCTGCCCAAACCTTTTAGTCCACGAATGGTCGTGGCGCGGGTGCGTGCGCTGCTGCGTCGTGTCTATGGTGAACTCTTGAGTGAACCCAGTATGTATCGGGTTGGAGGCGTTGAGTTGAATGTAGAAACGCATTTGGTCAGTATTGCAGGAGAGCGTATCGATTTAACACCAAGTGAGTTCGGAATTCTAAAAGCGCTGATTGCTCGACCGGGACGCGTGTATACCCGTATGGAACTACTTGATTATATACAGGGTGAGGCTTTTGCCGGGTACGAGCGCACGATTGATGTTCATGTTAAGAACCTGCGTATAAAGATTGAGGCCGACCCCAAGAATCCGGAATACGTTGAAACCGTATATGGTGTGGGATACCGGATGAGACCTGATCATGAATAAACTCTGGATACGGTTGTCGCTCGCTTTTTTATTGGTGGCATGGTTAAGCATCGGCGCAATGGCTCTGGTGGTGCAGCGAACAACCGAAGTGGACTTTAGACAGTATATTAATCAGCGAAACACTTCAGCCAACAGCCAACAGCAAATCGACCGTCTGCAAAGCTATTATGCCGAACATCAATCTTGGGCGGGTGCGGAGTCTGTGTTTGGCTTACGCGGTGAAGGTAATGGGCGAGGCGCTGTGTTCAGTGTCGCGGGCATGAATGGGATCATCATTGCCTCAACTGACCAGTCATTTGTCGGCACAGTTATTCCGCCAGAGTCAATTTCACTGGCTTCCCGGCTCACCGTTGATGGTCAGGCTGTAGGACTGCTGTATCGCCGGACACCGGGCGAGCAGGCACTTGGCAGCGCAGAAATCGCTTTTTTGAACGAAGCCAATCGAACGCTTGGTATCAGTGGGATTGTTGTGTCCTTGTTAGCAGTTGCAATAGGGGTCGTGTTATCGTGGTTATTGGTACGTCCACTCAAAGACCTGACTCACATCATTCAGGATTTTCCGGGAAAGAAATTAGGACAACAGGTTACAGTCGGTGGCACGGTTGAAACCAAAGCGTTAGCACAGGCTTTCAACGATATGTCTTTTCAGCTCGCTGAGGCTGAATCCTTGCGGCAGCGTATGGCCGCGGATATTGCCCACGAGCTGCGTACCCCTGTCAGTGTTTTACGTGGACACCTCGAAGCGATGCGCGATGGTATTTTTACACTGGATCAAGAGCATATGGCAGTTGCTCACGAACAGACACTTTATCTTGGACGTCTGGTTGATGATTTGCGGGTACTCACACTGGCCGAGGCCAAACATCTGCCGCTCAATATGACAGCTGTATTATTAAACGATCTGGTCAGTGATATGGTTGAACGGTTTCGTCCCCTAGCAATTGACGCCAATGTCAAACTGGTTTTCATAACTTCTGCGCCAAGCATCCCGCTACGAGCTGATGCACAGCGATTGCAGCAAGTACTAGGCAACTTGCTCACAAATGCACTGCGACACACCCCATCAGACGGTGAGATTTCGGTTACTATCGGGCAAGTCGAGGATCGGATTGTCCTTGCTGTCAAGAATACAGGCAGCCATCTCAGCCCTGATGAGACGAAGCATGTATTTAAGCCGTTCTGGCGCGCTTCTGAATCGCGCGAGCATGATACAGGTGGCAGTGGATTGGGACTAGCCATCTCCAAGCAGCTTATTGAACTGCACCACGGCAAGATGTGGGTTGAATCAACATCGACTGAGGTCAAGTTTGCTTTTGATTTACCTATCCGTTAATCGAGTTTCAGAAATAACGGACACTGCCTTGAGCGAAATTGATTTTCACAGAAGAACTCGTCGGGGTCAACAAGGATTTCGCTAGCAGGGTGTGTAGCAGCGCAGCAGTTAGGGCGTTTAGTTTTAGTCTCACTCTACTGGGTACAGTTTTTAGGTGAATAGGTCAGCCCTCAGCGCAAATGCGCGTGAAAGTGAGAATCAGTCTTGTTAAGATGTTGACATCAATCAATAAACTTCCGATTGGGTTTCTTTATGCCAAATGTCACGAACACGGTGTGCCGCCATTTTGGGACGACGGTCACGGGTGAACACGCCCTTGTAGTTGTAGCCGCCCATGCGAATGACGCCCTGTGAAGTTTTGAAATCACACAGATTCCAGATGTGCTGCCCGACAACAAAAGGTTTGGTATTCATCATGGTGATGTATTGGGTGAGGAACTCGACTTGATATTCTTCGCTGAACATTTCGGGCGGTTCGGCATGATGGCCGGGAATGGTATCGGTTCCGAACTCGGTCAAGATGAACGGGCCGGGGAAATGCTGGTGGACAACGTCAATTTCGTGGGAGAGGCGTTCAACACCGGCATCAATGCGTCCGGACTCGGAGTACCAGCCGAGATAGCGGTTGAGCGATATGACATCGACAAAACGCCATGCTTCTTCCGTTGCGCCTTCGTGACTGACGAGCGTGAGCGGGCGGGTCGGATCGAGGCTGCGCGCCAGTTCGGCCTGCTCGCGAAAAGCTTGTACGGCGGCTTCCCTGCTGGCGTGATCGACCACAGTATAATTCTGACTGTAATAGGTCTGGCGGGCTTCCGGTTTAGCGGTGTGCGGTTCGTTGGCAATCGACCACATGATGACGCTGGGATGGTTTTTATCGCGGTCGATCATTTCACGGATGTACTGTTTGCATAGGGCGTTGCGACGCTCTTGTCCCGGTTCCATAAAGAACAGTCCGACTGCTGGCGTCTCATCAATAATCATGAAACCGAGCCGGTCGGCAAGCTGCATCATCTGTTCGGAGTAAGGATAGTGGGTCGTGCGAAACGAATTTGCGCCAATCCAACGCATCAATTCATAGTCTTTGACGATCAAGGCGGGCAGCAATCCCTTGCCGACTACCGGAAAATCCTCATGCCGACCAAAACCCAGCAGTTTGACCGGTTCGCCATTAAGGAGCAGACGGTCGCCATCGACTTCGATGGTGCGAATGCCAATGTCGAGGGCATATGAATCAATGACTTGTCCTGATTGGAGTAGTTCGACCTTCAAGGTGTATAGATTGGGCGATTGCGGCGACCAGAATGCAGCATTCTTGACTGTCAACGTGCCTGTGTTGGTGCTGCTTTCCGCCGTTTCGGTCGCGCCGTGACCCTGAAGGCTGAAACGCAGCGTGGCCGCATCGGCGGTGTGAACGACGCGCACTGCAACCATACCGTCTTTGCCGTCGATGGTGGTTGTTACTGTCACATCGGTGATGGCGGATTGGGGTGTGGTGTAGAGCAATACCGGACGTTGGATGCCGCAGAACGGGAAAAAGTCGAAACTGGAATCGGGGAAGCTGGCTAAGCCGAACGATGCGCCCGGTTGAGCGTTGAGATTACCCGGCGGCACACGATCAGGTGCGAGCGAGCTGTCTACCCGGACGACCAACAGATTGCCTTCATCCTGTACGCGGTCGGTGATGTCGAAGGCAAAGGGCAGATGCCCGCCTTCATGGCTGCCGATTTGTTCACCATTGAGCCACACGTCGGCTAGATAATTCACCGAGTTAAAGCGCACGAAGATGCGCTGACCACGCCAACCCCAAGGGAGCGAGAAGGTCGTTTGATACCACGCGGTTCCAAAATAATCCCGCCGGTCGTTGAGTTGATCGTTCCAACTAGCCGGAACGGCGATGATTTCACCGCCGTCGAAGCCTGCTCCAAATCTTCCGCTGTTGTCCGGGTCAAAGTGAATGTTCCAGAATCCGGACAGGTCGATCATTTGACGCTTGGCGTTGGTTTGTGGATAGAGCATGAGTTTAAGTTCCTTCTACGGGGCGTAGGCTGGCTTTGCCCCAAAAATCAACTGTCTTGCCGCTCATCATTACCAAACTTTCAAGGTAATAATAGTCACCGAACGGCATAAATTGTTCGACAGCGCGGTTGGCCGCAACGTTATAACTTGAATCGCGGAGCAGTCCCCACGCTTCGGGCGATGTTTCGAAACACGATTGGGTCAAGCTGCGTGTCATTTGTTCGGCGTGGGTCTTGAAGCCCGTGGCGAGTGCGGCATCCTGTACGATGGTCGCCAGCTTGAACATGCCGCAGGCGGCAATGGCTCCAGCCGAGCTATCGCGTTTTTGCGGGCCATCAGGTGGTACCCGAAAATCCCAGAGGGGTATGAGGTCATCACCCAATTCCTTCCAGAACTGTTCGGCGAGGCGGCAAGCAATATCAAGGAAAGCCGGCTCGTCTGTCCATTCAGCTGCTAGGGCGAAGCCGTAGATGGCCCATGCCTGTCCCCGTGACCACAATGAGTCATCGGCGAAACCCTGCGCAGTTTTGCCACCAATTGGCTCTCCGGTGTCCTGATTGAAGAAAAATGTGTGATAGGTGCGGTTGCCGTCGCGTACCAGATAGCGCAGGGTGGTGCGGGCATGTTTGGTGGCAATGTCGCCATATTTGGGATCGCCGCTCTCGTAGCTGGCCCAAAAGAGCAGGGGCAAATTCATCAGGCAGTCCACGATCATACGACCGCCCTCGACCGGATCGTTCATGACGCCCCATGCTTGAATGTATTCGCCTTTGGGATGAAATCGGGTGATGAGCCGGTCAGCCGCATCAATACCGAGCTGTCGAGCTGCCGGATCACCGGTCATTTGCCATTGTGCCCGTGCACTGAGCGTATAGAGGAAGCCAAGATCGTGACTTTCGTCAATCCGGTTGACGAGGCGATGGTCAAAGCTGGCAAGACGGCGTTGGGCTTCGGCACGAAAGATGTCCTCACCTGTGATGGCATAGGCCAGCCATAGCTGTCCTAACCAGAAGGAAGTCATCCAATGGTTGTTCTCGGTGAGAACATAGGTCATACCGTCGCCGTTATGAGGATATAAGTCACCGAAGCGTGGGATGTCGCGCCGGATTTGCTCAACGGCCTGCCGTAAAGTTGTGTTCAGTTGTGTGTTTTCCATCATGTTCCTGTGATTTCGAACTTCCACGTATCGTGCGATTGTGGATTTTGGGCGGTTAATAAGAGACGATAAACCCGTCCACCCCAAACTTTGGTCATGCGCTCGTCGGTGATGGGTATCGTTTCGACCGACACGCTGAAGCGGCGGGCATCAAAGTGAAGGGTGCCGCTCCCCGACATGCGTCCATCGGGTAAATTGGCGGCAGACAGTTGAATGTGACCCGCTTCATCGATTGACACATTACTGGCGGTGAGCAGGCTCATGAACAGGCTTTGGGGCTGGTGGTCGAGTTCATAAGTATCCTCAATCACAACGGACTGACCACGATTAAGGCGTATTGACCGGAACCAATGATTGATGCCCGCGTCAGGCGGATAAGCTCCCGCAAGATCCAGTGTGAAGCGTGCTTCCTTGTCATCGGCAAGATACTGCACATCACGGGCGGCGAATTCTTCTCCGGGCATTTGTTGAATGCTGTCAATGGTTGGTAGATTGTGGTAGGTGGACTGCATCGTCCAGATTTCGTAGCGCTGTGGGCTAAAGGTCTTGCGGCTGTAGGCTTCAACCCCGGCGTCAATGAGCAGCGGCAAACCGTTGTGGTAAACCACAAATTCACCGACATCATTGTGATTGTGGCTTTCGTTGTTGTGCCCCCCTTTGGCGGCGACATAAAAGCCGCGGGCTGACCGCGCTTGATCGCGCGCCGCCATCACCTGAATTTCGGGGAGCCACACGTCACGCGGTTGGGGAACGTAGGCTTCGGCATTCAGGACATGCGCCGTGCTGAAAATAGCACGCAGCCAGCGCATGGGACTTTCAATCGGGCGACCCCAACCACCCGCGCCGCCGTCCGGCGTGGTCTGCGCGGCCCACGCCCCGAAGGCTGCCATATCACGGTCGCCAATGGCCTGACCGTAGCGGAAAATCAAATGTGCTTCGGGCGTTACGGTGGCGGACGAATCAGCAAAGTTAATGTAGTAGCTGCCGTCAATATGGACACGATAGATGAAGCGCCCCATCTCTTGAATAAGGGGTTGGTCGAAGACATCCACCTGACCGTTAGTGGCTTTTTGAAGCAGTTCCAAACAATCGTAGACGGAACCCGCCGCACGCATCCAATAGCCGGGGCCTTCGTCGCAGCCGCCGTCTACGGGATAAGGATCAATGAAGTAATCCAGTGAGCGCATGATTTTGGCGACTGAATTCCGCCGCCGCTGTGGATCACGCTCGATGAACAGGACACAGGCCAACCAGTTGGAGTTGACCCATGGATTCCAGTTGTTGGGGCGGCCTTTCAGTTGAAAGCCCATCCAGCCAAAATCCTCGCGTTCGAGATTTGGTGTTAGAACGCGGCGATCAATTTCGGCAGCGATGCGCGGACGAATGAGCGGCGAAATGCGGTCTAATGCCGTACCAAGCAGGTAATCCACATGAGCGAGGAGCGCGGCAGTTTCGGCGGCAAACAGATCAACCGTCGGTTCGGCGACATCGGGCAGACCGGGGCCGCTGCGCTGCAAATGGAGATGGGCTGGTACACCCCAATAAGTTTCTTCACAGATGAGCCATACGCCGTTGGCAATCTCATCGACAAAGCGTCCCTGACCTTCGGCGCATTCGGCCAGTGCCAGCGCCACTAGCTTATTGCGCCGACCGAAGCAGTCGGCTTGATAGTTACTGCGGTCACCGATGCGGGCATATTCGAGAAAGCGCGTTGCGAGCAGGGGTTTCCATTCGGTTTGGAGGGCTGCTTCGCCATTGGCGATCAGCAAGCGGCGAATGGATTCCGGCAGCGATTCCCATTCGGTACGGGCGTCGGATGTCGGATAGGGCTTCCAATCTTCCTGCGTCAACAGGTTGAGATCGTCAGTGTTATAGCGTTGCGAAAGCATATTTTCTCTTTTCGGCGGATATGGCTAACGGGCCATCCAACCACCATCGACGACGAGGGTGGTTCCATGAACGTACTTGGCGGCATCTGAAGCGAGGAAGACCGCCGCGCCCTGTAAATCCGAAGGCTGCCCCCAATAGCCCGCCGGAATCCGGTTGAGAATGGCTTGATTGCGTTCGGAATCGGCACGCAGCGCAGACGTCGCGTCAGTGTCCATATAGCCGGGGGCGATGGCGTTCACATTTATGCCTTTTGAGGCCCACTCATTGGCTAGGGCGCAGGTGATCCCCGTCACGCCATGTTTGGCAGCCGCATAGGCCGGTACAAGGATGCCGCCTTGAAAACTCAACAATGAGGCAATGTTGATGATTTTCCCTCCGCCGTTGTGTTCCATGTGTCGGGCAGCGGCTTGAGAGAGGAAAAACACGGCTTTGAGGTCAACCTGCAACAGCGTATCCCAGTATGCTTCGCTATAATCGAGGGCGGGCGACCGCAGGATGATGCCAGCATTATTCACCAGAATATCGAGGCGGCCTGCAAGTGAAACGGCCTTTTGAACGGCCTCTTGCAGGTCGGTGACGCTGGCTTGGCTGAGGTCAAGCTCGACAGTGTAATGGCAGCCGCCGAGAGCGGTGATTTGCTGCGCTAAGGCTCCACTATCAGGCGAGCGGCTTACGCTAACGATGGTCGCACCGGCTTCGGCAAGAGCGAGGGCTATCGCCTGACCCAAGCCTTTGCTGGCACCTGTGACAAGCGCGACCTTTCCATCCAATTTGAATAGATTTAAGACAGCCAAGATTTATAACCCAACTTTGCGTAGGGTCGGCACCAAGTCCCCGACCCAACCGGTTACCGGATCGTTCATCACAGCCTGCGTCCGGTGGTTTCCGGCAAGGAACCACAAATAGTAGGTGGTGTATCCCGGTGCACTGGCGACGGTATGAAACCCGTTGGGTACCATCAGAATGGTGTTGTTGCGGACGGTGTAGTTGGTTTCGAGTTCGTCATTTTGAAAGCGGGCGATGCCGAAGCCATCCGCAGGATCCACTTTGAAGAAGTACATTTCCTCGTGAAAAGCCTCGGTCGGGAGGTTATCCACTTCGTGTTTGTGAGGGGGGTAGGTGCTCCAATTGCCAGATGGGGTATAGGTTTCGCCCACGATCAGCCGTTTGGCGGAGAACTGCGGCTGAACTGATTCGACCAATATCTGATGATAATTCCGCGAGAAGTTGGCTGCTCCCCAGCGGCCTGACAGAACTTCGTCGGGGGTGATCTGGTAGGGTTCGGCGGTCAAATCACTGGGCGCAGAACACAGACCGATTTCAACAGCGCCGACCCCCGTCAGCGTGTAATCGGTGTGGCAGGGAATGTAGACACTATGTGGCTTGCCGGCAAAGACGTTGGCACGCCCACCAATCTTCTCGAACCGGTGACTGCCAGCGGTGATTGTGGCCTTACCGCCCAAGACGACGGCCAGCACTTCACGGTCGCCGCTGTTACCGCTGTGCGTTTGCCCATCGCTGAGTTCGACCAGTTGAAAATCGAGCAAATTACAAGGATTTGTGTCAAGGTTGTTGGCACCCGATGCTGTGTTCAAAGTTGTGAAATAGCTTGTCATCGTTCATTCGTCCTTCGATAATTTGGTTCGTCTAATTAAGATGCAGAAGCGCTAATGGCCGGTATGCCTTCCAAGTTCAGTTCCTCGGCAAAATGGCAGGCGACCATGCGCTTGTTCCCGATGGGACGCAGCGCTGGTGTCTCCAGCTTGCAGCGTTCCTGTGCATAGGCGCAGCGTGGATGGAAATAACAGCCGCCGGGCGGGTTCGCCGGATCAGCGATTTCGCCTTCCAGAATGATGCGCTTCGAGCGCAGGCGTGGATCCGGTTTGGGAATGGCCGACATTAAAGCAGTGGTGTAAGGGTGTTTGGGCTGGCGGAAGAGTTCGTCGGTCTGCGCGATTTCCACGACTTTGCCGACGTACATGACGGCCACACGGTCAGCGATATATTCAACCACGCTCAGGTCATGTGAAATAAAAAGATAGGTCAGGTTGAACTGTTCTTGCAGTTCGAGCATCAGGTTTAGAATCTGGGCGCGGATAGACACATCGAGAGCCGATACAGCTTCGTCAGCGACGATAAAGCGCGGATTGAGCGCCAGCGCCCGTGCAATGACAATTCGCTGACGCTGTCCGCCGCTGAATGCGTGGGGATAGCGCCGCATAAATTCGGGTCGCAGCCCAACTTGGCGCATAAGTTCAGCCACGCGGTCTTCAAGCTCAGTCCCTTTTGCAATTTTGTGTATGCGGAGTGGGCCAGCGATGATGTTGAACACGGTCATACGCGGGTTTAGGGACGCGAACGGGTCTTGGAAAATCATCCGAACTTCACGCCGGAACGGAATCAACTCGCGTTCCTTCAATTTGGCGAGGTCTACCACGCGGGATGCTCCATCACCATCTAGCTTTTGGCGATAGAGAATTTCCCCGCTTGAGGGTTGATAGGCGCGTACCAGACAGCGGCCTATGGTCGTCTTGCCGCAGCCGCTTTCGCCCACCAAGGCGAGCGTTTCGTTTGGAAAGACCTCGAAGTTCACGTCATCGACGGCTTTGACGTCTCCCAGATGACGGTTCAACAAGCCGCGATGAATCGGGAAATATTTTTTCAGGTGCTTGACTTCGATTAATGGACTAGGCGTCGTGTTTTCGAGTGTCATGATTCTTGATCCTCATACAGCAAGCAGCGCACCGTGCGCCCGTCCGGTAGGGTCGTCAATTTGGGGTGAATGACTTCGCATTTGCCGACGATGCGTTTCTCGCAGCGTTCGTGGAACGGGCAGCCCGTGGGGCGGCTGAACGGATCGGGAATGCTGCCGCGAATGGGATCCAGTTTTTGTTTGCGCCCGTAGCCGAGTTTCGGCACTGATTTCAGCAGTGCCTGTGTGTAGGGATGCAGTGGATCATGAAATAACTGGTCGACGGCGGCCTGCTCAACGACTTCACCCAGATACATGACCACGACCTCATCGCAGGTTTCCGCGACCACACCGAGATCATGCGTAATGAGCATGATCGCCATGCCGAAATGTTCTTGCAGCTTTTTTAGCAGGTCGAGAATCTGGGCTTGGGTCGTCACGTCGAGGGCGGTCGTGGGTTCATCGGCGATGAGCAGTTTGGGGCTGCATGCGAGGGCGGCGGCAATCATGGCTCTCTGGCGCATTCCGCCGCTCAACTGAAAAGTGTAATTGTTGATACGCTCTTCGGGCTTCGGAATACCGACTTCCCGCAGCAGGTCGATGGCCTCCTTTGTGGCTTCGGCTTTGGTCATCTTGGTATGCAGCAGCATACCTTCGGTGATCTGGTCGCCGATGGTATGAACGGGGCTGAGCGAGTTCATCGGTTCCTGAAAAATGAGTGAAATATCTTTGCCGCGCACGGCACGCAGTTGCGGGCTGTTTTCTTTGAATGACGTCAGGTCAACGATGTCCGGCGTGTCGTTGTCCGAGCGATCAAAGAAGACATTACCCGACACAATGCGTCCCGGCTTAGTGATGAGCTGCAAAATCGAATAGGCCATCACGCTTTTACCACAGCCGCTTTCGCCGACGATACCGATGGTCGAGCGGCGCGTTAGGGTGAAGTCGACACCATCAACTGCCCGAACAGTTCCTTCGCGAAGAAAAAAATGTGTTCTTAAATCTTTAACTTGTAACAAAAGGCCGTGAGAATCCACTGTTTTAGGTTCTCCCAAGTATTAATTAATGGACATATGGATCGGCAGCGTCACGCAGGCCATCCCCTAGAAAATTCAAGGCCAGTACTGCGGCCACGACACCGACCGCCGGAATCAGCAGCCACGGAGCAGTTGCCACCGAGCGGACGTTCTGTGCGTCTTGCAATAAGACACCCCAGCTCACCACCGGCGGACGCAACCCTAAGCCCAGAAAGCTGAGAGCGGTTTCGGCCAGAATGACCTGCGGAATGGCTAAAGTGATGGAGGCGATGATGTGACTGTAAAAGGCTGGCAGCATGTGTTCGAAAATCACGCTCATTTGGCTGGCACCGTCTAAGCGAGCCGCCATGACGAAGTCTTCAGTGCGGAGTGCCAGAAACCGTCCACGTACCACACGCGCCAACGACGTCCAGCCGATGAACGAGAGAATAATGGTGATTGCGAAGTAGGTTTGCAGCGGCCCCCATGTGATGGGGAAGGCAGCGGCCAAGCCCAGCCACAGCGGTATAGTCGGCAGTGAGCGCAAGAAGTCAATGACACGCTGGATGATGTCGTCGATCCAGCCGCCGAAATAGCCGGAAATCCCACCCAGAAAAATGCCGAGGAGCAGGCTGATGGCAACACTGACAAGGCCGATGGTCATCGAGACACGGGTTCCATAGACCATCCGGCTGAGAACGTCGCGTCCGACGGCATCCGCACCAAGCAAATAGATACGGTCACCTGAATTGGCCGGGCCAACCAGATGGATGTTGGTGGGAATGAAGCCGAATAGTTTGTATGACCAGCTATGCACGAAAAAGTGGAGTGGTATTTTTTTGTCCGGATCGAGAACGAAGGTGCGCCGCAGCGCCGCCGGATCAATTTCTACCTTATAGTCATTGACGTACGGGCGGAACTCCAGTTGACCGCTGCTGTCGTCAAATAAATGGAGTGTTTGCGGCGGAGCATAGGTGTAGCGGGCGCTGTAGTCGGCTGGATCGTAAGGGGCGAGGAATTCTGCAAACAGGACGACCAAGTAGATGAAAACCAGCACAAAGGCGCTGATTAACGCCAGCTTGTGTCGTCTGAAGCGCCACCAGATTAACTGCCATTGTGAGGCGACATGAATACGGGTGTCGTCATGCCCCAAGATTTCGCCTGTTTCTATTTCTGTCGCTGCGTCTTCCACCGAATTTTGCGCCAAAGCGCTTTGGAGTTCGTTAGGTTTGGTTTCCATTCTTGGTCACTATCTACTGTATCGAATTCGTGGATCGACCAGCGCGAGCAAAATATCGGATGTCAGGGTGCCGATCATGGTTAGCACACTAAGCAGGAGGATGAATGCGCCTGCGAGGTACATGTCCTGCGTCAGAAGCGATTTCAACAGCAGAGGACCGGCTGTGGGCAGGCTCAAGACGACGGCGACAATAATCGATCCGGATACCAAACCCGGCAGCACCCAACCCACCGTGCTGATGAACGGATTCAAGGCGACGCGAACGGGGTACTTCACGATGACTTTCCACTCTGGCAATCCGCGTGCGCGGGCGGTGATGACATATGGCTTGCGCAGTTCATCGAGCAGGTTGGCTCGCATGACGCGAATCAAACTCGCTGTTCCACTGAGGCCGATGATGATGACAGGGATCCAGAGGTGACTGAGTAGGTCGAGCAGTTTGGCGTATGACCAGTCCGCATTCTCAAATTCTTGGGAAAACAACCCGCCGACACTCTGGTTAAAGTATTTGAAGGCAATGTAAAGCAGTACCAGTGAAATGAGAAAGTCCGGTATGGCAACGCCAATGAAACCGATAATCGTGGCGACGTAATCTCCCAACGAGTACTGTTTCACCGCCGAATAAATGCCTATCGGCAGTGCAATCATCCATGTGATCATGAGCGTGACGAGCGCAAGCGCAATCGTCATGCCCATACGGCTGGCGACGACTTCACCGACGGGACGGTTCCACTCGAAGGATTGTCCGAAGTCGCCTTTACTGAGGATGTTGTTCATCCATTTGCCATACTGCACAAAAACAGATTGATCGAGTCCATAATTTTCACGCAGCTTATCGATGATGGCTTGGCTGGTCGCTTGTCCATCACCTGCCAAGTTGGCAATGTACGAGGTCAGGAAGTCACCCGGCGGAAGCTGAATGATGGCAAAAGCGACGACCGATACCGCAAACAGAGTCACAGCCAACGAAATCAAACGTTTCACTAAAAAACGCAACATATTTATTTCCCTTTTAGTTTGGGCTGCGCCCCTCGATTGAGGGACACAGCCGCTTGATCGGGATTCAGTTAGTTACTGAAATAGTAAGTAAATGTGTTGGTTGGGCCGGGACTCGGATACAAGTAGGCTTGAAGGATGGCAGCCGGAACATTGTGCATGTTGTTCTTGACGATACCATATCCATTCGCCGGAAGGGCGATGCCGATGGTGTAGAACTGATCGGCAGCAATATCCAGAATCTGCTTCATCAGGTCATTCTGGCCTTCAGGATCGGCGGTTGCACGGAGTTGGGTGTAGAGATCCATCTGCTTCTTGACAATTTCCGGCGGTTCCTCGGCACGGGTATCGGTATGGTCGTTGAACCAATACTGCCATGCTTCGGCGTAGTTTGATTCGTTGGAGAAGGGGAAGTACCAGCGCGGTTCGAGGATGACTTCCAAACCACCGTCACCGCCCCAGATGGCCGCGTCGTGCTGGTTGGCACCTTTACGGCTGTAGAAGGCGTCACGATCTTCAACGACTTCTTCCATCGCCACGCCGACCTTGGCCCAGTAGCCCTTGATGAGCTGAAGCTCGTCCGGCCATTCGGGGAACAACGTCGGGATGACTTCCATGCCAATAACGAGCCGGTCACCATTCGGCAGCAGGCGGAAGCCTTCGCTGTCCTTATTTGGCAGCACCTTATCCAGCGCGGCATTCGCGGCATCCGGATCGTAGTCGGTGTACTGGGTCGCCAGTTTTTCGTTGTACAGCGGAGACTGGGGACGTGGTGCCGCTTGATAGGGCTGTCCCTGTCCAATATAGATGACGTCGATGATTTCCTGCCGATTAATGGCCTGTGACAGCCCGACGCGGAAATCCTTGTTTTGATAGATTTCGCGCTTAACGGGATCAGGATTGGTCAAGTTAAGGGAAATAACCATGACGTTCGAACTGCTGGGTACCGTTTCGTAGAAGTGGTAGTCACCTTTTTGCTGATTGTCGAAGAAGACTGCGCGGTTGGTGTTGGTGGCGATGTGACGGTCTTGCATATCAATGTCGCCGTTCAGCGCTTTCAGCACCAGCGTTTGCACATCCGAACCGACATCGTAGTAGACATTGTCGATGTAGGGCAGTTGGTTGCCTTCTGTGTCAACCGCATAGAAGTAGGGATTGCGGGTCAGTTGGACTTGTGTTGCATTCGGCCCCAGCGGGCTAATAACCATCCAAGGATTAATGGTGGGGAGATCGGCATTGTTCCACAGGGTATTGGGCTTGCCTGCTGCCGAGCCGCCTTTTTGATTGAACAGCGAAACCCAACCGTCAACACCTGCTGCGGTTACCATGTCGTTCAGAGCAGCTTCATCAACGTAACTCTTGTGGAATTGGGAGAGATAGTGCTTGGGCTGAGCAACCATAGCACTGCCGTTGGGGGTGGCGAGGTTTTGAATGAACAGACCATTGGGCGCCGCGAAGTTAAAGTTTACGGTGTAATCATCAACTTTTTCAACATCAACGGGTTTGCCGCTCGATGTCAACCATGTGGGTACGGCGGGATAAACTTCCGAGTTTTTGTAGACATCATTGATGACAAACAGGATATCATCGGCGGTAAACGGCTGTCCGTCCGACCACTTCATGCCTTGACGTAAATGGAAGGTGAAGACAGTGCCTTCTTTATTCACATCATACGACTCGGCAACATCAGGAATGACCGATGTCCAGTCGGTGCTCCAGCGAACCAAATTCTGGTAGGCAACGGTACGGACGTAAATGACTTCGTCACCGCCGCCGCGGGTTCCCATGTGCCATGTACCGCCATATTGACCGACGCCCTCCAAAGGTGTGACGACCATTGGTGAGGCCGGCAAGCGGTCTTCGACGGCTGGCAGCGCGCCACTGGAGACCTTATCGTCAAGCGAAGGCGCTTGATGGTAGGTCATGGCATCTTGGGCAACAGTTATGGATAGACTGAGAAGTGTAATGATAACTACAAAGAGTGCAGCAAATACTTTTCTTAATTTGATCATTGTTTATTCCTGTTCAAAACCAAATAAACGAACTAATTGAGCCGTCCGGATTCCAATCTTAGCGCTTCACCTCCTTTCCATTCTTGTGAATACTATGGGCCTTTAAGGCTGGTAAGCCCATCGCGGCGGAAATTTTTTCTGCCGATTCGAGGGCGCGATATGCAATTTCACTTCCGACAAGTGGATCAGGCATCCGTTCGGTAGGACCGGCAACACTTAAGGCAGCTATGACTTTGCCTTGGGCGTTACGAATGGGCACCGCGATGCAGCGAATGCTGAGGCTGCGTTCGCCGTTGTCAACCCCATATCCCCGTTGGCGGATTGCTGCTAGCTCTGCCAGAAAGGATTCCGGATTGGTTAAGGTATTGGGCGTTCGCTGCGGCATGTCTTGGTTTTGCAACCATTGATGAACGTCGGCTTCAGGTTGATAGGCTACAAGGGTTTTGCCTAATCCGGTGCAGTAGGTTTCTATGGTCATTCCGGGCGAATGGAGCATGACACCGACGGGTTGGCGGGATTCACATTTGTCGAGGTACAGCACCGACCAATCGTGGGTGAGAGTCGCCAAGTAGGCTGTTTCATTGGTTTGATCACGCAGCGCTTGGAGGTAGGGTGCAGCGATTCTTCGCACATCAAGGTTATTCTCAACAGCTTGCCCGAAGCTGATCATCTTTAGCCCTAACCAGTAACCGCTGTCGGTTTCAGTCAGGTATCCGTGACGGACTAGGTTGGAGATGATGCGGAAGGCGGTGGATTTTGTTAATCCTGTGCGCGTCATGATTGCTTCGAGGCTGAGGGGTTCGCCCGACTGAAGCAAGGTATCCATGACGCTAAAAGCACGTTCAAGAACCTGAATACTGTATTTGTCGTCCATAAAAATCTATCTAAATAATAAGCTGGTTTCACATCGTGAAACTATTGTTTTATTCTATGGACTAATGTAAAGTGTTTCATTAGTCTTGTCAAGTAATTCGCCAAAATTGATTTTTTGTAAGGATATTAAGATGGTCGATTTTTATGCCCCTTTTTCACGGACAGAAGCGGTTGAACTCTGGGCGCGATGCGTCGCGGGGTGGGCCAATCATTTGAATGCCAGCGGCAACCGAACGCTGTTTGACGGTATTCCAAACTATGCCGAAGGCAGCGGGTCATATGAAGGCGTGACCCGTATGTTATGGGGGCTTGGTAGTTGGCTGGCAGATCCCCAACGTCCATCGCAATTGGAGTGGCGCGGTGTCACCTATGATCTGGAAGCACTGACCTACCGTGCGTTGGCGAATGGTTGTGATCCAGATATGGCGGGATCGTGGCGACACGCGCCGGTTCCTAAGCCTGATTGGGATCAGCGCACAGTCGAGTCGGCACAGGTGGCTTTTGTTACTTGGCAGACACGTGAGCGCATTTGGAAGCGCATGAGTGACCACGAGCAGAGGCACATCGTTGAATTTCTGGATGAGGTCGGTCAACGTCCGTCACGTTGGGGCAACAACTGGGCGTTGTTCTGGGTGCTGAATCACAGCGGGCGCAAAGTGTTAGGCGCGGCTTACGATCAAGCTATTATCGACGATGTTATGGGCAATTATCTGGACAGCGTCTACTGCGGCGACGGATGGTATGACGACGCTGACCGTCGCGGGCCGAATTATTTTGACAATTACATTACGTGGGTGTTTGCCATGCACGTCATGGCATGGTCTTTGATGGATGGCGATTCGCAGCCGGAACGTCGTGATGAACTGCTTGGACGGGTGCGGGCGTGGATGCAGCACTATCCCTATTTCTTCGCGGCTGACGGTTCGACCTGTGAATACGGACGAAGCCTCGCCTATAAATTTTGTCGCTTGGGTGCGCCGCTCTGGGCTTATCGACTGGGTATCTGGCCGCATTCGGTGGGCATGCTCAAACGCTTGGTCGGCAAACACTTACGCTGGTATGTAGATCGTGGGGCGATACGAGCAGACGGCACGCTGCGACAAACCCTGACGGCCTCCGGCAGCCCCGAAGTCATCGAGCGCTATATCTCGACCGGTGCGACTTACTGGGCGATGCAAGCCTTCAGTGGTTTGTGGAGTCTGGCGGATGACGACCCCTTCTGGACGACCGAGGAAGAGCCGCTGCCCGCTGAAGGGACGGATTATGTGAAGGTGTTTCCGCAGCCGGGTTGGGTGCTTGCGGCGCGTCAAGGCCATGTGCAGCAGTTCAACGCTGGCTCTGTGCATCCCGATTATGGCAACAAATACACCAAGCTGGTCTACAGCACCCGCAACCCATTTAATGTTGGCCTCGATCATGGTCAACCCTCCCTCGATAGCTGTCTTTGCTTAAGCGAAAACGGTGTGCGGGGGCAGCGGGAATCGGTTCTAGCCTACCACGTAACAGAATCGGGCTGTATGCGGAGCCGTTATAGTATTCAAATCAATGGTCATCAACATACTGTTGATACAACGGTGGTTCTGCTGGGTGATGCTCACCTGCGCGCGCATCAAATCACCCTTGATCCGAATGTTGGACAGGTCATCGCTGAAGAAGGGAGTGCGCCATTGGGCTATGATGCGGGTGCTGTGCCGACCATTTTCATGGATAACGATTGGGCATTTGTCTCATTTGCCGGAAATTCAGTCGGAATCAAACCGCTCACCGGCTATTCTGGAGTTGCGCATGTTTCTTCGGGAAGCCCGAACAGTGTTTATGGGCATAATCTCCTTGCGATTTTAAACACCTACCAGCTGAAACAGCAGCACGAATTAATTTGCATAGTTTATGCTGGTGGATCGCCCGACTATAATAGTCTGCCTACTATTAAGCAGGCAACTTGGGATGCGAAAAATCAATTTATTGCACAGGTAAATGACAAGACCATCATAGTCCCGGTCGCCACAAATAAATCCTAAATTTCGATTCGTAATTGTGTCTAATACCCCGCCGTGATTAGCAGCGAGGTATTGAGTGGAATTACCCCAATAAAATGGAGTGAGTGAGTCTCTCCTTGTAAAATAGAGCAATGAAGAGGAGAGCATGAGAATGATTGAAAAGAAGCAGGACAGCGATGAGTTCAAACGGGAAGCGCTACGCTTACAAGAAACGAGCGGCAAACGGGTAGCAGAAGTGGAGCGGGAATTGGGGTTGAGTCATGGGCTGCTGCGGCAATGGAAAGCACGGTTTCGGGTGAATGGTGAAACGGATCGCTTGGAATTGAATGAAGTGGAGTAATTGAAAGCTGAACTGCGGCGGGTGAAACGCGAGTTGGAGGTTGTCCAGCAGGAGCGTGACATCTTGAAAAAACGGTGGGCATCTTCTCGAAGGATGTGCAGCGATGAAATACCAAGCGATTGAAGCGTGTAAGGCGGAATTTCCAGTATCGCGTTTGTGTAGGGTGTTGAATATAGGCGAGAGTGGGTATTATGCTTGGTTGAACCAAGCGCCAAGTACGCACAAGCAGGCGAACCGCGAACTCCAACAAAACATTTGCGCGATCTGGAAACACTATCGGGGCGTTTATGGGGCGCCACGCATCCATGCCGAATTACAGGCACAAGGGATCAACATCGGGCATAATCGAGTTGCTCGTCTGATGCGTCAGGCAGGCATTCAGGGGAAAATGACTCGCAAACGTCGCCCACACACTACTCAATCAGATCCAACCCATCCAGTAGCAGCCAATGTGCTGGATCGGCAATTCACAGCCAATCGACCCAATGCCGTCTGGCTGACGGACATTACCTATATCGATATGGCTGAGGGCTTTCTCTATCTAGCAGCCGTCATGGATCTCTATTCACGCCAAATCGTCGGTATGGCGATGGCCGATCATCTGCGAACGGATTTGGTCGAAAGCGCACTGGACATGGCACTCACCCAGCGTCGTCCGCCGCGCCATTTACTGCACCATTCAGATCGTGGCAGTCAATACACAGCTTGGATTACCAGAAACGGTTGAGCGCTTCCGACATGACCGTCAGCATGAGCCGCGTCGGTAACTGTTTGGGACAATGCTCCTATGGAGTGTTTTTGGGCAACGCTGAAGCGCGAATGTGCCGATGGCGTATTTGCTTCCCATACTCAAGCCCGGGTTGAACTCTTCAGTTACATAAGCTGGACTTTGTACATGAATAAGGAAGAAAAAGGAGGCAGAATAAGCAAATTGACCTAACTGCCAAGCAAGGTTGAAAATGCTTAAACTGCCTAAATGGATGATAACGATATTAGGGGAATTTGCGCCAGTGATTTAT
>WGMX01000073.1 GCA_016124855.1 Anaerolineaceae bacterium | reverse complement strand
TCTTGAACATTTGCTTTTACTTGTTTGTTTTTGCTACTCATTCGGAATACCTTTCTTTCGTCACAAATGCGACGTATTATAACGAGAATTCTCTCTCTATACTGGCATTCCATTTACACAATCTATTTTACACTCTCGATTCGTCCGCCGTGATGTTCAACCACCTTCTTGGAAATGGCGAGGCCGATGCCTGTGCCGGGATATTCATTCTGGGCATGAAGCCGCTGGAAAATAACAAATATCCGCTCTAGATTGTGCGGTTCAATGCCGATGCCGTTGTCCTTCACCGAGAATACCCATTCGTTATTTTGATACTCTGCACTGATGTGGATTTCCGGCTTCGTGCCTTTCTGATATTTGATGGCGTTACTCAAGAGATTTTGAAACAGTTGGACGATCATCGCTTCATTGGCGTTGATGTTTGGCAGCGGATCACTGGTGATGGCTGCGCCGCTTTCGCTAATCGCCACGCTTAAAACTGACCGGACATCGTTCAGCACCTTCTGAAAATCGACCGGTGTGAAGTTTTGTAACTGGGTATCCACACGGGAATAAGCCAGCAGCGCTTCGATCAGACTTTTCATGCGCTTGGCTCCGTCGGTCGCGAACGCGAAAAATTCATGCGCGCCGCTGTCCAGTTGGCTAATGTAGCGTTCCTCAATCAACTGCAAATAACTGACCACCATCCGCAGCGGTTCTTGTAAGTCGTGTGAGGCGACATAAGCAAATTGACGCAGTTCATCGTTAGAACGCTTTAACGCCTCGGTACGCATTTCCACAGTGTGTTCCAAGACCTGTGAATAACTGCGCTGCTGTTCCAGTACGCGGTAGTTTTCGAGGAGAATAGCGGTTTGTTGTGCGAAAATCGCTAACAGGTTCAAATCATCCTCGACAAACAGGGAACCAAATTCCAGAAAGACCAGCAGCACACCAACCGCCCCTTCATCTGTTGCAATCGGAACGATGAACAGCATTTCGGCTTTAAGCAGCTGGATTATTTGAGCATCGTTTTCGCTCAGTTTCGCTAAATTATCAATAACAGTCGGTCGTGTTTTCTGCCACGCTTCTTTGATGATGCCATCATTTAAATTAAACCCTTTTAACGCGGCGGCTTGTGGAATATCTTCCAATACCAGTTTTTTGGAGTCTTGATCCCACAAAGCCACAAACACCATATCGGTTCCAACCGCGTGCATGACCGCTTTCCGCAAACTTGCCATAACGGTTAACGCCGTTTGACTTTCCAACGTCGAAATGTCTTGCAGCAGATAATTGCGCAATTCGTTGAACTGCCATCCCTGCCGCAGCCAGCGCGGTGGTGCAAAACCGAGGTAATAGGTGAGGACAGTGAGCATGGCAAGGATTTGTACCGCAGCGGAGATGTCAGGCCAGAACGTGGGAAGCGCGATTCGCAGACCGGCAATAATAAATAAAATGACCAGCAGAGCCGAACCTGCCGCCGCAAATTGAAGACGGTGGCGGGCAACGCCTTCGCTGGAAAAAGCACTCCGCACAAAACCAAATACCGAATAGCCGTTGATGACAATGAAATAAAGGATGATGGGGAGTGTTACAGGTGGCGGAATGGGTGTTCCGACAAAGATGATAACCAAACTCGACAGAATCCAGCCGATAAATGCGGCACGCCTCACAGCCAGCGGAACCGCGCGGAAATAAGCCACCAACCGCAGCAGCAGGTAGGGTTGGCTGATGATGCCGATTTGGCCGATCTTGAGCAGCCACGGCAGTTGTAGGCCGGTGAATGACAAAAAGACCGAAATAATGGTGGTGCTGGACAGCGAAACAAATACCAGAGCAATATCCCGCCGGACCCGATCACGGTGACGGATAAAGTCGTAAGTCGTCAGCGCGGCCAGTGTCACGAAAAATATTCGTGTCAACTGCATCAACAATTCCGTCGCGAGCATACTGTTTTGCCTAAAAGCCTCACTTACATAGCGGGCATATGCCGAAAACTCACACACGCTTGAACAACACGACGAGATTGTATCTTAAGCTTTCTCGTAATGATTCACAGAAACATAAACTCTTTATACCGCTTTCTAAGTATTTTCTACAGCCAAGAGGTTGCTCAAACCGTGCTTACTTATTCATTACTTAGGTAAGCACGGCAAATATGAGAAATTCTTCGTTTTTAGGGACGTGCCGGACTTCCGTCGGGCAGCCGCGTTTGCGTCCATGTCAGGACTTCATCTTGGCATGGATATTTGGCCGCCAGTTTTTCATCAATGTCGATGCCCAAACCCGGCTTATCATTCGGATACAGATAACCATTGCGGCATTCAGGCAGTCCGGGGAAAAGCTCGTACATGAATTCGGGGAAGCGGCACCATTCTTGAATGCCGAAGTTCGGTGCCCAAACATCCAAGTGTAAGTTGGCGGCATGACCAACCGGTGAGGTGTCGGCTGGCCCATGCCACGCGGTACGCACGCCGTAAATTTGGGCGAAGATGGCAGCGTTACGTGCCGGTGTGATGCCGCCCATCTGGCTGACGTGCATACGAATGAAGTCGATTAACCGCCGTTCCACTAACGAACGCCATTCCAACGGATTATTGAATAACTCGCCCATTGCCAGCGGCACGGTTGAGTGCGCGCGAATCTGTGTGAACCATTCGATGTCTTCCGGCGCGAGGGCATCCTCAAGAAAAAATAGTTTGAGCGGCTCGACCATTTTGGCAAAGCCCACCGCGTCAATCGGTGTTAGGCGTTCGTGGATGTCATGCAGCAGTTCGACCTCTTCACCCACCGAGGAACGTACATGTTCTAAGGCTTTGAGCGCACTGCGCATATAGGCTTTAGGATCGTAATACGTCCCTTTGACCGCGCCTTCCGGTCGCACATCACCCAGATATTTGCCGCCATAACCGCCACTTTGTACGCGGATGTAACGGTAACCTTCCGCTTGGAACTTCTGCACATTGTCGAGGATTTCGTGCAAATCAGCGCCATCAGCATGGGTATAAACAGCGGCGGCCTCACGACATTTTCCGCCCAACAGTTGGTAAACCGGCATGTTCGCCAGCTTACCTTTAATATCCCACAGCGCTTGGTCGATGCCCGAAATGGCATTGTTGAGCACCGGCCCATTGCGCCAATAACTGTTGACCATCGACATATTCCAGATGTCCTCGATACGCTGCACATCCTGCCCGATGACATACGGAATGACATGGTGTTCCAGCGCCGCGACCACCGCATGAAAACGCTGGGTAAAGGTGGCACAGCCCAAACCGTACAATCCCGGCTCGGAAGTCATCACCTTCACAATCACCAGCCGCTGGTTGGCATACGGCATGGTCGTAATCACTTTAACATCTTGAATCGTAATGGGGATCATGTTTATTTTCCTTAAAAATAAAAGGAGTATAGTGAGCCGCCAGCAGACTATCAAACTGATGTATATTCAAATGGCCTTAGAGTATTTATTTAAGTTACGTCTTATCGAGTATTTCCTGCCGCATTTTGCGATATTCATCATCACTAATCGAACCGGAAAGATGAACGTCGTCAAGCTGTTTGAGCTTATCTTTCAGGCTTAACGCAAGATCATCCGAAGGGGGCATACTGGGCGTGGTGGAAAACGACGGCAGCCTGTTTCGTTTGATCGACAAGTGCATCACTGCGCGCCGGAAGCCGTTGAGCAGCAGCATAATATCCAGCACAACTCCGAAAAGCATCGTAAAGCCGAAACCGCCTAACCCGATCAGCAGCCAGCGCGTCGTCACATCGCGACTTTGTCCACTTCGGCTGATGCAGTAAGGTGTGATGGTAATGCCAACAGTGCTTAACGCTGGATTATTGCTTGCCTGCCGGACGAGCTGTTCACCTTGATTACAGAGGATTATTCCCAAGAGCGAATCGACCCGTTTATCGTTTCTGAACTGCGGCATCCCCGGCACAATAATCACCGCCAGCAAAAGGCCGATGCCGATGGCGTTAAGCAATATCGAAAACAAAAATTTAAACATGGGTTTTCATGAACCTATTAAGTATTGCCCTCATTAAAGCATTGAAATCGCGATTGTCGCAAATTTTGCTGAACCCGTTTATGGCCTACTATACTAGAAACTAGATTGACCCTTCTGTTATCGGATTGAGGAACAGCAAATGCCCGCATGGCAATCAGAGTATCTTACGGTGAATGGGGCACGCTTACATTACACCCGTACCGGTGGTGATAAACAACCGCTCTTGATGGCACACGGCTTCAGCGATGATGGCCCTTGTTGGACGCTAGTCGCTGAGGCGCTCGAAGCGGATTATGACATCATCATGCCTGACGCGCGTGGGCACGGCCTTTCGGAAGTGACTGAAGGGCGCATCACGCCGATGCACATGGTCAATGATTTGAAAGCCATCATTGCCACGCTCGGGTTACATAAACCCATCATGCTGGCACATTCGATGGGCGCGTTGATGACCCTCGCCTTTGCCGGTTCATATCCTGTTATTCCAAAAGCCATTCTCTTAGAAGACCCGCCCGCGTGGTGGTATGAAGGCGGTTTCCCCTTAGCCAAATCGCCCGAAGAATATATCCAAGCTCACGAGGGACTCATGGCTCTAAAAACGCAGCCGAGAGAGGCACTCATTGCCCGCCGACATCAAGAATCGCCTACATGGTCAGATGCCGAAGTAGGATATTGGGCAGACTCAAAATTGCGCCTCAGCCCATCCGCTTTGCAAATGTTTCAGCCGACCATTCAAACCAGCTTAGATTGGAAGATGTTGAGCCAACAGGTGACGTGTCCTGCGCTGCTGCTGACTGCCCATGTGTCGCTCGGTGGGCTGATCTCGGATGAAGGTGCATCCGCGCTTCAGAAGCTCATCCCGCAGCTTCAGGTCGCCCATATTGGAGGCGCAGGCCACAGTGTTCACCGCGAACAAATGCACAAGTATATGACTGCCGTGAAGGCTTTTCTGGCTAGCCTAACGGATTAGATGTGTGCGGTGTGACGGGGCAGAGAGTTTAATCCCTAACTTAACCTGATCTTTGTAATAGCCGCCGAAACCGTTCACACGTTACTATTGGGGTCTCTTGGTCGAATTTTGAGCGATTGAATCGAGGAAGTGTACATGTCTAACTGGCAATCAGATTATATTATGGTCAATGGACTGCGATTACACTATACCCGCACCGGAGGAGACAAACCGCCGCTGGTGCTGGTACACGGCTTTAGTGATGACGGTTTGTGTTGGAATCCGGTAGCAGAAGCCCTTGAATCCGATTACGACATCGTCATGCCCGATGCGCGGGGACACGGTTTTTCTGAAGCGCCGGAACGCGGTTATTCACCGGTTGAGCAGGCCGCCGACTTAAAAGGCATCATTGAGGCGCTCGATCTGCACAAGCCGCTCGTCCTCGGACACTCAATGGGGGCTGTGACCGCCATGACGTTGGCTGGTCTATATCCCGATGTGCCGCGAGCCATCCTGTTAGAAGACCCGCCCGCGTGGTGGTATGCCGGTGGCCTTCCCAAACCGACCTCACCCGAACAGTTGGCAAAGATGCGCGAGGAATTTGCCTTGCGAAAAACGCAAACCCGTGAAGCATTAATCGCTAAACAACGTAGCGAGACTCCAACATGGTCGGATGCCGAACTTGGCCCGTGGGCGGATTCGAAACTGCGGCTTAACCCCAACATCGTCGAATTATTTGAGCCTTATATCCCAACCAGTGTCGATTGGGCAGCCGTCTTACCGCGTATTACGTGTCCTGCGCTCTTAATCACCGCTGATGTCGACAAATGGGCGATTGTTTCTGCTGATGGGGCAGCCAAACTCAAAGCCATCATTCCGCAGCTTGAAGTGGTGCATATTCCCGATGCCGGTCACTGCATCCACCGCGACCAGATGGATGTTTACATGAAGGCAATACGCAGCTTTCTTTCAAACCTGTAATTGGGTCATCAGCGACCAGCAAAATGAGGACGGCATTTCAAGTAGATGCCGTCCACCGCAGTTAATAAACCAACAATTCGCGAAACCCGAACGCTTACAACTTAGAGAACCATGTTAAAAAGATAACCGATCAGAATAATGCCCACCGCCACCACGCCGATATACAAAGCAATCAGACGTGGTTTCAGTACGCGCCGCAGGATGACCATTTCAGGTAAACTCAGGGCCACGACCGACATCATAAATGCCAGTACGGTACCGAGTGTCGCGCCCTTCTCCAACAGCACACTGACCACCGGAATGACCCCCGCCGCATTCGAATACAACGGCACACCCAGAATGACCGCCACAGGCACAGACCACCACGCCCGCTTACCCATGATCTCCACTAGAAAATCATCCGGCACATAACCATGAATAAAAGCGCCGATGGCGATGCCAATGACCACATACAACCACACCTTACCCACAATTTCGCGGGTGCTGTCCAGTGCCTGTTCAAATCGTTCCGTCCAGCTCAGATGACTTTCAGCCAATAATCCGCCGCTTTTGATCTTAATCTGATAGACAAATTCCTCGACATACCGCTCCATCTTCAGCCGTCCGATGACGATGCCTGCCACAATCGCGACACTTAGCCCCGAGACCAGATACAAACCGGCGATTTGCCAGCCGAACATGCCAAACAGCAGCACCAGCGCCACTTCGTTGACCATCGGCGCTGCCACAAGGAAAGATAAAGTCACGCCTAGCGGCACACCAGACTCGACAAAACCGATGAACAAGGGCACAGCCGAACACGAACAAAATGGGGTGATGACACCGACCAATGCCGCTAATGTATTGCCTATGCCTTCACGCCTGCCACCCAACCAGCGGCGGCTTTGTTCCGGTGTGATGAAGCTTCGCAGCGTAGTGATGATAAAAATCATACCTGAAAGCAGCATCAGGATTTTGGGGACGTCATACAAGAAAAAGTTTAACGAACTGCCGATTTGACTTTCAGGAGTCAGCCTCAGCACTTGATATGTGATGAAGTCTGCCACCGCTTGCAAACGGTCGTAAACAACCCACCAGATAATCGTAACCACAACCACAATCAAGAATGACTGACGATCATCATGGGACGGTAAAAGGCGTTGAATGCGAGTTGTCATGATCGATTATCCTTGCAGCCAGAGATGCTCTTATTCGGCCTGTGCAGCCCATTCGACAATTTGCTGTCGTTTGGGAATCCGTCCGGCAGACAGTACCTTTTCGTTCATCACCAGACCGGGTGTGCTCAAAATGCCGTATGCCATAATATCGGCGTAGTCAGTGACTTTCGCGAGGTCATATGCAATACCGGCCTCATCCAGTGCCGCACGGGTTTCGGCCTCTAAACGCTTACAATTCGCGCAGCCTGAACCTAGAACTTTAATGCTTAACATAATCTTTCCTTTTTATCGGATTTCGGTAATCGCAATCACAGAACAGGCAGGACACGCACAGCCCTCGACCCGCTGAATTCCTGTCTTGCCTGATGTGCCAAGCGTAATATTTAGGAGATCAGCCGTATGAACCTCGTTCAAGCGGTAATACACTTGCAAACCGTCGCGGCGAGTATCCACTAATCCAGCCTCGCGCAGCGTCATAAGCTGCTGAGAAACATAGGCTTGTCGCTTACTCATGGCCGCTTCAATATGGCAAACGCACATCTCGCCTTCACGCAGTAAATCTAAGATTTGCAAACGGGTTGGATGCGCCAGTGCTTTAAAGAGTTCGGCGACCTGTGAGTAAGTGGATTCCATTCGACTGCTCCATATTCAATATTTTGAATATAAGCCTATCAAGTGCAGCGAATTGTCATTAGTGGGGAATGTCATCACTAAGCAGTAATGTTTGTCTGGTGAGTATCTGTTGTGAGAGAAGGTATATCTACGGTTCTGTGATGCTGCGGGAATAATGCCAGATGTGCATCACAAATTTTTATAAATCTCCTGCCGCTTTCGGTCGTACTCGTCATAGCTGATCAATCCCGCTTTCCGTGCTTCTTCCAGTTGGCGTAAGGTTTCGGTGATATTAATGTCAGGTTTGCGTGGTGTAGTCACAACTTCAACGACCGGCTCTTTGGAGTTTCTCTTGCGTTTTAAACTGAAGGCGAAAAGGACTTCGGCGGTAGTAGTCACTAAAAATGTGATACCCGTAGCCACCAAACCGATTAAGCCCAAGTTCTCACTGACGTTACGCTTGCTTTCAGTAGTGGTATTCACGCAAAAACTGTTGATACCCGCACTTTCAGTTTGAAGCCGTTGCAAATGCTCATCGGTATTACAGAGTATGCCGCCTAATACTGAATTGAGGATACTGTTATCCATAAATTCCGGCATGGTGGGCATAATCAGTGTAACTACCATGATACCGACCCACAGGATGTTCAATGCAGCAATCAATAGAATTCTGACAATCATGTAACCCCCTTTGAAATACTCTCCTTATTGAATACCAAATCAATAAAAAAGGCGCATACAATTCTGTAATGCGCCTTTCAAGGGATTTTATGCTCCGGTCAAATATAGTTAACTGGCTCGGGTTCGAACGCTTAAAATTTGATCTGCGCTGAGGAGTTTATGACGGTGTTAGATCACCTCATGGGTAACAATCAATGTCACACTGCAAATTTCTAAAATAATTGTATTTAATGATAAAATAAAGATGTCGGTATAATCGATAATCAAAAAAATATTGATTAGAGGCATTTAATAATGGTAGACACACTGAAACAATTACGCGATTGGGTTCCTTTAGGGCTTGGTGTAATTGGTATGTCGGTGAATGGACTACCTCTTACCTCAAGTTACAGTGTTCGTCTTTTCACAAAAATATTGTTGATGGTTTTGATCTGGTTAGCCTTATTCCGCATATTTCAGTTAGGCAGTTTAACGGCCTACGCTGTTAAGCAAAGTCTCAAATCCTTTATTAGACCGAAAAACTCACCCAACACCAAAACTGCTACCGCACTTCGCGATTATAATAACCAAGTCAATACTCCCAAAGACCCGCCCCCTAAATTAGTTAAGATGTTTCTCTTAGTTCCCGGAATAATGCTGAGCTTAATTTATATTCCTTTGGTCGGTATTGATGTCGATATGCCGCGTTTTTTTGATGACGTCAATAGTAAACCTGCTTGTGAAGGTTTTCCTACATTCCCGGATAATACGGTGGTAATCGCGCTCACCGATTTTGGCCAAGTTCGGAAAACATTTATTGAAGATCGCTTGTACGAAGCGTTATTAGATTTTAAAGCGAATGAAGCACTATCCCATGTTGATGTCGGTATTTGTCGAATACATTATTCGATGTCAAATAAGGACGAAGCACAGCATCTGGGTGAACGTATCCCCGCATCAATTGTAATTTGGGGGCGAATTGACGACATCTACGAAGTGAATTTTAGTGTGATCGGTTCAACTACTGCAAACGTAACTGTCGAAACTTCAACACACGATGATGATCGATACACGTTTCAGATGCGTGCCGCACCAGACTTAGAAATACTTACCAAAATTGCGGTCAGTCGAGCATTAACACTTCAATTTGCGAACCGTTATAATAGGGCGTATAAAAACTATATTGAAGATGATCCTAAAAAGGATCTCACTCCTTTTTTTCATGATCCTGCGACACGTGCGATTACAGAAATTGTCAGACATTCCACAGACATTCTAAGAGAAACATTGCCCAGAACCAAAGCCGGATTCGAAGAAATGGTTAATTCCGGTATCATAAGTGATCGAACCTTACGTGATGCCTACAATGATATGGGCAATCAATACGTTTTTTTATCTGGTTTAGATAAAATCTATCCCCATGAACTGCCTGCTTTTAATGCTGAGTCACTCTGGACGTTTGAGTTCCTCGTCAATGAGTTTAAGGGGGATATTTACCCGCTGGACGCGGCTTTTTTTGTGGCACAAGAGTATTCAAGTATTGGTCGAGATATTGATGCTATTCCAATTTACCAACAATATATCGATGGCGAGACAGCGCAATCTTCTGATGCTTGCCCCGGCCTCGTTTCTGATGCCTACGAACAGCTAATATTAAGCCAAATTTCTGCATCATATGATCTCAAAAACATCCAATCAACCATTCAAAAAGGCGCCGCCTGTTTAGATGAAGATCAAAAATCAAACCTGCGAGATACTTTTGACGAGATTATCTCTGCTGCGACTGACGCGGAGCGCAACGAAATAATCGAGATTGAGCGGTTGCTTCAGTAACCGCTTCTTCACTTTTCAACAGTGGCTAATTTGATTTTTTACAGCATCCTTGATCTACGCCGTTTTTATATTTGCGTTTGCCTGAACTACATGCTGGATCAGCGAGACATGACACTTTTGCTCTTGTAAAAACTTGGCCTGTTTGTGTAGGGGTAGCTAAAAGTAAACCAGATAGATTGAATGGAATAGACTCAACTGCTACATTGCTTTTGACAATTAATTGCAAACTAACTGAAGAACTTACAAGATCAGGATTTGCTTTTTTTACACCTTCAAAACCGGATTGTAAAAGGTCAAAATTGTCATCTATTGTTTTGTCTAGGAATTGGCGGAGTTTTTCTGAGGCTGTTTCCAATACGGCTTGCGGCAATCCACTCGTATCCAGATTAGAAGACGGCGTAAGTTCATAATCCCCTTTTGAAACGCAGTATTCCGCGTCGGGCGGCCTAGTCTGGCTGCTGCTTGAACCCCTTACCTCATCGGGATAATACAAAATACTGACTTCTAAATAAGCCAAGTTAATATTGCTATCAAACGCTGCTATGTTTGCTGAAATAATCTCCCAAGCATTATTCAATTGTGATCCCAAAAAATCCCAAGGTACAGTAACGGTTTTGGCACTTGCTGTCAAAGATTTTTTCTTCGCCACGGTAAATACCCTCTAAAATGAAGTAATTTTTACGCTGATATATTATTATTTACATTTTACACCTTGTCAATATTCACAAATGAAAATATGGTGTCGTTTTATATTGACAAGATTAATGCCGCGCAACAAAAAAGGCACATACAATTCTGTAATGCGCCTCTGTGTTTTCGTATTTTCTCGGTACTCGGTACTCAGAACTCGGTACTTCTAAAGCTTATTTGGCGAAATCAACCGCCCGTGTTTCCCGGATGACCTGCACCTTGATTTGACCGGGATATTGCATACTTTCTTCGATCTTACGGGCGATGTCCCGCGCTAGTTGCAAGGACGAGTAATCATCAATCACGTCCGGTCGCACGATGATACGCACTTCACGTCCGGCTTGCAACGCGTAGCTTTGTTCGACACCTTCGAAGCTGTTGGCAATGTCTTCAAGAGTCTTGACGCGCTTGATGTAGGTTTCCATGCTTTCACGTCGAGCGCCGGGACGTGCGCCGGAGATGGCGTCTGCCGCCTCGACGATGTACGACTCGACGAATTCTTGCTCCACTTCATGGTGATGGCTGGCAATCGCGTTCACGATGCGAGCGTTCACACCATAACGTTTAGCAAAATCCGCACCGATCAGCGCGTGTGTCCCTTCGATCTCATGGTCGAGCGCCTTACCGATGTCATGCAGCAAACCGCCTGCCTTCGCAATCTGTACATCTGCGCCCAACTCCGCCGCGATCATCCCCGCGATATGCGAGGTTTCAATCGAGTGCGCGTGTTGGTTCTGTCCGTAACTGGTACGGAACTTCAAGCGTCCGAGCAGTTTAATCACTTCAGGATGCAACCCGGGGATACCCGCTTCATAGGCGGCACGCTCGCCTTCTTCACGGATGCTGTTTTCAACTTCGACCTTCGAGTCTTCCACCAACTGCTCAATACGGGCTGGATGAATACGTCCATCGACCACCAGCTTGGCGAGGGCGCGTTTTGCTACTTCACGCCGCACCGGATCAAAGCTGCTGATGGTGACCGATTCGGGTGTGTCATCGACCACCACATCCACGCCCGTCGCGATCTCAAAGGCGCGGATGTTACGGCCTGCACGTCCGATAATACGCCCCTTCATTTCGTCACTCGGTAACTGCACCACACTCACCGAAATTTCACTCACATGTTCGGAGGCCAAACGCTGAACAGCCAGCGCGATGACGTCACGGGCGCGGTTGTCAGCTTCTTCACGGGCTTCAGCCTCCACCTGACGGATCATGCGTGCCATGTCACTACGCGAATCGCGTTCGACCGCTGTCAGCAGTTCTTTTTTGGCTTCGTCGGTCGTCATCTGGGCGATGCGTTGAAGTTCGGCGCTCCGCTGCTCCTCTAACTTTTGCAAATCACTCTGCTGCTTATCCAACCGGCTCTGACGTTTATTCAGGTTCTGTTCACGCTGTTCCATGCGCTCACGCATGTTATCAACTTCTTCACGCCGCTTGGTCATGCGTTCGTCTTCTTTGTCCAGTTCACGCCGGCGGCGCTGCGCGGCCTGTTCACTTTCTTCGGTAACCGCCCGCGCTTTGGCTTCGGCGTTCTTTTGTAAAGTCTCACTCTGAATACGGGCCTGATCTACGATACTACGGGCTTCAGCCTCAGCTAACTCCTTACGATTTTTGCCCTGTGAATTCTGGTAAGACCTCAGGCCGTAAAAGCCAACTCCCAATCCGACTGCCAGCCCTACAATCAGGGCGACAATCACACCTATGATGTCCATAACATTTAATCCTCATCGTCATTATTGTCACGGTTAAAATAGTCGGGGTCGTCAGTTTCCAGCGTTTCGATCAATCGTCTGACGACATCCTGAGTGGTGCTGTAGGAAAATCCCCGACGCTGTAAGAAGGCATTTATTTTGGTCTTGAATTCTTTCACGGTGCGGTTGCGAAGTTTACGCACCTGCGTTTCGGCGGCTTTATAGGCTAGATCAGACTCACTTAACTCGCCCAACGCCTCGTTAATGACGGCATCAGCCAGCCCTTTTTGGCGCAGTTCTTGCCGCAGCGCCCGATGGCTCAACGGCTTAAATTGGCTGCGGTTATCTACCCAATAACGGGCAAAGGCCGCGTCATCCAGATAACCCATTGCCGACATTTTTTCGATGGCCGCGTCAATCACTTCTGCCGGTGTGTCTTTTTCTTTCAGGTTGCGGCGGATTTCTTGTTCACTGCGTGGACGGTAGCTCAGGAAATGGGCAGCCGTATTCACCGCCTGCACCACTGCATCAGCATCCCGCAGCACCGCGATTTCCGCCTCTGCCAGCACCTGCCCCTTCTTTAAACGGGCAGCATCCAGCAAGTTGAGGCCGAAAGCAAATTCGCCGTCAATGAAAACGTTTACACGTTCTTTATCGCGCTTTTGGATTTCGAGCGCGGTCACAACACCTTTTGCCAACCGTCAGCCCTTTAAAAGCAAACAGCCGTCGCTGTACGAATGCAGCCACGGCTGTGCGGTTTAGGCAGTTGAGAACGTTAAATGTCGCGCCTGAAAGCGGTGCGCCCGTTTAATTAAAGGATCGAATCAGCCTCATTGTTCGAGGTTCAAAAACCGATTCGTCCATCAGGGAGGGCTTATGTCCCGTACAGACCATTTACGAATACAATGTTTCATCGTTAATGTTGACGGCTACAAGAGCCGGAAGTCCTGTTTCAGCGCTGTGTCACATCCGCCCAAAACGGGGGCGGGTTGGGTTGCTATTGGTCGTTCTTCAATGTCAGCCGTGGGTTTGATAGATTGGTTACAACACCACTTCCTTATATTATGCACAATTTAAGGGTTTTGCACAACTAACAAAAACCGCCGACTGATATACAGGTTGTGACTGGTCACAAATCCGATAGCTATTGATACTCAATTGGTATGACCAACGCCGCGAAACCAAGATTGATTAATGTGTGTTGTCCACTTTTGTCCACGTCAATCCGCTTATCCCCTAATATGAATCCATTCATCCATTTTTTAATATCTTCTAGACCAGATAACTGTTCAAGGTCAAAATTATCTAAGGGCTTGTTCTGACCCACTTCATATAATCTTAGTACTATGTTCGGGTAATATTCCCACGATACAAAATGGCTACTATCAGGCAGCCAAATCACCAGTGAATTGATAATCTCTTGCCTGAATTTCAAAGGGTTGGCCTCCCAAATTTGGGTTGGTATCTGTGGGCAAGTTGAAATCAGATATACACCGTCAGGACTAAAACTCTGAGAACAAAATTCTCCCTCATGTTGGCTAATAGGAGATTTATCAATTGGATATTCAGTATCCAATTGATATTTTCCGTCCTCAGAACGTTTCCAAATACCTAGTATTCCATCTCTTAAACTATCACCTGATTGCACTACAAATATTTGTCCATTGTTGCTTAAAACTCTAGTGTGTTTATTTTTATCTTGATAGGTATCGCATTTCTCTAATCGTAAACTGCAAACGATAAAAGGATTGATACTATTGTCTTTATAAATTGGCTGGTCGAGAGTTTGGATAAACCACCCATTATCAATATATTTTATGGTCACTATCTTGTAATTCATCGGATACCGATACGCCACATTTTCCTGAATATCCCAAACAATAACCTCTCCATCCACCCATGATGCTAACAAACGGCTATCTGGCGACCAACTGAGATAACCTCCAATAATCGTTCGTGATGTAACAGCAGGAATAGATTTTAGGAATTGCATGTAAGGCAGTGTATATAGCTGGAGTTCTTTGCTTGTTTTCACAGCCAAATATTTATTGTCCGGGGAAAAACCGTTTGTCGCCTTAGCATCTTGATCCAAATTTCTTATCCACGGGTTTCCCATCGTCACGCCTGATTCTTTCCTAACATTGCTTAAATTCCAGAATAAATGGCTGGTATTCAAAACTCGTGTAGTAGCAATGTTTCCAGAGGCATCCATTTCATAAGTCTCAGCATTTGTAAAAACAAAGTTCCCGTCGGGCGAAATTGCCACATGCCGCAGAACTTTTTGGAAGGGTTTCAGTAGAATGATTTCCCGCGAGAAACGAATTGGCGAACTCGCGTTTGCAGGCATAAATGTCAAGCTAACGCACAAGACAATCAGAGCGAATAGATATTTTTTCATGGTTTGCCTTATCTACGAACCCATCGTTGCTTCCGGTTTTATAAAATTAGGCACAAAACACTTATCAGGATCGTCGATAAAAAATTGGATGAAGTCATTGCTATCCATTCGCAAGACGTTCAAATCTTCTAATCGCACCCAACCCTTATTGTCCCGCGCTCTCGCACTGACTTTAGGTGTCATCTGCGGGTCTTGTACGGTAATTTCAATCCGGGTCGTTTGAGCAAGACCGAGACAATATCGCCATTGTTTCGGATCATTTGGCGCGGGAAGTGTATCCGCAATATTAAACGTATACTCCGCCATTACACCAACATCATCTGCTACGATCAAAAACGGTAAATCCAGAACTGACGACGTACCACCAATAAACATATAAATTTCGGGGGTTTGATTTAAATTCTTCAGTTGTGCTAATAATCCGCCAAGGGTAATACTTCTGACGTTTGGTGATAGCCACTTATTGGGATTCCATAATTCGAGATGAATACCTGTCAAAATACCTTTTTTGAGAAAATAAAAATCGAGTGGGCTATACTCGTTGCGTTCGCCAAATGATAGAAAATAGGTGTCACCACTTATAGTTCCATGTTGACGAAGCGGCGCATCGTCTCGAATTTTGTCGAATCCTTGTTGATGCAGAAAATTATACCAATCTTCTTCATTCGTTTTACCAAGCTCAAATCCCCACCAGCAAGGTAACTGACATCCGCCATTATCTTGCATGAGCTTCTCAAAAGTTGGCAACACGCCGAAATAATCATCAGGGTTTCTGGTCGGCGTTGGAGTTGGCTTTAGGGACGGTATTGGGACAGCCGTAGCTTCCGGCAATCCCTGAAACAGTTGCTCACAAGATGAATCATTTTTCAGCGCTAAAAACGTTTCGAACTGTTTGGGATTAATAGAATATTGTTGGAAAGAAATAGAATGCGCGAGTAATCGCGGCTGAGTTTCGCCATTTTCATAGCCGTTCATCTCAATCTTTTGATCTGGTCGCCATTCTGGTTCATAGGCGGATTGTGCTGAATAGTATTTGACGGTTGTAGCAAGAAAAGTCTTCCCAATTGTATTGGATGTACATACATCAACAGGAGGCTTTATAGGCTCATAAAATTCTACCCGTACCAGCTTTTTGGAATACACAAATGTAAGGTAATCAATTTGATCTCGTGTGAAAAAAATGTAGTCCGGTAATCCTAAATGTTGAATTACCTGTTCAATTGTTACGACACGATTCATATAAATGCTAAGGTAGTTTACGATGCCATTTTTAATCGCAATAAAACTATCCATAGCTGCTTGGCGATCAGGGCGGTAATCAGGCCCTATGAAAATACGATAAGCGCCATTCAGAACATATTTAGTTTTTGGGTCAATTTCACTATTAAAATCAGTCCCGAAGTTATTAAGATTGGATTTGATAAAACGATAGGCTTCTTCAGTGGTGGTCTTACCGGGTACAAGCCCAAACCAACAAGGAAGCTCACACGGATTATCAGTCAATGTCGATTGCTCACCAAAATAAACAATCGGGGTTGGAGCAGCCGTCGAATCAAACACTTCTTGCTGAACCTGCGTCGATTGAGTTTGACCCGCATAAAATCCAGTAAGTATCAACAACAGCCCAATCAAAAACCAAACGGTATATTTCATGGTCAGTTGAACTCACTATACTAAACGGATGAAGCCATTTTATCATGTCAACCCTTAACCCATCTTCCACAGTATAATCCCCACAAATGAACTTTTATTTCCGAGAGGAATGAATTTATTTATGTCGCGCATCACATCATTACACGCCATCGAAATTTTAGACAGCCGCGCACGTCCCACCGTCAAAGCCTACTGCACTTTAGCATCCGGTGCGAAGGCTGAAGTATCTGTTCCATCTGGCGCATCCACCGGCACAGCCGAAGCCCTCGAACTGCGTGATGGCGACCCCAAACGCTTTAATGGACTTGGTTGTCAAAAAGCCGTCGAAAATATCAGCACGACAATCCGTGATGCGCTCGTTGGACGCGACTTCGCCACTCAAGCCGATCTCGACACGGCACTGCTCGAACTGGATGGTACACCCAACAAATCCAAACTCGGCGCGAATGCCATCCTCGGCGTGTCGTTAGTCTTTGCCCGCGCCCAAGCCATCGAAACCAACATGCCGCTCTATCAACATTTCGCCAATATGTGGGATGGAATTCCAAGCCTACCCCAATTGACCATCAACCTCTTCAGCGGTGGCAAACATGCCGGCGGACAAGTCCCCATCCAAGATGTGCTGGTTGTGCCAGTCGCCGCCAAATCCATCTCCGAAGGTCTAGCAATGACCTACGATGTTTATCAAGCTGCCGCCAAACTCACCGCTGAAAAGTACAACACCCGCCCACTCAAAGCCGATGAAGGTGGCCTTGCCCCGCCATTCCCTTCGGTTGATGCCATGCTCGCCGATGCCCTCACCTCAATCGAACGCGCCGGATACATCCCCGGCGAACAGGTCGCGCTGGCGGTCGATGTCGCTTCCAGCCATTTCTACGCCGATGGTCGCTATCACATCAACGATCAAGCCCTCGATAGCACAGGCATGGTCGCGCTGCTCATGGATTGGCTGGCGCGTTATCCAATTATCAGTGTCGAAGATGGCTTATCCGAAGAAGATTGGTCAGGCTGGCAGGCGTTCTATGGAGCGGCAAACGGCAAAGCCATGATCTTGGGTGATGATTTACTCTGCACCAACCCCAAACGTATCCAACAGGCCATCGACTCTCAAGCTGCCAACAGCCTGTTACTCAAAGTCAATCAAATTGGCACATTGACCGAAGCGCTAACAGCTTATGACATCGCCTGCCATGCGGGATGGAAAGTGGTGGTCAGCGCCCGCAGCGGCGAAACCGAGGATAATTGGTTGGCGGATTTGGCGACAGGTTGGGCAGGCGATTACATCAAAATCGGCTCGATCATGCAGTCTGAACGCCTCGCCAAATACAACCGCCTACTCGAAATTGAAGCGCTTAATGATCCTGAATTCATACCTATTGAAAATTTGCGTGTTAGTCCTCATTGTTTAATCTCTCTAAAACAAAGTGGCGTCTCAACAATTGGCGATATAGTGTCTGTACTTGAACAAAATTCAGGCGGTAACTTTGCAATGGATGGGATTTCACGCAAATTACTAAAATATCTTGATGAAATCATTGCCCAACTTAAAGCACAAGGTTTTTGGCCTGAACATCTGAAATGGGAGTAGTTGTCTTTTGGAGCGCCTTTAGTGCGCTTGTCTGGTGGTTAGCCGCACGGCTTTAGCCTGCGGCGACGCAAACTATGACGTTGTTAATTGTCGGACAAGATTGAACCCTTGGCAGTTAAATTCTCATTTGCGTCTATCAACACGAATGTCCGCCACAAACGGCTTCAGGTTAAAGCGCCGGTATTCGTGCTGAGGCGCAAGTTTTGCATCCAGCGCGGTATTCACATAGGGCAGTTCAGGCTCCAACCGGATAGCATGGTCAAGCATATAACAGCGAAAGCACAGGCCATCTTTTGATTCGCGGGTTGATTTGCCACAAAATTCGCACTGCATCATGCACCTGCTTTCTATGAATGACGAACCACATACTCAAAAAATAGCGTCAAACGAAAACAGGTACATCAGCGCGGTGGCTAAAAGGCAGTAGGCTACTTGGCTTATCGGTCAGATACCCGTGAGGATAAGCCTGTATTTCTAGACATCACAATCACACCCCCTGCTGCGGCTTTTTCAACAAACCGAAAACTGAACAACCTATTTCTGGGCAAAGAACAAAAATTCTAACCATATTCTATCCAAACTCATACCATAAGTAGGTAGAATTAATGTTCTGAACTGTGCTATGATGCCTGTGTGTTGGAAATTTGTTATATCACCAACCCGAGCGCAGCCTGTCCTGCGCTCTTAGTGTCTCTCACACAATTGGCATATTCGGAACAAGCATCCATCCCTTAAAAGTAGTTTCAAGTAATTGTTGCGAAAATGTTTTCTATCTCGATTCCCTCACTCGCTTGCGGAGGAGGGTTAGGGAGGGGGTTCAGTATTCGCATTACTTTCTTGAGATTACGACTTTCAACGGGGTTGGGGGGAGCTTACCGGGATAGAAATGGATAGCTGCTAACAAAAATGCGTAGATTAAATTCGACCCTTGACCCACAAATATTGGAAGATGTGTTTCGCTTCATCTGTGAATATGACCGTCAGTTTGGGTATTCGCCCACCTTGCGCGAAGTCGCGGATGCCTGCTACATGTCGCGCCCCAACATGTACCGTTATCTCGACCAACTGGTTGCCCAAGACCGCATCTCGCGTGATCCGGGCATCGCACGGGGCATTACCCTCATCACCCCTTGTCCTGATGAATAACTAAATCAATTTTGAGGGTAAATCAGCACCACAGATTAACATTGACTTTGAGAACCCAAATCGGCGCTGGCAATTGGTATCGGGAGCAGGGTATTGTAGTGGTCGCACCGTACTACTTATTCGAATCATAACCGTCCTTAGCGGATGAGGTTATCCGCCAACCTCTAGAAAGTATCACTGTGTCCCAACGCCGACTGACTCTCTCATTTTTCGGTCTTATAAGCTGTGGAATAGCTATCAGCCTGCTTTTTTATTACGGCTTTGCGGATCGTTATAGTTTAGCCAAATTTGGTGATCTGCCTCGCCAGTCGATTGGCACACTCAACCATTTTTCAAATGAGGGCGCGTTTCTCTATATCCTCACTTTCGTTCTGTTGTTTGCTGCTTATGGGTTGGGCTATCGCCTTTTACGGGGTCTATCGAGCAAATGGTTTTTGGTTATCATCGTCGGCTTCGGTGTAATCTTTAACCTCATTCTCTTGCAGATGTATCCGGCGGATGCCAGTGATATTTACGACTATATTGTTCGAGGACGCATGACTGCGGTATATGGTTTAAATCCACTGCAAAATGTGCCGAACGATGTTAAACAAGACTCCTTTTATGATTTCGCCACATGGCGCAGTGTGCCTTCGGCCTACGGGCCGGTGTGGGAATCGTTAGCGGGAGCAGCCAGTCAATTAGCGGGTGATGACCGTCTAACCAATGTCCTGACGTTTAAATTATTAGCTGTCGCGGGCTATGCTTTAGCCTCCCTCTTGGTGGCTCTAGCCTTAATCCACACCGCGCCGCGTCGTTGGCTCAGTGGTTTATATCTATTGATGTGGAATCCCTTAGTGCTTTATATGACAGCCGGCATTGGTCATCATGACGCGTTAATGGCTGCGTCTATCGCTTTAGCCATGTACTGCCTGCTGCGACGTTGGTATGTGGCTGCGACGCTTGCGCTGATTTTCGGGATGCTGCTCAAATTTATTCCGCTGATTTTGATACCCATTGCTTCGCTTATTGCACTGCGTCAACTGCGCGGCTGGATGCGCCTGCGCTATTTTGTTCTATCGGCTTGCTTGGGGCTTTTGCTGGCAGCGGTGGCCTATGCCCCTTATTGGCATGGTTGGGAAACCCTGCGCTTGGAACGGCGTGACCGTATGTACACCGGTTCAGTCGCCACCGTGCTGCGCGAGTTATTGATTCCGACGCTGGATAATCAGCCTATTCAAACCAATCCCGCCGATACACCGATCACGAATGCATGGATGGCAAATGGTTCTATAGTGCTGTTCGGACTATTTTATGTGTGGCAGTTCATCATCCTGTGGCGCGGCGATGAGCAAGATACCTTGCTGCCCGTGCGAATCGTCGGGCGTGTGCTGCTGTTTTACTTACTCGTCGTTTCCTTATGGTTCTACGGTTGGTACGTCATGTGGCTGTTACCGGTAGTGGCGTTGTTGGAGGATACGCCCTTACGCCGGTTGACGCTGCGCTTAAGCTATTTGGTGACGTGGCAGTCGTTTCTCTACAATTATTTAGCCATCACCACCAAAGGCAGCGATTGGCTTCCGTGGTTGGATTTGGTTCCGGTTGCCATTTATATGGGGTATTCTTGGGGCTATGTCGCTTATTATCAGCTAACAAGCGGGTTACGATGGCGGCAAAAGAATCCGCACAATGTGTCGATTGGCACAAAACTACAGCAGGCGCGGATAAGTGCTGGCTTAACCCGAAGCCAGATCAGCGACGAATTGGACATTGGTTACGATGTGGTCGAGCAGTATGAGCGCGGCGAAAAAGGTTTATCACTTGACCATGCCTATAAGTTGGCGCAGCGCCTTGGCCTGTCATTGTGCGATTGGCTGACGCAGAAGGAATAACACTTGAATTTGAAGAATTTACAGCATTTTCCGGATCAAAATTGCTTGTCAAATAGCCCGATCTTTCGGTACTTGGCACTTAAAGCTGGAGACTGACGACTGGTGACTAAAGTCTTAACTCGGCACTCACAACTCAGGACTTCTTATCACTTCGGTTTAAATTTTCAAACCTCGTCTACTCAATTCCAATGACTTACCAACCTGCTTAACAATCCCGCTCCCTCAAAATGGTTAGTGCCAACCTCTCGAAAGAGTTACAAAATGTTCTTCCAAATGGTAACCCGTTTGTCCTACTGCTGTTGTACACTGTTTATAGAACCCACTTGCCTTTGCTCCCCTTGCCCTGTTACTACGGGGCAAGGGGTTGGGGGTTAGGGGTATGCACCTTAACACGATCACCTACTACTCAACCAGCGACCAAAATGGCTTTTTGCAGCAGCAGAAGGATGCTGTGCTGCTGCAAAAACCGATCACATGTGGGAAATATGCAGACTGCCATTCCCCGTGAACAACACACGAATTCGTTGTAAATGCTACAAAAATCACTGATTATCAACTGCAACAACTGCATCATTTACAACTTTTTGTGCCGCGTTCGCTGCTTTCGCCGCATATTCCGCTGAATAGATCATAAGCCTTTGTATTTCGGCTGATGACTGGAGACTGAGTGCGAAGCCTCCCGTGGGATAGCTGGTGACTAAACGGTTCGCTTTAAACTCGGTACTCGGAACTCATGACTCGGAACTTCAAGATTGGCAATCTTGGCGGCAGACATTCCATCACTGAATTGCCGTGAATGTAGCCGAACCAACCGCCGAAACGCTGTCCAATTTGCCAAAACATACGGCGAAATTGCCATAAAATCACCAATAGTTTGGTTCTGAGTTTACAACTCGCAGCAAATTGAAATGATCTTAATTAAGCTGGTGACTGGTGACTGGTGACTGACGACTATAGACTAAAAGCTATCGACTTCCCTCACCCCTTGAGCGCACCATCCAGCATCGCGCGGAAAAACACGTTTCGCATCGCTAAGAAAAGGGCTAACACCGGAATCATGATGATAATCGCCGCCGCCGCCCAAACGTGATAGGCCGTTTCAAAAGAAGATTGGAAGTCATACAACCCAACCGTCGCCGTTTTGTTCCCAATTGCAAGGACAACCGCGAACAAAAACTCGTTCCATGTATCCACAAAATTCAGGAGGAAAGCCGCAAATAATCCCGGCAGCGCCAGCGGAACAATAATCCGCCACAACGCTCCAAACGGTGTGCATCCATCAATCAAGGCCGCTTCTTCCATCTCGGTTGGAATCGCATCAAAGAACGCGCGTATCAACCAGATGCTAAATGGGAGTCCACCTGCTGTGTAAACCGCGACCATTAACTCATGCGTATTGAGTACACCAACATCACTTGCCATCCGGTACAGAGGCAGGAGGTTGGTCAAACGGGGAATCAGCATTAAGCCCAATATCAGGAATTCGAGTGTCCGGCTCCCTCGAAATCGGTAGCGCGAGAAGGTATAAGCAGCCAAACCAGCTAGAGGCACAACCAGTAGTGATGAAAAAAAGGCATTGATGAAGGTATTCGGGAGGTAATGAGTCACCATATCACTGCCGTTAATTACCGTGTCGTAGCCTTCCAATGAGAGTGTTCTCGGTAGGATACTTGGAGGCGTGGTTAGTACATCACCCTTAGACTTAAGCGAGGTAGTCAGCGTATAAAACACCGGAAAAATAAACACCAGCGCCAGAGCAAGCAGGATTGCGTGCGTACTAAGGGTGTCCAGACGTTTCTCGGCTTTACTCCGTACCATGCTGTGTTCCTACACGCCGGTCAGTCAGCAGCCGCAGATAAACAATCGTGATGATGACGTTCACCAAAAACAAGAGTACCGATACGGCTGCACCCCGCGCGAAGTTCGACTCGCCCCATGCCGAGCGATAGAGATAGACGGATGCAGTCGTGGTCGCATAACCCGGCCCGCCTTTGGTTGTCGCCAAAATTAAGCCGACGGTGTTGATGCTTCGCATGGACGTAAGCAAAACCGCAATCAAAAAGGTTGGTCGAATCAGCGGGAATATCACACGAAAAAAGATTTGCCGGCGGTTTGCACCGTCCAACGCTGCGCTTTCTTCCACTTCGCGCGGGACGGTTTGCAAAGCGCCTAAGAAAAGTACGGCTGTAAAAGCCACTGCCCGCCATGCCGAGGCTAAAATCACGATGCCCATCGCGCCGGAGGGGTTCACATAAATCGACGGGCCAAATAAGGGTGTGAGCCACTGCTGAATCAGCCCATAATCTTTTAAGAACATCCAGCGCCACATGGTTCCCGCGACAACATCCGAAAGCACCCACGGGACAAAAATCGCGACCAGATACCAGCCCGTGTACTTGAGCCTGCGGTTGACCAGTAACGCGACCAGCATCCCTAGCCCAATCACCAGTAGGATGTACCACGCCGAGAAAATCAATGTGCGCCCGAAGCTCTCACGAAAGGTACTTTGCCCCAGAAGGAGTTGAAAGTTTTGTAAGCCTACGTAATCAAATCCCCCCCGTCGCTGGCGGGTGAGACTCAACACAAAGGCGTAAAGAGTTGGATAGACCTGCAACACCAATAAAATCAACATGGAAGGGAGTAAAAACCACAGAGGCACAAAACGGCCTGAGAGCAAGTTGGGGCGTCTTGTATCTGTTCTCTGAACGGGTTGTCTATCTAAGGCTGTTTGCATTGCACTTGCTCCCGCACCCATATACAAAAGGGCGAACCCTCGGCTCGCCCCTGAATAAAATCATATCTACTATTTAGGAGAATCAACTCACTTCCAATTCATCCAATACCAAGACCTGTATTTCGGTCACTCTTTTCAAACCCATGTCATTTGTTAAAAAGGCTTGGCAGTGGGTTTCCAAAGCTGTTGCCATATGGATAGCATCAGGCGTTTTCAACCCATATTTTGCCCGTAGTTCGGCTGCCTTTCGAGCAATATTTTTATTGACTGAAACCAGTGTCAAGCCATAGGTATCATCAAAAAGACTGTTATAGGCGCTAATTAACATCTGATCGTTTGCTTCGATAGGTTTATTCAAAGTTTCCGACAAGGTAATCACCGAACACAATATTTCGAATTGCCCCTGACTCATTCTTGGAAAAATCGCACTCACTTTATCGAAATAGATTGGACGACTCTCGGTGTAATAAATAAAGGGTGCTGTTTCTACACTCAGTAAATCTACGCCTACCAGAGCATCAGCAATTTTCATTGATCCTTATCCCACTCATTATGCAGGCGTCTAACATAGTCCTGAGGATCTTCCTCATTAGCTAAGTGAGCTGCAATACCTACAAACTCCATGATATTCCGTTTCTTTGGTTTTTCGGATTGCTCAGGCTCGTTAACAATATCCACTAGAGCTTTAATGAGCTGCTTGCGTTCCTCGACGGAGAGTGTCCGCGCCTCTTGAATCATCTCTTGTATGGTCATGGCATTTACTCCATTCACTTACCCTCATTATATCTACTTACCATAAGAGGTGCGGAAGATACAACAAGGGCAAATCAGTGATTTAACTACCCCGCGCAGCCGTGACCTCAGCGTTGTATTCGTCCTGCGCGGTTTGTAAGGTGGTCATAATGTCCTTATCAGGATTTTGGATAAGGTCAACTACCGTATCCGCAAACTTTTGCTTGGCTGCGCTGGAGTCAAAGAAAGCTGGCTGGGGTACACCATATTTCTCTAACAGGTCAGCCACCCCTGTCCAATATGGAGTCTTGAAGGCTTCGTCGGCTAAACCGGATTTAAGTGTGGGCAGCCCACCATAGGATTTTGCATAAGCTACGTTTCGGGCAGTCGTCATATCCCAATCAATAAAAGATTTTGCGCCTTCGATATCCTTCGCGTCTTTGGGAATAGCCCAACCATTTTGCACGAGCAACGTTGCTGGTTTTCCATCTTGCGTATGGATGGGTGGGGCGAATTGTAAGTCACCCGCAACCAAGGCTTTCTCGACAGCCGTCGAGTCGGCGGGATAATCTTTACCCGCAGGGGTTTTTAAGGGATTGAGGAATACGTATGACCATGAGCCAGCGAGAAATGCTCCTGCCGAACCATCTTTAAAATTGGTCTCGTAGTCGAAGCCAGTTGCCAGCGCTGTATCAGGGATTTTCCCGGCTGCGTAGAGGGTGCGAATGGCCTCGATACCTTTGACCGCTTGCGGTGATGCCCAACTCGCCAGCCCTGTTTCATCGGCCCACTTCACACCGTAGCTGGTCAGTAAGGGAAAGAAGAAGACATCGAAACCAAAAACATCAGCGCTCTTGCCTGTAAGCGCGTATTTGGTGGTGGTATTGGCCGCTAGTCCTTCAATACTGCCGTTGTAACCTTTGGGGAAAGCATCCGTCCAATAGTAGGTTAAAGTGGTCGCCATGGTTGTGGGAATGCATAAGATTTCACCGGTCGGGGCGGTACAGCCAGCTAATGCGACTGGATCGAGATCATCTTTCCATGAGGCTTGGCTAATAAAATCGCGCAGGTCGAGCAGTGTGCCGTTGATGGCAAAAGGACTCAGGGCAGCGGCACTGACGTAGGAAACATCCGGTACATCACCACCAGAAAGAAGTGCCAGATTTAGATCGGTGCTGATGGTATCAAAGGGACGGGTAACATTTTTGAGCGTAACACCTTCCGCTTGATATTCTTCAATCAGCGCCGCCATCCACTTATCTTGATCGTTTTGCGGGCTGTCCGAGTTATAAACTGTCCAAATCGTTAGTGTTTTATCCTGTGCGCCAACCGCGTTGACGGTAGTTATTAGCCCAATGAGCAACAACGTCAAAACACCACTCCGAATACGGTTTGTCATCCGTTCACTCCCAACATTGTTTCGCTACCACCTGAATAGTTAGGTGATACACGACATATTACCGCAATCGCAGGGCAAACGATATGGACAAGGCGTACAGGTTAATGTGCTAGCGATTCCAAATCAGGCGGGGCAGACACCACGTACTTACAGAAAATTGTGCCTACGTTTCGACTGTGGATTTAAGATGCAGCAGGCGGAAAAACACGCCCTACAAACATGGGATCATCAATTTACTAGACTACAAACTATTTATGAAACGGAACACTCATTGTTTACGACGGTTAGAGACAAATCGAACTCGGCTAAACACCGATACGGCGGGCAAAAGCATCGAGTTGAGCAGACGCTTGTCCGATGATGGGATTGCCATGCCCAAAGAGCAGGCTGTCGGGTTTCAGGGTAGTTATTTTCTTGATAGAGCGCCTGTTTTCTTCCATATCGACGGTCAGAGCGGCGAGGGGTTGGGTCATGCGGTTGAAGAAGTAAAAAACAGCATCTCCAACAATTAACAAGCGGCGTTCGGGCTGCCAGAATGAGATGTGACCGGGGGCATGACCGGGTGTGGAGATGACCTGCAAGCCACCGAGGATCGGGAGAATTTCATCCTCGTTCAAGGTGCGGGCTACAGGAACCGGCGCAAACTGAAGGGCGGGCGGACGTAAACCGGATGGTGGACGGGCTAAAGGCTGCCGACCTTCGATGACTGGTTTTTCCAAGGGATGACACCAGACTTCGGCGCCGGTTGCGTGTTGAAGTTTGGGCAGGCTGCCAACATGATCGGGATGGGCGTGGGTGACAAGGATGCGTTTGACATCGGCAGGTTTATGACCGGCTTGTTGGAGCTGCGATAGAATTTTATCAGCGGCGTTGCTGATGCTGGTATCCACAAGGGTTAGGCCATCGGCATCTTGGAGGGCATAGACACGCCCCATGAGCAAGCGTTCAAATGTAAAAACCTGTGGCGTGACCTGCTGCATCATGTGCTCCTCATACGAAAATCCTGTATTTGGATTATAGAGTTATCATGGTGATTTTGCATAAACGATAGGGAAGTTATCAGTTTACAGCTAACAATCCAAGACAGATTCGGAAAGCCCATTCGGCGAAATATGCGGCGAAAGCAGCGAATGCGGCAATTTTGGAAATGGGTTTTGTGCCGATTTAGTCTTTGTCACCAGTACATACAAAGCCGTTTTATGTCGGAAATGTCACTCATTTCCCCACAAAACTGCTTTTTAGACGAGACATGTCGTCGTTGTCGTCGGAAACGCCGTTTGGTTATCAGTTCAAAAACGGCGGTGGCGGCGGTGAGATGTTAAGGTGCGTGGGATCAGATGTGGATTTGCCAGCGGCAAATCCCTACAAAAAATCCTATTCCTATTTTAAGGGATATGAGGACACAACGGGTTACATTTTGGAAGAACATTTTGTAACTGTTTCACGAGGTTGACCCTAACCATTTTTGAGGGAACGGGAATGTTAAATTGGTTAGTGGATCGTTGGGAACTGGTAGAATAGGTTTGGGGATTTAAACTTTTAATCAAATAAATGCTATGATGCTGGTGCAGGATTTCTCATCAGTTAAGTAAAACGAAGAAAGTACGAGTTATTCATGACGGCAAAAACAAAGACGCTGATCATCGCATTTCTGGCGTTTATCGGGCTGGGTTTGACGGGTGGACTGCTGGGTGTGGCATGGCCCTATATGCAGAGTGATTTCAGTTTACCGCTCGATGCTGTCAATATCCTGCTGCTGGTTCAGACCATCAGTTATACGCTGACGAGCTTCTTCATTGGCCGGATTATGGCGCGTTTGGGGAGTGGTACCAGTCTAGCTGGCGGTATGTTGATTATGGCGCTGTGTTTTTTGGGCATCGCCAGTTCTTCAGCGTGGATTATGGTGGTGGTGTTCGGGTTCATCGCTGGCTTCGGCACCAGCATTATTGATGCCGGACTTAATATGTATGTCACGACCTATCATTCGGTGCGGGACATGAACTGGCTGCACGCCAGCTTTGGCATTGGGATCACGATTGGCCCGCTGATCATGACTTACTGTGTGGTGAATCTGAAGTGGCAGATGGGTTATGCCATAACTGGCGGAATCCTTCTCATAATTCTGGTGCTGCTGATTGCGAGCCGCAATCTGTGGCGTAATGAAGGCTTCCAGAGCGCGGAAAATACCCCGATTCACCGCGCGAGTTTTAGCCAATCGCTGCGTCTGCCGGTGATGTGGTTGAGCATGATTACGATTTTGGCCTATGTGAGCATGGAGATTGGCATAGGACAATGGGCATATACGTTGTTTACCCAGTCGCGCGGCGTCACGCCAGAGGTGGCTGGTCTGTGGGTGAGCGTGTATTGGGGGGTGTTCACAGGCGGCAGAATCATTTTCGGGTTCATCGTTAACCGTTTTGATACGACAAGCCTGCTGCGCTGGTGTTTGCTGGCGGTGGTGGTGGGCGCGTTTCTGTTCGCGTGGAATCCGCTGCCGATTATTGGCTCGATTGGCTTGATTATCGTGGGGGTGGCCGAAGCACCTGTTTTCCCGATGTTGATGACGACCACTCCGCAGCGTGTGGGAATGGAACATGCCGAAAATGGGGTGAGTTTGCAGATGAGTTCGATTGGCATTGCCTCAGCCATTTTACCGGGACTGATCGGCACAATTGGCAAGAACTTCGGTTTGGAAACGATGACGATCACCTTTACGGTGCTGGCGATTATCGCGTTTATTTTCCACGAACTGGCGCGGCTCAGCCATGCAGGCCGTCCGGTATTGAGTGCTGCCAGTGATTAAGCCGCAGACAATTTTGTAAGTTTTTACTCAAATCGTCAGCCTCAATTTATTTTGAGGGAGTTCAGCTATTAAGTAGGTAATTAGAATTTGGTAGAATAGATATGGGGAACTAACCTTTACCGCAAATCACATAATTTCAAAATCTTTGTTAAATAATTGTGCTGCACAATTTCTTCTTAATATGATTTAACTTTCATGCTTAGCTCAAATGCGATAATATTTTCTTGTACACTACAGTTTGTCATTTGGTTTATCATTTGATATGGCGAAACTATTTATCAGTTACAGTCGCATCGATAATCAAAACGGTTTCGTAAGACAATTAGTTGATACCATTCATCATGTGCGCCGAAGTGATGTTATTTGGTGGGATGAACAATTACGTGGTGGCGATATATGGTGGGACGAGATTCGCAATGCTATTGCTGATTGTGACATTTTCGTATATTTGCTGTCTAATGAGTCTATAGGTTCTCCTTATTGTCAAGCAGAATACACTGAAGCAACCCGATTAAATAAGCTTATCCTCACTGTGCAAGTGCGTGGACGCACAACTATTCCGGATGAGTTGAGCGAAATTCAATATGTTGATATGACCGCTGGAACAAGCGATGGTAAAGCGCTTACTAATCTTTTTGCTGCATTGGATAGCCTCACTACTGTTATCCCGAAGCGTAAACCAAAACCACGTTACCGAACCCCAACACCCAAGCCTAATATTCCAACCAAAACTGAGGAAGAAACAGCCAAAAGAAGTCCAATTAATGCGTCCACTGTACCCTTACTAACTTCTGCAACACCTGTACAACCGGTAAGTATTATACGGATTTTCCTAGGAAGTCCACTTTGGCAAGGGGTGAGTGGAATTGCGGCGATACTTGCTATTATCTTAGCTATTATTCTCGCACAGAATAATCTACCTCAACAAACCGTAACACATTTATCTACACCCACTGATAATAACAGCATCATAACTGCGACAGCTATTGAAACTGTCTCTTCAGCAACTAATCAGCTACCAACATTGGTAGTGGTTGACGCATCTAATACACCCGTCTCTAAAACTGCTACAAAGACAAGTTCGCAAGCAGCAATACAAATAAGTGCTACTCCATCTAACACAGCAGTTCTGGATGTCGTTCCTTTAAATACTGAGGAAAGTAATGATTCTGATGCATCCACAACATCAAACCTTAGCTCTTCGGTGTCAAATAATCAAATCGTGGCAGCACCAGTAGATTTGACTAGTGATATATATGTCGGGCCGGTTGATTACGATCAAGTTGAAGAAGGGCTTTTGTATCCTTGCGATGGCAAAACAATCAAAAATGCATCACAAAATATTATCGTTAGAGCCAAACATCAAGCAGATGGGCTTGAGTTGCAGCCAATCATTAATGACGCTTCTATCAGAATAATTGGCAGTAGTGTAGAGCAAAATATTGGTTCAGTATGGTATCTGATTGGAAGTCGTGATGAAGAGATTTATGGTTGGGTACACGCTGAAGATATTGTTCCTTCAAGTAACTGTCCAATGCCAGTCGCTTTTATACGACCAGCAGCTATTCGCTTAGAATTCGAAGAAAAGACTAATGCGGTTGTAACATCGGACTTAAACAGCTCATTAGGTTTTATATTACAAGGTCTGGAAAATTCCGATGTGCAGTTGATTGTCGATCGATTATCAGGACAGTTAAATCTTCATATAACGCTATTATTGGGAAAACAAATCTTATTTCAATCTAATTTGAGTGATACAAATCAAGTTACAGAAACTCTAAATTTGCCAACAAGTGCCCAATACTTAGTTGTTGTCTCAGGCATATCCAATCAATATGACAAATCTATAAAGGCTTCTAGTTTTAAAATTGGAGCAAATTCCCTAAATACCGAGATAACACCATTAGTTTCAACTTTAACGCCTAGACCCATTTATACAGTAACCACTATTGCAGTTTCGTATCCATGTTCGGCAACAATCATAAGCTTTGGTGGCAACGCAACAATCATAAATTCTATATATGCTAGGCCATTGCGCGTTGCACAACCGAGCGCATCGCTACGTGTAGGGCAATTAGTAACCATAGCTAACCAAGTTAATGACACTTTTAAGACGAAATGGTATCAAATTATGGACGAAAATCAAAAGATTCTCGGTTGGATACCTAATGAATATGTATTACTCTCAAAATCTTGTCCGGCATAGCAAATTATGCTGGATAGCAATCTATCGGCGAGGAATTAGTATGACAAATTTGTGGAAAATTTTGATCTGCCTCACTGTAATTTTTGCGTCAGTCTCAGTTAGAATGGCTAGTGCTCAACAGGATCCTGTAGCTACGTCTGTACATTGTGGTGATATTTTAGATACTGAGATGACACCAGGAATACCCTTTCAAGATACCGTACTTGCAGTTCCTGCCGGAACAAAAATTAACTTAGAGATAACTCCTCTCGGCAGTAGTTTCAACCCCTTTATCTTTATACTTGATTCAGGCGGCGGAGAAATGCTTCGTCAGAATAATAGTACTGCTGGATTATCAGAAGAATTATTGGATTTCACAATTTCGTCGTCTAATGCCATTCTTCGAGTATTTGGAGCGCCGCCTGATTACAAGGATACAGTATCTAGGTATCAACTCACAGACTTTATGAGATTTATCCAGAGAGATATACAAGATCAAGGTTCTGTTAGTCGAGAAAATTATTTGAATAAAGTAGGATTATATTTTGGTGCATATACTATTTCCTTAGGTTGCACCCTTCGTAATGGTACAGTAGTTGAGCCGGGCGATATTTCGTCTTCTCAAACTTCAAATGCCAGCAGTCCAACAAATGTTCCCTCATTCTCCGGCACAGGCTTCCCCGGTCTCGCTCCGGTAGATTTTGCCAACGCTTTTATAATTCCTTTAACCGTTAATACACCCATATCCGGGGCAATACCGCCCGCTGGGGATGCCATTATTGGTTTTAATATTGACGCAACGGCTAATGACAATCTTGCGCTCGGTTTCAATCGTCTCTCTGGCAATCTCAACCTTGGTCTTGTTGTTCTGTCTGCAGATAACAAGGTTATTTTTCAGGCCAGTCTGGTCACCACATCTGAATTCAATGCCAAATTCACGTTGCCAACTACGGGGACGTACATTATCGGCATTTATCGCATTGACCTGCTTCCACCTAATCCACCGGAAACCACTGCTTTCCAAATTACAGCGACGTTAAATCCATAGTAAGATTTCAGGTTTATGCCACTTGACTTACGAGATGGAGTAATAATCCGCGCAACGATCTCTTTACAATTCAATTATTGATATTGTTTTGATTCACGTTGTTATCTTAAGGGGGATTATAGTCGTTTTTAACGCTTTTTTCTTAACAGGTATCACTATAATGCAATACCGTAGTTAAGGAGAAATATGAGACCACAGTTACCTAATACATGGCGTGAAACACCGCTCGTTCATCTAATCAGTCCTTTAGAGGACTTCCTAAAGCGTTCAGCTTCGCAGGGAATTGTGCTGCTGATCGTGACCGGCATTGCCGTGGTACTGGCAAATACAGCATTGGGGCATGCGTACGACGAGTTTTTGCATACGCCGATTGGCCTGTCGATTGGCAGTTTTGAACTGCAAAAAAGCCTGATGCATTTGATCAATGATGGTCTGATGGCTATCTTTTTTCTGCTGATCGGGCTAGAGATTAAACGCGAGATTCTCGTCGGCGAATTATCGGACCTTCGGGCGGCGCTGCTGCCGATTGGTTCAGCTATTGGCGGCGCTGTTGTACCCGCTTTGATTTACGTTGCGATTAACACACAAAACGGCAACATCAATGGTTGGGGTATACCGATGGCAACCGACATTGCTTTTGCCTTAGGCGTACTGGCCCTGCTTGGCAACCGGATACCGGGCAGTCTCAAGGTGTTTGTGACAGCCTTAGCCATTATTGATGACCTGATTGCCATACTAGTAATTGCCATTTTCTATTCCAAAGGAATCAACGTCGGCGCACTGGGAATTGGTTTTGGGATTTTGGCTCTGCTCGTGCTTGCAAATATCGTGGGTATCCGCAGTCTGATTGTTTATTTGGGACTGGGCGTGTTAGTGTGGTTTGCATTTTTGCAATCCGGCATTCACGCGACCATCGCCGGCGTATTGGTTGCACTAACTATTCCTGCACGCGGCTCACTTGATGCTACGGTTCTTCAAAAACGTATCCAGAGTATTTTGGGTCGTTTTGAGGGGGAGGCTTCTCAAAGTGAAGAAGAACGTGAAGCATCGCTGCTGGCGCTAGAGGAAATTTTGGAAGAAGCCCAATCACCACTGCAACGGCTCGAACATTCACTGCGGGACGTGAGCGCATTCATCATTATGCCAGTTTTTGCGTTTGCTAACGCCGGTGTTGTGCTGTCGCCCGAAAAGTTGACGGGGGATTTGCTGCCAGTCACGATTGGCATTGTGGTGGCACTGGTCATTGGAAAACCGCTGGGAATATTAGCGGCTTCGTGGTTGATGATACGCAGCGGCATTGCTTCTTTGCCCGGTCAAGTGACGTGGCGGCAAATGACGGGCGTGGCCTGCCTCGCCGGAATCGGTTTCACCATGTCGCTGTTTGTCGCATCGCTGGCATTTAGCGACGCGTTTGCTTTAGATCATGCCAAGATTGGTATCTTGATTGCATCGGTGCTGGCAGGCGGGCTTGGTTACATGTTCCTGCGGCGTAAATGACGGGTTAAGAATACCGCAGCACGCGAGAGGATAAGACCTATCCTCTCACGCATCCTACGAATGTCACGGGTTGTAGACCTGAATGCGTTTGTTGGGAACCCGTTGAGAGAGGCGATCCATACTGGCTTTGACCTGCGAGATGATTTCGGCTTCGTCTAAGGTTAAGAGTTTGCCGTTGTCCATCAGCACTTGACCGTCGCAAATAGTGGTGACGACATCACTGGCGCGAACGTTATAGACCAAGCTGGCGGTCATGCTGTGCAGCGGTTGGTGGTGCATCCCGTTGAGATCAACCAAGATCAAATCCGCCAGATTGCCGGGGTCAAGTGCGCCGAGTTCGTCGGGCTGACCGTAAACACGAGCGCTTTCACGGGTGGCGATATACAAGGCTTCAGGAATAGTCATGAGGGTTGGTAAGCCGCTTTCCTGTTTCTGGGTGAGCGCCATGAGCCGCATCGACTCGAAAATATCGAGGGTGTTGTTGCTGACCGCTCCATCAGTTGCCAAGCCGACGGGAATACCGTGCTGTCGAAATTGGATAACCGGTGCGGTTTTCATGGCTAACTTCATATAAGTTTTGGGCGCATGGGCAAAGCCAACGTCATGTTTTGTCAGCATCGGCATATCTTCGGGGAGAACTCCACAGCCATGCGCGATGATGGCGTGACCCTCTAACACGCCGGTTTGCTCACAGACTTGAATGGGCGTTAGTCCACGTTTTTCGAGGCTGGACTGTGTTTGCTGCATATTTTCTGAGGCATGAATGTGGATGCCAACATGCAGTTCTTGGGCTTTCTTGACGCAAGCCCGTAGATAATCATCATCACAGAGGTAAGGAGAATGGGGAGCCATAATGGTGCGAATGCGTCCGTTGGCTGCGCCCTGCCATTCACTGACGAAGCGTCCGGTGCGTTCGACCATGTCATAGCCGTTGTTGCCAAAAATTGCCCATCCCAACAGCGCGCGTGTTCCGGCTTTTTCGACGGCTTTGGCGGCCTCATCCATGAAAAAGTAATGATCGGCTACCGAAGTCACGCCAGAGCGAATCATCTCGGCTAAGCCAAGCTGCATCCCCCAATAGACATCCTCGGCTTGGAGGTTGCTTTCGAGAGGCCACATGTAGTCATTAAACCACTGCTCAATAGTGACATCTTCGGCCAATCCACGAAAGATGACCATTGGCACATGGGCGTGGGTGTTGATGAGTCCCGGCATCGCCAGCAAGCCGCTAGCGTCAATGACTTTTTTGAATTGATTTGGATCAGCACTGCCTGTGGGCTGAACGGCTTCAATGTGATTACCGCCGATCAAAATATCATGTTCATAGAGGATGAAAGCCCGTGCGTCGATGGTGATATTCAGGACATTGCAGTTGCGGATGAGCAAATCGGACATGGGGTGTTCCTCAGTAAGACGGTAGAAATCTATTGTAATCGGGAGTGGGTATGGAGATCAAACACAAGGGAAAGATATTTTGATTGTTGAGAATAGCCCGTAAGTTCACTTGCTGTGATTAGGCTTCCGTACTAGAGTCACTTCATAAAGTGGGCAGGATTAATCCCGTCCCTACACATAAGGAGCGGTACTGATGCGGAAACGACCCGGATTAATACTGATTATCGCGGTTTGTTTGGGTATGATGAGCGTGGGCACGATTGCGGCGCAAGATAAAGTTGTGCTTAAACTCGGTGAATTCGTCACAGGTTCGATTACTGAAAAGGTTCTTGAACAGAGTTACAGTTTTAGCGCCAAAAAGGGCGACATCATCACGGTGGAGGCGCTGCCCGACCCTGAAAAGGCTGACCTGAATCCGGCAGTTGAACTACGTGATAGTGACGGGAAAGTTCTCGCTGCTAACGATGATTTCAGCTATCCATTGGCGCTGGCGATTGCGGAGCTGCCAGCCGATGGCGATTATATCGCAGTGGTTGGACGCAGCGGCGGCGAAAAAGATGGCGACACCTACGGCGATTATTCACTGCGGGTGAGTGTGGCGGAGTTGGTCAGTTCCGGCTCAAAGATTGAGGCCAAAATCAGCAGCGACTACAATGCTCCGCCGACCATTTATGTGATGCGACCTGAAAAAAGCGGATCGCTGGACATCACCTTCAGCCAAAAAATCGACGCGAATTATGCTTCGTTGGATGTGATTAAGTGGATTCCAAATGATTATCCCGACACATTGGTTTCGCTAGATTCAACTGCCAAATTGAGCAAAGCGACTCTCTCGGTTGACCTCGAAGCCGATCAATTTTATGTGCTGCAATTGAAACAGGCTTCGTACTCCTTTGGTGATCCGGTTGATTTTCCGGTGACGCTGGAACTAAAATAAACTCATCAAATTTGGGCGGGATTATGGCAATTTACAAATTGGAGTGGTAGACAGGTAAACAAGTGGCGGCTGAGGCGCGCCTCAGCCCTACATTTTCAACCCTTAAGAAGGTGTTTTGTTTACCCCATTAAATAGTAAATAACCATAATCCTGCCCCTACGTATACTTGGGCCCCATCTGTGCCGACGTTATTTATTGTCCCTACACCCATCGGTAATTTGGAAGACATCACCTTAAGAGCGCTGCGTGTTCTGCGCGAGGTTTCGTTGATTGCGGCTGAAGATACGCGCACGACTCGTGTTTTGCTGCAACATTATGAAATTCATACGCCGCTGACCAGCTATCACGAACACAACAAACTGACCAAGTTAGAAGCGATTTTCGCGGCACTTGAAACGGGCGATGTGGCACTGGTTTCAGATGCGGGTACACCGGGGATTTCTGACCCGGGTTATGAATTGGTGAAGCAGGCGATAGAGCAGGGAATCCGTGTCGAATCACTGCCGGGGGCGAGTGCGATTACGACGGCACTGGTGGGTTCGGGTTTACCGACCGATGGCTTTGTTTATCTGGGATTTTTGCCACGTAAAGATCGGGCGCTGCGGGATTTTTTGACGGCAATCGCCCGCGAACGGCGCACACTGGTGGCGTATGAAAGTCCTAACCGGCTAGTGGATACGCTCAAAGCCGTAGGAGAAATTTTCGGTGAACGACAAACTTGTGTTGCCCGCGAACTGAGCAAGAAGTTCGAGGAATTTCAGCGTGGAACAGTGAGCGATGTGCTGGCACATTTTATTGAACACGACCCGCGCGGCGAGATTGTGCTGGTGATGGCTGGCGCGGCGGCGGTTGAGCCTGTGCAGTGGGATGAGACGCAAATCCGCAGGGCGCTCAATGAACGATTAGAAGCAGGCGAATCGTTAAGCAGCGCGGCGCGGGCGATTGCCAGCGAATCCGGTTGGGAACGGCGGGCGATTTATGCGCTTGGAGTGAGTAAGGAATAGACGTAATACCCCACCATTCTCCCACAAAGTGATATCGCCTCAGGAATCCGAAACCAAGACGGAAAAATTAGGGCACACAGCCGTGTGCCCCTACAAAGGCGTATTTATTGACGGAGATAGTCGAGTTTGCCGGGTGAGCCTTGCATGGCAGAGACTTCGATAACGGGTGTGCCATCTTTCTCGACCCACACACCGCACTGTGTGCCATCGGGGCTGGTGGCGATTTCAACCGGCGAGCCATCCATGCGCAGAACGGGATGATAGAAGTGCGCGACTTGGGCGGCATCCCCTTCGATATAATGTCCGATGAGGGCACGGCGGAAACGGTCTGTCGAGGTATTGGGCATACTGCCATGGACCAGAGCGCCATTGAAGAACAGCACGTCGCCAGCCTTCATAATCATCGGTTCAATGGGCGTGCCTTCGGGAATGGGTACGGTGACATCGGTAAAGCTCTGGGTGGTATCCGCTTTGACAGCGCAGAGCAGCGGCCAATTATGGCTGCCGGGGACAATTTGCATACAACCATTGGCTTCGTCGCAGTCGTCGAGCGCCAGCCACGCGGCGAGGCAAGTTCCGGGCTGAACACGCAGATAATAATTATCTTGATGCAGGGCTTGTCCACGCGCTCCGGCGGGTTTGAAGTAGAGCATGGTTTGAACAGCCAGCGGTTCACGTCCACCCAAGCGAGTCAGGATTTGGTTGATGCGCGGTTCGGTCATCCAATCGAGGCTGGTTTTGTCCCAACGGTGCATATGGATCATGCGCGGGTAACGCTTGAGCGGATCGTTACTGGTGGGATCAGCACCGATGAAATCGCCTTCGTAAGTCCCTTTGGTGCGTAAATCCATATAATGATCGCGGTAAGTGGCGACTTCTTCAGGCGAGAATAAGCCGCGCACGAGGACATAACCGTGTTCGTCAAAATATTGTTTTTGGTCAGCAGGCTGCATGATGTATTTTTCTTTCTCTTTTTAAGTGAATTATAACGCGGTTTACGTCATGGGTATGATTCCATGATTGGATTGATAATGGAGATATTAGAATGTCTTTCGAGGGTTTGAGTATGCGCCACTCTATGCAGTTATTTATTGGGTTAATAATCGCGGGATTATCATTTTTAGGGATACATCAGCCAGTAACCTCTACAGGTGAAACAACTACACAATTCAATGGAAAAATTGCATTTGTTGAACTAACGAAAAATGGTAGCCAACTGAATACCCAAATCTATATTATGAACGCTGATGGCTCTCAGTTTCACCAATTAACCGACGGTGACAGACATCCTTGGAGTCCAGCCTTATCACCTGACGGAAAACAAATTGCTTTTGCTGCGAAGGTGGATGGACGCTACCAGATATTTATGATGGATAGCAATGGAGCAAATGAAAAACAACTCACACATTTTGTAATGGGACAAACCGGTGCTTCTTCGCTAGATTGGTCACACGATGGCAAGCAAATCATCTTTACTCATAAAGTGAATGATGATCGCAATTTACTGAGTTACGAATTATTTGTAATGGATGCTACCGGAACTAACGAACATAAAATTATGGATCAGGCGATGGAAAGTCTCGTTTCTCCGCATTGGTCGCCTGACGGTCAACAGATTGTTTTTGGAGCACGTGGAACTTCATCCGATGATCCAACAAAACCTATTCATAAGGCCAGTAATGCACAAATTTATATCATCAATACTGACGGGTCAGATTTACATGGACTCAGCTTGAGCGATAATGATGCACTCTTTCCTGCATGGTCGTTTGATGGCAAATCGATTATTTTTCAATCAGGTGGGCAATCAGATAGTGATATAGGTTTATTTCGTATCAATGCTGATGGCACAAATCTCGTAAAGTTGAGTAATTCTTTCTACACGATGCCTACTACATCACCTGACGGCAAATATTTAGCGGTCATATTTCCAGAGCTTAAAAACGGCATTACAGTTAGCAATATTTTTGTTACAGATAGAGATGGAGCTAATCCCATCAAAATAACTGACACAGATAAACAATATCTAATGCCTTCTTGGCTGGACTTTGTACATTAGGCGGCATAAGCCAGTAAATCGGTGAAGCGCTCCAGCAAGGCACGGGGAACTTTTACCATGTCAGGGTCATCAAGAGACATGTGAAAAATCCAATAAGCCCATAGACGAGCGCGCACCAGAGC
>WGMX01000081.1 GCA_016124855.1 Anaerolineaceae bacterium | reverse complement strand
TCTTGAACATTTGCTTTTACTTGTTTGTTTTTGCTACTCATTCGGAATACCTTTCTTTCGTCACAAATGCGACGTATTATAACGAGAATTCTCTCTCTATACTGGCATTCCATTTACACAATCTATTTTACACTCTCGATTTATGCGCTAAAACTGAAAGAATATGGGCGACGCTTTCCAAACGCCGGATATGGTCAAATGTTTATGGATTGGGTGAAAAACCCTTCAACGAGCGGCTATCGAAGTTATGGCAATGGTTCAGCCATGCGGGTGAGTCCAGTGGCTTATGCGTTTGACACGCTCGACACGGTTTTGCACCAAGCCAAGCTCAGTGCAGCGGTTACACACAATCATGGTGAAGGCATCAAAGGCGCACAGGCCGTTGCGAGTGCCATCTTTCTGGCACGAACAGGTCACGACAAAGCTGCGATTCAGAATTTTATTCAACACCGTTTCGGCTATAATCTAAACAAGAGTCTCGATGAGATACGACCAACTTACCAATTTGACAGTTCATGCCAAGGCTCGGTGCCGCAAGCAATCATTGCATTTTTAGAGTCAACTGATTTTGAGGATGCGATCCGAAAAGCAGTTTCGTTAGGCGGTGATAGTGACACGATTGCTTGTATAACCGGAAGCATCGCTGAGGCTCACTATAGAAATATTCCTGAAAATTTGCTTGATAAAACAAACCTTATTTTGGATTTTGGACTACAACGCGTGCTTCAGACCTTTAATGAACGCTATAAGTGGAATTGAAATACACATGATTGACATGATTGAAACCAAAATTGATCTGGTCGAGATGGGCAAGCAGGCCAAAGCCGCAGGCATCAAGCTGGCGCAGGCCACAACCGAACAAAAGAACGCGGCCATCATGGCAATCGCCGACGCGCTAGAAGCGAATCGTGAGACTATCCTCGCCGCCAACAAGCAGGACGTGGATGAGGCGCGCACCAATGGCACCGACGAAATTTGGATTAAAGACCGGCTTGATCTGGTCAAGCGCATGACAGGTATGATCGAGGATGTGCGTAAAGTAGCAACACTGCCTGATCCGGTCGGAAAATCTTTTGACGAACACACGCTGGATAATGGTCTAAAAGTCAGCAAGCGCCGTACTCCGTTAGGAGTCTTAGGTGTGATCTATGAAGCGCGTCCGAATGTAACCATTGATGTGGCAGTGCTGGCGATTAAGAGTGGTAACGCTGCGATAATGCGTGGTGGCAAAGAAGCCATGCGCAGCAACCTCGCCATGATCAAAGTGCTGCGTGAAACACTGGAAAGCTGTGGACTACCCGCCGATATAATCCAATATATCGAAAGTACAGATCGCAAATACGTCGGTGAAATGCTGCGATTGCACCAATACATCGACCTGATTATCCCGCGTGGTGGTAATGACCTGCATAAACTATGCCGTGAAAACAGCACGATCCCGGTGATTACGGGCGGTATTGGTGTGTGTCATTTGTTTGTAGATGAAAGCGCTGATCTGGATGCAGCCCTGCCGGTTATCCACAACGCCAAAACGCAGCGTCCGGCGACTTGTAACGCGGTTGAAACCATTCTCGTGCACGAGAAAGTCGCCGCAGCATTTTTACCACGCTTGGTTGACTACTTGGGTAAAGATGGCGTGACATTCCGCGCTGAACCTCAGGCGCTAGCATTACTTAAAGGACATGAGGATAAGGTGCAGCTTGCGGGAAAAGATGATTTCGATACCGAATGGTATGCGCTGATTTTGAGTCTTAAAGTGGTCAATGGATTAGATGAAGCGATTGAGCATATCCGCCAGCACAGCACCCAACATTCGGATGGCATCCTGACGCGAGATATGACGAACGCCAACCGTTTCTTGGATGAAATCGACTCGGCAGCCGTATACTTGAATGCCAGCACACGCTTCACCGATGGCGGCGCGCTGGGTTTGGGGGCAGAGATTGCCGTTAGCACGCAAAAGCTGCACGCACGCGGGCCGATGGGGCTGGAAGAACTTACAACCTATAAATGGGTCATTATCGGTGATGGGCACATTAGACCATGAAGTGTTGAGATATTCTGCCAAAGGTTTGGATTTCTTAACTCTCTGTCGAATGTAATAAAGCGTACAATAGACTATGAAAATAGGGACAAACATAGCTGTAATTTGCATTAAAGGCTAAAAGTGTAATGAGTCATATTTTATTGGTAGAAGATAATTCAGATATGCAAACTCTGCTGTGCGAACTTTTGCAGTGGGGTGGTCACAGCGTGATCACAGGCCGAACCGGTGAAGAAGCCTTAGATTCACTGTACAACACTGATCAATTGCCCGAACTGATTATCAGTGACCTGAATATGCCCCGACTGGATGGCATCGGCTTGCTCGAAGCTGTTCGCAAAAACCCTGATTGGAAGCAGGTTGCGTTCATCATCATGAGCGCCAACGTCAATGACGAGCGGCTTTCTTCGGATATTATCCGGTCTTTGCATGGAGTTATTCCTAAACCGTTTAGTCTGGACGATTTAAACGTGATCCTCAGCCGCATTTAGCATGTCAAAAACCCTCGTTATTCTTAATCCGTATGCCGGAAGCGGACGTGCGGGTCGTGTCTGGACAGAACTTGAACCCCTCCTTTGGGAACAACTTGGCGAACTGGTCGTAGCAATCACCCAACATACGGAAGATGTTGCGCAGCACCTCGACAAAGCCTATGATGCAGGCATTCAACGTGTCATTGCCATTGGCGGTGACGGAACCAACCACACGTTGATTAACGCCCTCGCGAAACTCAACGCCAAACACCCAAATGAACCTCAAATGATTTACGGCAACTTACCGATTGGTTCAGGAAGAGACTGGGCGCGTTACAAAAAGATTCCACTGGATATTCATCAAGCCGCACGGTGGATTGCCCAAGCAACCCCTACCCCAACCGATGTTGGGCAACTACTTTTGGACAATGATCACCAAGAATATTTTCTGAATATCGCCAGTGCCGGTGTCAGCGGCAAAGTGAACGAACGCGTCAACAACACGCCTGTCCGCAAACCGTGGACATTCTTAAAAGCAACCATTCAGAGCATTCTCAGCTATGAACCACAGGTCATGCAAATAAGAGTCGACGGCAAAGATTGGTACGAAGGCAAAACCTATTTATTGGCCGTAGCCAATGGCACAACCTTCGGTCATGGAATGCGGATTGCACCCCACGCCCAAACCGATGACGGGATATTCGATGTGGTGCTGGTAAAAGGGGTTTCGCGTCCGGTTATATTAAGCGCCTTGCACCAAGTTTATTCCGGCAGCCACCTCACGCATCCGGCGGTTCGCTATGTTCAAGCGAAAGAAGTGCAGATCACAGGCGTGAATGGCGCTATCGGGCTTGATTTGGACGGCGAGACTGCCAGCAGTACGCAACTCACTTTCCGCGTTCAGCCCAACCTTTTGCAAATCCTCTCTTAAATTAGTTGGTTATCGGCGGCTTATCATGGGGCTTGTAAATACGCGGGCCATATTGATCAATAACAGTTGGTGGTTGAGTAAAAAGCGCTGCTAACTCGGATTGACTCAGGCGTTTGTAAAGTTCCATAAACCCGTGAGGTTTAACCAGATACACATTGCAACCGGCAGCAAACGCTTTATCGATTGTGGAGCGTTCATCATACATCGAAGCCACAACCAGATAAGCGTTCGGGAATTTCTTGCGCAGATGGACTACCAGTTCGAGGCCGCTCATATCCGGCAGCTTCATATCGATTATGGCGAGAGGCAAATCGTCTTCGAGGGCAATAAGTTGCAGCGCAGCCGTACCTGTACTGCCTGACAGCACTTTGTACTTCACGCCGTTGAGAAGTCGAACTACAAACTCCCGATTCGCTCCTACATCATCTACCACTAATGCCAGCCGTTCAGCCATCTATAATTCCTGCACAATCATGGTTCGGCACTCACGGTTGCCGGCACCTCATTTTTTAATGGCTCAAGTTGTGTCACTGTGATCGGTGGCTCGACAGCATCAACTGTTTTTACAGGTGAATCAGTAGGTGAAGAGGTTGAAGGGACTGCTGTCTCAACCGGCGTAACCACAGACGCATGTGAAGCTTCTGCCGCTGGCTGCGACGTAGGCACAGGAGCTGCCTCTGCTGCTGATGGCACTTTATCCGGAACCGGTTGTACGATAGGAGGCAGTTTAAAGGTCGAAAGAATTGGCTTGCCGGAAGCGACAGCATCCCCATAGCGTTTGAATACCGTTACTAACTCGGCAACCGAAACCGGCTTGGGCAGATAGTCATCGCAGCCCGCATCCAAGCAGCGCTGCTGGTCGCCTTTCATGGCATAGGCCGTTACCGCAATAATCGGGATGATACAACCCTTCTCTCGTAAAATGCGCGCAATGTCCAATCCCGTCAACTCGCCACGCAGTTGGACGTCGAGCAAAATCAAATCGGGCTTGATCTCATCAAAACGATTCAACGCTTCTTGACCGTCGTCATAATTAACGATCACATGTTTACCCATGTTGGCAACGCGCTGCACCAAGATGACATTCGTTGCATTATCCTCGATATAAAGAATCCGCACGATTTATCCCACCTTCTCTTTTTCAGCCGTTGGAGGTAGAACCACCGCCGGCAAGGTCGAGGTATCGCGGCGTGTTGGGCGAGTCGCATCATCACGATACGGCGATACGAGGACATGGAAAGTACTTCCTTTTCCGGGTTCGCTTTCAACCCAGATGCGACCGCTCATTAGCCCCAAAAGGTGGCGGCAAATTGCCAGACCTAAACCGGCTCCGGAGCGCGGATCACGTCCGGCAGTTTCGGCTTGTTTGAATTCCTCAAAAATGGATTCATGATACCGCGCATCAATACCTTTTCCGGTGTCTTTTAGGCTGATGCGTACACCCTCATCAACCTCGCGAACCGTCAGCTTAATGACACCGCTGTCTGTAAACTTGAAGGCATTACTATACAAATTGAGTAACACTTGCCGGATACGCGACTCATCTGCCCAAATAAGGGGGACAGGATCGGGTAAATCTTTCTCGATTTGAATCGGCTTATCCCCGCGCAGCCCTTCAGCAGTCAATAGAACATTGTCGATGACCGTCTCTAGTTCAACGCGCTGCATAAAGATTTCCATTTTGCCTGCGTCGACTCGAGATAAATCGAGGATGTCATTAATCAAACTCAGCAGGAGACGACCACTGTTGTAGATGTGGTTCATTTCGTCTTGATAAGACTTAGGGAGTTCAACATCATCATACATCGCCGGAAACTTGAGCATGGTTTCACTAAAACCGATGATGGCGTTCAGCGGTGTACGGAGTTCATGGCTCATGTTGGCAAGAAATTGTCCGCGATAACGGGTTGCCTCTTCGGCGGCCTGCTTGGCTTTGTCGAGTTCGGTGTTGGTAGTAGTTAGCTCTTCGCTCAAGGCTTGGCTGCGGCGGAAGGAGCGTTCCAGCGCTTGACGGTTCTCATAAAGGTCATTGGTGGTTTTGCGCTCGCGTTCGTAATTCTGCAATGCCCATTGGGTAATCTGGTATAACTCGCCCGTGACCTGCGCCGCTAATACCCAGCTTATGAAGGTCAAAGCAATTGGGAAAGCCTGATACCAACCAAAACTGTGGGCATTGGGATTCAAATAGGCTGACAAAGCAATCAAAACACTTGAAAGCACCGCGAAGATCAGCGATTCTCGTGGCGAAAGCATCAGACCGACAATCACGACGATCAAAGGACAAACAAATGCCACCAACTCGGTGCTGACGCTGTCACCCATAAACAAGACAACTGAAATTCCCAGCACAGCACCAAGACCATACGACCAAACTGCAGCGGGAAACCGCTTTTTGACGAGTAATGTACGCGCTAAAATACAAGCCACAGCCCATGATGCCGGCGCGAGCAGCCACACTGCCACGTTGGAACGGGTGAGTGCCCCCGCGATTGCAATTGTCCAAAAGATGACTACGCAGCCAATGAGCGTAAGCTGCCAGATAATTGTTAACCGATCAGCTCGAACTTCAGTCGCAAAGTCTTGATTGGTAGGGATGGTCAACGCTACCCCCTGTCTTAAAAGTCGTACTTATTAATTTGATTATAAAGCGAGTTTTAAGCAAGAATGAACAATTTATCGTAAAGAACCTGTGAATTCATCAACCGAAAGCAAATGAAACACATTAATCGTGAGTATAAAGCACTGCTGGGATTATTCAAACCATCAACAAGCATGGTTATTTGTTATGAAGCGCGAACCTCAGGCTTATCAGGCAAACGGGTATAAACCAGTGAAACCAGCCCGAGCGCAACTGCCCCAACACCGATCACAGCTAAAGCTTCGCTACGCCTTACCTCTAGTTGATGTTTGCGAATTTCAACATCGGCAACCATATTGGCATTGACTTGATTTTCCTTCATGGTTGCTATTAGGGGCTGCAAGTCGATAGCGGCGAGCTGGTTGTAGCGGTTGACATTATCAAAAACAAAATATATCCCGACCGCTACCACCAGTACCGCAGCGACCCCCAAAACCAATAATACACGTGGCAAGTAAGGCGATTTCAACACAAAATAATCCTATCTAACCAAACAGCGGACATAATTTTTCGCCATTATACCCTAAAGCGCCGCCATTAATCCGTCACAGAAAGAGTAAAAATAGAAGAACTACCGAATACCGAAACTTAAAATATTATAGTAATATAAATTTAAAAATCACCTCATTTGACAATATTTTGACTACTGAGTTAAGATTGGCTATTGTCCAAAATCCTAGGGGGGTTCATAAATTACCAAAATATTACATTTCCGCAATAGTCCGTGTTTGGATAGATATATACTTAGAAAGGTTTTGTATCAATGAAACGACTTATTTCCACTTTAGCAGTATTGACGGTTGTTCTGGGTATCGTGTTGATGAGCTTCGGCTTGGTCGGCGCACAGGACAAAAAGCTTAAATTTATTATGATCGCTCATGGTAGTCCTGCCGGTAATCCTTTCTGGTCAACCGTTGAAAAAGGTATGGTTGATGCCTGCGCTTTGTTAAGTGCAGAATGCAGCTGGCTCGGTGATCCGAACTACAGCGCCGAGGCGATGTCGGCCTATTGGGAAGACGCGCTTGCCGCCAAGCCAGATGGTATTGGTACAACCGCCCCCGATGCTGACGCCGTTCGCGCTGGTGTCAAGACCGCTAACGAACAAGGTATTCCTGTTATTATCTTCAACACCGCCGACAAAGGCGCTGGCACTGACCAAGCCCTTGGCGTATTGTTCTACATCGGCGCCAACGAACGCACCGGTGGTCAAAGCAACGCCCGCCGCGTTCTGGCTCAAGCTGCCGCCGATGGCAAGACCATTACCAAAGGTGTCTGCACGATTCAGGAACAGGGCCATAGTGGTCTAGAAGCCCGCTGCGCCGGTGTCCGTGACGTATTTGAGGAAAATGGTATCGCCCTCGATATTCTTGACATTAACAACGACCCGACCGAAAGCGCGGGCAAGATCAAGGATTACTTCGCGGCGAACAAAGACACCACCGCTATCTTTATGCTCGGCCCGAACCCCGCTTCGGCTTTGAACCTGTACATCAAAGAAGCTGGCCTCAAGCCCGGTGAGCTGTATGCCACCACCCATGATACCAGCGCTGAAATCTATCAGATGATTGCTGATGGTTATCTGCTTCAGGCGATTGACCAACAACCGTACCTGCAAGGTTATGAGACCATCAACTGGTTGTTCCTGAACAGCCAATACAAGCTGGCTCCCGGTGGCGACATCTTCACTGGCCCCGGCGTCATTGACAAAGGCAATGTCGCAGCCATTACCGAATTGACGGCTGCTGGCTATCGTTAATCTGACTCATGAGTTTAGTGAAGTGACGGAATGAGGGAGCAATGCTCCCTCATTCCTTAGTTGTTTATTTTTTTGTCCGATCTTTGGCTTAAATTTTCTTAATCAGCACGGAAAAGTCGAATCGGTAAAATTCTCTTTTTAAAATATTGAACGAGCTGCAAAAGGTTTGTGATGGCGACAATTTCTTCGGTCAAGCCCACTGCTAGGGCTATCGCAAGCAGTGTAAGGTTAAATTTTTCTCTTGCCCTTGGAACCGGACTTCTGAGCCTGCTCGTGGCTGAACAGGTTGCCACGGGCTGGATCGCGTTCGGTGACCGGCTCAATATCAGCCGCCGTGATTTCAATTTGACCGAAATCGTGGTGATCGTCGGCGGTATTTTAGTCGGCCTATTAGCCCTGTGGACTGCATTTCAGTTTCTGATTAATCGTGAACAGTCGGTTCGGGCTTATTTCAACGAAAATAGGCCGATGCCTCCCGCGCTCTTGTTTACGACGGTTACGATTTTTCTCATTGGCATCATCTGCCTGCTGATTGCGATTCAAGTTATTACAGGCTGGATACCCCTCGGCGCGCGAACCAACATTAGCCGCCGTGACATTAACTTTCCCGAATGGGGAACCATAATTATCACCCTAATCTGGGGCGGTTTATGTTTGCGTACAGCGCTCGGTCTGTGGAGACGTGAGCGACCGGCTTGGTCATGGGGACAGTGGGCATTATTCATCCTCACGCTGGTCGGCGCGATTATCCTTTTCTCCGGCGCGTTCGATATTCCTTCCACGCTTAGTCGTGGTCAAACGATTTTGGACAATCTGGCAACGATAATCCAGTTAGTTGCTCCCGGCCTGCTCATCATGTTGGCCTGTTTGACGGCCTACCGCTATCTTTCCGCAGAATATGGTTTTTCGGGCGCACAAAAGGTCATCAGCGGCACACTAGCAGAACGTGCCAAAGCGCGGGATATCAGCGGGCTGCGCTTGTCAGCCGGGCAAACCATCCGGGCGCGATTAGCTAAATCACCGGGTGCGGGCGCAATTATCGGTTTTATCGGTCTGTTCATTTTCTTCTCGATAGCGACTGATTTATTCCTTGAACCGACATCTCTCGCCAGCGCATTAAGTAACAACGTGACACGCGGCATGGTCGCCATTGGAACAACGATGCTCATGATTTCGGGTGAATTCGACTTGTCGGTCGGTTCACTGCTGGGTGTCGGCGGCTTGATGTTCATGGGATTGCTCACGGGGCAGTTCCCGCCGGGCATCCAACCGATGCACCCCATTCTGGCGGGCATCATTTCAACCGCGTTTGTGTGCTTTCTGGGTTTTCTGAACGGCTTTATCCTTATACGCACACAAATTCCATCCTTCATCGTTACCCTTGCGACGCTGCTGATGTATCGCGGTATTCCGCTGGTGTTCATCGTCGGCGGTAAGACACTGCGTTACGCAGATTATTTTTCGGTACAGCCCTTCATCGAACTAAGCCGCATCTTACTTCTAGTATTGTGTGTGGCCCTCGTAATCGGGATAGCATTGGTTGGTCGCGCAATCCTCACGAACGCCTATCACCGTTTGCAGGAACGGTGGTCGCAGTATCACACAGATACGGACAACGACTTCCGTGCTTTGGGTTTAGCCATGTCGGGCATCCTATTTGCACTCAACACGGTCATTCTGGTCGGTTTGGTCGTCGGATTTGCCGGCAGTGCGCTTGACCAAATGAGTCACATTACGCAAGGCAGCCCCTATTTGACGATAAACTTCTTTGATCTGATGAACGGACGCATTGCTTCGCTGCCGATTATCGGTGATATATCGCGTGACATTAATCTGCGTATGGGTGTGGTCTGGTGGCTGTTGACGGTCATGATTTTCCAGTTCATCTTGAACCAAACCCGCTATGGCAACGCAACTTTCGCGGCGGGGGGTAATCCCGGTGCGGCGCGCGCACAGGGTATCAATGTTAACCGCGTCAAAATTACCAATTACATTGTTTTGGCACTGCTGGTAGGCATCGCCTCCATTTTTGACGCGGCTCGTCTGCAAAGCATTGATGCGCTGCGCGGGCAAGGTCTGGAATTGGAAGTCATTGCAGCGACGGTCATCGGTGGCGCGCTGCTGGCAGGCGGTTACGGCAGTATTATCGGTGCGCTGTTGGGTGTGTTCATCTTCGGCATGATGCAAACGGGGCTTGTATTAATTGGCGTTGACGCGCGGCTGTTCGATGCGATCATCGGGGCGATCATCCTGATTGCAGTCATCATTAACAACTGGTCACGGAGGATCAAGACATGAGTGCAGATACCAGCAACGGCACACCACTAGTCGATATGCGTGACATCGTCAAGATATTCGGAACCATTAATGTGTTACGCAGTCTTGACTTCCAAGTTAATTCGCAAGAAATTGTGGGCTTGCTCGGCGACAACGGTGCGGGAAAATCCACACTCATCAAAATCCTGACGGGTGTTTATACGCCGACCAGTGGTCAGATTTATTTCGAGGGGAAGCCTGTAACCATTAATTCGCCGCAAGATGCTCGCCATCTGGGGATCGAGACGGTCTATCAAGATTTAGCACTGGTTCCGCTCATGAGTATCGCCCGCAATTTTTGGCTCGGTCAAGAAATTACGCGCCGCATCGGCCCGCTGAATGTGCTAGATAAAGAGGAGATGGGGAATCGCACGCGCCAAGCCCTGCTCGATATTGGCATCCACATTCGCAACGCGGATGAGCCGGTCGGGTCACTTTCGGGCGGTGAACGGCAGTCCATCGCCATTGGGCGGGCGGTTTATTTCGGCAAAAAACTGCTAATTCTGGATGAGCCAACTTCAGCCCTTTCAGTGGGTGAAACAGCCAAAGTGCTTGAATATACCCGTGCTGCCAAAGAACGCGGTATGTCTGTTATTTTTATCTCACATAACATCGGTCACGTTCACAAAGTGGCTGACCGTTTTACCATTATCAGCCATGGTCAAAAAGTGGGAGACTTCCGCAAAGAGGAAGTCAGTGAGTTGGAAGTCGCCAACATGGTCATGACCGGTGAAGTGCCGGAGCGGCTGCAACTGATACCCAAGGCTGAAGCCTAATGGGGTTCATTAAAAATTATTGTTTTCAGGTTTTAGAAGGGGCAAAAATTAAGACTATGACTTATCGAAGCGTATTCAAAATCGCGCTGCTGTTGGTTGCGTTATTCTTGGCAAGCTGCGCGCCGGAGGATCTCGATATAACGCCAACGCCCGTACCAACAGCCGTTCCCATTATTAAGGTCTACGTCACAGGAGCGGTCAAGGATACTGGCAAAACGGTGGAACTACCATTAGGCAGCCGCGTACAAGATGCTATCGATGCAGCCGGCGGCGCTCTGGAAACAGCAGACTTGCAGCGCGTCAACTTAGCACAGCTTCTAAGTGATGGCAATCAAGTCAATGTACCTTCGGTAGGGGATAGCATTGCAGCAGCGCCTACTCCAACCGTCGAACCGACTGCCAATGCGAATGATCCTAAAGTATTTCTTGATAAATTGGTCGCACTTACACCCGAAAATATGTCGGGCGGGGCGATACAATGGCGGCGCGATGCTAAGAATCCACCGACCTATGCAGCGCCGCGCGGTGGCAACACTGTCCGCGTCAGCTATACCGAGTCGGGCGGCAGTCTTTTGGAATTAACCTACGGCATTTTCCCAGATGCGGATACAGCCAAGGGCTTTTACGACACGATTGTCGGCTCTTTACAATCCCAATCGAAGACGGCCCAACGAGATGAATACCCCACACCGAACCAATTTGGCAGCGGAACGTATGGTTCGGCGGGTATCTTCCTGCTGGACACCATCGTGGTTCGCATCGCAATCCCACGCTACAACACGGTTGCAGGAGGCGATCCGGTAAAGCCACTGGTCAATGATATCCTTAGTTACGTAGAACAGGCGAAGGGCAGCTAAACCGAAATTTATGTGAAATGATTAGCTTTCACTCAATATTGGCGCATTGGCTATTTGTCGATGCGCCAATTTATTGGCATACAGTGTAACCCCAATGATGACAATCCCAAGCGGCGCAACAATGCCATAGGCCGATTGAATACCGACGCGGTCTGCGACAATACCCAAAATTTGCGGCGTAAGCAGGATAGCGATGCCTGAACTCATGGATGTCAATCCGCTGGCGGCATCCGGATTATTTCTGCCCACAGCCGAAGTTAATGACAGGGTCAGCGGAAACAAATTTGCGACCCCCAAGCCGCAGACAAAAAGTCCGAAGGCATTGACTACAGGAGCACGTCCCAACCAGAACATGGGAAAACCCACCAACACGATGACTGCGGCAATAAGAATGAGTTTTCCGCTGGCGTAACGGCGTGTCAGCCAGCTGCCGGCGGCACGCCCAATAAACTGACCGACTGTGAACAAGGCAACGCTGCCAGCAGCGGCTTCTTTACTCAAACCGACCACCGTTTCCATGTAAGTCGATGCCCAAAAAATGACGCACCATTCAATGGCGACGGCGAAAAATACAACCACGGCATAAGCCCAAAACGCATTCGGCAGTTTGCTGTGTTTAGCGGTCGAACTGGCCGGTGTAGCATCGCCGCTGTGGACATTCGGTACCGAGATGCGACTGCGCGTCCAGATAAACACCAGTCCCCAGATGGCGATGCCCGCGTACATGGCAAAGCGCCAAGTCCATCCTTGTCCTTCCCCAAAGCCAACCGCGATGGGCGCAGCCGAAGCCGCCAATACCGCAAAAACATTGGCTTCGGTCAAGGCAAAAGCCCGATTGTTGCCATGATGTTCGGAGAGTGATGACTGAACCGTCACCAAGAGATATGAACCCAGCAAGCCGGTTAAAAATGTGCTAATGATGCCAACCTCAGCCGAACGCCCAAGCGTCAGCCCAACCGTACCCAACGACATCAGTAATCCGCCGCCCCAGAATAAGGTTGAACGTCCAAAACGCTTTGCCATCCACGCATTGGTGAAACCGGCAATCACCATTCCTGCCGCAAACGCACTGAGGTAAAAGGCCGAAACAGTGTAATCAAATTCGAGCTCTTTCCGTAGAAATGGAACGGTTGGTCCCAGCGCCGAAATAATATAGGCGAAATACGACAGCATGAAGTACGACAGCCAAGTGAAGCGGTCACGGATAAACGGTGGGTTCACAAATATCTGCTCTCATTATGGGACACGGTGCGTCTCATTTTATGTCAACATGGGCGGGTTTGGCTAAGTATAACGGTGAACCATGATCTACATAATGTCCATGTTATGATGGATCGCCATCTCGAAAATTATTAAAGGTCAAACGCCGCACATTATTCCCATTGCTGTCCATCATATACAGTTCAGGGTTGGTTTTACCGTCGCGAGTCGAACTAAATACGACATGGTTAGCGTCAACCCAAACAGCACCGGAATCCCAAGCCGGATTTATGGTTAAGCGGCGATGGTTCTTTCCGTCACGACTCAGCGCATAAAGCTCAAAATTACCCATATAGGATGGATCAGACGTGCTGACCAGCGTTGTTCCATCGGGCGACCACGCCGGTTCAATGTTTCGCACACGCGGATCACTAATCAACTGCACGTCACTACCGTCAGGGTTCATCAGGTATATTGCCCAGTTTCGATCACGATACGATGTAAAGGCGATCTTGTTTCCATCAGGCGACCAAACCGGTTCATCATCATTTGACGGATGGTCAGTCAATTGTCGCACATCGCTGCCATCTGACCGCATACTAAAAATATCCCAGTTGCCGGAGCGATCACTGGCGAATGTAATAGAGTCTCCATTTGGCGACCAAGACGGGTGAGTATCACGCGCCGCATTATCCGTTAGCCGCGTAACTCGACCGTTTTCCAAGTCGAGAACATAAAGCTCCTGATTGCCATCGCGCAGCGAAGCGAATACCACCCTATTTCCATCAGGAGAACGCGCAGGCACCGAATCCCAAGCGGGATTTCGAGTCAAATTTTGCTCTACGCCGCGATCATAATCCAGTAAATAGATTTCGTCGTTATCCCCGCGCGTACTGTGATAGGCAACATCACTTCGACCGCTGCGAAACAAGCGGTTTGCCGTTAGCAGCACGCTCAATAAGACAATTTGCCCGATCAGCAAAAACAATGCGAACCGAACCATTAACTGTAGACTGTTGAAATGGCGTGACAGCACCAACTCTGATGCCTCAGCCCAACTTCCGCACGACGGAAACAATTTCATTCAGCACCATGTACAAAATCGTTTGGTCAGGCAAACCCAGAATGTCGATCATAAAGTAATCGCAGCCTGCCGCCACGAACTCCAACATTTGCTCGACGATTTGGGACGGTGTGCCGACAAAAGCGTTTTCGGTAGTGAACGGCATTTTCCATGAATTGGCGAGGCGATAGATGTCTGATTCGGTGCGGCCCGTGACGACCCGCCCGAACCATGTCTTGCGGATGGTTTTCGGATCACGCCCGATAGCCTCACAGTGCTGGTTCAATACAGCCAAACGATCTTTATAAGTGCGGATGTTCACGTCCGACACGTTCCACCAGTCGGCATGTTTGGCAGCAATCGCCAGCGCATGATCGCCTTTAACACCCACGCAAATCGGCGGCACCGGTACAGGCTTTGGTTCAAGGATTGCATCCTCGATGCGATAATGCTTGCCCTGATAACTGACCTTGCCCGGCTGCGTCCACAGGCGTTTGAATATTTCCAACGAGTCATCCAGTTGTTCCAACCGCACTCTGGCGGATGGCAAGTCGTATCCATAACCACGATACTCGTCTTCCTTCCAACCGGCTCCGATGCCCATGATAAAGCGTCCGCCGCTGAACTGCTGCAAAGTCGCCGCCATCTTCGCCACCAGCGCCGGATTGCGATAATTTTGTCCGAGAACCATCGGGCCTAAATCGAAAGCCGGAAATTTAGCCGCCAAATACGACAACACCGTCCACACTTCATAAGCGAAATCATCGCCCCAAAACAGGTGATCGGTCATCCACAAACTTTTGATTGTGCCTTCCATATGCGGCAGCAGATGTTCGAGGTTATTCATCCAATAATTGAGGTCACTTTTGGGATGACTTTCCACCAGTGCGAGGCCAAAATCAACGGGCATATGAAATCTCCTTTAATGAGCAAGAAGCAATATTTCGTGTTTAGCCTTAATCTTAGCGTATGTTTCAAATTTAGGATGAAGGGTGCATAACCAAAAAGCGCGCCGTTAACAAACAACGCGCTTGAAGATCATCACACCGTTTGAAAATGACTATATGAACCGCAGTGAGCTTACAATCAGTTGCAGCAGCGCCAGCGTTTCCGGTGGGACATTCCCCATCTTGCGATCAATCGGCTGCACCACATTATTCTTAAGTTCGTAACCGGTAAATTGATAATAACGTCCATCATTCTGGATGACATAGGCTTCGTAACGCTGCGGGGTATTACCGCCAACCGCACCGATATAACCTTTAAGATAGCGAGCGTTATTGACACCGATCATTGTATCTTGGGCGCTTTCAATCACTGGCGCATCACCCATCGGTGTTTCTGGATTTTTGTCTAGCACATTCACGTTAATACGGCGGTCAATCCACAATGATTTGCTGTTGGTATCGCCGTCCAACGACATGTTCGCCGGATATTCGAAGGTGTATCCGTAAGCCGCGTTGTTATAGGTGATTAAGTTGGGGTCTGGCGTTGGATTTGCATTCGGGGCTTCTGTCGGGAGTAGTGGCGGAGCGGTCGGCGTAACCGCCGCGCTGCCCTGTTGGTTCAGGTTGCAAGCTGCACACGCCAGCAGCACCAGATAAATTGCATATTTAAATACCTTCATCGACACCTCCTTAAAAGTGAATACTAAGGATAATGTCTGACGTAAGATATTTTTAGACTAAATTCATAGTTACTTAGCCAGATATGATCGGCATATGGAAATTTGACAGAAACCAAAACTTTTTTTGAATAATTTTTTCAACAATAGTTTGAGCTAATTGTCTTTGTTCTTCGCTAGGTTTATCAATCCAATCAATTCTCACATATCCACAATGAACTTTATGATAAGAATGTGGCTGCTCTCGAAACTCATCGTTTGCAACTTCTTCTAATGCGACAGTATGTAATTTTATGTCAGCGTTCGATAATTCATCCTGTATTTGAAGCTTGAATTGCGGTGGTAAATGTATATTGCTTTTTCGCCGATCAAATTCCTCACAAAACTCTACTGCGGAGTTCAAAAGATCGTTCAACAAGGTTTCGTCGGCTGGCAAGGTTTCAACTATATAGGGATGTTCCGGGTTATCAAGGTATGCGACCTTGATCCATCGGGATGACAACAACTCTTGATACCTTTCAAAAAATCTTTTCATAAAATGCGGCAAACGATGATTGAAAAGAATTGATTCAATATGATAAAAGTTCGAACTCACCTCATGTATGTCATCATTTTGAAACCAAACTCGTGTACCAATTAACTCTCTCAAATCTTGCACGTGTTTACCATAACCCACAAATTCCGAAGGAACATTAAACCTTATGGGGAAACAAACTCGAATTGAGTGATTTAATTTCCTTATAGTGCTAATAAAATCCTGAGTAGAAATTCGAACCGGTGGCAAATTCTCTTCAGGCGAATGAACTCCATAATCAATCCAAATCTGTTCATGATCAAAAACAAAATTGTACCGTTGCAATGCATTAAGGAGCTTGTCAAATCCACTCTGAAATCCAGAGGTGTTAGTAAAATCATTAATCCATTGGAACTTTTGTAATTCATCAGCTATTTCAGTGTCTCTAATAATTAGAGAAATGATTGGTTTTTTATTATCGTAAAAATATCTCCATTCTTTCTCGACAGCTTTAGACACTATTGAGTCAGGAGTTACAACTAATATCAATACATCAGCAGTATATAAACCAGAACTGATCTCATTTTCCCACATTACACCACCATACAACTTATCTTCGTCAACCCAAAATGGTACAGTTTGTTCTGCTAAACGATATGCGAGATATTGAACAAAGTCTTTATCTTTGTGGCTATAGCTAATAAATGCTTGGGGCATCTTCGACTCTTTTAATTCGGCATTGAGTGTCAATATAACTCGATTAATTCAAATATTGACACCCAAAATTAAGGGCTAGGGTCTCCAATTAAGGCCGTACCATCCCAAACTATATGCTTTATTCGTATCATCAGACAATACCTGTGCCTGACCCGTAGCTAAGTTCATAATACTTACATGGTCAGCACCTGCAACAGGATCATCACCCGTGAGATAAGCAATCTGTGTTCCGTCCGGTGATAACACCATGCCCCACGCGCCCGACTTCGTCAAGTTGGTCAGATTACGGACAACGCCTTTGGTCACATCCAACTCAAAAATATTATACCCATGTTGATCAGACTGAAAGACGATATGCTGGCTGTCTGGCAGCCAATAGGGGCCGAAGTTATTACCGTTACGGTGAGTTAACTGCTGAATATTGCTGCCATCAGGATTCATCGCATAAATCTGGAACAAACCCTCTTGGTTGGAAATGTAGGCGATTTGCGTCCCATCAGGCGACCAATTTGGAGCCGTGTTAGTCGCGCGATTATGGGTAAGCTGTGTCAGTTCGCCACTCGCCAACTTCAGTCTAAATAACTGCGTATTCAACCCGTTGCCCAGCTCGTCCAATCCGAAAACAAGCTGCGTGCCATCCGGCGATAACACGGGATTTAAGTTAGGCACATTGCATTGAACACTGTGCTTACGCAGCATCTCTTGAACATCGCTGCCATCGCGTTTAACCGAATTGATGATGCAGTCGCCACCTTCGACCGGACTGGTGGCATAGATCAAAGCTGAACCGTCGGCTAACCAAAGCGCTTTACTGCGCCACATCAAATCGTCTGCCAACAGCCCCGCGTTCGAACCATCCGCGTTCATCACGTATAAACCGTACTGACCATAATAATCATCGGTAATCGCTGCGGTATAAGCGATCTCTGTTCCGTCCGGTGACCAAACAGGGTTAGACTCATAAACGGGGGTGTCCGTCAATTGTGTAACCACGCCGCCGTCCACATCTACCCTAAAAATATCGCCATTGGTAAACACCAATTCTTGCAATTGATTCTGTGCAGCCACCGGAACAGAAGCGAATAAAACACATATCAAGACGAAAACAAGTTTTAAGACCTTCATATCCATAAGTCCCCAAATAAAAACCCGCCCCTCAATATAGCATTGATAAGCGGGTAAAACTGTCGGACTTTTGGAGGAGTAATGACAGTTATTTAGTTGGGCAGCAGGATAATTTTCGCGTCCTGTCTGCTTTCCAAGCGTTTGAAAGCGCTCGGCGCATCATCCAGCGGCATCCTTGCACTGACCATCGGACGCATATCCAACTTGCCGGAAGCCATCATCCGGATGACGTTCATAAATGTGCCATGTCCCGAATGTCCGAGCGAACCGGCGAGCTGCACACCCTTCACCTGATAGTGTTCCAGTTCCAACGGTGTTGGTCGTTCCGAACGCCCGATATGGCAAACGGTCGCGTTCACCGCCAAGCCTTTGGTCAGCGGCGCGAGGGTATGAATCGGTGCGCCTGCCGCCTCCACCACAAAATCTACGCCGCGCCCATAAGTTGAATCGAGCAGAATGCCGTTCAAATCTGCGCCGACCGGATCATGTACGGCAGTCGCACCCAGTTTTTGGGCGAACTCACGGCGGCTGGATGAGGTATCAAACACGATGACCTGAGAGGCTCCGGCTGCGCTGGCGAGCGCGGTCGCCGCCAAACCGATTGGCCCTGCACCGAACACCACTACGTAAGCCCCCGGCTGCCATGTGTGGATACGGTTGAACATGGCGTGATACGAGACACCGGTTGGTTCGACCATTGCCCCCATAACCATCGCCTCACTTTCGCTGCCCACACGGTCGGCGATTTCTTGGATGCTCCAGCAGTAACGCGCCCGTACCGGAATATACTGTGCCATTGCACCGGGGGTCGTAAAACCGAGTTCTTCTAAATTGTCACAGTGGTTGACAAATCCGCGCCGGCAGGAAATACATTCCCCGCACCACTGGATTTCTTCAGCGGCAACGATGTCTCCAACCTTCAGATCGCGGACGTTCTTGCCCACCTCAACAATCTTGCCGGAAAATTCGTGTCCCAAAATATTCGGGAAGCGCGTCAAACCGGGATAGAGAATGTAACCATCCTTTCCCGCCTCGTACATGTGCATATCCGAACCACAAATGCCAACCGCCCCAACTTGGATAATCACCTCGTCATCTTTGGGCTTAGGATCAGCCTTTTGCCCCACTTCAATACGGGGGTTTTTCCACACCTGTGAACCGGCTTGGATACGGTGGGTTTTCTGCTCACGTTCGTTCAGTTTATAGTCTGGCTTAGGGGCAAAATCAGCGGTTAAAGTCAGGGCTTTCATAATCATTTTCTCCATAAAAATATTTACAGGCGGCACATCAGCCGCCCAAAAATCAGCTCATTGTTTAGCCGCAGTTATCACCACACGGAAGCGTCACGGTCAGCCGCATCAGCAAATCATTTTGTTCGCTTCCTGCTGCGGTCAGCGCCACACTTTGTACCAAGTTCGGCCGTAATCGCAGCGTCATGTCATTGGGATTGCTTCGTGTGAAAACGGTCCATTCGGGCGACTGCGCCGGTGGCAGGTTCAGATAAAATGCAGCGCCTGCATCCGGCAGCGTCACACTTGTCGGGGTAACAAAACCGAGGCCATCACCACTCAAAACCTGATTAACCGCGCGCGTCGTTCCCATCACCAGCAAGTTGTCTTGGTTCGCCACAATAAACTGGTCGAACGGCTGTCCGGTTTGACCATAAATTGTCAAGCTCATGCCCTGTACGCCCCCCGGCAGCGACACTTCTTGAATTCGCACCGCATTGTCATCGCCGCTGGAATAAATACTTATTGCCAATTCACGTTGAAGTTTCGTGACGAACTGATGTGCGGTTTGTGCGTCAGCCGCTTCAAACAGCAGCGCACCATCAAACGGTTCGCGGTTCACAAAAGTTGGGCTGGTAGGATTATATGATGGGTTGAAAGTCAGAAATAAAGCGCTGCTGCCGCTCAACAACGGACGAATTTCGCTGGTGTAATCATAGCCGCTGAGGTTCGAGAAAAACACATTGGCCCACTCGGTATTGATGAGACTGCCAAATGTGCCGGACACCAATCCGGCTGAACTGGCTGAATAGCCGTAGGCAACACCCGTGATGATGCTCGGTAGTATCGTCTGGAATTTTTTGGCGGCTGATTGTGCGCCACTGCCCACAAATTCAAGCATCGAACCCACGTCCGCCGCCTGTGCCACAAAAACCGAGTTACGCGGAACACGCCTCAAAATATCGGGTGTGAGTGATGCGCCTTTTCCCGTGAAATGAATATCTAGTGCATCTAAACCCGTCACGTTCCCCGGCGTTTGCACAACATCAAGCGTCAGCGTTTGATCCGTACCGACATGCAGACCAAATCCGGTGGATCCCAGTGTCCGATACACTGCCGCCGGAAAAATCCAATCTCCACTGCTGTGATACCCTTGGCGCTGAGTATAGGCAATCAGCAGCGGTGTATCCACAAAAGCAATCATGTCGTAGCTGCTTTCAGGCAGTCGTGACAGTGCAGTCGTGTAATAAGGATTAGCCGTCACATTCGGGTTAAGCGTGGGCACTGGCTGCGGCCCACCATCATCCGACCAACTGTAGATAATCATCACGTCAGAATAAACAGCAATACGATTGTGGTCACTGTTGTTGGTTGGTGCAAGCAGTATAAAAGACTCGGCTTGGCGGCTCGTCCAATTTTGCAAAATTTTCAGCGCAGCATCCGCCGCAGCTTTGGCATTATTAATTTTGATAACAATTCGGCCACCCGCGCTGCGAACGGCGGGATAAATACCAACAGCCAGCGTATCCTCTAGCCACGGTCGGACATCGCCGGCGAATGTACCACCGCCGCTTTGTTCCATCAGCAAATCCAGCGCTGTCGTCAAATTGGAGGGAAACTGTGGTGGAACAACCCCTTGCGGAAGCTGCGATTCGGCAGCTTGGATAATGCGATCTAGCGACGCGACAAAATGAGTGTCGGTTCGTGTTGCCACGTACAGCATGGTGTCTTTGGGAAAATAGGCGCTGAGCGATTCCAGCGCTCCAAAACGTTCCTGTGAAGCAGGTGCAGCCTGCACTGTTGAGACAGCCAAACCGCATAACAAAATGGATAGCGTAGCAATCCGAATGATCCATTGACGCATAATCGACTCCTTATGTTGATGCAGCGCTTAAAGCTAATCCCAGTCTACACTGAAAAATATTTGATCATATACAGCGGCGGTTAGGCGTATGTTAACCGCTCACATCAATCCATGTATTGCAGCGCCCTTCGACATTCGATGACCTTATTCACAACCATAAAGTTGCAATTTATGCAGAAAAATATATCATATATCCTCATTCCTCTATTACGCGAAGGTTGTAAATGGCATCTCGTTCCAACCTCTCGACTTTAATAACGTTCGTCATTTCCAACTTCAATCGTTCTGTTTTTGCGGCGCACATTCATCACCGGCGCGGACGGTGGCGCATTTGCGACCGGTTGTGACTTTCATCTCCCTAGCTTTCCACAGGAGAATTGATTATGCCCAACCTCAGCGGCATTATCCCGATTCTGATTACCCCTTTTGATGCAGATGGACGAATTGACGAAGCCAGCTTGCGCCGTGTTGTCCATTTCGAGTTAGAAGGCGGTGTTCACGGCTTAGGAATCGGTGGATTTGCCAGCGAAGGCTATAAGCTGACCGACCAAGAACGGATTCGCTGCGCCGAAATTGTCGCCGCCGAAGTCGCTGGACAAGTGCCGCTGGTCATCGGTATGGCTCCCGGCAGCACCGAGGCCGCCATCGAACAAGCCCATGTCTACAGCAACCTGCATCCTGCCGCATTGATGACATTGCCGCCCAACACCATGAACAATGACGAGATGAGCCTGATGGAACATTACATCGCGCTTGGCAATGCTTCTGATGTGCCCATCATGGTGCAGCAGTCACCGCAAATACAAGCTTATGCTCACTGCCAGCTCTCGACTGAACATCTCGCCCAAATCGCTAAACATGCACCCGGCATCCGCTACTTCAAGATCGAAGGGCCGGGTTCAGCCCGCCGCATCAACGCGCTTAAAGGACGTGTAAACGATGATGTGCGATTGTTCGGTGGTGTCGGTGGTATTGCACTGCGAGAAGAATTGGAAGTTGGCGCGGCGGGATTATTACCGGGGGTTGGTTTTAACGAATATTTCGTCGACGTTTGGCAGGCATGGACAGCCGATGACAAAATCCATGTGGATGAAGTGCTGCGTCGGGCACAACCGTTGGTCGATGCCGTATCCGGCTTCGGTCATGAGTTTTCGCTGCACGCTCGTAAATATTTGCTCAAGCGCGCCGGAATTATCACCCATGATACGGTGCGCCGTCCTACGGTTCGCCCCGAATTCAGCGCCCTCGAAAATGTCGGCAGGCTGGTTGATGAAATGGCATTACGGATTAGTCTGCGCAGTACTAAACTTGATCTGTAAAACTTTGCATCCATAGTTAGGCACGCTATATTCCTATTATTCTCGCAGCCATAAAAAAGGATGACCGATGGACATCACCACCCAAACTGTCAATATTCCCAACGGCACACCTAACTTGAGTGGTTATTTTGTTTATCCCAGTGGCGAAGCCAAATTTCCCGGTGTGGTCGTCATCCACGAAGCCTATGGCCTTAACGACAATATCAAAGACATCACACGGCGCTTTGCTGAAGCCGGTTATGCCGCGCTGGCGGTTGATCTCTTCGCCGGACGCAACCAGATGATTTGTATGTTCCGCTTCTTCACCAATATGCTGCTGTTTGACTCCCTCAACCATTCCGGCATTCGTGATCTCAAAACCTCACTGGATTGGCTGGAAAAACACTCAAAAGTAGAGGGCGGCAAAATCGGCGCGATTGGCTTTTGCATGGGCGGCAGTTTCGCTATCTCGTGGGCTTGCAGCGACAGCCGTTTGAATGTCATCGCGCCCTTCTACTCGATGAATCCCCGACCACTTGGCGCAGTTGAACGGGCCTGTCCTGTGGTTGGCTCATTTCCCGAAAACGACTTTTCGAAGAACGGCGGCATCAAGCTCGAAGCCGAACTCACCAAACACAACATTCCGCACGACATCAAAATTTATCCCGACTCGAAGCATTCCTTTTTCAACAGCCCGCGTGATGTCAAAGAACAAGCCGCCGCCGATGACTCATGGTCACGCATTCTCACCTTCTTCCGTGAACATATCGGGGGATAACATGATCTCACAAGATTATTTCATCACAATGGTCGATGCAGAAGTCTATCTGGACTATCACTTTTTCACGCCAACCGAGAGTAACAAATTACTCACCGATTTGACTGCCAATATCGCGTGGGGACAAAAATCAATTACCATCATGGGCAAGCAGGTGATGCAGCCGCGTTTGATTGCATGGTACGGGGATGAAGGCAAATCCTACCGCTATTCGGGTCTCACTGTGCATCCTTTGTTGTGGACACCCACGCTGCTCGAAATGAAAGCACGAGTTGAACAAGCCGCCGGTGTGACCTTTAATAGTGTTTTACTCAACTTATACCGTGATGGACAGGATAGCGTCGGCTGGCACAGTGACGACGAACCCGAACTCGGCCTTGATCCGGTGATTGCGTCGGTCAGTTTAGGCGCAGCGCGGAACTTTCAATTCAAGCATAAACAATACCCCGATATGAAAGTATCCATTGAACTCACACACGGCAGCCTGCTCCTCATGCGCGGCACAACTCAACACTTCTGGAAGCACCAAATCCCCAAAACCAAGAAAGAACTCGGCCCACGCATCAACCTCACCTTTCGGGTGATTCATTAAACCCTCGGCGATTTGCCCGTCAATTTCGTGAACACCTGATAGCCAAACCAGCGAAACGGTTCTGGCGGAATTGGTGCATAAGTCGCGTGGTGAAATGGCAGCCCGCGCCAGCGTTCATCATCACCCGAATACATATCCGTCAATACCTGCCCTGATATATTCGCCAGCGTTACCCCATGTCCGCAGTAACCAATCGCATAAAACACATTTCGGTTATCCCCGCGCACACCCATCAAATTATTGCGCTTGAGCGTAATGCCCAGTGTCCCTGTCCAACGGTGAGCAATCGGAAGCCGTTCGCTGCCGGGGAGATAATCCTCCATCGTACTTTGCATTTTGCGGAATGACGATGCTGCCGAAAGCGGTGTGCCGGGATACGCCGTGCGATTATTAAACAGATAAGCGTAGGATTGGTTGCTGCCACCGCCGAACACCATATTGCCTTCATTGGTCAGCGTCGAATACGAAATGCGGTCGAGGTCATCGCTGTATCCGGCGTAAGCCTTCCAACCGAGTTCAGCGCGTTGTTCTTCGGTCAGCGGCGCGGTCGCAAACACATGCGAATGCAGCGGGAACAGCGCATCGCGGAAATATCCTAAGCGCGTTGTATAGCCGTTCGTTCCAAGCACAATCGCTTTTGCATGAACTTCACCCTGAGGTGTAGTCAGTGTAATCGTCGAACCCTCGCGGATTTTCAAAACTGGCGTGTTCTCATAAATCTCAACGCCCTGTTCCACCAGTACAGGCCGCAGTCCCCTCACCAACTGAGCGCCGTTGATCTGCCCCGAATTAGGGTCAAGCACCGCGCCATAAACCCCTTGAGCATTCAACTGTTTCGATAGTGTCGCCATATCAATAAATTGACTAGGAATGCCTATCGCCTGATGTTCCTCAGCCTCTTGGTGAGCCGCTTCAGCCCGTTTACGGTCGGTATAAAAGGTTAATGTGCCATCGACGCGGTGGCTCACTTTGAGGTTATGCCGTTGGACAATCTCCAGAATTGTCTGAATGCCCGCATGAGTCGTGTCATAAACCCGCTTGAGCATTTCGGGACGATCATCCGTCATGCCCGTGACCCAATTGAGCATCATGCCGCCGTTGCGTCCACTCGCGCCGTTCGCCAGTGATTTCGCCTCAAGCAGCACGACCCGCTTTTCAGGATAGCGTCGACTGAAATGATAAGCTGTTGATGTACCTGTAAATCCACCACCGATAATGGCTAAATCGCAGCTTATTGTCCCTTTTAAGGGCTGTCCCCCTTGATAATCCGGTGTTTGAGCCGCCCACAGCGATTGGTTCGTATCAATATCCGGACCTTCGGGGAAAATCTTTGCGGCTATCGGCCACGTTTTGGCGACAAGACCAGCCGCCCCCAGCAGTGCGCGATCAGTCAATGAGGTTTTATGCGTTTCGATAGACATGAACGCGCTCCAATTGAAATATCAGGATGTAAATGATTTCGCCAGACAAAATAAGGCTATACTTAAAGAATAACCTTATATCAATAATCAACCAAAATGCGAAAAATACTCATTGTTTTAGGCATCGGCATGATGGCAATAAGCTGCATCACCTTTTTCGTAGGTGCAAACATAACCACCAATAACCTATCACAAATATCAAAGAACATAAATAAGCCCGAAACATATTGCAAATCCGGTGAAAAACTCGTAATGGGCAAAGTAAAAGATATAGTGGCAACACCGGAAAAAGATTTCACGACGCTGGGCTTATATTATTGCGTGGACGACGCAGGCAATCAACGCGATATAACCTCTGATGTGATGGGAAATGCTTTCGGGCAATGGTTTAATGTTCTGCCTTCGTCGGCAACCACTAGCATTGTCGCGATTGCTTTATTCTGCCTCGGTCTGCCCATCTTGATCGTTGGTGCAATACTCTCGCTGCGGAGTTCAAAACCTACATCCGTCGTGGCTGGTAATTCGACCTTTCCCGCCTCGAATTCATTTTCAGGTTTTAGCGATAATCCATCTACAAGCCTAACTGATCGCCTAGCCGAGTTAGATAAAGCACACAAAGCTGGCTTAATTTCTGAGGAAGAGTATCAACGAGCACGACAACATATTGTCGACGGACTCAGCTAATTATTCCGCCGTACCACTCGCCCACCAGAAGTATTCACCGCTCGTGTGATATTCTGCCTTGAAGCCGTGTTTCGCCAATGTAGCCACTAACGACTCATCATAAAACATTTTGACGATAGTAAATTCTTGCCCATCATTCAGTTTGCGTGTGTGGTAAATACTTTCGGGGTCATAATCAGCGTGATTCGATGCGGATGAAGTACGCGTTTTATCCCGCAGCGAATCGACCATGAACACACGTCCGCCAACTTTGGTCGCCTTCCGCACGGTATCCAAGAAACCATCTAACTTTTCTGGCGGCACATGTGATAACCAGAAGGACATGAACACCAGATCATATTCGGCATCTGGCTGCCAGTTAAACAAATCCGCCTGCCGGTATTCGACATTTGCGCTTTTAACCTTATCGCGGTTGATCTCCAGCACTTCCGGCGAGGCATCTAGTGACACAACATGATCCGCGATTGATGTCAATTCTTTGGTGAAGTTCCCCGTTCCGGCAGCGAGTTCAAGTGCAGTTCCAACCTTACCAACAGCCCGCAGTGCATTAAAAACTGTTTCAGCTTCGGCAAACCACTGCGCGTTGCGTTCTGCGCCCCAATCATAACGCCCGACGCGGTAAAACCACTCATCGTACTCACCCGCCCGCGCTCGATAATAAGCGATCTGGTCTTGGAGAACTTGGTCAGTCATCTAGTTATCCTTGTTACTAATACATTCTCTCAAAGCTCCTAGAAAAGAGTATTTGTATTTGAGTTTCTCCCTCCATCGCTTGCGGCTGAGGGGGCGACAGTAGACAAAAGGACGGTTCATTTGGCAAACTTTCGGTTACCAAGCCAGAAAGAGAGACCAAATGAACCGACGGAAACTATATCAGTGGGTGCGGAAAACAAGCAAGGGATGGGAAGGTGTCAG
>WGMX01000029.1 GCA_016124855.1 Anaerolineaceae bacterium | reverse complement strand
AGGTAGATTAGCTACGTGTTACTCACCCGTGCGCCACTCAAATATTGCTATTTCCGTTCGACTTGCATGTGTTAGGCACGCCGCCAACGTTCATCCTGAGCCAGGATCAAACTCTCCGTTTGATTTTACTCTCGAAACTGACAAGGCTTTTTTGCCTTGATCTGTTACTTGGCTGATTGGTTCTTTTCTTTCCCGCGATGCCAATCCACCGCGTTTCTTCCATCTCACTCTTCTGTTGTTAAGTTGCGTCCACGCACATCTCTGTGCGTTAAGGTTGTGTTAAGTCTAACTCCCGTGTTCGTGTTCGTCAAGGTCATTTTGTAACTTCCTACAAAACTCGTTTGGGATACTTGGGATATGTTGCACAACCCTGTATCACCAACTCCTGACGCGCACCACTAAACAATTTAGCTTCCCAAATCGTTTAGTCACAACTGTTAAATTGCGTTTGTTAACGGGAGATAAACTATATCATGCCATTTTTTGTCTGTCAACACTCTTTTCAAACTGATTTCAAACCAGTTTTTCATAATTCGTGTTTAGGGACAAAAACAGTCCGGTTTGCGTTCCCGGACTGTCCGGCATTACCTTGTTAAGTTGGTCGTTCTTGTGAACGGGCGTTACTATATGACAAGGGAGAACATGCGTCAAGGGCGACTTGTGAAATTTCACACCAATTTGTCAGTTTTGGTATGAATCACGTTCGCTAGAGTTCGTTTCGCCCCTGCAATGCCCTGCTCAAGGTCACTGAATCAACATACTCGATATCACCCCCAACCGGTAACCCACGCGCCAAACGCGTCACCTTGACACCTTTCGGCTTCAACTCCTTCTGAATATAAAAAGCCGTCGCGTCACCCTCCTGCCCCGGGTTGGTCGCCACCACAACTTCGACTGCTTCGCCACTCTCCACCCGTTTGACCAACTCACGGATTTTCAAATCGTCAGGCCCAACGCCGTTCACGGGTGAAATCGCACCATGCAGCACATGATAAACACCGTCATAAGCACCTGTCCGTTCCAGTGCCATCACATCCAGCGGTTCTTCAACTACCGCGATCAGATGATGATCACGCCTTGGATCACTGCAAATTGGACACGGATCATTTATCGTAATGTTATAGCAGGTCGAGCAGAACTTAATCTGACTCTTGAGGTTCGAAAGCGCATCCGCCAATTTTAGAGTCATCTCGTCTGGCGAACGCAGCAAATAATAGGTCAGCCGCGAAGCCGACTTCGGGCCAATCCCCGGCAGTCGGGAAAATGCATCAATCAGCTTCGTAACTGGTTCGGGAATCGCGTTAGTCATCTGGCAACCTTGAATCGATCTTTCAACTTAAGCAGAGGGGTTTCAAAATAACGATAGGAGAACCACGATAGAATGAATGTGCTGATTATTATAACCGGATAGACCGCAATTTGGTAGGAGACAATATCGAGCCGGTGATAGACAAAGGTGTAAAAAATCAGCAGCAGTATCGGATGATACATATAGATGCTGTACGAAAGGTTGCCGTACTTTTCCAGCCACGGATGATCCAACTTCAAGAAAAACTTCTCATTGGTCGAAACATTCAACAGCAGCACACCAAACACGAAACACATGAATGACGTATACAGCAAATCCGGCGTGTTCTCAATAAAGAGTGCGGCGATAGCCAGCATCACAACCGACAGTGTTCCGATCATGGGGTGATAAATCCACTTCAAAATCGGACGCTTATAGTAATAGATACAAGCGAATAAACCCCCAATGGCAATCGTGTCATAGCGGACCGAATGGATCACAATCGTGATGAAATTATCCGGCATCCACCACTCAGTGATCGCCATCAGCGCCCACCAGAACACAATAATGCTCATGAATACTCTTTCGAGGCTTGACGCGCGTTTCCCAATATGTGGAATAAACAGGTAGAACTGTTCCTCAATCGCAATCGTCCAAAGATGTTCCAGCGGAGGATAGGGATAAAAAAGGATAAAGGCGATATTGCCTTGAAACAGCACCAGCAGTAGTGCAAGTGTTGTATTCGACAATGGATTTTTGTAGTCGGGGATAATCAACGGCAGCAAAAGCCCGACAATCAAGATGATAATGAAGTAAAGTGGCCAGATTCGCAGAATGCGACGGATATAAAACTTGCGAATGGACACCGTTCCGGTACGTTCGCGTTCGACCAACAGCAGATATGTAATCAGAAAACCGCTCAGGACAAAAAAGAGATGAACCGCATCCGTACCACTGATAAATAAATGCCCAACCGTCTCGGGAAGGTTCGGCGCACCAAACCAATCGTGCGGACTATACATAATGTGCTGGATAACAACTGAAACCGCCGCATAAAACCGCAGCGCATTCAAACCCTTAAAGTGAATTTTCACTCATGGACACTTTACTCAGGCACAAAAACCTGTAACCAATGGCGGGATAAAAAAGAGCAGAATATCTCTGCCCTTCCATTAGTGTACAGTCATCAGCGCCATGCTGAACCTTGAGCCTGATTATAAAGTGCTTTATCGGGAGGTTTTGATTGCAAAAATCAGATCACTGTAGGGGCGCACGGTTGTGCGCCCACAAACAAGAGGTTTACTACCCGCCCAACAAACCACTCAACAACGGATTATCACCCAAGCCACCGGTGATACCTTCCATCCGTCGTGCCGACATTTCTTGGCTTTGTTCAATTGCTTGGTTGACACACAACATCACCAGTTCTTGCAAATCGGTCAGCCATTCGTCGTCATCCAGATCAATCATCTCTTTATTGATGGTGATCGACTGCACCCGTTGATGACCACTGATAAGAACTTTAACCGCTCCACCACCCACCGAGACCTCAACCGTTTCCTTTTCCAGAGCTTCTTGGGCAGCGACCATGTCTTCCTGCATCTTCTGAATCTGCTTCATCATGCCGCCCATACCGCCCTGCATTCCACCGGGCATCCCGCCCCCACCAAAACCGCCGCGCTTGCCTTTTGCCATGATATTCTCCTCATTCCTTCGTCATTCTCGAAAGATACTTACTTAGATGCGTACTATACTCACATGGTCGCATCACATATTGTAGGGGCGGAAAGAATCCCGCCCGATAATCTGACTAATTAATGGTTCCTATTCGCTCGTCTTGTCACTTCTACGCTTGGTGTTATCAACGGGCGTGATTTTCGCACCAAGCTGTGCGCCTTCCGAAAGCAGTGGATCATTCGGATCGAATCCCTGCGCTTCAACCGGGGTATCCTGCATTTCGTTACTGCCAACCATCGTCAGCCGCACATGCAGCCGCACGCGATGCACCTCGTAAAACACACGCTCCAACACTTGAATCTTCTCTGGATATTGCAGCTTTTCATAATACAGCGCGTTATCCGTCCCCAGAAAGAGCGTGTTGCCATCCACCCGCACCACCCGGAAATGCTGCATCAAATCTGGCCCGCTCTTGCTGTAGCGATACAGCGCCTTAAGCGAAATATTCCACTTCTCGCGCACGACTGCCGGATCGATGACCGGTGGCGCTCCCGGTGGCATCGTCTCCACCGGAGGCGGAGCGGCCTGTTGGGCAGATTGTAATGGCGGCGCATACCCCGCTTGACCATAATTTGTGCTCATATCGACGGTCACTTCTTGCTGCTTGAGGCTTTCGAGCAGCGCCAGCTCCAACCCGAGCTGCGGCTGCCAACCACCACGATAATTATTCACTGCATCATTAAATGCTTTGATCGCCGCCAGCAGTCGCCCGCGTCCAATCAAAACCGCTTGATCTTCGTACAGCGCCCGATCTTCGCTCGACGCTTCCACCAGATCAGCACTCGCAGTTTGCGTCAGCAAAATGGCCCGCAAATGTTCAACCACTTGCTCACCAAATTGCTTGGGATCAGAACCCGAATCTACCGCGTGGGCAATATCATGCAAACCGCGTGCGGCATCTTCATCAATTAACGCCGCCACCACATCTTTGACCGCGCCCAAACTGGCTGTACCCAGAATACGCTCGACAATATCCAGCGTAATCACTTCATCAGGATCAGACACAATCTGGTCGAGCAGGCTGATGCTGTCGCGCATACTACCTGTACCTTGACGTGCCACCAGTTCTAATGCATCCCGATTAATGTGCAGACCTTCGTTTTCAGCAATCACTTGCAAACGATCCGCCACTTCTGTCACCGAATAGAGCCGGAACTCGAACGGCAAACAGCGGCTCTTAATCGTCTGTGGAACTTTATCAATTTCAGTCGTTGCAAGGATAAAAATCGCGTGTTCAGGCGGCTCTTCCAGTGTCTTGAGCAGCGCGTCGAAAGCGTTACCTGTGAAGCGGTGAACTTCGTCGATAATGTAAACCTTGTACTGCCCTTCCCCCGGTGAGAATGCAATCTTATCTCTCAAGTCGCGTACATCATCGACGCCGGTATGAGTGGCAGCATCAATCTCAATCAAATCAAGATAGCGGCCTTCATTCACCGCAATACAAGCCGCGCATTCATTACACGGACGTTTATCAGGGTCAGGATTCTGGCAGTTAATAGCCTTCGCCAACAAACGCGCAGAAGTTGTCTTACCTGTACCGCGTGGCCCACTAAAAAGATACGCATGACGGATGCGCCCCGTCTTGAGCGAGTTTCGCAGCGTCCGCGTGATATGTTCTTGACCAACCATGTCATCAAATGACAGCGGGCGAAATTTAAGGTAAAGGGCTTGTTTTGGCACGGTTATTTGCCTCCAACCTAGAGTCTAGCATTTCCGTTCGTGTGGGGCAATAGGCATAGGGATTAGGATACGATTCATTGAATGTTTATATCTGTGCATCAACGAATATTGCATACAGGTTTGCCGCTGGCAATCCGTTGCTATCTGTAACACACATCCGTTCATAAACCCTTTAATAATGAGAAATACCTCATAGGGGCTACCCCCTATGACCAACAACGGTGTTATAATGAACAGAAGTCGGCATTGAGAGGAGCAACTACTGTGAGCTTAGGACCTACAGAACTCATTATTATTTTGGTGATCGTCATTCTGCTGTTCGGTGTAGGCCGCGTTGGTCGCATCGGTGGTGAATTAGGCAGCGCAGTGGCGAACTTCCGCAAAGGTTTGGAAGAAGGCAGCAAGAAAGATAAAGTTGCCGAAGAAACCAAAACGGCTGAAGAAACCAAAGTCTAACAGTCCAATTTGTCTATATCAGGCGAGTTCATACCCTCGCCTTTATTGATTCAGTGGGTTAATAAGCAATTGCATTTTGTAGGGGCGCACGGCTGTGTGCCCTTTTTCTACTGCCTTATTGTCCATTTACCCCACCAACCGCTCTACAGCCCGCTGCACATTCAACATCGGTAGATGAGTAATGCCCTGTGGCAGCTTGAGGTTGAAAGCCACAATCTCTTTGTTGAGCTTCTCAGCATCCACGCCCAACTTTTCCTTGGCGGTAATCCATGAGCCGATATTATTGCTCGTTCGGTAATTCTTGTGCGCCGCCTGCAAACGCGACTGCCATGAGTCCAACTTCGCGGTCAGCGTTTTACTTTGCACAATCCAATCCGGCGCGAGGCCGTTCTGTTTCAGAATTTTATAGGCAAGCTGCATATCCGCCGGAGTATAAGGATCAACACTGAGATCAAGCGGCTGCCCTTCGCCGGGAAGGTTATTGAATTCGCCCGCTTCCATTGCCTTACGGATGGCAACGTCCGCGCCCGTTTCCCACTGCCTCATCGCGCCCTCCTATTTAATTCCTTTTGTATAGTGTAAAGCGATTGTACTATTTTTCTCAATCAAAACAAATTACAAAGTATTACGCTGCGTTTAAACCTGATCGCCTTCAGTCATCAATAAAAACTCAAGTAGTGGTCAAGGATTAAATAAGTGATCTTGTATCAGATTGAAATTGATTTAGTGATGAACCACTTATCGCTCTACTGAGCAACCTCTGAAGCCGAATTCCGTATATGAAAAACGTTTCAGTATAAGTCTAAGAACATGAAAAACACGGGTACTGAAGCTGTTACAGTCATAACGGAGCGAAAACATAACCAACAAAACATTTAGCATCGGGATACTTTGACAATTGAGATTAGACATTAGGAGACATTCAACGTGAACGACAATCTGCAAGCGACACTCAACAACCTGATCAACTCAGGTTCAGGGTCTAATCCCGCCATGAATACGCTCATCAACGATTACACTACCTACCACGTTGTGTTCGTTGTTGCCGGAGGGCTTTTGGTGATTATTTTTGTGCTACTAAGCCTCTACTTTTGGACTCATTGGAAAAGAGTGCCCAAAACTGATAAGCGCAAATGGACATTTGAAAAGAAGCTTTATTTCGCGTTTGGGGCATTAAGTATCCTCGTTGGTCTAATGATCGCCTTGATCACCGCAGCGAATGCAACCAACGTAGTAGATCCCCGTCACGGGTTTTCTCTACTCCCGGATTCCATCAGTACCCCAATAGCCAACACACAAAAGGATCAACTTTACCATGCCTTCAACACATGGTTACAGTCCGGAAGCGACAGCATTCCATCAATTATCCAAAACAAGATTCATGAACGCGTCGCCTTTCATACCACCAAAGCATTAGTTTGTGCAGTTTTGCTGGTACTATTTGTGGGCTTCGGCACCTCGATTTGGAACAGGTTAATCAAGCAATCTAATCTGCACGAGGCAAAGTGGAGACTGAGAGAAAACGCGCTTGTCTTTTCCGGAATTGCTATGGTTACCCTTTCTCTACTAATGATGGTGATCGTTGTAGCAAATACGCAGGCGGCATTTGGGCCATTAACCTTGACGCTGCTTTATGGCTAACCACGCGAGACTGTGGTCAAGATTTATGTAATACTTTATGTGATGGGTTCTACTAAATGATAACCCATCACAAATAAATTACATGATGACTCTGATATTTGGAATCTGAATGAGTCCCACACATGAAGCAGCGAACGCATTGACAAAGGATAAGGAAACAGGGCTGTCTGTATGCAAACAGCCTCGTAAATTTGTGGCTCAATATGAAAATGTGAAGTTCTTTGATACTGCATTGTAATTGGCTTCAGGCTTTGTCCCCTCAACGAGATCCGCCATACTCGTTATCAGCATCCATGGAACTAAAAATCCTGAATTTACTCAGCCAGAACGTAAGCTAAGGTATTGAAATGATCCGGGCACGCTTATTATAATTTTCTATTTATTTTTTCAAACCTGCCAAACCAATCACTAACCGCCTCCCAATCTTTACCCCGATAACTCTCCCTCAAAACGGTTAGCGCCAGCCTCGCGAAAGAGTTACAAAATGTTCTTCCAAAATGTAACCCGTTTCCTCTCAATATCGAATATCATGTCTATGGGGATGTACGGGCTTGCCGCTGGCAAGCCCTTGATCTTCACACAGCTTAACATCCATCGCTTGGTGCACAATCAACGGACAAATTTCGCCGCTTTCGCTGCCGCTTTCGCCGCATGTTCCGCTTTGAACGCGATCTATTTTATTGTCGCCATCGCCGTTTTTAGCTTAAGGCTGAACTTGTAACTTGTCTCTTGAAACTTAAAGCTGGTGACTGGCGACTGATAGCTGACGACTATCGACTGATTAGCAATCTTGGCGTCGGACATTCCAACAACCTTTTGCCGCAAGTCCAGCCGAGCAATCCGCCGAAATGTCGCTAATGTTGCCAAATATCAGCCCGACATTGACGACTTTTATGACATTTCCGCCATAAAACAGCTTTTGTATTCGACTGGTAACTGGTATCGAGCTAAAAGCTAGTCGCTAACAGCCAAAAGCCGCTTGTGAAAATGAAGAATGTGAAGAATTTTGCGAAGTTTCTCCCTCAAACCTGATTCGCAAACTTCACTTTCTTCACATCGAATCTACTAAACTGAATCAAAAAGCGGCGAGCTTTCACCCACCGCCTTCTTGTAACTTGAAACTTGTAACTACAAACTAAACCGCCACTTGTCGCTGCGTGGCCTCAATAACCGTGTGCGCCAGAGTCTTAAGATCGGTCGGCTTGGTGCAGTAACGGTAAACCAGTTGTTGGAATTTACCCACCAACTTGTTCGCCGGATCATTGAAAGAGGTCAGCACAATCACCGGGAAATTGGCCTTTGGATAACGTACCTTAATTTCGTCCAGCACCGCCCACCCGCTCATTCCCGGCATACTAATGTCGAGCAGCATCACATCCGGTAACTGGTTGTTCAAGTAATCGAGTGCCATCTGCCCGTTATAAACGTAGTCCGCCTGAAGTCCTGATCGGATTAATGAAGCCTGCACCAATTCTCCGTATTCAATCGTGTCGTCAACAATCAGGATATTGGGCTGCATAATAAACTCCATAAACGCTCAAATAATTAGGATTAGTTTCAGTATATCCAGCCCGAGGATTAATAGCATTAATTTTTGTGAAAAATTTACGAAATTAACAACTCTTTATTATTTCTTAGGATGTTACGCCGCAACAAACTGTGATTTCTCGGCTAATTAATGCCCACTTTGGAGCAAAGAGTAATACTTCACGTTCTTCATTCGTCAGAACACTATTCATGAATACCCAACAAAAATGAGGTTATTAACTGATGAACTTCCCCGTATCTATCCTTGATGTATCCCCTGTTCCATCAGGTTCAAGCAGTTCACAGGCTCTGCGTAACTCGATTGATCTCGCCCGATTTGCGGATGCGCGCGGCTTTACTCGCTATTGGTTAGCCGAGCATCACAATTCTGGAGGCATCGCCAGCACCACCCCCGATATTATGATCGGGCAAATCGCCCGCGAAACCTCGCATATTCGTGTTGGCTCAGGCGGCGTTATGCTCCCTAACCATGCGCCGTTAAAAGTAGCCGAATCGTTCCGCATGTTGGAAGCTCTTTATCCCGAACGGATTGACCTCGGCATCGGTCGCGCTCCCGGAACCGATATGATGACTGCGCTGGCCTTGCGTCGTTCGCAGGAAAACTTAAACGCCGACAATTTCCCCGAAGAACTTGGTGAACTCTTGGCCTTCGCCAACGGAACGTTTCCGGCTAATCATCCCTTTAGCACCATTCGCGCCTACCCCAATGATGTTCCACTTCCACCGATTTGGCTGCTCGGTTCCAGTGGCTTTAGTTCGCAGCTTTCGGCTGAACTCGGCATGGGATTCGCCTTCGCTCATCATATCAACGGTAGTGCAGCTATTCCCGCGATGAAAGTCTATCGCGACAGTTTCCAGCCGTCTGCCTCCTTCCCCAAGCCTCATGCCATTCTCGCCGTGTCCATTATCACAGCTGATACCGACGAAGAAGCCGACGACTTGGCTCTCTCCGTTCAACACGCCTTCTTAAGAATTCAAACCGGACGTTCTGGCCCGCTTTCTAGTCCTGCCGAAGTCAAAGCAGCTTCACTCACACCCGTCGAAAAGATGCAGATGCAAAGCCTTAAAGAACGTCATTTCGTGGGCAGTCCCGCTACCGTGAGTGAGCGTCTCGTGCCACTTATCGAACGTACCGAAGCCGACGAACTCATGGTGCTGACAATGGTTCATAACCACGCCGCCCGCAAGCATTCCTATGATCTGGTGGCTGAACTGTTTGAGGTTGAACCTATAACCGAAAAAATAACGCAATGAATTCAATCGCTGATTTTTCAGCACTTGATACGCATCATTTCGCAATTGAAACATCGAGATGGTAGATATTTAATGTACCATCTCAAATTCAGGAATGAGGTTTCGAATGTTAATTGAAAAACTTTCAAAGTATGGAAACATTAAACATCAATATGAAGGTAAAGGGAAATTTCGTAATAGTTCCAACGATTGTGCTTTCGGGATTGTCCAGTTATCGCATGGCAGCATATATATGATTTGTGAATTCGAATCAATAAGCGATGGTGTCAAACTTGATTTGAATGAAGGTGACACCCCCACTTTTATTGGAGAAACCAAAGATGGAAAGCCGCTTGTCATAGAAGGTGAACTGATACCAACTAATTCACAACATTCATCTGCCACCGGAATTACTTTAGCGACTTTTCTACTAACAGGAAAAAGCTACTTAGGCGTTGGAAACAAAGATTTTGCTGATGCTATAGAGTTCCGTTTCAACATCACAAATTTTATATTCGTAGGTACGCAAGCAGAACAAATATCGAAAATCGAGAGTAGGCTTAATGCGCTAAAATTTCAGTTAAGCGATTACTCTGTCATGATTCGCAAAGTTATAAATTTCCCCGAGATTGAAAATCAGTTGAGTACTCGAGAAAATACAGATGTGACTTGTCAAGCAATTCTTAAAAATAGAAATTCATCAGAAATTGAGAATGTAGTGCAGGTAATAGATGATTTATGCGGGTTATTGACTATTGCAAATGCTACATTAATATCTTGGATAAGTTTCGAGATATTCAACTCGAATGGTGAACAAATTTTTATTGAACACAGACCTAGCAAAACTGAAAATTATTCATCAATTCCTCTAATAGATAGAATGCCACCTAAGTCTATTGAGGATTTTGTCAACAAGACATATTCACGTTATTTAGAACTTAATCCAAGTTATAACTTAATCTCCATTGGACGCATATATTCTTCAATACGGGTATCTAGTTTTATTGAAGTAAGGTCACTAACAGTAGTTTCATCGGTTGAATTTCTTATTAAAAAATCAACAGGGTATCAACCAATGAACCAAGCTATCAAAAATAAATCGACCCTCAGAACAAATTTAAGAGCGTTTATCGAATTCTTCTGCATTCCATTAACGGATGAAGAAATTGCTGATTTCATCACATCACGTAATAGCCTCGTACATGAACTTTCCTTCAGTAGTTCTAGCGGGGTGCAAGAATACAAAAGAATAGTCCATTTTTTTGATAGATTGTTACTCGGAATGCTTGACTATAGAGGCTATTACATAAACTTTACAAAAAATCTCCATTATGTAGGAGATGAAACAGATTATTTCGAGCCAAAATGTCTGGATTAAATTCTCGAACTACATCCTAAACACGCCGAACCGTGTTTCTTCATTCGGCTGATTCAAACACGCGCTTAACGCTAAACCGAGTACACGCCGTGTTTCCGCTGGATCCAGAATGCCATCATCCCACAAACGCGCCGTCGAGTAATAAGGATTACCTTCAGCCTCATAACGCTCAAGGATCGGTTGCTTAAAAGCCTCTTGCTCGTCGGCTGTCATGTCGGGCTTCCCCTGACGTTTCAGTTGGTCACGTTTGACCGTCAATAACACATTCGCGGCTTGTTCGCCACCCATCACGCTGATTCGAGCGTTGGGCCACATCCACAAAAATCGAGGTGTATAGGCCCTCCCACACATTCCATAATTGCCCGCCCCAAAGCTCCCGCCAATGATAACCGTGAGTTTGGGAACACGGGCATTCGCTACCGCATGAACCATCTTGGCTCCATCTTTAGCAATGCCTTTCTGTTCATACTCTTTACCCACCATAAATCCAGTGATGTTCTGAAGAAACAACAGTGGAATATTCCGGGTACTGCACAGTTCAATAAAGTGTGCGCCTTTCAACGCGCTTTCACTAAAAAGTACGCCATTATTCGCAATGATGCCCACTGGATAGCCCTCAATTCGTGCGAATCCAGTCACCAGAGTCGTCCCATAATTCGCCTTGAACTCGCGCAGCTTGCTCCCATCCACCAATCGCGCAATCACCTCCCGCACGTCATAACTTTCGCGGAAGCTGGCGGGTAAAATCCCATATAGTTCTTGTGTATCGTAGAGTGGTTTTTCAGGAGGAATAATATCCATATCCACTTTTTTGCGCCGGTTAAGAGTCGCAATAATATCCCGAACCATCTCCAGCGCGTGTTCATCATCCTCGGCGAAGTGATCTGCCACGCCCGATTGATGCGTATGTACAAATGCTCCACCCAATTCCTCAGCCGTCACATCCTCACCTGTCGCAGCCTTTACGAGTGGTGGCCCACCTAAAAATATAGTTCCTGTCCCTTTAACAATAATCGTCTCATCGGACATCGCCGGTACATATGCCCCACCGGCTGTACAGCTTCCCATCACGCACGCAATTTGTGGAATTTTAACCGCGCTCATGACTGCTTGGTTGTAAAAAATCCGTCCAAAATCATCTGCGTCTGGAAACACTTCATCCTGCATCGGCAGGAACGCGCCCCCACTGTCCACCAGATAAATACAGGGTAAATTATTTTCGAGTGCCACCTGCTGCGCCCGAAGATGCTTTTTTACAGTCATCGGAAAGTAGGTTCCACCCTTAACCGTGGCGTCGTTCGCTACGATCAAACATTCGATGCCACTTACGCGACCAATTCCCGTGACAATCCCAGCACTCGGTGCATCCCCATCGTATAAATCCCACGCCGCCAACGGAGCAAGTTCCAAGAAAGGCGATCCATCATCCAGCAATTTGTCAATTCGATCCCGTACAAACAGCTTGCCCTGTTCACGCTGCCGCTGCTGATATTGCTCACCCCCACCTAGCTGCACCAATGCAATACGTTGACGCAGCTCGTCTATTAAGGTACGGTAATGTACACTATTTTCAAGATACCGTTCATCTTGGATATTGATGTTCGTTTCAAAAGAGTCCATACATCTATCAACCTTCACAAAAGTTTCCGGTGTTTTATGAGGCTCCAGAAAAATATTAAGAAAACCCATCTAAAGTCTGAAGTCATCCCTCAGAATTAACTGTACACTTCTTAGGTGTCATTCGCTATGGGAGTACATGAAACACATTGTTTAGCCTAAAAATCTTACGGCCAATCACGTTATGTTTTGTATTGCTATTCATTCACGTTTGGGCAGACACTTTATTTGCTCAAAGTGACACCCCTCGCCCCACAATCACAAAGCCATTGCCATTTGACGAAACGGTATCAGGGCAACTACGGGGTAAAGGCGAAAAAGTTACTTATACGTTTGATATGCCTATTGACCAAGATATCGTATTTGAGTACCGCGCCAACAAACTGGTCTTTACGACTTATTGCATCTTCACGGGTGAAACCCAACCGGATGCTGACCATTGTTCAGCCTATGGTGGCAGTGGTGGTGATAGACCGGTAAACGGTTTTGACATCATTCCAACCACCGGACAAGAAGGACAGCACGCCACTATAACGCTGATAGGTGTTCTTGATGGGGCATCCACTTATCAAATTACAGCTCATACGATCACCCCTCAATTAATCAAACTTGGAAAGGACGTTGATGGTATGCCGTCAGGAAGTCAGCCATTTCAGACTTACACGCTGGAAACGGATCCTCAGATCCCTTTCACTGTCGAAATCGAAGACGAAGCTGCCGATGGTAATTTTCTTTGGGCGGCCTATCAACCCTTTGCGTACGAGGCCGCTCGAATTTCTCCGCAAAAACTACTGCCGCTTCCCATGCTTGTTGATTGGGCTAACGGTTCTAACGGCGCGGGGATCAACCAGCTTGAAGTCTTGTATCTCGGCGGAAACACATTTCGCATTCTGGCACAAGCAAGTATGCGTTATAAACTCCACACGAGCAGCATCAACTTACCAACACTTAACGAAAACGCCACACTCAATTTGAGCGTCAGTTATCGTAAGCCTCTTTTAGTAACGCGCCTCAATATCCAACCCAGCGAGACAGCACAGGTTACATTCACGGTGACTAACGGCAAAGGGGCAATTGGTCGCGTGTACGAAGAAGGAAACCTAGTCGATGAAGGTTTGACATTGGGCCGGTCGGACATCGCAGGTTCAAACCTTAGACTTTCTGGCAGTATTCAACGCACTACCGTCAAAGCATTATACGTCGTCGTACACATTCCTTTCGACTTCACCCGCGATCAAGTAAACGTCGAAGTCAAGTGGCACCGAGTCAATTAGGCTGGTGCGATAGGTTTAATCCACAGTTGACACAGCTTGTTGAGCCGGCTGCGGGTTGCTCACGTAGCGAACCGCAACGAAAAGCGCACATGAAACCATGACAATTGCCACTACGAACAGCGCTTCATATCCAAGGATTTGAGCAATTGTTCCGGCAATAAAGGGTGCAATCAGCGAGATTACAGCCGAAATAGTATTGAATAAACCCGCATACGTTGGGCGCTGATCCGGCGTGGCATATGTAATCACCCAATTTTGATAACTAAAGCCCAAGTTACTGAGCGCAACGCCGGAAACGAAGAAACCAAAATACAACGGCAGGGGTCCAACTATAGAGGCTATTAGTGCACTCATAGGCAAAATAATGGCGCACGACAAAGCTAACCGGATATACAGCAGATTATTACGTGCACCAAGCCACGAGTAAACCAACGCACCTGTTATATTACCGATAGTCTGCATAGCCAAGAGTGTTGGCACCGCAACGGTGCTAGACAGCCCCAATTGCACGGTAGCAAATCCAATATAAAATGGCCCGGCCATCATAAATAAAACCGTCAGCAATCGCAAAATTACAACCGCTCGAAACGGGCCATCAGTACGTAAAACATGGCCGAGACCCGGCAAAAATTCGCCTAATGACGGAATTTTTTCAATAGCTTTACCACCCGGTAATTCGTGTATAAATATCCCCGGTAAAATGGAAATCACAAACAATGCCCCTGCTAAACCAAATAGTGCAGCGTAATTGTTTGGAAAACCCGGCCCTGCATCGCTTAGAATAATACCCAGCACAGGGGATAAACCAAGCATAATCACTGCGCCGCTGGCAGACATCAAACCAAACATACGCGCTCGCCAACGATTATCTAAACTCGTTCCGATTAAGTCCGCCCAAGGCACGCCAACTAAACCATCACCAAAGGCTGCAATTCCGTAGCAAATCAAAAACGCAACAAGTATCAAAGCAGGGCGATCTTTTCCGAGAAGTACTGTTAGGATGCCAAAACTCAATATTGCAAAACGAACAGGAATATTCGGTCCGACGAACCACCATTTTTTGTTGGTGAAACGAACAATATATCGTGCGACAAACAACTGAGGCAGCGTAAATCCCACATCAAAAATGCTGGAAGAAAAACCGATTAAGATCTCAGAATTGGTCAAATGGCGAATAAAATCAGGAATTAATGTAGTAGGCCCAATGATACTCATGGCTACCGTAAACAAAATACCATCGATCAAAAAAAAGATGAAATTACGCCGGTAGAGACTTTCGCGTTGAGTCGGTGTCAATGTCTCCGCAATTACTTCGGTCATGTTTAGCCTATTCGTCTTTCGCAAAGAAAATTTGGTGATGATTATGTCGATTTTACTGTGTCTGAGCAATAACCAGTCATGTCAAACAGCGATCCCAAGATACAAAAAAAGATCGGCAAGTATGCCGATCTGAATATTTTCTAGATATAGCGATGAGGTCTAGTTAGCAGGATTCTATTATTCGCTCTGTGGTTCACGTATCCATTGATAGAGAGCGGCGCCAACAGTCGCACCAAGTATGGGCGCAAGAAGATACACCCACTGACCGTCCCCAATACGGGCAATCAAAGCTGGCCCTAGTGATCGCGCGGGATTCATGGATGCCCCGCTGATTGGGCCTCCCCACAGTGCATCCAGCGCGACGGTAAAGCCAATCGCAAGGGCAGCTGGCGAGCCAAGTGCTTTGGCATCCGTCGCCACCGAGATAATCACAAACATCAGTACCGCGCTAAGCAAAACTTCTAGCACAAAAGATTGGAAGACTGAACCTGATGGCAGAGTAGCGCCCAGCGCTGCAATGTCACCAATGAGAAGACGCAGCGTTAATGCCCCAAGAACAGCACCAAGCATTTGGGCAGCGACATAATACACAACCTCGCGCCATGGGAAATGACGGGTGACAGCAAATGCTATTGTGACGGCTGGATTGAAATGTGCGCCGGAGATGTGTCCGGTGGCAGCAATCATGACCGTGATGATCAAACCAAAAGTCAAAGCCACACCAACGTGTGTCAGCGCTCCGGTCTGGGCATTAACCATTATTGCGCCACAACCGGCGGTAACTAATGCATATGTACCTATCAGTTCTGCTGTCAAGCGACGACCGAGTTCCTTCCTCAACCTGCACCATCCCTAAGCATCTGTGCGTAAGGATGTGGCATCCCACCGACTTCAGGTGTTGCCTCAATGGCCTGCGCTGTCTGCTCGACATCATAGGAAACACGGATGAAGTCAACCTTCAAATCACGCCTATCGGCAGCCATAATCACGTAACAAGCACGGGAGTCGTAATCTTTCGGTTTACCTACGCTGCCAGCATTGACGATATGCCGCCCGCTAGGGAGAACTATGTGATAAGGCAAATGCGTATGCCCACAAACCAACATGTCCGCTTCCACAGAGTCCATAATGCGCTCAAAGTATTCGACCGGACGATCCTCAAACATATATTCGTTCACTTTTCGTGGACTTCCGTGCACCAGCAGCATCTGCAAATCGCCCAGTTTAAGCGGAATATAAGCTGGAAGCGCTCGAAGAAAAGCTTTATTCTCGGAAGTCGTATGCGCATTTGTCCAAGCAATGGATAGCTCACCGCGTTTGCGATCAACATCGGTCTTATACGCACAACCGCAGTCATCGCTATCATTCCCAACACCTTGATCGTAATTGCCCATTAAAGTAGGGATACTTCGCTTACGGACGAACTCAACCACTTCGTTCGGAAATGTTCCATAACCAACCAGATCGCCAAGACAATATAAGTTCTTTAGTTTACGGCTTTCAATATCTCTAAAAACTGCTTGGAGAGCCGGGAAATTGCCGTGTATATCGCCAAAGATAGTTACGGATGCCAAACTACGTCTCCTTTTCGTCAGACCATGTTGGTAATGTCGAAAGAAAGTACTCAATGCGAGATTTTAACTGAAGGGCAGTTTGTTCAAATACAGCACGCCGTTCAGCAGCTTCTTCAATTACTACAGGATCGGGAAAGCCCCAGTGCATCGCTGTACCAGAACCGGGAAAAGTCGGACAAATTTCACGTGCTTTGTCACAGACGGTGATGACATAATCAAATGGTTGCCCTGCAATCTCATGTACCGAACGAGACTGCTGCTGACTGATATCAATGCCCAAGTCAGCCATCGCGCGGACAGCATCCGGGTGAACGACTGTCGGATGACTACCTGCACTTAATACATCCAAATATCCGTGACTCAGGTGTCGCAGCAAACCTTCGGCCATTTGTGACCGAGCGCTGTTATGGGTGCAGACAAATAATATACGCTGCTGCTGCAATCGAGAAATATCCACTTCTGATGAATTCAACCCTAGCGCGGGATGGAGCGCGGCACCCGCCTCTTGATACATCTGACGCAGCCGATTCAGATTTAAGCTGTAGTAAACGTCACGACCATCCGCTTCACTGCGGCGAGTTGTCACTAGCATATCCGCACGCATCTTTTTGAGATGATAAGAGATGAGGTTCATCGGTTGTTGAAGCTGCGAGACCAGTTCGTTCACCTGAAAATCACTTGTAGTAAGTGCCTTAAGCAATCCCCAGCGTAAGTCGTTTGCCAGCAGTTTGATGAATTCAGGTGGCTGTTCAGAATAGATTGGTAGCGTGTCGTAATCAACTGGCAAGGTCTGCTTCCATATCTTCGGCGAGCCACAGCTTAAGCCGAGCTTCTACTTGATTGCGGACTTCTTTAAATTTTGCGAGTTTTTCTTCTTCCGTGCCTTGTGCACGCAAAGGGTCATCAAATATCCAGCGCTGAACATTCCTCGTCATCCCGGCAATCTTCGGGCAGTCATCTTCAGCTTTTCGGCAGACAATGACGGCAACATCAAATACAATCTTCGAGTAATACTCGAGAGCTACTTTCGAATACTGTCCACTGATGTCGATTCCCACTTCCCGCATCACTTGAATGGTCATAGGATGAATTCCTCTCGCTACCATTCCCCCACTGTAAACATCGTACCTGTCACCACCCAATTTGCGAAGAAACCCTTCTGCCATTTGTGAACGTGCCGAATTGCCATTACACACAAAAATAACTTTCTTGCGCATCCAAGTTGTCCTTTAATTCAAATTGTATTGCTTCAATCAGGATTGAATTATATTGCCAAAAGAATGGTAATGTCAATATGGTTTGCCCTCGATATCCAACTTATAAGAAATTGGGTTGGGGCTTGACAAATCCAATGTTTTATCGTAAAAATACGATATGAGTATGACACACGAAATCAAGACGTATGATCTTACGGTAGACGAAGAGCGCCTGACACAGATGATGAAGGCACTCGGACACCCGGCAAGGATGCAAATCTTCCGCTATTTGAGCGAGAATCCGCAGTGTATTACGGGAGATATCGTCGAAGTGCTGCCGCTAGCGCAAGCGACAGTGTCACAACATCTCAAAGTCCTTCGAGATGTCGGCTTAATTTGCGGGACATTGGAAGGCCCGGCAACATGCTACTGCTTGTGTGACGAAACTATAGCATGGTTCAAGGCACAGGTTGGTACGCTATTCTAAGGCGAATAATCGCCTCTCTTTTTTATCTTCTTTATCGTATTTTTACGATAAAGAACTTAGTGGTAAGTCTTTTTCCAATCCTGATATTTGAGTCAAAATTGCGAAAGAAGGAGAACTTTCATGAAAACACAAGCCCTACCCGTAGCCATTATTGGAGCCGGCCCTGTAGGATTGGCTGCCGCCGCTCATCTCATCGAGCGGGGCGAAAGCCTAATTGTCATCGAAGCGGGGAGCAAGATTGGAGCCAATGTAGACAACTGGGCTCACGTGCGGATGTTCTCCCCTTGGGAATTCACTGTAGACCGGGCTTCTGTACGCCTGCTAGAGAAACACGGTTGGCAAATGCCGCCGCTTAACGACTTGCCCACGGGACGGGATTTAGTTGAGCGATACCTTGTGCCCTTTAGTAAACTGCCAGAGGTAAAAGACCTTATCTATCTGAATACGCGGGTGGTGGCGGTCAGCCGCCGTAATATTGACAAAATGAAAGATGCTGGACGGGAAGATGCTCCATTTGTGCTGCACGTAATTTGTGAGGATGGCAGCGAGACACTTATCGAAGCCCGTGCGGTAATTGACGCGTCAGGCACATGGCACAAACCCAATCCACTTGGTTCTGGCGGCCTGCCCGCTGTAGGCGAAAAAAGTCAGGCCGACCATATCCTTTATGGTATCCCTGATGTCCTAAACAGCCAGCGTGAGCGCTATGCCAATCGGCGGGTTATGGTCGTGGGAAGCGGACATTCCGCGATTAATGTGCTGTTAAATCTAGCAGAGCTGATAGTAACTGCACCTAATACCACTATTTACTGGGCAATGCGCGGTAAGAATCTAAAGCAGGTCTACGGCGGCGGAGGTGAAGATGCTCTGCCAGCACGCGGACGCCTCGGAACACGTATTCAGGGGTACGTTGATGCCGGGAAGATCGAGATTGTTTCGCCATTCCGCGTGCGCGAAATCAAAGCAGCGGTTCAAGAACTTGAGGTTATCGGCGAATCGTCGGATGGTATTCAGACAATACGTGTTGATGAAATCATCGCTGCCACAGGCGCACGCCCTGACTTGGATATGCTGCGGGAACTTCGATTGGAGCTTGACCCTGCTTTAGAAAGTACCCGTGCTCTCGGCCCGATGATTGATCCGAATATTCACAGTTGCGGCACCGTGCGCCCACACGGGGAAGCTGAACTGCGTCATCCTGAGAAAAATTTCTATATTGTGGGCATGAAAAGTTATGGACGCGCACCTACGTTCCTGCTGGCGACGGGCTATGAACAAGTACGTTCCGTTGTGGCAGCACTGACAGGCGATTGGGAGGCTGCCCACGATGTGCAGCTAAACTTACCGGAGACTGGCGTTTGCTCGACAGATTTGGGAGGTGAAGGCACGGCATGTTGTGGAACATCTGCGTCACAGAGTGCCCCGGCACTCATCTCCCTCAGCAACATTCCGGTGAATAATATTCGGTTGCAGCCAATCAATTTACAGTTTGAGGCAGTGCCGGTAACGATAGCAAACGTTACACACGAATGTGGTTGTGACGATACCTGTTGTAGTGATGGGGTCAAATCTACAACCTGTGGATGTGATGATGACTGCTGCGCATGAAAACACGGCCTCGAGCCATTCAAAGCTGACCTCTAGCTATGAAAGACCTAGTTGTTATTGGCTCCTACCTGCAGGCATGGGATAAAACTCGGATGCGCATGATTCGTACAAAATCCTATTATGGGTGGTATCTCGCTGTCACACTTGCCGTTACCGAAACAATCTCATGGGGGGTTATTTATTACGCTTTTTCGGTTTTTCTCACGCCAATGGAGCATGATCTCGGCTGGTCACGTGCAGAATTAACCGCTGGCTTTTCCCTGATGTGGCTTATGGCGGGTGTGATGGCTTTTCCCGTAGGTGTGTGGATTGACAAATATGGGCCGCGGCTCTTAATGACGATTGGGTCAATCGGAGCATCGCTGCTTGTCATCGCCTGGTCACAGGTTACGACACAACCCATGTTTTATTTGATTTGGGCAGGCTTAGGAATATGTGCGGCGGCTGTCCTGTACGAACCCGCTTTTGCGGTAGTAGCCCAGTGGTTTCGAAGGCGGCGCAGTACGGCTCTTGCGATTATCACATTTGCTGCTGGACTAGCGAGTACTATCTTTTTGCCACTGTCGGACGCCCTGTTACGCGGATTCGGCTGGCGAACTGCCATCTTGATTCTAGGCTTATTTTTAGCAACCGTAACGATTCCACTGCACGCAGTCATGCTGCGCCGCCGCCCGGCAGATCTGGGGTTGGAACGGGATGGAGCACTATTGTCAACTAGTCCATCGACTAAGCCAATGACAGGCATCGCACTCAAAGCAGCTCTAAGCGGACGTATTTTCTGGCTGCTGACATTAGCATTCGGACTGATTTCGCTCTCAGCAGCGGCCATCCGAGTCCATTTCATCCCATTCCTGATTGACGCGGGCTTCGATTCCAGCACCGCAGCGTTTGCCACAGGAACAATAGGCATCATGCAGGTGATTGGACGCATTGTCTTCGCGCCGCTGGATCAACGATTTTCAACTCGTATAATTGCTATTGGCGTATTTGGGCTGCAAGCGCTGGCATTGTCCTTCTTGCTGGTTGGTCATACGTCGCTGCTAATTGGGGGATTTATATTCGTCTTTGGCGCAGCACAGGGCGCGGTGACGCTGGCGCGTCCTTCGATTCTGGCAGAGCTGTACGGTATCTCTCATTATGGTCGGATTTCCAGTATTATGGCGCTGTTTCTGACCTTGACAGGAACTTCGGCTCCTCTTATTGCCAGCCTGCTGTATGACCAAGCCGATAATTACCAGCCTGTTTTGTGGTTAGTAGTCATACTTGCCATCGCAGCAACCGGCGTGATTTTTGTCGCACGACGCGAAACTGCCGGTACGATGCAGGATACTACTAATGCCAATCTGTCCATATTGGAGCAAATCTCATAACGGACTATTGTGATAGTCTGGTAAACGGTCCAATAACAAAACTTATTCATGAAATTTACACCGTGAAAATCTTTCGTGACAATTTTAGCCCCTCAGCCCCGGACAAATGGTGTTTCTGTTTTACAAGGCGAAACAGCTCCAAATTTGTCAACCGGCCAGCCGACTGCCACCACACTGGGTCATGCACATTTCCAATTATTGAAAGACATGGTCAATTAGTTCTTTTTCCCAGCGGGTTCCGATTTCCGCTTAGAAATGGAAATCAAAAATGTCGTCCCAGTCATCGTCATGACAACACATTACTGGAAAGAACTTACATTAACAGTTTACTTTATGGGGCAGAAAATCGCTGTTCAATTACTTGAAGATGGGCGCTGAAGGATTCGAACCTTCAACCAATCAGTTATGAGCCGACTGCTCTGCCGTTGAGCTAAGCGCCCTAGAGAGCGGGTAACCGGATTCGAACCGGTGACAAGACCTTGGAAGGGTCGTATGTTACCACTACACCATACCCGCACATGGTAGGATTTTAACATAAATATCAGTTGTTAAAGTCGGGGCGACGGGATTCGAACCCATGGCCTCTTGTACCCAAAACAAGCGCGCTACCAGACTGCGCCACGCCCCGAATGAGAGTATATTACCACTGACTTTTTACGATGTCCATCCATGCTTGCATCTTTGCGTGTAAATAAGTATCTCCAATTTCAACAGATAGTATTCCATGAACCGAACGAAACTGCCTACCTGATAATTCATTGCTATTCGATTTACGACTCGCATAAACTTTGTCAGGTGATATATTAAGCAAATCAGCCCAGTATTGTTTTAATTCTTCGACATCATGGTCAGCATGATACTGAAGCCCATAGAAGAAAGCCCTATTCGATAATCGCTTTAACCAATCATGAGCAAGCTTGACCATTCGTGCATCAGAATTTACAAATGATAGCCGATTTCGCTGTGTTTTCGCGCCCTCAGCCATATAGAGGACAACAAAGTCGCGAAAAGTTGCATCCTTCAGCAGTTCGGGAGCTTGTGCAACGCCCTCTTGATAAGCCGCCTCGCGAAGAAGGGCATATTTCCGTTTGACTTGAGCGGCACGAGCAAGCTGAGCTTCAGTTTGCCTTTCGGTGCGCGGAATAGGAATGTCTTTAATCCAATAGTAGATGGTTGTTTTAGGCAAGGCCAACCGCTCGACAATATCTTCCAGTGTCATGTTGTGCTGGGTACGTAGTTCGATTGCTTTATCACGCAGATGGTCGTAGCGTCGTGCCACATAATGTTCCTAAACTTAGCGTTTCTTTTTATTTTCTTTAGGAGATGTCCCATCACCAAATAGGGTAAGCCACTCATCCACCTCTGCTGATGAGAGATTGACCTCGGTTCGTTCGCCAGCGTCCTCTACTTTAGGCGGTGGAGTTTCTAACAACAGCGCAAACTCCTCCGAGTGCATTGTTTCCATGCCCCGCCTGCGTGCCCTCGACATTACATCGTTATCTGAGGTGACAATGACCCAGCCTTTTATATCCTGTATCTTGTAGATACGTTCGACCATTACACGGTCGGCGCTGGACCGACCGGAAGCAAACACCACCTGTACATTACGGGTAGACATCCGCGAACTGCCTCCGGGCAACCCATGATCAAACACGACCAAACAGGTTTTACCAGTTCGAGCCGAGAATCCATTCAGTTTTTGTACGAGTAAGGCTTCGTCGTTAGGGTCATCGAGTGAAATATCCGGCAGCTTACCAATTAGGTTATGTCCATCAATCATGTAGGTCATATTCACACCTCCAAAACTCGATTACCCGCATCCAATTAGCGTGATATTGTAGCGCCGTATCAGTAGAACAACATTAGCATTTTCACCTTGCTGTTGACCAACGATTACTAACCGCATTCCAACCCATCAATTGCCCCCATTAGCCCACTGTGTTAATATCCTGTAACGGGGTTAAAACAAAAAGATATACTTACCTTCGAAAGATTTCTCTCCTGAGGCAGGTTAGGATTGGAATTGGGGGCGAAGGTTCAAAAACGAGGCTCATTATGCGGCGACGTTCGCTTATAACTTTTATTGTGCTGAATGTTCTGATAACGGCAGCGGTTATCTTTGCGGTCACTCGCTTGTTAAACAATAATACGCCGCCACCAACGACCAGCCAGTTGGTGATTACTGTTCCCATTTTGGTGACAGCTACAACTGATCCGAATGCAGGGCCAACGATCAAAATTGTGACGGCAACACCACAACCCGGTACCGTTATTTTGCCGACAGGCATTCTAGTCACTACAGAAAGTTCATCTGCCCAAACCGTTGGAACGATTGATGCTGGTGCGGTGGCAATTAATCCAAGCGATGCTCAATCACCGGGGGTAGTAACCACAGCTTTGCCTGAAAATTGTATCTTGCACACCCTAGTCGAAGGCGATACACCTTTTGGTGTAGCAGAACAATATGGCGCTGATCCATTTAAGCTTATGGAAGTCAACGGGCTTAATGACGAAACTGCATCCTTGCTCCAAATTGGTGATACGTTGATTGTGCCATTGGAAGGCTGCCCACTTACAGGGCCGGTCACAACCCCTGTGCCAACCCTAGAAGAAGCTTCGGTAGAAGCGACAGCAGAGATCACCGCTGAAGGAACGGCAGAGCCTACGCAAGGGCCAACGGCTACACCAACGCTACGGCCTACGCTGACGCTTCCCCCAACTGCGACAAATGCAAAAGTGGAAATAGCCGAAGTTATTGGTGCAGGACAGATTACTACCGAAGGCATCACCATCCGCAACAACGGTAATAATGTCAACCTCAAGGGATGGACAATTGAAACATCGAGCGGGAATGTTTACACCTTCGCTGAGCGCATTTTATTCTCGAACGGCTTGGTCACTGTTTACAGCCGCGTTGGACAAGACACGGCAATCGCCCTTTTCTGGAACCGCACGGCCCCGAGTTTCCAACCGGGAGACGTCGTGACATTGAAGGACAACAATGGTAAGGTGCAAGGAAGCTATCGACTGCCTGCGCCGGTAACACTGCCATAATAACCCGTCAAAACTATTGTCGGGCTTTCACCAGCAGAATATGCGCGAAGTGCCAGTCCACATCCTTGACTTTTTATAGATCAATATTTAAACTCTGATTATCACAGTGGTGAAAACTCCTGTGATCACGTCAGCAAAATCAAAGGGTAAATAATGAACAGAGCGATTCGCTAACATACGACTGAGACGGGTACTTATTCCTATCTTGGTGGTCAGCGATTCGCATATGTCGATTATTCCTTAAGCAGTTATCATGTTGTATTGACATTTTGTATCGCTAACGCCAAACCGCTGAGGAATGCCCCGGCGGTTTTTGATTCTCCAACATTGAAGATTTGTTGACGGTAACACGTACCGGAAAGCGATACACCTTGAGAGTAAACAATTTCACTGAGATTGAAGCTGAATTTATCCAGCGCGTTCATACAATGGTGTGGTGCAACGCTGCCACGATTGATGAGCAGCAACGCCCACGTTCTCGGATTTTGCATCCGATGTGGGAAGGCTCGACCGGATGGATTTGTACGCACCGGGACTCGTATAAATCCAAACATCTTGCGAATAATCCTTATGTTTCGTTGGCTTACACGACGAACATAATGCAACCGGTTTATGTGGACTGCAAAACCGAATGGATAGATGACCTTGACGAGAAGAAGCGCATCTGGAAACTGTTTAAGAATACGCCGGAACCGTTGGGATATGATCCCGCACACGATTTCATCAAACCGGAACATGAGAACTTTGGTTTGCTCAGGCTCACTCCCTGGCGGATTGAGTTGGTCTCGTTTCCCGCGCCATCCTTTAAAGAAGGAACGCAGGTGTGGGTGAACGAGAGTGGTCGATAGTGTTAGTCTGTAGTCGATAGGTGAAAGCGGTGGACGCGAGTTCGCCGCTTTATAATGCCGAGTCATGAGTTCCAAGTACCGAGTGAAATGCAAAACGTTGTAAATGTTGCTGTTGTTACTAGCAATTTTGACGGCGGCTTTGAGGGAGTGACGCGCCGAATATTCACAAATTTCTTCACATTCTTCATTTTCGCAGTGCAAATTAGCATTTAGCGATTGGTTTTTTAGCTCATACCTGTCATCTGCTATCCCACGGAGTCTTCGCACCAGTCGCGGGTCATCCAGTCGAATACTAAAGCTGTTTTATGGCAGAAATGTCATAAAAGTCATCTATATCGGGCTGACATTTGGCAAATTTAGTGACATTTCGGCGGATGTCTCGGCTGGACTTGCGGCAAAAGGTTATTGGAATGTCCGACGCCAAGATTGCTAATCAGTCGATAGTCGTCAGCTATCAGTCACCAGCTTTAAGTTTCAAGAGACAAGTTACAAGATCAGCCTTAAGCTAAAAACCGCGATGGCGACAATAAAATAGATCGTGTTCACAGCGGAACATGCAGCACGACAAGCGGCAGCGAAAGCGGCGAAATTTGTCAACTTGGTGTGTGCTGGTCACGGACTACACGCTGGTTGTTAATATGCGTCGGTCAGCGGATCGGACGCAAAGCCTTGCGCCCCTACGATCTGGCCTGTTGATTATTTTACGACAAAGGAAAGTGAAACGGGTTACATTTTGGAAGAACATTTTGTAACTCTTGCGAGAGGTTAGCGTTAACCATTTTGAGGGAGTGGGATTGTTAAGTCGGTTGGAGAATAGTTTATGAACGGTATGCGATGGTTTGTACGTTTAAACCTAAGTTATAAGAAAAGAAGTGCTGAGTACCCAGTACTGAGTCCAATACAAAATAATGTATCTTCGGATCGTAGGTTTGATCTAACCCTACGTCGCCGACACTTACTATGTTCCTAGATTAACGCAATAAAGTGTGGAAAGCGACGTAGATCACAGCCGCGATGAGGGCGGTCACTGGAATGGTTAACACCCAAGTCCAGAGAACGCGCTGTACAAAGCCCCAACGCACCATTGAAATCCGTTCGGCTGCGCCTGCCCCAATAATCGACATGCTGGTGACATGGGTAGTACTCACATCGCCGCCAATCAGGGAACTGGCAATGATAATTAGCGTAGAGGAAAGTTCAGCGCTAAAACCGTGCAAGGGCCGAACCTGAAAAAATTGTGCGCCCATTGACTTCATTAGGCGCATACCGCCAATAAGATTACCCAGCGCTAAACAAACTGCGCTACCGATAATGACCCAATGCGGGACTTCAAACTTAGTAATAAAACCGGCAACGACTAGACCTAGTGTGGTAATTCCCATTGCATTCTGGGCGTTGTTGCTGCCAACGGCAAAACCTAGAAAGACCGCTGTTATTAACTGCCCTCTATTGAAAGCATGATTGACTTTGGGGGTTGACGCTCGTGCTAACCAGTAACAAAGGCGCGCGACGAGAAATCCGCCGACAATCCCTAAGGGCGCGGTCAGGGTTAGACTGAGAATCATCTTTAATAAGCCGCCACCTTGAATAGCTGATGGGCCTAAACCTGCAAGCACTGCGCCGACTAATCCGCCAATGAGGGCATGAGTCGAACTCGATGGAATTTTTAGATACCACGCAAAGACCATCCAAAAAACAGTTGAAGTTAGGGCGGCACATAACATCAGTGTGCTGATGCCAGTGGAATGGACCACGTCTTTGCCGACTGCGGCAGCAACCGCGACCCCAAACAACAAAGGTCCTATGAGTTGAGCAAGGGTAGAGAGCAAAATCGCACGGTAAGGAGTCATGGCGCGTGAAGCAATCATGGTCGCTACGATACTGGGCGCACCGAACACGCCGGTTAGAATATCTTGTGCGGCGATTAATAAAAGCAGTGGTATAAGGGTAATCCATGCATTCACATATATACTCCTCGTGCGGCAGTGTAGAGCGTCACCGTGCACATAAGAGTGTATGTTAAATAAATGTTAAAATCAATAAGAAAAGTTTAAGAGAAGGTTATCTATCATTAATATCGACCGATTCAAATATTAGGCATCTTGCTGTGCGGAGGGAACAGTAATTGCATCCGGTTAATGAAACGCGCGCCGTACATAATCCTATCAGCAAAGAAATATGCAAACTCTCATCCGCATAAGGGAGAAACCTCACGAGTTGTAATTAAATCCATATTCGCCCTCCCTTCATCTTCACCTTATAATACTGTGAGAGAAGTAATCCAATTGACCCCAAAAACGCGTTTTATGGATTAATAGCGTTATCAACTTTTATTAATAAACGATGTTGTGGGAGTACAGGTTGTGGCAGCCTCATTAGTCGGACAAAAATTAGGTATGTATCAGATCACCGAACTGCTCGGTCAGGGTGGGATGGCGACGGTATACAAAGGCTACCGCGACGATATCGACCGCTACGTAGCCGTTAAGGTTCTGCCCCCACATCCGGGGTTAGATCACCAATTCATAGACCGCTTTCGACTGGAAGCCAAGACGATTGCACGTTTACAGCATCCGCATATCCTGCCGCTTTATGACTATGGAGTCGAAAACGATATTATCTATCTGGTGATGGCATTCGTTGCGGGTGGTTCGCTGGCTGATTTGATGGATAAAGGCACCATACCGCTGCCTGAAATCGAACGTATCTTGCGACAAGTCGCGAGTGCGCTGGATTATGCTCATCGTCAAGGTGTCATTCACCGTGACATCAAGCCCGACAACATTTTGTTGGACAAAGAAGGCAACGTTCAACTCGCCGATTTTGGCATCGTTAAGATCGTATCTGGCGAGAGTGACAATAATACCAATCCGGCGCTGACCCAAACGGGTGGTCTGGTTGGCACACCGGCTTATATGGCTCCTGAACAAGGCAGCGGACAAGCTAATATTACTGCCCGAGCTGACCTATATTCGTTAGGTGTTGTTGTTTATGAAATGCTCACTGGTGAACCGCCCTATACTGCCGATACACCAATGCAGGTGGTCATTAAACATATCACTGAACCTGTGCCTAACCCGCGTAATGTGAACCAAGATTTAACGCCGGCTATGCAAAACGTCATCCAACGCGCTCTGGCAAAAAAACCGGATGACCGTTACGCGACAGTGACTGAATTTGCTGATGATTTTGCCCGTGCTACCCGCAACGAGGAACTGCTAACCCAAATCCCGGTAAGCAAAGCACCGGTGCTAACCCCATCACCCAACCAGACATTGGAAATTACCAACGGGCCTACGCCCACCGAACATTTGACACCTCCGCCTGCATCGCTGCCCCAGCCTACGCTGATTGTGCAGCAAGGACCTAACTCGCTGGTGCTGCTGGGCGGATTTGCGATCATTGCCGTGCTTATTGTGGTGGTGGTGCTGGTGGTGAGCAACCGCCCATCAACCACACCTCTGCCTTCAACGGCTGAAGCTGCGGAAACTACAACTGAAGCGCCAACGCAGGTCGCCGTGGCCGCCACACAAGCCCCAAACTTCGGGAGCCTGAATTTCAGCACCAAAAATTCAACTGGCGATACCGTAACACTTCAAGTTCAAAATTTGAATCCTCCGGCGCCAGATGAGATTTATGTGGCATGGCTCAAAAATACCGTTACGGACAGGACTCTCAAGTTAGGTCAACTGACCTTGAACGCGTTGGGAAACGGAGTGCTGCCGCCTTATACCGACATGGCGCAGCGCACGCTGCCAACGTTCTATAACGCGGTTATCGTGACCCGCGAAAAGAAAAGTGCAGTTGGTCAAAAACCCGTCGGGGAAGTTGCTTACAGCGGCAGCGTACCAACCGCCGTTATGGATGCGTTATCTGCAATTTATGTTACTGCGCCAGATGGTATCGCATCGTCGGCACTGGCAAACACCAGTTACAGCTCCAATCCGGATGGCGCATCTACAGACAGCCCCCAAGCTGGTTTAGTCAACAGCGCTCTAGCTGAAGGCAGCATTGGCCAACAACATGCCGGTTTGGCACAAGCGGCTACAACCGTTGGCGGTATGCACCTGCATAACGAGCACACCATTAACATCTTTATGGGGACTGAGATTGATTACGACGGTGACGGACGCGGCACCAATCCCGGTTTCAAAAAGGGTGTGCCTTTGTTTCTGGATGACATTGAAAAAGTGTTGACCAGCGCGGCAGCCGCACCCGGTGGCAGTGATGCTTTGCATGGAAATATCGAATCGGTGCGCGTATGTGTGGCGAATGCGCGTAAGTGGGTTGGACAAATTGTTGACCTCGAAAAGCAAATGGTCAAACTGGACTCGGTCGAAGCAGCAGTGAAAATCGCTGAACAATCCACAGGGCTTGCTGCCGCGCTGATGAATGGTGTGGACGCGAATGGCAGTGGTCAGGTTGATCCTTATGAGGACGAATGTGGTCTTATCCAAATTGAAAGTTATGGATTATTGGTGGGCAGCATCACCTTGCAGCAAGGTTCGTTAGCATCGTAAACGAATCGCGAGTCGTTAAAGGTCGGTGATGAAACACCCCTAACCCCAACCCACATCAGCACGTTCGCAGGCTCACTTCGCTGATAGCCCATAGCAACAGGGGAAGGGAGTCAATACAAGAGTTGTATCTATCACATACTTTGCAACCATTATCTAGAAATCGATTTAGACCTCTGAACAAAGTGAGCAGTCGCTTATGCAAAAAGTTATCATCCGTTTATGTGTTGTTGTTTTAGGCAGCACTATTTTTCTGCTGCTCGCCGCATGTGCGCCGACGACTCCAGAAGCAACGGCTACCGCACCAGTTGGCACATTCGTGCCACAACAGCGTGACTTGCCGACATTACCTGCACCGGCATGGGTTCCGGCTGGCGAGAACATCACGTTAAAAAACGTCAGCCGCATCGCCTATATTGGACGGTTGGATGCACAAGGTTCAGCGAGTACGGTATTTGCCTATGCTTTTTCACCCGATGGCTCACGCTTAGTGGGGTTAAACAACGAACAGCTTATCGGCTGGAGTTTGGTCACAGGAGACTTATTATTCAATACCTCACGTTCGGATGCTGCGCAAATTTATTATGGTGCAGACAAAACCGAAATTTATACGGTTGACGGTGTAGGAAAAATTCGTGTGTATGATGCCGAAAGTGGCCAAATCCAACAGACGCTTGAGGGTCAGCCAGCGTTTAACGGCAGCGCGGCCTATGACGCGAATGATGGTTGGTTGGCGCTCGGCGGACAAAACGGTGAAGTAAAAGTTTGGGATGTCGAGGCTCGCCAATCTTTAGTTACGATTAAAGCGCAAACTCAAACCATCACCGGATTAGCCTTTTCGAGTGATGGTACACGTTTAGCGACCACCGGAAACGATCAAACGGTTAATATCTGGGATTGGCAGGCTAAGAAGCTCATTACACAAATAAAAGTTGCAGCTTACAAAATTGCCTTTGCGCCAGACGGATCGCAGTTGGCTGTGGGTGAAGACCGGCAAATTAGTTTATGGAACGCACAAGATGGCAAACCCATCATCACATTGAATACCGGACCACGGACGCTGGGCGACACCTTGCTGTATTCTCCTGACGGTCAATACATCGTAAATGGCGGCAGTATCCAAACCTTGACGGTATGGGATAGCAAAACAGGCAATCTTGTGAATACTTTACCGGGCGCGGGCGGTGACGTAAACGCGGTGGCTTTTTCGCGTGGCGGTGATTTGCTGGTGACGTCAGTATTGGCTGGAGATGTTAATCTCTGGGATGTTTCGACAATGCGCGATGCGGCACTTGGTCGCGCAACTCTTCCCGTTGGCACGAGACAAATTTTATACTCCGATTGGTCGCCGGAGGGTTTCATTTTGCTATTGGTTGATGCCACAGGGCCGATCCAAATTTGGGGCATTCCAGCTGCGCCGACGCCAACCCCTGAACCTAGTGCCGTGCCTGCCAACTAGAGAAAATCATCACCAGCGAAATAAAAGAGGCCGCATCTGGCCTCTCTTGCTTTCAATATGTATTTCGTGGTCAGTTTGAATAGGTAGAATTGTGTCTAAGCCATATTTGATTGCTTCGACGCAATTGCCTCTTTAACCGTCTGAATAAGATTTTCCGGCAAGAAGGGTTTAGTCAGGTAACGAAATACACGCGCCTGCAATTTGCCGATGAGTTTGTTCGCGGGATCATCATAAGCTGTCAGCATAATAACCGGGAAACTGGTATCACCGTGTTTTTGCTTAATAAATTCCAGCACTGACCATCCGCTCATATCCGGCATTCCGATATCGAGGATCATGACATCGGGTGTATACATTTCCAAATAATCGAGCGCCGAACGCCCATTTTCTGCGTGAAGAATATCTTTAATGCCGGCGCGACGCAATGAAATTTGCATCAATTGAGCAGCGTCTAGTGTATCTTCAACGATCATCACTAAAGGGGATTCGACACTCATATGGCATCCTAATCACAAATATCGAACTCAATCTTATTAGTATACGCGAAGAATCAGCTTTTTAGCTCTCTTGTTTACAGGATTCGTAAAAAATTCATAGGTTAACTTCCAATTATAGTGATTTCATAACAACGAAACTTATGCCTGTCTATGTTGGGAACCACTGTTGGCGAATTCGATTATTGGAATGAATACGTTTTTCGTTCCAACCCTAGCCCTTTCCTTCACTCCTAATGGCAATTTACTAATTGGAATGGTTAACAATTGGCGGCTGAGGCACGTGTTACGCGCTGTAGGGATATACTCAAGAAAACGACAACAAGGTATACCCATATGCCAAGCCCAATTGCCAATTCGATACGGGAAACAATCGTACAGCGCCGTCAAAAAGGCGAAAGCCTACGGAGT
>WGMX01000012.1 GCA_016124855.1 Anaerolineaceae bacterium | reverse complement strand
TATTGGCTACATGCTTTATTCGGGCAAAAGCTTCCTGCCTGTGCTAACACGCCCTGCTTTTTCATGTCAGCCTCCTGTTTCTTTTTCCCCTCTCTATTTTACCAATTCTCTAGTAGGCCACCACCGTAAATTTAAATATAAGAAATAAGGTTTGATCCTTATTATTCATCTTATAATTCAATTTTCCCGATCGGCAGGCTCTACCGCTTCGGTTTTGATGACTCGTCGAACACGTGGACGTTTAGTATCACCGGGAAGTTCACTATCAATGCCTAAAATGAGCACCGGCACATCAATATTCGAGACACCACGCTGCTGTAAGTCCCAAACGAATTGTTCAAAATAAGAAACACCTGACGACATTTGTTGTGCGAATCTTTTTACGGGAACAACTTCGATTCCAGTATCAATAAATCCGAGATTGCGGAATATTGTCATCTTGGCTGCAACGTTGTAGACCATAAACGAGTATTTCCCAAACTGAACTTCAACACCCAAATTTTCTTTCAGAAAATCCATGTCTCGAAAGCCCACGTTCTTCGTGACCGTTGCAGCGTATTCCGGCGTATAATATTCTTCCGAGTACTCACATTCAACTCTGCGATTTGACCAGCCTTGTGCAAATAAAGGCGCTTTAATCGCTTTATTCAAACTTACGGGGCTATACAGTAGCTGCCCCATCATTGTCTTTTCTTTACTCTTTTTTACCCTATGTTCTTCAGCATTGACAGAGAATATCGCAGCCTCAACCTCAGCCAACAGATGAGGATACTTCTCGCTAACTGCCTCAGCACCCCCATTGAATGAATAGCGTGCTGCAATAATCATACCTTGTCGCCTTTATTATTTTGCACCCATTCTTCTGGCATTTGCGCCACTTTTTCTCTGCCAGTCGGTTGATAGACCGGTTTTCCTAGCGGGCGATAACCTAATGTGCCTGCATCTAAATCACGAATTCGCGTCCGTGCAATTTCGATATATTCAGCTTCTTTTTCGCAGCCCACTGCACGGCGGTTATTCATAATCGCGGCAAGTAAAGCACTGCCTACACCGCTGAAAGGATCCAACACCCAATCCGATTCATCTGTTAACGCGAGTATACAGCGCTCCACTAATTCGATTGGAAATTGGCAGGGGTGAATGGTTTTTTCAGGGTGGTTGGCTTTGACGTTAGGAATATCCCATAAAGCCGTTTCCCAATCTTTGACCACAATTTTCCATATATCGGATGGATTTTTACCTAAGGGATTGCCACTGAGCTGTCCGTATTTGTCACCTTTGAAATGTCTCTTTCCGGGATATTTGGACGGCACACGCACAGGGTCTAAGTTAAAGGTATAAGCGTCGGTTTTTGTAAACCAGAGCAGCGTTTCGTAACGTCCAGAAAAGCGTTTTGAGGCGTGAAGTCCGTGATCAAAATGCCATACAATGCGATTACGCAGTTTTAGCCCACGCTGCTTGAAGAAGGGATAATACAAAATATCTAAGGGAAATATTTCCCCTTTTTCTACATAGTTGCCAACCTGCCAACAAATGGACCCTAAAGGCGATAGAACTCGAACCATTTCATCAATAATGGGCGACAAGGCTTCCAAATAGGCATCGAGTTGAGTCGCATCCTCATAGACTTTGCCGATGTTATACGGTGGCGAGGTAATAATCAGTTTTATCGAGTCATTAGGGATGGTGCGAAGGCCATCTAAACAATCCCCATGAAAAAGCACAGCATTAGCATCTGGATGGAAATGAGCATCAATTGGGGTTTGAGGTGTCAATTCTTCAGCAAAATTAGGTAGAGATGGTTGCATATCCACTCACAAAACACATTTACAATCATAACGATTGATTCTATTCTATCCAGAACAGATGTTTTAACAACACTGCTTTTATTTTGTTGCTTTATTGTCATTCGACACAACCTTCATAAACTAGCCATTTGACGCATCGTAAATCAGCCAAGTAACCCCCTGTAAAACCCCATAAACAGACCATGTTTCAGACAGCAAGAGGGATTAAGGTTGATGTATTGGCAAATGATGTGAAGGAGTCGAACATGGCGACTTACAACCGAGACCGGGAAGATCAAGAACACCGTAATGAGGATGACCCTGATGTTGTCGTTCCCATCCCTGTAAACAATCCGGCAGGCGGCACAAATGGGCCATATGTTCCGTTCATTCCAACGGTTCGTCCCTATGAAGGCTTATCGGATGAAATGGCCGAGGCCAATGATGATCTCAAGCACAATGCCCACGTCGATTATGACGATAACCCGACTGATGTGCGCATTAATCGGGAAATTGACGATCATCTGACACAGCATAGTTACATTGACACCAATGCTGTTTCGGTAACAGTCAAGGACGGCAAAGTGACTCTGGAAGGCAGTGTGCCTGACGCCGACCAGAAAAACTATGTTGAAGAAGTGGTCATGAAAATTGAAGGTGTAAAAGGTGTCGATAACCGGCTGACGGTCAAGAAACCGCAAACTACCCTGACTGAAAATCCAACCGGTAAGCAGTAAACAGCGTCATCGGCACATTCAAATATGGCTTTGGGCAGCAGAACCCCAAGGCCATATTTTTATTTGTCTTTCGTATTGGAGGTGAACTGTGGATAAAGAAATGAAGATGAGCTACGGACGATTTGCAGCGATGATTATCACTTCAATGGTGGTCATGTATGCTTTTATGTACCTGAACACCTATCAATTCGCCCATGTTCGTTGGAGCGAAACCCGCATTTTTATGACGTTTATTATGGGCGCGGCGATGGCGGTCATCATGTTGAGTTTCATGCTGGGCATGTACAAAAACCGAAGGGTCAATCTTGCTATCTACATTGGCAGTGTAGTGGTGTTTTTATTGGCCTTGTATCTTGTAAGAAGCCAAATTACGGTTGGCGACTCGGCTTATATGAGCGCCATGATTCCTCATCACTCCATCGCCATCTTAACCAGCGAAAATGCGCAGATTAAGGATCCACGTGTTCGTGAGTTAGCTGATGGTATTATCGAGGCACAACGGCGCGAGATCAAAGAAATGGATTGGCTGCTGAATGATATTCAAGAAAATGGGATCGCTTCTACGCAAACGCAGGCTGATCAGCGACCAGTGCCTGAATTTAGTGGTCAACCTTAGCTTTTATTTTACTCAGGCCAATTAGTTGACGTGATGCCGATCCTATGGTAATTTTGTCGGCATGAAATTATGTGCTTGTCTCCCTACCTTCTGTTGTGACGCGATGTGTTGTTGTATCGCGACATTTGATTTGCATCTTTCCGGAAGGGTTTAGCACGAGAGACAGCCGTTCAACCTGTGCAGTACAAAGCCGATCCGAAAAGATCGGCTTTTTTGTTGTATGAAGTGGGCGTAAGAGTCTAATCTTCTTCCCTACGAATGAACAAATCGACGTGGTAATAAAAATCGTTTAATGATTTGAAGGATGTGAAGATGGCGAGTAATTGGAAAGATGTGCTGGGGGAGCATATTCCCGAAGATCGTCGGGAAGATATTGAAACGTTCGCAGGACAGGTTGAACTCCGCAAGCAAAATAAAATTGATGAAAAGGTCTTCGCTGAAACACGCTTGCGCTGGGGAATTTACGGGCAGCGTTATGACAACGGGCAGCGCTACGATGGTGTAAAGACACAAACACTGGTCTATCCGTCAGGTGATTTGACCAAAGGCCCGACCACCTATTGGGATGCGCCCGGTATGCTGCGTATCAAGATTCCATTTGGCGGCGTGAACCCCGAACAGATGGAAGTGCTGGCGGAAGTCGCGGATGAATACTCCGATGGCATCTTGCACGTCACCACGCGGCAGGACTTCCAACTGCACTTTGTTCACATCGAGGATATGCCAGATTTGATGCGGCGGCTGGCGGCAGTCGGTGTGACCAGCCAAGAAGCCTGCGGCAACACCGTGCGGAATGTGACCGGATGCCCGCTGGCCGGCGTGTGCCATGACGAGTCGTTTGATGTGACTCCCTATGCCAAAGCGATGGCCTATTTCTTGCTGGGACACGGTGACACGCAGGACTTTGGACGCAAGTTTAAGACGGCGTTTTCGGGCTGCGAACAACATGCCTGCGCGCTGGTCAATATGCATGACTTCGGTTTGCTGGCGCGGACGAAGGTTGTCGATGGTGAAACCAAGCGCGGCTTCGCGGTATTCGTCGGCGGCGGTTTGGGAACCGTTCCGCAGCAGGCGAAGTTGTTGGACAGCTTCATCAGCGAAGAAGAAATCCTGCCGATTGCCCAATCGATTGCGCGGGTGTTCGCGCGCTTGGGCGAGAAGAAGAACCGCAACCGTGCGCGTATGAAGTTCCTCGTCGAACAGGTGGGGATTGAGGAGTTCCGCCGTTTGGTGTTTGCTGAACGCGAGACACTCTCGCCGGATATTCGTTGGACGGAATATCTGAACGAACTACCGAGTTATAAAGAAGTGCCTGCCAAAGCGCCCTTCTCGCTAAACGGTCAAGCGCGTCCCGAAGGATTCGAGGCGTGGTACCAGACCAACATCTACAAGCAGCGGCAGGAAGGTTACGCAGTCGTTTATATCAATCTGCCGTTGGGTGATATGACCTCGATGCAAATGTTCAAACTGGCTGATCTGGCGCGCAAGTATGCCGGTGACAGCGTCCGCACGACCGTCGAGCAAAACATGGTGCTGCGCTGGGTATCCGAAGCGGATTTGCCGGAACTCTACAGCGAACTGAAGGCCGTCGGCTTGGCGAACCCCGGCATCAACACGATTGTGGACATCACAAGCTGCCCCGGCACCGATACCTGCAAGCTGGGTATCGCATCCTCGCGCGGCCTGTCGAGTGAGCTGCAAGAACGCTTGACGGCGAAGATCGAAACACTGCCGCCTGCGGTCAAGGAACTCAAGATCAAGGTCAGCGGCTGCTTCAACTCCTGCGGACAGCATCATGTGGCGGACATCGGATTCTTCGGCAACAGCCGCCGTTCGGGAAATTATCTTGTGCCGCACTTCCAAGTGGTGTTGGGCGGCAAGTGGAAAGAGAACGCAGGCAGCTTCGGCATGGCGATTGGCGCGGTTCCAGCCAAGCGTGTGCCGGAAACATTAGAAGCGCTGACCAACCGCTACGCCAGCGAACGCGGTGACGGCGAGAACTTCCAAGCATGGGTAACACGCCTCGGCAAGAAAGAAATCAAGGCCATGCTAGAACCCTTCACCAAAGTACCCGAACATGATGTTGATCCCTCGTTCTACACCGATTGGGGCGATACACGCGAATATTCATTGGGTGACATCGGCATCGGTGAGTGCGCGGGCGAAGTCGTGTCCTTGTTCTCGATGGAGATTGCCAAAGCCGAGTCCAATCTGTTCGAAGGCGTAGTCGCTTACGACGAAGGCAAGTTCGATAAGGCCGATGAACAGGCGTACCGCACCATGCTCTTGGCGGCTTACGCGCTGGTGCGGACGCGCTTCCTCGCCCTGCAGGACGAGCCGAATAAGATTGTCGAGGAATTCCGGCGCACGTTCTATGATACCAAACTGTTCTTCGACCAATACGCCGGAGGCAAGTTCGCTAACTATCTCTTTGACCGGCATGAAAATCCGCCGACCAAAGTGGACGCGGATGTCGCCAAGCACACGCTGGATGAAGCCCAGTTGTTCATCGAAGCCTGCTATTCGGCGGAGACACGGGTTAACGGTCAGATTATCGGGTTGAGTAATTAATCCTCACCCCTAAATCCCCTCTCCACTCCGTAGAGAGGGGACTTAAAAGACAAAGGAACTAAAGAAAATGATACCTTTTCGGACGCAGGTGAAATTTTTCCTTGATACGACCAACCCGATTGACGGCGCGTTGTTTACGGGTGTGTTCCAGCGCTGGATTCGGGATAACACGCTGGACGAACTGCTGATTGATGTGGCGGATTACCGGCATGTATTTCAAGGGCCGGGAACCGTTTTAATCGGGCATTACAGCGATTACACCCTTGATAACCGCGATGGCCGGCTGGGTCTGCTCTATACCCGCAAACGGCAAACCAGCGAAGATGTAGCGGCGCAGCTTCGAACCTCGCTTCAGCGCAACCTGCAGGCGGCGGAACTGCTGGAAGGTGAAGCGGCCTTTCAACCCGCGCTCAAGTTCAACTTGAATGAGATCGAAGTGCGCTTTGTTGACCGGCTGAACTTCCAGAATAACAGCGCGACTTTCGACAGCATCAAGGACGATGTTTCGGCGGTGTTGAGCGCGTTTTACGGCGATCACACGCTGCAAGTCGAGCAGGTGCAGGGCGATCCGCGTGATTTGTTCGCGCTGAAAGTCTGGACGGAGGGCGCGGTCAGCCTCGCGGATTTGAAGGAACAGGTTCAGAGCGTTTAAGCGCTGGTTTTGAGTGCTGAGTCAAAAGCGGTGGACAACTGTTCACCGCTTTTTTTATTGGCCATTTTGCCATTTAAACGGCGCTTTTGTGGCGAAATTGATGCTGATTCGGCGGATGCCCCGGCTGGAAACGCGGCAAAGTGGCGGTTTGTGTCCGATGCCAAGATTGCCATTCGGGTAATCTCAAGTGGCAAGTTTCAAGTTCCAAGAAAGTGCAAAAGACAACATATCATCATCTCAGTATAGAACATATGAGCGTAAAGTCAAGTTATAAGATGGTTTGAAACCGCATAGAAAAGCCCTGTTTGAATTCCCCCTCTGCCATGCAATGGAGGTGAGGATTTGTGGACTATTCAACGCCCTCTCAATTTGTTCACGCACTTCCGCCAGATGTTCTAGCACATCGTCATTACAGAAACGCAAGACGCGCAGCCCTCGGCTTTCCAGAAATGCCGTCCTAAGCGCATCTTCATCGTGCGTGTAATCATGAATAGAACCGTCTACCTCGATGACGAGATAGGCTTCTGCACAAAAGAAATCAACAATGAAGCGATCAATCGGATGTTGGCGGCGGAACTTGAAGCCCGCTAGATTTCGATTGCGGATGAGCGCCCACAAACATTCTCGGCAGGGGTTGGCTCGTGCCGCATTTGCCTTGCTAGCGGTTTTAGGGCATCCCACAATTCGGTGGTGGTATAAGTTTGTGCGAAAGGTGGTTTGTAGTTGGGCTTGCTCATTTATCCTCCTCATCCCCAACCCCTCTCCATTGCATGGCAGAGGGGAGCCAATGCCGTTAATTGATAGGCGGCAGCGCGTTCACAATCGCCACTGTTTCGATACTGACACGGGTGACGCGCTCGATGAGGTTGACGATGTATCGTTCGTCGTCGCTGTAGGTATTGGGATCGCTGGTGATGCCGCTGCGTTCGCCGCTTAATATCCTGTTTGATTATGTTTAATACACTAAATAGTGCTAACTATTAGCCTAATAATTTATTTTTTCTAATTGAGTTTGAAAATGGTCAACAGGTAACAGCCTTAGGCAAATTTGGGGTTGCAATGGCGATTAGCTTCGCTGCTTGTAGAGAATACGTACGCACATAATCGCCTTTAGGTATTCGCAAGGCATCCTAATTTACTTTTTTAATAGATAAAATCCGCAAATTGTTTTGGAGTTTTAATATGCCATTAGGACGGAAAATATTAGTTATTTGTTTGTTGTTGCTTATTGCCTTATTACCAGTCAGTGGTCCGACAGCAGCACAATCAAACTCGATTGATAATGTGGTGGTTAGTGTGCCAGTCTGTGATAGTCCGAATGGCAGTTCTGACGGTCGATTGGCGGTTACCTTCACCATTGATGGTTTAGACAATCGATGGATTTCGAACACACTATCCGGAATTAGTAATAATACTTATCCATCTTACGGTGCCGGTACACACACTGAAAATTACCAATATTTTGCGCCACCCGGTACTATGGCAGGAAGCATTCTGACGGTTACTGTTCAATTAGGAACACAGCCAAATAGCAGCGATTTGGATAGCGAGACTTTTTCATTTAACTGCTCTACCGGTGAGAAGGTCGGAACACCGGTTGCACCCTTTGCAACCGGTGATTCTGCCATAACACCCTATCAAACGGCAGTTACAATTAACGTTCTTCTGAATGATACTGATTCAGATGGCAACCTTAATCCCGCTAGTACGGCAGTTGTTTCGGATCCCGCAAACGGCTCAGTCACCAATAATAATGATGGGACATTTGTCTATACACCGAATAACGGTTTTAGTGGCATTGACAGTTTCACTTATCAAGTGTGCGACACAACTAATTTGTGCAGTGCCGCTGCCCCAGTCACCATTCAGGTTTCGCCGCCCAATCGCCCACCGGTTGCGAATGACGACTCAGCCAATACAGCGACAAACGCAGCAGTGAACATCCAAGTATCGAGTAACGATTCCGATCCTGACGATGTTACTATTTTCAATCCTGATACTCATACTTTTAGTGTGATCTCGAATCCGAGTAATGGAGTAGCCGTCTACAGATCAGGAGGATTATTCACTTATACACCCAATGCTGGCTTCAACGGAATAGATAGTTTTACCTACCAACTCTGCGATAGTGGTGGTCTATGCGCTAGCGCGAAGGTAACGATACAGGTCGGACCTATTTTCAGCTCACCAGTTGCTATTGATGACTCGTTTAGAATTGAGGAAGGGGTTGGCAATACACTCAATGTTGCGCTCAATGACTCTGATCCCGATGGCGACCTTAATCCGGAAAGCGTAACCGCACTTACTAACCCCAGCAACGGTACGCTGTTTCCGCACAGCGATGGCACTTTTTCATACAAAGCCAATGACGGATTCCTTGGGTTTGATAGTTTTACTTATCAGATATGTGATTTTGGAAATCATTGTGCCAGCGCAAATGTAACTATTGAGGTTTTTCATGTCGATCATCAGCCAATTGCGACTGATCTGCACGCTGTCTCAGATGAAAATGGGGTTGATTTTGGGTTGACCAACCTCATTTCTGACGCCGATGGCAACCTTGATTTGAAGAGTTTGACTATTCTTAACTCGCCCACCAACGGCACTTTGACAGCAACGGGCGAAGGTATGTATCGCTACGTGCCAACTGGCGGATTTGTTGGGCAAGAGATATTGACGTATCGCATATGCGATACGACCAATCTGTGTGCAACCGCTAGCATCACGATTGATGTAAAAGCCACCAATCGTCCGCCGGTTGCAAACGATGATGAGGACAGTACAATTCCCGGTTTCGATATTGGGATAGATGTGGCTGGAAATGACACCGATCCTGATGGAAATCTTGATCTCAAAAGCATTACTATATTGACCAATCCGACTCACGGAACAGCTTCCAGACTCGACACATTTGTCCACTACATTCCTGATAACACCTACGTTGGCAGCGACAGCTTTTCGTATCAAATTTGCGATACCGAAGGTTTGTGCGACAGCGCGAAGGTAACAGTTGCAATTATGTCACCCGGTAGTCCACCTGTCGCTAATGATGATACGGCTACTACACCATCTGGTTCGGCAGTCGTAATCAATGTTATAACTAACGATAATGATCCCGATGGGAACCTGAATCCGAACAGCATCAGTGTGCTCACAAATCCAGCTAACGGAACTTTGTTTAATAACGGAAATGGCTCGTTCATTTATACACCGAACAAGGGATTTAGCGGCACGGACAGCTTCACTTACCAGATTTGCGACACGAACAAATTGTGTGCTAGTGCGAAGGTGACCATTAGCGTAAGCGCTATTGTGAGCAACCACGCACCTGATTGTTCAGGCGCGCGTCCAACAATCCGCGTTATCTGGCCGCCAATCAATTTACTGATTATCCCAGTTCGAATTCGTGGCATCACAGACGCAGATCATGATCGTGTTGAAGTAACCATTACCAATATTATGCAAAATGAAGCAAATCGCGGTCTTTTTCGCGGAGATTTGTACCCCGACAGCTTCGGGATCGGAACCCAAACGGCATGGCTACGAGCCGAACGCAATCCGAAGGGAACAGGACGGATTTACACCATTGCTTTCAGCGCAAATGATGGCAAAGGTGGTTCATGTACAGGCATGGTCATTGTTACAGTGCCGCGCAAGTAAGACAGATAATGGTTTTGAGAATTGAAGAAAGGCATAGTGAGGTGCTATGAGGCACCTCAAATGGCCTCAATAGACACTTGAATTCGATTTGGGAATTCAAGGGCAAGGTTCACAAATTCAGGTCAAGGTATTTTTCCTGCTTCACCCGCAAAACAGGTGTTTTTCAATTTTGCTCCCTCAAAAATCCTCAGCTTCTCCGCAAAACGGCCTCTTACCCCCTGTTTATGTGGCACATACGCTCCCTTACCTTTCTTCTTTTCTCTGTGCCTATGTGGTTAATCGCATTTGCCTTGCTCTTGCAGCTTGTCACTTGCATTTTGCAACTCCCCATAAACCCGTTTTCGCCATCCGTCAACGGGTAAAATCTTTACATTTTTAATCTCATGTGTTATATTAAGTACCATAGCGCATATTACCGCGTTCCGCCCCACTCTCGAATCATGAGGAACGTACTATTTAGGCACAGCCAGTTAGCTGTGTTTTTATATTTTAGGGCTATTTCACTGCGGAAATGTGAGGTTAGTTTGTATGAATGATGTGCAATATTTAACGCCAGAAGGCCTAATCGAAATGGAAGCCCGGTTGAAGTATTTGACCGAGCAAAAACGGGCTGAAGTGGCTGAACGACTGCGTCAAGCATTGGCTGAAGGTGGTGACCTCAGCGAAAATGCCGAGTATGAAGACGCGAAAAATGAACAGGCCTTTGTCGAAGGTGAAATTCAACGGCTCGAAATGATTATCACGTCGGCTGAAATTATTGAGACCACTACTGGCAAGAAGGACAAGGTCGAACTCGGTGCTTCGATCACGGTCATTGAAAAAGGCAGCAAAGAAAAAGAAGTCTACCGGCTGGTTGGTTCGGCAGAAGCTAACCCCCGCGAAGGTAAAATTTCGATTGAAAGTCCGCTTGGACGTGCTTTGCTGGGTTCAAAAGTCGGTGACAATGTCAAGGTTAAAGCACCAGATGGTGAAGTTGTTTTCGTGATTAAGTCGATTGCATAGACCCCTACATTGAATCCTGACGATTACAGATGAATATGATAGACTGTAGAGGCTTGCCGACCGCAAGCCTTTATGTTTATATACAACGATTCAGGTCAAATATCACCCATGTGGCAACCGAACAAACTCGAACAGGAACGCCTTGAACGGATTCAAGCGTTAGAAGATCGTGGCGTTGAAACTTTTCCACGCCGTGTCCAGCGTACTCATACCAGCGCACAGGCCATCGCTGCCTATGATGCACTTGAGTCATCTGACCTCGAGGCGGCTGAAAGTATCGAAGTCACCGTTTGTGGTCGCATCCGCCGTGTGAATATCAAAGGCAAGCTGTCATTCTTGCATATCGAGGATGAACATGGCCGTGTTCAGCTATTCTTACGCGTCAATGATATGGATGAAGCGGTTTACAACCTCGTCAAAGAAAAGCTGATTGATACCGACGATTTCGTGCAGGCCACAGGCACGATGATGCGTACCAAAGCCGGTGAAACGAGTATTTTGGTTCACGAGCTGACGCTGCTGGCCAAGTCGCTTAGTCCGCTGCCGGTCATCAAACAGCAGGTTCAAGACGACGGTACAGTGGTTGAGTTCGGTGAATTTAGTTCGGTTGAAACCCGCTATCGCCAACGCTATGCTGATCTGGCAGTGAACACTGGTGTTCGTGATGTGTTCATCAAACGTGCCAAGATCATCAAGGCCGTACGCAATTTCTTTGATAACGAAGGCTTCCTTGAGGTCGAAACGCCGATTTTGCAGCCGCTTTACGGTGGTGCAGCCGCACGTCCGTTTATCACCCATCACAACCAACTCGATCAGGATTTGTATTTGAGGATTAGCTTCGAGTTGTATTTGAAGCGCTTACTGGTCGGTGGTTATGACGCAGTGTATGAACTCGGACGTGACTTCCGCAATGAAGGTGTCAGCTTCAAGCACAACACCGAGTTCACGATGCTGGAGTTTTACAAGGCGTACATTGATTACAACGGTGTCGCTGATCTTTGTGAACGCTATGTCGCGGAGGCTTGCCAAGCGGTCAATGGTACGACTAAGATCAACTATCAAGGTAAAGACATTGACCTGACTCCCAAATGGAAACGCATCACTATGCGTGATGCCATCAAGGAAGAATCCGGCATCGACTACATGGATTATCAAGATGCTGCATCACTCGAAGTGGCGATTAAGAAAGCTGGTATCGAGGTCAAACCGGGTCAACCTTGGGGTAAGTTGGTCGAGCATTTGTTGGGTGAATGCGTCGAACCCAAGTTGATTCAACCGACCTTCATCATGGATTATCCACGTGATATTTCGCCGTTCGCCAAGAAGGTCGAATACGATGATATGCACGTCGAACGCTGGGAACTGTATATCGCTGGCATGGAATTCGCCAATGCCTTCACCGAACTCAATGATCCCCGCGATCAGGAAGCCCGCTTCCTCGATATGGCGAAGACTTTCCGTGCCGGTGAAGATGACGAAACACCGCTCGACGAAGATTATTTACGCGCCATGCGTTATGGTATGCCGCCCAACGGTGGCTTCGGCATGGGTATCGACCGCTTGGTCATGCTCCTCACCGATCAACGCAGCATCCGTGACGTGCTTCTGTACCCGATGCTGCGCCGCGAAGAATAAGCGGTAATGTTCACTTGGGGAGGTGTGTTTAATCTTGACACACTTCCTCTCTACGACTAGAATGCCACATAATGGGCCCGTAGCGAAGTTGGGATCGCGCTACAATCGCACTGTAGAGGTCAGGGGTTCGAATCCCCTCGGGTCCATATCCCCTTTTCCTAGACCTAAACGTTTTGTATCTCCAGAACCCACCGGGAACGTGTAATAAATCGTTCCTTTTCCATCTTTAACCACCACTTTACTAACAAATTGACGAAGTGTACGCCGTGATATTTCGAGTTCCGCATTCTTCAATCCATCCCGTAAATGGACTATCCATTCTTCAATCATTTCGTTTGTCACTTGTGGAATGTCGATGATTTTCACAATGAGTTTCTTCAGATGTGATTCTTGAGATTTTAGCTGTTCTTTTTCGGCTTCTCGCTTTGTTAGTTTTTCTTTCAGACTCGGTGATAAACCCATATTTTCAATTGCACTGAGCAGGTTATCGATTTGCCGGTCAACCTGCTGTAGCTCAGCTTGAATAGCGCTTATTCTTATGCTGGCATCGGTGTTTGTTTCCCTGACCTGCCGGGCTATTGTTTCTGCCAGTGGTCGTAAGTTATCCATAGTTAAAACGTGATCGACAAGTGCATCAATGACGCTCTGCTCTAATATGCGTGCACCGATTCGTTTTGCATCACATTTGTGATCACGCGAGTTTTTCTTCATTGAGCAAATGTAGAAATCCCAATGTCCCCGTTGCCCTTTTTTGGCAGGTATGAAGTCAGCTAGCATCGGATGCTCTACGCCTTCAATCTGTCCACAATATAAAATGCCACTAAGAAGGTGTTTTCCACCTACTCGTCTCGGTTCAAGATTCTTATCCATCTTGTCGCCACGCATTTTTTTACTACGTTCTGTTTTTTGCCTCTGTTCTTGCTCCCACCATTCCATTGGAATAAGTGCTGGGACAAAATCGGTGATCCGCTGACCACCATATTCAATCGTTCCTGTATAAACCAGATTTTTGAAGAAGGAGGCGAAACCGCTCACGTTCTTGTAGAGATGGGTGGCATCCATAATGTCACGGATAGATGCACCATCATGTCGCATTTGCCAAGCAAGTCGACAACGTTCCCATAACTCAGGATCCGGAACGATTCTTTGAACGACTCGAGGTTCTCCGCCTGACTTGCCATTTTTGCGTTTATAAACACCTACGGTAATTCTTTCTGCTTTAAATCCGATAGGCACTCCACCCGGCATAATGCCAAGATAAGCACCCGTCGATACCCAGTTGGGGTTGTGTATTTGGAACTCAGGATCGGTATCTCTTAGACTGACTAGCTGCGCTAAGCCACGACGCGCATTGTCAGATATTTCCTGTAGAAGCTGTTGGTCTTGATACTCATAAAAGGTCTCAATTAAAGCATCAAGACCTGAATTTCCAGTTTCAACCACGGGAACAAGACTCACTATTGTTAGTCCGCGCAGTCGCAAGTCAGATTTGACATGTCGGGTATGAAGTAAGTCACGCCCTAATCGATTTGATTTCCAACAGAGTATGCCGAAAGGTTTTTCTTTTGCCCGCTGGTCACGTTTGGTTGGATCATAGACAATTGAGAACCGTTGGCGTAAATCAGTCATCATAGCAGTGAACTGGTCGCGCTTTTCTACCTCAGTTGCTTTTTCTGCTTCATCACAATAAACATGCTCCAAAACTAGGCCGAAATGCTGGCAATATTCTTGAGCAGCTTCGTTTTGCTGAACTATGCTTTTATCTTGTTCATCACCGCCTGAGTCTCTTGTGTATAGGACAACATGTGTACCCGGTGGGAGTGGGCAGTCAAATCGAAGGAGGTGGAGATAATGGCTATCCGACATTGGTTGTGTCTCCATAAATTGCAAGAAAACACTTATAGAGTGTTACTGACGATTTGTGATATTTCGTTCAGTGATTAATAGTGAGCTTTTCAAGATTGTACTCATGCTATGGGCTAGACCACTATAGTGAAAGAGTGCTATAACCCAATGGTATTTCAGGGAGGTCTTAGTAATTCTTGAGGATAATCAATCTCGCAATTCTGGGTCAACCATTGTTGGTATGTAGTTGAGTGACAGTTTGTGGCGAATTAAAGCTTTGATCCGCTCTTGTGCTTTCGAAGGTATATCTTTCCACTTGTTATTGATAATAAACACATCTGGTTCAATTCGATCTGTATCCGACGGATCCGTCATCTGATAGTGAGCCATAAGTTGATTTGCCATCAGTCGAGTTATTCCTGGATTAACAAGATCAAACCCAGTCAAAGGATTATCCGGTTCTTCACGCATCTTTCGAATCGTAGATTTTCGACTGCTTTTGCTACTCATCGCTTCAAGTACACCTAAAACTGCATCCTGTTTTTCAGGCGGCAGCTCATCAAAAGCATCGGCTAAGTATTCTGCTCTTACCGAGTTAGAGTTGGATTGTGGGGGAATATAACCCGCCAATCGAAATAGCATGATTGCGTCTACATCCAGAGCATCTGCAACACGGCGAAGCGTGCGCGGATCAGGATCTTTGACACGGGTTTCAATTCCATGTTTTAACAAGTTGCGAATTACTGACTCAGATACGCCTGCGACAGCGGCAAGCGAACTATTGTTATGGTTATGTTTTTTCATGAGGTCTGAAACGAATTTACCTAGTGTATTCGCTGAAGAATCCATTTAGTTTGAACATCCTGATACGCGATAAGTCTTGTTACCGAACATTATACAACTTTGCTGCTCGACCTATTGACAGAACTATCAAAACTATTTTACAATGCGTTAAATAACGTATCTCGTTTTATAGAGCGATTTATTCAGAGGCTTTTGCCTCTATATTTTTGCCAGTTATTCGCTCTGAAAAACGAATAGGGTTTATTTGAGCGAGTAAATAGTGAAACAACATAGTCAAAAACCTAACTCTATTCCGATGCAGACCAGTAATGATCCTAGATTGTGGCGCTATGCCAGTATAGATGAAGCACTCAAAGCTAATGTTGATCTCATTGCACAACTCATTCGTATTGGCGAAGAAAAATCGCAGTCGGATAGTTTCAGTGTCGAATTTTCGGAATCTATTTCTATATCAGAGGTAGCGTGAGAGTGCGTAACCCCTCTCTTTTTTTCTTTCATCTGTCCGTTCAGAGTCCGTACCATTAGGAGGTCCCTATGATTAAGCGAATTGAATTCCATCTCAACCTCGACGATCCCCGCGAAGCCGCCATTTATCAAGCCTTGATACCATCGCTGCGCTACCGCCGTGCCGGTGAAGTCATCCGGCAGGCACTGGATCGGCTTCTCATCCCCATTAGCGAGACACACAAGCCGCAGGCGCTGCCGACCTTTGACCTTCAGGAGAAGAGCCATGAGTAAGCGCAACGCGACCAAGAATGCCCTTCCGGGCAGTACCCTCACCATTGGTCTGGACATTGGCTATGGTGTAGTCAAGGCCGTGACCAGCGATCAAGTGGTGATGTTCCCATCGGTTACAGGTCACGCCCGTGAGATCAAGTTTCAGCAGGAAGATCTGGCGCAGCGGCATCCGGGAGATCAGATCACCGATGATGAAGGCAATTGGTTCGTTGGCGATCTGGCATTGGCTCAACTTCCCACGGGTGAACTGCTGCGCCTGCGTGGGCGAACGGCCAACGAAAGCACGATGGGCAATGCCTTCCGGCTGCGTCTGGCAAAAGTGGCGATTGGTAAGCTGATGCAGGGGATGTGGAACCGTGACATCATCCATATCCGCATTGCAACGGGTTTGCCCACCGATCACATGCGCGATGCAGCTGAACTGAAAGCCTCCCTGCTCGGCAAACACCTCATCAAAACCGACACCGCCGACCTGATTGCCAACATCACCGAAGTCATGGTCATGCCACAGCCTTACGGCACGATATTTGCCATGACTTTAACTGACACTGGCGAGGTCAACCGCCATCATGCTTACCGCCGCACCGGTGTCTGTGACGTAGGAACCTACACGGTTGATCTGGCGCTGGATGACGAAGGCGAGTATGTCGATTCAGAAAGTGGCAGCGTCGAGAGCGGCGTGTATACCGCACAAGAACGGATTGCCGCCGCACTGGAGCGCGATTACCGGGAGAAGATGCCCTTCAAGATTGTTGAAGAAGTTCTGCGAACCGGGATCTTTCATGCCAATGGCCAGCCGGTGGATTACCGCGACATCGTTCAAGATGCGCTGGCACCACTCCGCAGTGCAACTCTCAATTTAATCAGCGAGAAATGGCAGCGTGGGACGACGGTGGATGTGCTTTACCTGTCGGGCGGTGGTGCGGCTTTTGTGGTGGATGACATTCGAGCGGCTTATCCGCAAGCACAGTTGGTATCCGGAGCACAGCTGGCGAACGCCTATGGATATCTCAATTACGCACGGTTCGCTGCCCGTCAAACGGAGTAGCGGCAGTCGGTCAGTGTCGGACAGGATTCGGACTGATTCGGTCAGCCAGTGAAGGAAAAAAGCCAATGGCCAAGCAAAAACGGGCAACCGCTACCGTCAAAATGACCTACAGCGAGGACGCCGATCTGATCGCATGGTGGAACAGCGTGCCGCGCGGCAGCCGGAATGCGGTGATGAAAGACCTGATGCGGGATTACATTGACCACAATCAGGGAGGCTACCGCCCGATCTACCCGCGCAATATGCCACAGCCCTTCGATCCGGGGCGGTTCACGCAGATGTGTGACGATACCAACTGGATCCGAACCGCACTGATGGATTTACCGGGCTACGTCGAGCGTGTCATACAACAGGTCGTCGTGACCGGGGGAGTTCCACCCAACAGCCGTTCGCCCGATGGCACGGTTGTCAGACAAAGCGAAAACGAGGATGTCGTCCGACGCGAAAGCCGTATGAAGAAAGCCCGCTGGTAAGCGTGTCAGACAAATCCCGCATGGCTGCGCCATGCCGTTGCAGCGTCGAGGCGCTGCAACGAAACGCTACGAGGGCAAGACCTGTCCGCTGAGCGCACATGCCTCCCCCTCGTAGCAAGCCAGCTAAATGCGCTGGCTCCTCATGCGCCGGAGGGCTGGATGCAGCGGCCTGCGTCCGCCGCATGGGAGTAGCAGCACTGGAGTGCCGCCACTCCCGTGGTCGCGATCCACTGCGACCACCAAACGCACCCGCAGCCGAAATGCTTGCGAACCGTGCATGAAGTTGGTTTAGGCCGTTTGCCATCAAGATCTAGGGAGTAAGTAGAGCATGAATCATCGTCAGACAATCCGGGAAATCAGTAAACGGCTGCCGCGTTTGAAGAGACGTGACGTGGCCGAAGTCTTAGAAGTCATGACCGAACTCTGGCTGGAGGAACTGGCACAGCCCGGTCAGACCGTAACGGTAGCCGATCTGGGCAAACTGGTGGTCGAGGTGCAGAACTTCCATAGTGGTGGCACGGTCCAGCAGCGCCTCCAGCAGAAATATGGTTCAAGGGCACCCAAGACCTTGAAGCGCATTTATGTCCGCTTCCGCCCAACCGCGAAGTTCCGCAAAGCTATTCAAGTTGCCTCTATTGAGGAAGGACAAGTTGAATGAAAAAGAAACCCAATCCCTACAGTGAACGCATGACCGTCAACCTGACACCGAATCAGATGCGGCGGCTTGAGGAACTAAGGAATGTGCGCAGCCGCGTGGGTCACTTTGTGAGCAAGAACGACCTGCTGCGCGATGCCGTCAACTACTATCTGGCCGCGCAGGAAGATTTGCCGGGGTCGCGTCGGGCGATTGCCAAAGGCATCGAGTCCAAAGTGGATGCACTGGACGCGAAACTAGAGACTTTGACTGCCCAGTTCACGGACTTCGTTAACAGTATCCGCCGTCGACGCGAGGGGCAGTAAAGAGATGGATCGCAAACAGATGTGTGTGGCCAATGTGCAGTACAAAAAACCGTCTGACGATGGTGCCAAACAGTCGAAGAATTTGCTGCGGTATTTGACCTATCGGGAAAGTCGAGATGAAGCTGCCCGCTATCCTGCTGGACAGGAACGCTGGGTCGATCATGGGATGGGTGGTTCGGTAGCAGATATTGCTCATCACTGTGATGATCTCAAAAGCGAACATGTATTGGCTTTCAGTCTGGTCATCAACCCGTCGCCTGATCTGATCGGGATGGTGCCACCGGAGGATCGTGAGCCGTTCGTGCACGAATTGACTGAAAGCGTGGTTGAGGACTTCTTTGATGCGCGTGGGTTGGATACAGGCGTGGAGTTTTCTTTCGTTTTACACCACCGGCTGACCGATGATCCGCAAGCGCCGGGGGCACATGACCCACATACCCACGTTGTCCTGCCGGGGACGGTGTATGACGAGGCGCATGGTGAGCGTGTGCCGCTGTTTTTCAGCCGCAACAGCAAAGAAAATCATGTCGACCTGCTGCATCAGGTCACTGAGCAGAACATGAACATCTTGATGGAGCGCTATGTGGGCCTCGACTGGGAGCAGCGCTATGACGCATTAGCCGAAGTGCGTGAACAAGAGCGCCAGATTGTCGCAGATGAACCGCATGGCGAAATGATCGACGAACAAGGCGAGGGGTGGGATCTGTGGTGCGGGACACGGCGAACCGACGAGCAAACCACAGCGCTCGGATTCTACCGCTTCTATCCAACTTCATCTCGGGACGATTCTGATGCCATCCTGCTCGAGTTTCGTCCGCTGGTGTCCGGATTGTCCCATGAACAGGCAGCGTTTATCGCTAAGTATTTCGCTCAAGAAATGGATGGCACTATGGACAAACTGAAGTCACTCACAGACATGCTCAGGCAGATGAGTGACGATCAACGCGATGAAGTGATAACGGAACTGGGGCGATCTCCATCATTCGACACCTCACCCAACTTTGAACTTTAGTTAAGCGGGCTTACAGAGCCATACAGCAGCTTTGTGTTCTCTTTGGAGCAGGCAGGAAGAAGGAAGCAAACTCATATGACAGTGAATGAAACGGTTGACCAAGCGAATAATACCCCTGTGCCTCATGCAGATCGCCGCGCATTTTTGACTGCCCTGTACGAAACGAGTCCGGATGATCTATACCTTGAGCTGCGCTGCATTCACCCGACTACCGGTGAGGTGCGGTCACTCTGGGGACAGATAGGGAATAAATCTGAGATGGCAGCCATCTTCAAACAGGCTGAACGGCTTAATCACGAAGGATATGGGCTGTATTTTGCCCCCTGTTTACGCAGGGCAAAGCAGGGAAAAGCGGAAGCCGCAGCGCTGGCTCCCGCGTTGTGGATCGACATTGACTGTGATGGAAACGAACAGCTTCGCGAGAAGGGATTGTCCAAACTACGTTCCTTCGACCTCATACCATCTTTCATCATTGATAGTGGCGGTGGTTGGCACGGCTATTGGCTGCTGGAAAAACCTTTTCTACTTGAGAAAGATACGGACCGGCAGAAGTTGGCTGCAATTTTGCGTGGGCTATTTGCTTCACTCGGTGGGGATGACCACTATGTGAAATCCGCCGCTTCCGTGATGCGCCTGCCTGATTCGATCAATACCAAGCCTGAAAGAGGCGGCGTTGTAGTCAGTATTGTCGAATGCCATCCCGACCGGCGGTATGCGCTCGACTCGTTTGAGTGGCTGGACAGTCATCCGCCAAAGTCCGAGAAAATCGGCAGGATGGATGTTATTACACTCAACACAAACGGACGACATCCACTGCCATCCCGCACTGAACAGTATCTGGCCTCCGGAGCGAAACAAGGTAACCGGAATGCCGAATTATTCTCAGCCGCCTGCCAGCTGCGCGATGCGGGACACAGTCCATCTGAAGCAGAACAGCTGCTCGTACCCCGGCATGTCGCTGACGGCAGCAGCGAACGAGAAGCATTGGCGACCATCCGCAGCGTTTACAGCCGCAGTCCACGTGACCCACTTCCCGAACCCCGAGAAACCGCACACCAGCAGGTGGAGGATCTCGTCAGCCGGTTCGGCCAGCAGGAAACGGAACACGACCGTCCTACCATGGATCAGATCAGCGCGGCAGTCACCGCCTGCGCCCCGCTGAATGCGGTGGAGTGGGCAGTTGAGCGCCAGCGCCTCAAAGTCCTGTGCGCCGATGGCTTGAAACTGGCTGACCTTGACCGGTTGTACCGTCAGGCGAAGCGGGCTTTAGATCGGGCGGCGGCTGCGCCTTCCGCTGAAGCCTATCTCATCGTCGATGGCAGCATGGTCTTTGAAAAACAAACCGAGCGCGGGACGACCCGTCAAACGATTGCCGGGTGGGCGGGAAGGATCCTCGAACGGACTTCCCGCATGGATGACGATGGTCAGGTCGAGCACCTCACCGCTCTCGAGCTGGTCTGCGGTGAGGAAACCTTGAGCATTTCCGTACCCAGCGAACTCTTTGGCGATCCGAATGCGCTGCAGCGCTTCATCGCCGGACATGCCGGAGAGAGCTTCACTGTTCGGGCGGGGATGAACCGCCACCTGCCCTCGGCGCTTCTGTCACTCTCAGGAACCTATCCACGCCGGAAGACCTACCGCTTCATGGGCTGGACGCAGATCAACAACCAGTGGGTCTATGTGTCACCGGACATAAGCATTAATGCCGCGGGGCAGATCACTGAGCCTCCGGAAGTTGAACTGGAAAACCGCCTGCGGGATTACCGGATGCGTATGGCCGATTGGGACAACGGTTTGGCCGCCTTTCAAGCAGCGGTGACGGTCTTGCCACCCCATCTGGCACCCACGTTAATTGCCTTTGCGCTGCTGCCCATCATCCAGCGCTTCTTTCCTGCCGCAGCCACCCGACCAGCCATCCATCTGGTCGGGACATCCGGCAGCGGCAAGTCAGAGATTGCCGCTCTGCTGACCAGCTTCTACGGCCGTTTCACCCGTGACACGCCGCCCGGCCAGTGGGGCGATACGGTCAACACGGTCGAGGTGCTGGGCAACGCACTGGCTGATACCCTGTTCTGGGTCGACGATTACAAGTCGGTCTATGCCGATGAGCGTACTTTTACCCGTTTTCTCCAGAGCTATTCACGGGGCATGGGGCGGGGTAGGCTGACCCGTGAGGCCAAGCTGCGGCATGAAAAACCCTGCCGGGGACTGCTCCTCTCCACCGGCGAAACCACTATGGAAGGAGAAGCGTCGATTCTATCGCGGATGCTGGTCCTTGAGATTCCGCCGTGGGAGAAGCGCGATCCTGGTGGTGCCGCCCTCGCACAGCTCGATATGCTCCGTGACGAGCTGCCCGCTTTCACCACCCACTTCATCCAGTGGATCGCCAGACAGGCGGATGCCGATACGCTCACTAAAGAATTGGCTTCTCGCTTTGACACCAATGCCAGAAGCTACCGGGTTCAGCTTCAGAGCCAGATGGGACGGCAGGCGAATACCGGACGCATGGTTCACAACTGGGCCGTGCTGGTGACGACTTACCAGATGCTACGCAAGTTTTTGGCAGAGCATGAGTGTGACGACTACTTACCCCGCTGGCAGGACAGCATCGTTGAGACAGTGAAAGGCGTGCAGCAGGAGCGTGCCGGTCAGATTTTCATCGACACGCTCTCCCAGCTGCTCGCCAGCGGTGAACTCATGCTGGCCAGCGATATGCGTGAACCGGAGGAGCCGCGACCGGGGACCACCATTGTCGGCTATCTGGATGAAGGCTTCGTTTATTTGCTGCCGGATGTGGCCCATCGCGCGGTGATGCGGGTACAGCCTATCCGTTTCAACACCCCGGCTATTGGTGCCCAGTTGAAAGAAGACGGCTGGTTGATCAGCGGCAGCAGCACATTGACCGTGCAGCGCCGCGTGCGGGGCATCGCCACACGTTTGTGGCAGCTAAAAGCCGAATTCATGGGCTGTGACAGTTGTGACGGATGCTGTTGGCGAATCGACGTAGGATGGATTGTGAGCGAAAATAGGACTGAGAGAGAGCCTATTTTGTGTCTCAACCTGACCCGAGGAGGTTTAGCAGCATGACCCTACACCGGCGCTATATTCCCGATGTG